>NZ_JAHLPW010000005.1 GCF_018918075.1 Virgibacillus sp. MSJ-26
GAACTACTTTCCATTTAAAGTCGGGTGAATAATATGGATTTGCCAATGAATACCTCTCCTTTTGAATAGTTGTTTTTTTATTTTTTAACTGTCTACTCAAAAGGGAGCATATCAAAGCGAAGCGTATTTCCGTAGCGACGGTTTACCTCATTCTTTTAGTAGAAAGTGTTAAATTACTGCGCATAATATGTATGGTGTGCACTTTTGGTGAATCCCATATGTTGTGGGGTCTATACAAAAAACCCTACTGTATCAGTAGGGTTTTCGCTAGTTTATTTAACTAGGGTTATTTATATTTATTTAACTTGTCACCGATAAAGTCGCCGAACTGGAATCCAGTCTGTTCATCGCTTTTTTCATATTCTCTAATATCATCAGCTTCTTGATCTTCTTCCAATTCTTTAATACTGAGTGACATACGTTCTTCTTCTTCGTTGACATCAAGGACTTTAACGTTCACTGTTTGCCCTTCTTCTAAAACTTCTTGTGGTGTACCTATATGGCGATTAGCAATTTGCGAGATATGAACAAGGCCTTCAACACCAGGCAATACCTCAACGAAAGCTCCGAAGTTAACTAATCTTTTAACCGTTCCCTCAACAACATCGCCTTTAGAAATTTTTTCATTTATATCAGACCATGGTCCAGGTTGTAGATTCTTTCTTGATAAAGAAATACGTTCGTTATCCCGGTCAACGGAAAGTACTTCCACCTCAATTTCCTCGCCTTCGGAAACAACATCAGAGGCTTTTTCAACATGTTCATGAGCTAACTCGGAAATATGAACAAGTCCATCGATACCCCCCAGGTCCACAAAAGCTCCAAAATTAGTGAGTCTCTGTACAGTACCTTTAATAACTTGACCGGCTTCAAGATCTTCAAGCAATTCCTTTTTGTGCTCCGCTTCTTGCTTTTCGACTACCGCACGATGAGATAAAATAAGTCTATTTTGGCTTTTATCCAATTCAACAATTTTAACTTCAAGTTGCTTACCTTTATAATCTGAGAAGTCGTCAACAAAATAAGTCTCTACTAAAGACGCAGGAATGAAACCCCTCACTCCTATATCAGCAACTAAACCACCTTTTACAACTTCTTTAATTTCAGTTGTAAATGTCTCACCATTTTCATATTTTTCAGTAAGCTCTTCCCAAGCGCGGTCGGCATCGACTTCCTTTTTAGATAAAATCACTTCATCGTCTTCAATCTTTTTTATTTTTAAAGTTAACTCGTCTCCTTCATTGACGACATCACTTGATGTTTCAACGTGAAGGCTCGATAGCTCACTAATTGGAATGATACCTTCTGTCTTATATCCAAAGTCGACAAGAGCTTGTTTGTCTTCTACTTTTACAATAGATCCTTGGATAATATCCCCCACAGAAAGATTTGGCATTTCATTGTTGGTTTCACTCATTACTGTTTCCTCCTTAAGATACAAAACAACTGGAATAAACTGATTTTGTATAAAATAATGTTTAAATTAGTACAAAGAAAAATGTATATTCCCTTTTTTATAACTTCTAATAATTAGATGGATTTGTCAAGTAAATGAAGTAGTTAATCATGAGTTAGTTGACTAATTTTTCTGCTTCATTTAATATCCGCTGACAAACATCCATAATAGATAAAGAGGTGGTATCTATTTCAATAGCATCTTCCGCTTTGATAAGAGGCGCTACTTCTCGCTTCGAATCAAGCAAATCGCGAGTTTTAATTTCCTCTTTTAACTCAGATAAATCGGACGGTAGGCCATTTTGAATGTTTTCTTCATGTCGCCTGTTTGCCCGTTCCTCCACAGAAGCAATTAAGAAAATCTTAAGTTCTGAATTTGGTAAAACAAAAGTTCCAATATCCCGCCCGTCCATCACAACGGCTCCGTTTTTTGCAAGTTCTTGCTGCCTTTTTACCATTTCTGCACGTATCAATGGATGTTTGGCAACGTGTGAGACATTGTTTGTTACATCATGAGTTCGAATTTCTCGTGTGATATCAACTCCATCGAGCTCTACTTTTTGTCCTTGCTCAGTCTGTGTAAGATTGATGGTCGTATCTAATAATAATTTATTGAGCTGGTCTTCCTCATCAAAAGGAATTTTATTATTCTTTGCTTTTAATGTTAAAGCTCGATACATCGCACCAGTATCTATATAAACATACGATAGTTTCTGAGCAACCATCTTAGCTACAGTGCTTTTCCCTGCAGCAGCAGGTCCATCAATTGCAATAGTTATTTTTTTTGTCATTCAAACGGCCTTTCCTTTCACCATAATATCTTCTAATCGGAGCTTTGAGATCTTTTAATAATCTATAGACATAGTTTGCTCCGCATTAAATTGCTTCACTATATAAAATAATAACATATTCGATAAAAAAAGGTCTATGTTTAACCTTACAACATAAATAATATTAAGTTAATTCTTTACGTCTGGCCTCTCTTTGCTTTTCAAAACAAAATCTTACAATCATCTGTTGCTGCTGATTAGTTAGTTGATTAAATTTTATTGAGGCTGTATGTATATCATATTCTTGACTATATACCCTGATGATTTCCCCTTTTACGTTAATATATTGTTGCTCTTTTGTACTTCCATGCAGAACTAACGTTAAGTCACACGATAACTTCGACTTTAGCTTTTGCTCTTTTGGTATGATAATAGACACTCCGCCCGCACTTATATCAGTAGTAACTGTAGTAAAAGGAGAAAAACTATTGTTCAAGCTTGAGATCGCTACGTCAACAGCTGTTTTAATACGGACAAATTGTCTTCTTTGGATTTTCTTTATATTTTCCTCTTTTGGATATTTTAAAACAAATGCAGGAATTCTCTGATTTAAGCGCTGCACTATTATCGTATTAAATTGGTAAATGTTTTCGTTTTCCTCATTATAAATAGCTCTTAAATGAATACCTTCTCTTAAAATTGCTGTTTTGCCGTCTGTTTCCCTAACAGGCAGGTCTATAACTATGTAACCTTCATGTTTATCTATGTCGATTATTTTCGCTCGATAATTCTCTTTTTTTCCGTTAGAGACAGCGTTGCGCCAATCTTCATATTCCTCTCCCCCTCTATGTTTCCCTGTAGCAAAATAAGACTTTATACCTATTATTGCAAATAAATTAGATAAAAGGAAGGACAAAAGCCCCTCCTTTTTAAAAATTTCCTGCTAAATTTATTTCTTTGCGTTCCAGTTTTTCAATTCTTTCTTCTTTACCATCTAACGCGTTGATGAATATACGATATGTTTTGCCGCCCATTGTTCCAAGAAATTCATAGGTTAAAACTTCTTTTCCTAAATCATTTTCAATAACTGCTAAGAAATCTTCTTGGATTTTTACATTTGGATTAACTTTAGCTTTTGCGTCTTTTTTGGTAACTTTTGGCTTAGGCAAGTCTCGTTTTTTATGATTCATAAAGTAATTTGTTGCTGTGAGTCCAAGTATATCACCGTTATCAAGTGCAACTTTCACTTCAATGGCGTCAGGATACATTCTAACTGAATCTTCTTCATGTAAAAACGAGTAGACACCGACTGAATCGTATTGACTGCTTCTGAATAAAGTCATATTTTTAAATTTTTGTTCTTTTAAATATTTTTCAGCTTCTTCCTGCGCTTCATGTAAACTCAAATTTGGCTCGCCTACAGTGCGATTAACTAACATTGAAAGAGGGTGCCCCCCGTGCTGACTCATATCCAAGTGAACATTTTTGTCATCATCTTCATATGACACATTATATAAAGGTAGATCTGCTCCCTCTCCACTTTGAGATATGTCAATATCTTTTTCACTTTTCACGTCAAATAAGGATGCACTGCGGTTAAGAGCTTCATCTTCACTAATTCTATTACCTTTTATATTTTTAAACTCATGTTCTTGCTCTCGCGTACCTAATAAGGATGAATCTTCATTTCCCTCTGAATAGCCTTCAACCTTTTTTTCAACCGTTTTTAAACCATCTATAATAGTATTATCTTCTTGTTCATCATTTGTGGCTAATGCAAGTTGAACATCCATCCACCTAAGATTGTTATCTAATACTTCATGCTGTACTGTCCTTAATTCATCTTTAATATCCTCGGATTGTTCATATAAACTTTCGAGTGTCTTTAACTCTTCATTTGATAAAGGCTCTTTATCTAAATCTCTAGCTGCTGTTCTATACGTGAAATCTCCGATATTAGATAAAAATTCTTCTGTTTTATTAAATGGCAATAATGTTAATGGGAGCTGTCCCACATTGGACATTGCTTCGGATGTTAAGCGCCATATATCAACAAGCTCTGGAGATAGACTGTCCTTTGAATTCATTGCAAGTGTGGTGCCGATTTTGTCATATAGCAAATCCATGTTATGCGTTAATTCGTGAAAAGATCGTTGGTACGTATTTTCAGCTTGAATTAAAACAGCATTCTTATCCTCGTGTTCTTTATATCCCCAAAATGAAGTACCCACTAAACCTATAGTTAATACAGTAATTATTATCCAGCTCCACCGTGGCATATTATCACACCTTTCTATTTAGCGAATATATGTTTTCCAATACGTTTAATCTGTGGCCTTGACCAAATCCATGCTGATGTTGCGGTATCTGGATTAAAATAATACGTCGCGTTACCGGAGGGGTCCCAACCATTCATTGCATCAAGAACAGCTTTCTTGGCCGTTTCATTAGGAGTTAACCAAATTTGTCCATCTGCAACAGCTGTAAACGCTCGAGGTTCAAAGATGACGCCCGAAATATTATTAGGAAATGTCGCACTTTCTACACGATTCAAAATAACCGCTGCAACGGCAACTTGACCTTCATAGGGTTCCCCCCTAGCTTCACCATGCACAGCATTAGCCATTAAATTAATATCATTTTGAGAATAACCTTGTGGGACATTTGTGGACGCTTTAGCGGGTTGCTTTTGCTTATTCCCCCCTTGTGATGGGCTTTTGTACATTTGGTTCTTAACTTTTTGTTCATCATATTTAGTTGCTTTAACAAGTTTTTGTTTCGTACTTGTACCAGCTAAACCATCAACCTTCATACCGAACTCGTATTGAAAGTTCCTCAATGCCCAGTAAGTTCCCCATCCAAAAACGCCATCAATTTTTCCATTATAAAATCCAATATGTTTTAGACGAGCTTGCAATTCAATCACATCATCACCAGAGGCACCCTGCTGAATGACCTGTGGACTAAATGCCTGAACTGTATGATTTGAAAGTGGTGTCTGAAATATAATCGAAATAGCGCAAATCACAACTAAAATTAGTGCTGTTTTTCTCTTCATCATTAGGCCTCCCGTAACTTACTTTCACATTGATATCTATTTTTTGATTAACAGTCTAATTTATTCATAAATTCAATAAAAAAATCCCCTGCTATAAAAACAGGGAATTAATGATGTTACACTTTATTGAATTGATGGTCTATAACTGAAAGGTTTGCAGATTTTACCCGATAAAGACCGATCCACCATAAGATAGCCATAAAAGGAATCATGTAAATTAACCAGTCTGTTGAAACCATTTTAATAATATAATTATATGTCCCGTGGAAAAAGACAGGTATAATCAAGGCTAAGGTAAGATGAGTATTTCTATGTTGTATTTTAGCTTTTCCGAAATGATATCCCATCAATACACCAAATAACGCATGGGATGATACAGGGAAAATTGCTCTAGTAAAAGCATATTCTATACCGTTAACTAATAAAAATAGAATGTTTTCAACTGTGGCAAATCCCAAGCTTATAGTCACAGCGTATACAATTCCATCGTAATGCGTGTTAAACTCCGTATGATGATAAATAATATATAAAAAGACAAACCATTTAAAAAACTCTTCTATAAGTGCGATAATAAGAAAAGATTCTATAAATAAGCTGTTAATCTCATCAGACATAACATACTGAATAAACATAATGGGTAACACGAGAAGGCATCCCATTATGAAAGCACGAAAAATAAATAATAAAGGCTCACTATATCGATCTTTTAAGTAAAAAAAAGATAACAAAGCAAATGCTGGGGCCACACCCGCTGATAAAATAGCTAACATCGTAGAACCTCTTTCTTATTTATTCTCATTCATTCTAACATGTTATTACAAAAATGAATATACGATAAATTAGCCCTAAAACAAAATAAAAGTATTAACTTAAAATTGGAAGGTGTAATATTAATGAAAAAAATATTAATTATCCATACAGGTGGAACAATTTCAATGTTGGAAGATAAAACAACTGGAAAAGTCTCAATATCTAACGAACATCCTTTATCAGGACTAGTTGACTATGTAAACACTTATGCAGTGGTGGAAGAGCGTATAGAGTTTTCACTTCCCTCACCACAAATAACCCCTGAACATATGCTTTCGCTTGCAAATACAATTAATCAATTACTTAACATGTATGACGGTTTTGTTATTACGCACGGAACTGATACATTGGAAGAAACCGCATATTTCCTGAGTCTTGTTTTAGACACGGAAAAACCTATCATAGTTACTGGAGCGATGCGGTCTTATAATGAAATTGGATCTGACGCTTTATATAACTTAATTAGTTCCGTACGAGTAGCAATCAGTAAGGATGCAAGAAAAAAAGGCGTACTTGTAGTCATGAACGATGAGATACACCCAGCCAGTAATGTTACTAAGACATCAACCAGCAATATTGCTACATTTCAAAGCCCCCAATATGGACCAATTGGTATTATTACTAAAGAAAAGGTATTATTTCATCATTCGTTACTACCTGGCAACGCTTATCCAATTACAAGTTTAACAAAAAAGGTTTATTTACTGACAGCTGTTTCTGGTATGAAGGGGGATATTATCCAAGCGATTCGATATTTAAAACCTGATGGCCTAGTCATAGAGGGGCTTGGCCAGGGAAATTTACCAAAAGATGTTGTAGATGAAATCAAATTACTAATAGATAGTAGTATCCCTATAATTCTTGTCTCAAGATGTTACCAAGGTGTTGTGCAGCCTACATATGGGTATGATGGTGGAGGTCGACAACTAAAAGATATGGGAGTTATATTTACAAATGGATTAACAGGTCCAAAAGCTCGTATTAAACTTTTAGTCGCTCTAGAAAAAACAAATGATATGAATGTTTTGAAAAAAATGTTTGAAGAAGAAATTAATTAAAAGTAAAATAAAGCTCTTATTGCGTCGTGTTCATGTCAATAAGAGCTTTTCTTTATAATCTTTAGGAAATTTAACTCTAAAATCTATGTGGAGATGACTTTATATAATAGTTGGCCATATTCTGCTTAAACACTTAAACTTAAATTTTTGTTCTTATAAATTGAAGTTAAATCCAACCCCGGAAACGTGAAGCTTCTGCCATTTTTCTAACCCCGATCATATATGCAGCGAGTCGCATGTCAATTTGTCGAGTTTGGGATGTATCATAAATGGTATTGAATGCTTTAATCATATTTTCATGTAATTTCTCATCAATTTCTTCTTCTGTCCAGTAATATCCTTGATTATTTTGTACCCATTCAAAGTAAGACACAGTTACTCCACCTGCAGAAGCTAAAACATCAGGGACTAGTAACTTTCCTCTTTCGGTAAGTATTTCAGTAGCTTCCATGGTTGTTGGACCGTTCGCTGCTTCTACCACAATATCTGCTTGTATTTTATGGGCATTTTCTTTTGTTATTTGATTTTCAACGGCAGCAGGAACAAGTATATCACAATCAGACTCTAATAATTCTTGATTTGTTATCGTATTATCAAATAAGTTTGTAATAGTTCCGAAGCTATCTCTTCTGTCGAGTAGGTAATCAATATCTAAGCCTTCAGAGTCATATAAAGCCCCATAGGCATCTGAGATACCCACGACTTTCGCACCAGCATCATGTAAAAACTTAGATAGGAAGCTTCCCGCATTACCAAATCCTTGGACGATAACTTTCGCTCCCTTAACTTCGAGATTTCGTTTCTTAGCTGCTTCATTTATTACAATGGTGACACCTTTAGCTGTTGCTGATTCTCTACCATGGGACCCACCAAGCACGATTGGTTTACCCGTAATGAAACCAGGATTATTAAATTCATCAATACGACTGTATTCATCCATCATCCAAGCCATAATTTGCGAATTTGTAAATACATCTGGTGCAGGAATGTCTTTAGTTGGGCCTACAAATTGGCTGATAGCTCTAACGTAGCCACGGCTTAAACCCTCCAGCTCCCTAAATGACATTTCGCGGGGATCACATATTATTCCCCCTTTTCCTCCACCATAAGGTAAATCAACAATACCTGCTTTTAAGCTCATCCAAATCGCTAATGCATTCACTTCAGTTTCGGTTACATCTGGGTGAAATCTTACACCACCCTTTGTTGGACCAACGGCATCATTATGTTGGGCGCGGTAACCTGTAAATATTTTTACTGATCCGTCGTCCATTCTTACAGGAATTCGTACTTTTAACATCCGCATTGAGTCTTTCAATAATTCATAAACCTCTTCAGGATAACCCAACCTCTCTAAAGCGGTTTTTACAACAGTTCGTGTTGAACCCAAAATATTCATTGCTTCTTCTTCCTTGGTAGAATCTGCTGCTTTATCGGCTACCATGAGTTTACCTCCCACAAAATCTATAATAATAGCTTTACTCATGTGCTAGTATACACCTTCATGATAAATATGCAATTAAATAAAGCTATTTAAATATATTAATCCCGCACAATTGAAAGCGGTTACCTAGAGACACTCCTCACACCACAATTCATTCAAAATAGTGTAAGATCTCTTGGATTGCATTTGTCTGAAATATCGACTTTCCATATTCTTTAATAAGATAAGAGGTCGTAATACTTGGAGTAGAGAATTCAGCCATAATGGCAATAAGATCTTCTTTATCAGGTGACTCTGTTTGGTCTTCGATAATCATATAATAATGGTCATTAAAATAATAAATCGCTGCATCTATTAATGAAAATGATGATAGGTGATGAGCCCCGTTAATAATATCCTCAAACTCTTCGAACTTAAAAATAAGTTCTTTACTTTCATTTAATGTGACTTTCATTTCAATAAAATCTTCATCTATCTCATAGTCTTCAACCTTTTGTGTAACAATTATATGCATACCTTGGGCTTGCATTAAATGTACTTGAATCAATAGGCTCCCATACAGTTCAAAGCCAATTTCATCACTTGCTTCGTACATCATATCACTAAAAAGATCTCGTACGTTATCAAGATCAATCCACAAACTTTCTTTATTAAAACCACGCTCATTTAAATCATCAAAAGTTAAAAAGATTTTAAATTGATGGTTTGACAGCCTTTCGATACGCATCCATATTCCTCCTCTAACCACTGACAATCATTCTAAATCAAATTTTACAAAATTAAATACTTGTTAATAGTTATATTAAAGCTTAACCGCAAATGTGTTAAACACTGACATAGTTTATAGTTATGATATATGACCATGTTCAATGCATACTATGAAATGTTATAAGATATGGTTTCCGGAAATAATGCAAGCTGCAATAAATCATTTTCAAATAAATATATGACCCCCACGATTACTGCAGCTACTAAAAGAAAGACAACGATTAAGCGTAATACAGAGCGATTTAATTTAAAATGAACCCGAGATTTCTTTTTACTATGTATCTCTTTACGCGGGGGTAAGTCAAGAATGTCAATTTGCCGACGAGGTTCTTGCTTTCGTTCTTCATTAGTTGGATTTTTCACATCATCTTTCGCTTCAACTTCACTAATAAGCTTCCTTAGTTCGGTTGCTTGATCTTCGTCCACTGATTTGTTCATTAACCACACCTCATTTTTGATAACGAATAACTAGGCCTAAGATAAAATCGACCGTAAAGTGGGCAAAAATGGTGACATATAAATTTCCAGTTACTTCAAACAAATATCCAATAAAAAAACTAATTAACAAAACTGATATAAGTAAGACAGGCTTTGATAAATAACGAACATGAACTAAAGCAAAAATAACACTTGCAGGTATATAGCCAAATGTAGTTTGAAGAACGCCCCTAAACAACAGTTCTTCAGAAACTGCTATCAAAATACAGATAAAGAATATTTCACTGTAGTTTAAACTTGTAAAGATTCGTTCATTAATGCCTCCATCGTCATAGTATTTTTTGGGCAAAGCATACATTAAAATTAAATCAATAAGAACAATAAGTATCCCAGGAAACAAACCATAAACAATTATCTCTTTCAAGTCTATCTGAAAGAAGAAAAACCAATCTGTTATACTTTCAAATAGTAGGATACTACCTATTAAAGATAAAGCTAAGAAGAGTGATTGTGAGAGAATCAATGATCGCTTCAATTCTTTATCTGAAAGTCGTTTTATTATTTCACTCTGCTTCATAATCTCCCTCAATCAACAATATATTTTTCAATTTCTGGTGCCAACCGAGATCTTTTTTCTGCGTGGCCATTTTCTGCTCAGGCATCCACTCATCCAATGAATAGCCACAATTACTGCAACATTGATATAATGCTGGTTGATAAGAATGTTGAAATGGCTTATATAAGCGTTTCCTAAGGCAATAATCTTCATGAATCCACCTAAGCATCTCATTTAATTTTCTTTGTTTCAAGAGCTGTCGATCTTTTATTAGTTTTTTAATATTTTGTCGTGCAACGTCCCAATTATTAGCATTATACTGAACAAATTTATCTTTTATAATACCATATCGCTCCATTTGATATTGCAGAAATCGCCATTTAATTTCTCCCAGTTGTAATATCTCTAGTATTTCTTCATCCTTTGATGGGAGATTTTTATTTTTATCATATATATCATATATCTTGTTAAATGTCATGTTGACTTCATCTTCTGATGGAAGCTCGCTGTCGATTATATTTAATGGAATGTATTTATCATTATGACTATATAACAAAACACTTAGAGATTCCTTTCCATCTCTTCCCGCTCTTCCAACCTCTTGAATATACGATTCGATTTGATTTGGCATATGATAATGGATGACTAATCGGATATTTGGTTTATCAATTCCCATACCAAAGGCGCTTGTACAACAAATAACATCTAATTGATCATTCATAAATTGTTGTTGAACAATGACCCGGTCGTTTTGATCCATCCCTCCATGGTAAAAAGCAATCTCATGCTGAGGTAATTCAGCTGAAAGCAAATTAGCAACTCTTTCAGAAACTGCACGACTTGAAAAATAGATTATCGTAGGAACATGTTTATGATGAAGTAATTTTAATATCAGTTCCATCTTTTCAGTATTATCGGAAACTTCATGTATAGTAAAGGCTATGTTTGTCCGATCAATCGGATAAATATGTTTAATAATATGTGGTCTTTTTAAAGTTTTAACAATATCAGTTTGCACTGTTTCTGTAACTGTCGCACTTAGAGCGAGGATAGGAGGATTCCCTAGTCGGTTAATAATTGATTCTAACTTTAAATAATCTGGTCTAAATTCATGTCCCCACTGGGAAATACAATGGGCTTCATCAATTACAAATAAGCTAATCTTAATTTGCGTTAAATAGTTCAGTAATTCCTCGTTTTGCAAAAGTTCAGGTGACATGTAAATAAGCTTAAATGATTGTAAGTGTCTATATGTATTTTTTCTTTCTATATAATTCATCGAGCTATTTAATGCAATAACTTCTTTAAAATGTTTGGCTTTAAGTTGTTTAACCTGATCATGCATTAAAGATATTAATGGAGAAACTACAATTGTAGTGCCCTCAAATAATTTGGCAGGTAATTGGTAACATAAAGATTTCCCACTTCCTGTTGGTAATATTCCTAAGACATCATTCCCATTTAGTACATCTGTTATAATTTCCTTTTGTCCTTGTCTAAAAGCAGTGATATTAAATTCTTTTAAACTGTCGCTAAGGCTTGACGTGTGTATCATTAAAACCACCTAAATTTTAATTATTTTAGCTTATACGCGTTAATACCAATCTTATTTGGAAAAAGGATATCTCATCAGAGACTTTTTCCTTAATATCTTTTAGCTTATATGAGTCTGTATTAGAAACAGCCATCTTTATTTCATTAATAACAGATTCACTCACATAGTCATCGATATTAAATGCCTTATCAAAAAGAGAAATTTCAACAATATGATCATAAATGGTATTAAGTTTCAAGTTTCTCCTAACTTTAATTTCTTCTGGTGAAAAACCCGCATTTAATAAGTTATAAGTTGTCATCGTTGTATTGGTAATAAATAGGCTTTCCACTCTTTCTGGAACTAAAGCAGGCAATATTTTAAATTGATTGTTATCCTTATTAATAATCGTTAACATCTTATGTAGTATAGCTATACGTAAGAGCGGTAAGTCTACTATGTTTATATTATATTTCTTAGAAAGTTGGCTTGTTGTCATACCGTACTTTTTATATCCTGACAGATGGTCTATGAAAAAATGTGCTTCATTTTCTTTAAACTTTTTAAGTAACTTATCTAAATCAGTATATAAGACATATAATATTTCATCTGCCTGAACATTGCCCGATCTTTTATAGTAATCTTTAAGCCAGGAGGTAATAGAAGTACTATCTCTGACAGGGATAAATGAATAGTAATTCATTTGTATATTTGTGTACGTTTGAATAAACAAAAGCAGACGACCAAAAAAAGTATCGGTAATCTGATGATGTCTTAATCCATTGAAATACTCTAAACGAAGTTCTTTTTGATGTACACTTAACCACGTAAAGGCTCTGCTAGTCAATGAATAAACATTTTCTTGCTCAGTATGCATTAGATATTCTTTACTAATTAAGGTCTTGATTTCTTTTTCAAAAGACATTTTGTCTAATGCAGGATATATTCCAAACAGAGGTTCAAGTCGAAATAAATGTGCATCATGTACTGTTTGTATGCCTCTTTTCCCTTTTAACAAATGAAAAATCGAAAATATGCTTCTAGATTGCTTTATATGAGATTGACAGTATAAGATAATACCTTTTAAAAACACTGAACACACATCCCATCTCGACATTTTAATATCTTAAGCCGATAGTTAATTAAGTTATATTTTATTATAGAAGATTAACACTAGTTTTTATAGTGTTATGTACCATAATCTAGGAAATTGTGAAATTTTACAGTCTACTGGTGTATGAAATAATAGGAATTCTCAAAGATATCAGAACAAAAGCACGGGGCGGCCGGTTAGGAACGTACAAGCTGGAGAAGACCTGACGAGATAAAGGAGAACCGAAGAGCGGAGCGATTCGAGTTCGACTTATCGTAGGAAGGTATTCGGAGCTTGGTAGTTGCTGGGCGCTTGCGCTGAACGTGGCCAATTTCAGTATAAAATTATCCACAGAAGTTTTAATGTTACGCTAAACAATTAAAAAAGAGGGTCATTAAAATCGACCCTCTCAGTTAAAAAACCTCGAGCGGATTACTTTTGGGGAATCTTAAAATTAAAAGTAGTTCCCTGGTTTTGTTTACTTTTAACTGTAATAACACCATCATGAGCATCAACAATATTTTTTGCAATAGCTAGACCTAGACCTGTTCCTTTCTTCTGCCCATTTCTCGTTCTAGCCTTATCGGCTTTATAAAAACGTTCAAAGATAAATGGCAAGTCTTCCTCAGGGACCCCACTTCCATTGTCTTGGATTGATACATTAAATTCTTCTTTATTATTAAGTATATGGACATGAACAAAACCATTTTCTTTTGTATGTCTGATTGCATTATCTATTAAGTTTGTAAACACTTGCTCAACAGCATCAGGATCAAATGTTGCTAAATCTTGCTCCATATCTTTAGTCAATTGCAAATCAACATGGTTATCCTCAGAAACACCTAAGAATTTTTTGACAATCCGTTCGACATAAGCATTTACTTCTACTTGTTCCTTACGTACTTCAACATGCCCCGCTTCCATACGTCCTAAGTCAAGTAAATCATTGACTAAGCGACTTAAACGCATAGATTCCTCGTAAATAATCTGAGCTAACTCATTTTTTTCCTCTGGCGATTCAGCCACATCATCTACAATCGCTTCACTGTAACCCTGCAGCATTGATATTGGTGTTCTTAGTTCATGGGAAACATTAGCGATAAAGTCTTTTCTTAATTTATCTAAGCGTCTCTCTTCAGTCATATCTCGAACGACAGCAACCGCACCACGCACATAATTTTGATCATATAGTGGCGTCATAATCATAACCCAAGTTCGACCTTGTAGTTTGATCTCTTCCAAAACTTCTTTTTCACCGTGAATAACTTCTTGTAAGATAGTATTAAGTTCATAAGGCAGGCGATTATCTTTCTTAGATATTGGTATATTATTTTCAAAGTACCAATCATCAATAAAGTGGTCGGCTGGAGGATTTGTAATAATCATTTCCCCGTTACGGTTTAAAGTAACTACCCCATCCGCCATCGAACTAAGAATCCCTGATAATTGTTCCTTCTCTTGTCTAAGCGCATTAATATGAAATTTCAACTGTCTTCCCATTCGGTTAAAAGCGATAGCTAATTCTCCAATTTCATCATGTGTTAAAATAGGCACCTTTGTATTGAATTCCCCTCTCGTTAAATCAAATGCAGCTTCTCGCATTTTAATAAGAGGAGCAGTGATTCTTGTTGATAAGAAGAATGCAAAAATAGTTGTTAAAACAATTGCAATTCCTGCAGCTAAAAATATAATTTTAGTTGTCTCTGCTTTAGTTTGGTCAATAACATCTAATGATTGGTAAACAAACACAGCACCATGGTTTTCTATTGGTGTGCCGACAATCATTGCCTCAACCTCACTACCTGGCAATATCAACTGTTTTTTCACGTCTTTATTTTCATCTAATACATCACTTAAATCGTCTTCATGCTTTATCCAATTATAATCTAAACTAGAAAGGCTTTGATCACTACTATCTGAGGTCCAATCAGTATTGTCATCAAATACAATGACAACTCTACTTTCAGGATCTTTCACACGTTTAACTGTATCAATCATCATAGAGCGATCATCATAGGTTTCCACCATAATTGATACTTTAGTTGCCGTTTGGAGCATGTCCTTTTCTGCTTCTTGTATATGGAAGTTTTCAAAAAACTCCATTAACAACATTGTTAAGATAAATAACACAAAAGAAACTAGCAATAAAATCGTTATTGCTAGTTTTCCTACTACACTTTTCCAGAACATTAGGCATCATCTACCTCAAATTTATATCCGACACCCCATACAGTGACTATCATTTTTGCAGCCTTTTTTGAAGCTGCATTTAATTTTTCACGTAGTCGCTTAACATGAGTATCAACAGTTCGTAAATCTCCAAAAAATTCGTATTCCCATACTTCCTTCAGTAATTGTTCACGATTAAATACTTTATCTGGTGTTTCTGCAAGAAAACATAATAATTCATATTCTTTAGGTGTCAGATTAACTTCGGCACCATCGGCTGTCACTCGATGGGCGTCATGATCAATTGTTAAGTGTGGAAAGACAAGAATATTTTTAGCTTGACTATCAACTTCATCAAATTGAGTCGATGTCGCACGTCTAAGAAGTGCTTTAACCCTTAAAACAACTTCTCGGGGACTAAAAGGCTTAACAATGTAATCATCTGTTCCAACTTCAAATCCTTGAACTCGATTTGATTCCTCCCCTTTTGCGGTAAGCATAATAACCGGTGTATCTTTTTCTTTTCTTAATTCCTGGCACACTTCAATCCCATCCATGCCAGGCATCATTAGATCTAATAGAATAACATCATAGTTATTTTCAAGTGCAAGCTCAAGTGCGTCATTTCCATTATCAGCTTCATCTATAAAATAATCTTCACGTTCAAGGTACATGCGCAAGAGTCGACGAATGCGATCTTCGTCATCTACTACTAGAATTTTTTCCTCATTTTCCATCTCAGTTCCCCCTCTAAACCATACTATTTGAATTATAAACTATTGAAAAGAAAAAGTATAAAGAAAAGTGTAAATACAATATACACCTATAGTACTTTAAAATGAGATAAGTGTATATAAGAAAAACATGACAAGATATCCTGCCATGTTTCATTTTATTAAATTTAACTTTTATGCATATGAGTGTAATCCCGCTAGTATTAAGTTTACTGCAATAAGGTTAAACATGATAATTGCAAATCCTCCAATAGCTAGCCATGCAGATTTTTCTCCATGCCACCCTCTTGATAAGCGTAAATGAAGAAAGGCCGCATAGAAGAACCAAGTAATTAGCGCCCATACTTCTTTAGGATCCCAGCCCCAGAATCGATCCCAAGCAATTTGCGCCCAAATCGCCGCAAAGATAAGACCACCTAAAGTAAAGACCGGGAATCCGATCGCTACAGCCCGATACGTAATTTCATCCAATAAATCAGGTTTAATATTTTGAAGTTTAGGCTGTATTGCGGCAGCAATTCGTCTCCTTGTAATCAACCGGATAACCCCATATAAAATCGATCCAGTAATGAATGACCAAAGAACTGTATTGAATTTTCTACCCGCATCGGCTCCGTGCATCCATGCAGGGGTCTCAAACCATGGCTCCATTGCATCTTTTGTAAGTAATTCCCCACCGTTTGGAGCAGCGATGGCTGGTAAGTGATATTCAGTCGTTACTACATTTCCTGTGTTTTCATCTAAATATTCAAATTCTGCACTATATCCAGTTAAAGTAAAGGCCGAAGTAATACCTACAAAACCTACCGTCAGTACTAACAAGTACATAACAATTTCTAACCACGTTGTTCTTTTACTTCGAACTGTTTGGTCAACTTGGCGAATCAAATAAATTAATCCAGCCACAAAGCTAATGGACAAGATACCTTGCCCCAATGAAACAGTCGTTACGTGAATCCAAAGCCAGTTACTCTGCAACGATGGAACTAACGGCGATATATTGGTTGGAAACATACTTGCATATGCAATAATTAACATCGCTATTGGAAGGGCAAATAAGCCCAAAGCGCCTAAACGATAAATAAAGTAAATAATAATAAACGCAAATACAAGTGTCATTCCCAAGAATGTCGTGAATTCAAATAAGTTGCTAACTGGAGCATGTCCTCCAGCTATCCATCTTGTAATAAAGTAAGTCACTTGTGCTAAGAATCCTATAAGCGTCAAGGTAATACCAATCTTACCTGCTAACGTTTTCCTCTTATGATCAGTACGTTTATCTCTAATGGTCGCTCCAAAGAATATTGTTGCCACCAAATAAAACATAAATGCTGTGAAAAGCATAGCACTACTTATCTTTAGTAAAGTCATTATTTCCCTCCTGACAGTCTATTCATCAAGTCCTCTTTGGTCATCTACCATATTAACATGTGTTCCTTCAATGGCTTTCTCTATGTCTTTTTGGATACCAAACCAGTTTTTATTCGTATGTGCTGCTAATAATACACCTTTATCTGTCGGATGCACCCAAATTCTTCTATGGTACCAGTACATACCTTGGATAACGCCAATCATAAAAATAGCTGCACCCAATATAAAGAACGGTATGGTGTAATCACGTCTTACAGTTATACCACTGACATCGCGACTTTCAAAATTTTCGATGCCCAGTTTAAAATTATTTTCTCCCGTTGGGCTGATATTCTTACCTATTCCGACAAAGCTAATTTCCGATTCATTGCTGTCTGGTGGCGTGATTTCAAACATAAACGCCGGATTTTTTGGATACTTGGTTTCAGATCTTGGCTCATCCCCATCCATATAGTAATCAGGGAAGTATTCTACAACTTCTACTTGGAACCCATTTTCTAGTTCATAAACTGATTCTGGTTCGGTAAGGTCTATTGTAAATTCATCAAGTGGTTTTTGATCCTGATCTTCAACATCATATATTTTAAAGGTCATGTTTTTAAATTCATTAAGTTGGTATCCTGCTTGGTACAATGTATATCCATCAAATTTCAAAGGTTGATTTAAACGTAAACTGTCCTCTTTGTATTTTTCTAACTCAGGCTCTGCTCCAACTACATCTGAGTTTTTCACTTTATATATAATAACATCAGATTGATAATTACTAGCGATCATGCCCTCTTTCTCTATTGCATCTTTAAAACGTTCATCATCAGCATCGTGCGTCTCTAAAGTAAACTTTTTATTTTCAATATAATATTCCCCATCAGTTCCTGGTATAACGAGCTCTTCTCCCTCGCGAATCCAAATATAATCATCTAAAAATAGTAATGGTGTCATACGGAGGATGGCTGCTAAGAGAATAATAATTAACCCTATATGGTTAACATAAGGTCCCCATCTTGAAAAACGGCCTTTTTCAGCCAAAAGATGGCCATCTTCTTCTCTCACCTTGTATCTTTGGTTCTCAAGTCTTTCTTTAACTAGCTTTAGTTCTTCAGGTGGTACATTTTCGCTTTTGCTATATAAACGTTGTCTTTTTAAAAATATCTCATTTCGCTTAGGCTTTTGTATTTTTAATGCTCTGCGTAAAGGTATAAATCGATCGAGACTACAGATTACTAAAGATACACCGATTAGGGCTATCAAAATCATATACCACCATGAACTATAAAGGTTATGAAATCCTAATTGGTAATATATTTTTCCTAGTAGTCCGTAACGCGCTTCATAAAACACAGCTGGGTCCCTTGAAACAGCTTCAGGGGGTATATACATTTCTTGTGGAAAAATAGTTCCAAATGCTGACGCAATTAATGCAATAACTATTAACCATACACCAACTTTTACTGAAGAAAAGAAACTCCAGATCTTATCTACAATTGATTTATTATAAGTTTGTGAGCGCCTGGCGCTTCCGTCATAACGCATATTTAAAAGTTGTGTCTGATCATTTCCATCAATATGCTGGTTCTCTTCGATTGGCTTTCCGCAAGCTTCACAAAGAACCGTTCCTTCCGGATTAACGTGTCCGCATTCACATTTTATTTTTTTCATACAAAATCCCTCTCAATTAAAATTACTGCTTCTTTATGGTTGGATTTCTTGTAAATGCCCCTCCAATTTATCTAGGGTTAAAGCGCCTTCAACCTTATCGACTATCTTACCGTCTGGTCCAATAAAGAAAGTACTTGGAATAGGTCCGATTTTATATAAATCCATGACCTGCCCCTTAGAGTCATGTGGTATTGGGAAAGTAAGATTATATTTATTGATAAATTTATGTATAACTAATGGAGCGGCATCTAAACTTACTGCAATGATTTCCACGTCTTTATCTTTGTATTTTGGATAAAGTTCTTCCATATAAGGCATTTCCGCTTCACATGGCTTACAATATGTCGCCCAAAAGTTAAGCATAACGCCTTTTCCTTTAAAATCACTCAATTTAACTGTTTCTATATCATTTTCGTCATTGATTTGCGTTAGTTGGAAATCAGGTGCCTCATCACCAACACCATAGATAGATTTGTCTTTTTGAAAATTACTGATTAACGCATAAACGATGGCAGCTAAAAGAATTAATAGAATTGTCGTTCTAAATATAAATCGTTTACGCTTTTTATCTTTTTTTCTATTTCTAGCTTGTTCTAGGCTCATTATCATCACTCCTCGAACCATTATACCACTTTGTCACAGTGTAAATTATGACTAATCTTCAACATTTTTCAATGCTAAGTTTCTCATTTGCTTTACTTCCTTAGGATTAAGAGGACGGTATTGACCAATACTAAGGTCTTTAAGCGTTAATAGGCCATATTTAATCCGTTTCAACTTAGTCACAGGATAGCCAATCTGATTCATCATTCTTCTAATATGCCTATTTTTTCCTTCATTTAAAGTTAATTCTAATTCCATTACCCCTCTTTTGCTATCCGTTGTAATAATTTGATAATGTTTAGCCTTTAAGATTTCATTATTATCTTTAACTCCCGCTAAGAGTTTACCTAACTCTCTTTTTGTGGGTATACCCTTTATTCTAGCGAGATACACCTTTTCAACTTCATGTCTTGGATGCATTAAAAGATTGGCAAATTCTCCATCATTTGTTAACAGTAAGACACCAGAAGTATTATAATCTAACCGGCCGATAGGGAAAATCCTCTCCGGAATATCTGCTAATATGTCAGTGACAACTTTTCTATGTTTATCATCTTTCACACTAGAAATAACACCTCGTGGTTTATATAATAAATAATATCTAAGTTGTTCTTTTTCTATTTCTACCCCATTAACTTCAACTTTGTCTGTTTTAGATACCTTTGTACCAAGTTCCGTGACTACTTTATTATTTACTTTTACTTTTCCATCAACAATTAACTGCTCCGCTTTTCTTCTGGACGTAATCCCACTTTGGGAAATTACTTTTTGAAGCCGTTCTAATGAATTTGACATCTAACCACCATCATTTCCCTTATTCTTATTAACCATACAAATTTGATTTCTGTAGACATATAATATCCTAATGACAAATGTCATTTTAACACAAAAAAAGCGCTAATATAATATTAACGCTACGAAAAATATTTAAAATACGATCGAGACGATGACAATTGATGCAATAATTCCGATGACATCTGCTAGCAGTCCAACTTTTAATGCATTTCCCATTCTTCTAATTCCGACAGCCCCGAAATATACTGTCAACACATAAAGTGTCGTATCTGTACTTCCTTGCATAGTCGAAGCTAGCCTTCCAATAAAAGAGTCTGGCCCATAAGAATCAATTAATTCTGTTGTCATTCCTAGTGCGGCCGTACCGGATATAGGTCGAACAGCAGCTAAAGGAAGAATTTCAGGTGGAATTCCAACAAAAGTAAGGACCGGAGAAATAAGAGTTATAAATGCATCCAAAGCTCCGGAACTTCTTAAAATTGAAATGGATACAATCATCCCAACTAAAAAAGGAAGAAGAGAAAATGCCATTTTGACACCTTCTTTCCCTCCTTCTACAAAAAGTTCATACGCGGGGATTCTTTTCCAGCTCGCAACTAGAAGGACAACCAACAAAAAACAAGGAATAACCCATATACTAATTTGAGTGATTAATCCCATACTATTTCCTCCACACGCTTCTATAATAAAAATAACGGTCTATTAAGAGGGCACTGACTGTTGATGTAACTGTAGCAATAATAGTGGTACCTACAATTTCCGTTGGTGAAGCGGAACTATATTGCATTCGAATAGCAATAACAGTCGTTGGTATTAAGGTTAATCCAGATGTATTTAAAGCTAGGAATGTTACCATGGATCTTGAAGCGGTATCAGATCCACTAAGCTGCTTCATTTGTTCCATTGCCTTTATTCCCATTGGCGTGGCAGCATTGCCTAAACCGAACATATTTGCAGTAATATTTGAAAGAATATATCCAATTGCCGGATGGTCTTCGGGTATTTCCGGGAAAATTTTTTTGATGATTGGTTTAAATAGTTTTGCAATCGCGTCTAAAATACCCGCTTTTTCCGCTACTCTCATAATACCAAGCCAAAAAACTAGTACACTAATTAGTCCAATAGATAATGTCACAGCTTCACTTGCGCTTTCAAATATCGCCTCATTCACTTCGTCCATTGTTCCGTTTATCATTGCATAAACAATACCTACAGCAGCCATGCCAGCCCAAATATAATTAATCATTGAGGTTAAATCCTATTAACTTTTTATAAATAATAACAGAATCTGTTAATATATTTCTATCCACTGTTTCTGTTTTTTTATCTTCTATCATCGATAGATTACTGGATTCTACATTATGGTTTTCAAATCCCCACTCGTATAGGACAGTATGATCATTCCAATCATCAGGAGCATTTAAAGTTACTGCGATAAGTTCGATATTGTCTTTTTTAGCAGTAGTAATAAGTGTTCTACCAGATTTCTTAGTGAAACCTGTTTTTCCCCCTGTACTATATTCATAATACTTAGTTAAAAACTTATTTTTATTTTGCCAATAATAAGTTCTGTTTTCGGCCTGGTAGGAAGTTGTCCCTGAAATTTTCCTGAACTCTTCGTTAGCCATCGCATACTGCATAAGAATAGCCATATCATACGCCGTTGAATAATGATCTTCATCTGTGAGACCGTGTGGGTTTGCAAATTGGGTATTAGTCATTCCAAGCCACTTTGCTTTTTCATTCATCAAATGAACAAAACCTTCAACACTTCCGCCAATATGTTCACTAATGGCCACTGCTGCATCATTTCCTGAGCGGAGCATTAAGCCATATAGCAAATCTTCTATCGTCATTTTCTCACCTTGTTCCAAGTAGATAGATGAGCCTTCTGTATATATCGCTCGTCTACTTGTTTTAGCCTCTTCATTCATTTGACCCAACTCAATAGCGATAATAGCAGTCATTATTTTGGTGATACTTGCAATTTGCTGTTTGTTATGTGCGTTTTTCTCATATAAAACGTCACCTGTTGATTGATCTAATAAAATAGAAGCTTCAGCAGAAACATCCACTTTAGGTTGTGCGTAGCTGGTTACTGTCATAACAAGCAATAGGATGCTTGAACATATTATTAAATAGACTGGGCGCATAATAAGGTTCCTCCTAAAATTAAGTCACTATATTTTATGCGCGGACAAGATCTATATGATTAAAAAAGATAAATTTAACAACGTTGCTCAATAGTCGGATGAAAAAAAGTGATTACAAGTGCGTTTTATTTGACTAAATACATTAAAAATTTGAGGTTGGACATAAGTATTTTAGTTAAAGTAAAAACGAACGTATTAAAGTATATTTCTTGTAATATACACTTTTAAAATCAGCGTAGGAAAAATACGTGGACTCCTTGAAAAAATCGCGATGAATCGTTGTCAAAGTATTCCTTGTCCAGTAAGATGAAAAGCTTAGATGAGACCCCGCAGAGCGCCATGAATGATGGAAGGCTAAATTCGCGACGTCCTGTGGGGGGCGCCTTCATGACCAACATCCTGTTGGCCCGGGGCTCATCATCAAAGAAGAATGAACTGCAATTCTTCTCCCCCCTGCGGAAAGCGAAGTATTTTTCCGAAGCGAATAACGCTCGCTTAAAATTGTTCGTCTTTTAATTACTAATACTTAGTTTTGTCCCATCCTCATTACTTTACATTATGTCTTCTCATTAAATTTTTCAAAAAATAAATCGGCTTCATGCTCAATTTCTTCATCATCCACATTTTCAGGTAAAGGTGGTAATTCATCAAGGGAGGTTAAGCCGAAATACGTTAAAAAGTCTTTGGTTGTCGCAAATAAAATAGGTCGTCCCACCGTTTCTCTTCGGCCAACATCCTCAATTAATGACCTTGACATCAATGTTTGGATAGGACGGTCGCTCTTTACTCCTCTTATGTCTTCTATTTCTGTTCTAGTGATGGGTTGATTATATGCAATAATTGCTAATGTTTCTAAAGCTGCTTGAGACATGCGGGATGACTGCGGGGTCTCTAATAACTTTTTGAAATAACTACTATGTTCGGGTTTAGTTGTTAGATGATATACCTCGTGAGATTGCATAATCATAATACCGCGATTTTCTTCCAAATAATCTTGTTTTAGTTCATCTAACAGTACCTCAATTTCCTCTGCATTAATTCTCAGCACCTTGGTAAGCTGTTTAATAGTAATCCCTTCGTCTCCGCTCGCAAATAATAGACCTTCAAGTGGAGCCTTAAGTTGTCTCATTTCCACTGTGAACCATCCTCCAGTAAAACACGTTCAATTTTGAAAAACTATAGTTTTAATTCACTCATTTTTTCTCATCAAAAGCTGAATGTATTAACAAAGAATCGAAGTTTGATTTTTGTTTACATAATACCTGATTGTGTTTCATTAGTTCTAAAACAGCCATAAAAGTCACAACGACATGTGATTTTGTTTTATATGTAAATAAATCTTCAAATGGTACTCCTTGGGAAGAGGATTTTACCTTTACTAAAATTTCCTCCATTCTATCTTCTATTGGTATTTCCACTCGTTGAACTCTTGTTTCTAATGGGGCATTCCATTTTTTTCGTTGAAATACCTTTCCAAGCGCACCAATCATATCATAAATCGAGATATCTCCTTGCACAATTGGAGGTTTTTTTAAATATTCTTCAAACATGATCGGGGTTCTTGTGAAGATTTGGTTTGCATCTCTTTCTTTTTCCTTCAAACCACTGGCAGCATCTTTATATTTTTTATATTCAATCAACCGCCCTTTAAGTTCTTCCCTTGGATCTTCCATATAATCATCAAGATCCTCGTCTGATAAGTCAGGTTTTGGAAGTAACATTTCGCTTTTAATTGCTACTAAAGTTGACGCCATGACAAGATATTCGCTCGCAATATTTAACTCTAGATGTTGCATCGTGTGGATATAATGCATATATTGTTCAGTTATTTGCGAAACAGGTATGTCATGTATGTCAATTTCGTATTGGTTAATTAAATGTAATAATAAGTCAAGAGGTCCTTCGAATGCATCCAACTTAACTTTATAGCCCTCGGTCATATAGCTTCCCCTTCGTAATTCATTATAAAATCTTTGGATTAAGTAATAAGTTATTATATTTTTATTATAGGAGCCCATACACGTTATTCAAGTCTTACATACTTTATTAACGTAAGATAAATGTTACCATAAAACATTTATTCATTGAAGAATAAAGGAGGAGTTATAATGGGTGCTAATTTTGGAGCTGGTGGAGGATTTGCGTTAATTGTTGTATTGTTCATCCTTCTTATAATTGTTGGAGCTGCTTGGTGCTAAGATAAAACACTATCATTAAAAATTTTATACAAAATTCTTACTTTTAGTTTAATAAAAATCCAGCCCCATTGTTCAGGGCTGGATTTCTTTATTATTCTTCATCACATTTATTATAGAACGCTAATGTTCGTTCATCGGGACACACTGCATACTTATCTTTATACATATTTTTTACCTCATTCACCATCTTTTTACCAATCCCCATATTACGATGTGATGGTGTCACACTAATGTGCTGGATAACCGCATTAATATTATCTTCTATTTTTATCCCAATGGCACCAAGAATATCATCTTCTTTCCATAAATAAAGATGCCAATCAGAGTTTTCTTCATATTTTTTAATTGTTTCTTGCAACTTTTTTACTTCTTTTCCTTCTGGCATGAATGAAAGTAATCCCATTGCAATTTTTTCAAAATTTTTCTTATAACGAATTAACATAATTACCCCTCATTAAAAGCATGATATCTTGGATTATTTATATAGTTCTTGTTTGATTGAATGTATATCATTACACCTTTAACTATACTTTATTATAAAATAAATATAAAGGCATAAATAATGCCCCAAATAGCAGAACCCAACAACAAGATGATCGATAAAACAATCTGCTTTTTTCGTAGATTCAAGTTAATATCATCCTTTAATTCAATTATTAACAATTTTTAATATCTACATACATTATTATGACTTAACACATTCTAAAATAGCTTTAAAGATAACATAACCATCCGAGGGCTTTCCTCTTACCTTAAATGGAATTAAATTACCTACACCCAGCCAAAGATTAAACAAAATAAATAAGCCAATTAAATTAGATGGATAAGATTTAAAAAAACTATAGCACATTAAAGCAAATACAAGGTTTAAGAGCGGTCCGCCAGCCGTGATTAAAGAAATATCGAAAGGTTTATATGCATGCTTGCGCCTGCTTTTGGCTTCGCCTCCTGTAAAATACAGGGTACGAATAATAATTTGAAGTGAATGACATGAAAAAGAAAATATCTTCTTTCCTTTTCCAATTGATAACTTATAATGATCAGCTTTCACTATTCTTGCACCCAGTAGATGTCCCATTTCATGAATGATAATAGACATCGGAGCGATTAAGAATACAAGTGGTAAAATAAAATGGATAACGATGTTAACCAAATACATTACCCTAATTTATTCAGAATAAATTTTCATCTCTTTCATAACATCACCATTTTTCATTGCTTTAGCATATTCTATGCCCGATGTTACTTGTCCAAAAACGGTGTGAACACCGTCTAAATGTGGTTGAGGCTCATGCACTATGAAAAATTGGCAACTTCCAGTATCTTTCCCCGCATGTGCCATTGATAAAGATCCCTCAACATGTTTATGTGGATTTCCTTCTGTCTCACATTTTATCGTATATCCAGCAGATCCTGTTCCATTACCGTTAGGGCAGCCTCCCTGACTTACAAATCCATCAATTACACGATGGAAAGTTAAACCATCATAAAACTTATCGTTGGCTAACTTTTCAAAATTGGCGACGGTTTTTGGAGCAGCATCGGGATAGAGTTCAAATTCAATTTTATTACTATTTTCCATTACAATAAAACCTTTTTTTGTCATTATAAAGTCTCCTAACTAAATTATCATTAAGATTCGTTCAACGCATATTCAGTGGAGAAGTATGTAAAACTGCTCACTGAATTAAGTTTTACTTATGTACAATTCTATTTTATCATTTATTTACTTTTTTTAAAAGGATGGTTCAAATGTATGATAAATCATTACGTACTACGTCTTTAAAAGTTTCTCGTTTTACGACAAGTTTATCTTGACCCTCTTCCACAAAAACTACCGCAGCTTTAGGAAAGCGATTATAATGACTTGCCATCGAATACCCGTAAGCTCCTGTTGAAAAGACGGCAAATATATCTCCACTTTCAGGTTCCGCTATAGGTAAATCCCATATGAGCATGTCCCCTGATTCACAACACTTTCCGGCAATAGAAGCTACCTTTTCTTTAGCGTGATTAGCTTTGTTCGCGATAATCCCTGTATATTTTGCTTGATATAGCGCTGGACGAAGATTATCCGTTAGACCTCCATCGACTGCTACATAGTCTCTTATACCTGGAATTTCTTTTTTGGATCCAATCGTATAAAGGGTTGTTCCCGCTGGTCCAACAATAGAACGACCAGGCTCTATCCAAATTTCTGGCATTGGTATATTTAAATTTTCCACATGGTTTCTAACAGCTTTTGTTAGTTGTTTAGCATATGTACTTAATGGTTGAGGCGAGTCATCATTGGTATATTTTATTCCAAAACCTCCACCTAAGTTCAATACTTCTGGAACGAAACCATATTGCTTATGCCATTTCCTTATCTCTTCAAAAAGCATGTCTGTCGCGGCCACAAACGCTTGCGTCTCAAAAATTTGTGAGCCTATATGGCAGTGTAATCCTTTAAAACGAATATTATCATGGTTTTGTAATTTTTTAAAAGCTGCTTCTGCGGCCCCATTACTAAGGTTAAAACCAAATTTTGAATCTTCACTTCCTGTCATAATATAATGATGAGTTTCTGATTTAATACCGGGGGTCACGCGAATTAAGACATTCATTTTCTTTTTATATTTCTTTAACAAGGCTTCTAGTAATTCAATTTCATGGTAGTTATCGACAATAATACATCCTATATCATATTCGATAGCCATCTCTAATTCCTCAATACTTTTATTATTACCGTGCATATGAATTTTTTTAGCTGAAACTCCGGCTTTGATTGCTGTATAAAGTTCTCCCGTTGAAACAACATCTAATGATAAGCCTTCTTGATCAATAATTTGTAAGATAGCTAAAGAAGAAAAAGCTTTACTGGCATAAGCCACTTGTGCTTTAACCCCCGCTTCTTTAAATGCATTAACAAAAGCTCGGCAATTTTTCCGAATAAGTGATACATCGTAAACATATAAAGGTGTGCCATATTTTTCGGCTAACTCGATGGTATCCATTCCACCGATTTCCATATGCCCTCTATCATTTACGTACGCTATTGTAGGATTATCTATCCTTACCACTCCTTTAGTTTTGTTCATTGAAATATTAGCAATACTTTAACACACTATTCAAAAAAAACAAAGGTATTTTCATCTACAATAATTATTAAGAGGCTGGGACATAAATATTTTAATTAATGTAAAAAGCAAACCTACGGAATGAAGTGTATTTCTTTTATTATACACTTTTAAAATCAACGTAGGGAGGAAAAATACGCAAACTCCTTGAAAAAGAAAACCACTTTTTCTGCTTACGATGTATTGCTGTCAAAGTATTTACTTGTCCAACAGTGGGCTACAGAAAGCGAAGTATTTTTCCAGAGTGAATACGCTAACTAAAATTGTTCCTCTTTTAATACCATACTTAGTTTTATCCTAGCCTCTACCTTCTTCTTCTGTTTTTTTCAGGAAGAGGTTGACTATAAGTGTCTTTTGGATGGATAATGCTTG
This sequence comes from Virgibacillus sp. MSJ-26, assembly GCF_018918075.1. Lineage (GTDB taxonomy): Bacteria > Bacillota > Bacilli > Bacillales > Amphibacillaceae > MSJ-26. The sequence goes on from NZ_JAHLPW010000005.1 coordinate 28,155, forward strand.
GTCTGGTATTAACATAAGGTATAGGTATTCTTAATAAAAATCTCATCAAAGCTAAGGTATCAAATGGAATAAAAGGCCATAAATAAGGGGTCTTAAAAGCTTTGAGATGAGTTAAGAATAATATGTGAATTAAAACCCCAATGACAAAACCTTCTAATTTAAATATTGCTGTCAGTAAAACCAAGGCCGTTGTAACTAATTTATTCGCTACACTTAACTCATAACTAGGCGTTACGTAATTCCCAATTGTGCTAATTGAGACATACAGAATTACCTCGGGGCTAAGCATGCCCACATCAATCGCTATCTCACCAATTAACACAGCAGCTATGAGCCCCATAGAAGTGGCAAGTGGGGTAGGCGTGTGTACCGCAGCTAACCTTAAAAATTCCACCCCAATAATCCCTATTAATATCTGTACAAAAATGGGAATGTTCCCCTCTTCATTAGGTCCGATGAAACTTAATTTTTCTGGTAACAGAGACGGATCAAGAACGAATAGCAACCATAATGGTAACAGATATAAAGAAGCTAATATCGCAATGATTCGAATCCATCTCATTGTAGTCCCAACTGCAGGAGTTTGTCGATACTCTTCAGCATGTTCTAAACTATCAAAAAATGTTGTCGGCAATATAAGTACACTTGGTGTATTATCTATTATGACAACGACATGACCTTCTAAAATATGTTGTGCAGCAACATCAGGTCTTTCAGTGTAACGAACAAGCGGGAAAGGATTCCATTTATTTTCAACAATAAACTCCTCGATAGTTTTGTCTGCCATCGGAATCCCGTCAATATCAATTTCTTGTATCTTCTTTTTTGTTAACTCAACCAGTTCATTGTCAGCAACATCCTGCAAATAACTAATACAAACATCACTTTTAGATCGTTCCCCAACTTTTACCATTTCATTTCGAAGTCGTTCATCCCTAATTCTCATTCGTGTCAACGCGGTATTAAAGACAACATTTTCTGTATATCCATCGCGTGCGCCTCTAACGACCCGTTCTGTATCAGGTTCTTCGGGTTGCCTTCCAGGATAACTTCTCACATCTAAAACGAAAGCTCTTTTTTCTCCATCAACAAAAATGACTATTAAACCTGATAAAAGTTGATCAACGGCTTCATCCATATTTTTTGCAATGTCTAACGATTCGTTCACTAATCGATTTTGAATAATACCGCCAACATCCTGCTTGTTATATTCATTATCGTTAATTTCAATAAGTACTTTCAATATTTGGCTAACAATCGCGTCATCAACTAAGCCATTTAAATAATAAAGTTGGACTTCGGTTTTTAAGATAATGAGATCTCGAAAATCTACATCATATGATGTACCGGCACCTACTCTATTTTCCATATATTTTTGTACTTCTTTTACTTTTTTAAATACAGGATATTCCTTCTTCTTAGCCATTTGGACATCCTCCATACAATAATTATTTACTTGGAAACAAGCACTAACCACTGAAATAATGATCCAAAAACTTTACCTAAAACTAAAGCCATAAGTAAAGCTAATAAGTATTTCTCAATACGAATTCTTTTAAAAATGATTGGAAAAACGTTTAGTATTTCAGTTAAAGCAGCTGCAAGCATTCCGTTAAATACCCCATGCAATATACCTATAATAATAAGTAAAATAAACGGCTGCTTGAAAGGTAGGCTTGTAAATGATAAATATGTTCCAAATAGAGTACCTAAAATAACACAGGCACTGTAAACACTTAAATATTTCTCAGTTTTACTTAACTGGGTTAATCTTGGAATAAGACGTAACACAGTAAGAAAAGCGACAAAACCAGCTCCAACAGCTAATCCACCAGCAAAACCAATAAGTATTTCTAATAGCCTAGCTAGGAGGCTTAGTATCATTTACTTCGTTTTCATAGTAGGCTAAATAGTGATCAAGATTTTGCTGATAGTTATATATCTCTATTTCGAGTGGACTAGGTTCTTCATTAAATCGTTTGTTAAACCAGTGATTAAAAAACAACAACATCCCCACTCCTAAACCAATTGAATACGGTATTTGAATCCATAAAGGAGTCTCATTGCGTTCCCCAGTGATTAAAAAATGAAGCTTTTGCTGAACCTCCTGCATGCTGACGTCATAATGAAAATTTATTATCGTCATTGCTGAACCAACAAATAAAATGAGCCATACTAACGTAATCATGATTGTCGGAGCGGATTTTGTTCGCTTTTCAATTTGAATAATTGAATGAGAAGGTCCGATAAGTTGAATTTCTAAATGGGGAAAGTAAGTATTAATATACTTAACGATAATCAAACTATCTATAACTACTACATTGTTATCCTTTTTTGTAATTCTATAAATTGGTAAATGCTCCAATTTACTTTTTTCTTTAAGGGTGGTTACAATATGTGCAATATCTTTTAGTTCAATATCCTGCATAGTTTCAAGTCTAAGCTTTTTTTTCATTCGGATATAAACGATATCCTTCACACGAATCACCCTCTCAAATATAATCAGTAAACTATAGTATCTGTAGAAACTAAAAAAATATAATTCAAAATAAATAAAAAAGAAAAACCATCACTAATAGCGATGGTCAATGATTAATTCTATATTTCATTTCTGATAATATCTTCTTTTCTAAGCGTGATACTTGGACTTGTGATATACCTAGCCTCGCTGCTACTTCAGCCTGGGTTTGATCCTTGTAATATCTTAAGTATAAAATGAGCCTCTCACGTTCATCCAGTGTACGAATAGCTTCTTGCAATGTAAGTTTATTAAACCAATTTGTATCTTCATTTGGAATCTGGTCGAGTAGCGTAATTGGATCACCATCGTTTTCAAAAACAGTTTGATGAATTGATTGCGGTGATTTTATAGCCTCTTCTGCATGAACCACTTCTTCTACAGTAATATCTAATTCACGTGCGATATCATTAACTGTAGGTGACTTTCCATATTGTTTCGTCAGTTCATCTTTCTTTTTTCTAATTTTATTACCCATTTCTTTCAGCGATCGGCTCACTTTTACAGTGCCATCATCGCGCAAAAATCTTTGTATCTCACCTATGATCATGGGTACTGCATAAGTGGAAAAGCGTACATCATAAGAGAGATCAAACTTATCGATAGCTTTTATTAAACCGATACTACCGATTTGGAATAAATCATCGGGATCATAGCCGCGATTTAAAAATCGCTGAACCACTGACCAAACTAACCGAACGTTTCTTTCAACAAGAATGTCTCTTGCTTGTTTATCTCCTTCTTGACTATTTTTTATATAGGTTTTCACTTGTTTATCAGTTAAGGTTTCTCTTTGATCTTTCTCACGATTATCTTGCTTAACATTCATTGTCATTTATTTACATACCGTTTTACTCGTTGATAATTGTTTTGTCATATGCACAATGGTGCCTTCACCTGAATTTGATATAACCTCAACTGAATTCATGAAATTTTCGATAATAGTGAACCCCATCCCTGATCGTTCTAATTCTGGTTTTGAAGTATACAGTGGTTCTCTAGCCTGATTTACATCTCCGATTCCTACGCCATTATCTTTAATTGTTAATTCAATTTCATTATCATATAGCGCACACGACAAAAGCACTTTATGATTTGGTTCATTGTTATATCCATGGATGATTGCGTTTGTAACTGCTTCAGATACGACTGTTTTTATTTCAGTTAATTCATCCATTGTAGGGTCAAGTTGAGCAATAAATGCGCCTACTGTTACTCTGGCAAAAGATTCATTTTCACTGACACTTGAAAACTCGATGTTCATTTCATTTTTCATGAAGCCACCCCCAAAGTTTCTAAAGCAAACTCTTCATTCTCCTCTAAGTGAACAATTTTAAACAAGCCCGACATTTCAAACAAACGTTTGATTGAAGGGGAAATTGAGCACACAACCATTTCTCCTCCAAGTTGTAAAGTCTCTTTGTACCTACCCAAAATAACACCTAAACCAGAACTATCCATAAACGTCATGTCACTTAAGTTAACAATGACATGCTTTATTGGGTTATGGTACATCATTTGCTTCCATTCATCTCTAAGTAATTCAGCCTCATGGTGATCTAATTCACCAGCCAAACGGACAATTAACACATTTTCCCTTACATCAAATGTATAAGTTAATCCCATAAAATTTCCTCCTTTTAATTTCCCACATAAATAATTCTATATTAACAAGAAGAAATCCTTTTATAAGACAAAACTAGAAGCAAATCGTCAGGAACTTTGAAATTCAGTTATATTTTGCTAATTTATTCAATGACCGTTTAAATAAAGTATAATAAGAAGCTCGATCAATATGTTCGTTAGTAACAAGTGGTATCTCGGATACAACATCCTCACCATCATTTAAGGTTAGCACACCCACTTGTGTCCCTTTCTCAAGTGGTAGTTCTATATTATCATCAATTGTATACGAACTCTTCACATGATCGATTTCTTCGCCTTTTTTCGACAATATGCTGACAGATTGTGATGTGACGATGTCGACTTGACTAGTTTCTGATTTTAATAATTCTAATTCAGTTATGGTTTGTCCTTTATCGTATAGTTTTTCTGTTTGATAGTGATTAAATGCGTAATCAAGCATGTTTGATACCATTTTATTACGTTCTTTCGGTGTTTCAGCGCCCATAACTACAGTTATGACACGCATATTATCTTTTTTAGCTGTTGCTGTTAAACAATATTTCGCTTCATTTGTGAAACCAGTTTTCAAACCATCTACACCAGGGTAAAATTTAACTAACCTGTTTGTATTAACAAGCCAAAATTCATTGTCTGTCCCTTTTCTTAAATAATCTTCATAGATGGATGTATACTCTGTTACGTTTTCATATTTTAATAATTCTTTTGAAATGACTGCCATATCGTGAGCTGTACTATAGTGATCTTTAGCGGGGAGTCCAGATGAATTTTTAAATTTAGTATCTTTTAAATTCAATTGTTTTACTTTTTCATTCATCTTTTTAACAAATGCTTCTTCACTGCCAGCAATTCTTTCTGCCATAGCAACACTTGCATCATTACCAGATGCAACTGCAATTCCTTTTATTAAATTTTCTATCGACATTTCTTCCCCTGCCTCTAAAAAAACTTGAGAACCACCCATAGAAGAAGCGTTTTCGCTTACACGTACTTTTTCATTAAGTTTAATATTACCCTTATCTAATTCTTCCATAATAAGAAGAAGGGTCATCACCTTAGTCATGCTAGCGGGGGGAAGTTGTTCATGTATATTTCTATCCATTAAAATTTCACCAGTATCTTGCTCCATTAATATGGCCGATTTTGAACCCTCAGTTAAGTCTCTACTATCTGATGTTTTTTCTTCTCCATGTACATGTAAAGTTGGCAATAGTATAAATAACGTTATACCAATTAGCAGGGAAACCTTTTTCATAATTTTACCTCCAACAGCAATTTATATAACTCTATCATTGCCAACTATTATTATTTTTATAACAAAAAGCACACAATTATTTGTGTGCTTTTTGTGACGAATGATATGTTTTTAGCTTTTGTTTTATTCAGTAATCGTTTCATAAATTAAAGTTGGTTTTGCGACCGCTTCTTCACTTATTTGAATGCTATCATATAGTTTATCTTTTACCGCTTCAATATCTTGATTATTTGAGTATATTGTTAGTAATGGTTCATGTTCTTCTACTTTATCCCCTACTTTTTTATGAAGAACTAAGCCGACTGCAAGGTCAATAACAGAATCTTTTGTTGTCCTTCCAGCTCCTAGCATGGAGGCTGCTACTCCGATGTCATCTGCAACCATATTAGACACAAATCCTGAGGCAGGGGCTGGTAGATCAATCTTAAATTCTGCTCGTGGTAATAGACTCGGCTCATCAACTACCTTGTTATCTCCACCTTGGGCCTTAAGCATTGTTTTAAAATACTTTAATGCACTTCCGTTGGATAAGCTTTCTTTCAATAGTTCCCTAGCTTCTTCAACTGTTTCCACTTTACCACCAAGAACGACCATTTGACTTCCAAGAGTTAGGCAAAGTTCAGTCAAATCTTCTGGGCCCTCATTTTTTAAGGTGTCAATTGCTTCCTGAATCTCCAACGCATTTCCGATGGCCCTTCCAAGAGGTTGGCTCATATCTGAAATGACAGCCATAGTATTTCGTCCAACATGATTACCAATAGACACCATAGCATGAGCTAATTCTTCTGCATCTTGTAATTCTTTCATAAAAGCTCCAGTTCCAGTTTTGACATCTAGGACAATGGCATCTGCACCTGAAGCTATCTTTTTACTCATAATTGAACTTGCGATTAAAGGAATCGAGCTCACTGTCGCTGTGACATCCCTTAAGCCATATATTTTTTTATCGGCAGGCGTTAAATTGCCGGACTGACCTACAACTGCTACTTTATTTGTATTAACAAGATCGATAAATTCATCATTCGTAATCTCGACATGAAATCCCGGAATCGCTTCCAATTTATCAATTGTACCGCCTGTATGACCTAAGCCTCTCCCGCTCATTTTAGCAACTGGAACACCTAAAGAAGCTACTAAAGGAGCCAGGATTAGAGTTGTTGTATCCCCTACTCCCCCCGTTGAATGTTTGTCAACTTTAACTCCTGAAATAGCTGATAGGTCAATTTGATCTCCAGATTCTGCCATAGCCATCGTCAGTAATGCTCTTTCTTTTGCTCGCATTCCCTGTAAAAAAATAGCCATTAACAAAGCACTAACCTGATAATCTGGAATCTCATTACTTGTATAACCATCGATAAAAAATTGAATTTCTTCTTGGTTAAGCTCTAATCCATCTCTTTTTTTCTCAATAATGTCATACATCCGCATAGGTCTCACCCTTTTGATTACTTTATAATTTTAATCTCATGATCACCTTGTCTGTTTCAGTCGCTGTTATTTAAATTACATTAATCTATTGTTTTAAGAATTCTTTTAACGAACTTCAAAAAATCTCCTCTTACTTTATCAGTTGTTTCAATCACTTCTCTATGAGATAACGGTTGATCTAAAATACCGGCAGCCATGTTTGAAATACAGGAAATTCCGAGTACACGCAAATTAGCATGTCCGGCTACTATGACTTCTGGAACAGTCGACATTCCTACCGCATCTCCTCCTAGAGTTCTTAACATGTTAACTTCAGCGGGGGTTTCATATGTTGGTCCTGTATTTCCTACATATACTCCCTTTTTAACAGTTAAATCAAGTTCCTTGGCACAACGCTCTGCTAATTGAATGTATTCTTCATCATAAACACTCGACATATCAGGAAAACGAACGCCTAAGTCCTCATCGTTTGGTCCGATTAAAGGATTAGTCCCCATATTATTAATATGGTCATCAATTAACATCAAGTCTCCTGGAGAAAAATCTGTATTAATCCCTCCAGCAGCATTAGTTACAACAATTGAGTGAATACCTAATTCTTTCATAACACGTATTGGAAAGGTTACTTGCTCCATTGAATAACCTTCATAATAATGAAACCGCCCTTGCATAGCAAGCACTTGTTTACCTTCTAAATTTCCAAGCACAATCTGACCTTTGTGTCCAGCTACTGTTGACTTAGGAAAATGTGGAATATCACCGTACGGGATGACAATCTGTTCATTAATTTCTTCGGCAAGCACACCAAGCCCGGATCCAAGTATTAGTCCTATTGTTGGCGTAGAACTTGTCTGTTTTCGAATATATTGACTTGCTTCAGTAATGGTATTATCTTTCAACAAACTCTTCTCCCTTCATTTCTATTGAATATTACCTAAAAAACTTGTTCCGTGTTCAGGCATTTTTATATTGAAGTTCTCACTGATGGTTGCTCCAATATCGGCAAATGTTTTTCTTAAATCTAATTTTCGGCCTTGCTCTATCTTATTATGGTATACAAGTAATGGAACGTATTCTCGTGTATGGTCTGTTCCATGGTGAATTGGATCATTACCATGATCAGCCGTTATAATAAGCAGATCATCATCTCTTAATTTTTCTAAAACCTCGGGAAGTCTAGCATCATATTCTTCTAATGCTTTTCCATAACCTTCAGGATTACGTCTATGCCCATATTTTGCATCAAAATCAACAAGATTTAAGAAGCTAATTCCGGTGAAATCTTTATTCATAGATTCTACTAATTTAGTCATCCCATCGTCGTTATCGACTGTACGAATGGCTTCCGTTACACCTTCACCATCATAGATATCTGAAATTTTCCCTAATGCGATGACATCAAAATTTGTATCTTTTAATTCGTTCATCACAGTCCGACCAAATGGCTTTAAAGCATAATCATGTCGATTTGATGTGCGTTCAAACACACCAGGTTGTCCTACAAATGGACGAGCTATAACCCGGCCAACCATATACTTTTCATCAAGAGTGAGTTCACGTGCTATTTCACAAATTCGATATTGTTCCTCAATAGGAACAATATCTTCATGAGCAGCAATTTGCAAAACCGAATCAGCAGACGTATAAACTATTAAAGCACCCGTTTTCATATGCTCTGCTCCCAATTCATCGAGTATTGCCGTACCAGACGCTGGTTTATTGCCGATAACTTTTCGTCCGGATTTTTCTTCAAGTGCTTGAATTAACTCAGGTGGAAATCCGTCTGGAAAGGTTCTAAATGGCTGCTTAATATTCAATCCCATAATTTCCCAATGGCCTGTCATCGTATCTTTACCATTTGAGGCTTCCTGCATTTTTGTATAATATGCTTCGGGATTATCTTGTTTTTCAATTCCTTCAATGTCTGCTATATTGCCTAAACCTAGTTTTTCCATGTTTGGCATAGTAAGTCCGTTCATTTTCTCAGCAATATGGCCTAATGTGTTCGCACCCACATCATTAAATTTATCAGCATCTGGTGCTTCGCCAATCCCCACTGAATCCATTACAACCAAAAATACACGTTTAAATTTTGTCATCAAAATCCCTCCTACAACTATATTCCCAATAATTTTATTTCTATATCCATTTTACTATGTTGTAGGATGTCTGACAACCGAAACATCGACTATGCCCTCGGATGAAATTCTTGATATATATCCTTTAATCGAGCCTGTGTGACGTGTGTATAAATCTGTGTAGTCGAGATATCAGCATGTCCAAGCATCTCCTGAACAGCCCTTAAATCCGCTCCATTTTCAAGCAAATGGGTCGCAAATGAATGTCGTAGCATATGTGGGGTCAAGTTTTTAGTAATACCAGCATGGCGAGCAACCGTTTTGAGTATCTTCCAAAATCCTTGTCGAGATAACGGCCTACCATGTTGATTGAGAAATAATGCATTTATCCCTGTTTGATTTTTCAATAGAATATGACGTGAATGCTGTAAATAGTTCTCTAACGCCTCTTTGGCGACATCTCCTAATGGGACGATTCTTTCTTTCGCGCCTTTACCAATACAGCGCACAAACCCCATTGTTAGATGAAGGTCACTGACTCTTAATGTCACCACTTCAGTGACGCGTAAGCCTGTTGCATAAATAAATTCCAGCATCGCTTTATTTCTTATATCAAGTGGGCTATTAATTGGTATATTTAATAATTTTTCAACCTCATCAGTCGATAGGACACTTGGAAGTTTTCTTTCTTTTCTTGGTGTTTCTATATGTAAACTTGGGTCGTTCTCGACTAAATTTTCACGGACGAGGAATTGATGAAATAATCTCAATGAAGAGATCATTCTAGCAATAGTCGCTGTGGATTTACCCTCATCTTTTAATGTATATAAGAATCTTGTTATGTCATCCCTTAACACCACATTCCAAGATATCTTATTACTTTTTTCCTTTATAAAAGTATAGTAGTTATTTAAATCACGTCGATAAGACATCAATGTGTTTTCCGATAATCCACGTTCAATTTTTAAATAGTGAAAAAAGTCTTCTAAAGTATCTTTCAAAATCACTCACTCTCCTAGCCGAAAAAACAAATTTAACCGGTCGATTAAACTTTTTTCTGCATTAAACACTTTAACCGCTGGCCCCTCTGGTGGATCATAACGATGAAATTGTTCATACTCTGCATGCATCATTCTGAGCCCGTAATAAAATAAAAAGGTACACACCATAAAAATAACAAAAACTTTTAATGTGTCCCAAATCATTCGATTCATTCATTCTCACCTCTTTTAATAACAAGAACTACTAGTTATTAAAAGATATGCCAAAAAAGAGGTAGTTTATACATTAAACTGTAAAATAAAATTTGCCCTTCTTCAATTGAAAAAAGGCAACTTAACGTTTCGTTATGAAGTTTTCACCTTAGCTTCTTGGCATTGCTTGCACAATCCATGGAATGTCAAACGATGATCTTTAACTTGAAATCCCCAATCATTCTCAATAATTTTCTCAACATCTTCAAGTAAATCTTCTACTATTTCTTCTACAGAACCGCACTCTATGCATACTAGATGGTGATGAAAGTGCTCTGCTCCTTCTTTACGGAGGTCATATCGTGAAACGCCATCTCCAAAATTAATTTTGTCAACAATTTTTAATTCCGATAATAATTCAAGCGTACGATAAACAGTCGCCAATCCAATTTCAGGTGCTTTTTCTTTTACTAATAAATAAATTTCTTCTGCACTTAAATGATCCTCTTCTCGCTCAAGTAGCACTTTTACAGTTGCTGCTCTTTGTGGAGTTAGTTTATAGCTTTGTGCATGAAGTTGTTTTTTAATTCGGTCGATTCGGTGTTCCATGGCAAGTTCCCTCCCTCGTGTCCCATCTTTATTATATGCACACAAAATTCCAGTGTCAAAATAAAATAAGTATAAAAATTTATTTATAATAATTATTATATAGTATTAATTATATTTTTAAAAGAAAAAAGTTTGTATTTCTAAGATAATAATATATGAAGTTATTGAGAACCAGAGGCAATCAAGGATTCCATTGCATAGCTAGCGACATAGGCCTCAATAGTTGCAGCAATAACGGATAGTGCTATTAACAATGAAAATATAACCAAATACTGAATTAATGGCTGAATAATTGGTTTCGATATTTTTCTAGAAAACAACTTATTCAGCAAGGTTAATGAAAAAATCATGGCAAAACTTCCTGCAACAATATAAAGTGGTATCGTTAATATATTTTGGGGTGCAATGGACAGAGCGGCTAAGAAAAAACCCTTCAAACCAATTTGGTTCACCAAAAATCCGACAGAAAAACCCACAACCAATCCTTTTAAAAACAATAATATCCATACGATCGGCAGACCAATCACAGAAAGGCCTAGAATCAATAATAAAAATAAGTATTTTGCGTGGTAAAAAAAACTGCTCTTAAAAACCTCGTTTTTTTCAATAGAGTTGCCTTCTTGAATTTGAAGGAAAAAGCGTTCCAAATAAAAGAATAAATCTTGTTTCTGTACAAAATTCATACTGTTAACAAGGATCGCTCCAAATATAATTCCAGTTAAAAACAAAATAATCATGAATACATAAACTGTGGCATGTTCTTTAACATGATTAATAGCTACATTTCTTTTTTTATACATCGGAATCCTCCATTCGAATCAAGCAATACTTCTTCTGTATCTACTTTAAAACTATGAAGAATTCCATTGAAACATACCAAAAATCTATTTTTATTTTTTCGCTAGCCTAGTCTACATTCTCTATTTTTCCGTATTTTCCGCCTCCGCCAGCTTTTATCGACATCCTGCCTTCTCGATTTCGGATGATATAATCTGCTAGTTTTTCTGATACAACTTCTATTAATTCATCATGTGGTACGTGATGAATTATGTTCATTTCAGTTTGAAATGAACTTATTAATTTCTCGAAAGTTTTCGGGCCAAGTTTTGGTAAATATTCTAATGGAACTTGATAAATATATGGAGGTCTACTGACTATCTCTTCCTGAGCATTAGCTAATTCCTTAATTCGATCGAATACGCCTTTAACTATTTTCTTTGAACCACAGCTTGTACATTTATCGTCTCGAGGAGATAGTGCCTCCAAACAATCTACACAGACAGTTGTATGGTATTTTCCAAGCTGTGGATTCATACCAAAATTCCGTTGTATTTTTCGCCCCTCAACTTGATGTAGCGCATAATAAAACTCTTTAAAAGACGGTTCTTTCATTAATATTTCCTGATACTCTCGTGCGATTTTCGGTAAGGAGTGGGCATCTGAATTTGAAACAAATGTATAATCATGCAGTTCTTCTATCTGATCAGCCATCTCAGTATCTGAACTTAGTCCCAATTCCACGCCATCAATTAAGTCTGGATCAAGTATTTCTTTTAACGATGACTTCACCCCTTTACCATAAAGACTTTTAAAAGGAGTAAAAACATGCGCGGGGATAAAAATTCCTGCCAACTCTTTTACTTTGTGTTGTAGTTCTTTTGCTGTTCCATAATAACGCTGTGAGCTCAATGTAATATTTTTCATCCTGGTTGTGAGCCACTCGGAAAAAATTTCAATCTTTGCCAATGTAGGAAAATAGCAAAGCACATGAAGTGGTCCTTGACATTCATCGTCATATACCTCGATTTCTGAGCCTAATAATAAGATCACATGCTCAAAGCGAATGCCACCATCTTCGAGTTCATAAGCCTCCCCCTCTTTTATTAAATTTTTAATTTCTTGTTGTACAGCTGGGGCTTGACTATCGATAACTCCAATCAAATTGATTCCCTTGCGGCGGCTTGATTCACGTAAAACATTTGTCAGCGTCAGATTCTTTGCTGCTGTTATTTTGACAGGGTGGTTGTATAAATCACGTCCTATATGGATGTGCATATCAGCAAAATATGACTTTAGTATATTATCGTTTTTCTCTTGAAATTTGTGCTCTGCCGACATCATTTAAATCTCCTTCTTTTCACTTGTCACTATCATATTTCAATTGTTCATCTCCAGCATTTCTAAATGTAGAATAGCATAATTTGTTTTAGCATCGTGGATCTGTTCATCCTTAATATATTGTTTAGCCTCTTCTAGAGTAAGCTCAATAACTTCAACGAACTCATCTTCATCTCCGGCAACAGGGTGATCCAACTTGTGTAAATCAGCCGTTAAATAAATATACATCAGCTCATCTGCAAAACCAGGAGACGTATAAAAAGACGTTACGAAAGAGAGTTGGTCTGTTGTGTAACCTGTCTCTTCTTCTAGTTCCCTTACAGCTGTCGTTTCCGGCTTTTCACCTTTTTCAAGCTTTCCGGCCGGAATTTCTATTATAGCTTTTTCAAGTGGCTTACGGTACTGCTTAACAAATACAATTTTGTTATCTTTTGTAATAGGGATCACTGCTACAGCTCCAGAATGTTTGATTAACTCTCGCTTGGCTGTTTTACCATTTGGTAGTGTTACGTCATCCACTTGTAAATCAACAATTTTCCCTTGATAGATTTGCTCTGTTTTAATTGTTTGTTCCTCAAATTGTTTCATTTTATCAACACCTCGTTAGTTTAGATTTGCAACCAACGGACGCTTGATCGGTGGTAGTCTACTCGGCGTAATGTCCTCCAACTAATTTGCTTCGCTGTAAGGCCGTGCCTGCTGACGTAAACGACACAGCTCTTAGTAAAGCATCTTGCCCATACTTATCACGAACAGCATCCATTGTATAGCCTAGTTGGCGTTCCCTGGTTCGATCTTTTTGGAAAAGTTGTAACTGTATTGTTTGGTCTTCACCTATATTACTTAAAGAAATTGAGATTTTACGTACCGTTTTATGAATAAAAAACTTTTTAAATAAATACATACACGCCTGATATATTTCTATCGTTATATTTGTAGGAGAAATCAAAGTATGCGAACGGTAGAATCCACCTCCGCCCTCTGTTTCACTATAGCCTATTCCTAGGCTAATCGTTCTGCCGACTTTACGATCATGTCGGGCTCTCTTTCCAATTTCTTCACACATTTCTAGAATAACATAACTAACGTCCCTGGGGTTATGATAATCCTTAAGTAAAATCTGGCTTTTACCGTAGCTGATTTGTCCATTTAAAATTGGTGCCCCTAATTCTGATAAATCCACACCATTTGCATGGTAAAAAAGTTGACCGCCCATAATGCCAAAGGTCTTTTGTAGTTGCGTTAATGAATAGTTGGCTAGCTGTCCAACTGTAGAAATTCCCATTCTGTTTAAGCGTTTTTCAAGTCGATGGCCAATGCCCCACATCTGTGATAAAGGTGACAATGGCCATAACATGTCCGGCACGTCTGAATAAGCACAACGAGCAATTTGCGATTTATTATTTTTAGCTTCTAAATCCAAACATAATTTCGCTAACAGCATATTAGGCCCGATGCCAATTGCTGAAGTTAAACCAAATGTATCTTCTATTTCTTGTTTGATTAAAATCGCTACATCTTTAGATTTTCCCCAAAGCTTATTTGTGCCATCAATTTCCAGGAAGCTTTCATCAACACTATACGTGTGAATGGCTTCTTTAGGAACATACTTATTAAAAAGTCGACTAATCTCAGTTGAAATTTGTAAATACAAATTCATTTGCGCAGAGACAGTAATAATTTGTTCATTTTTAGGTATTTCAAAAAGCCGGCTTCCTGTACGAATGCCAAATTCTTTTTTTAATCGAGGCGTTGCCGCTAATACAACACTGCCTCTTCGATTTAAATCAGCAACAACGGCCAGTCGATCTGTAAGTGGATCAAGACCTTCAACAAGTGCAGCACAACTGGCATAAAAGCTCTTCATATCTATACATAGAATATGTCGATTCGGAAAGACATTATAATCAATTTGAGGATTCATTTATATGCACCTCTTTTTAAAAATCTCACTTATAATAATAGTATACGAATATATGTTCCCTGTTCAAGCTCTATTATTTTCCAGTTTATTAAAAATATGTGGGTCGAACACTTTCCCATTATAATAATAAATAGGTTGGGACATAAGTATTTTAGTTAATTTAAAAGCGAACGTATTAAAGTATATTTATATAAATATACACCTTTTCAAGTCAGCGTAGGAAAAATATGTAGACTCCTGGGACTGCAGCAAGCTTCGTCCCACCGAAAACCTTTGTGGGAGATGAGGCCAGACGCGCCCCCACAGTGCGTCATGAATGTTGGAAGGCTAATATTCGCGACGTCCTGTGAGGGCGCCTTCATGACCAACATCCTGTTGGCCCGGGGCTCATCAGCCGCCCACGAAAAGCGAAGTATTTTCCGAAGCGAATAACGCTTACTTAAAAATGTTCGTCGTTTAACCAATTCTTATTTTTGTCCCAACCTTTATTAACACATTATTTATACTGCATGATAAGATAATATACCTTCAATCACTTCCTGTTGAATAAGTCCTTGACTTTCGAGAAAATCAAGCTGCCCGGTAGTCTCTGATAGTGTTAAATCGAGTTGGGTTTCATAACGCTTTGGAAATAATTTTTGGGTGACTTGAAAAGGTGTCATGGATGTATTCTCTAACAAGGTCAATACTTTTTTCGCACGTTGTTCTTGCCTCGAAAGACGTGTAGGAATAAGTTCATCAATATTATCGATTATTGATCCGTGCCCCGGTAAAACTTGCTGGATTCCAAGTGTTAAACACTTCTGTAAATTGTTTCGATATTGAAGTAGTGGTTTAGGACGCTTTTGTTCTCCTAGTGGGGGTGGCTCCAGAAGAGGATTTGAGGAGATATGCTTCAGAATATGATCACCACCTATAAAGAGGCCATCACTTTGTCTTAAAAAAGATAAGTGACTTTGAGCATGACCTGCGGTTTCAACTACTTGCCATTCTGGATGACCTGGCAGATAATCCCCCTCGTTAATAATACTTGTTAAATTCCCTCTACCTGCCAAGTTTAATTGACCATGTAACTTATCAATAATGGAAAGGTATTTTTCAGGTACACCACAAGTAATGAAAAAATCTTTAAAGAAATTTTCATAATGTTGAAAGAACGTCTCATCTCTTGTTAACCAAGCATTTAAATCTTCATGTGCGATAATACTTTCAACTCTGGGAAATTCTTCGATTAACCCAATATGGTCTGGGTGATGATGGGTTAATATAATTTGTTCAATATCATTTGGGAAATAACCTAATTCCTTTAATTGCGTTTGAACCGCTTCCCAAGCCTGCTTTGTCTTGACACCGGCATCTACTAATGACATGGTATCTCCCTTAATTAAATAAACATGAACATCCCCTACAGCAAAAGGAGTGGGAATCGTTATCTGACTAATTGTTTGATTTAATACTTTCATATTTAATCCTCCAAATATAATGAATGGTGATTCATTTTCTTTTCATTCTACATTTTTTCCCAGTAAAAGTCACGCACAACCTTTTTTGTATGTGCTTTTTGATGAGACCCAATTAGCTTCAAATTGACATTCACGTTAAAATAAAACACAATCTAATACAAGAGGTGAAAAAATGCCTATTGATATAATTGCTCATCGAGGAGCAAGTAGACATGCTCCTGAAAATACACTTCCTGCCTTTCAACTTGCATATGAACTCGGTGCAGATGGAATTGAGACTGATGTTCATCTAACAAAAGATAATGTTCCTGTTCTTATTCATGACGAGACTTTAAAACGCACGGCACGTCATCCTGGTTATATTAAAGACTTCACCTATACGCAGCTAAAGGGATTTGATGTAGGCAGCTGGTTTGGAAACGATTATTTAGACACGCCCATATTGTCTTTAGAAGATTTTTTGAAATGGATTAAACCAAAAAATTTGAATTTAAATATAGAATTAAAAAATAATAAAATCGACTATCACCTTCTGGAATATATCGTATACGAAATGCTGGATCACTTTGAGCTTATCGAGCGCACAACTCTATCTACATTCAATCACTATAGTATCAAACGAATGAATTCACTGGATATTGAAACCGCTCTGTTAACGTCTAGACGGCGTTGGAATCTTGTTAAATACGGGAAGCTACTAGGAGCAGATACTCTGCACATCAAGCATACATTATTGACCCCTCGATTCATAAAGCAATCACGAAAAAAAGATGTTGCAGTTCAAGTGTATACTGTAAATAGGACAAAACAAATCTTAAAATGTTTTAATTATGAATGTCGAGGTATTTTAACAGATGTACCGCAGAAAGCTCTAAAATTAAGAGGTGAGTTAAAATGGAACTAATATTTTTGGGAACAGGAGCTGGGGTCCCGTCGAAAGAGCGAAATGTATCAGCTATTGCATTATCTATTTTAGAAGAAGTGAACAACATATGGTTATTTGATTGTGGTGAAGCCACCCAACATCAAATATTGCACACTTCTATTAAACCTCGAAAGATTAATAAAATATTTATTACTCATTTACACGGCGACCATCTCTTTGGATTACCTGGCCTGTTAAGTAGCCGTTCTTTTCAGGGAGGAGATAGCCCATTAACAATTTATGGACCTAAAGGCATTAAGCAGTTTATCGATGTATCTCTAAAAGCGAGCGGTTCTCATTTAACATATCCTCTTGAGATAATCGAATTATCTAGCGGAATTCTTTTTGCGGATAGCCAATTCGAAGTTTCCTGTCAAAAGCTTGAACATGGTGTACCTAGTTACGGTTTTCGAATTAAAGAAAAAGATAAAATTGGTGAACTAAAAGTTGATAAGTTAAAAGATATAGGGATAACTCCTGGGCCCATCTACAAGAAAATTAAAGAGCATGAAACAATCGAGTTATCTGATGGACGGATCATTCATAGAAAAGATTTTATTGGCCCTCCAAAAAAAGGAAGGGTTTTGTCTATTCTCGGCGATACGAGATCTACAAGTAAGAATGTTTCTTTCATTGAGGATTCCGATGTCCTAATACATGAAGCAACATTTGAAGATGAAGCACAAGAACAGGCTCGTAAATATTTTCATTCAACAACGACTGAGGCTGCTCAATTGGCAAAAGACGGCCATGTGAAAAAACTAATTTTAACACATATTTCTTCACGCTATCAAAAGGAAGATTTACCACGTCTTCTTAAAGAAGCACAAGCTATTTTTCCAAACACAACTTTAGCTGAGGATTTTTCTAGATTTAATGTTAAATACCAACATTAAAGGTGGGAGTACCGATAATGGATATTGAAAACATCGTAAAAATACAACAAGACTTTTTTAACAATCAAACATTCGATTATGAATATCGTATAAAACAACTTGAAATACTCAGACAAATGCTTAAAAATTACGAAGACGACATTTATTATGCTTTACGAGAAGATTTAAATAAATCTCGTTTTGAAACTTTGACAACTGAGTTGAGTGTACTTTATACGGAAATTGACTTTGCTTTAAAACATCTTAAAGACTGGATGAAGCCAGAAAAAGTAAAAGCGCCAATCACTCATAAAGGAACAAAAAATTATATATATAAAGAACCATACGGCGTCACTTTAATTATTTCGTCCTGGAATTATCCACTTCAACTTGCCATTGCTCCTGCAATTGGAGCTATTGCGGCTGGGAATACAGTTATAATCAAACCATCTGAAGCGGCTGTTGCAACATCTCGTCTCTTATCAAACATGATAGAAACAACATTTCCTAAAGAATACTTTACTGTCGTAGAGGGAGGAAAAGAAACGAATCAAGCTTTGCTTAGTGAATCTTTTGATTATATCTTTTTTACAGGTAGTGCTAAAGTTGGCAAAATTATAATGCAAAAAGCAAGTGCAACATTAACCCCCGTTACCTTAGAATTAGGTGGCAAAAGCCCTGCTATAATAAATCAAGATGCCAATATTAAATTAGCTGCTAAACGAGTCGCTTGGGGGAAATTTACCAATGCAGGTCAAACTTGTGTAGCTCCTGATTTCATTTATGTTCACGATACAATTAAAACTAAATTTTTACGAGCACTTATCAAACAAATTAAAGCATTTTACGGTAAAAATCCATTGAAAAATAGAGACTATGTACGGATTATTAACCATAACCATTATAAACATGTGGAAAGATTTTTAGATGATGAGATGATTATTTATGGGGGGGATAGAGATGAAGATAGATTATTGATTGCTCCCACTCTTCTTGATAATATATCTTGGAATGATTCTGTTATGCAAGAAGAAATTTTCGGACCAGTCTTGCCTATTTTATCTTTTGAAACTTTGGATGATGCATTAATGAATATAAAGAAAATGGAAAAACCACTTGCCCTTTACTATTTTGGAGAAGATGAAACGCAACAAGACAAAGTTATTGCGGACTTATCTTTTGGTGGAGGAAGCATCAATGATACATTATACCATCTAGCAAATCCTCATCTTCCATTCGGTGGCGTGGGCACGAGCGGTATGGGATCTTATCATGGCAAGTATAGTTTCAATACATTCTCCCATGATAAATCAATTATGAAGCAAACAACTAAATTTGATGTACCCTTTCGCTACCCCGGCGGAAAATTGACAGAAACGATTATTAAAAAAGTAATGAGTAAATTTTAAAAGACAAGACCATGCGTACAAAACCTGTATGAACTGTAATTGAGCAAGTCCGAACGGCTACCGCGTGCAAGGATTTATTAACATCCAATACGATAGAGACGCTCTCTCGAGTAATTTTTAATAATTCTGAACGAGAGAGACGTTTTCTCTATAGTTCTTTTACATAAAAAGTGGAAAGATATCTAAAACGAGTTAATCGATCCTCACCGTGATAATGTGTTATTTTAAGTCTCTTTAATACCATTTTTCAGCCATTTTGCTGTCACTGTTTCAGTGTTTAACAACTCTTCTGGTGTTCCCTCAAACATTACATAACCGCCTCTTTTTCCTCCTCCAGGACCTAATTCGATGACCCAATCACACGCCGCTATAAAGTCTAGATTGTGCTCGATAATGATAACCGAATTACCTTTGTTAACAAGGTTTTGAAATACTTCTAAAAGCTTCCCGTTATCTTTTGCGTGCAGCCCTAAAGATGGTTCATCTAATAGATAAATTTGTCCTTCTTTCTTAAGTTGGCTTGCTAACTTTAAACGCTGGACTTCCCCTCCGCTTAGAGAACTTGTCGTCTGTCCTAAGGTTAGATATTCTAACCCTACGTCCTTTAGCGTATTCACTCTGTTTATGATCTTCGGTCTCTTAAAGAAGGTCAGAGCCTCAACGATTGTTAAATTTAAAACCTCTACTATATTTTTATCTTTGTATCGAAAAGATAAAGCTTCATCTGAATATCTCGTCCCGCCACATGTTTCACATGAGATGGATATCGGATCAGCAAATGCAACATCTGGTGTGGTCACCCCTTTTCCCTCACAAACAGGACAG
Organism: Virgibacillus sp. MSJ-26; assembly: GCF_018918075.1. Lineage (GTDB taxonomy): Bacteria > Bacillota > Bacilli > Bacillales > Amphibacillaceae > MSJ-26. The sequence goes on from NZ_JAHLPW010000005.1 coordinate 48,419, forward strand.
GCTCCTAAAGAATTAAAAGTGAACAGACCTGCTGGTTCTCCTGTCTCTTTTGAGAATATAGAACGAATATCATCCATAATTCCCATATAGGTGGCCAAGGTCGAACGGCTAGAAATCCCTATTCTATTTTGTCCTGCCATGATGGTTTCTGGATATTTTTCTGCGAATGCATCCAACATTAAAGAACTTTTCCCTGAACCAGACACGCCACATACTGAAACTAAGACATTTTTAGGAATACTCACATCGATATTTTTTAAATTATTATTATTTACCCCTTTAATTGTATAGTAATTTTTTATTCCCCTTGGACTTTTATTTATTTTAATTTTATGGTCCAGGGTTGTGGCGGCTTTAGATTTTTTAAGTTCGTGTGTCTTCCCTTGATGAACAACAACTCCTCCATTTACACCTGCTCCGGGACCCATTTCGATAACTTCATCAGCTTCTTTTATAATTGATAAATCATGTTCAATAATAATAACAGTGTTATGATGGGTTTTAATATTTTTTAACATCCGAATGAGCATATTCACTTCTTCTGGATGAAGTCCTGCACTTGGCTCATCGAAAATATAAGTAATATTGTTTAGACTGCTTCCTAAATGACGTGCGATTTTCACTCTTTGTGCTTCACCACCGGAAAGCGTACTCATTTTTCTTGATAGGCTAAGATATCCTAACCCCATGTCGACAAGCTGTTTCAAATGTGGAATTGCTTGTTGTGCTATCGATTCACCCAGAGGTTTTTTTATCTTCGTTAATTCTTCTAGTAATTCCGTAATCTCTAATCGGTCATACTCCGCGATATTTAAACCGTTTATCTTACATTTTAACACTTTTGGATTGAGTCCCGAACCTAAGCACGTTGGGCACAAGACTTGATTTGACACTGCCAGCACGTCTTCCTGTGATATTTGTTTCAGCTTAGAGACATCTCTATTTATATACAGGCGTGTGAACCTAGGTAATAATCCATCCCATTCATGATCTTGAGGCCCATTCTTGGTATGAAACGGCGCATAAACTTTCTTTCCCTTCAGAGGACCATATATAAATAAGCGAAGCTTTTCATCGGAGTAATTTTTAATCGGTTTATCTGGGTCAAATAATCCCCCCGTCATCATCCATCTACCTTGCCAACCTGAAGGCGATAATGGTTTAAATTTCACAGCATAGTCTCGAAGTGATTTATCAAAATCAATCATTTTATTTAAATCAGGCGAAATGACTCTTCCAAAACCATTACATTCAGGACATCTACCAAAAGAACTTTGGCTTGAGAAATCTGTCGCAGAGGTGATAGACGGCCTTCCAATCCGAGAGAATAGAAGTCGAATTAATGGATGGATATCCATATAGGTGCCCACAGTTGAACGGGAATTACCTCCTGCTTGTCGTTGCTCGACAACGACAACTGGGCTCAAGTTTTTCATAAGGTCGGCATGTGGTCTCTCGTACCTTGGCATTTGATTTCTAACATAGAGAGGATAGTTTAGAGTCATTTGTCTTCTGCTTTCTGTTGCTAATGTGTCAAAAACGACTGAACTTTTTCCTGAACCCGATAAGCCGGTAAAAACAGTGATTTTTTCTTTTAATATATTTAAATTAATATTTTTTAAATTATTCTCTTTAAGTCCTCTTAAAACAATCTCATCCTTTATCTCGAACATTCTATCATCCTTTCTAATTTTATACTAAAAAACAACGGCTCAACTTAACCGTTGTTTTAAATACTAATTTAAAAATCTCCTTCCATAACAGATATTTTATCAGGTTTATTTACTTTTTATAATCATCTAAGAAATCTTTTTGAAAGCTGGTACGCGGTTCCTCGTCATCCTGATCATTAACCATTTCTAACGACTTAAACGGATTTTTTCCATACTTTTCTGAAAGTGTATCAATCGTATGATAAAGTTTTTCTTTTTCAGCTTCTTTTTTATATGTGAATAAATCTAGTTGCTTACCGAGTTGCTTTTTTTCTTCAATATCCTGCACAGTAATCCCAAGAAGCCTAATAGGTTGCATGTTCCAGTGTAATTGCCAAAGCTCATTAGCAATTTCAATAATATCTTCTTTTGTATCAATAAACATCTGAAGCTTCTTGCTCCTTGTGATTGTTTTACGATCGTGATACCGAATCATAAGCTGGACGCTTCGACCAGCAGCTTTTTTTCGTTTCAGTCGGCGCTCAACATTATCTGCTAAAGTATGCATTAATCGCCTTATTTCTATCTCATTTGTAGTATCTTGAGATAATGTTTGAGAGCTTCCAATACTTTTGTATTCATTTACAGCATCAGGGTCGACTTCTCTTAAATCAATCCCATTTGCACGATTCTTTAGCCGCTCTCCATTAACTCCTAATAGTTGTTTTAATGTGTAAACATCTTTATTTGCAAGCTGACCAATAGTTTTCACGTTAATAGTAGATAATTTTTCTTTCGTTTTCTCACCAACTCCGTGCATTTCTTCAATTGGTAACGGCCATAATATGCGACTGATATCCCTCTTACGTAAAATAGTCAGACCCATTGGTTTCTCCATATCCGAGGCCATTTTTGCTAAAAATTTATTCGGTGCAATTCCAATACTACACGGTATATCAAGCGTAGACATAATTTGTTGTTGTATCTCTTCCGCAAGAGTTATAGGGTCACTCGTCTCTATGTCTGTTACGTCCATATAACCTTCATCAATTGAGACGGGTTCCACGAGTGGGGTTAATTCAGATAGCATTTTAAAAATTTCTCTAGAGGCTTGGCGATATCGATTAAAATTAGGGCGCATCACGGTCAAATCAGGACAGAGCCTCCGTGCCTGCCAGAGCGGCATCGTTGTTTTTATCCCCTTTGCTCGTGCTTCATAACTACTCGTTACAATAATACCCTTTCGTTCTTCTGGATTGCCTGCAATAGCGAGTGGCTTTCCTTTCAATTTAGGATCATACGCCATCTCAACCGATGCATAAAAACAATTCATATCAATATGAAAAATAATCCGTCCCTTGCGCTTTTGCTGTTGTTTAATAAGCATATAAACCACCCTTTTAGAACGGTTGTTTGCATCTTAATTATAGCATAGTCAATGTGTTTTTGTACTTAGAAGCTCCAAACTAAGAAAGGTAAAAAAAGAATCCTTGATTGTAGGATTCTTTTTTTATTAATTATAAACCTTATTCAGTAGCTACTTCTTTAATAATCGATGTAATTAACTCTGCTATTTTAATTAACTCTTCGACAGGCATGCGTTCATTTGTTGTATGAATATCTTCATAACCAACAGCAAGGTTTACTGTCGGGATACCAAACCCTGCAATGACATTCGCATCGCTTCCTCCACCACTTTTAACAAGTTGGCTGTCACGTCCAATCGTTTTGACTGCTCGTTTCGCTATTTCCACAACTTGGTCGCCATCTTTTTGATTGAAACCAGGGTACATAATTTCTATTTGAACATCTGCTTCTCCACCCAATTCATTAGCAGTTGATTCAAAGGCCTCTTTCATTTTGTTTGCTTGTTTCTCCATTTTCTCAGGAACTAACGACCTCGTTTCAGCCAAAATTTCAACATAATCACAAACGATATTTGTTTGCTGACCACCTTCAAAGCGCCCGATATTCGCTGTCGTTTCTTCATCAATTCGACCGAGGGGCATTTTAGAAATAGCTTTAGCCGCGAGTGTGATGGCGGAAACTCCTTCTTCTGGAGCTACTCCCGCATGGGCTGTTTTCCCATTAATTTTAGCAAATATCTTAGCTTGAGTAGGAGCAGCGACAACGATATCCCCAACTTTTCCATTACTATCGATTGCATAACCATATGACGCATTCAATAATGAAGAATCAAGTGCTTTTGCACCAACCAGACCTGATTCTTCACCTACAGTGATTACAAATTGAATATCCCCATGGTCAATCTTCTGTTCTTGGATAACTCGAATAGCTTCTAATATAGCAGCGAGTCCAGCCTTATCATCTGCACCTAATATCGTTGTACCGTCTGTGGTAATGTAGCCATCCTTAATTGAAGGTTTCACACCTTTACCTGGGACAACTGTATCCATATGGGATGTAAAGTAGATAGGATCAGCTGCTGCCTTTGTTCCTTTTAATGTACAGATCAAGTTTCCTGCACCATGACCCGTTTTTTCCTTTGCGTTGTCTTCAACAACTTCTAATCCTAAATCTGTAAACTTCTTTTTTAGTACACCGGCAATTTCTGTTTCAAATTTTGTTTCAGAATCAATTTGAACCAATTCTAAAAATTCTTCGGTAAGTCTTTCCTGATTAACTGTGATCATTGCTGTTTATCCTCCTATGTTTAAACATCAGCTTTTTATAATGGTATATTTCCATGTTTCTTCTTCGGTCGATCTTCTTCTTTATCCTTTAACATGTCCAAAGCCTGAATTAACTTTATCCGTGTTTCCCTAGGATCTATGACATCATCTACCATACCTAGCCCAGCAGCAATATAAGGATTTGCGAATTTCTCGCGATAAGTGTCAATTTTTTCTTGGCGTGTCGCTTCAGGGGTATCACTTTCTGCAATATCTTTAGCAAAAATTATATTTGCAGCCCCTTCTGGTCCCATCACAGCAATTTCTGCGTTTGGCCAAGCATACACAAGGTCGGCACCAATTGATTTACTATTTAATGCCACATAAGCTCCTCCATATGCTTTCCTTGTAATCACGGTTATTTTTGGAACGGTAGCTTCGGAATACGCATATAAAATTTTAGCTCCGTGTCTTATAATACCCCCATGTTCCTGTTTTACGCCAGGGAAAAATCCTGTCACATCTTCAAATGTTATCAAAGGAATATTAAAGGAATCACAAAACCTTATAAATCTAGCTGTTTTATCACTAGAGTCAATGTCAAGTCCCCCAGCTAAATATTTTGGTTGATTACAGATAAGGCCAACAGATTTCCCATTAATACGTGCAAATCCAACCACAATATTTTTAGCGAACTCTTCATGGATTTCAAAGAAACTATCTGGATCGACAACCTCATTAATGATTTTTTTGACATCATAAGGTCTAGTTGAGTCATAAGGAACTATATCAGTTAACTCTGAACAAAAATTATCATCTAATTCAACTGGTTTATGGTGTGGCTTCTGATTGTTATTGTCTGGGAGATAACTAAGTAGATCACGAACAGCATCTAATGCTTCTTGTTCAGTTTCTGTTTTGAGATGGGCATTTCCGCTTTTGGAATTATGGACGTGTGCTCCCCCTAATTCTTCCGAAGAAATGTTCTCTCCTGTTACTGTCTCAATAACTTTGGGACCTGTGATAAACATTTGCGATGTTTTTTCAACCATAATCACAAAATCGGTAATGGCAGGCGAATACACAGCTCCCCCTGCACTTGGCCCCATGATGACTGAAATTTGCGGGATTACACCCGAATAAATTGAATTACGGTAAAAGACTTGTCCATATCCGTCAAGTGAAGAAACGCCCTCTTGAATTCTAGCACCACCAGAATCATTAAGCCCTATAAAAGGAACCCCATTTTTAGCAGCCAGATCCATCACGTTAGCTATTTTCTTTCCATGCATCTCTCCTAATGCTCCCCCATAAACCGTAAAATCTTGAGCAAATAGGTAAACTGGCCTCCCATTTATCTTTCCATAGCCGGTGACGACACCTTCACCTTTCCCTACAGAGTTATCCATTCCGAAATCCGTACTGCGATGTTCTATAAATGTGTTAAGTTCAACGAAGCTGTCTTTATCTAATAAGTAGTCAATTCTTTCTCTAGCAGTCAATTTACCTCGGTCGTGCTGCCGTCTAATCCTATCGTCGCCGCCCCCAAGTTCAGCTTGTCTTCGTTTATCATATAATTCATTGATTTTATCAAAGATGTCCATTATACATTCTCCTCATCGTGTTCATAAAGTTCAATTAAAACACTATTAGCAGCTTTAGGATGGATAAAGCCGACTTGAGAATTATTTGCGCCTACCCTGGGAGATGTATCAATTAGTCGAACACCATTTTTTTTATAATAATTAAGACGTTCCTCTAGATTATCTACCTCTAAAGCAATATGATGAACTCCTTCACCTTTATTTTGAATAAATCGGTGGATGGTTGACTTTTCGTTAAGTGGCTCTAAAAGTTCTAACATAGATTCCCCTATTTTTAAAAAAGCAACTTTAACGGATTCAGACTCAACTTTCTCAACTGCTTTTAATTCTAAATTTAATATATCAGTGTAAAATGATAACGATTCTTCAATATTTTTTACTGCGATGCCAATATGGGCGATTTTTTTCGGTGCTGTATTGACCACTGATTCATCTTGATGTCCAAGTAACTCTTTAATATAGTTAGCAAGGGCGTCAGTTGATGCTCCACTTGTGAAAACTTTTTTAATGCCTTTTTCAAGCAAATAAGGAATATCTTCACTAGGAATAACGCCCCCGCCAATGACTGGTATATCACTTGCATCATGTTTATCAAGTTCCTCGATTATTTTCGGAAATAACGAATTATGTGCTCCTGAGAGAGAGGACACTCCAATAACATCAACATCCTCTTGAATAGCTGCTTGCGCTATTTGAGCTGGTGATTGTCTAAGTCCCGTATAAATGACTTCCATTCCATGGTCACGTAGAGCTTGTGAAATGACGAGTGCACCTCTATCATGTCCATCAAGTCCTGGCTTTGCAATAAGAACTCTAGTATTTGCCATCATGTTTCCCCCTATAAACCGGTGTATTCTCCAAATTCATCCCTTAATACATTACAAATTTCTCCAACTGAAGCATAGACTTTGACAGCATCTAAAATATACGGTATTAAGTTAGTTTTTTCATTTTTAGCATGTTCGCGTATTGTGACCAAGGCCTTTTCTACAGCCTCTTGGTCTCGTTTTTTGCGAATATTATCGAAACTATCAACTTGAGCTTTTTCCAGCTTTTCATCTACTTTTAATAGATCTGGGTTAACCTCTTCATCGAGTTTAAATTCATTTAAACCGACAATTATTTCTTCGCCACTTTCAATTTTCTTCTGAGTGTCATAAGCTTCATGCTGTATTTCACGTTGCATAAATCCTTCTTCCACGGCTTGAACTGCTCCACCTATTTCTTCAATTCTATCAAGATATGCTTCAATCTCTTCCTCGATTTTATCAGTTAATTCCTCAACGAAGTAAGAGCCCCCCAAAGGATCGACTGTATCTGCCACCCCACTCTCGTGAGCGATGATTTGTTGGGTTCTTAAAGCAATCCGTGCTGATTCTTCAGTTGGCAGAGATAAAGCTTCATCCCTCGAATTGGTATGTAGACTTTGAGTTCCACCCATCACTGCCGCGAGCGCTTGCAATGTTACTCTAACAATATTATTATCTGGCTGTTGAGCCGTTAATGTTGATCCTCCTGTTTGAGTATGAAAACGTAATTTCCAGCTCTTTGGATTTTGAGCTTTGTATTTATCCTTCATCAGCTTTGCCCAAATACGTCTAGCTGCTCTGAATTTAGCTATCTCTTCAAAAAAGTTATTATGAGCATTAAAGAAAAATGCTAGACGTGGAGCAAATGAGTCAATGTCTAATCCAGATTCTAGAGCTGCATCCACATACGCCATCCCATTTGCTAGTGTAAAAGCAGCTTCTTGAACAGCTGTTGAGCCAGCCTCGCGTATATGATACCCAGAAATACTAATAGTGTTGAATTTGGGAACATAAGACTGACAATATTCGAATATATTGGTAATTAAGCGCATTGACGGTTTAGGTGGAAATATATAAGTACCTCTAGCAATGTATTCTTTTAATATATCATTTTGGATAGTCCCTGTTAGCTCTTCTACAGGAACACCCTGTTTTTCCCCAACCGCAATATACATACAAAGTAAAATAGAAGCAGGTGCATTGATCGTCATTGATGTGCTCACTTTATCAAGTGGTATATTATCAAGTAGTTGTTCCATATCATGTAACGTATCTATAGCCACTCCTACCTTACCGACTTCACCTTCTGCCATTAAATCATCAGAATCATACCCAATTTGTGTAGGTAAATCAAAAGCAACTGATAAACCTGTTTGTCCTTGATCTAACAGATATCTGAAACGTTTATTAGTTTCAGACGCTGAACCAAATCCAGCATATTGCCGCATAGTCCAAAAACGGCTTCGGTACATAGTAGGCTGAATTCCTCGTGTGAAAGGATATGTATCAGGGAAGCCTAATTTTTCATTATATTCTGTATCACCCTTAGGGTAATACAGTCGCTCAACTTCAATATCAGACGATGTTTTGAAACTATCTTTTCGTTCGGGGAAGCGTTGTTGCGTTTTTTCTACCGTTTGCTTCCACTTTTGTTCTTGTTCCCGAGTGTTCATTGTTATAATTCCTCCAAACAATAATAAAGTTTTTATGATAGCGGTTGCAATCCGACAAATAAAACTTGTCTGATCCTTCGTTTCACGTTAAAATAAGGTTAGATATGCTGATTGAGGGGGATTTTAATGTCTACAAAAAAGCAAAAACAAAAGTATGTTCCAAGAAGGAAGTCTAAACGTGAAAAGCGTATGAAAGTTGCTATTTATGTTATGGTTGCTGCTATGTTGCTATCTTTATTTACCAGTGGGCTTGCGTTTTTAATATAAATAATATGTATTGTAGATTAAGACCTAATTACAATTGTAATGATGGTCTTTTTTATTAGATTAAAGATAAAGCCTTCTAATAAAATGAGGCTGACCCCCAATCTGTGAGACAGCCTCATCAATTTACAATCTATCCTTATACTTCTTCACAATGTTCTTCAAAAATATTTTGGAGCTTAGTTATAACATCCATAGCAGTAAAGCCTTCAATATCATGGCGTTCTAACATTGTAACGATTTTACCATCCTTTAAAAAAGCAAAAGATGGAGATGATGGTGGATAACCTTCAAAGTAAGTACGGGCTTCTTCCGTCGCTTCGCGGTCTTGTCCAGCAAACACAGTTACTAAATGATCTGGTCGTTTATCATAATGGATTGAATTAGCCGCGGCCGGGCGAGCTACACCACCTGCACAACCGCAGACTGAATTGATCATAACAAGGGTTGTTCCATCTCGTTTCAGCGCCTGATCAACATCTTCTGGTGTCTTCAACTCTTCGTATCCAGCTTCTCTAATGTCTTGACGGGCAACATCTACAACATCGTTCATAAATATATCGAAGTCCATGTAAAGTCATCTCCTTAAAGTAGATTTGAAACATTTTAAGCCTTCTAACTTATAATTTTAGCTTACCAAGTTTATTCATGAATTTCAATTTTTACAAATTGGATTTCGAGCATAATTTAATAAACGTTAGTGGTGGCTGAATTAATATTTTCTAGAATTTCTTTAAGTCTTGCTAGAAATTGACCGCATACGAGCCCGTCAAGCACACGATGATCCAGAGATAAAGAGAGGTTCACCATATCTCTTGCCGCAAACATATCATTCATAATGACTGGACGTTTAACAATTGATTCCACCTGTAAGATAGCCGCTTGCGGATGATTAATCACACCCATCGAAGAGATGGAGCCAAATGACCCTGTATTATTGACAGTAAATGTTCCACCTTCCATATCACTTTGAGTTAGTTTACCATCTCTAGCTTTAGATGCCAGCTCATTAATGTCTTTCGCAATTCCTTTAATGCTTTTTTCATCAGCATGTTTAATGACCGGAACAAACAATTCTTGTCCCTTCGCTACTGCAATCGATAGATTAATATTTTTCTTTTGGATGATCTTGTCTTCTGCCCACATACTATTTAATTGTGGGTATTCTTTTAATGTTTGAGCAACAGCCTTTACAAAGAATGCAAAGAACGTCAAATTGAATCCTTCTTTTTCTTTAAATTCACCTTTAATTTGGTTACGATACTTAACAAGATCTGTCACATCAACTTCAACTGTCATCCAAGCATGTGGAATTTCTGTTTTGGATTTGACCATATTATTGGCAATAGCCTTTCTAACACCCGTAACTGGAATTTCAACGTCTCCATCTTGGACTGGAGGAGCAGACTTACTCACCTGTTCAACGCTTCGTTTCGGTGACGTATCTTTAACTGGCTCTGTTGGCATTTCTGTTTTGGCTACTTTTTTAGGTGTTTCGCCCGATTTAATGATTCTCTCAATATCTTTCCGACTGATGCGACCACCTTTACCTGTCCCATCGACTTGTTCTAAATCAATATCGTTTTCTTGAGCCATTCTCAGTACCGCTGGAGAATAACGCTTTTTCATAGACTGGTCTTCCGGTTTTGACTGGGAAACTTCTGTCTTCGAAATTTCTTCTCTTTTATCCGAACCATCAGATGTTTCGGTTGGCTCCTGACTTCCCTCAGTTTTGATATAGCACATGAGATCCCCAACAGCTATTGTTTCACCTTCACTAGCAACAATTTCTGTAATTGTTCCAGCAATAGATGTGGGGACTTCAGCATTTACTTTATCCGTCATAATTTCTGCTATGGGATCGTATTTATTAACTTGATCCCCTTCTTTAACAAGCCACGAACTAATCGTTCCTTCAGTAACACTTTCTCCAAGTTGCGGCATAGTGATTTTTTCAGTCATTTGTAAACCTCCTTCATTCAAAATTCCGCGAGTTCGCGCATAGCGTGTTCAACTTTATCTGGATTAATCATAAAATATTTCTCCATTGGAGGAGAGTATGGCATAGCAGGCACATCTGGTCCGGCCAATCTCTGAACTGGTGCATCAAGGTCAAACAGACAATTTTCTGAAATTATAGCTGCCACTTCACCGATAATACTACCCTCCTTGTTATCTTCAGTGACTAATAATACCTTTCCAGTTTTAGAAGCAGCTTCGATAATCGCTTCTTTATCAAGTGGGTATACAGTTCTTAAATCAAGAATATGAGCGTCAATTCCTTCTTCAGCTAGTTTTTCAGCTGCTTGCAAAGCAAAATGAACACCAATACCGTAAGTAATAACTGTTATATCCGAACCCTCTCGTTTCACATCGGCTTTTCCAATTGGTAGAACATAATCATCTTCAGGCACTTCCCCTTTAAGTAAACGGTAAGCACGCTTATGTTCAAAAAATAGGACTGGATCATTATCTCGAATCGCCGCTTTTAATAATCCTTTAGTATCGTAGGGGGTGGAAGGCATTACAATTTTCAAACCAGGTTGATTTGCAAATACAGATTCAACCGATTGAGAGTGATAAAGAGCTCCATTTACGCCACCACCATATGGCGCTCTAATAGTAATAGGACAATTCCAATCATTATTAGAGCGGTATCTAATCTTAGCAGCTTCAGAAATAATTTGGTTCACAGCAGGCATAATAAAGTCTGCAAACTGCATTTCTGCCACAGGACGCATACCATACATAGCAGCGCCAATGCCCACACCCGCAATAGCTGATTCAGCTAATGGTGTGTCTAAAACTCGTGCTTCACCGAACTCATCATAAAGACCATCTGTTGCTCTAAACACGCCACCTTTTTTTCCAACGTCCTCTCCAAGTACAAAAACTTTTTCATCACGTTGCATTTCTTCTTTTAAAGCTGTTGTAACAGCTTGTATATAAGTCATAATTGCCATAAGTACGTCCCCTCCCTACTCTTCATATACATATTTCAATGTTGATTCCGCCTCTGGATATGGTGCATTTTCTGCATATTCAGTAGCATCATTGACAATGTCATCAATTTCATCTGTAATTTGCTTTGCTAAATCTTCAGTTAGGACACCAGCTTCTTCCAAATATTTTTTGAAGACTAATATAGTATCTTTTTTCTTCGCTTCTTCTAATTCAGCACTTTCACGATATAAACGATCGTCATCATCACTTGAATGGGCAGTTAACCGATCTGTCATCGCTTCGATTAATGTTGGTCCACCTCCATCTAAAGCACGCTCTCTCGCTTCTTTAACAACTTCATACACCGCGAGTGGATCATTTCCATTAACTGTTAAACCTGGCATACCGTAAGCTTGGCCTCGGTCAGCAACGCTTTTTGCTGCGACTTGTTTCTCAAGTGGGACTGAGATGGCATATTTATTGTTTTCCACCATAGTAATAACCGGTAATTGATGGACACCTGCAAAATTAAGGCCTTCATGGAAATCCCCTTGGTTTGATGACCCCTCTCCAAGTGTTACAAAAGAAACAATGTTTTGTTTCTCCATTTTTGCTGCTAACGCTACACCTACTGCATGGGGAAGCTGCGTTGTAACTGGAGAAGAACCAGTCAAAATCCTATTTTTCTTTTGTCCGAAATGTCCAGGCATTTGACGGCCGCCTGAGTTTGGGTCCTCAGCTTTAGCAAAAGCAGATAACATTAATTCTCTCGCCGTCATTCCAAAGGCTAAAACCACACCTACATCTCGGTAATACGGAGCTGTATAATCAACATCTCTATTTAGAGCAAATGACGCACCTACTTGAGCACCTTCTTGCCCTTGACATGAGATAACAAACGATAGTTTGCCCGCCCTATTTAAAAGCCACATTCTCTCATCTAACTTTCTTGAAAGCAGCATCGTTTTATACATTTCTATGACATCTTCATCTTTCAAACCTAATGCTTTATGACGATTAGTAGTCATAATAAGTTCCCTCCTTTATTTGATTAACCATGAATTTGTTTTCCATCAACAGCAAGTGCCGCTTCACCCATAACCTCAGATAATGATGGATGAGGATGTATTGTTTGGGATATTTCCCAAGGGGTAGCATCAAGTACTTTTGCTAGACCTGCTTCAGAAACCATATCAGTAACATGAGGTCCCACCATGTGTATACCTAGTAAATCTTCTGTCTTTTTGTCCGCTATCACTTTAACAAATCCTTCAGAGTCACCATGGACTAGGGCTTTCCCTATCGCTTTAAAAGGAAATTTTCCTACCTTGATTTCAAAACCCTCTTCTTTGGCTCGCTCTTCTGTTAAGCCAACGCTAGCAATCTCAGGATTTGAATAGACACAACTTGGAATATTATTATATTCAATTGGGTCTGGAGCTTTATTTGCGATTGATTCAATTGCCACAATTCCTTCGTGAGAAGCCACATGAGCAAGCTGCATGCCACCGATGACATCACCAATAGCGTATATATGTGATTCCTTTGTTTGATACAAGTCATTTGTTTGTATGACACCATTTTCAACAATGATATCTGTATTATCAAGACCGATATTATTTATATTCGCTTCTCTTCCAATCGAAACGAGCATCTTATCAGCTTGGTAGATCTCTTTACCGTCAGCCATTTCAACTTCAATGGAAATTCCCTTGTCTTTCTTAAGTGTGTCATCTAGCACTTTAGCATTTTTCACAAAGGTTATACCTTTTTTCTTTAGAAGTCTCTCAACCTCTTTCCCAATCGCTTCGTCTTCTGTAGGTAGGATGCGATCCAGGTATTCAATCACAGTAACTTCCACACCGAAATCGGCCAACATGGATGCCCATTCAATACCTATAACGCCCCCGCCAACGATAACGATAGAAGATGGCAGCTCCTGCATTTCTAAGGCTTCATCTGAAGATAAGACATATTCTCCATCATATTCTAGACTACCTAAGATTCTTGGACGTGAACCAGTAGCGATAAGAACATTCTTAGGTACAATCATGGTGTTTTCTTCCCCTGATTCGTACTCAATGGAGATAGTTCCTGCTACAGGAGAAAAGATGCTAGGCCCTAAAATTCGACCATACCCATTAAATACATCTATCTTACCTTTTTTCATTAAGCCTTGTACACCTTGATGCAGGGTTCTTATGATACTATCTTTCCTCTCTTGGACCTTTCCAAAATTTAATGACACCTCTGAAGTATCAATTCCATACTGAGCAGCTTCTTTCGTCTGCTTATAAACTTCGGCACTTCTGAGCAAGGCCTTTGAAGGAATACATCCCCGATGCAGGCATGTTCCTCCTAATTTTGATTTCTCTACGATAGCAACCTGTAATCCGAGCTGTGCTGCGCGAATAGCGGCTACATAACCACCTGTTCCTCCACCAAGGATGACTAAGTCGTAATCTTTACTCACTTGCTTCACTCCTTTTAGAGTATATTTTTGGTTCTTCTATTTGTTGTAAGACTCTTAAAGTTCCTTCAGTTAGCGCTTGGAGTTCATCTTCACCAGGATATACCAGAACATCGGCAATCCAATTGATACGGGTTGATATCATTTCGACAAAAGTTTTCCCATAGGCTAAGCCACCAGTTAACACGATAGCATCAATTTCCCCTTGACAAACTGTACTCAAGGCACCAACTTCTTTGGCTATTTGATAAGCCATGGCGTCATAAACCTCTTTTGCCTTTTCATCACCCTGTGCAATTCTTTGTTCCACCTCAATAGCGTCATTTGTGTTAAGATAAGCCATTAAGCCACCTTGCCCTACAAGCTTTTTCATTACTTCATCTATATAATATTGACCTGAAAAGCAGAGTGAGACAAGATCCCCAACTGGAATGGTTCCGGCACGTTCTGGTGAAAAGGGACCGTCACCATGTAGGCCATTATTAACATCTACCACTTTTCCGTGATGATGCATACCTACAGTTATCCCACCACCCATATGTACAACAACCAGATTGATATCTTCGTATAACTTGTCTAACTCTCTAGCGGCTCTTCTTGCTACGGCTTTTTGATTTAAAGCATGAAAAATACTTTTCCTAGGAATTTCAGGTACACCAGAATAGCGGGCAATGTCATGCATCTCATCAACTACAACTGGGTCAACGATATAGGCTGGTATATTAAGATTAAAAGCAATTTCGTAAGCAATAATCCCCCCAAGATTGGAGGCATGATTCCCGTTGTAACCTAATTTAAGATCTTCTAGCATAGGTTCATTAACAACGTAAGTACCACCTTCTATTGCTCGAACCAAGCCTCCTCTGGCACACACAGCGTCTAACTTTGAAATACTGATTCCTTCATAGTCTAAATGATCGAGAATCACTTTTTTCCTGAAATCATATTGATCAATTATCCTGTAATACTCCGTTAATTTCGTTTTATGATGGCGGATTGTTTTTTCGAAAATACATACTTCATTATTAAAAACACCAATTTTAGTAGATGTTGATCCAGGATTAATAACTAAAATTCTAAAGGTCTTTTGCACGACCCAACCTCCATAGGAAGCCTATCTGCGGCTTAAGATATGATGTTCATTAAGTAAGAATTGGTTTCTAGATTCTTTCATTGACCTTATACGCTCTTCCGCCATTCGATCTGCAGCTATTGCAGTCGGTATATTTTCTTTCCTAGATATTTCAAAAACATTTAATAAAATATCGTAAATTTCTTCTACTTTTTTCATGGCACGGTCTTGATTGTAGCCGACAAGTTCATCAGCAACATTGATGACACCACCTGAGTTAATAACATAATCAGGAGCATAGACAATCCCTTTTTCGTGGATAATGTCACCATGTTTGGCAGTTTTTAATTGATTATTTGCAGAGCCCGCTATGACTTTTGCTTTTAAAACTGAAAGAGTTTCATCATTTAATGTAGCTCCTAATGCACATGGTGAGTAAATATCACAGTCTACAGAGTATATGTCATCTGGATCGACTGCCCTGGCACCAAATGCTTCAACAGCACGATTAACCGCCTCTTTATTAATATCGGTTACGATTAATTTAGCGCCTTCTTTATGCAAATGACTGCAAAGTGTAAAAGCAACATTTCCGACTCCTTGTACAGCAATCGTTTTACCTTCTAGTGAATCATCACCAAACGCTTCTTTGGCAGATGCTTTAATTCCTTTATAGATACCATAAGCTGTAACAGGAGAAGGGTCTCCACCTGACGAACCATCTGCTGCTGATATTCCGGTAACAAAATCGGTTTCCATATGAATTAGATCCATATCTTCTACTTTGGTTCCCACATCCTCAGCGGTGATATAACGACCATTCAAACTTTGAACGTATCGACCGAAAGCTCTAAACAATTCTGGGTTTTTATCCTTTTTTGGATCCCCCATTATGACTGCTTTACCACCGCCGAGATTGAGTCCAGCAGCAGCGTTTTTATAAGTCATTCCTCTTGCTAATCTTAATGCATCTTCAATTGCTTCACTTTCCGAATTATAAGTCCACATTCTAAGACCACCTAGAGCCGGGCCAAGTGTTGTATCATGAATAGCGATAAAAGCCTTTAATCCAGAGTTTTTATCCTGACAAACCACTAGTTGTTCATAATCATACTCTTCCATATAAGTTAATATTTCCATTTTAAATCTCCTCCTAATATAATTAATTATTTAGACGCGGTTAAAGCTAACAATAGAGAATACATTTTACTATCACTTGAATCAGAACGTGATGTTAATACAATAGGTACTTTAGCACCGCTGATAATTGATGCAACTCTAGCATTTGCAAAATAAACAAATGATTTATAAAGAGCATTACCAACTTCCAAGGTCGGGACTAATAAAATATCAGCTTTACCTGCCACATTTGAGTTGAGGCCTTTATGCCGAGCTGCTAATTTAGAAACCGCAGTATCAAAAGCAAGCGGGCCTTCAACCTCGCACCCTTTAATTTGATTGCGCGTTGCCATTTGCGTCAAAAGTGCCGCATCTATTGTGGATGGGATTGCTTCATTTACGACTTCTACCGGTGCCAAAGCAGCCACTTTTGGATACTTGATATTTAATTGATGTGCAACTTGAACAGCATTTTGAATAATATCTGATTTTTGCTTTAAATCTGGTTCTATATTCATCGCCGCATCCGTCAATAAAATAAGTCGATCCTGAGTAGGAATTTCAAACACAGCGACGTGAGAAAGAGCTGTAGAAGTCCTTAAACCATATTCCTTATTCAAAACGGACTGTAATAAAGTTTTGGTTGGAATATTACCTTTCATTAAGATGTGTGCTCGACCATCTCTAATTGACTTAACCGCTTCCATTCCTGCTTGTGAGCTTACTGTATCTACTATTTCAATCAGCGGGTTGTCCAAATCGAGCCCGGCTACTTCGGCAAAGGTGATAAGATTTTTGTGATCATCAAATAAGATGAAAGAACAATAATTTTTTTCAATAGCCTCTTTAACAGCTAATAACACCTGCTTATCAGCTGCATTAGCTATAGCAACTATAGATTTATTGATATTAACATTCTGAATAAGCGAAAGTATTTTATTCATATGATGCCATTCCTTCCTCAACTAATAGTATGCAAATACCATGCCAACTCGAATTACTTGAAAGCGCTTTAGTGGTAAGTGGATATAGTATGAAGTAATGTGCATGCTTGCAATAAATTGCATGCCTTTTTATTCAAGTTCAAATTTTTCCATCTTATAATATAGACTGCGGATTGATATGCCTAAGGTTTTAGCAGTCTTGGTTTTATTGCAGTCATTTTCTCTATACGCAATTTTAATATACTCCTTCTCATACCGTTCCATAGCTTTTTGAAGGGGGTGACTCGTATTAATATCTTCGAGAGACATAGGTAATACTTTATTGGTTTGTGTCATCGCTGGCAAGTGAATTTGTTCAATAACTTCTTCATTCATATCCATATAGATCATTGCCCGTCCAATCACGTTTTCTAATTCCCTGACATTTCCTGGCCAATGGTAGTTATTTAAGATACTTAATGCATCTTCAGATATTGATTTCACGTTTCTTCCATAATCTTGATTTATTTTTTGTATAATACGTTGAACTAATATGGGGAGATCTGCCAATCTTTCTTTAAGTGGTGGAATGGTAATTGGTAATCTGCTTAAACGGTAATATAAATCTTCTCTAAAAGTTTTGGTCATGATTGCTTTTTCCAAATTTACATTTGTTGCAGCAATTACACGCACATCAAGAGGAATCGGTGTCGTCCCGCCTACTCGTACAATTTCATTTTCTTGTAGAACACGCAAGAGTTTAGCCTGCATATTAAGCGAAAGTTCACCAATCTCATCAAGAAAAATACTCCCCATATTCGCTTCTTCAAAATACCCTTTTTTACCTCCACGTTTCGCTCCTGAAAAAGCACCTTCTTCATAGCCAAACAGTTCACTTTCGAGTATACTTTCCGCTATTGCCGCGCAGTTAACTCGGATGAATTTATTATGTTTTCGTTCACTTTCGTTATGTATAGCATGAGCAAATAGTTCTTTACCTGTACCAGATTGCCCGCGCAGTAACACAGTTGCTGGCGTTTTAGCCCCAACTTTTGCCTGTTCAAGAGCTATTGTCATTTCTGTCGAGCTAGCGACAATATCATCGAATGTATATTTCGCCTCAAGATTACGGATAATCTGGCGTGCCCTCTTTAATTCAGTAGTTAATGCTTTTATTTCAGATACATCATGTATGACCCCAACACTTCCCTTAATTTGTCCCTCAACAATGACTGGAGCCACATTCACAAGAACATCTTTTTTACCTGGTCCTACCTTCATTCTTGCACTACGAACTGGACGCCGAGTCTGCAATACTTTCATATGCATACTCTCGCCCTCAGATATATCCGCCGTAGCTGGCTTACCCACTACATCACTCTCTTGAAGGCCAGTAATTCTTGTATATGCAGGGTTAATCATCATACCGATTCCATTTTCATCTACTACACTAATGGCTTCGTCTGAAGAATGAATAATAGCTTCAAGTAATGTTTTTATTTCGACAAGGTCGGTGTTTTCTTCAGCCAGGTTGACGACTTCAGTAATGTCTTTAAACACGGCCAAGGCACCCTTTAAATGATTTTCCTCATTGATTATCGGGATCCTTGTTGCAACAACTTTTTTACCATTTTCAAGCAATAATTTTTGATTTACTTCCTTCCGTCTAGATTTTAAGACATGGGGTAGCCTAGTATTGTTAACAATTTCTCCGATGTATTTTCCTTTAACCTTTTCTTTATCAACACCCAGAATTTTATTTGCACTCGGGTTAATGAAGTCAATAATCCCTTCTGTATTAATAACTATCATTCCGTCACGAATGTTTTGTAAAATTAACTCTTGATTAATTGCCTGCGTCCTCAATTCATCAAGTAATATTTCTTTTTCTTCAAAGAGTTCCGATATTATATAAGCAACTGTACCTGGAATAACAACAACATCATGTTCAGCCTCAAATAATTCTTTTAGAACTTCTTCATTTCCCGTTGCTTCAATAATTATATCTATTTTTTCATTCAGCCATTTTTTCCAATCGGTTCCAACTTGAACATCCAAGTCTTTAGCAATCAATAAACCCTTTGCAGCGGGATTCTTATCAACAATACCGACAACTTCCATTTGTTCTGTTTCGTGTAATATTTTTAAAAGTGCGCTTCCACCTGCACCAGCACCTACAATAAGGATACGTTTCATGTTTTCCCACCTTGCATTTTAATGCATGTATTTATTTTATATCACTGTGCAACTTATTTCAAATCTCTTTTCATATTATGTTCTTAACTTCTCTGTTATAATATTAGAGAAGATATTTTATAATTAAAATACATATTAGACAAGCCTTTAAAGGAGAACAAGACTAAATGGTTAGAATAATTGCTGTTTCGTTACTTTTAATACCAGGGGTTATTTCTGCGATTGGAATAAAACTAATGAGGGATACATTATTTGATGATTTTCATCCTTTGTTTTATCATGTAGGCATTCAATTCGGAGTGGGACTTATACTATTTATTGTCGGAATTGCTTTCATTACTGGATTTATTGTTCATAGAGATCGGAAGAACAACCTTATAGAGAGAAATAAACGCTTAAAAAATAAGGATCACTGACACCGTTTGTCAGTAATCCTTATTTTTAACTAGCACGATGTTCTAATCTCAAACGATCGGCGACCATGGCGATGAATTCACTGTTGGTTGGTTTTGCTTTTGATACACTGACAGTATGTCCGAACAATGCAGATATCGAGTCAATATTACCTCTGCTCCAAGCAACCTCTATCGCATGGCGAATAGCTCTTTCCACTCTTGAGGATGTTGTCTTGAATTTTTTTGCAATATCCGGATAAAGAATTTTAGTAATTGACCCTAATAATTCTATATCATGGTATACCATTGTTATTGCTTCCCGTAAGTACATATAACCTTTAATATGGGCAGGAACACCAATTTCATGAATAATATTTGTGATACTGGCTTCTAAATCCTTCTTTTTACGTTCTTTTCGATTCCCTTCTGACGAAATGACTGGTTGAGGTAAAACAGCACTGTCCTCAGCTTGTCTAATTTGGTTTGCTAAATGTTCCAAATCGAAGGGCTTTAATATAAAGTAAGATGCACCTAAATCAACGGCTTTTTTCATCACTTCTTCCTGACCAAAAGCTGTTAACATAATAACATTCGGAGGCTTCTTCATATTCATTTCACGAATTGATTGCAATACCGCCAAACCATCAACATGAGGCATAATAATATCGAGCACTAACACGTCCGGCTCTTTTTCCTCAATTAAATCTAAACAATCTCTTCCATTAAATGCTTTTCCTACCACATCAATGTCCGTTTGTTCATTAAAATACTCTTCCATCATATGAATGAGTTCTTTATTATCATCCACTAAACATACTGAAATATTCTCCACTATTATTCCTCCCTTTAAACACGTGTCCATACTATGTATTCGACAGAACCTTAAAATATCCTTTTATTATTTGAAAAAAGATTGGTTTTTCTCATTTTTTCTCAATAATGCTTTTAATATCGTTGTTTTTCGATAGCATGCACCAAAGAGCGACAAAAATCATTGTGTTTGTCGAATAATATTTAAAAGAAATTAAAAGAAAAAAATGAGAAAGAACTTGTAGGAAACGCGACTATCTATTCCTACAAGTTCTTTCTTAACTAGCTATTTCTTCTTTAAAGATGTCAAGACCAGCCTCTTGCATCATCCATTCGATATGAACTCCATAACCTGAAGTGGGATCGTTAACAAAAACATGCGTTACAGCTCCAATTACTTTATCATCTTGAATGATTGGACTGCCACTCATTCCTTGAACAATACCACCAGTTGCTTCTAATAATTTAGGATCCGTTATTTGAATAACCATTCCTTTTGTAGCCGGAGATTTTTGAGGAGTACTGCTAACAACTTTCACATCAAATTCTTCAACTTCCTCGTCATTAATCACTGTTAATATTTTGGCAGGCCCTTCTTTAACCTCGTGTGATAATGCTATTGACATCGGTTTATCATATTTATTATTTTTTATATTTTTTTCTAACTCTCCAAACACTCCAAATGGGCTGTTCTTCGTAATCGAACCAAGTTTATTTTCTTTGGTGGAAAACTTCGCTTGTTTCTCTCCAGGAGTCCCATTATTTCCCCTTTCGATTGAAGTAACGGAGGAACCTACAATTGTACCTTCATGAATTTCTATAGGTTTCTTTGTATCCATATCAGAAATGACATGACCTAACGCCCCGTATTTCTTTGTCTCTGGATCAAAAAATGTCATTGTTCCTATTCCTGCTGCGGAATCTCTAATATATAATCCAATCTTAAATTCATCGACTTTTTTATCTTTTGTCGGGTTTAATGAGGTATTTATTTCTTTTTTACCTCTTTTAAGAGTAACATCCAAGGTATTTCCTTTCTCACCTGCTTTTTCAACATAGGGTTTTACTTCTTTCATATCATTAATGTTATTACCATTAATTTTAACAATAATATCACCTACATTAATATCTGCCTCTTCGCCGGGTGAAACAGTTCCGTCTTTAGTATTCACGAGATGATGCCCAACGACAAGAACTCCTAGTGTATGCAGTTGGATACCTACAGATTGTCCTCCTGGGATAACTTTTTTGTCCTCTAGAACAGACAAATCGACTTTCTTAATTGGAATCCCAGCGTATTTATACGTGAGTTCAGATTGACCTGTATCTTTTGGAAAAAACGTTGAAGAATCTATAGCTTGGACACTTTCATTTCCATCAACATTTATCGACGTGCCCATTGTTGGAACTTCAATAGGGGATTCATTATTTAAAGTTACTATCTGATTAGGGATGGAGACGTAACTTTGCATAGAGGGTATAAAAGGAACTAAGAACAAAGCGATTAGTAATGCGGTCCCGATCCAAAAACGGGTACTTTTTATTTTTTTCACCAACATTCACTCTCCTCGTTCCTCACCCATACCATTTTTATTGTCTGTACCTATAATTTGACCTTTAAACTGTTTTTTTAAACGGTGAAAGATAAGTTAAAGTTGTATAACAATTCCTGAAAAACCAGAGTATAAAAAAGAAAAAGCTGAAAACGATAGTTATATAAAGAGTTTCTTAATTTATTTCTTGTTTTTTATAGTTCTCTGCTAAATGTAGCATTTCACTGGCATGCTCCTTTGCTGTTTCCGTTAATTTTGTGCCAGTAATCATTCGACTTAATTCCTCTACTTGTTCATTGGGCTTAAGTTCAAATAAGTTGGTCGATGTTCGATTTTTATTTTCCCCTTTTTCGATAAGTGTATGCGTATCTGCCATAGATGCTACTTGAGGTAAATGAGTAATACAAAGCACTTGGGAATCACGTGATATCTGATATATCTTTTCGGCAATAGCTTGAGCAACTCTACCACTAACACCTGTATCAACTTCATCAAAAATAACACTAGTGATGCCTTGATGGTTTGAAAAAATCTTTTTGAGTACAAGCATAATACGAGATAGCTCTCCTCCTGAAGCAACTTTATCAAGTTCTTTTAAAGGCTCACCTGCATTTGTTGATATCATAAATCTAATCTGGTCAATCCCATTTTTATAAAATTTTACAGGATGATTTTCAAAATAGGTGAGTGCATTTTCATCAATTTCTGGGATAAAAGCAATTGAAAAAGATGCTTTTTCTAAATATAAACTGGCAAGTTCATCATGTACCTCATTAATTAAGGAGTTGGCAGCCCGTCTCCTTAAGTCATGCAGATGTTTCGCCTCTAAAAAAGTATCTTTCTTCATTTCAGATATTTGTTCAACTAATCGATTTAAATGAGAGTCTTTATTTTTAATTTCATCAATCTCTTCTTCAATCTTAGCCATATATTCAAGTACATCATTTACAGTAGCACCATATTTCTTTTTTAACCGATTAATTTCGTTAAGCCGTGATTCAATTTCATTTAAGCGCGCAGGATTATATTCTAATGTTTCACTAAAGTTTCGCAACGCAAACGATAGTTCTTCAATATTATAATAATAAGATGTTAGTTCTTCTGCTTTTTCCGAAAGAAAATCATTATAGTTTCGTCCATCTTGCAGGGATTGTTGGGCTATATTTAACCAATCAAGCCCTTTATTCTCACCATATAATGCATTATAGGCGTCCTGAACACTGGTAAAAATTCGTTCAAAGTTGGCTAAATGGCTTAGTTCTTCTTCAAGTATTTCATCTTCATTCGGATTGAGACTCGCCTCTTCAAGTTCTTGAAGTTGAAATTCCAACAAGTCCAATCGGTGGGCCATTTCCTGCTCGTTATTACTAAGTTTTCTATATCGATTTTCTAAATTAACTAGCTCATTATACAGGTAAGTATAATCTTCTTTCGCTTTCATTATTTCATCTCGATTGTATAGATCCAATAAGTCAATATGATTTTCTGGGTGCATTAAAGATTGGGTCTCATGCTGACTATGAATATCAATTAATGTACTGCCAAACTCACGTAAAATGGCAAGAGTAACTAACTTTCCATTGACTCGACAAATGCTTTTTCCACCGGCTGTAATTGTCCGGTGTAAGACAATTTGCTCATCTTCAATGTCAATTCCGAATTGTTTGCTGACGTTGTAGATTGGGTGGTTTTTGGGATTTATTATAAACAACCCTTCAATTTCGGCTTTTTTTGTTCCATGACGTACAAACTCGACTGATCCACGTCCCCCTGCAAGTAATTGTACTGCATCGATGATTATTGATTTTCCCGCTCCAGTTTCACCTGTTAAAACGGTTAAGCCATCGTTAAATGTTACGGATATCTCGTCAATGATAGCAAAATCTTTTATGGATAATTCTGTTAACATCATATACACCCCATAGGTTCATTAGTTGCTTAAAAAGTAGCTTTTTTAAAGAAGCAGTGAGGGATATACCTAACTAAGTTAAAGCATACTTATAAAACGATTTTGTATTATTTTCGCATCTTGTTCTTTTCGACAAATAATTAAACATGTATCGTCTCCGCAAATCGTCCCCATAATCTCTTCCCAATCTAGATTATCAATCAGGGCTCCCACTGCATGAGCATTACCAGGTAACGTTTTCAATACAATAAAATGACTAGTATAATCTATTTTCACAAAAGCATCACGAATAAGGCGCTTTAATTTATCATGTGGATTAAATCGTTGATCAGCTGGCAAACTGTACTTATATTGGTTATTTTTTGTCGGAACTTTAACTAAATGGAGTTCTTTTATATCTCGGGAAATAGTAGCTTGCGTCACTGTAAATCCCTGTCTTTTCAACTCGTTAGCAAGTTCATCTTGAGTTTGGATTTCACTTTCTGTTATCAATTCTCTTATTTTTATATGCCTCTGTACTTTACTCATATCAAATCCCCTTAATACCAGTTATATTTCTGCTAATTCTTTATGGGCCGAGAGTACAAGTTGAAGCAAATTTTCATCTCCATAGTCATTCTCTTCTTTTTTGGTTTCCCAGCGAAAATAACCTAAAAATTCAATATTACCGTCTCCACCTGTGATTGGGGAGTAAGTAATATTTTGTACTTTAAACCCTTCTTTTTTTGCGAATGAAAGTATTTGCCTTAATACACCTAGATGAACTTGCTTGTCCCTGACAATTCCTTTTTTTCCAACTTGTTCTTTCCTTGCTTCAAATTGAGGCTTTATTAAAGCAACAACCTCACTATCACGCGTTAGTATTTTTTTCAAAACAGGTAAAATCAATTTTAAAGAAATGAAGGATACATCGATGGTAGCAAAATTAGGTGATCCATTTTTAAGTAGATCTGGTGTAACATAACGAAAGTTGGTTCGCTCCATAACTATAACACGTTCATCGTTTCTTAATTTCCAATCCAATTGGTTGTACCCAACATCAATGGCATAACTTAACTTCACCCCATTTTGCAGAGCGCAATCAGTAAATCCGCCTGTAGATGAGCCAACATCCACCATTATTTTATTTTGAAGGTTTATATCAAAAGAAGTTAACGCTTTTTCTAATTTTAAACCACCACGCCCCACATATGGTATGCTTTTCCGTTTAATAGTAAGGGAAATACTGTCATCAACTTTCAGACCTGGCTTATCAAGTCTTAATTGTTCAGAGAAGACAGTACCGGCCATAATAAAGCGTTTAGCTTCTTCTTGGTTATCGACCAAACCTCTTTCCACTAATAATAAATCTAAGCGTTGTTTACCCATTACCGACAGTCCTTTTTAATATCAATTAGTTTTAGTTTAAATATGAGTGAATTTTTTTATTCTTTTCGAAAGATAGTGATTTTAAGTTTTTTTTCAAGAATATAAATTGTCTTACCAGTAAAATGAATAATGGTGGTTGATGAATTGATAGCTACGTACTTACCGATGGCTTTGCCACCTACTGTTAACGCTGCGACAATGCTCGTTATCATAACTGACAGTGTTATTTCAAGTGGCGATCCGTCACTTTCTCCAAGTAAATTTGTAATTTGGAGGACAACCAGTGCAGTAGCCGTCCCACTAACAATTCCAGAAATATCACCAATTACATCATTACAGAAGCTAGCAAATTTATCTGCATTCCTTATGATGGTAACAGCTTCCTTTGCTCCTGGGACTTTTTCAGCAGCCATAGCATGAAATGGCGCTTCGTTAGCCGATGTGGAAGCAATTCCTACCATATCAAACAAAACACCTATTAACACAATAATTAGTACAACAAAGAGTCCGACTAACCATACAACTCTACTTAAAATGGATGAAGATATAACTGAAAAAATAGCCGCTAACACAAATGTGATAACGGCAATGGTAATACTGAATTTGAGCGAACGTTTTATTTGAGGATTCATAATTTACTCCATAAAATTATAATTATGTAATGAGGAATGGTCATTCAAGCGGTTAAAACTGCGGCTTAGGTCCAGTAGGTTTTCCCAGATAGTTACCTCATGTTGCCATGTAGGCGGTTCCCCTTTAAAGCTATCTTAACTTTGTCACCAAAAGTTAGACTGGATTACCACTTAGTCCACACTATAATCCCGCTTGAATGTATTTATAAAATAACAGTCTAGGAGATTTCCTCGACAACCTTTAACCGTTTCCTAGCCCCTTTTGCAGTGATGCTTTCATAGAGATAAAATAGACAAGCCAGCGGCCGACCGGCTTTTCATTTGAGATTCTAATCCTCTCATCTACCACTCAGGGCAGGCTACGCTGCACATAAGGTGTCCCTTTCCTTGTTATGCAGGTTCATACCCCATTTCATAGTGGTTCCTAGGCTTAGTCCCCACTACAAAGATGGGCCTCCACGGTAATCGGGTCAACGCCCGCATGCCTTTGCGGATCGCCCGAAAACCTTAACTCCCAGCATTGACCCAAAGCTGGGCGCCTCAAGCCAACACAAGGAACTTCATCGATATGCCCTTTAGCGGATTTTTAGCCCCGCCTTCAGAAACGGAGGGTTGACTAGAATACTATACCATCCCTAATCATCCCTATTATACCATATGATCAAGAAAATATATAGACAATCAATGATCCCTTTGGCTGAAATAATCTGTCAAAGCCATAAGTATAGATGTATCTGCTTGAGCCTTTGTCAATGCTTCTTTAGCACATTGGACATATTCATTTTTTTTATCAATGGCACCTTGTAGACCTAAAAGTTTAGGATAGGTACTCTTTTCATTATCTTCATCGCTACCGACTGCTTTTCCAATTTTTTCTTCATCGCCAGTAACATCTAAAATATCATCCTGGACTTGGAATATTAAACCTAGGTAATATGAAAATCGTTCCAACTCAGAAATCTGAGCTTCTGAAGCGCCGCCTAGATATGCACCTATTGAAATAGCAAACTTGAGTAATTCACCTGTTTTCGATGTATGAACCCGTTCCAAACCTTCCAAATTCACGCCATGATTTTCAGCTTCTAAATCAAGGATTTGACCACCCACCATACCTTCTGGCCCACTAGCTTTAGCTAAAAGTTTAACAACTTCTACCTTTTGTTCTATTGTTAGAAGAAGATCACGTGCAATGATTTCAAAACTATAAGTTAACAATCCATCTCCTGCTAAAATTGCCGTAGCTTCATTAAAGACTTTATGGTTTGTCAATTGACCTCTACGATAGGTATCATCATCCATCGCGGGAAGGTCATCATGAATAAGAGAATAAGTATGAATCATTTCTAACGCAACAGCAGATGATACAACAGGACTAATATCTTCCTTAAACACTTGGTAGCTTGCAAACAACAAGACGGGTCTCAGCCTCTTCCCACCAGCTTGCAATGAATATAACATTGACTCCTTTAATTGCTCTGGTATATCTTGATCGCGAAAATAGTCTGTAATTTTATTATCAATTAATGTTTGTTTTTCACTTATATATTCAGTTAAATTAACATTCACGCTCATTCGTCCTCCTGAATATCAAAAGGTTCAAGTTTTCCTTGTTCGTTTACTATTTTAACTATTTTTTCCTGAACATTTTTCAGTTTATCACTACATACTTTAGATAACTTCATACCCTCTTGGTAATAATTAATGGCTTTTTCCAAAGGTACATCGCCTTCTTCTAATTTTTCAACAATTTTTTCTAACTTTTCCATAGTTTCTTCAAATGTCATTGCATCTGGTGTATCCATCGGTTATTTCTCCTCTATTTCTAAGACTTGACAATCCAAATGTCCATCGGATAATTCCACTTGTATTAAGTCATTTTTAGCGACTTGCCCTTTACTTTTAATTAATTCTCCATTTGTTGTAAATGGGATAGCAAATCCTCGTTTCATCACTTCTAGCGGGTTTAGTAATGAAAGCTTGTCAATAGTCGCCGATAAATTCAAGGTTTTTTTCTCGAGAACTCGATTGAACGCTTGTTTATGTTGTTTCATTAATTGATTCAACATTCGTTTAGATTCGTTCAATTGTTTATAAGGGGGCTGAGACATAAGTCTTTTATATACGTTGTTAAATCTATCTTTCCGAAGTTCTACTTGTGCTTCTGTTATTCTATCTAGTCTTTCGATTGATTTATCCAACTCAAGTTCTTTTTGCCTCAACAATTGCTCTGGATAACGGAAAGCATATGATTGATTAAGACGTCTGAGTGTTTTTTCCTGTAAATAAAGTTTATGCTCCATTGTTTTAGATAGTCTTTGTTGCCAGACCGATAATCTGTCAAGCAATTCTTGCTGGGATGGGACGGCTATTTCCCCAGCTCCTGTGGGAGTAGGCGCTCTTAAGTCTGCTACAAAATCACTAATGGTGTTATCTGTTTCATGTCCAACAGCTGAAATAATCGGAATACGTGATTGGTAGATAGCCTTTGCAACTATTTCTTCATTGAAACTCCATAACTCCTCTATTGAGCCACCACCCCGTCCTACAATTAGAACATCAAACATATTCATTTGATTAGCTTTGTTTATAGCATCAACTATTGTTCCGGGGGCATTTTCTCCTTGAACCAAAACAGGAAGCACTGTAGTTTGAACAATGGGATAACGTCGTTTTAATGTTATAATTATATCCCTCACAGCTGCTCCTGTCGGTGATGTAATAATTCCGATATGTTGTGGATATGCTGGGATTGGTTTTTTTGTTTGTTGATCAAAATAACCTTGTTTAGATAATTTTTCTTTTAATTGTTCGTAGGCTAAAAATAAGGCACCAACTCCATCTGGCTCCATTTGATGGATATATAATTGATATTGACCAAACGCTTCAAATACGCTTATTTCACCTCTAATGAGAACCTTCATCCCGTTTTCGGGAATAAATTTTAAGAAGCGATTTTTCCCAGCGAACATTACTGCTTGAATTCTTGTTTGTTCATCCTTGATTGTCAAATACATATGACCACGATTATGATGCTTGAAATTTGAAATTTCTCCCATAAGCCAAACATCTTTTAAATGATTGTCGGTATCAATCTTTCGTTTTATATAACGGGTAAGTGCCGTTACTGTCAGGTACTTTTCACTCACCTGAAGTCAATCCTTTTACTGCTTTAATCGTATTGGATAAAAGCATTGTAATTGTCATTGGTCCAACGCCACGTGGAACCGGCGTAATATAAGATGCTTTTTCTTTTACTTTATCAAAGTTAACATCCCCGGTTAGTGAGCCATCCTCCGTTCGATTAATACCTACATCAATAACGACAGCTCCCTCTTTGATATGATTTTCATCAACAAAGTGGGCTTTACCTAAAGCGACAACAAGGATATCGGCATTTTTGGTGTATTCTTTTAAATTTGGTGTTCGAGAATGACAATATGTAACAGTAGCATTTTCATTTAGTAATAATTGTCCAACTGGTTTACCAACAATATTACTACGTCCTAACACGACAGCATGCTTACCTTCAATTGAAATATTTTTAGATTTTAACATTTTAATGATTCCGTGCGGCGTACATGGAAGGAAAGTATCTTGTCCCGTCATCATTCTTCCAATATTAACTGGATGGAAACCATCTACGTCTTTTTCAGGGCTAATAATTTCAATAACTTTTTGTTCTTCAATATGGTTTGGTAAGGGTAATTGAACAAGGATGCCATGAACAGACTTATCGTTGTTTAATTTCACAATTTGGGCCAGTAATTCATCTTCCGTTATAGTTTCATTTAATTCTATTAAATCTGATGAAATGCCCGTTTCCTCACAGGCTTTTTCCTTGCCTTTCACATATGATTTCGATGCTGGATTATCCCCTACAAGGATTACGGTTAAGTGAGGAGTCACGCCTGTTTTCTTTAACTGATTAACCTCTTCCTTCATTTTCATTTTCAATTCATGTGAAAGTTTTTTCCCGTCAATTATTTCTGCTACCATTTAAATCCTCTCCTTAAAGATGAAGTTATCTATATATTTGCTAAAATATTAAGAGGGAATTATTTTTGATAAGACACCATTGACAAATTTACCGGATTTTTCTTCCCCAAATTTATTCGCCAGCTCGACTGCCTCATTAATAGACACATTCTCCGGGATATCTTCTGCACATAATATTTCAAACGTAGCAATACGTAACACTGTTCTTTCTACTGATGCTAGTCGTGAAAGTGACCAATTTTCTAGGTGTTCAGAGATGGCCTCATCAATCGATTGTTTATTATTAATAACTCCTTCTACTAGATATGTTAAAAATGCATCATTCTTGTCGTTTTCCAATATATTATTTATAGCGATAACTGGTTCTATGTCATTTATATCAATCTGGAACAAAGTTTGAAAAGCTTTTTCTCTTGCTTCATGTCGTTTCATCTTTTACTACTCCTTTAAACACATCTAGTCAAATAATAACATGATTATTAATGCAATGCTATGATGGCAATTTATCTTCAAGAAATAGGTTTACATAACAGGATTATATTTAATAAACTAAAGGCCAAAAGACAACATCTCTTTTGGCCTTTCATCTTGGTGATTTATTCACTCATTCCTACTATTACCTAGATTATCTACCTTACTCATTTTGAGCGTCTTGATGGTCCATTTGAATCCCAACTACGTGAACATTGATTTCCGCAATTTCCAAACCAGTCATGTTTTTTAATGATTGTCTAATGTTTGATTGTAGTTTTTGTGCAATTTCTGGTATCGATACACCAAAATTCAAGACAACATGTAAATCAATTAAGATACCTTCTTCAGTTAATTCCACTTTTACACCTTTGCTATGAGATACTCCACCAAATCTTTCTACCACGCCTGTGGCGAAGTTACCTCGCATTGAAGATAAACCTTCAACTTCTGAAGCAGCAATTCCCGTAATGACTTCAATAACTTCTGGTGCAATTTCAACTTTACCTAAATCCGTATTCTCACTAACATTAACTAGCGATTGATGTTCACTCATGATTTCACTCCCTTTCTTCGGCTTTTTCAACGATTGGATTTTCTTCTAAAAAATTAGTATTGAATTTGCCGGATTTGAAAACTTGATGGTCCATGATCTCCCTATGAAAGGGGATTGTCGTTTTAACACCTTCGACAATAAACTCATCCAATGCTCGTTTCATTGTCTGTATTGCTTCTTCTCTTGATGACCCATAAGTAATGAGCTTGGCAACCATCGAATCATAATAGGGAGGAATCGAGTAACCCTGATATACTGCTGAATCTATTCTAACACCTGGTCCTCCGGGCGTTAGATACATTTTAACAGTACCTGGTGAAGGCATAAAATTATTAAATGAATCCTCCGCGTTTATGCGACATTCAATAGACCAACCCTCGAATTCAATATCTTCTTGCGAGAAAGCAATCGATTCATTATTAGCTATTTTTATTTGTTCTTTAATCAAGTCAATCCCTGTGACCATTTCGGTAACTGGATGTTCAACCTGTATACGTGTATTCATTTCCATGAAATAAAAAGTTTTGCTACTACGGTCAAAAATAAACTCAATCGTACCTGCACCCACATAATTAACGGCTTTAGCCGCCTTTACAGCTGCCTCACCCATCTTCTTTCTGATCTCTTTTGTTATACCAGGCGAGGGAGATTCTTCGATTAATTTTTGCAGACGTCTTTGTATAGTGCAATCTCTTTCACCAACATGAACAACATGACCATGTTTATCTGCTAAAACTTGTATTTCGACGTGCCTAAAGTCTTCAATAAATTTTTCTAAGTATACACCTGGATTTCCAAATGCTGTTTCGGCCTCTTTTTGCGTGATACGGATACCATTAAGAAGTTCTTGTTCATCTCTTGCCACCCGAATACCTTTTCCACCGCCCCCAGCAGTTGCTTTTATAATCACAGGGTAACCGATATCTTTAGCTACTTCCATCGCTTCTTCTTCATTTTCCAATATACCGTTTGATCCAGGTACTATAGGAACACCTGCTTTTTCCATTGTTTCCCTGGCCACATCTTTGATACCCATTTTTTGTATAGCTTCTGGAGATGGACCAACAAATGTAATATTACATTCATTACAAATCTCGGCAAAATCAACATTCTCAGCTAAAAAACCATATCCAGGATGGATGGCATCGACATTTGTTAAGGTAGCGATGCTCATTATATTTGTTATGTTTAAATAACTGTCCTTACTAAGTTTAGGACCCACACAATAAGCTTCATCTGCCAATTGTACGTGTAAAGCATCTTTATCTGCCTCTGAATAAACAGCTACGGATTCGATACCCATTTCCTTGCAGGCACGAATTATTCGGACGGCAATTTCACCTCTGTTAGCTATAAGCAGTTTCTTAATCAATTATTCCATCCCCTTATTTAGTTCTTTACTCTAAATAGTGGCTGACCATATTCAACTAATTCGCCATTTTCCACTAATATTTCTACAATCTCTCCTGTTGTTTCGGCTTCGATTTCATTAAATAATTTCATTGCTTCTACGATACAAACAACAGTTTCATTATTAACAGAATCTCCCACATTAACATAAACATCACTTTCTGGGTCTGGCGAGCTATAAAAAGTACCAACCATCGGCGATTGAATCTCATAATCATAATCTATATCTTTAGGCTCGTTTGTTTTGATTGTAGATTCAACCTTCACACTCGTTTCATCTTCAACGTCTACATTTTCTTTTGTAGAAATTTCTTCTTTTTGTGGCTGTGGCTTTTGTTCGATTGTTGAACTTTCTTTTTCATTTAAAGACTTCTTCATCGAGACTTTTGTTCCGTCTGTTTCATAAGTAAATTCATTAATGGATGAATCATCGATTAATTTGATTATTTCACGAATCTCCTGGACTTTTAACATGTTTGCAACCCCTTTATTTTTCAATAACATAAGTATTAATCCCTTCTATCTCTCTTAACATTTTACGCTATATCCTCATATAAATTCAACATTAATTATAGAAAGACAGTTTCATACCATTTTGAAATTATTATAACAGTGTTCTAGAATCAACGCTAATATATTTCGAAAAACTTTGAATCTGAATTTTAATATATTGAAACATCATCCAATTGGGGTTTAAAGCCAGTTAACCCACGACACATCCATCATTTCAATTTCAGTATCTATAAAAGAAAAAGATGCAATTTCTACAAAAAACGGCTATTAAATAAAAACAACTCAACTTCCAAGCATTTAACACACCCTGCACATCATATATCAACTACGATACTCTGGAGTAACTTAATAGGAAAGTGGATCTTCTTGTGTTTTTATAGCTGTACATTGTACAAAGTTATTTTATCATTATATATACAAACATAAAAATCCGAACATAAATCAGTGTTCGGATTTTTATGATATAATTATTTAGAAATTACTCCTCTGTCGGCTGAAAGTTTACATCTACTTTCAAATCATCGCCAAACTCATCTCTTACCATTTGCATAATATTATTCGCTTCTTTGTTTGACAACTCATCGACTTTTACATGCACATGAATAATGTCTTCATCGGAACGAACAAGTACATCTTGATACTCAGCTTGGGACATGATCGATTCTTCTATAATAGACTCTTTTGTAGAAACCTGTTCTAAATCATTAATATCATTTAATGCATCATTTTTTTCTTCACTTGTTGAATTAGAAGCTGCGACAACTTCATTTAATCTATCTTTTTTCATATTTCGTTCATCTTGTAAATTCATACGAATAGTTGTAAAAAGCTCGTCTTTCCCTAGATTTGTAACATCATCAACTTCAACATCTGAGTCATCTGCTGCATCTTCTGTTTGAGATGTTTCTTGCGTCTCATTCGTGCCGTCGTCAATATAAGCTAAATCCTCAGAATCAGAAGTCATATAAACTATACTTAGAACAATCATCAAACTTAACATCGTTAGTAACCAAATTGTTTGTTTTTTCAACATTTATTATTCCTCCTTATTTTTAGGCATTACAGAAACTCTATGTGTTGGTACATCAAGCACTCTAGAGGTTGATTCTACAACCCATTGTTTCACAGTCGCATGGTCAACACCTTTTGCTACTACAAAGACACCCCTCACGTTAGGCTTTTTTGTCTGTACAACCAATGGAACTTCTTGATCCCCTTTTCTGACAACAACCACTTCTGTCTCTTCAGTATGATCTTCTATTTGTCGTTCTCCCCCATTTTTATCATTTTCATCGGTCAGCTGTTTACCCGAGATTAAATTTTTTTCATAGACTTTTACATTAGTAGAATCAAGATTAATCATCACTTCCACGTCTGACACACCTTGAATTTTTGATAACATTTCCTCTAAATCCTTTTGGTAGCTTGATTCCAATTCATCTACGTTGGAAGTCAATGTGGACTCTTCTTGAGATGCGACCTGCTCAGCTTCGCTCTTTGGAATAGGTGTTTCACTTGCTAAATCTTTTTCACTTTCAGAATTAGTAAATATGTTTCCTATTAGAAGGAGCATCAGACCAATTAATCCAATGACAATTAGATAACTATATTTTTTGTAGGTTGTTGTAGACTTGTCTTTTGATCGGAAATATTCAATAATTTTTTTGATCAAGTTACTCCCTCCTCCCATACAACTGTAATTTTCATATCATCAAGCTCCCAAACCTCCTGTAAGATGTTTTTTATTGATTCAGTATCGATGTCTTCTAATTCCTCTTCATCTAACTTTGGCTCTTCTGTATTGATGTCTACTTCTTCAATATCATCCACTACTCCCTCCTCTTCGTTAATAGCTGCGAGATAGACAATTATTTCTTCCAAATTTTCAAATGTATAATTCCCTGATTCAGCAAAGCTAAATTGAATATCTGACAACTCGATTTGTTCTTCTGCTAGAGGTTCTTCTGCTAAGTTTTCTAACTGGACAACCATTTCTTCTAAAATATATGCATCTTGTGTTGATTCTATTTCACTTTTTTGTATTTTAATCATTTCATCCATATTTTCTACCTTTTCATCTGTTTGTAAATATTCTTTAAATGAGGTTTCTATGGCTTGGGGAATATCGATATTAAACATATAAAAAACTGGTTTTAAGAATATTAGTAACAAAATTAATCCAACGACAAATTGAATATACCTCTTCATTTTATTTGCTGGAATTAATAAATCGATAATGGCGGCAAAAATTAAGAATACAATAATCTGTGTTACCCAATTAATGAGTAAATCCATACACTTCATCCTAACGAAGAAATAAAGTAATATTTCCGGAAACGACAATCACTACAATGGCCAAGAAAAACATTAAGGATACAGTCAATAAACATGCAAGCATATATAGTAAATACTGGCCAATTGAGTTTAAACACGTAATAATCGGCCCATCAGCAAGAGGTTGTAATATAGCAGCAGCTAATTTATAAATAAGCGCAATAGCTAACACTTTTAAAGCAGGAAAAATAGCAATAAAGATAATGATCGCCACACCTATAATCCCTACTGCATTTTTTAACAAGAGAGAAGCACTAAGAACAGTGTCCGCAGCATCAGTAAAAGTCCTACCTACAACCGGAATAAAATTCCCTGTGATAAATTTGGTTGTTTTCATGGCTACCCCATCTTGAATGGCACCAGCCGCTCCTTGAATCGACATAACGCCTAAAAACACTGTTAAAAATACGCCTAAACTACCAACACTGATTGATCGAATCATATTAGCCAAATGGGTTACACGATGTTTTTCATTTAAAGTACTTACTATTTCTAAAAGTGCTGACAACAATAAAAGCGGCATAATAAACTTAGAAACCAATAACCCACTAAAATTAATTAAAAATATTATGATGGGATGAAAAAATGAAACACTTGCAAGATTTCCAAACGTTGACATAATGCCTAAAACTAAAGGGATCAGTGCAATCATAAAATTAGTCATCATACCAATGGCATTGCTAATATATTCTGAAGTTAAATAAAAACTGTTAAGTGAAATGAACAACAGTACGATGTAAACAATAAAGTAAGCTATTTTACTGACAGCACTTCTCTCAAAAGACGTGTGAATCGTCTGAAGCAGTACCGAAAATAACGTCAAAATTAGTAACTGTCCTAATAACTTAGCGTTCAAAGTAAATTCATGAAACAGAAATTTTATTAATCCAGTAAGTGTATGTTTAAAGGAGAAAGTCTTCTCTTCTTTTATAAAATCGTAAACAGTATTTTTTTCTAATTCAGGAAGGTATCCTTGGTATTCTTGCACTAGTTCATTCCAGTATGCTTGTACTCCTTCAAGGGATATCTCATCAATCATCTGTTTATCATCACGTTCTTCCTCGCTAGAGGCTAGCGACACAGTTTGTCCAATGAAAAGGAAAAGAAATGTGAAGGCAATTATCCATTTATAATGTTTCATTCACAATGGTTACTCCTTTCATATTCAATCTATGTCGTCGGCAAAAAGGATAAAATAGCCTCAATGACCGCAGTGATGATTGGTATAGCTAACACCAAAATAAATACTTTTCCAGCTAATTCGATTTTAGATGCGACTGAATCTAAACCTGCATCTTTTGTAATATTTGCACCCAGCTCAGCAATATAAGCGATGCCGATGATTTTTAAAATTGTTTCGATATACATTCCATCGATAGCCGCTTTTTGTCCTAACGATTGTAATAGCTGAAAGATGATACCTAATTGTTTGATCACCGCTAGAAAGATCACAATCCCTGCGATCAGAACAATTAAAAATGCAAATGATTCATGTAAATCCTTTAAAACGATATAAAGAATACTAGCAATCAAAGCAAATATAACGATGTGTAATATTTCCATAGATTATCCCTGAAATAAAAACACTGATTTTATTTGTTGAAAAAGATCCGATAAACTATTAACGACAATGACAAGAACTATAATAAAACCAACTAAGGTAGCAAATTGGGCAATTTCTTCTTTGCCCATTTGCTTCAATATAGTATGAATGAGTGCCACTATAATACCAATTCCAGCAATCTGGAATAAAATAGTTGCGTCTGCTAGCATAATCATGCCCCTTCCTATATGAGCAATAAAACAATAAATACACCTAATAAAACACCTAAGCTCTTTGACATTTTACCAAATCTGTATTGCTCATCCCTTGCTTCTTCCAGTTCTCGTTCTAAATGAGTAATTGTTAATTGGATATGTTTTTGTTGTTGAACCATATCATGTTGTCCAAGAGTTCTCCCAAATTGCTTAAGGATTTCCGCTTCATTTAGCCCAAGACTCGATTGATTAATAAGCTTTTGAACGCTTTTCTCCCAGCAGTCCATTAAATCAAAATCTCTGGATTGCATTCTATGAGCTAATGATTGAAAAAAATTACTCATTGGTTGTGGAACTTGGTCAGCTATATTTTGAAAAGCTGTTTGTAATGACGATTGGCTGTAAAGAATTTCAGCCTCCAAAATTTGTAAAGCATTTTTTAGCTGTCTAATATGTTTTGGCCTTCTATTTAATTGATGGCTTTTATCGAATCCTATCCATGTAGTTATTCCTATAATCATAAGTGCACCTATCCACTTCATTATTATGCTCCTTAAGTTTGCAAAACAATTTGTTGATCCTCGTTGTAAACTTTTTTTATTATTCCAGGTTGCCCACTGTTATCCAATATAAAAAGTCTTTTAAAAATATGCTGTTGAAATAATGGCTGAATAGACGGACGTTTCTTAATATCTTCTAATGATTGGCCATGAATCGTACAAATAATCGTCACACCCGCATTAATCGCTTCTAGAAGTGCTTGTACATCTTTTTGGCTTCCAATTTCATCAACAACAATGACATCTGGTGACATAGAACGAATCATCATCATCATTCCTTCCGCTTTGGGACAAGCATCCAAGACATCAGTACGCCTACCTAAGTTATGCTGCGGGATACCATTTAAGGAAGCCCCAATCTCAGAGCGTTCATCTATAACCCCGACTTTCTTTGCCGGAATGTTTTTCCACCCCGAAGATATAATTCTTATTAGATCTCGAATTAAAGTCGTTTTACCCGTTTGGGGTGCACCAATAAATAATGTATTTAAATATTGGTTGGAATACAGATAGGACATCAAAGGTTTAGCCACACCTAGCTTCTCCTTAGCTATTCGTATGTTTAAAAACGTTATATACTGAATGGCTTTAACCGCCCCATCTACTGTGTTGACTTTTCCTGCTAAGCCAACTCGGTGGCCGCCTTCGATAGTAATATAACCTTCCCTTAGTTCGTCTTCCATTCGATAAAGAGAGAAGTCGCTTAATTGGTTAATAATATGCATTTTATCTTTCTGATTTGGCTTGATATTATTAACCCATTCAACTTGATGATCAAAAATCAATTCAATAGGTTGATTGAAACGGAAACGAATTTCTTGTAAGTAGTGCCAACGTCCCGCAATCTGTAAGTTGATTTGTGCGCTTAATGTTTCTGGGAATAAACGAAGAATTTCTTTCATAGCATGTCCCCAC
This sequence comes from Virgibacillus sp. MSJ-26, assembly GCF_018918075.1. GTDB lineage: Bacteria > Bacillota > Bacilli > Bacillales > Amphibacillaceae > MSJ-26. Next base: position 86,957 of record NZ_JAHLPW010000005.1, read on the forward strand.
TTTTTAAATTATCTTTATAGTAAATCTATGATAATTCAAATGGAATATGACTTTTAAATTAATGAATATTAAAAGATTGGACAAAAATATGAGGAAAATAGAGAGGAGTATGTTATTTAAACATAAAAAAAGCAACCCTGAACGGGCTGCTTTTTTAATCTTTTCTATTATGCTCTTGATACGTATTTCCCATCAGTTGTACTAATTACAAGTGTTTCACCTTGGTTTATAAAGAGAGGAACTTGAACAACAAGCCCTGTTTCTAGCGTGGCAGACTTTGATCCACCACTTACCGTATCTCCCTTCAAGCCTGGTTCAGTCTCAGTTACTTCCAGCTCAACGTTTTTCGGAAGATCTATTCCAATTATTTCTCCCTCATAAGTAACGATAGATACTTCCATATTCTCTTTGATGAATTTCAACTCATCTTCTATTTGACTTGTCTGAAGCTCAATTTGTTCATAAGTGTTAGTATCCATAAACGCATGTGTATCACCTGAGGCGTATAAATATTGCATTGTATTGTGCTCCACATGAGCCCTGTTTACTTTCTCACCTGCGCGAAACGTTTTTTCTTGTATATTTCCGTTTCTTAAATTTCTTAATTTTGATCTGACAAAAGCAGCACCTTTTCCTGGTTTTACGTGTTGGAACTCAATGACTTGCCATACGTCATTATCAACTTCTACTGTAAGCCCTGTTTTAAAATCATTTACCGAGATCATTGTTTATCCTCCTTCGAAATAACTCCCCGATATATATTTAACCGAATAATCATAGAGTCAAGCTTATAAGTGAATTAATTCTTTTGTTGAATGATTTAATCTTTCATTTCCTGAATCAGTTATCACAATATCATCTTCAATTCGGCAACCACCAACGTTTGGTATATAAATCCCTGGTTCAACAGTCACAACCATACCAGGCTCCAATTTAACATCTGATCGAAAAGATAATGCTGGTGCCTCATGGACTTCCATCCCTAAGCCATGGCCAGTTGAATGGCCAAAGTAATCACCATATCCTTTATCAGTGATATAATCCCTCGTTAAAGCGTCTGCTTCTTTCCCAGTCATTCCTGGTTTAATACCTTCAACACCTAACACTTGGGCTTTCAAGACTGTATCGTAAATTCTTTTAAGTTCGTCATCAATATCCCCTACGGCCAGCGTGCGAGTAATATCAGAGCAGTACCCTTGATATAACGCGCCATAATCTAACGTGACTAACTCGCCTTCTTCGATTATTTTGTCAGAAGCAACTCCGTGCGGTAATGCTGAACGATAACCAGAAGCAACGATAATATCAAAGCTTGAAGATGTGGCACCCTGCTTACGCATAAAAAATTCGAGTTCATTTGAAACATCTATTTCCTTAACTCCCGGCTTAATAAAAGTTTGGATATGATTGTATGCCTTATCTGCAATTTCTGCTGCTTGCTTCATAATTTCAAGTTCCTGTGGTGTTTTATAAATTCTTAGGTTCTCTATCATATCCCCTACAGGTATTAACTCAACAGTATCGAAAGTTTTTGTGTACAATTCATAGGTTGCAAATGTAACTTGATTTTTTTCAAATCCTAGACGTTTTATATTTAGTTCGTTTAATTGGTTCTTAATTTCTTCATGAATCAATGCCTTATGTTCTATGACGTCAAAATGCTCGGCTTGCTCAGTTGCCTGCTCCGTATAACGAAAGTCTGTAATGAATCGAGCTTTATCTTGACTAATTAAAGCAACACCAGCTGTTCCTGTAAAACTTGTCAAATAACGACGATTAATAGAACTCGTAACCAATATGGCATCTAGTTCTCGTTTTTTTAATTCACTTTGTACTTTTTTGACTTTCTCCATGTCCTGTCATTCCTCTCTTTTTATTAATCAAATACATCTACATCGATGAGTGCCATGGCAGCTAATCGATATCCATTTTTACCAAACCCTACAATTTGTCCCTGACAAACCGGTGCAGTTATTGATTTCCTTCTAAATTCTTCGCGTTTATAAATATTTGAAATATGTACTTCCACCACTGGAATATCAGTGGTTTTGATAGCATCACGAAGAGCAATGCTTGTGTGAGTATAAGCTGCTGGGTTGAAGATGATTCCCTCGTATTTTTTATCCGCCTCTTGTATCCAATCAATGAGATCTCCTTCATGATTGGACTGGAAACAATCAAGTGAATAACCAACACTTTTCAAATAGTCTCTTACCTCTTGTTCAATATCTTTTAAAGTGAAATCACCATAGATATCTTTTTCACGTTCGCCTAATAAATTAATATTAGGACCATTTAACATAAGCAAGCGCTTCATTACTCTTCCCCTTTTTTATAAAAAATAGGACGACTTTAGTCTAACACAAACTATGCCTTTTGAATAATTTTATTAAGTTAAAAAGTGAATATATTACTCTTCTTGCCGAACCGCAACTCTATTGTCATTATAATCAAATGAAATGGAGTATCCTACAAAAAGCCCGTACAAACTATACAAGGACAGGGTAGAAACGATGGTTTCGTTTTTTAGATTAGATAGCGATGGCACATTATCCATAAATGAATTGAAGAAATAAAACACTATAAACCAAAGTACAATTCCGAACCAAAATCCTACCCACATTGAATTACGTTTTTTAAACAGACCGTAATAAATGATCGCCACCACAATTGACAGAAGACCTATTAAAAATATGGATACTACATTACCAATCCAACTTTGAGCCCAGGAGGCCTTTATCCAAAAAGTAAGAACAAGAGATTTTACGGGAATCTCTATAAAGTTAAAGTAATACATTAACATTCCTACCGCACTCCAAAACACCCCACCAATAAATCCTGTTAATAGAGCTCTTCCAAACTGGACCGATTGGTTCCTATTATTTTGCTGATTAACTTGCTTTTGCATGTCATCACCCCATTATGTAGTGTGACCATTCAATTCAAAATCAATCACAAAAGTTAAAGTCATTTCATTTATTCCATTTATTTAGTAAAATAGAATGTAGACACATATAAGCGGAAAACAGACAAACTACTTATACAAGAGGTGAATAAATTGGGTGTAAGTGGAAAAGATAAATGATAACCCTGTTTATTTTAAAAAGAATGATATATTCATACTTGTATGTGGTATAGAGTATATAAGGATGATTCAGGAGGGAGGCATTTTTAATGAGTCGAATCGCTTCTACCTTAATTTATTTAGTTATCGGCCTTGCCGTGATTGGTGTTGCGGCACAATTGCTAACAAATACTGTAAATTTCTTCACTTCTGTGTTCATTATGGTGGGAGTTGGGGTAGCTATCTTCGCGGTGCTCTACTTCTTGGTTTTAAGACAACGGCCGTCTTCTGAGATGAAGAAATATAAACAAGCAGTTAAACAATCAAAAATAAAATATAAAGATTCACCTCAAAATGCAGGTCGTACATCCAAGAAAACAAATTCTTCTAATACAAGAAGAAAGCAAAGAAGACGAGCAAGTCACTTAAGAGTAATCGAAGGCAACAAAGGATCCAAGAAAAAACGAGCTTCCAATTAAGTGTAGCTCGTTTTTTGTATTATATTTTAGTTTTTGAATTTTATATTATTTTGGCCAATACTTTAAAAATTGTTTTGTCCGTTCTCTTCCCAAATCAATTAATTTTTCCTTCTCGTTTTGACTCAGGTTAAAATCAGTGGCTGAAATGTTATCAACAGGAATAAAAATAATATTATTTATATCATGTTTAGATATATATCTGGTATCGTGGGCTTTTTTCATTGTTGAAAAGAGCGCGTGCAACATATCTAGGGCATTTCTAATCTTTTGTGGATGAGGATTATCCATTGATTCACTCAACTTTACTCCTAGAATAGGTCGACTGTTTTTTGATTTCTTGTTCTCAAACACCCACATAGGAAAATTGCTTAATAGACCACCATCAACAATAACACTTTTTTGTTTTTCTTTACCGGGCATTTTTTTAGGCATGAAAAAATATGGAAATCCAGAACTCATCCGCACTGCTTTAGCAACAGGAAAATACTTTGGCTGGATGCCATATACTCTTTCCAAATCATCTGGAATAACAATAAGCCTTCCTAAAGATAAATCACTTATAATAACTTTAAGGGCATCTTTAGGTAGATCACCAAATGTATACACATTTTTATCAGCTAGTTTGTTCTGTAACCATTCCTCAAATCGTCTACCATGGTAAAGACCCATCTGAAAATAAAGAAAGAACCATTTCGTACCTGGTATGTATTTTGTTATCACGGGAGCATCCATAAATGCTTTTAAATCTAATTGATTGGTTAACTTTTCAATTTCGCTTGGTGTATGGCCTGCAGCAAGAAATGAGGCAATAATGGATCCAGCTGAAGTGCCAGCTACCCTTTTAAAGGTTAAATTATGCTGATGAATCTCTTGTAAAGCACCTATATAAGCATAAGCCTTAATACCACCGCCAGAAAACACACCGTCTATTTGCATATTTCCTCCCCTTATTAGTACTTTCTATTAGAATAAGCGGGAGTTGCAAAAATAGAACCACTATTTTAAAAAGTCGATGATAAATGACTTGATCATATAGATAACTTCTTTAACATTTTTAGCCAAGAAGTCTCCATCTTCAAGCGTGTGAAGAGCGATTGCTTAGGCGGTAAGGTAGAGGTGAATTGGCTTTCGGTCAAGTACGTTGCTATATATAAGCAATGTTCTTTGACAACTGGATATATGAAGTTGCATGCGGATTTACAGCGATATCCAAGGTACGTTAGAAACATTTCGTGTCAATAGGGTTGGAATGCCCCGAATCCATGCTCGTGGAAAACACACAAGACTTATATAGTAAGCAATTTTCGCGGAAACGAGAAGCTTTCACCTCAAATTTCGTATGAAATTAAGTGGTGAGTCGTTCACGAGATTACGCTTCATTTATACTCTGTATTCCTTTTAAATCCTTTATTCGTTTTTGATCTTCTTCAAAGTAGCGAACTAAGTCACCAATTCGGTCAATTGAATTCCAACTCAAATGGTGCTCAATCCCTTCTACATCATCATAAATATTTTCCTTCTCCACCCCTATGATTTCTAAAAACTCTTCCAGTAATTCATGACGGAAAACGAGTTTTTTACCTACCTTTTCTCCTTTTTCAGTTAACACAAAACCTCTATATTTTTCATAATTAACAAAATTATCTTTATCTAATTTTTGGACCATTTTTGTAACTGAAGAAGGATGTACTTCTAACTCTTCGGCTATATCGGACACGCGTGCATAGCCTTTCATCTCAATAAGATTATATATTAGTTCTATGTAATCTTCCATAGTAGCTGTAGGCAAGAGCATCTCCTCATTTCAAATAATTTTATATAAGGCAAAATTGTTTCTAGTCAAAGAATACCTTAAAAGTGCTGTATACACAAGGTTTAACTACAAAAAACTAACCAATTTGGTTAGTTTTTTGTAGTTAAAGACTTTTTATTATTCATTTCCAACACTTACTAAAAGCCTACAGACCACACTTTAATTGTGCTCCACAGCTTGTACATGTATTACAGCCACCAATGTCTTCGATATGGCCTTTTCTGCAAACTGGGCATGTATTGCCAACTTCAGACCCGATAGTAACATTTGTACTTTCAAGTTCGTTTATAGTATCCATCACAACCACTTTACGCGGAGATTCCGCTTCAAATAACTCAGTTTGTTCCCCTATATTGTTTTCTTCCGCTTTTAAAGTCAATACTTGAGAGTCACGACTACCGTCAACATAAACAGTACCGCCTTTTGCTCCGCCTTTATATAAGCGTTGATAAACACTTTCTACTTGTTTAACAGTGTATCCTTTCGGCGCATTAACTGTTTTGGAAATAGAGCTATCGACCCAGTATTGAATAACACATTGTGTATCCGCATGGGCTTCTGGTGATAATTCCATTGCAGTAATGAACCAATGTGGCAAATGATCTGGATCAGCATCTGGATTGGCATCTAAATATTCTTGGACTATCTCTGCTTTAACTTCTATAAACTTACCTAACCTTCCGCTTCTATAGTAAGAAAATGAAAAATAAGGTTCAAGTCCAGTACTTACCCCTACCATTGTGCCTGTACTACCGGTTGGTGCTACTGTTAGCAAATGAGAATTACGTATCCCGTATTTTAAGATATCATTTCGAATAGCATCTGGCATTTTTTTCATGTATCCCGTACTAATAAATGCTTGTCTAAGCTGCTTTGTTTCTTTTTCTGTTTCGCCAACTAAAAAAGGAAAGCTACCTTTTTCTTTAGCAAGCTCAATCGATTCACGATAGGCGGTCGTCGCAATCGTTTCAAATATGTTATCAACTAAATCATTACCCTCTTTAGAACCATACTCAGTTTCTGAATAGATTAAGAGATCATGAAGACCCATAACACCTAAACCTATTCGACGTTCTCCAAGAGCCTGTTTCTTGTTTTCTTCTAAGAAATAGGGAGTGGCATCTATAACGTTATCTTGTATTCTTACTCCTACACGTACCGTCTCTTTCAACTTTTCAAAATTAACTGTTTTAGTATCTTTATTAGCCATTTCAGCGAGATTAACAGCTGCAAGATTACAGACTGAGTATGGAGCTAACGGTTGTTCACCACATGGATTAGTCGCGACAACCTGGTCACCATAAGCTTTTGCATTTGTCATGTCATTTGCATTATCGATGAAGAATATCCCAGGTTCGGCCGAATAAGTCGCACATATATTAATCAAGTTCCATAATTCTTTTGCTTTAATACGACGATAAATTCGAATATCATAACCCATTTCTTCCCATTTACGGACATCTCCCACTTCATGCCACTTCTCATTATATTCTTTCATTTCTTGCTTTGTATAATTTTCTACATCTGGGAAGCGCAACTCATAATAATCATCATTTTCAACTGCAGTCATAAACTCTTTTGTTAAACAAACCGATATATTTGCGCCAGTTAAAAAGTCAGATTGGTGGACATCATATGTTCCACCCATTCTTAATTTTTTCTGAGCTTCGTCAATAGCGGCTTGCGTAAAGCCTCCTTGACCAGGCATGGTTTGATAATTGACAATTCCTTGATAAAGATCTGTCTCTGTCTCAGTTAAAGGAGTGAATTTAAGTTTTTCTTGCGCAAACTGTTTTATATGCTCATCTTCGGAGTTTTCTATTAAATAACGTAAAATTCTAGGATTCTGCATTTTTGAAATGATAAATTCAATGATATCAGGGTGAGAATCAACTAACATGATCATTTGGGCTCCCCTGCGACTGCCGCCCTGCTCTACTAAATGGGTTAGTTTCGCAATGTCATTCAACCATGAGACTGAGCCTGACGACTTCCCATTGACACCTCGTGCCAATGTATTTCGCGGGCGTAGTGTAGATCCATTTGTGCCCACACCACCACCACGGCTCATTATTTCCATGACTTGTTTTCTATGATTTGAAATCCCTTCCCTTGAATCCCGAATATAAGGCATAACATAACAGTTAAAGTATGTCACATCTGTTCCTGAACCTGCTCCATAAAGAACCCTTCCTGCCGGAATAAAGTTCATATTAACCAGTTCTTGTTTGAATTTATCGTGCCAATAGTTAACCTTATCTTCAGTTTCTTCAACACTCGCAAGTCCTGTTGCATTTCTCATGGCAATTTGCTCATAAAATATCTCCAGTGGTTTATCTATAACTTCTAGGCCACGACGAATCAATCCAGTTTCCGCCTCTTCGCCTTCCAAAATAGAAAGGAAATCAGTATCAACTTTTATATATGCCTCACCGTTTGTCCAATCAATTGAGTTAATAAAGCCATATCCTCTAGCCGGAAACTTAGGATCCGGTTTTACCGTAAGGACGACGAAATCCCCTTCTTTTAGAGTTTTTTTCTCGGTATCTTTAAACGCATAACGGTCTAGCATAACCAAACGTGAGACGCCTTCATGTGTAAGTTTCATGTCTTTTGTAATGGGATGCACTTGAGGAAACTGTGCTATATCTTTATTAAGCATTTCAAAATCAATATTGGCTGATTTTTTCGTTTTAGTTGACATACTATCACTCCCTGTTTATTTCTTCATCATGAATATAATTATTGTTGTTATAAGCCAATAGCCTAATTCGCTACACTTCAAACAATATATTGTGCTTAAAATGTTTATATGTACTACATATAGTAATATACATTAAATAAAATCTTTGTCAACTATTGATTTTTGCAACTACCACTAAGATTTTAACACCCTATCAAACTTAATTGTTTATTGAAGAAAAAGCAATAAAAATAAACAGTAAAAATAAATTTTTAAAAACTAATCTTTGAAATAATAAAGATATATACTTATAATAGTATTAGAACAAATTTGAAAGAAGAGGGAAATATATGACGTTTTTAATCGTGGCTTTAGTTGTATTAATTGGTATTGGTGTATTTAGATATTACCGTCAATCTACTTATCTGAATGTTTTAACTGAGGAACAATTCATTGAGGGATATAGAAAAGCACAACTGATTGATGTAAGGGAACCCCAAGAATTTGATAAAGGACATATTTTAGGCGCTAGAAATATACCCGTAACACAAATGAAACAACGACTAGTAGAAATACGACCTGACAAGCCAGTTTACTTGTATTGTCAAGGTAGCTCACGCTCGGCTCGTGCAGCACAGCTTCTAAACAAAAATGGCTACAAACATCTCTACCAATTAAAAGGTGGATTTAAAAAATGGACAGGAAAAGTCAAGTCAAAATAAAGAACTCCTAAAACTTAATAGGTAGCTCAAACTCTTACTTTTAAACATGATATAGAAGGCAAGGACGATTCTATAAATGCATACAGAACTCTGAAGCAATCAACTTATATTCTTTATTCGGAATTTAAATAATATAAGCGGCATCTGTTGATTGTTTTCATTACATTAACAAGACAAAAGCGCTCCAAATTCGGAGCGCTTTTTACTGTTTTTAACATTATCTTAGTTATTTTCAGTATAATACCTTAATATTGGTTTTCTTGCTGCTGTTGTTTCATCCATTCTTTTCACAATGGTATCATGTGGTGCTTCTTGAACTAATTCAGGCTCTTCTTCAACTTCTTTAGCAATTTGTAGCATCGCATCAATAAATCCGTCCAGAGTTTCTTTTGACTCAGTCTCAGTTGGTTCAGCCATCATTGCTTCTTCTACATTAAGAGGGAAATATATGGTCGGTGGATGGTACCCATAGTCTAGCAGACGTTTCGCAATATCAAGTGTTCTTACACCCAATTTCTTCTGCTTCTTCCCTGAAAGTACGAATTCATGCTTGCAGTGCTGAGAGAAAGGCAATTCATATTCTTTTTCAAGTTTACGCATCATATAATTCGCATTCAATACAGCGTACTCACTTGCCTTTTTAAGCCCTTCCGCTCCCATCGTACGAATATACGTATAGGCTCGTAAGTTAATCCCAAAGTTACCGTAATAAGGCTTAATTCTTCCGATTGACTGTGGACGATCATATTCAAACGTAAAGTAATCGTCCTTTTTAGTTAAGACGGGTTTTGGTAAAAATGGTGCTAATTCTTCAGTAACTCCTACTGGGCCTGAACCAGGACCTCCTCCACCATGTGGCCCAGTAAACGTTTTGTGTAAGTTTAAATGAACCGCATCAAAGCCCATGTCTCCTGGACGAGTATAACCCATAATTGCATTTAAATTAGCTCCGTCATAATAAAGCTTGCCACCCGCACTATGGACGATTTCTGCCATTTCTACGATATCTGTTTCGAACAAACCTAATGTATTAGGATTTGTTAACATAAACGCTGCTGTATCTTTGTCAACAACCTTTTTTAAATCTTCTATATCAACAAGGCCTTCTTCATTTGTTTTTACTGTTACAGAATCAAAACCTGCAACGGCTGCAGAGGCTGGGTTTGTTCCATGAGCTGAATCGGGAACAATGACCTTTGTCCGGTTATAATCACCATTTGCCTCATGGAATGCTCTAATCATCATTAACGCTGTCCATTCTCCATGGGCACCGGCTGCTGATTGAAGCGATACTTCGTGCATTCCTGTCAACTCTTTTAATGACTCTTGTAGATCGTACATCATTTCCATTGCACCCTGGACACTTTCCTCTGGTTGATGTGGATGTATGTGAGTAAATCCAGGCAATCTTGCCACATCTTCGTTAATCTTCGGGTTATACTTCATCGTACAAGAACCAAGTGGGTAAAACCCTGAGTCAAGCCCGTAATTTCGTTGCGATAGTCTTGTATAATGTCTCATAATATCCAGTTCACTTACTTCAGGTAAATCGGGAGCAGACTTTCGCACATAATCGTCCTCAAGCCCTTCATTTAAGTTAACTTCGGGAACATCCATATCTGGTAAACTATAACTCGTTCTTCCTTCTTTACTTAATTCAAAAATTAATGGAAAATCCTTTTTAGCCATTGTTGATCTCCCCCAATTCTTTAACAAAAGCATTAATTTCTTCTTTTGTACGAATTTCAGTTACTGCAACAAGCATATGATTATTTAATTCTTGGTTAATCAGCCCTAAATCATATCCTCCAATAATTCCTTTTTCAAGCAATTTTTTATTTATATTTGAAACATTATTAAAAAGTTTTATTACAAACTCATTAAAGAATGCACCTTTTGTTGCGACAGATATTCCGTTTTTCTCAAGTTGGTTTTTTAAATAACGAGCTTTTTGCATATTTAATTCGGCCATCTTTTTAAGACCGTTTTTACCTATTGAACTCATAGCTACAGAGCTTGCTAGCGCGTTTAAAGCTTGGTTTGAACAGATGTTAGATGTAGCTTTATCACGTCTAATATGTTGTTCTCTCGCTTGGAGCGTTAAGACAAATCCACGCACTCCTTCTTCGTCTGTTGTCTGCCCTACTAATCTACCAGGTACTTTACGCATTAATTTCTTTGTTGTAGCAAAATAACCGCAATGTGGTCCCCCGAATTGAGCAGGGATGCCAAATACTTGAGTGTCGCCTACTACAATATCTGCACCTAACTCTCCTGGAGGCGTAAGATAACCTAAAGCTAGAGGGTTACTCGATACGAGCATCATAGTTTTCTTTTGTTTTTCTATGATTGATTTAATCTCTTTTAGGGGTTCTATCTCACCAAAAAAGTTTGGATATTGAACGACAACACCGGCAATCTCTTCATTCAATTCTTTTTCCAGATGCTCTAGATCAGTACGATTATCTTTCATATCAATTTCGACAATTTCGATATATTGAGCTTTTGCATATGTTTTTATAACATCTATTGATTCAGGATGAACTGTTTTTGATACAAGAACTTTTTTTCTTCTTGTATGTCCGGCGCTTAAGGTCACAGCTTCAGCCAGCGATGTCCCCCCATCATACATTGATGAGTTTGCAATTTCCATACCTGTTAATTCAGAAACCATTGTTTGGAACTCAAATATTGCTTGGAGCTCTCCTTGTGAGATTTCCGGCTGATATGGTGTATAGGCTGTATAAAATTCAGATCTAGAAATGACGTGGTCCACAACCGACGGGATGAAGTGATCATACACACCCGCACCTAGAAATGAACTATATTCCTTTAAATTGGCGTTTTTATTAGACATATGAGTCAATTCTTTTTTCAACTCTACTTCATTTACGGGATTCTTGAGATTAAGTTCCCCTTTAAAACGAACTTTTTCGGGAATCTCAGAAAATAATTCATCGGTTGACTCGACACCGATTTCTTCAAGCATTTCTCTTTTATCCGCATCTGTCATGGGCAAATAACGAAATTCCATGTTAATTCTCCCCCTATTTTTTATTTAAAAATGGCGTTTCAATAATTTCAGCTTTTAACTTTCTTTTACGCACCTGCACAGCAATTTCAGTCCCCACTTCAGTGACATTGCTTTTCACTAGGGCTAAGCCGATATTCTTCTTTAATGTTGGAGACTGTGTACCGGACGTTATCGAACCAATTTTCTCACCTTCATAATAAACCTCATAACCAGTTCTTGGAATTCCTCGGTCTAACATCTCAAGTGCAACGAGTTCTCTATTTGCACCATTTTCGACTTGTTCTTTAAGGGCCTGTTTACCAATAAAATTAGTTGCTTTATCCACTTTAACCGCAAACTTCAAACCAGCTTCAATTGGCGAAATATCCTTTGATAATTCCTGACCATAAAGTGGTAAATTAGCTTCAAAACGAAGCGTATCTCTTGCTCCGAGTCCAACTGGTAATAAGCCATCATTTTTTCCTGCCTCTAAAATATTGTTCCAAAGTTCACGACTCGCGTGGCTATCAATATATATCTCGAAACCATCTTCCCCTGTATATCCTGTTCGAGAAACGATGGACCCTTGTTCAATACCAGTAAATTTGACATTTTCTTCAAAACGAAAGAATTTAATCTCACTTAAGTTTGTTTCCGTTAGAGTTTGTAAGATTTTTTCTGCATTTGGGCCTTGTAAAGCAAGTAAACCGTAATTAGCCGAAACATTTTCAATAGTTAATTCATCTTCTGAGTAATCATTATGTTCCATCATCCACTCGAAGTCTTTCTCTGTATTAGCAGCATTTACAACTAGAAAATAATGATCTTCCTCAATCATATAAATAAGAAAGTCATCAATAGTGCCTCCATCTTGGTAGCACATAAACGTATATTGTGCACGCTTAGGTGACAGCTTAGAAACATCATTCGTTACCATTTTTTGCAAGAATTCTAAGCTTTTCTCACCTTTTACGACGATTTCCCCCATGTGGGATACATCAAATAATCCTGCATGAGTCCTTGTCGCTTCATGTTCCTGTTTAATACTTGAGAACTGAACTGGCATATCCCAACCGCCAAAGTCAATGGTTTTAGCCCCCAACCGCTCATACTCAGGATAAATTGAAGTTTTTTTCAATTCACTCACCTTCCATCACTCCTTTATCATTTTCGCTACTTCATGAGTTTATTTTTCATAATAAATTCCATAATAAAAAACAGAGATTTCACTGATATGGAAAAACAAGTATCTAAATACAGATATTTGAATTCCATCTTTTCCAGTAAAAACCTCTGTCCTTCAACCAGAAAGTTGCACACTTAAAAGTAACTTGGAAAACGCATTCAAGTTATCGAGTGTTTGCTTCGTGGGTGGTTCACATATCAAAATATTGTGAGACGACATGTAAACTCTCTCCAGAGATGCGTCCTACAAGAGTCTTTTTACCTGAGAGATTCGCGTGACTGCTTGCTCCTTCGGCGTTACTAAACGAGTTTTACTAAGTAAATTCCTTAGAAAGTATGTCTATATTCCGCAATATGTATAAAATCACTTAGAAAGAGACCCCTGACTCTTTCTAATAAAACGTTTAGTAAACTCTCCCCTTGTATTCATTCGCCTAATGAAAAAGGATTAGTTTGGTTATACTATGTATCAAGTGGTGAAAACTCTCTCTTTTACTATCTATATTATAGCATAGATTAATTATTATAGTTAATTAATTGTTTCATTTTAATAAATTGTCTTATAACGAGAAGGTGAAGAAATGAAAAATATAAAATTGGAAACCGATAAACAATTTATAAAAGAATTAGACGAAAAAGTTAATAGGGAGGAAACCTTTTCGTCCTGGGATTTATTTTCTATGGCTTACCAAACTGAACTAACTAATATATCACCTAACTTTGGAGAGTTGCATGCCTTAAACTACTTATCTCATATCGATTTTTTACCCCACCAAGTAGAAACAGCTAAACAAGCTATTCAAGACATGAATGGCAGGGCGATCTTAGCGGATGAAGTAGGATTAGGTAAAACAATTGAGGCAGGTCTTATTCTTAAAGAATATTTATTAAGGGGACTTGTGAAAAAAATACTCATTCTGGTTCCTGCTTCCCTCGTGAATCAGTGGGCGAGAGAATTGAATGAAAAATTTTTCATTCCGGCCGTTCCCTACCGTAAAAATTATCAATGGAGCCAACATGATATCCTTATCTCATCTATTGACACTGCTAAACGATCACCACATCGGGAAGAAATACTAGATATTGACTACGACCTCATTTTAATAGATGAAGCACACAAATTAAAAAACCATCAAACACAAAATTATAAATTAGTACGAGCCTTGAAGAAAAAGTATTGCTTATTATTAACAGCTACACCTATTCAAAATCATTTAATAGAAATATTTAATCTTGTATCGATTTTAAAACCAGGACACTTAGGGAGTTATGATTCATTTATTAAGGAATATGGAAATGATCGCAACAAAATTAAACAGAATGCCATGTTAAGAAAACTCATTCAAAAAGTTATGGTCCGAAACACCAGAAAAAATACATCGCTCAATCAGACTTCGAGAAAAATAGAGACAGTAAGAGTTGATTTTTCAAAGATTGAGAATGATTTCTATCAGCAATTAAGTACATCAATCCAACCTTTATCTACATTTGCTAAAATCACATTACTTAGAGAAATTTGTTCCTCTCGTGAAGCCTGTTACTTATCTCTTCAAAAAATGAGTAAGGAACAAGAAACTAAAGAGTTGATTGATCCATTGTTGAAAGAAATCGAAGGGCTACCACATCATTCAAAAGCTAAAAAAGTCATTGAATTAATTGAACATCATAAAGATGAAAAGGTTATTATTTTTACCGAATATAGAGCAACCCAGCTCTATTTACAATGGTATTTACAACAGCATAATATAACATCAGTGCCTTTCAGAGGGGGCTTTAAAGGCGGAAAGAAAGATTGGATGAAGCAGTTATTTAAAAACCATGCTCAAGTTCTCATCGCTACAGAAGCAGGTGGGGAAGGAATAAATTTACAATTTTGCAATATAATGATAAATTATGATTTACCTTGGAATCCAATGCGCTTAGAGCAACGAATCGGCCGTATTCATCGCTACGGGCAAGAGAAAGATGTTTACATTTATAATTTCGCGATTAAAGGTACTGTAGAAGATCATATTATGAGCTTATTATATGAAAAAATTAATTTATTCCAACAAGTAATTGGTCAGCTAGATGATATTTTAGCGGAACTTGATATTAATAACTTAGAGTCTGAGCTCTATTCTATTTATACAAGCTCATCATCACATGGTGAAGCTAAAATAAAACTCGATAATTTAGCTTCAATTATTCAAAACAAAAATAATGAATTGCATAATGAGGAGCAGTCGTATGGCTATAACTAATTTAAATCAATTCTTAAGTGATTTTTTCATTGCACATAAATGCCGGCTCATCTCTAATCAAAACGGTGTTCTAACAATACAATTGACTGAAGAAATGGACCGAGCTTTAATGAATCGACCTTTCTACTGGCATTATATTAAAAAAATGGGCCAAGTTGGTGAACCTCAGACACTTACACTCATAACAGATCAAGGAACTAGTGGTAAACAAGGAGAATTAATCCATTTTGGAAGTCCACGATTACAACAAATCATGGAACATCTTAAGATAAATGAACGCTTTACAAAAGCCTACCAAAATCTAGCGGATGTAACGACTAATACAGCTTTACATCCATGGTTGCTTTTAAACATTAAAGTAACATATGTTGGTAAATTACAAAAAGATGAAGTATTTTCATTGGGGCTAAATTTAATTAATGGTATGATGAAATCCCAAATGATGGAATATTTATATAAGATTAATTTACAGAATACTATACCTGATTTTTGTTACACTATTTCCCCACTTATTAAATTGAAAAGCGGCTATAAAAGAATTGAATCCGTCATTAAGAACTATATAGAAAATCAGGAACACAAATGGGCGGATGAATCAATTGCAAAACTTGAAGAAGATATTGAACTGCTCAAGTTATTTTATATTAATCCAAGTGAAGAAGAAGAAAAACAAATGAAAAAAGAAATCCACGAAATAAAAACTCGATATGAACCACAAATAAATATTTCTATAATTAATGGAGGCATTTTTTATTTACATCATTTATAGATGAAAATTTAACGAAAAGAACAAAGATTAAGAGGCCATGGCGGCCTCTTAATCTTTTTTTATAAATAATTTAAAAGCCATGGGTAATACACCCAACCATTGATTGGTCAATTTCACTTTTCCTGTTTTCTTTTTCTTTTGCTGAATCTTTTCTCGTCGTTTCTCTTCAGGCGACTTATTAAGATGAGTCATCACCTGCTCTGTTATATACTTGATATAATCATTTACCGACATACAACCGCTCCTAACTTCGATTTCATTATAAAAAATTTTAAAATAAATGCAGGACTTTGAAGATACATGTCGAATAGTATAATTACCCCCACTAAAAGGAGGTGATCCATTGAATCAGGCTGCGTCTTTATCTGAAAGTCTCCTAACTTCTGCCTACAGTGTTCATGCCTCAGACATTCACTTCTATCCATTTCAAGAGCATACAAACATATACTTTAGGACCAATGGAAAACGTCTGCATCACACAACAATATCTTCTAAGCAATACGAGTTGTTATTAACTTACTATAAATTCACATCCGGAATGGACATCGGAGAAGTTAGGAAACCACAAAACGGAGTGATCAGGCATATGTTTAGAACATCAGTTTTTTCACTTCGTTTATCCACGTTACCTGTTAATCAAACTGAGAGCTTAGCTATCCGAATACTTCCACAAGAACATGACCTCTCTCTTGATCGATTATTTTTATTTCCAAACCAATTAAAAACCATAAAACAGTGGACGACAAAACGAGCAGGTCTCATTTTATTAACCGGCCCCACGGGAAGTGGGAAAACCACAACTTTGTATTCCCTACTACAAACTATTCTTAATGAAAGTTCCTACCAGGCGATAACATTAGAAGATCCAATTGAAAAAAACATCCATGATATTTTACAAGTTCAAGTTAATGAAAAAGCAGGTATTTCGTACCATGTAGGTCTAAAAGCAGCATTACGTCACGATCCAGATATTATTATGATTGGTGAAATTCGCGATAAATATACTGCCCAGTTCGCATTTGAAGCCTCACTGACCGGCCACCTTGTCCTTAGCACCCTACATGCTAAAAACGCTCTAGGAACAATCCATCGACTTCTTGATATGGGGTTAGAAACTTCTGAACTAAAACAATCATTAATTGGTGTGGCGGCACTAGAACTTGTCTCGCTAAATCTTTACACAACCGGTAAGAGAAGAGCAGCAATTATGGAACTTCTTGATGGACATAATCTTCACCAAGCTATTCTAGGAAAGGAGATTGACATGAAAAAACAAATATATTCATTTAAACATTTGAAGAGGAAGGCATTGGCATATGGATTTATCTCTGAAAAAAAACATTAATTTTTTTGAAAAAAGATGGTTATCAACAGATATTCAATTACGGTTTCTTAAACGCTTGGCCCATTTACTTGAAAGTGGCTATCCTCTGTTAGAAGCTTTAGAAATCATTGAATGGGATGGTAAATTAGCAAACACCTCTCAAGTGATTGCAAGATTGCTGAAAAACGGTACGCCCATAGATCAAGCTTTAGAAGAGGCTAAATTTCATCCAGATATTACATCCTATCTTTTCTTTGTTCGCACTGTTGGAGATCTTGAAACACATATTCATAAATGTATCCTCATCTACGAACAACGCTTAAATTATTTAAATAAATTTAAACAAACTGTTCGTTATCCACTTATACTGTTTATTTTCTTTTTTATCTTGCTTATATTCTTAAAGTACACAGTTTTACCATCCTTTCAAGACATTTTTCAAATGAGTGAAAGTTCATCCTCTACCCTATTAATTTCAATTTTATTAATTGATATCATTAGTCAAGCAATACTCTATTTCACAGTCGGCATAGGGTGTCTGATGATAGTATGGCGGTTTTCAAACAAAAAAATTAACATTAACCTAAAAATGAAAATTTATAATGCTATTCCTTTCTATCGTTATTATTTGAAGAATCATACTTCTTTACTGTTTGCCACCCATCTAAGTACCTTACTAAAGACAGGCTTGCCGATTAAAGAAATACTTAACATTTTAGCTTTACAAGAAAAGCTCCCAATTCTATCACACTATGCAGACCAAATGACAACAGAATTATCTAAAGGAGTATACGTCACCAGTCTTTTAAGCAAAATGACTTTCATGGATTCACAGCTTTCTTCTATTTTTCAAAAGAACATAGACGCAGATTCTTTAGGACGCGATCTAAAAGCCTATGCAGATTATTTAACCGAAGAGCTGCATCATAAAATGATGAAAGTTTTAACACTGATGCAACCATTATTTTTTATGATTTTAGCCAGCTTTATTATATTTATTTACGTCAGTTTAATGTGGCCTATGTTTCAATTAATTAAAACAATATAAAGGAGAGTCTGGATATAGTGTTAAAAAATGAGAAAGGCTTTACCCTAGTAGAGATGATGATCGTATTAATGATTATCTCTGTATTAATTATTCTAATAGTACCCAATTTGAGAAATCAGACAAAGACAGTCAATAGTAAAGGATGTGAAGCATTAATATCTGTTGTACAATCCCAAACCAATGCTTATTATCTTGACGAAGGATCTTATCCTTCTACCATTGATAAACTCGCTTCAGAAAAATATATTAAAAACGAGCAAAAATCATGCCCCAACGGAAACAAATTAACAATTGAAGATGGAGTTGTGTCGGTTGAAAAGTAATCGAGGATTCACACTCCTTGAAGTTATATTTACATTATCTATGTTATCTATCATCGTCTCGCTAAGCGCTCCCATTATATTTTCAATTTTAGACAACCAAAGTGAAAAGAAGTTTTTCGATTTGCTATTTTCCGACCTCTTATTCATACAGGTAGCATCCCACGGAATGAATAGTGGTAAGGCGTATGTTAAATTTGAAGATTATTCTTATACAGTGCATGTTGATAAGAATGGTCACAAACGGAAAATTAAAAGGTCGTATCCTCCAGGATGGAAAAAAGATGAACGATTATTTAAAGAAATTTCATTTAAAAATGGTACTATTCGCAAGCCCGGCACGATTTTAATCCAATCCGAAAATACCGATTATCGAATAATTTTTCCATTAGGAAAAGGAAGAGGATATATTGATAAACAATAAAGGGTTTACTTTAATCGAAGTTATTATTGCCTCAAGTATTCTATTCATAATTATTATAATAGCCATACCGATCAATTCATTATTGACTAGTGAGCGGCAGATTTTAAGTGAACGATTTGATCATACTTCTCAGTTACATGAAGAATTACAGTCTTATTTATGGCAAAAGAATAAGAAACTTCCAAGCATCTATGAAAAAACATTAAATAATAGAACTGTCACATTCTTATTTACTAAGGAATCGCATAACATTGTTAAAGGATGTGTCAAATGGACCAATGTCAGAGAAAAAGTTGAAAAAAAATGCTTATTCGGTTATCGCTAGAAATGAATTTGGATTTTCAATGATATCGATGCTCACAACGATCACTATTATTTTCATCTCACTTCCCTTTCTTGCTTATTTACTAAATAGCCTTGCCTATTCATCACATCAGGAAATGATTTCAACTCAGCAGTTTTTCCTCTTTTTACGTGACGAACTAACAGAATCGCCACATATCGAAGTTATTAATCCAGACGCAATTTCTTATGAACTAAAAAATGGAGATGTTGCAGAAATTTCATTTTATAACAATTTAGTTCGCCGACGAGTTGAAGAAAAAGGACATGAAATTTATCTAAGAGATATCGATAAATTAATGTTTAAAAAAACTTCACATGGTATGCTTATAACGGTTTCAACGATGCAAGGAGAATTTTATGAGAAACAAATTTTTTTATTTCAATAATCAACGTGGCTTTTTTCTTCCTTACGTGCTGTTTATTGTTTCATTGACATTTCTCTTAGTTACTACAAATATTAAACTATACGATAATGAAATCCACATGATGCACCACTTAATTGAGCAAATAAAAATAGAAACACTTATTCAGATGAGTCATATGAAATACAGGGAGGATGTCAATCAAAGCAATCACATTCCTGAAGTTATCTCATATACATTTCCTTCAGGTGATGTTACGATTTCATTTCTTAACCATAAAGAGAATCGTGCATTCGTTCACTATCAAATTACAACAGACAATAATATATCCTTTTCAATTAATGATTATATAGAACTTGCCCATCATCAAAACAATAGAAACTAAGCATATATGTCTGAAGTTTGTCTCAGGATTATGTATAATTTTCAACAATCACTCATTACAATCCAATATTAATGTATTTAATAATATAATAAATATAATAATAATAGTAATGAGGTGAAATATAATGGAACACACATTGAAAGTTACCAATGTATTAAGTGATCCAACTCGTTTCAATATTTATCAATTTATGATCCAACACAGACATGAAGTGACGGTCACAGAAATTGCTGATCATTTTGATATTCATCCTAATGTGGCTAGAATGCACTTAACTAAACTTCAAGATATTAACCTTCTTATTTCTTATTCAAAAAGAACTGGTAAAGGTGGTAGGCCAAGTCGATTATATAGTCTTTCCGAAGAAGTTATTGAACTAAACTTCCCCCACCGAGACTACAAGATGTTTTCAATCATTGCGCTTGAGACTTTTGCAGAATTAGGAGATCCAGGTAAGGAAGCATTATATCAAACTGGAAGAAAATATGGACTTAAAATAATGGAAAGATATGATACACCTGCGATAAAAAGTCTTAGCATCGATCAGAAACTACAAATCTTAGAAGATGCAGGCATTATGCTAGGAATGTATCCTGAATTTACTTATGTACCTGATACAAATAGTATTATGTTTAAGGTTAATAATTGTCCATTTAAAGAGATTGCTTTAACTAATCATTCCTTAGTATGTAATATGCATCAATATTTCTTAAGAGGTATGTTTGAATCATTATTTACGAATATTAAACTGATTGAGACAGAGAATATGCTAACAGGATGCGAAAATTGCTCTTATGTAGCAGAACTTTCTTGAAGTTGATAAACATTCATTTACATTTTTGATTGTCTCGTTTATAATAGCAATGTAAAAGGCTATCTAAAAGGAGGGGAAAGCATGGATCGTATGTTTCGTGTCCTTGCCTTTTGGACAGGAATATTTACGGTAATGTTCTACGTAGGCGATATGAGCAAAGTAGCAGTGTTATTTCTTGTTCAAACGGCGTTTTTCCTTGCAGTAAGTTATTTAAAACTTTCTGAACGTATGTATATGTACCTATTCGGAGCTTATTGTACACTATTCTTTATTGGATTCACGTGGTACTCAGAATTTATCTTAGTTCCCGGCTTTGGACATTAATAGGGACAAGGCTATTAAAAGAAAAATACATAGCCAAAATAGCACCCGCTCCTAAGCGGGTGCTATTTTATTTACCAGGTATATAAGGGTTATTCTTTTTTTCTATACCAATATTAGTTTGACCACCGTGTCCTGGTAGTACGGTGAAGTCTTCTGGGAGCGTGTAAATTTTTTCTCTTAACGAAGCAACTAACTGAGAAAACTTTCCTCCAGGTAAATCGGTTCGGCCCACACCACTTTGGAATAAAACATCTCCACTAATGATGAATTTTTCATCATGAAATATAAAAGTTACACTACCTGGCGAATGACCTGGTGTATGTATAATGTCAAGATGAAAAGGACCGATATCGATTGAACCGGGCTCTATAAGATGGTCTGGTGCACTTGTAGTGAATCCTACGCCCGTGAACAAGAGTGAACGATTTAATTCGGCATCTGTTAACCATTCCTTTTCATTTTCATGAAGATAAACATCAATCGAGTAATGATTCCGTAATTCATCAACCGCACCAATATGATCAAAATGTGCATGCGTCAGCAATATGCAAAGTGGTTCTACGTCGTTTTTGTCTAAAAAGGAAATCACTTGTTCAGCATCACCACCAGGGTCTATAATTAGCGCCTTAGCTTCTTTATATACGATATAACAATTAGTCCCTAGTGGGCCTAAAGAAAAAGCTTTAATGTTCAATTTACTTTCATCCTTTCTTTAATTAAAAAATAAGTTTATCTTCAAATTAATAAACCTCGACAAATCAGTTTACTTATTATAAAATAACTAATGTATGCGATTAGATACATAATAATATAAATGTAATTCCTTTATCAAACATTATAACCAAGGAACTTATAAGGAGGCGATTTAATAATGACACATCTTGTATTTGCAAGTATCCTATTACTTGTCACCCTTTTCGCTGTTATATCTGTCGTACGTCAGTTAAAATTTAAAAACTTATTAGCATTAGCATTTTCAGCACTAGCAGCTTTAGTGTTTGGTTTCTTTTCAATCGCAACAATTATTAATGTGATTCAAGATTCTATTTAAAGAATATTTATCATTAGTTGAAAAAGACACAAGTCAAAGGTATATCTTCGACTTGTGTCTTTTGTATTTAACAATTAAAATTAATTAAAATCCATAAAGCGAAATAAATCTCCGTAAATAATATCATCTGAATACTTCAATTCTTTCTCTGCTTCTTCAATAAATGAAGTACAAGCGTTCTTGGACTCGGTTGTTGTAAAGCCCGTATTATGGTCATTTAAAGGCTCCCCTGTCTTACCATCGAAACAAATTCCAGCCGCATAAATATTGTCTTCACTCACAAAGTCTCCATTTCGAAAAACAATAAAGTCTTTTCGATCATCGTGGAATAAATCATTTCCGAAATAAAGATCTTGATCAGTATGGACACCAGCCATATGCAATAATGTCGGTTTGACGTCGATTTGACCGGATACTTTAGATATTGTCTCCCCTTTTCCATGGCCAGGAATATGGATGAAAAATGGTACCTGTTGTAGTTCCACATGATCATATGGCGTAATTTCTTCTTTATCTAAATACTGACTCATGGCCTTATTATGATTGGCACTAATTCCGTAGTGATCTCCCATGATGACTATAATAGAGTCTTCGTAAAGATCCGCTTGTTTTAATTGTTCGAAAAATTGTTCTAACGCCTCATCAGTATACCTTACAGTAGGGAAGTAATTATTAAGTGTAGCTGAATTTGAATCATAAGGCTCAATGGATTGGTCTTCTTCATCGAGTTCAAATGGAAAATGATTGGTCAAGGTTATAAACTTGGCATAAAAAGGGGTCTCTAACGATTCTAAATGTTTGATTGATTGATCAAAATATTCTTTGTCCTTCAAACCCCATCCGACTGAATTTTCTTGCGTCACTTCAAACGAATCTATATCAAAAAAGTCATCAACATGTAAGCTGTCATACATTTGATCCCTATTCCAAAAGCTCTTATTATTCGCATGAAACACAGCTGAATAGTATCCTTCTTCTTTCAAAAGTTCAGATAAGCCGTTATATTCATTCTGTCCATTAGTAAAAAATACTGCCCCTCTTGATAAAGGGTATAAAGAATTTTCTACTAAAAACTCAGAATCAGATGTTTTACCTTGTTCAGTTTGGTGATAAAAGTTATCGAAGTAATATGTGTCTTCATCCTTTACTAAATTATTCATAAATGGGGTAATCTCTTCACCATTAACCTTATTATTAATCACAAAGTTTTGCACCGACTCAGCAAAAATAAAAATGATATTTTTATCTTCTGCTACACCGAACAAGTCAGACTCTTCATCACTTCTTATATTATCACTTATA
This sequence comes from Virgibacillus sp. MSJ-26, assembly GCF_018918075.1. GTDB lineage: Bacteria > Bacillota > Bacilli > Bacillales > Amphibacillaceae > MSJ-26. The sequence goes on from NZ_JAHLPW010000005.1 coordinate 110,627, forward strand.
TAATCTTTAATAGCTGGAATATCATTTCCATCTGCAAGAAGTCGTTTAGACTTTACTTTGGAATGCATAAACACATCATAAACATGATAATTAAATAAACCAATATTTTTGACGAGATATTCCCGATCGAAAGCTCGCGTAAACAATTCAGGTCTTTCCATCTCCGCTAGAAAAAAATTACCTGTCAACAATAACAACGATAAAACTAATGCAAATACTCGCCCACTTTTCGGATAGTTTACGTAGACAACATCTCGATGACGTTTACTTAAATACCATATAAAAGCAATATCTAAAAATAGAAATATATCATATACCTTAATAAGGCTGAGAATACTGGATCCTAAATCTACCATATTACTAGATTGAAATAATTGCGGTACAGTAATAAAATCTGTGAAATTTCGGTAAAATACTAGATTCACAAATAAAATAACGGTACCAATTAAAGCTGTGTATTTTATATATTTCATTTGCCTAGTTGTTTTTTTAATCCACACACTGATTGAAAATATTAAAAAAGCTGAGATGAAAGGATTCAGAAAGAGGATAATTTCTTGCATTAAATTTTCAACCTCAATATTAAACATAAAACGGTATACAATATATGTTTTCACACCAAATAAAATGGTAGCAATAACATATAAAGGGGTCTTAAGCCGTTTACCACTCATTTTAAATCCTCCTATAATTCACTTCTACTTACCTCTTATTTATATGTAATAAATATTCTACCCGTTACGGCATTAGATGAAGGGGTAACAGTTAAAATGGATTAAAAGGTTAAACGCTGAATATTTTGTTTTACAAGATAGGAAGCACCGATAATACCAGCATCGTTTCCAAGTTGAGCCACTTTAAATTCACAACTTTCATGTATACGTGGTAAAGAATATTTTTTAAAAGCAGTTTTTAGTGGTATCATCAATTGATCTCCAGCCTTGGATACTCCCCCGCCAATAAGAATTTTAGAGGGATTTAAAATAGTGGCGACGTTTGCCAACTCCTTACCGAGAACATCTGTCGTAAAATTTATAATTTGTTGTGAGATAGGATCATTTTCTTCTAATAATTCAAAAATATCTTGTGTCGTAATACACTCGTTAGCTTTGTATCTTTTAGCTAGATTACTTGTTGGGTGTTTTGAGATCATTTCCATCGCTTGTCGAACCATCCCTGTGGCTGAAACATAAGTTTCTAAACATCCTTTTCGCCCACAATTACAAAGCGGACCATCAATATCAACTGTCATATGTCCTATTTCTCCTGCTGTACCATTACTTCCATTTAAAACTTTACCACTTGCAATAATACCTCCACCAACCCCTGTTCCGAGTGTGACAGCCAAAATGTCTTTATCCTGATTCCCCGCACCTAACCAGTTTTCACCTAATACTGCAACATTAGCGTCATTCTCTAAAAAGGTAGGTAACTTTAATTTTTCTTCTACTTTTTTAGTTATGTTAATGTTTTCCCAACCAATATTAACTGCTTCATAAACACATCCATTTTCTGCATCAATAAAACCGGGAACACCTATACCAATCCCTAAAACATTATCTTTTTTATAGTTAAACTCTCTTAATTTGCGTTCAATTGATTGACAAACATGATTAATAATTAATTTACCCTTATTTTCGGTAACTGTAGGAATCTCCCACTTTTCAAGTATGTCACCTGTAGCTTTTAACAAACCGATTTTTGCTGTAGTGCCACCTATATCAATACCTATGATAATGTTTTCCATCTCATGCTACTCCTCCTTGTTTTGTAATCGTGTTTTTTCTTTGCGAATTATTAAAATAGCCATCTGATACTCTATCGTTGAAATACATTCGATTTTATATAGTTCCTGTAATTCCAACTCCATTAAACTTAAGTCAGCAGCTCTCTCCCCAAGATAAATGAAAATTCCAAACCTTTTTAATAATTGACGTACATCATAAACTGATTCCATTTAATCACCATTTTAATTATATCAAATTAATTTTTACTTTTGAATTAGATAAACATATTAGGCAATACGCTTACATACATTTTACTACAAACTAAACTAAGGGAATGATTGAATGAAAAAGCAAGCATTCAACTATATATCTTTTTTTCTAGTTATAGTATTCATGATTATATTACTGTTCAATCAACGTTCGATTCAAACAATTACTTTTTTCCCAATTGATGAAGATACAGCATTTGACCAGGCTACTACCTCTCTCTCTTTAGAAGCCCATGAACAGGACAAGCCTTTAAAATGGAAAACACATTCCAAATCTGACCGAATTTCCTATTTACGTCAGGATGTATCTTTATTATTTGGTAATGGAAAATTAAAAGGTGTAAAAAGTCAATGGGTAGATCATGCTGACATTATTAATATGGAAGAGAGATTAACTTCTAATAAAAATATCCTATGGGAAGCCATTAGCTTTCATTATGGTGAGTTACAAAATGCGGGTACAGATATAACAAGTGTACAAGATATGTCTTATGATTATTTATATATTATTCCATCGTCCAATCGTGGATTAATCGCTTTTCAAAAGCCTCTTGTTCCATACAAACAAAGAGCACAGAAAGATATTGATTTAATGGTTAAAGGAAATCTTCTTAATCATTGGCATAAGTTAGCCACGCACTTTAATGTATCTCTTGAGGACTATCAATTAATTCCCTTTACGAATTTATTTAAATACAGCCATACACCCCTGCCAAATATGACAACAAGTGAAACGAACCGAATCATTGGTCAATTATGGGAAGGAGTGTACAAAAATTACATTGTCCCAGCGACGAAAACTAAAAACATGCAACTAACTGGTTTAGAACCTATTGTTTTGTTAGATAAAAATCAAACTCATATTCTAGTTTTATTTGAGTTAAATAATAAAAAGGATATGTTGATTCAACGTATATAAAATGAAGCTTTATTCAGTTGGCTTTTCTCCTATAATGTTCTCATACAACTCTAGATAATTTTCATCATCAGGTTTTAACTGATAAGCTTCTTTAATGGCTTCTTCTGCTTTCGCTTCTTCCCCCGTTTCATAATATAATAATGCCAGATTGTAAAAGGACTCGGGAAGTGGTTCCTCATCGGTTAACTGAATACTTTTTTCTAAATCTTTTATTGCTAAATCCAGTTCATCTAATTCAATATAAGCATAGGAACGCTGAAATAATAATGGAGCTTCTAATGCACTAGGATTTTCCAATGCCTCTGTTGCATCCTCAACAACTTGTTCATAATTATCTTCTTCAAGTAATTGATCAATACGTGAAAGTTGATATGTCGGATCATTTGAATTGTTTTGAATGCCGAATATGACGAGCGCTGTGATAAGAATAATATAAAGAACAAAGGCCAGACCTTGTTTAAGCAAAGCTTCTTTTCTGGGTAAATGCACAATAGCTGCAGCTATAAACCCTGTTATGAGCCCACCAATATGAGCAGCATTATCGATTGCAGGAACCGTAAAACCAAACACAATATTGATTCCAATTAAAATTAATAAGTTCATACCAATCGTTTGAAAAAATAAACGCTTATATATAAGTCCAAAAAATAATAAAGCACCAAATAAACCAAACAACGCACCAGAAGCGCCTGCTGAAACATTCATCGAAAAGGCAAAACTAGCTACACCGCCACCAATCCCTGCTAACATATAGATAATGAAAAATCGGAATGACCCATAAATTCGTTCAACAAGAGTTCCTAGGTAGAACACGGCAATCATGTTCATAATCAAATGTAGTAATCCAATATGCAAAAACATTGAACTAACAATCCGCCACCATTCTCCATCCATTAAGATAGCTGGATTGTATTTTGCTCCATATTTGATTAAAGTATCAATCGAATCACTTCCGCCATTAAATTCTAAGAGAAAGTACATGAGAACATTAACTAATAATAATAAATAAATTAACCTTGGCTTTCCGAATGAGAAGACATTTTCTCGTTCTTTTTTCTTATTAGATATAAATTGAGATAACTCTCTTTTATAATGGTTAGTTTTTTCTTCAAGTATATCTTCAGATTCCTCAATGTCTTCGTTAGGTAAGGAGAAATGTAAATTCGCCTCGAGTCTTTCTTCTTCTTCCTGAAAACCCTTTTCATCTAAATAATATATATTCATTCGAACAGGGTTTTTCTTTTCTTTCAACATCATAGGTTTTTTTAACGTTTCCCAGTCGTCAACAGGAGCATGTTTTGTAATATAAATATTATTAACTTCTACTGTCTTTCTTGGTAAGTATCTTTTCAATGCTAAGGTTTTTTGAAAAACTTGCGCTATATCTTTTTTTAAATGATTTTTCCAATTAAATTCTTGTGTTGTTAGACGTAAAACTTTAGATGTTTTGTTTTCATCTTTTTGTAACCAAATTTCTTTTATTTGATCATTTATATGTAACAACTCATAACCTTGGTCAGATACTAGCTCATAAGCAGTTAGATACAATAAGTAATTTTCTTTAACATTCATTCAGTTTCCTCCCTACTCCCATCATATCAAAATCACGCTCTTTTTCTTAGTCAAATGACTGCGGTAATAAGAAAAAGAAGTTGTTTTTATTAAACAACTTCTTTTTCTGTTCTTATACCTTTTCTTCATTAAACAAGAATCTAAAAACATTGGATTTAAAGAAAGGAACCCTCATGGCTAATGATATCATTAATTTCCTGATAACACTTACAGCTAAAAGAAAATTAATGACTCGGTAACGCTTCCGATAGACAAATACACTTAGAATAAGTATAGCAAAAAATAAATAAACACGTCTCATATGATCATCCTTCCTATTGAATGATCATAGTTTTTTACGTTTTTTCATTTTTATACACGATTACTAAGAGCCTATATAACGATCGTATAATGTTCTTGCTTTAACAATGTCTTCTGTTCCCTGCACGAGCACTCTTCCATCAGAAAATATAACAAAATCAATATTATTATCAAATTGTGCTTTAAGTAAAAAGGGTGTTCGTGTAACATTGGCAATCGTCTCTAAGCGTTCTTTCCATTTCACAAGATTCATCTCAGACTTCTTATGAATTTGGACAGTATCACGACCACATAAAATGGTTGCTTCTTCGTTCATTGTTTTCTTTAATGCTGGATAAATATGCTGTTGACATGTCAAGCATTCCTTTTTAGGTTGCGCCAACTTTATATCAAACTGCTGATTTGACCAAATATCAATTGTTTTAAATGTTTGACGTAAGTTTTTAAAGTGGCCAGTTAAATATTTAATTGTTTCCGTAACTTGATATGAAGAGATAATATCAACAATCGGAGAAATAATTCCGACCGTGTCGCAAGTTTGTCCATCACCTGCTCCCTCACTTATCATACATCTAAGACATGGTGTTTGTTCAGGGATAAAAAAAGATGTCATTCCTCTTGAACTAACCACTCCTCCGTATGAATACGGAATCCCGTGTTTAAAACATATATCATTAAGCATAAAACGTGTTGAAAAATTATCCGTTCCATCAAGGACGACATCAATTCCTTGGATTAAGTCATTAATATTATCAACTGTAGCATCGGCAACAATTGCTTCCACCTCTATGTCACTATTGCTAGCTTGAAGTTTATTTTTTGCTGCAATTGCTTTTGGAACCGACTTTTCGACATCTTGCTCATCAAATAATATTTGTCTCTGCAGATTAGTTAATTCCACATAATCTCGATCAATTAATCGTATCTTTCCTAATCCTGCTCGTGCCAACTGATTGGCAATAACACCACCGAGTGCTCCAGCACCAACAATTAAGACACTACTGTCTGCTAATTTCTGTTGTCCTTCTTCCCCTATTGGATTAAATAGCATTTGCCGTGCATAGCGGTTCATCATACGTCCTCCTTATTTTACTAATCCTTTTTCTGTAAGTAGGTGGTTTACGGCTATATCATGTGAATCAATAGGAATACAATCTACTAGTTGTTCTGTATGTAAAAGTGAAACTGTCTCATTCTGATAGTCAGCTAAAAATCGATCATAATACCCACCACCAAATCCAATTCTATAACCAGCTTTATCGAATACGACGCCTGGAACAACGATTAAATCGATAGAGTTTTTCTCAACCGGCTTGGTTTCTTGAGGCTTTGGTTCAAGCAAATTATAATAAACGACCTCAAGTTGGTTAAAATTTTCAATTCGATAAAAGACCATCTCTCTTTCACTTGGCAAACATTTTGGTGCATAAACTTGTTTTCCTTGTTTCCATGCTGTTTTTATAAGATCACTCGTATCCCATTCAAAGCCATGTGATATCGTAATACCTATAGAATTAGCCTTTTTCCAAAGATTCGATTCCACTAAACCCTTTAACAACGCATTTTCGATAATATAACGTTCTTTATCTGTAATTTTTTTCAATTTACTTATTATCATTTGGCGTATATCTGCTTTATTCAAAGTCATCACTCCACAACATAAACTTATCAATTTAAGTATATCGTAGTTAGACAGACTATGAAAAGAAATATAGTTCATTTTAAAACTGTATAATTTTTGACTTTAAACAAAATAAAAAACTCTTATCGTTATTGATAAGAGTTCCTTTAGTTACATACTTATTTTGTTTCACGATGTAATGTATGTTTTCTCAAACGTGGGCAGTATTTCATAAGTTCAATACGCTCAGGGTTTGTTCGTTTATTTTTAGTTGTGATATAATTACGGTCACCAGTCTCAGTACAAGCTAATGTAATATTTACACGCATGATTATCCCTCCAAACTTTAAAAACTTGCTTTTACCTCATTAATAAATCCATTTCAGACCTTATTATAATAGCAGATTTAAGAAAAACAATCAAGATACGAAAAGGAAAAAATTTATTGTTTCAAGTTTGTTTATTATATGGTATAACTATTATTGGAGAGGAATGGAGGTAGAAAAATGTTATATGTAGGAATAAGTATCACCGTGATAGCTGTAGTCCTGTTTATTCTATCATTTTTCACAAATGATAAATTTGAAGACTTAGAGAGTCAAATCGAGCAACTATCCGTCTCAACAATGCAAGATACATATCAAATGAAGAAAAAAATAAAAATCCTTGAAGAAGAATTGCTTACAGATGATATGAATGATCATGCGACTCACACTCAAGATACAAAACCCATTATGATGCAAAAAGTCTATGAATTGTCTCAACAGGGCTATTCTTATAATGATATATCTAAAGCTACTAACCTAAGCACCCACGACATTCAAGCCATATTAAAAAACTATTAAAGTAAGGTGAATGATAGATGAAAAGAACCATACGAGCTTTTTCCCTTGGACTGTTTGTTGCAGGTATTATGATGGTAGTAACCTTTTTATTTTCGGGAGACAATGCAGCTTCTAAAAAAAATGCTGAGGATCTTCCGCTTGATGAAATGATTGAAGTTATGAAAAATGAAGGTTATCGTGTTGTAACTGAAGAAGAATATATTACTTTATCCTTGGCGGATGGCAATGAACAAGAAAGTCAAGCTGAAAAAGATAACAATGAAGAAGAATCTAGTGAAAAAGAGTCTGATGAAAGTTCTGATGGAAAAGATAAAGAAGACAAAAACGACGAAGAAGAGGAAAAAGATAGCGTAAAGGAATATACTCTTCATATCAAAGATGGTATGCCATCGTCTGACATAGGGAATCTTCTCGAAGAAAATGACATCATTGAAGACAGTAGTAAATTTAATAAGTACTTGGAAGACGAAGGATATCATAAAGGGGTCCAATTAGGAAAATTCAAAGTTACAAGTGATATGAATTTCAAAGAATTAGCAAAAGCAATTACACGGTAAAAAATAAGATAAAGCAAAAAGAGCACTTTACCATGCTTGGTAAAAGTGCTCTTTTATTTAATTTATTCTTCTTTCCCTTGATCCCGTTCCTTTTTCAACTGAAAATAGGTATCCATAATTCCTCTACCAATTTTATGGTTTATCGGATGCTGGCTAGTTGGCTTACCCAAATATGGAACAATTACAGCAAACGCTATTTCTGGTTCGTCATAAGGCGCATAGCCGATAAGTGAACGGTTTTCTGTTGTCATTACCGTACCATCGTCTACATAAAAACTTTCAGCGGTTCCTGTTTTTCCTGCCGGTTTATAATCAACTCCTGTAAAATACTGATAAGCTGTACCTGAAGGGACCTGATATGCTTGACGAAAGCCTTCCTGCACACGTTCTATTTGTGACTTCGGCATTTGTATCCGATTAAGTACATCCGTATTCTGACTCCGATAAACTGTCCCTAGATTATCTTCCTCTTCGTTATTAGGCAGTCTTATTTCTTTTAAGAAATGTGGCCGGACCCGATAGCCATCATTAGCAATGGTTGACACATATTGAGCTAATTGAAGCGTTGTATACGTATCGTACTGGCCAATCGCCAAGTCAAGTAAATTACCAGCTTTAGCAGAAGACGTACTACCAACAACTCCTGTTGATTCAAATGGAAAATCCACACCCGTCTTTACACCTAGACCAAACTGGTTAAAGTAATTGCGCATTTCTTGAAAGGCAGAGCGATCAAAGCTGACACTTGAGCCATTTGGAAATGGGTAGCGGTATTCCCCACCCATTCTCAAAGCAATGTAAAACATATAGACGTTAGAGGACATTCTTAAAGCATCAATATCGTTTACATGCTGAAGTGGTTTCCAAGAACCTTTTTTTGTTTGAGCAATCTGAATCGGACTGTCAAAAAATGAATCTCCTGGAGAAATCACCCCTGATTGATATCCTGCCAGAACACTCGCCCCTTTGACAGTAGACCCCGGGATATGAGCTTCTTGCAATGCTTTGTATGCTGCATCTTTAAATTTATTATTTTTACGATCATACTCTTGTCCTGATACAGCTAATAATTCACCCGTTTGTGGATTGATTGCCACAGCCATTGCCTCTTTTAGATAACGGTTTTCGTATGGATGTTTTTGAATCGCTGTTTTTAGTTCATCACGAATAATTTTATCTATTTTTTCTTGAAGTTCTAAATCGATTGTTAAAACGAGGTCTTTTCCTCTTTCACCTTTGACAGCAACTTTCGAACCAATCACATCGCCATCTTTATTGGTTGTATGTTCAATTTTCTCTTTTCTACCTCTAAGTGTTTCTTCATATTGCTCTTCAAGGCCACTTTTCCCTACACGGTCATTACGACTATAACCCCTTGTTAAATAATATGCTTCTTTGTCGGCCGGAATTCCTTGTTCTTGGGACGTAATCGAGCCGAGTAAATTTCGTAATGTGCCTTTATATGGATACTCTCGATTCCAGTCTGTTGTAGCATTAACACCAGGTAGATCATCCAGATGTTCTGCGACTCTTGCATACTCTTCAGGTGTAACATCTTCATTCTTGACAATTTGCGGTGTTAGAGAATAGGCTTTATCAAGTTCTTTTTTAATTAAAATAATATTATAATCTTCTTCTTTTAAATCTTCATATTCATCTTTAGTAATTCGTTTCAATATAGTTTTATATTGTTCAGCATTATCCATCTCACTAGCTTCTTTATCACTAAGCCTGCTATCCGCTTCCTCTTTGTTATTTAGATACCAGTATTCTTTCTTATTACGTTCAGTTATCGTTTTGATTTTATCCTTTTTATTCTTATCAGTGTACATTGAAATGTATTTCGCAAGCTCTTCAGCTACTTCTAACCGCTTCTCGGCTTGAACATTTTTTTCAGGTGTATATGTTATGGAATATAACGGTTTATTATCTACGATTGTTTTAAGATTGCGATCATAAATCTTACCTCTTGGAACAGGAATATTTGTTGTATCTTGTATCGTGCGATTAATTTCATTTTCATATTCCTCTCCATTTAAAATTTGTACAACACCCAATTGAAGAATTAAAACCGAAAACAATAAAAAGATTACGAAAAACAATATATTCAATCGAAAAGGGAGTTGGACCTTTTTCTTTTTCTTATTCACTTTTACTCACCCTTTTTTAATTCGAATTATCACCTACCCATTATACCATTGATATGAATGAAAGATAATCATTTTATCGATTTTTGTCATCAGTAATCTTATCACTTACTAATTCATTCTTGTTCGACTCTACAGAGGATAAGTGGATATCCTTAATAAACATAAATATGAATAAATGCCCCGCTCCTAACACAATTAATAATAGAGGAATACTTACTTCAGGATCATAAAGATACATTATAATCAAAAATAAGCTAATCGATAAAACATGTCCAATATTTGTAAATAGCTCTCGAACAACGATATATTCAATTCTCATTTCTTTCGCTTTACGTGCTTTACCGATTACATCGTATGTTAAAGAAACATAGGGAACATTTATAATTGGATATGCTATACCAATTAAAATAGCATAAATAATTAATGTCATATATGTTGTTTTAAACAAAATAACAAATAAGGAAAGGTATAGTAATAAGCTGCCTAAAAGTATAGCTTTTTTACGTTTTGTGGGTGTTATGAATTTCGTTGCTATAAAATAAAATACAAAAGAAAAGCCAGAAAAATAAAGGTTAAACATACCTAACGATAGTTCACTTTTTGTCACTAAATACACCCAGATCGTGATGACAAAAGCGAAAACACCTTCTCTTAAGCCTTGAAACAGATGGGCATGGAGAATCTTTCTCCAATTTTTATTATGTTTTCTTTCTTGTAAAACTTCTTTAAAATAAAAACTTCCCCTGGCTTGCCGGCGTTTCAGGAAAAAGCTCATAACTACAGCGCATATAAATAAAATAAATGAAACGGTAAAAATGGTTGTATAGCCGGCATTCTCTGTCATTTTAGCGATAATGAAGCCAGCTGTGATTGGTCCGATCATACCACCCAATGATTGTAACACACCTAAAAATCCATTAAAGAAATCCCGTGTCTCGGGTTCCGTTATTTCGAAGGTTAGTACATTAAAGGCGAGCCAATAAAAGCCGTAACCAATCCCCAAAACACTTCCAAGAACAAAATTATAAGTAGACGCTTTCTCACCAATAATTAATACAGTTAAAAAGAAGATGGAGAGAAAAGAAACCCCCAATCGTAATACAATGACTCTGTCGACTTTTTTAGCTATTCTTCCGGCAAGTATAAATGTTAAGGGCTGGAATATAAATATTGCCAAATTGTAGACTGCAATCGTTATATAGTCTCCTGCTTGTTTCCACAAATAAATATTAACGAATGTATTGGATAAAAAGATACCAAGTGAATATAGCCCTCCAATAATTAATAGGAAAATGAGGTCACGATTTATATCAGTATTTTTAATAACGGATTTTAAAGTCTTTTGCATGATGAATTGCTCCTTTTCTTCTCTATTTTAGTGTGAGCAATTCACCAGGGTATATACAGTTATGTAAAAATAAGACGATGTAGAAGCGAATCATTAACGAGATGCTATTGATGACTTTTATAGTTTTAACGCAAAAAAAGAGTACAAAGTTAAAGTCTACTTTGTACTCTAAAATAATTTTGTTTATTTTGCTTCGTCGTAACGCTTTGTGACTTCATCCCAATTAACAACATTCCAGAATGCAGAAACGTATTCAGGACGTTTGTTTTGGTATTTTAAGTAATAAGCGTGCTCCCAAACATCTAGTCCAAGTAATGGAGTTTTACCTTCCATTAATGGAGAGTCCTGGTTAGGTGTACTCATAACTTCCAATTCGCCATTATTTAATACGAGCCAAGCCCATCCAGAACCGAAACGAGTTTTGGCAGCCGTTTCAAATTCTTCTTTAAACTTCTCAAATGTACCAAACTTGCCATTAAGTTTGTCAGCTAATTCTCCTGAAGGTTCTCCACCACCATTTGGTGATAAAACTTTCCAGAATAAACTATGATTAGCATGGCCTCCACCGTTGTTACGAACAGCGGTACGAATGTCTTCTGGTACAGCGTCAAGATTGCTAACTAAATCTTCCAGAGATTTCTCCTGAAGATCAGAATGTCCTTCTAAAGCACCGTTTAAATTTGTAACGTAAGTATTATGATGCTTTGTATGGTGAATGTTCATAGTTTCTTTGTCAATTGTAGGTTCTAGTGCATCATATGCGTATGGTAATTCTGGTAACTGAAATTTTGCCATAAATAATTCCTCCTCTAATAATTATAGTATATTAAAAGGATTGAAAATTCACCCTTCACCTTCTACATTAACAAAGTGAAATTATTGTTGCAAATTAAATGCATTGTCAAACGTGATAGCTTGCCCTTTTGAATAAAAAAAACAAGTTTAAACTTGTTTTTAGAATTTCGAGATGGCTCGGGACGGAATCGAACCGCCGACACAAGGATTTTCAGTCCTTTGCTCTACCGACTGAGCTACCGAGCCATATTATATAAGTTGTTATTTTCTTATAGAGTTTCTAATTAAGTCCGACGCCTGCATCTCCCAGATTACTCATGGATGTTTCATGCTTCGGCGTTACTCGAAGCGTATTCGGCGGAAGTACATGCTCGTTGCTCTACCGACTGAGCTACCGAGCCGTATTATGTAAGTTGTTATTTTCTTATATCGTTTCTTTAATGTTTAAGAGCGGCGCCTAATTTCTTTTTCGATATTAAAATATGTATGGAGGAGGAAGAGGGATTCGAACCCCCGCGGGCTTTGACACCCCTTTCGGTTTTCAAGACCGACCCCTTCAACCAGACTTGGGTATTCCTCCGTATTAGATGGTGGACCCTGCAGGATTCGAACCTGCGACCGATCGGTTATGAGCCGATAGCTCTAACCAGCTGAGCTAAGGGTCCATCTATGTTATATATAATGTTTATGGGGCGACCGGTGGGGATCGAACCCACGAGTGCCGGAGCCACAATCCGGTGCGTTAACCGCTTCGCCACGATCGCCATGTTTGACGAATAAAGATAATAGCGGCGGAGGGGATCGAACCCACGACCTCACGGGTATGAACCGTACGCTCTCGCCAGCTGAGCTACGCCGCCATTTGGCTCCACAGGTAGGGTTCGAACCTACGACCGATCGGTTAACAGCCGATTGCTCTACCACTGAGCTACTGTGGAATGATTGTTAGTGTTTCTTATTTGTTAATGAATAAAGCTTGTACATGTGACGCCTACATCTTTTCAGTTATTCGAGTTCAAGTTTGATTTGCACTCGTTCTTACTTGCAGCGTTTATTTGTTACCGTAAAAATGTTTGTCGTTTATTGGCGACAGAATATAATTTACCACGGATCTGAATTCCTGTCAACAACTTTTTTCATTTTTTTAAAAAAAGTTTTAATTAAATAACGCAACATGCAAACAACAATTTATATAATAGCATGTTCATTTATACATTTCAACAATTAATATATATAAGTTTTTAACTGAATTACTTTAACAGTCTACTACTAGCTTCACAAAAGTAAAAAGGAGAGAAATAACAATGGTTTTTCTCTCCGATGAAACTGTTTTTTTAGTCTCCTAATACTTCTTCTGCAATGTTTACGGCATGGTCACCTATTCGCTCTAAATTACTAATTATATCAACAAAAACTATACCGGCAGAAGCAGAACATTGCCCTTCATTTACACGAATGATGTGTTTCTTTCTATACATCCGTTCCATTTTATCAATTTCGTCCTCTTTTTGAATAACTGCAAGTGCTTCTTCGCGGCTCATATTATTCAGCGCTTCAATCGATTGTTTCACCGTTAGTATGGTCAAATCAAACATGTTGTTTAAATCTTCCTGAGCTTTATCCGTTAAATCTACCTTATTTGATATTTTATAATCTATAAGTTCAATAATATTTTCAAAATGATCACCTATTCGCTCGATATCCCTTACTGAATCCATTAAAGCTGTATGTTTTGCACTCTCTAACTCTGACATGGTTCCACTTGATATTTCAACAAGATAATCTGTAATGCGGCGATCTAAATTATTAATTGCTCCTTCGATCTGTTGCGCCATTTCAGCATGCTTTTGTGATTGTGTAGTTAAGTAAGAACTCGTTTCTTCAAGCCCTTGGGCTGCGTATTCACCCATGCGAATAATTTCTGCCTTAGCTTGCGACAAGGCCACTGCTGATGATTGTTGTATAAAAATAGGATCTAAATGTTTTGGAGTGTATTCAATAACTGTATCTTCACCTGGAATAATTTTAGTCACAATATAAGCCAGTCCACCTATGAATGGAAATTGAATGGCAGTATTGGCAATGTTGAAGCTTCCATGCGCGAAAGCCAATGTCATTTCAGGGTTTAAGCCCAAATAACTTTGAAGTAGAGAAACATACGACGTAAATGGAACCAATAATAGCAGAAATACGGTTGCACCTACCAAGTTAAATATTACGTGTGTAAAAGCGGCTCTCCTTGCCGCTACAGATGCTCCTAGTGATGCTAAGATGGCCGTAACAGTGGTACCTAAATTATCACCAAAAAGTACTGGTAGAGCGGCCTGTAAATTAATCGCTCCTTCAGCATATAATCCTTGTAATATACCAATTGTAGCACTTGAACTTTGAACAATAAAAGTGAAAATTGTTCCTATAACAACACCTAAAATTGGATTATCACTCATATTTACAGTTAATTCATGAAATGCTTCCAAACTGCGTAGCGGAGCCATTCCACTACTCATCAATTCCAAGCCGAAAAAGAGTGCTCCAAAACCAAAAACTGCTTGTCCTAAGGCGGTGATTTTTTGGTTTTTAAAAAAGAATATTAAGAAGCTGCCTACTGCTATTATAGGCAAAGAATAAGCCGCAAGATCAAAACCAATAATAAATGCTGTAACGGTGGTACCCACATTAGCACCCATAATAACACCAATTGCTTGTCTTAACGTCATAAAACCAGCGCTAACTAACCCGACAGTTAGAACAGTAGTTCCAGAACTACTCTGGATCAAGACCGTTACTACGATACCGGCAAGGACGCCTAAAAAGGGATTGCTTGTAAACTTATCTAATATATCTCTCAATCGGTCTCCTGCTGATTTTTGTAATCCATCTCCCATGAATTTGATTCCTAGAAGGAAAATACCTAAGCCTCCAAAGAAATCAAATAGGAGTGTTTGCAGATCGATATCCAATGGCTAGTCCGTCCCTTCAAAATAAATTGATAAAACATTCCTATACCATTATTGTCGAATATTGTACCTTTGTAAAGTGTTACTTAGATTAATTTACATAAAGTTTACAATCAATCCTTTTAAAAAATTATCTGTTTGAAAGTAAAACTAAAATTGCGTTAATAGCGATTAATTGCTATTCTGTTTTTCCACTAAAATTTTTGTTCCATCGACAGCTATTACTTTTACAGCACTATCTTTTGATATCCATTGGCCATTTGTAACAGCACTATAAGTCTTATTTTTAATTTGAACAGTTCCAACTGGACGAAAATCAGTTAGGGTTATTCCATCTTTACCAAGTAAGCTTCCGTATTCTTCACTTAAGGAATTATAACCTGCTTCTGAAGTTAAACTTTCCTTTAAAGTCATTTTCCCCCACATTTTTCTTCTTTTAAAGACCTTAAGAAATGAAAGGGATGCTGCACCACCAATAATAACACCTAATACACCATAGACTCCTGCTGTTAAATTAGGCGCAGGTAAGGCGACTGCAATGATCATGCTTGCCAATCCTATTGTAGCTAAAGTTCCATCGTTCACCAGTTTTCCATCAACGATTATGAGTAATAATCCGACGAAATAGACAATAAGCATAAGTAAAAGAGAATCAGTAGCTAAAAAGACTGAAAAATAAACTGTAATAAATCCAATCCCTAATAATGCAAAGATTCCTCGCATATTAACTAAGATTTCACCAATTAAAAATAAAGTAGCAAATCCTGTAATTACAAAACCAATCCAATCATGTGAAAAAATATCCATTTTGTTTCCCCCTCTTGACCGACTTTAATTAATTATACGATAGCAAAGCGAGATTTGTTTCACAAAAGGAGTTTTTCCATGAAAACAATTAAAAATTGTTGTTTCATCTTATTGTTTTTATTACTGATTACAAGTATATATAAAGATTTAGAACTTAGCACTCCAAGCACTTTACAATATGCTGCCAGTGAAACAATTAAAAATAATACTAATGTAATTAAAGTTAAGATAGAACGAGGAGATACAGTATTATCTATTGTTGAAAAATTTAACCAGTTTGATGAGGAACAGATTAACATACAAAAAGTGATGACAGACTTTAAAAAAGCTAATCCTCATGTCGATCCATACCATCTTAAACCGAATAAATACTATTTTTTCCCTTTGTATAAACACAATTAACAAAGAGGCTGATGTCTCAGCCTCTTTGTTTTGGATTTAAAGAACAGCTACCTTGCCATAAACGGTGTAACAAACAAGGACACTATAATTGCTACAGCACCTGCTGCTATCGCAATATTACCTAAAGTGGTTGCATGTCTATTTCGAGCCATGAATCCCGTAATAATCCCTGCAGCCCCGAATAGTATGGGTAACCAGAAAAACGATATAACTGATAAAGCAACCGCAGCCCAGCCAATAACACTATTTGTTTGCATATCGAAACCTGAATCATCTTCAGTGGTTTTCTTTTTGCTAACGTCTTGAGCACTTAATTCTGCTGCTGTTTCTTCGTCTCGACTGCTGTAAGAAGCGAGTGTACCAGGTGAATCATAATTATCATTTAATTTTGGT
Source organism: Virgibacillus sp. MSJ-26 (assembly GCF_018918075.1). Lineage (GTDB taxonomy): Bacteria > Bacillota > Bacilli > Bacillales > Amphibacillaceae > MSJ-26. The sequence continues at coordinate 127,289 of NZ_JAHLPW010000005.1, forward strand.
GGTTGACTTACATCTTGTGTGTTTGAATTGGCATTTTGTGTGTTATTTTGGTTGTTTATATCAGGCTGTTTTTCCTGTTCATCCATTTTTTAACCTCCTTTATAGTGAGGTACAGGCTTAGTTTGCGACGAACTTTTAATATTATAATGTTACTTTTTGGCTTTATTTTATGGGTTTAAAATAAAGCTGCAACTATCAAGAGGGAGTTACATATAGTATTGAAGGAATATTTTAAAAAGGAGTTTGCCCATGTCTGTTTTTTTAAAGGAACTAATTACCAACAAACTTAAGAAGTTATCGTCAGAAGAAATTTTACATTATGGTCACCAATACGGATTTAAAATCTCTAAGAGAGAAGCTGCTGAGATAACTAACTTTCTAAAAAATAATTCGATCGATCCCTTCAATTCGACTGATAGAAAAAAAGCATTTCAAGAATTAGCTAAAATAACCTCCAATGAGACTGCTGATAAAGCAGAAGATTTATTTGTTCAACTCATTTCTTCATATGGACTTGATTCTCTCTTTAATTAAAAAAGCGAAGGAGTTATCCTTCGCTTTTTTATTGATTCATAATTTGTTCCTTTAAATCGGACGTAAACTCGCCCTTTTTAATCATTTCGATTTCATATTTATAAGGTGGCTTTTTATTTTTCTTATCTTCACCTACATAAGGTGTTTCAAGAATTTTTGGTAAGTCTTTAAATTGTGGATGGTTAATAACGTAGTGAAGTGCGTCGAATCCAATATAACCAAAACCGATGTTCTCATGGCGATCTTTATGGGCTTCTCTTTCATTTTTACTATCATTAACATGTACCACTTTTATTCTTTCAGCACCGATGATTTTATCGAAATCATTTAAGACACCATCGAAATCATTTACTATATCATAACCTGCATCATGAATATGACAAGTATCTAAGCATACAGACAATCTCTCATTATGTGTGACGCCATCGATTATTTTAGCAATTTCATCAAAAGATCTACCTATTTCTGTACCTTTTCCTGCCATTGTTTCTAAAGCAATCTGCACAACGTCGTTTTTATTTAATACTTCATTCAAGCCTTCTATAATACGCTCTATCCCTTTATCTGCTCCAGCGCCAACATGAGCTCCTGGATGTAAGACGATTTGAGTAGCTCCAAGCGCAGCAGTTCGATCTATTTCGTTACGTAAAAAATTGACACCAAGTTCGAATGTAGCAGGTTTTGTTGTGTTAGCAATATTGATAATGTAGGGTGCATGAACAACAATATCATTTATATTTATTCCATTTTCCTCCATATGTTGCTTACCAGCGGGGATATTTAATTCTTCAATGGGTTTTCTCCTAGTGTTTTGGGGAGCCCCTGTATAGATCATAAAAGTATTAGCTCCATATGATTTTGCTTCTTCACTTGCTCCAAGCAACATCTTTTTTCCACTCATTGATACGTGTGATCCTATTTTTAACATTGCTTCCACTCTCCCATATGACTGTTATCATTTCTTACGATTTTTTTGTTTGTTTCTTCGTATTAATTCTTTTTTTATTTGTTCTTGTTGCTTCTTCATTTTCTTTTTATAGCCAGGCTTAACTTTTTTAGGTTTTTTAACACGTTTCCAAGCCTCTTTATCCATTGACGTCTGCCTTTTTAAACGCTCAGATCGCTCATCCCAAGGTTTTACTTCTTTCCATTCTCCGTTTTTTACATCTGAGTAAAGAAAAGGGATTCCTTTTTCCTCCAACTTTTTAATGAGTGGAATATCACCTTCGTCAAAGAAACTAATAGCTGTTCCTTTCATCCCGGCTCTTGCTGTCCGCCCTACTCTATGAATATAAAAGTTTTCTTCTTTTGGTAATTGGGCATTGATGACGTGGCTAATACCCTCTATATCAATCCCCCGAGATGCCAAATCTGTTGCAACCACATATTGGTAACGTAAGCTTTGAATGTCTTTGAGCATTCTTTTACGTTCACGAGGAGTTAAACCACCATGTATTAGTCCAACTTCTATTCCCTCACTTTGCAACTGACTCGCCAGTTCATTTGCCTTTTCTTTACCGTTTGTAAAAATTAAAGCTAAATAAGGCTGAATCACTTTTGATAACTCCATTATCACCGTTACTTCATCGCGGTGTCTTAAATCAATTAAACGATGCTCCATATTCTCAGGGATTAAATCATCAATTTTAATATAGCTAGGATTCCTTAAATACTTTTTGAAAAAGTGTTGCAATCGTTTTGGGATGGTCGCTGAAAATACAAGAAGTTGGATACCTAGATTCGATCTAACCAACAGTTTGTCTACGTCTTCTATAAAGCCCATATCCAACATGAGGTCAGCCTCATCTATAACAAACGACTTAGCATTGTATATTGAAATAGCATGTTCATCAACGAGATCTAAAATCCTACCTGGCGTACCAACAATAACTTGAGGAGGCTGGTTCAATTTTTCAATTGCTCTTTGTTTATCAGTTCCTCCTATCAATAGTTGCGCCCGCCATTCATCTTCTTTGTCAGCATAATTGATGATCTTCTTCACTTCATCAAATATTTGCCTGGCTAGTTCACGAGTTGGAGCTGTAATGACAACTTGAACTTCTTGTTTATTTGAGTCAAGGTCGTTGAAGAGTGGCAGCAAATAAGCATGTGTTTTTCCAGACCCTGTAAATGATTGGCCGATGACACTATTTCCATTTAAAATTTGTGGAATAACCTTTTTTTGAATGTCAGTCGGATGCTTAAATTTTAATTTATGGACAACATCTAACATCACCGGTTGTAAAGAAAGTTGATTAAAGTTATTCTTTTCCATACTTTGTGAACTCCTTTTATATACTTGTGGTCTGTTTTACTAAATAAATTTAAAAGGTTCTGTATCTACCTCAGAAATTATAACATCCACATTCTGTGTAGTTAATTTCTTTTTCAAATAATTTCGGGTACCCTCTGTCATCACTTTTTCAACATGGTGTCCTGGGTCAATGACCGAGAGTCCCATGTTTTCAGCATCTTGTGCAGTATGAAATGTCATATCTCCTGTAATATATACATCGGCACCTTTTTTCTTCGCTGTTGAAATATATTTCTCTCCGCTACCACCTAAAATGGCAATTTTTTTCACTTCTTGCGTTAAATCACCTGTTACTCTAACTGATGGAATATCGTATGCTTTTTTGATATATTCGGCAAAAGATTTTAAAGTAACCTTTTCTTTCAATTCACCAATTCTTCCTAAACCAAAACCGTTTCCTTGATTTTTAAGAGGATAAATATCGTAAGCAACTTCTTCATAAGGATGTGCCTTGATCATTTTTTGTACAGACTTGGATAATATAGTATGAGGTACAATGGTTTCTATTTTTACTTCTTCGACCTTCTCTAATTCTCCTTTTGATCCGATAAATGGATTTGTTTCTTCTAGCGGTTTAAATGTTCCCTGACCCTGTGTTTGGAAGGTACAATGACTATATTTTCCAATATTGCCAGCCCCAGCTTTGTTAAGTGCATCTAGAACGGCCTCCATATGTGTGACTGGAACGAATACAGCCACCTTAAATAAATCTTCATGATAGACATCGACTAATACTTTAGTTGACTGAAGATTTAGTGGCTCAGCAAGTAAATCGTTCACGCCCCCAACAGCCGAATCTAAATTCGTATGAGCCGCATAAACAGTAATATTATGAGTTAATAACTTTCTAACTATTCTCCCTTGATGGGTGTCTATGTTAACTCGTTTAAGAGGTTTAAATAACATAGGGTGATGCGCAATAATCAAATCAACATCTTTTTCGATTGCTTCATCTACGACGTCTTCTACTACATCAAGTGTCACCATAACTTTTGTCGTTTTTTGAGAATAAGAGCCTATTTGTAAGCCGATATTATCCCAATCATACGCTAAATGTTGTGGGGCCCATTCTTCCATTATTTTAAATAGTTCAGAATTAGTTACTGATTTTGTCATTAAGATAATACCTCCTCAATCCAATTTAATTCTTTTTCAAACTGCATGATTTTGGAATCATCTTTTACTGTTGCTTTTTTCATTTGATTTATTATTTTTATTATATTTTCTTTTTCTTCACTCCATTTTTGCTTAAAAAGTGATGTTTTATTTTGCAGCAAGATTGGTCCGAAAATAAAGTCTTTTTCCTGTCTTTCATATGGCATATTTTTTAGTGACGTATCAGATTTAAATTCACCAACAATAATTTCGTAAAAGTGACCATTTTCTTTTAGAATCGTTTCTTCAGTGATTTGAAAGTTATTTTGAAATAACCAATATCTAACCTTTCTCGCGTGAATATTTGGTTGGAGTATTAGTTTATTAATCGATGCTAACTTTCCCTTACCTTCTTCTAAAATTGAAGTAATCAATGGGCCTCCCATTCCAGCAATAACAAGCTCACTGATTTCATTGGGTTGGATGATTGCGAGCCCATTCCCAAGTCGGACATCTATCACGTGACTTAACTGGTACTGTTTAACATTATCTTTCGCTCGTTCATATGGTCCCTTGTTTACTTCTCCAGCAATTCCTATTGCTTTTGAATCATTTAAACATGTATAGATTGGCAGTAGAGCATGGTCTGAGCCGATATCTGCAAATTTTGCGCCCTGTGATAGATAAAAGGATAAAGTTTTTAAACGTCGAGGAACTGTGATTTCTTCTTTCATACTATACTCCTTAAGATTAAGATAAAAGAAAAGCTTTCTGTTAAAGCCAGAAAGCTTCTATTGTTTATTATTTAAAATAACTTACTGTTTTTCAGATAACCAATCAGCTAGTGCTTCAGCTTGTTCATCTTCCACATCTATAGCAGGCATATCCCCTTGACCTTGAAGGATAATTTCCTTAATTTCATCTGCTGAGTGTTTGTTCCCGATTTGAGTTAAGTCTGGTCCCATACCACCTGATAAATCATCACCATGACAAGAAGCACAGTTATTTTCAAATAACGCTTCCGGATCATCTGATGTTTCGCCTTCTTGAACCTCTTCTGTTGGTTCACCTTCTTCTGCTTGCTGGATGTCATTTCGTTGGTTAACTCCCAAAACAGATACTAAAATGACTGCAAATATACCTAGTCCAGCAATTAGTGCGTAAGGAATGACTGGGTTCTTCATTCTGTTTTCCTCCTTATGTAATCCCTTATACTTTATTATTAATTGCGCAAAGCTATATATATATTACTTGAAAAAACATTTATTTTAAAGAGATTAGTATAAAAAAATTATATTTACATAAAACATCACAATTTGAATCGTTTATTTACTAACTTAATCAAATTAAAATTAAAGCTATGTTTTGTGGGTTGCAATTTGGTATGGAATTAAGTAATATATATTACAAGTAATGAAAACGTTAACAAAGTCATCATTTTACAATTAGAGCAGTATCTAAAATAAAAGAACAAATGTGCAAAGTATTTCTAACTCTGCTTTGCACAAATGTCCGTTGTTACCCTATCCCCTTATTCCAAGAAGTCTTTTAATCGCTTGCTGCGGCTTGGATGTCTGAGTTTTCTTAAAGCCTTGGCTTCTATTTGACGAATTCTTTCTCTAGTAACACCGAATACTTTACCGACCTCTTCCAAGGTTCTAGTACGGCCATCATCTAATCCAAAACGCAAACGTAAAACATTTTCTTCTCGGTCGGTTAGCGTATCAAGTACATCTTCCAACTGTTCTTTTAATAGTTCATAGGATGCATGATTTGACGGTGACACGGCCTCCTGATCTTCAATAAAGTCACCTAAATGTGAATCATCTTCCTCACCTATTGGGGTTTCAAGCGACACAGGTTCCTGTGCAATTTTAAGAATTTCACGGACCCTATCAGGAGAAAGCTCCATCTCTTTTCCAATCTCTTCCGGGGTCGGATCTCTTCCAAGATCCTGAAGCAATTGACGTTGAACGCGTATCAACTTATTAATGGTCTCTACCATATGAACCGGGATACGGATAGTTCTTGCTTGGTCAGCAATAGCACGAGTTATAGCTTGTCTAATCCACCATGTAGCATACGTACTGAATTTAAACCCTTTTGTATGATCAAACTTTTCAACTGCTTTCATTAGACCCATATTTCCTTCTTGAATAAGGTCTAAGAACAACATGCCACGCCCAACGTAGCGTTTTGCTATACTTACAACTAGTCGTAAGTTTGCTTCAGCAAGTCTTCTTTTAGCAAGTTCTTCACCTTTTTCAATACGAGTTGCTAATTCAACTTCTTCTTCAGCAGATAACAGATCTACCCTACCTATTTCTTTAAGGTACATGCGTACAGGATCATTTATTTTAATGCCTAATGGAACACTTAGATCCTCTTCAACATTAAATTCTTCTTCCTTAGCTATTTCTTTCATTTTTGGATCATCTTCTGATTCACCTATTACTTCAACACCCTGTTCTCCTAGGTACTCATAAAATTCATCCATTTGATCCGATTCTATTTCAAAGTTTGACAATCGATCCGCGATTTCTTCATAGGCTAAGGTACCGCGTTTCTTGCCCATCTCTAGTAATTGTTCTTTTGCTTGTTCAAGGGTCAATTCATGTTCGTTTTCCTTAGTATGTGAAAATTCATTTTCGGCCATGAGTCCCCCTCCTTCCAGCTACATTTAAAATTATGACTCTTCGCCATTCGAAAATATTATAATGATAACTTTGACTAATTAAGTTACCTTGCTTTTTTTTGTATATTTATTATTTTTAAAGCAATTTCTGCTGCTTTAATAAAATCGTTTTGCTGCTCAGCAACTTTTTGTTCTTCCCTTAACGAATTAATCGTCCCAGTATCGGTTAACTCGGTAGAAATAATTCTTATATAATCATTTATTTCTCTTTCACTGATTTCTTCTGATATTGGTATCATTGCAATCTCCGTAACAAGTTGTTTCAGTCGAACTTCCGGGATTTTCTCTAAAAATATACTAACATCACCTTCATGCCCTTCTTCATAAAAGGCATATAAATGAGTGGCGATGACTTTATGTTCATCAATATTAAAAGAAGCACCAATTTCCTCGCGTACCTTATCAGTTATAGCCCGATTCTTCAACATATATGCGATTAATTTTCTTTCTGCATTATGAAAAGCTGGTCTTAATTTGTTAATTCGATAAAATGTAGTACTATTATTAGTATATCTGTCTTTTTTTTCCTTATCCTTATTTTGCTTAAAAGTTTGGTGGTGTCTAGCGAGCTCATCCTCAAGAGTGTTCATTGATATATCAAACTCTTCACTCAGTTCTTTCAAGTAATACTCTTTCTCAATTTGACTATTAATTAATGCCAAATCCTTGATAACTAGTTCGATATATTTTAATCGATCTCCCTCTAGACTCAGGTTGAAATCTTTCTTTTTATAACGCATTAAAAAACTCATGAAGGTCTCACTTACATTAATAACTTTATTTTTAAAATCTTCTGCTCCATACTTTTTAATAAAGTCATCAGGATCGAGACCGTCCCTGACATTCGCTATCTTAACGTAGCATCCTGTCTTTTGTAATAGTGTTGCTGCTTTATATGCTGCTTTAATTCCTGGTTCATCCGAATCAAAGCAAATAACTACCGTGTCGACATATCTCTTTAGTAATTTCGATTGTATTTCTGTTAGAGACGTACCAAGAGTTGCAATTCCATTTTTAATTCCTGCCTGATAGGCACTTATAACATCCATATATCCTTCAAATAAAATAACTTCATTGGAAGTTCGTATATGCTTTTTTGCCAAATCAAAGTTAAAAAGCATTCGCCCTTTTTGGAACAATTCACTTTCAGAGCTATTTAAATACTTCGGTCCATCATCATTTATTGCTCGTCCACCGAATGCAATAGTCTTTCCTAAATGATTCCTAATTGGAAAAATCACTCGCCCACGAAATCGATCAGTTACTGTTTTATCATCTCTCATGGTCAGTAGTCCAGCTCTAACTAATGTTTGTAGATGAAAGCCTTTTTTTTCTAAAAACGTTGCTGTGAAATCGTTCAAATTTGGAGCGAATCCTAATTGAAACAAATCAATCGTTTCATCTGTAATGCCTCGCTCTTTAAAATAATGATATCCTTCTTTTCCATCTTTTGAATGTCTTAAAAGATGGTGGTAAAGTTTTGATAACCATTCATAAGCAGATAAGAGACTTTGATTATCTTGTGATAGATTACTTTCTGCTTTATTTTCTATAGGTAATTCTATGCCACTACGATCTGATAAAAATTTAAGAGCATCAAAAAAAGAAAAGCCTTCAATTTCCATCATGAACGTAATAACATTTCCTCCCTTTCCGCACCCAAAGCAGTGAAAAATCTGTTTTTCTTGCGTTACAGAAAATGAGGGTGTTTTTTCACCATGGAAAGGGCATAGTCCAAAAAAATTTCTTCCTGACTTTTTCAATTGGACATATTCCCCAACGATATCTACAATATCATTAGATTTCCTAATATTGTCAATAACTTCCTCTGGGATTTGATTTGTCATTTATACCACCAGTTTTTCATTTTTATCACAGAAGATTGTTAATTTCTTAATTACTTTTTAATTCGCTATCATAATCGTAAATCCTTTTCGACAATATTCTTGTCGTTGTCGAAAAAAATTCCTTCTATATTATAAAGCATATCTAAAGAAGGACTTAGCGAACTCATACATTAAAATGCTATTTCTTATTTTCCACTCTTAACCTTAAGATAAACTTATCCAACTCCTTTTACGGATAATTACTCAAGTAATACTTAAAATAGTAATTTCATACTACCCTAATAATTATAATTCTACACAAGCCTTAGATACTCCTGCTAAATAAATAATGTTTTATTTTTCAGAATTTCACTATCTCTAAACATAATTATCACTATTTTTTACCCAATAAAAGATTATAATACATAAATTAGATAAATACTAATAAATAGACTCAGCTACTACGTGATTAGCGACACCATCACAACATTCCAATTTATACTATTAAAACTAGATTAGTGGGTAAAATCATCGACGGATGACCTTATCCACTAATTTTCAGGGCATAGTGAGGTTGCGACAAAACTAAGTATTGATTTATTAAAAGACGAAAGTGAATGTTAAATACTACGTTGATTTAAAAAATGTATATAAAGAAATATACTTTAACACGTTCGCTTTTACATTAACTATAATACTTATGTCCCAGCCTTTATGGTTAAAAAACCTTTATTTGGCAATGCTGGTCATAGATCTCATTATTTACCTTGTATAGAATGGATAATGATATTCGCCGTCTCTTCAACTGCTTTATTAGATACATCTATAACTCGGCACCCTATTCTATTAATGACTCTATCAAAGTAATCAAGTTCTTGATGGATTCTTTTTATATTTGCATAGATTGCTTGATCACCTAATCCTAAAGCTTTTAATCTCTCTCTTCTAATGTCATTTAGTTTATCTGGAGTGATTTTCAAACCTATGCATTTAGCGGGATTAGCCGTAAATAATTCTTCAGGTGGATCGACTTCTGGCACAATAGGGACATTTGCCACTTTCAATCGCTTCAGAGCTAAATATTGAGATAATGGAGTTTTAGATGTTCTAGAAACACCTAAAAGAATAATATCAGCCCTTGCTATGCCTCTTGGATCACGTCCATCATCATATTTAACAGCAAATTCAATAGCTTCAACTTTTTTAAAATAATCCTCATCAAGCTTATGAACAAGTCCCGGTTCTAACCGTGGCGATTTGTTAAACTTCTTCTCCATTGAATGCATCATCGGCCCCATAATATCGATAGCTTCTAATCCTAAATCCGTGGCTCTCTTATTTACATAATCTCTTAAATAGGGATCAACTAATGTAAATCCAACCATCGCATTTTTTTCTTTGGCCATGAATAATACGTCTTCAATTGTTTCTGTATCTTCCACATATGGAATTCTTTGTATTTCATAATCTCCGCTTACAAATTGACTTAAGCCAGCTTTAATAACTAATTCTGCAGTCTCACCAACGGAATCAGATAAAACGTACACATTTGGGTTGACAACCATCGCTGTGCCCCCTCTATAAGTTATATATTGTGATCTGTAATTAACTCTACAAAAACTTTGGTAATTGTTGTCTTAGTAACACGTCCAATGACTTCACACCCATGCTCTGTGTCCTTTACAATAGGTAGGCCATCTATTTGTCTGTCAATTAACTTTTTTGCTGCGTCTATTAGTAAGTCACTTTTATAACAAATAGCAATATTAGGCATTCTTGTCATAATTATATGGACAGGTATCGCATTTAAATCTTTTTGTCCTATGCTTGCACGTAACAAATCTTTTCTGGATAAGACGCCTGTTAAGCAAGCATGCTCATCCACAACAAATAAGGTTCCAACATCTTCTAAAAACATTGAAGATATTGCATCATAAACAGAAACATCTTCTTTAACAACTATAGGAACAGATTGATATTCCGAAACTTTATATTTTTTAAGTCGCTCAGTTAACAATTCTGTTCCAGTTTTACCAGTATAAAAATAACCTACTCGTGGCCGTGCATCTAAAAAGCCTGACATTGTAAGTATGGCTAGGTCTGGCCTCAGGGTTGCTCTTGTCAACTCTAAGCAACCTGCTATTTTCTCACCGGTAATAGGCCCATTTTCTTTAACAATTTCAAGTATCTTTTCTTGTCGTTCTGATAACTCCACATTTTCACCCCTACCTAAGCGAATACGTCACACTACTTTCGTATTATTATATACGATTTATAGCGAAAAGGGAATTTTAGTTATACTATTCTTTATCTGAGTTCTATATTTTTGCCAAATATTTAAAAGTTTTGTTTCCATTCCACTTCGGATAAATCAGCATAGTCCTTAACTAATTCACTAATCCTATTAATTAATCCAAGTCGATTATCGCGTACTTGTTTATTTTCCACCATAACCATTGTTGTATCAAAAAAGTCATGGATGGGTTTAGCTAATTGACTTAACTGACTTAAAGCCTCTGAAGCATCTTTTTCATTACTTTTAGAGCGATAAGCTTGCGTAACCTCTTGTAAGACATTAAAAAGATTTTGTTCAGCCTCCGTCTCAAATAGAGTTGGGTCTATCTCAACATCGCTTGCTTGCTTAGCAAGATTTAATACGCGAACAAGAGCTTCTTGAACAATTTTAAAGCGATCATCATTTCTCTTTGAAGAGATTATACTAGCTTTATTCATTAAATAAGGTAAGTTCTCAACGCCTCTATTTAATACAGCTTCCATAACATCAGGTTCGATTTGTCGTTCTTTAAGTAAAAACATCACGCGGTACTTTATAAAATCACGTAAAATTTCTTTAGCATTTATTTCCATATTATGTTTAAGAGCTAATTCATTATATAATTCAAACGGGATATTAAATAATTCTCGTACGGAAATATCCCACTTCCATGCTTCAAGAATTCTTAAAATACCTATGGTTTGACGCCTTAATCCATAAGGGTCATGCGAACTAGTGGGGGTAAGTCCAATATAAATTGTTCCTACTATCGTATCAAGTTTATCAGCGAGGCTAACAATGGAACCTATCAACGACTCTGGCAGTTTACCTGCAGCATGATTAGGTAGGTAATGTTCTCTAACAGCTTTGGCCACTATTTCATCTTCACCAAAGTTCATGGCGTATTTCTCACCAATAACCCCTTGCAGCTCAGTAAATTCATTAACCATGTTCGTCGTTAGGTCAAACTTACAAATTTCAGCAGCTCGATCTGCTTTTTGGAGTTCCTCTTCTGACAATGATAAGCGTGTCGCGATTTCTTTCGTTATATATCTAATACGTTTTACTTTATCACTAATTGTGCCTAATTTTTCTTGAAAAATGACATTTCGAAGTTTATTTTGATAATATTCTATTGTATGTTTATTATCTTCTTCATAGAAAAATTGAGCATCTGCAAGTCTTGCATGGAGAACTTTTTCATTCCCTTTGATAACATTATCAAGTTTATAATCATCTCCATTACGTACACCTATAAAGTATGGCAGTAAATTACCGTCCTTATCCTCAACGTAAAAATAACGCTGGTGTTCTTTCATCGAAATAACGAGTACTTCAGTTGGAAGTTTTAAATATTGATCGTCGAAAGAACCCATAAATACAGTTGGATATTCAACTAAATTTTTAACTTCATTTAATAAGCCTTGATCAACAGAAATAATATAACTATGCTGATTTTCTAGTTGTTTTATTCCGTTCTCGATTAACTCTTTTCTTTTAACTGAATTTACGATTACGTAATTTTCATTTAGTAACTCCTCATAGTAAAGGGGATTTTCTATTTTAACTTGCTGCCCAAGAAAACGATGTCCGTAAGTTATATTTTGAGTCGTCACATTAGCTACTTCAAATGGTATAACTTCTTTATCATACAACGCAACCAGCCATCTTATCGGACGGGCGAAACGCATCGCACCAGTTCCCCATTTCATATTGCTCGGAAATTGCAGGGACTCAATAACCTTTTTAAAGGTAGGAAGTAAATTAAACGTCTTTTCTCCCTCAATAAACTTATTTACATAAATATAAGGCGTGCCCTTAACTTCCTTAATATATATGTCTTCTGGAGTTTTACCTTGCCCTTTTGTAAATCCTAATGCTGCCTTTGACCAGCTACCATCAGATTCTTTAGCTATTTTTTCAGAAGGCCCCTTCACTTCAACATCAAGCGAGGTTTGCGTTTCAGATATGTTTTTAATTAAAATAGCTAGCCGGCGTGGTGTCGAGAATGACTTAATCGATGAATAAGAAATTCTTAATTCATTCAGCCATTGTTCAGTTTCGTCAGCAAGCTGTTTTTCAGTCTGGTCTACAAATCGGGCAGGTAACTCCTCTAATCCTATTTCAAATAAAACATTCTTACCCATTTACTCAACCTCCTCTTTCAACATCGGATATCCAAGTTCTTCTCTCTCTTCAACATATTTTTTTGCTATCTCTCTGGCTAAGTTTCTAACACGTGTAATATAACCAGTTCGTTCAGTGACAGAAATAACTCCCCTGGCGTCAAGTAAATTAAATATATGTGAACATTTTAAAACATAATCGTATGCAGGGAAAATAAGCCTTTTTTCCATTGCTGCAGCTGCTTCTTTTTCATACATTGAAAAAAGCTTAAAGAGCATGTCGGTGTCGGATTCATCAAAAGCGTATCTTGAATGTTCATATTCGGGCTGTGAAAATATATCCCCCACAGTCGTGCCTCTATTCCATTCTAAATCAAATACGTTTTCTTTATCTTGAATATAAGATGCTAAACGTTCAATACCATAAGTTAACTCGACTGAAACGGGAGAAGCTTCTAAACCACCAATTTGTTGAAAATAGGTGAACTGAGTAATTTCCATTCCATCAAGCCAAACTTCCCAGCCTAGACCTGCAGCACCTAATGTTGGGTTCTCCCAGTTATCTTCAACAAACCGAATGTCGTGCTGCAATGGATCAATTCCTAAAGCGACCAAGGAATCTAAATAAAGTTGTTGGATATTATCTGGTGATGGTTTCATAATCACTTGAAATTGATGGTGTTGATAAAGCCGATTTGGGTTTTTTCCGTAACGACCGTCTGCTGGTCTTCTTGATGGCTCTACGTATGCAACGTTCCAAGGTTCTGGCCCAAGACTATGAAGTAATGTCATCGGTGACATGGTACCAGCGCCTTTTTCCACGTCATATGCTTGCATTAAAAGACAGTTTTGATTAGCCCAGTACCTTTGTAACGTCAAAATCATTTCCTGTATGTTCATTTAATAAACCTCCAATTTTCTTTAAATATAAATAAAAGCCCCTATGTCTTTTAAATAGACATAGGGGCGATTTTTAGTCCGCGGTTCCACCCTATTTGCTCTCCTGTAAGAGCCACTTTATAATAGTGAAATGCTCAAGAGTGCCATTCTTTACCACCCTAATATCCAGCTTTCACTTTTCTGGACTCGCTTTGATTAGTAAATGATAATTACTTCTCTCTATCCTTGCATTTATGTATTGAAAATATGTAGCAATAATATACAAGATACTTTAGAAAATGTCAACTTTTTACCTACTTAAGCAAATGTAGTTGGTTTAAAACTTTTCTTGATTTCAAGTAATATCCACCATAACGATCATAGTAGGAGTCAAGTAATTTTCTAAGTAACTCCTTATTCTCTCTTTTTACTGCAATGTTACCGACTTGTTCGATGCCGACATGAACAAGCATGTATAATAACTTTGCAACACCATCTGGCAGCCGAACCGCATAGGGATCTGTAGAACTTTTACACTTATCACATAAAAGTCCTCCTTCTTGAACAGAAAAAGAATATGGTCTGTTATCTTCACGGCAATTAACACAGTAATCAACAAATGGTGCAAATCCTGCTTTTTTATATAATTTTAATTCATACATAATCACCGGGATATCCAGGTCTTCATTTTCCGATATCCAATCAAGTGTTTTATAAAATTGTTCATATAAATAATATTCCGGTGAGCCTGTGTCGAGTAATTTATCCGTTAACTCTGCTATATAAGCAGCATAAGCCGTTTTAATTATATCCTCACGAATGGCTCGAAAAGAATTAACAACATCTCCTTGTTGGAGTGTACTAAGTCCTTTAGAAATATAAACGAAGAATTCACCATATATGAATGGCTGCGTTAAGGCAGCCATTCTACTTTTAGGCTTTTTAGCGCCTCTTGCAAGAGCAGTAAATTTCCCTATTTTTTTACTGAATATCGTAATTATTTTATGTGTTTCACTATAGTCATGCGTTTTTATAATCACGCCATTTATTTTTTCAAGCACACATCGTCACCTTCTGCTCTAATATTATCTCTTAATGGGGTTTATAAACCATCTCTTTTGAATTAAATGTTGATGGTTCAGAAGCATGTGATAGATCAGTATTCAATTGGTTACTGCCTTCTAACTCTCGTAAAAGTAAATAGGCTTCAATATTTCCCGTTTGACTGAATAACTTCCATGTTACATCGATCACAAGAAAACCACCTTTCTTAAACTTAATGTTTTTATTTCTGGACCTCAAACATATTGAAGGTAATGTGCTATATGTTTATATTTACCCCTTATTAAAAAAGAATAACTAATAATTTTTTCCAAGTGAGTTAATATTCATCATGTTTGAAGCCAAACTCATCTAATTGACGCTGTTTATTACGCCAATCCTTTTGAACTTTAACCCATAATTCTAGATAAACTTGAGTTCCTAATAATACTTCAATTTCTTCTCGTGCTTTTTTTCCAATTGCTTTAAGCATACTACCTTTCTTACCAATCAAAATACCTTTTTGAGAGGCTCGTTCAGTAATAATGGTTGCTTGAATAAGTAATTTTCCCTGGTTTCTTTTTTCAATGTTCTCTATTCTGACAGCAACGGAATGAGGTATTTCTTCTTCTGTTAAATGCAGTACTTTTTCTCGAATGAGTTCGCTAATAATGAATCTTTCTGGATGGTCTGTCACTTGATCCTTAGGATAATATTGAGGGCCTTCAGGTAAATGTTGTTTTAATACATCAAGTAAGTGATCCACATTATTTCCTTGCAGAGCAGAGACTGGTACAATTTCTTCAAATTCATATTTCTCACGGTAAAAATCAATCAGCGGCAACAGTTCATCAGGATGAACCAAATCTATTTTATTTACAATTAAAAATACCGGCTTTTTTACTTTTTCTAATCGGTCGATAATATACTGGTCTCCACGGCCATACCCTTCTCTAGCATCAATCATAAACATAATCGCATCTACTTCGTTCAATGTGCTTTCCGCCATTTTCACCATAAAATCTCCTAATCGATGCTTTGGTTTATGGATTCCTGGTGTATCTATAAAGACCATTTGAGAGTCTTCATCTGTGAGGACACCTTGTATTTTATTTCGTGTTGTTTGTGCCTTATCACTCATTATAGCGATCTTTTGTCCGATAACTCTGTTCATAAATGTTGATTTACCTACATTAGGGCGCCCAATAATTGCTATAAATCCTGAATTATAGTTAGTTTTCATGTTGAGACCTCCATTTGATTATCTATATCTTACTACAAAAAATAGTTGATTTCACACTTTCGACAAAACTTATAATAACATTGTATTATTCAACTTTATATCCCATATTTTAACACAAACAAAGACTTGTTTATCAACCTTAATAGTAATAACATCGATTCAACATTCATGAATATAATAAAAAAAACTGCAAATTAATTGCAGTTTTTAAGTAAATACATTAATAAGTTTAGGTATAAAAATAATTAATCCTATAATAACAGCTGTAAATGCAGTGATAAGAACGGCAGCTGCAGATAAATCTTTAATAATTTTTGCAGCGGGGTGAATCGCTGGATTTAAATAATCCAGTAATTTTTCTATCGTACTGTTAAATATTTCCGCTACTAAGACACTACCAATTACTAATAGAATCACTAACCATTCAAACGTAGCTATATTGAAATAGACACTCATCATAATGACTAATAAACCTATGACGACATGTATTTTAAAATTACGTTCTAATTTAATAGCAACTTTAATACCATGCCATGCATGCTTAAGACCAATACCTTTCTTCCTATCGGCCAAGATTAAACTCTCCTAAAATTAACTCTTGCTTTTCAAACATCTCTTTCTCGTCTTCTTGATTCATATGATCATACCCTAATAAATGAAGAAATCCATGAACAGCTAAAAAGGAAAGTTCACGCTCATATGAGTGATTATATTCATCAGCTTGTTCGTTTGCTTTATCAACTGAAATCACAATATCTCCAAGTGCCAAGGGTATATTTCCACCAATTATCCCTACATCTCCTTCAACTGGATCTAAGAGTGCAAATGAAATAACATCAGTCGGTTTATCTATCTGTCGATAATTACGGTTTATCTCTTGGATTTCTTGGTTATTGACAAAGTTAACTGAAACCTCTGCTTCCTGAGGAACTTTTTCCTTATTTGCAGCAAACAGCAAAATATTTTGTAACAAGTCTATATTTTCGGCGGTAACTGTTTGAGTGTTATCTTGAAAATGTATATGCATTTAGTTTGCCTCCTCTGTTGGATATTGGATACGAGAATGAAATATTCCCTTCAACGTTTCACAAATGGTCTGATGAATTGTATTAAGCTCACTTATTGTAATTGGACATTCATCCAATTGGCCATCTTGCAGCCGGTCATTTACTATTGATGTAACAATGTCCTCTATTTTTTGTTCAGTCGGTTCTTTCAGAGAACGAACGGCAGCTTCAACTGAATCACAGATACATACGATGGCTGCTTCTTTTGTTTGCGGTTTAGGACCTGGATAACGGAATTCTCTTTCATTGACTGATTTATCATTTTCCTTCTCTTTATAATAGAAATATTTAAGTAATGACGTTCCATGATGTTGCAAAGCGATATCAATGATTTCTTTTGGCATTTTTGCTTCTTTAAGCATATCCGCACCATCATATGGGTGACTAATAATGATATCCGCACTCTGTCTTGGCGCTAAAAAGTCGTGTGGGTTTCTAACAGCCAATTGATTTTCAATAAAATAATGTGGTCTTACCGTCTTCCCAATATCATGATAGTAAGCTCCTACCCTTGCGAGCAATCCATTAGCCCCAATCGCTTCACACGCAGTCTCACTTAAATTAGCAACCATTACAGAGTGGTGATAGGTTCCAGGAGCCTCCGTTAAAATTTTCTTGAGTAATGGTTGATTTGGACTTGACAATTGTAATAATTTAATGTCAGTAAGAATGCCTAATCCCGTCTCGAAAAACGGTAAAAGTCCGATTGTAAGTACAGTCGATAAGAAAGCTGAAGTAATTCCCAAACCAGATTGAATAAGTATATCTATAAAGGTATATTTTTCGAAAGAAAGAAATATAAATAGTAATAAAGACATTATATTGATAACCGACATACCAAACCCGGCTTTTATGACTGCTAATCGATCTTTTAAATTTCTTAAAAAGATGATGGCCGCCATTTGAGAGAAAAAGAAGTATATGCCAGCCTCCATATTAAGTGAACCTGGAATTTCTCCATTGAAAATAACAAACCCCAATATAGAATACAAAAAGGCGAGTACAATAGCTAATCTATCATTAATCAATTGCTTAATGAGCAATACACCTGTTGCCACAGGAACTACATAAAAGAGTTGATCCGTTTGTGACATAAACACACTTACTATTTTCATCATACCCACAACTATGACACTTATTAATAATATTGTAGCCATTTTTCGCTTATCTAGATTATTATTCTTATCAAGATTAACCAATTCATTGGCGATAACTAATATTAATAAAACAATTAATATAGACAATCCAATAATCGGGTAAATATTTCTTTCTTTATTTAATAAGCCCACGAGTATCAGCTCATCATATTTCTCATTTGTAATGGTTTGCCCTTCTCTGACAATGATTTCACCTGCTCTAATAACGACAGGCTCCACATTACTCTCCGCTTCTTTGCGTGCTTTAGCTGTTTTTTCAACATCGAAAAATGAATTTTCTGCAATTGCAAATTCTGCTACTTCATATAAAGCTACTTTCAATTCGCTATTAAGATGACTAAATTTGAGATTATCCTTCACTTCAGTTGAGGCACTCTTTATTGTTTCTGTTCGAACCCCTTTTTCAAGGGTATTCTTCAGTGAATCAATTAAAACTTTTTTTCCCTCTTCCCTATCTTCAACAGGGATTTCAATTAAAGTCATCAAGACACTATCGTTTATATTGTCTGTTATTTGCTCAGATAATATTTCTTTAAGATGATTGAGTTTCTCTTGAAAGGGAATAGCGTTATCTTTATCTTCATCATTCTCCTCTTCTTCATCCTTATCATCTTTTTTTGCCTCAGCATCTCCATCAATTTCATCTTCCATTTTATCTAGTGCTTCAAATATCTCCTCAACATATTTAATTCTCTCATCAGTAATTTCAGTTGATATATCATAACGATCTTGCACAGCTTGAGAGGTTTCTCTTGTTTTACGCTCAGTCTCTTGTTCATTCTCAATTGTAATAGGTGAACGTATCGTTTCTTTGGCTCGATTAAATCGTTCTATATCATATGTCTTAGTATAAACATTATTAAATGTCATTAAGAAAAAGAAAATACCTAAAACAAGAACAGCTAAACTAATGACAAACCAGTTTGATTTACTTTTAAGAAAAATTGATATTTTTTCTTTTAAATTTGTAAGCATAACGAGCACCTCATGTTTTAGGTAAGTATTATATATAAATAAGACCCGCTTTGCGGGCTTTTTGCAATTATTTAAAATTACTTGTTCTCTTTTTCATATGCATCAATAATACGTTGTACAAGTGGATGTCTGACGACGTCGGTTTGATCTAAATGAACAAAAGAAATTCCATTTATATCAGATAGGAACTTATCGGCCTCTTTAAGTCCAGATTGAACACCTCGCGGCAAATCAACTTGGGTAATATCACCCGTTATAATCATTTTCGAGCCGAAACCAAGTCTTGTAAGAAACATTTTCATCTGTTCTGGCGTTGTGTTTTGCGCTTCATCTAAAATTGCAAAGGCATCGTCAAGCGTTCTTCCACGCATATAGGCTAAAGGTGCAATTTCTATCGTCTCTCGCTCAATCAGACGCATTGTATGTTCTACACCAAGAACATCATGTAATGCATCGTAAAGTGGGCGTAGATACGGGTCGACTTTTTCCTTTAAATCTCCTGGAAGAAAACCTAAACTTTCCCCTGCTTCGACTGCGGGTCGGGTTAAAATAATTTTCTTTATTAAACCATTTTTCAAAGCATGTACGGCCATCACTACAGCTAAATACGTTTTTCCAGTTCCAGCTGGTCCAATTCCAAACACTAAATCATTCGACTTTATTGCTGAAATATATTTTTTTTGACCTAATGTTTTAACACGGATTGGTTTGCCTTTAACATTCCGTGTAATTTCATCTTCAAACAATGTTTCAAATTGATTTATTTTATCCTTCTTCGCCAAGTCAATTGCATAAACAATATCTCGTTCGGTTATTGTTTGACCTTTTCTTATAACTGATAAAACAGTTAAAAGTATATCTTCAACAAGAGTAATATCAGATTTATCACCAGAAACACTAACTTGTTCTCCGCGGGTTGTAATTGTAACATTTAATTGATCTTCTATATGTTTTAAATATTTGTCATTTATTCCAAAAAGATCTAATGCTTCATTCGGTCCATTAAGTTGTAAATCAATCTTATGAAGGTTGTCAGGCATGTTCAATCTCCTTGATTAGTTAAATTAGTAAATAAATTAATGGGTATATGTTGAATTATTCCTTTTTATTTTTATCATCACCTTTTATCGGTTGTTCCTTAACAATATTTTCTTCTACAGTAGTATATAACTTTAACTTTACTTTACCATTCTCGATAGTTTGATGCAAAAGTTTTTCAGAAGTAATTTCAACATCGGATCCTAACTGAAGTTTCAGCTCTTTTTTAGCTTGTTCGACTCCAGTCTTTATTGCCTCTTCTTTACTTCGCTCCATATCAAGGTGTTCTTTCTCGCTAATTGTCGATTTCACAATATTCACCGGTAACTGCCATCTTAAAAATCGAATAGCATTATGTTCATTTTCAATTGTGCTTAATTCATATTCAGGTGAGCGAAATCCCCAGATTGGTATATTTATATCATTCATTTGTAGATAATATTTATTTACTTGATTTCCTGTTAACCTCTCGTGATTTGTTTTTAAAGGTACTGTAACTGATAGCTCATACCAAGTATTAGCAATAACTTCCCCCTCGGAAGATACATAAATTGGTTTTTTTTCTCCTTTTTCACTATCTTCTTCATCGTCTTTATTAGTTAAATTTCCAGAAACGAGCAAATCACCTGGTTCCACATAATCATTAACTTGGACTTTAGGTTGTCCTTTAGACACATACATTTTTTTAATAACACCTGTTTTAGTTGCAACCAAATCACGGGGACCTTGAACCTTTTCTTTTTCAACAATTAGTTTCTCTACTCCTTCAAGTACAAAGGTTGTACCTTTTTTATGTACACCAACCCATAGTAATTCAGGTACATCTTCTTCTAATTGTCTTTGAATATCTCCAGGTGAATCTAACGTGAACTTCCATACACCTGGATGAATACCATAGCTCGTTAATTGTTCACTAATTTTTTCTTCTAAATCTTTTGGCACCCCTGTGATTTCTACTTTCCAAATAATATTCGATAAAAAAATAACGAGCATTATACCGACTATAAGTCCAAAAATTAATTCTTTCTTACCTAAAAAACGGTTGAAAAAGAAAGGTATACCTTTCTTTTGTGTGAATTTAATTTTATATCGATGTTGTCTATTGATTCTTTTAATGAGTTGGACATGTTCTAATTTGATATTGCCACTACACTTATCCTTCGCTTCTTTTTTAATATTCCAGACTGGAATGCTTTGATTTATGCAAGATTGAAAAAACATTTCAGGTAAATGACCCTCTATACTTATCCTGACGTATCCAGAAAGAAAAGAGCCTTGAATGGGTTTCATTGTGTCACTCCTTTATTATGGAATAAATTTCACTTCCGAGATTGTTCCTTCTAATAATATTTCTTCTGGTAACATGGTCTTTAATACAAACGAACTTCCCTGTATTTGAATATAACCTTTTGCCATTTTTAATCTTAGTTCTGTATCTGTGAAAACTGCTAGTCCTTTATGGTTCTCTATATAAACATGCAATTGACCAATCATAGTGATTCTAGGAAGCTCTAACAATACATCAGATGGTAAATCAAAGTATTTTCTTAATAATGGTCGAATGCGTTGATGCCACTTTTTCATATAAGCAGTCTCCTCTCATTTTTATATTTATGATTATTCAAGGAAGATAAGAACATTAAACTTTAAACAGGAGTTGTTTTTAGATATGGAAATAAAAGTTTTAGAAGCTTTATTTAAAAACATAAAAAAATCACTCATGGTAAGTTCCAACTTACCATGAGTGATGTAGTTATCTTCTTTCATCAATAACACTTTTATAAGGTTTCCTAGCCCTAGGAGGGCCTAAAATTTCAGCCATAATAATACTTTCAGTCAGCCCTTTTCTTGACAGTCTTTTTTTCATTTGTTTCTTTACTTCTTTTTTATATTTATTATTATCCTGTAAAGATGGACTCGTTGTTTTACTCTGCATAGAAGAGAAAGATTGATGTTCGTAATCGATTTGATTAGGTAAATCATCAAAATTTTGTATAGTTTCGTTCTGCATTTTCCCTGCCAATTGTTCAAGCTGTTTTTGCTGTTGGTCTTCTACTGAAATATCTTCGCCTATAGAACCGGTTTCACCGATTGGACTGGATGATGTTTCGTTTTTTGCATGTTGTCGTCTATTATGTTTTTCCGTCCTTCCCCGAGGTAGGGAGGCCTGTTTTCTTGTTTCAACAGGCCGTGGTGTACGATTAGTTTGCTTTTTTTGTTGTTCCTGATTATCCCCACCAAATAGTTTGGCAAGACCTCCGATAATAATTAGAACTATGATGAAGTTACTGAAGATAAAATCTATAATCGTTTCCATCATGTCGCTCCTTTAATGATCAGGCATTAAATTAATCTTCATCTTCTCCATGATTATGTTCATGATCATCTTTAGACAGACGACCAATCATATCACGCATATCTGTGTCGGCATCAATATTTTTATAATTCATATAATCCATGACACCAAGATTTCCAGAACGAAGGGCTTCAGCAAGCGCCTTAGGTACTTCAGCTTCTGCTTCAACCACATATGCACGCATTTCTTCAACTCTGGCTTGCATTTCTTGTTCTTGAGCCACAGCCATTGCACGGCGTTCTTCCGCTTTCGCTTGTGCGATGTTTTTATCCGCTTCAGCCTGATCCGTCTGTAAGATAGCTCCAATATTCTTACCAATGTCTACATCCGCAATATCAATAGATAGTATTTCAAAAGCTGTTCCTGCATCTAGGCCTTTCGCTAAAACTGTATGTGAGATTGAGTCTGGATTTTCCAACACTTGCTTATGTGTTTCTGAACTACCTATTGTACTAACAACACCTTCACCTACACGGGCGATAACGGTCTCTTCACCAGCTCCCCCTACAAGTCGATCAATATTTGCTCTTACAGTTATACGAGCGAGAGCTTTCACTTCAATTCCATCCATAGCAATACCCGCTATAAATGGTGTTTCGATAACTTTAGGATTAACACTCATTTGCACAGCCTCAAGTACGTCACGGCCAGCCAGGTCGATTGCAGCACAACGTTCAAAAGATAGCTCAATATTCGCGCGATGTGCTGCAATTAAAGCATTAACTACGCGATCAACATTACCACCAGCAAGATAGTGACTTTCTAGCTTATTCGTACTAACACTCAACCCTGCTTTATGAGCTTTAATTAACGGGTTAATGACGCGGTTAGGAATAACACGACGCAGTCTCATCCCAACTAATTCAAATATCCCTACTTTAACCCCGGCAGCAAGCGCACTGATCCAGAGCATCACTGGAATAAAAGTAAATAAAATAGCTACTGCAATCAAAATAACTGCAATTAAAATAATCGGCATAACTTCTCCTAATCCCATAATATTTCCTCCTAAATATTTTATATATTAAAGTAATTGGCATCGTAGATTAATAAAATCTTTGATTATCATCCAACACGTACAACGACGCGGACGCCTTCCACTTTAACAACCTTAACCTTTTGATTCACTTCAATAAATCCACCCTCTGAGACAACATCAACCCGTTCTCCGTTGATCTCGGCAGTACCTGAGGGTCTTAAAGGGGTGACTGTCTTTCCTTCTAAACCTATTAATTCGAGTTTATTCTCAGAAGAAACATATCCTTGTTCTGTTGTAGCACTATCCCTTAAAACAATATGACGGAAAACCCCTCGATCCATCCCTATCCACTTAAACAATATAACTGCCATTACAATTGCTACAATTAATGCAATTGCTATACTTAAGGACATATGAGTAATGCTGGCGCCAGATAAAAATAGAGAAGTAAGAACAGCTCCTACCCCTAGCAGCCCAATGATTCCACCGGCAACAAAAAACTCTATTATAATTAAAATTATTCCTATTATTAATAAAATAATAGCTTCCATTCCAGCTAAGCCTGCAATAATATGTCCATAAAAGAACAGAACTAAAGCAATTAATCCCATAATCCCAGGTACACCAAAACCAGGGGAATATAATTCTACGACCAGCCCAAGACTAGCAATAGATAAAAGAATGGGTATGACAACCGGATTAGTCAGAAAGCGAGCAGCTTCCTCAGCAAGACTTGTTTCGGTCTCAACTACAGTGGCTCCGGATAAATCAAGCTCATGTAAAAGTTCAGTTCGATTATTAAGTGTACCTTCTGAGTAATTAATATCTTCTGCTACTTTCGGTCCAAGTGTCAAAAACTCCCCCTTACCCGCACTGTACTCTGGAAGGTCAATGTCTGGATCTGCCATTGCGGCAGCATATAATGGATCTCTGCCTTTTGATTCAGCAGCGCTTTTCATAGCCGCAAGCCAAGCTGATTGAGCTTTTTTATCTGCAGCTGTTCCTTCTTGAGTAATAACACCGCTTGCCCCCATCGTTGCATGGGGTTTCATATATATACTATCGGTGTTTAAAGCTATATATGAACCAGCGGACAAAGCTTCGTTTATTATAAACGATGTTGACGGAATTTCTAGATTTTGTAGTATATTGGCAATCTGCCCTGCAGCGTCTACACGACCACCAGGTGTATCGATTTCAAAGATAATATGATTGGCCCCTTCTTCCATTGCCTCTTGTGTGACTCGTTTTAAAAAGGCCTCTAAACCTCTTTCAACTTCATTTTCAACAGGTACGACATAGACAAGTTTACCTTCCCCTTCACTATCTGCTGCTGTTATGTGTTCAAGATTATCAAATGATAATAATGTAAGTATGACTACAAACAAGGTTATGTATGGGGCAATTTTTCTAACACGCAAAACATCACCTCCTCTTTACTTTTTTACTTATATAATATACGTCTTAATAATAGTATAGGTTTCATTTTTTCTTTAAAAATCTTTATATTATATAAATAATACCATATAATTTGGTGTGCGTGATATGTAGAAGATAGTTTATTCTCAATATATGGGCTAAATAAAAAATCCTTGCCATAATTTGACAAGGATTTTCAGTTAATTCAATAATTCTCTTACTAAGTGATTTACACGTGAGCCGTCTGCTTTTCCTTTTACTTTTGGCATTAAGGCACCCATCACTTTTCCCATATCTTTTATAGAAGTTGCACCAGTATCTTGAATTGTTTTTTGAACAATAGTTTGTAATTCGTCATCTGATAATTGCTCGGGCATATATTTTTCAAGAATTGCAATTTCATTGTTTATTTTTCCAACTAGATCATCACGTCCAGCTGAACTAAATTCTTGGAGGGAATCTTTCCTTTGCTTTAATTCTCTTGAAAGTATAGTAAGCTCTTCATCTTCTGAAAGTTCATTTTTGCTAAGTTTAATTGATTCATTTTGCAAAGAAGCTTTTACCATACGAATAACATTCAAAGTTTCTTTGTCTTTACTTCTCATTGCGTCTTTCATGTCAGCATTAAGCTGATTTGTTAAGGACATTTCAAGACACCTTCTTTAGTTATTTACGTCTTCTAGCAGCTTGTTTTCTAGCAGCTTCCGATTTCTTTTTACGGCGCACGCTAGGCTTTTCATAATATTCACGCTTACGATATTCTGATAGTGTACCGCTTTTTGATACACTACGCTTAAAGCGACGAAGAGCATCCTCAAGAGACTCGTTTTTACGAACGCGAGTAGAATTTGACATGCTTATTTCCCTCCCTCCGAAGCATAAAACAAATGATACAGGCAATCTAAAGATTATTATGCCTTGTGTAATTATAATATAACCTTGGGCTATGGTCAACACAATTTTTCTGTGATTATAAACTTCAATCAATGATTTTTTCTTCGTTTTCATCGTCTGCATTATAATAAGATATAAGATATGTTTATGATTCTTTTATTATATCTATCCCCGCACTTGCACCGATTCGCGTCGCTCCCGCCTCAATCATTGATAGGGCATCTTGACGAGTACGCACACCACCTGAAGCTTTAATTCCCATTTTTGTTCCAACTGTTTTACGCATTAACTTTATATCTGCTTCAGTTGCCCCGCCACCTGAGAATCCGGTAGATGTTTTAACAAAATCCGCGCCTGCTGATTTAGCTAACTCACAAGCCTTAACTTTCTGTTCATCAGTTAATAGTGATGTTTCAATAATCACTTTTGTTAAAGCTTTTCCTTCAGCTGCCTTAACAACAGCTATTATATCTTGATGAACGTTGTCGACATTTCCCGATATTAATTCACCGATGTTAATTACCATATCCACTTCTGTTGCTCCATTTTCAATAGCTTGTTTTGTTTCGTATACTTTTGTATCTGTGGTCGTAGCTCCTAGTGGAAAGCCTATCACTGTACATACTTTCACATTTGCCTCTTTCAAAAAATCAGCACTGTAGGATACCCAATAAGGATTAACACAAACAGACGCAAACTCATATTCTTTAGCTTCTTTCAATAGTAGTCCAATCTGTTCCTGCGTCGTATCAGGTTTTAATAATGTATGATCAATATACTTTGCTAAGTTTTCACTCAATCTTCTACACCCTTTCAGCTATGTTGTACGTACATCTTCATGATACCATTTACCTTTTGTAAAAGCTATTATAAACAGGTAGAAGCCTAGTCACATAGGACTAGGCTTCTATTTTAGCGTGTGATGCATCTTCAACGACTTTCACAAACACTCCTGTGTTAATCGGATAACCCGTTTTAGTTAATTTAACACGAACAATTTTTCCTATTAACTCTGGTTCACCTTCGAATTGAACTTTTAAATAGTTGTCTGTATACCCCTCTAATAAAATGGATTTCTCTCCATTTTCGATAACTTCTTCAGGGATTACTTCCAAAACTTCCCCATCATAAGTTCCAGCATATTCCTTAGCTAATTGATCTGAGAGAGCAATCATTTTATTAACACGTTCATTCTTAATCCCTTCATCCACCTGATCAGCCATGCGTGCAGCTGGTGTGCCAGTACGTCTGGAGAAAGGGAACACGTGTAATTCAGAATAGCCTACTTTTTTGATGAAATTATAAGTTTCCGTAAATTCTTCCTCAGTTTCTCCTGGAAATCCAACAATAACGTCAGAAGTGATGGCTAAATGGGGTAATGCTTCTCTAATACGTTTTACTTTTTCATAATAGAAATCACTTGAATATTTTCTTCTCATCCGTGAAAGAACTGTATCAGATCCAGATTGAAGTGGAATATGCAGATGACGGACAATTTTTTCAGAGTGATCAAGTACAGCAATGACTTCATCAGTGATTTGACTTGCTTCAATAGAAGATATTCGGATTCTTTTTAATCCGTCTACTTTTGATTCTAGATCTCTTAGCAATTTAGCAAAATTATAATCACTCATATCTTCACCATACCCAGCTGTATGAATTCCAGTTAGAACAATTTCTTTATAACCCGCATCAACAAGTTTTTGAGCTTGAGAGATAACGTTTTCTGGATCCCTTGACCTTAAAAGCCCTCTAGACCAGGGGATAATACAAAATGTACAAAAATTATTACATCCTTCTTGTATTTTCAAAGAAGCCCTTGTACGATCGGTAAATTCAGGGACGTCCATTTCTTCAAAGACACGATTTTTCATAATATTAGCGACACCGTTGACTGGTTGTCTAGTACGTTGGTGTTCTTCAATGTACATAATCATATTTTTACGATTTTGAGTCCCTACCACAACATCGACACCGGGGATTTCCATTATTTCTCCCGGAGAAGTCTGTGCGTAGCAACCTGTTACACATACAATAGCCTCCGGATTTTTACGAATCGCACGGCGGATAATTTGCCGACTCTTTTTATCACCTGTATTCGTAACCGTACATGTATTAATAACGTATACATCAGATTGTCGATTAAAATCAACACGTTCATAACCATTTTCTTTAAACATTCTCCAAATACCTTCTGTTTCGTAATGATTCACTTTACATCCTAATGTATGAAATGCTACCGTTGGCATTATGTACACCTCAATTCTTCAAAATGATATGAAACACTGGCTAAAACATATAATGCAGCTGTTTCTGTTCTTAAAATCCTTGGACCAAGCCGGACAGGCAGAAAATCATTTTCCTTTAACATGTCCACTTCTTTTTGAGAAAATCCCCCTTCTGGTCCTATACAAACGAGGACTTTGTCTCCTTTTTTAATCCCATTTACAACATCACCAAATAATTGATGGTCTGATCCTTTTGCTTCTTCCTCATAAGGAAATATTTTTTTATCATAGCGTTTACTTTCCTCTATAAGCTCAGGTAATGTCATAAATGAAGTTATCATGGGTTGTTTATTTCGATGGCTTTGTTCACTTGCTTCTTTTATTATCTTGGTAAAACGCTGCTTTTTTTTGGAAAACTTTTTATGATCCCATTTTACTACAGAGCGATCTGCTTGAAAAGGGATAAAGGCAGCAGCGCCCAGTTCTGTTCCTTTTTGTAGAACGAAGTCTAATTTTTCTCCTTTAGGAAGACCTTGAGCGATTGTAATTGAAACTGGTAATTCCTTATCTTCATGCAAGTCTTGCTCAATCATTGCTTCAACATATGATTCATTTATATTTGTAATTTTGCATATTGCTACATAACTACTTGGATGAACACAAATGATCTGATCAGATACATTTAAACGCATAACTCGAGTGATATGATGTTGATCATCGCCTTTTATTAATATTTTATCGTCCTTCCAATCCTCTTCAGGAATAAAATAGCGCTGCAATCTATCACACCTACTTTTTATATCTTTTTTGCAATAATGGATATCCAACCATCCATTTCATCTGTCGCAATAATATTAAAACCTTTCTCTTGTAAGTCTCCGATAACCAATTTTTCTTTATCTTTTATAATTCCAGAAGTGATAAGTAATCCATCACTTTTCAGATTACACCAGGCATCTTCTGTCAATTTAATAATTATTTCAGCCAAAATATTGGAAACTATAATGTCTGCTTCTTTGTTATCAATACCTTCTAACAAGTTATTTTGGTTAACATCAATATTATTATTTACTTGATTTAATTCAGCGTTTATTGTAGTGCTTTTTACTGCGACTTCATCTAAATCGTACGCCAAAACACGTTTAGCTCCTAAAAGAATAGAAGCAATGCTCAACACACCAGAACCGCAACCTACGTCTAAAATTAAATCCTCTTGATGAACATATTTTTCTAATGCACGTAAACTTAATTGTGTCGTCGCATGTGTCCCCGTTCCAAAAGCCATTCCTGGGTCTAGTTCAATAATAAGTTCATTTGATGTCTTAGGTGTATATTCTTCCCATGTTGGTTTAACTGTAATCTTATCAGAAACTTGAACAGGCTTATAATATTTCTTCCACGCTGTAGACCACTCTTCCTCATCTACATCATTAACAGTTAGATGGTTTTTTCCTATATCAATATTAAACTGACGCAAATTTTCAATAAATCTTTTAATTTGTTCAATAATAGTTTTGCTGGCATGATTATTAGGGATATAAGTTTTAACGTAAACTCCTTCATCAGGATAGTCTTCTGGGTTTAACTCGAATACTTCGCCAAAAGTAGACTTGCGTTTTTTCATTAAGTCTAGAGAATTCTTTATGACAATCCCACTTGTTCCGATTTCAGATAATACATTTGAAATAGGCTCAATTGCCTCGTTGGATGTATGTATACAGATTTCTAGCCATTCCATTTCACTCAACTCTTTTCTAATTTTTCAATTAGTATATAAAAATAGAGAAAGAGAATAACGGAGGTTTAAAATCCACCGTTATTCACCTTTAAATGCTTTTTTAAATCTTTGAAAAAAAGAGTCCCCTTGCTCATCGGTAGCTTCATTCCCACCAATTTCATTAAACTCGCGTAGTAATTCTTTTTGCCTATCTGTTAATTTAGTTGGTGTGATGACTTTCACTTGAACATGTTGATCACCATGACCGTAGCCTCGAACATTCGGAGCACCTTTCCCTTTTAAACGGAAGACTTTATCTGTCTGTGTTCCAGCTGGGATTTTCAGCATGACGTTTCCATGTACAGTTGGCACTTCAATTTCGTCACCTAAAGCCGCCTGTGTATAAGTTAACGGTAGTTCACAGTAAATATTGTCTCCTTGACGTTCAAAATAATCATGTGGCTTAACTTGAATAACGACAAATAAATCGCCAGCAGGCCCTCCATTAACTCCAGCCTCCCCCTTGCCAGATACTCTAATTTGTTGACCTTCATCGATACCGGCAGGAATAGATACTTTAATTTTCTTTTGTTTTTTAACTCTACCTGAACCATGGCATGTTGGACATTTTTCAGGAATTATTTTACCTGACCCATTACAATAATGGCAGACTCTTCTATTAACCACTCTACCGAATGGTGTATTTTGTTCTGTGTTTAACTGTCCTGAACCATGGCAATGAGAGCATGTTTCTACTTTAGATCCAGGTCTAGCTCCTGAGCCATGACAGGTATCACATTCTTCTTCTTTAGGTATTGTAATTTCTGCTTCTTTTCCGAAAACAGCTTCTTCAAATTCTAACACCATTGTGTATTGTAAGTCTGCACCTTGCTGTGGGGCGTTTGGGTCGCGTGTACGACCGCCTCCACCAAAGAACATATCGAAAATGTCACCGAAACCGCCCGAGAAATCTTGAGCACCACCAAATCCGCCAAACCCTTGCCCGCTTGCTCCGGCATGGCCAAATTGATCATATTGAGCACGTTTCTGTTCGTCATTTAATACTTCGTAAGCTTCTTTCGCTTCCTTAAACTTTTCCTCAGCACCATCTTCTTTGTTAACATCTGGATGATACTTTCTTGCTAGTTTACGATAAGCTTTTCGAATTTCATCTTTTGAAGCATCTCTATCTAATCCGAGTACCTCATAGTAGTCTCGTTTACTCACTATTATTCACTCTCCCGCTACACTCTTTACATAACTGTCATCTTATCATTTTTTATTCCTTCATAGCAAATTATGTTACATATCCTTTGATGAATACATGAAAAAGTCAAAGTCAAGAGAATCCTGACTTTGACTTTACTTGATCGGCTTTTATTTATACTTATTCACCAACGTATTACTTATCGTCTTGCTTATCTTCGTCATCCACTTCTTTATAGTCAGCATCTACCACATCATCGTCAGTTTTTTCTTGACCTTGCTGCGCTTGCTCATCTTGAGCCATTTGTTCATACAATTTGACAGACAATTGCTGCACTTGTTCCTCTAAAGCTTCTTTTTTAGCTTTAATATCTTCCATATCTTCAGACTCTAATGCCTTTTGCAAAGCATCTTTAGCTTCATTAGCTTTTTGTTTCTCATCTTCTGATACTTTATCTTCTAAATCTTTGATTGTTTTATCCGTTGTAAAGATAAGTTGATCCGCTTCATTTCGAAGATCTACTTCTTCACGGCGTTTTTTGTCTGCTTCTGCGTTTTCTTCAGCATCTTTTACCATTTGATCTATTTCATCATCTGATAATCCTGATGAAGATTTAATCGTAATTGATTGTTCTTTATTTGTACCTTTATCTTTAGCACTTACGTTAACAATACCATTCGCATCAATATCAAATTTAACTTCGATTTGTGGAACTCCTCTAGGTGCTGGTGGAATGTCTGTTAGTTGGAAACGACCAAGTGTTTTATTATTCGCAGCCATTTCACGTTCACCTTGAAGCACATGTATATCTACAGCTGTTTGGTTATCTGCAGCGGTTGAGAAAACTTGTGATTCACTAGTGGGTATTGTCGTATTGCGTTCAATTAATTTAGTAAAGACTCCACCCATCGTTTCAATTCCTAACGATAATGGTGTAACGTCTAGGAGAAGAACATCTTTTACATCTCCCTGCAAGACTCCACCTTGAATAGCTGCTCCTAAAGCAACCACTTCGTCTGGGTTAACACCTTTGGAAGGATCTTTGTTTGTTTCACGTTTAATAGCTTCTTGAACTGAAGGAATACGAGTTGATCCCCCGACCAATAGCACTTTATCTAATTCAGATGCTGCCATGTCAGCATCTGAGAGAGCCTTACGCACTGGAACCATTGTTCTTTCAACTAACTCAGATGTTAACTCATCAAATTTAGCGCGAGTTAATGTCATTTCTAAGTGAAGTGGTCCCGCTTCGCCTGCTGTAATAAACGGTAATGAAATTTGAGTTTGAGAAACCCCTGATAAATCTTTCTTAGCTTTTTCAGCTGCATCTTTTAAACGCTGAGTTGCCATTTTATCTTGAGCTAAATCAATCCCATTTTCTTTTTTAAATTCTTGAACCATGTATTCAATTATTTTCTCATCAAAGTCGTCTCCGCCTAATCTGTTATCCCCGGCAGTAGATACTACTTCAAATGTTCCATCGCCAATATCTAAGATAGAAACATCAAATGTTCCTCCGCCTAAGTCATAAACTAAGATAGTTTGATCTTCTTTATCATTGTCGATTCCGTATGCGAGTGCAGCTGCAGTCGGTTCGTTAATGATACGCTCAACTTCGAGACCAGCAATAACACCAGCGTCTCGGGTTGCTTGACGCTCAGCATCATTAAAATATGCAGGTACTGTAATAACAGCTTTATCTACTGTATCGCCAATATAGTCTTCTGCATAGGACTTCAAATGTTGTAAAATAATAGCAGAAACTTCTTGTGGTGTATATTCTTTATCTTCAATCGTTACTTTATAATCTGTGCCCATATGGCGTTTAATAGATTGTATTGTATCAGGATTAGTAATCGCTTGACGTTTTGCAACTTCACCAACTTGGCGTTCACCGTTTTTAAATGATACTACTGAAGGTGTTGTACGATTTCCCTCCGGGTTAGGGATAACAACAGATTCTCCACCTTCCATAACTGAGACACATGAATTGGTTGTACCTAAATCAATACCAATAGTTTTACTCATAACAAAACTTCCTCCTTAACAACTTTCAATTATTTATTTACTTTAACCATTGCTGGTCTGATAACACGATCTTTTAGGGTATACCCTTTTTGCATTTCTTCTAAAATAACATTGGATTCTTGCTCTTCATCTTCAACTTGCATGACAGCGTGATGTATGTTTGGATCAAATTCTGTTCCAACAGACTCTATTTCTTCAACACCTTGGCTTTTTAAAGCATCTTGTATTTGTCTGTAAACCATAGACACGCCTTCAACAAAATTGGATGCTTCCTCGCTAACTTCTACCTGAAGAGCACGTTCGAAGTTATCAATAGCTGGTAATAATTCATTAACGAGGTCTTGTGATTTATATTTACGTTCGGATTGCTTTTCTTTTTGCGTTCTTTTTTTAAAATTATCATATTCAGCCTGCAATCGCACTAATTTATCATAGACATCATCTTTTTCTTGTTGCAAATCTGTTATCTTTTTTTCTAAGTCTTTTGTTGAATTTTGATTTAAATTTGATGTGCTGTCATCCTCTATATTTTCATCGATAACTTCTATATCAGGCTGATCGTTTTCCACATCGTTTTCATGCTTATCTTCTACATGGGATGTATCATTCTTTTCCTCCATTATTGCCACCTCCGAAATAAAGTACCCTATGACCAAAATCACCAAGACTGACTATACCATGAATAGAATTGGAAATAAACTTCTTTATCCTTTTAATTAATGATCATCTGAATAACAGGTACAATTCTCAATCATTATTTTTGTACCATAATTGTAAAGCTGCTGTCATTTCATTTGATAAAGCGTTCAATAAGTTAATCACTTTTCTATATTCCATTCTGGTTGGCCCAAGTAAAGCTATTGTTCCTTTTTTATTGCCACCAAAATGATATGAAGCAGTTATTAAGCTAAAGTCTTTGATAGCCTCCATCTCATTTTCCTGCCCAATACTTACATTTATTCCCTCGTGGTTGTTTTTAATCAATTCAGCCAGTTTATCTTCATTTTCAATGACCGAATAAAATGTGCGGATTTTTTCGATATCATTAAATTCGGGCTGAAGCAGAATGTTTGATTTTCCACCAATATATAACTTAACGGGTTGTTCGCTAAAAAAGGCCGATTTTATATATTCATACGACCTTGCAAAATCGTCTAAATACATCTTCATCAAAGTAATAATTTCTTTATTTAAAATATCTTGTAAATGAAACAAAGGCACTCCATATAAACGGTCATTTAAAATGTTCACCATTTTTTCTAAATCTCTAGGTTTAATTTGTCCTGGAATTGAGAATGAACGGTGTTCTACATGTCCTGTATCCGTTATTAGGATTGCCACCGCGGTATGTTGCGATAGAGGGACAATCTGTAATTGTTTTAACCTCGTTTCAAATATTTCAGGACCTAGGATGATGGATGTGTAACTAGTTAAGTCAGATAAAACTTCGGCTGATTTTTGCACAATTTGTTCCACTTCATAGAATTCATCCTTTATAATATTTCGCATTATATTTAAGTTACTTTGATTAAGGGATGGAACAATAACGTGATCAACATAGTATCGATAACCTTTTTCAGATGGAATACGACCGGAAGAAGAATGTGTTTTTTCTAAAAACCCCATATCTTCTAGGTCGGCCATCTCATTCCTAATAGTTGCAGCACTATAAGTAATACCATCTTTCTTTGAAATAGCCCGAGAGCCTACTGGATGTGCAGTCTCAATGAAATCATCAATAATAGCTTGCAAGATCAACAATTGTCTTTTTGTTAACATGATGATCACCTCTGTTAGCACTCAAACCTCCCGAGTGCTAATGCTAATAATAAATTATCAAATACGCTTTTTTTTGTCAATCAACAAGAACTTATTTTAGAAAAAAATTAGATGGAGCGATTATCTAACTGAAAACTTTTGAGTGTCGCTTAACATCATATTTGATATAAACTACTACGACATAGTGACAATTAATAATAACCCCCGGCATAGCCAGGGGTTTTCAAATACCATAAATAAGAAGGAGAAAACTAGATAGTTTTCTCCAAAGACATGTGTTTATTCGTCGTTTAATTTTAGGATTGACATGAATGCTTCTTGTGGTATTTCTACTGATCCAACCATTTTCATTCGCTTTTTACCTTCTTTTTGCTTTTCAAGTAATTTTCTTTTTCTCGTAACGTCTCCTCCGTACAATTTAGCCGTTACATCTTTTCTGACTGCTTTAATGGTGGACCTTGCCGTAATACTGTTTCCAATAGCAGCCTGCACTGGAACTTCGAACTGTTGCCTTGGAATAAGATCTTTAAGTTTTTCAACAATTTGCTTTCCTCGTTCATGAGCAAAATCTCTGTGAACAATAAGAGATAACGCATCAATTGGTTCTGAGTTTAGCAAAATATCCATTTTAACGAGATTTGATGCACGATAGCCAATTAATTCATAATCAAATGAGGCATATCCCTTTGTATGTGATTTTAGTTGATCAAAAAACTCATAAACAATTTCAGAAAGCGGCAAATCATAAATGACATTAACCCGGATATCATCAAGATACTGCATATCAATAAATTGCCCACGCTTCTTTTGTGAAATTTCCATCACAGCGCCAACATAATCATTCGGTACCATGATAGTCGCTTTTACAAAGGGTTCACGAACTTCTTCTATAATTTGTGGATCGGGCATAAATGATGGATTATCAACTTCTACAACCTCGCCATCGGTTTTTTCAACCTCATAAATAACGCTTGGCGCTGTTGTAATCAAATCTATGTTAAATTCTCGCTCAATCCGTTCTTGAATAATTTCCATATGCAACAAACCTAAAAAACCACAACGGAATCCAAATCCTAAAGCCTGAGATGTTTCCGCATCATATTCTAATGCCGAATCATTTAATTCAAGACGTTCAAGCGCCTCTCTTAGGTCATTGTAATCTGCTGAATCAACTGGGTACAGGCCACAAAACACCATTGAGTTTAGTCTACGATATCCGGGAAGAGGTTCTGTTGCAGGTTCATCAGCTAATGTTATAGTATCTCCTACGCGGGAATCAGCAACATTTTTTATTGCTGCTGTTAAATAACCAACTTCACCAACACTCAAAGTATCACGTGGTTGTTGTCCTGGAGTGAAAACACCAAGTTCATTAACTTCAAACTCCTTACCAGTAGCCATCATTTTAATTTTATCCCCTACCGATAAAGTTCCTTCTTTAACACATATTGAAGCAACGACTCCTTTATATGAGTCATACAATGAATCGAACACAAGTGCTTTAAGAGGTTCTTTAACATTGCCTTCTGGTGGCGGGATATGCGAAACAATACTTTCTAATATTTCTTCAATTCCAATGTTGTCCTTCGCAGATGCTAAAATAACATCATCAGGATCTATTCCAATCACATCAACTAGCTCCTGTGTGACACGGTCTGTATCAGCATTGGGGAGGTCAATTTTGTTTATAACTGGAATAATTTCCAAATCATTATCTAGTGCCAAATAAACGTTTGCAAGTGTCTGAGCTTCAATTCCTTGTGCTGCGTCAACAACAAGTATCGCCCCCTCACAAGCAGCCAAA
This sequence comes from Virgibacillus sp. MSJ-26, assembly GCF_018918075.1. Classification (GTDB taxonomy): domain Bacteria; phylum Bacillota; class Bacilli; order Bacillales; family Amphibacillaceae; genus MSJ-26. Next base: position 163,965 of record NZ_JAHLPW010000005.1, read on the forward strand.
CTTCTGGACACCTCATATGTAAAGTCAACATGCCCAGGGGTATCAATTAAATGAAAAAGATATTCTTCTCCATCCAAACTATTATATGTTAATTGCACGGCATTAAGTTTAATGGTTATTCCCCGTTCACGTTCTAAATCCATTCCATCTAAAAATTGCTCTTTCATTTCTCTTTCTGTCAATGCCTTCGTATTTTCTAAAATTCTGTCGGCAAGAGTAGACTTTCCGTGATCGATATGTGCAATTATAGAAAAGTTTCGTACATTCTCTTGATTTCTCACCATTTATAACGTTCACTCCCAAGTTAAATCTTACAACTCTAAATAAAACACCTAACCATTGCATTATGCTTAAAGCAACTTAATAGTGCATAACAACTCCGGTAGCTTTCTAATATGGATTGATTATAGCAGTAGAAAAGCGATGTTTCAAGATTTAGCTTAGGCGAAGAGCATGCTAAGATGTTAATCCTATCAAGCATTTGAATATCATACTATTTATTTTTTCAAAAGAACAAAAGTGCAATCTGGTGAAGAATACCAACGATAACTTCAGAAAAACCTTTTATTCCTCTTTCAAGAAAAGATGCAGTTTTTTGAGTTAAAGTTAGTGACATCGTAGCATTTTGAGAATCCAATTCTCCAACGTCGTCTAGCTTAGGCTCAGATTCAATGTCAGTTGAGTTTATCTCATATTCTTTTTGGTTGGTGAGTTGATAATCCTGTAAAGCTTCAGAGTGGTCATTGGAGGTTGAACGGTCTTCAGTTTCTTGACTCATGCCCAAAACCATTCCTACTAAAAAAAATATGGTCAGCATTAAAATTGAAGTGAAAAATCGTAACATCTAACTTCCTCCCTCTTCAGCCTGTACTTTTTCTGCTTCCCAGTAAAATTCACTAAACACCTCTGCCAAGGCATCTGCCGTACGATATAACTCGTCAAGATTATTCTCCACACCGCCCATTTCAAATAATAAGGCATTCTCTGATAAATCTTGATTAAACACCCCATTTGTTCCTGCACCTTGCTTAGTGTTTACACCATTATCTCTAGTAATGCCTGGGTATTTCTCCTCCAAAAGATCATGAAATTCATTGGCGAGTGCGAGATTTGTCTTGTAATTATTATGATCTGCTCCAATAACAATCATGATTCGTGCATAAGATTCTCCATTAATATTTACGGTTGTTTTATCCTTTGTTGCCGAATCACGATGTAAGTCAAAAACATATTGAAAATGTTCATTTCCAGCAATGGCTTCTCGTACAACCGATCTAGAAGCCTCATAAGCTCTGCCCAACTCCCAACCTTTATCATGTAGTATATTAACAATATTAGTGTCATCTACGTTCGTTCCAATTCCTTCTCCACGAAGCGATTTCGCTAGACGTTCACTTACCTTAGTTATGTTCACTTCATTATGGTGTGCTAAATTTGGATTATCAACATCGGGTAAATGTGGCAAAAACGATTCTGTATTGTGGGTATTGTATATATACACTACCTCCCGATCCCCTGTTGAATTTTCCAGCTCCTTATCATTCGGTTCTTCTTCCTCCTCTTCTGAACCATCTACAACAGCTTCTCGATCTTTTAAAATTTCTTCCAATGAAGGTGCTGATTCCATCGGATGGGTTGTATGATAGCTGTCTTCTTCAGCCATTAAGACATCATGATCAAATATAGAAAAACCCGGGAGCTCGTTGCCTAATAAACTTCTTGGATTCCTCGGTTTAATACTTGTGGCGAGTTGAAAGGAAATCGATGATAATTTAGGTACTTCCATATCATCTGGAAATGCGTCCCTATATGCTTTTCCTTCCATGCCCATTAACCATAAAAACGTTGAACTTTCAATTCGCTTTGTAAAGTCAGTTAATTTCGCAGAAGAAAACCGCTCCGCCGAAGTTATCGTTGTCATGAATGCAATACTCACAAATAAAAACAATAACACTATAATATAGATAATAATTTTTTTAACATAACGACCAATGTTAAATTGGTCAACATTATTTTTTTTGTATGGCATCATTCTACTCCTTTAGAAATCTATCACTGTATATTTAACTCTATGTAAATTTAATAGGCGCTAGAACCCAATCACACAAAAAATTTTTAATTAATATAAAAGACTAAGCACCTGGTTTAGCCCAGACAATCTTAAGCAAAAAAATATAGTGGCGGTTTGAACCAATCAGGTAAGGCATATGAATGATTGAACACTAAAAAAACGATCGATCTATCAGACTGGATAGATCGATCGTTTTACTTTCAATCTTAGTTCTTATAAATTATGCTTTTCTAGCTATTTGTCCCATTTCCTCTTTTTCTTCTTTTACCTTTTTCTGAAATCGCTTTGTTTCATAGATAATGATACCTGATAAACCTAATAATCCGATAAGGTTTGGAATAGCCATTAGTCCATTGAGAACATCAGCTAAAGTCCAAACGACATCAAGACTTGCCGTAGCGCCGACGAAGATGAATAGTACAAATACTGTTCGATATACTTTTACAGCAGTCGGGTTCTTAAATAAATATTGGAAACATTTCTCTCCGTAATAACCCCATCCTAAAATCGTAGAAGTAGCAAAGAACAATAATCCTAGGGTAATTAAGTAAGGGCCCACATCACCTAATAATGTTCCAAAAGCAGAAGAGGTTAGCACACCGGCCTCGATGGATGTATCTTGCCACTGACCTGACATAACAATGGTGATACCAGTAATGGAACAAATAATAAACGTATCTATCAAAACTTGAGTCATCGAAACTAGTGCTTGCCTACCTGGTAAATCAGTCTTCGCAGCTGCAGCCGCAATAGGTGCGGATCCCAAGCCCGCTTCATTTGAAAACAACCCACGTGCTACTCCAAACCGTATAACGGCACCAACCGTTCCACCTGCAACGGCTTCACCTGAAAATGCATAAGTGAAAATAGTCCCTAAAGCTTCTGGTACAAGATTAATATTCGCAATCATTACAATCAGTCCAGCCAAAATATAGAATACAGCCATGATCGGAACAAAGAACGCAGTCACTCGACCAATCCACTTAATACCACCTAATATAACCAATCCAGCAAAGATAACGAGAGCTATACCTGTGATCCAAACCGGAATAGAAAATGTATCATTCATTAAGTCAGCTACAGCCTTAGATTGAGTTCCATTCCCTATACCAAATGCTGCAAGGGCGCCGAACACCGCAAATAATACACCAAGCCATTTCTGTTTTAAACCGTGCTCCAAATAATACATTGGTCCTCCAGCCATATTACCTTCAGAATCTTTAACACGATATTTTACAGCCAATATAGCTTCACCATACTTAGTAGCCATACCAAACAATCCAGCTGCCCACATCCAAAATACAGCGCCTGGACCACCAAGAACTACGGCAGTTGCTACACCTACAATATTCCCAGTTCCAACAGTTGCAGCTGAAGCTGTCATCAAAGCTTGGAAATGAGATATGTCTCCCTCTGACTTTTTATCTTGATTTCTTGAAAAAGCTAATTTTAAAGCGTATGGCAATGATCGAATTTGCAAAAATCCTAGTCTAATAGTTAAATAAATTCCAGTTCCAACTAAAAGTACTAATAAAGGTATACCCCAGATAAAGTCACTTAATTGGTTAAGTATACTTTCAATAGTTTCCATTATAATCCCCCTTTGTTTATATCTATTATCAACGCCACTACTATGAAGCGCCCTCCTTCCTTTGCTTAGGATTTATATTCTTTAAATCCTTTTTCAAGATTTAAAAACCTATCAATGAATCCGCTTTCAAAGTTGTTATTCCCTCTTAATATTTAACTGATTATAGTTATTAAAACGAATATTAAGAACATTGTCAAGGCATTATATAAAATAATGAGAATATTTATTTAATGATGGTTCCATTAAAGTTGGATAAGTAAACTAAACAAATAAATCCGAACAACAGTCGAATAATCTTTTATTAGTTTCGAATTTGTTCGGATAGATTTTCACATTATTTAATTAGTGTATTTAATATCAAAAATCCATTTATTTGACTTGATTCACTTGTGACAATACGCTTACATTCATCTAGAATAAGAAGCAAAATTATCAACGTTAATACTTTCATGAAGGGCTGCATTAAGTCCATTTGCTATAACATGGGACATATCAATCATAAACCCATCCACTTCTTTAGGGGTTACCATTAGATTATGACCAATAGGAGACAAAACTTCTGTTATTAATTCTTTTTTCTCTTGGTTTGACAACATGCCAACCATGCCTAAGAAGGTTTTACGTTTTTCACTGTCTGGCATATCATCTTCTGTAAATGACTTTTTTCCAAATGAAAAGTTACCAGGGGTCAAGGATTTGGACGGTCTATTTTTTTCCTTCCACTCCCTACCAAAGTGCTTCAGTAAAAAGTCAATTGTATCACTTGATATTGTCACTGCGTCAACTACAGTTGGAACTCCAATAGCAAAAACGGGAATCCCGAGCGTTTCCTTGCTCAATTCTTTTCGCTTATTTCCCACTCCAGAACCGGGATGGATTCCCGAATCTGAGAGTTGGATTGTTTCGTTCACACGTTCAATGGAACGGGATGCCAGCGCGTCAATCGCAATAATAAAATCCGGATCGAATTTTTCGGTAATTCCATGGATAATATCACTTGTTTCAATCCCCGTTACCCCCATGACACCTGGAGTGACAGCAGCCACTGGGCGATATCCTTTTGCAACTGTTTCATAACTAAGATTAAATAAGTGACTTGTCACTTGTACTTTTTCTACAGTCATTGGGCCAAGTGCATCCGGAGTAACATTCCAGTTACCGAGCCCAACAACAAGACCTGTTGCATCTTTTGCTATTTTATTTTTCGATAGCATCTTTTCTATCTCGGCTGCAAGTATTTTAGCTGCATCTTCTTGGCTAGCTGTATCTTGTTTTTTAACTCCATCCGCATAAATGGTCGTATAGGAACCCGCTTTTTTACCAAGGTTCTTAGCTCCAACATCATTTATATCAACATAAGTAATTTTAATATCTTGTTTAGTTAGTTCTTTAATAGTAACACCTTTTAAATTAGACTCTTGCTTCTCCTCATTTTCCACATACATATCTTTTGCTTCGACAGCTAAATCCGTTCTTACCTGATATGCTTTTTCTTCTTTATCCATAATCAGCCCACCTTTCAAATATAGCCATGCAGTAGTTATAGGATTAACCTTTTTGATTTAAAACATGCATAAACATATTCCCCTTATTATTTGAAAGTTGAGACATAATTTGATAATATTAAATCATTCCAAAACCATTATTTGGAATCTTGCTCTGGAGGTGATATATTGGCTAATCTTAAATCTGCGAAAAAACGTGTTCATGTAAATAATAAAAAACGTATTTCAAATGTACGCTTTAAATCTGATGCGAGAACACAAATTAAACATGTAGAAAATCTAATTGAAGCAAATGAAAAAGATAAGGCAAAAGATGCACTGGAAAAAGCAAATCAAAAAATCGATAAGGCAATTCAAAAAGGAGCTATCCACAGAAACAACGGAAATCGTCACAAAGCACGTCTTTCTAAAAAAGTAAATTCATTATAATAAAAGCGTAAGCGCCTGAGTAGCCCCGAAAAGCTTAAGTTAGAAACCATAGTGGCGATTTTTGTCGCGTAGGTTATGCTTATGACTTTTGGCGGGCTGGGCATAGATTCAAGGTTTTTAAACCATAAAAAAACAATCCAATGAGGATTGTTTTTTTATTTCTGAATTAAATTGTATAATAAAATTTCAAAAGCAAGTCCTTTATCCATTTTTCCTTGTTTTATCGTAGCGTCGGTCGTTGCTAACATATCAATGATGTTTTTTAGTTTTTGTTCTGAGAACCGTCTTTCTCGATCTGATGCGATTTTAATAACGTAAGGATGTCCACCTATTTGTTTTTGAATTTGTGCTTGATTATATCCTTTCTGCTTAAGTAGTTTCACACGTAATATATTTCTAAACTGAAAAGCTAATAAACCAATGAGTGCAATGGGCTCTTCATTCATTTTTTCTAAATCCTTATATATTGACATAGCTTTAGGTAAATCACGGTTAATAACAGCATCAGCCAATTGTAAAGATGAACTATTTGATGTCTGAGAAATTAATTGCTCCGCAACATCCTTTGTTATAGTTCCATCTTCACCAACGAATAAGGATATTTTCGTAAGTTCGCTCTCTAACTGATGCAAATCACTAGAAAAACCTTCAAATAAATCATAGGCATTATTATCAATCTTTATGTTAAGCCCTGCTGCTAGTTCATTAATCCATTTACTTTGCTCATATGGCTTAATTGGATTACATTCTGTGACTACTGCTTTCTTTTTAAATAATTTTGATATTTTTTTACGTTGATCGATTCCTTCATATGGAGCTATAAAAACTAATACCGAATAATCAACTGGATTGCTTAAGTAACGCTCTAAGACAGATAAATCATGTTCTAGTCCTTCCACTAATACTTTTTCGGGTTTTGGCTGTAAAAAAATAGGATTAATTGCAAAAATTAATTTCCTATCACCAAAAAACGGGTATGTTTCTACATCTGCTATCACTTCTTGAATAGAGGTTTCCTTTAAATCATATGTAGCTAGGTTTTCTTCCTCTTTTAGTACTTTTTTTATAAATAAATGTTTAATATTCTGGGTAAAATATGGTTCTGTTCCATATACTAGAGATATGGTCGGAATTTGATTCTTTTTAATTTGCTGTGTCAACTGAATATAATTCATTGCTCTACACTCCATTATTATGTATACTCTTATCGTAATCTGTATATTAAATAATGGCAAGAGGAATAAATTGAGAGGGAGGGCCTAAGCTCCCTCTCGCATCTATATAAACGTTTAAAAGATCAGCCCTAGGAACTGTCCTTTAAACGGAACTAGTTATATCTTTTCCCCCATAAGAAAAAGTATAGCTAGAAAGTCTTTCTAATCTTTGCAGTAAATTAGTTTGTATAACTCAAACTTTTTCACCTTTTAGTGGATTTTTTTATGTATTTAATTTATACTATATTTGATATAGGAGGGGTAGTTATGAATGAATTTGAAAAGGATCCGCAAGCAAAAAATAATGATGTTGTCGATTCCATTAAAGGATTCACTTTTTCTTTTGTATTTTTCGTACTTATTTTTGCTATTGGTGTTACTATAAGTGTCATTGGTTCTTAAAATTACATATCCGATTCTTTTATAGCTGCTATATACATTTTTCTTTAAATGTATTCAAAAGAGACTGTGCAAACAGTCTCTTTTTGTTATTTAGGAGGGGGTTATCTAGTCTCATTCTATGGTGAGTACTGTAAAAACGTTCCTTCATTATCTTTAAATTTATATATAATCGCTCCTTGCTGATCAGTTCGCATAATGAAGACCCCATTATCTTCTAGGGTATCAATAACTTCTTTAGCTGGATGACCATAAGTATTATTTTCCCCCACAGAAACAAGTGCATAAAGTGGTTCGATGTGTTTTATAAATGATTCATCTGTTGACGACTTACTCCCGTGATGACCCACTTTTAATACGTCTATTGATAATCTTGAATAATTTTTCATGATTTCTTTTTCAGTTTCCACTCCTACATCCCCTGTAAAAAGCCAGCTCTTCCCTCCAATCTCTGTATAAATAACTAAAGAATTTTCATTATCAGAACCTGTATCTCTAACGGGAGAAAGAACTTGAAAAGGTATATTATTAATTACTGATTGCTCGCCTTTATGTATGATGTTTATATCCACGTTATTTTTATTCCAAACGTCAGCTGACTTCTCTGACAATACATAATAAGGGCTGATGTAAATCTGATCTACACTAAACTCTTCGACAAGAACATCAACACTCCCCATATGATCCATATCTTCATGACTAATAAAAATAGCGTCGATGGACTGAATCCCTTTTGAATAAAGATACGGCTTTATGATTTGTTCATATACCCTATCTGTAAAATCCATTTCGGAAAACGAAAAGGTAGCGCCAGCATCCATGAAAATAACCCCTTGTCGATAAGGCAGTTCTATAATAAATGCATCACCTTGTCCAATATCAAGCATCGTTACAGACCCATACGGTGAAAAATATGGTCGAATTAGAAGTGCTGTTATGAACAGTGTAAGTGTCACGCCATACTTGAATGCTTGCACTAGTTCCTTCCGGTTAATTGATATCATCAGCATGCAAATAATAACGTAATATAAAATAATAAACATCAACGGGAAAGAACCGTTTACCCATGGATAGTTTAATTTTTTATCTAGTAATTCGAGAAGTATTAAGAATCTTTCATGCAACAAAAGGAAAAGCTTATCTAACATCGAAGGTATAAATGGTAGCGGAGATAGTATTCCCATAAGGAACATTCCGGGAATAATTAAAAAAGAAAAATATGGGACAACAATGACATTTAACAAAATCGATAGGGGTTGCACCATCGAAAAGTAAATGAATTGAAAGGGTAGGATAACCATTTGTGAAACAAAGCTAATGTTAATTAATTGAAAAAAACGTGATGACGTTTGAATTAACCAATCCCTTGATAAAATTAGACTAAATGTTACAATAAACGAAAATTGGAAACCTATATGATATATAATATAGCCATCAAAAAATATTAATAATAAAAATACAATGCTCACTACATCTGATACGCTTAATTTCAATTTCAATTTTGAAAATACAATGAATAAAAAAACCATGATACTTGCACGCCATACTGAAGGTTCTCCGCCGGCTAGTAAGGCATATATAGGTAAAAAAAACAGCATGAACCATTGCGCTTTTTCTTTAGTCATTATCCCAGTCTTAATTAATATAAAATAAATTAATGCAACAATTAAACCAACATGCAATCCAGATATGGCCAGTAAATGTGATATACTCCAATCTCTAAAAAGATCAATCGTTCTTTCTTCTAAAAGTGAATCGTCCCCTAAAATTAATGCGACTATCCAGGCCGCAGTATCTTTGCTATATGTATTTAACATATAATCTTGTATAGTTTCTCGCGACTCATATATTTTTCCTAAAGTCGAGATACCCTCACATTGTATATCCGTTAGAGAATCAATGACTAATTGAAATTGCATGCCTTGAGTTTTTAGATAATGTTGATAATTGAATTCTCCTGGATTTGTATTTTTTTCTGGGATAACGATATTGCCGGTTATCTGGCATGTAGCACCTGTATTTAGGCTTTTTATGGGTTTTGTATTACTATTATTATTAGAGTTAGGAAAGTAAATGGCGAGATACTTTTGTGAAGGGTTTTCAGTTTGAAAATAAAATTGTACCGACCTTTCTTTATTTGCTACGATCCCTGTAATCTTACCAATAAGTGTAAGGTTATTAGAAGATTCAATTAAATCCACAGACGAATGATTATCTGGAAGAGATGGAATATGGAAGATAAAGAAAAGTGAAGAGGTTAAGGATAGTAAAATAACTGTTTTCCCTAACCGTTTAAACTTATTCAACAAAACTAACCAGAGCAAGAGGATTAAAATAAAATAATAGTTATCAAAATAAATAGATAAAATACATATCACAACAGATAAAGCGACAATATGCCAGTGTCCTTTAATTGGCTCTCATCCCCTCTTAGCTAAAAAGCTGTTCTGCTTCATTTTTGATTTTTATTAAATCTAAATCATTTACTGATTGATCAGTTATTTTGTTTATTAAATTATTAATATAGGCTTTCTTTTCTTGATACTGTGTGTCAAAAGTCAAATATGTTAATTCAACTTTTTTTGTGCTAACTCCAGCTTCTTTGAATAATTGAACAGCATACTCATGATTACGATAATCTTCAGCATAATAAACGTGTTTAATACCACTCTGTATCAATTGCTTACAACACTGAAGACAAGGAAAATGGGTCACATATATATCGGCACCTTCTGTCGGAACTCCGAATTTAGCACATTGCAACAATGCATTTGCCTCTGCATGGACAGTTCTCACGCAATGACCATCTATAACATAGCATCCTTCATCAATGCAATGAACGCCACCCGATACACTCCCGTTATATCCACCTGCAATAATACGTTTATCTCTAACAATCGTCGCTCCAACCATAAGTCTAGTGCAAGTACTTCTAAGGGCTAATAAATGGCTTTGTGCCATAAAATACTGATCCCACGATATTCTTTCCATTTATGAACCACCTTTTTTATTACCTGTTTTCAAATAACTTTATATATTATTATCTTTTGTATTAATTAAGTTTACAACGACCAGCAGCCTGTAGTCAATCCAACTAGGGAACATGAATATAATCTCTCATATTTTCTAATGTCTTTTCCCCTATCCCTGAAATGTCTAATAAATCTTCAACAGATTGAAATAGACCATTTTCTTCCCGGTAATCAATAATTGCCTGTGCCTTTGAAGGACCTATCCCTGGTAAGTTTTCAATTTCTTCCTGTGTAGCGTAATTGACTCTTATTTTCACTTCCTCTCCGGAAGTTGAAGAGGATTCTTGATTTTTTCCAGTTTCTTCATCATTTTCATTCGGAACAATAATGATCATTTCATCATGTAATTTTTGAGCTAAATTTATAGCCGTTTCCTCTGCGTCATTTGTAAAGCCATCCGCCATCTTGATGACATCCTCTACTCTAGCTCCGAAATCTAACTCATAAACACCAGGTTTATTAATTTCTCCTTTGATATCAACTACGACATGTTCATTCAAAAAATTTTCCTCTTCTTCTGTTTCTTCAGATGTCAGGTCAACAGGAATTATTTCATTGGTTCTCACTTCTTCTTTTTCCCTAGTAATAAATAAAAAGCCGACGATAAAGATTCCTAAAATAATAAAAAATGAATTCTTTTTAAACCATTCAATCATTTATGGTGACACTTCCTTCAATGAAATGGTAACTGATAAGGTTAAGGTGGAGGGAATAAATAATGTGTGCTAATTTGCGGGGATCATAAAGGTGCAATATATGCGTATATAATAAATTCGACACTTATCCTCAAGTTCCTGCTTTTTTATTTAATTATTCGATACTAAAAAGACCGGGAGCTTATTTGTCCCCGATCTTTTCTGCAAAAAAGAAGATTCTTTCAGGTTTCATTGATATGGTGTTTGTTCCGAATTGAAAGTCACTATATATACCCCTAATGTTAAATCCAGTTTCCTTAAGCAGTTCCTGGTAGGTTTCAATCGAAAATACTTTTTGAAAATGTGTCTCATCAAACCGTATGTAATGATTGTTACTTAAAGTGAAAAATGTTAAATCATGATACATTTCGCCTTGCTCTTCTCCTTCATTGCAAAACCAAATATAACTTGTCTGATCAGTTACTTCAGCAAATGTATTATTCACCATATTATGTTTAACATGATAAAGAGAATGAACATCAAATAAAAAAATTCCTTGATCGTTTAAAAGATTCCAAGTATTTTGGAACACCGATTTAACGTCATCAAGAGTTGTTATGTAATTAATAACATCACAGAAACTTATGGCAGCATCAAAACCACTTAAACCTTCTAGTAAACGTATATCTTGTTCCAGCCAGTGGATTTTCAAGTTTTGATTAAATGCTTTTTGTTCTGCCAGTGAAAGCATTTCTAGTGAGTTATCAATACCGGCTAATGAATAGCCTTTTTGTGCTAACATACTTGTAATTTCTCCAGTACCACACCCAAGATCAGCAATCCGTTTAATTTTTTTGTTCGACTTTTCGAACATTTCTCTGGCAAAAAAAGCCCATTTCTCATAGGGAGCGTCAGACATAAACTGGTCATATATATATGCCATGTGTTGGTATTCCATATAATTATTCGCCCTTGCTTTCAATATCTAAGGTGACGCGACCAGCGTCTCCCCAAAGTCGTTCCAGATTATAATAATCACGCTCTTCTTTATGGAAGATATGGCAAACAACATCGCCAATATCAACTAAAACCCATCTTCCCTGTTCAAACCCTTCAATACGGTCAATTTCAATATCATGCTCCGCCATTATATTTTTAACGCTGCGGGCAATCGCCTGTACTTGTCTTTCATTATTCCCATGGCAAATTAAAAAATAATCTGCTATAACTGAAATCCCCTCCATATCTAGGGCGGTAATATTATGTGCTCTTTTATCATCACAGGCGTCTGCTGCTAATTGAAGATTATGTTTAACATTATCCATTTAATCCATCCTTTCGTTTAATTTTCCGAGTTAAATAATTATATGCATAGAACGAATCAGGGTAAACTGTGTTGTTCCTACTCATTAAATAGTTTATGGTATTACGAGATACCATCCATGCCGTCTTAATTAAATCTTTTTTTGCTATTCTTCTTACTTCTTCAAGGCCCGGAAAATCTCTCCCTGGTTCAATGTAGTCTGCAACAAATAGAATCATATCCAACTTATTCATGTATGCTCTACCTGTTGTATGATAATAAATCGCATTTTTTATAATAGAATCCTGAATACCATGCTCATATTCAATGAGTATCGAGCCAACTGGCCCATGCCATAGTTCATGATGATAATCTAATAAATCTTTAGGTAAGTTACTCTTTATAATCCAATGTTTTAATTCTTCTATTGGTCTATATTTAGCATAATCATGAAATAAAGCAGCCAACTGAGCTTTCTCTTCAGATTCACCATAAACTCCAGCCAATTCAATTGCAGTATCAGCAACTCTCAAGGTGTGTTCATATCTTTCTTTAGTTAGGTGTGGTTTAATTCGTTTTATTGCTTCATTTCTGTTCATAGAGTTCTTGCTCCTTAATATAATGATCAACTGTATCAGGGACAAGATATTTAATTGACTTGCCTTCCGCTTGTCTCTCACGGATTTGAGTTGATGAAATATCAAACAGGGGAATGTTTATTTCCAATACAGGATATGGACTATTCATGTGATAGCCTGGACGCTTAACACCCACGAATGTTAGGCAATTTATCAATTCATCAATTTTGTACCATTTTGGTAAATATTCAACCATATCAGCTCCAATTATAAAAAAGTACTGATGGTTGGGATGTTTCTGTTTAAGTTCCACTATTGTATCGATAGTATAAGATTTACCACGACGTTTGATTTCAATTGGATTCACTTTAAAGAAAGGATTATCATACACAGCATGCCTCAGCATAGTAAGTCTATCTTCCACATTAATATTAGATGCCAATTTGTGTGGGGGCTCGTTGGTTGGAATAAACCAAATTTCATCTAGTCCTAACTCGACACGTACATGCTCTGCAATCAGTAAATGGCCTATATGTGGAGGATTAAATGTTCCTCCTAAGATACCAATTGATTTCATTTTAGACTCCTTTATTACGGTAGTTCAATTTTTTTATTCTCTTTAGATTCTTTGTAAAGAACAATGTTGAACCCTATAATTTGCACAACTTCCCCACCTGTTCCTTCCTGCAGCTCGACCGCTACATTTTCTTTAGTTTCATCACAGTTCTGTAGGATATTCACCTTTATTAATTCACGCTTCTCAAGAGCATCATTTATTTGCGCAATCATATTTTCATTGACGCCACCTTTTCCAACTTGGAAAATAGCCTTTTCTTGACTTGCAAGAGATCTTAAATAGCGTTTTTGTTTTCCAGTCAACATTTTACTTATCCTCCAATTTCATTTGTAATTTTGCATCGATTCCCTCTATGTTTACACGACATCCTGTCCATATTTCAAAGGCGTGTTGAGCTTGATACAAAAGCATTTTATGTCCAAAATGTAGTAAAGCATTTTTTCTCTCTGCTTCACATAAAAATGTTGTCATTAAGGGTTGATATACAATGTCACTAACTATAGTAGTTGGTTTTAATTTTTCCAAACTCATTATTGATTTATACTCATCAGGCTTCATGCCAACCGAGGTTGTCTGAATAATAATTTTGTAGTTGCCAAGCAATTCTTCAGCCGCTTCCACTGTGTAACAAGTTGTTTTTGTGTTCTTAGTCTTCAACTCAACAATTTTTTCTGCGTTTTCCAAGGTTCTGTTGGCAATATCAATATGAATAAAGCCGAATTTAGATAATGAATAGTAAATCCCTTTAGCTGCCCCACCAGCACCTATAATTAAAATAGGGATTGTTTTATTTTTTAAAATGTAGGGATAACTTTCTATTAATGATCGTAAATATCCTTGACCATCGGTATTAAAACCTATCCATTTATTATCCTTATATAACACCGTATTAACCGCACCCATAATTTTTGCTTCCGAGTTAATAGAATTTAAATAAGGAATAATCTTTTCTTTATAAGGTACTGTTATATTAAACCCTTTAAGATTCTGATTTTTCAACTGATTTATATAGTCTTCATGTAAATCAGGTGATTGAAAGTCAAAAAGTCTGTAATCTCCTGCTATCCCTACCTTTTCAAGGAATTGTTTATGAATCCATGGTGACAGTGAATGGCTTATGGGATGACCAATAAGCCCTAGCTGTAAACCCATTTTAAGTCTCCTTCTATAGTAAAGATTTTCTAAGTGATACGGCAACACCCTTCGGACTATAAGCAACAACTGTTATTTCTTTACCTGGAACACTGACCCAACCTAGACCTGGGAATACAATATCAGTTTTTTCTCCTGTTATTTTAAAAGTACTTCTTGTGAATTCAGGTAGTAACTCCATTGTCTTTTCATCCGGCGGCGACAGTAGTTCGCCTACATGATTTTCATATAATTCATCCGCTTTCTCCATTTTGGTACGATGAATTGAAAGACGATTAGAAAAGTAACAAACAAGAGACTGGTTGTCTCCTTTTAAAAAATCCAAGCGAGCTAAACCACCAAAGAATAATGTTTGCCCCTGGGTTAATTGATAAACTCTAGGTTTGACTTCTTTTGCCGGTGTAATTATCTTCAAGTCTTTGTTTGATACATAATGAGCCATTTGTTGTTCATTGACAATTCCAGGCGTATCAATCATTGATGTTTGATCGTCTAACGGTATTTCAATAAATCCTAATGTGGTCCCCGGGAAATAAGACGTGGTAATAACTTCTTTCAAACCAATTGATTGATTAATTAAACGATTAATAAATGTTGATTTTCCTACGTTCGTCGTCCCAACTATATACACATCTTTTTTATTACGATACTTTTCAACCTGGTTGGTCAAGTCATCCATACCATGTCCTTTTGTAGAGGAAATAAGAAAAACGTCTTTTACTTTAAGACCAGCCTCATTCGCCATAGATCTGACCCAATTAATGAGCTGATGTTGATTAACAGATCGAGGTAATAAATCAACTTTATTTCCTACTAAAATTATGGGATTATCACCAGTTATTCTCGGTAAACTTTTAATAAGACTACCAGTGACATCAAACAAGTCGATAATATGAACGACCAACCCTTCCTTTTTCCTTATGTCACTAACCATTTTAAGAAAATCATCATCAGTAATATTAACGTCTTGTATATCATTATAATGTTTTAACCTGAAACATCTTTGGCATAAAATATTTTCATTTTTAAGTGATGATTTTGGGGTATATCCTGGGGCTTCTGAATGAGTTGTTTGAATCACTGCTCCACACCCTTGACATATTAAATCTTCCATACCTAATCCTCCCATGTGATTTTTCCCTTTTTACGAAAATGATTCAGAATGCGCCTTTCAATTGTTCGATTTATTTTTGTGATTTTAGCATCTGTTTGAACAATCGGAACAACTAAAATAGTGTAAAATCCTGCCAAATTACCACCTAGAACGTCCGTGAGAAGCTGATCACCGATCACTACTATTTCATCTTTTTTAAAGCCCATTTGATTAGCAGCTCTCTTAAAAGCTCTGCGTAAAGGTTTCTTCGCACTGAAAACATATGGCGTTCCAAGTGGTTCAGAAAAGATCTTAACACGTTCCATTTTATTATTTGAAATGATCATAATGGAAATACCCTGATCTTCCATTCTTTTAAACCATTCAATCACTTCAGGAGTTGCATCCACCACATCCCAAGCTACGAGTGTATTATCTAAGTCTGTAATAATCCCTTTAATGCCTTGTTCTTTTAATTGCTCTGGCTTTATATCAAAAATTGTTTTGACATGTTTATTTGGTAAAAAATTCTTTAACAACCCTTCCACCCCAACTCATTAATCTAGTTATACTATATCCTCGTCCTAGTATATTCATCTGTGTTTTAAATTTTAAACAACGGGTAATCATATAATATAAGTTTAACCTATCATACCTAAATTGTCATAAAATATTAAGCCAACCTACGTAATTTAATAATGGGTTGAATAAACAAGAATCCTGTAAATTAACCAATAATATTGGTAAAACCGTTCGACAAATTCTTTCAAAATTCGATGTGTGGATAACGTTATCAACATTACACACAATATAACATCAGTGTTTCCGAATGATTTTACTGAGTTGTGCACATTTTATCTACACCCCTCTGTAGATAACTCACGTCTTGTAGCGTCGATAGAATCATGGTAGATTATATAGTAACTTAAATGACTAGTTAATCTTTGTGCACGAATAACATAATGCTATACTCAAATAAACCTTTCGACAGAATTAAACAATACCACAATAAGATGTTTTGCGGTAAATATTATATATGTTACTTAAGGAGGGCTAGAATGGAACATTTGTCAGATGAGTTGTTAATTGAATCGTATTTTAAAGCAAATGAATTAGATTTAAGCCCTGATTTTCTCGCATTAATTGAACATGAAATACGTAGACGAAATTTAGATAACAAAATAAAAACAAAAAGATCAACAAACAAAGTAAGCTCTACATAGCCTAAAGTCGCTTATATCCATTTCATAATTGTGAACATATACACTACCATAATATATGCCTTCTTGAGAAAATCACAATAATCTACTACAAGGACCTACCGATACTTGACTTTTCCTTAAACCCAAATCATTTTACGATTAAAGGGTTTTTTTTATGCCATTAAATAAGAATTATGTTATTCTAATTTTAATACTTTATTACATAGTCGAAACATATAAGGAGATATTATTAAGAAGGGCTTACTTGTTTTTATCGTCAAAAAAAGGAGAAAAATTATCGAAAGCTAAGTTTTTTATCGCTTTTCAATTAGAAAGGCGACGTTTTTTCTGTCAAAATATTTTAATACTGTTATTAACTACGTTTCAACAATACCGTATTATACAAATTTAGATTATTTTTATAAATGACATGCTATAATCTATGTTTGATACAATTTTAGAAAGGCGTAGTACAATTTTTGTAATGGTTGAAGGAGGATTTTACCAAAATGATTTTTGCTGTTTTATTGCCCTTACTCTTCGCCTGTTTCATTCCTTTTCTAAGTAGATTTAAGGATAAAGTACATACAGGTATATTCACTTTTTTTATACCATTTATCATATTTATATATTTTATACGATTTATAGGAAACAGCTTTGAACCCATCCGTCATACTTACCGATGGATTCCTTCATTAAACATTAACTTTGATTTCTATTTGGATGGTCTTAGTCTGCTGTTTGTTTTGCTTATTAGTGGGATAGGAGCACTTGTCGTCCTTTATTCAATTTACTATTTAAGTAAGTCAGAAAGACTGGGTCATTTTTATGTGTTTTTATTGATGTTTATGGCAGCAATGCTTGGTGTTGTTTTATCTGATAATGTATTTGTCCTTTATACATTTTGGGAATTGACTTCGATTTCGTCTTTTTTACTTATCGGGTATTGGCACTTTAAAGAGCGTTCCCGTTATGGTGCTCAAAAGTCGTTACTTTTAACAGTTTTCGGCGGACTAAGCATGTTCGGTGGTCTTACTCTTCTCACCGTTATTACTGGAACGACAAGTATCCAAGCAATGATTTCTCAATCAGATGTTATTTTACAAAGCAATTATTTGCCGTTAATTTTAATCTTTATATTGCTCGGAGCTTTTACAAAATCGGCTCAGTTTCCTTTTCATATTTGGTTACCTGATGCAATGGAAGCCCCCACACCTGTTAGTGCTTACTTACACTCTGCAACAATGGTTAAAGCAGGACTTTTTCTTGTGGCGCGTTTTTCACCAATATTTTCGAGTTATGAATGGTTCTTTATCATTGTTAGCCTAGTAGGTATCGTCACTTTATGTTGGGGTTCTTATATGGCGGTAAGACAAACAGATTTAAAAGCTATTCTTGCTTTCTCGACTATCAGTCAACTTGGTATGATTATGGCGATGCTAGGGTTTGGTACCAAAATTGCCGTTTTCGCTGCGGTATTCCATATCTTAAACCATGCTACATTTAAAGGTAGTTTGTTTATGGTTGCTGGTATTGTCGATCATGAGACTGGAACTCGGGATATCCGTAAACTTGGTGGCTTATTAACGTTCATGCCAATGACTGCAACTTTAGCATTGTTTGGCACATTTTCTATGGCCGGTATTCCTTTACCATTCTTAAATGGCTTTTATAGTAAAGAACTATTTTTCGAATCAACGTTAAATTTAAGTAATGCAACAAGCACTTTTGCTAATGGATTAGTAACTATCATTCCTTACTTAGCCGTTTTTGGAAGTATTTTCACTTTTGCCTATTCAATGTACTTTTTATTTGGTGTCTTTGCAGGACCTAAACAATTAGATCAATTACCGAAAAAACCGCATGAAGCACCACTTGGAATGCTAATTTCACCAATCGTTTTAGTGTTAGGTGTTATTCTTATCGGAATTATGCCAAACAGTGTCAATGGCTCATTCTTGGCTCATGCAGCCCACTCTATTAATTCTCAGTTTCAATCACAGAGTGTTGCTTTTTGGCATGGTCTTTCAACGCCATTTATTATGTCCCTAATCGTTATAGGTGTAGGAACTTTAATATATGTAACTAGAGATAAATGGGCAAATATTTATCAACTTATACCCGGGACTCGAAGTGTAAATAATATCTATAACAAAGGTGTTTCTGGGATGGATACTTTCCCCCATAAACTAACCAACACTTATATGTCAGGTTCCTTAAAACATTATATGACATACATCATATTGGCCATCGTCATTGGAACTTCTACAATTATGTTCTTAACCAATGGATTTAGTATAAATTTTTCGGATTTAGCAGATATAACGATAATAGAGATGGTGGTTGTTTTAGTCATCTTGATAGGAGCCGTTGCTACTATATTTGCAAATAATAATTTAGCAATTATTTTAATTACCGGTATTGTCGGTTATGGTGTTTCAATTCTATTTGTGATCTACCGTGCACCTGACTTGGCTCTTACACAATTAGTCATAGAGACGGTGTCAGTTGCCCTATTCTTACTGTGTTTTTATCATTTGCCTCAACTTAGAAAACGGGATGAAAAGCTAGGCAGCAAGACGCTGAACGTCATTATTGCAATCAGTATTGGTTCTTTGATGACACTCATAGGTATCTCAGCACATAGTACCAATTGGTATGAATCCATCTCCGAATACTTTATTGAAAAGTCGCTTCCTGTTGGTGGCGGTAAAAACATTGTCAACGTCATACTGGTTGATATGAGAGGTCTCGATACTTTATTCGAAATCACGGTGTTAGGAATTGCAGGTTTAGCTATCTTCAGCCTCATTAAATTAAGAAAAAATAAGGAGGCCGAATAAATTGGAAATAATTATTTTAATATTATCAGGAGCTTTAATTTCTATTGCTGTCTATAACTTATTGCAAAAGCAACTATTAAGAATCATTATTGGAACTGTATTAATCTCTCACGGTGCCCATTTATTCATATTAACCATGGGTAAGTTAAAGCGCGGACAACCACCCGTTTTAAAAGAAACTGTTACAAGCTATACAGACCCATTGCCACAAGCTTTAATTCTAACTTCTATTGTGATTAGCTTTGGAATTACGAGTCTGCTTCTTGTTTTATCCTACCGCACCGCGAATGAGAACAAGACTGATAATATGGATCAATTAAGGGGTAAGTCAAATGAGTAACCTAGCTATTTTGCCAATTATATTACCACTATTTGCAGCAATAATTGTTGCCTTTACAAACAAAAAAGTACCTGTTTCTCGAACCTTAACTAAAAGTCTCTCTATCGTTAATCTAGGAGTCACTGCATTTATTTGTTGGTATGTTTTTGCTAACGGAACAATTGTTTTAGAAACAGGTAGCTGGAAAGCGCCCTATGGTATCACGATTGTAGCGGACTCACTTTCAATCGTACTTGTATTGACAACAAATATTCTTGCTACAGCCTGTGCTTTTTATGCACCTCACTCACTTCCTTTATCAAAAGAAAAACATTACTTTTATGCTTTCTTTTTCTTTTTAATCGCTGGTGTTTCAGGGGCATTTTTGACAGGCGACTTATTCAACCTGTTTGTGTTTTATGAAGTACTTCTGATGGCTTCTTATGCATTAATTGTGTTAGGTGGAGAGAGAATCCAACTGAGAGAATCTATTAAATATGTGTTAATCAACCTGTTCTCTTCAATTTTGTTTGTAACAGCCGTCGCCTTTTTATACGGCGCTGTTGGTACAGTAAATATGGCACAAATTGCTGAACGAGTCCACGGGGTTGAACAACAAGGTATTTTGACGACTATTGCGATACTTCTATTCTTTGTTTTTGCTACAAAGGCAGCGTTATTCCCGCTATATTATTGGTTGCCTAAATCTTATATCGTTCCAAATCCTGTTATTTCTGCCCTGTTTGGTGCATTATTAACTAAGGTTGGTGTGTATTCCATTATTCGTGTGTTTACATTAATTTTCACTTATAACACGGATATCACTCATCAACTCTTCATATGGATGGCTGGCTTAACAATGATATTTGGTATCCTCGGTGCCCTGTCTACAAATAATATAAAACTGATTATTGCTTATAACATTATACCTGCTATTGGTTTTATTATGATGGGTATTGGTGTATTTAATGAAGATGCATTAAGTGGATCAATCTATTACCTAGTACATGATATGATTATCAAGACAGCTTTATTTTTACTCGTGGGTGCAATAGCGTATGTAGCAGGGACCTCTGATTTAAGGAAAATGAATGGATTGATTAATCATTATCCATTGCTTGGTTGGTTACTATTTTTAGCAGCTTTTGTATTAGCAGGTATCCCTCCTTTTAGTGGATTTATTGGAAAGGTTCTTCTCTTAAAAGGAGCGTTAGCTGAAGGCGAGATTGGTATAGTCATCATCGGCTTGCTAACAAGTTTATTAATTCTTTACTCCGTTTTAAAAATATTTATTCGAGGATTTTGGGGGGAAAAGCAAGAACTCAAACCGACAGAAAAGCGTTCACCAAAAGGATTTATTGGCCCCGTTGCTTTTCTATTAACACTATCTGTATTACTAGGTTTAGGCGCAGAATTTATATATCCATCCATTGATTCTATTGCAACTTATTTACTTAACCCTGAAAATTATATTCATTCTGTTTTAAAGGAGTAGTGGACAATGGCCTTCCAAATTGTTATTAATTTAATTATTGCCTTCATGTGGATGTTTTTGAGTGAAACCTATACGGGAACCAGTTTTTTCTTAGGCTTTGTATTAGGTCTTATCTTACTCCTTCTACTTGATCGCTTTGTTCCTGGCAGATTCTACTTACATCGTGTGATAAAAATTATACAATTGATTTTATTGTTTATTCGAGAACTCATTACATCTACACTAGATATTGCAAAATTAGTTTATAAACCTAATCTAAATGTGGAACCTGGAATCTTTTCCTATCCTTTAGAAGTAAGCAGTGACTGGGAAATTACATTATTATCTAACTTAATTTCTCTAACACCTGGTACATTAACTGTTGCCGTATCACTTGATAATAAAGAAATTTTTATTCATGCTATGCACATAGACGATACCGAGGATTCCATCCATTCTATAAAAAACACCTTTGAAAGAGCCATTATGGAGGTGACGAGATGAACGACTTTCTGTTATTAACCGAAAATCTACTGGATATTACCTTATTTATTTGTTTTATCGGTATCTCAGCCTCAATTATCTTACTTATGTATCGAATTATAAAAGGACCCTCTAATGCTGATCGGGCTGTAGCACTAGATTCAATCGGCATTAACCTTATGGGAGTTGCTGCATTCATAGGAATCTTCTTGATTACATCCAAGCTAACCGATGTTGTCTTGTTGATAGGAATACTCTCCTTCTTAGGGACTGTGGCTATTGCGAAATACTTAGAAAAGGGTGTTATCATTGAACGAGATCTTGATTAACAGCATTTTAAACATATTAACTATCCTCTTCTTATTGATTGGCACTTTTTTTATATTTTCAGGTTCATTAGGAGTATTTCGATTTCCTGATGTCTATACTAGACTACATGCAGCTACGAAGGCATCAACACTAGGCATTGCAAGCATTTTAATTGGAACATTCATTTTCCTGTATGTTGCCCACGATGTTGTTAGTGGAAAGCTACTGCTAGCTATCTTCTTCATCTTATTAACCAACCCTGTCTCTGGGCATATGATTTCTAGAGCCGCTCACCATAGCGGTGCTAAATTAGTGTTGCGTCATAGAAAGGATGCTTATGAAGAGGCGTTAAACAAGGAAAAAACAGAGTGAACTATTAAAGAATCACTCTGTTTTTTTGTTTCGTGTTATTTAAACAAGTCAAATAAAGTTTTAAGATATTTATGAAGGACAGACACTATGACCAAGTTATCAACATAGAAATGTTATATAGGCGCTTGCCTAAGTAATTAGGAGGTGTATGTGTTTGTCCGGTATTTTAAGTGCCCTTGCCCTACTTATCAAGGAAGCTGTATTTTTTGTTTCCTATGTCAAAAACCAAGCTTTCCCTCAACCTCTCTCTCCTGAAGATGAAGCCAAATATCTAAAAGAAATGGAAAACGGCAGTCATGAAGCAAGAAATAAACTCATTGAACATAATTTACGGCTTGTCGCACATATCGTTAAAAAGTTTGATAATACGGGTGAAGAAACAGAGGATTTAATTTCAATTGGAACAATCGGATTAATTAAAGGGGTTGAAAGCTTCTCTGCTGGTAAAGGTACAAAGTTGGCTACTTACGCCGCTCGATGTATCGAAAACGAAATATTAATGCATCTTAGAGCATTAAAAAAGGTAAGTAAAGATGTTTCCATGCATGATCCTATTGGGCAGGATAAAGAAGGGAATGAGATTAGTCTAATTGATATACTTGAAGCAGAGAACGAAGATGTTATTGAATATATCCAACTCAATATGGAAATTGAAAAGTTAGAGAAATACTTTACAATTCTTGATCAACGTGAAAAGGAAGTTGTGGTCTATCGTTTCGGTTTAAATGGCTTCAAAGAGAAAACACAAAGAGAGATTGCCAAAAAACTTGATATTTCCCGCAGTTACGTGTCACGAATCGAAAAACGGGCTTTAATGAAAGTCTTTCATGAATATTTTAGAAACGAAAGACAGAAACAAGAATAAGCCTAAAAATCACCACACCATATCTGAAACCACTCTCCCTCCATACTTGCCTAAACCAAAAATGGTACCGTACAAAATATATGTGATACGCGGTAACGTTAGCATAATTCTTCCCTCTTAAAAAGATATGCGCTTATTCCATCGCTACGGAAAAAATACTCGTTTTCCATGGGGAACGCTTCAGCCTTCTTGCCCCGGCAAGGGGTATGCCGGCGTTGTCCGCAAAGAACGGTTTTTTGTCGGCCATCATTAACTTGACCATCGTTGCACTGTTCCTTTCCCATAGGACATGAGGGACTTCAGCGCGTTACATCGCACGAAGAAAATTGGTTTTTATTTTCGAGGAGTCTCGCATTTTTTCCTTCGCTATAGATAGGTTTCGTTTGGAATTCAAAGAGTAGACTTTTAGTTACATTTTTTGGATTAAATTTACACCATATCGTTCTTTCTGCGCTACTATATACTTTCTGATTTAAGGGTAATTACATTTTATAAAGTTAATGGTCTCACATTACCAGCAAGATTTATCTTTACTTTGAGCAAATATTATACTGATGTTTTTTAATACTACAGCTTATTATTGAAAATGAACTATCCTAAGCGGAGGAAATACACGGAGACTCCTTGAAAAAATCGCGATGTATCGCTGCCGAAGCATTCCTTGTCCAGCAGGAAAAGTAGCCTAGGTGAGACCCCAAAATGCGTTAGCATTCGGAGGCTCAGCAGCGCCTGCGGAAAGCGAAGTGTATTGCCGTAGCGATGTCTCGTTATCTATAAGGATTAGAATTTTAATTAATAGAAGAAAAAAGTGAGCGTTAGATTTAACGTACCGCTCACTTTTTTAGTTTCTTCTGTAATTTATATTGTCTTTCAAACAAAATAATAGACACCAAAATAGAGGTAAATGATAAGATTAAGTAGACTTTTCCATCATGGGAAGGATGGATGTATATTTCATTAATTGCTCCAATATATAAATAGCTCCCAAAAACTAATAAAGTTGCTATGAAGCGCTGGTAATCTTCTATTTTATCTTTAACGTGTTTAGTAGATTTCACTCAGACTACCTCCTCTTTGCACCGTATCACACTAAGAAGCAAAGCACAAATGGTAAATATTAGTATATTTAATTAAAAATCAATCATGTTCATAATTAATTGACTAGAATTCTTCGCTGCTTGTGAAAGAAACTGATCAAAGGAAACGGACGAATCTTTTCCTGCTATATCGGATAAAGCTCTTATAACGACAAAAGGCTTTTTGTATTGATAACATACCTGGGCGATCGCCGCAGCTTCCATTTCCAAAGCAATGACATCTTTAAATTGTTTTAAGACAAAGGAAACACGTGTAGGATCACTCATGAATGAATCACCGGTTGCAATAGTTCCTTTCACAGCGTGAACATCAAGATTCTCAACGGCATGCATAGTTTTGTCGATTAACTTTACGTCAGCTCGATAAGTCGCTGGCATACCTGGAACTTGTCCGTAAATATAATCAAATGCAGTCGCATCTACATCATGATGAACAACTTCTGTTGAGATAATAATATCACCGACATCTAATTTATCGGAATACCCACCAGCTGACCCAGTGTTAATAACATATTCTGGAGAAAAGCGTTCAAACATTATTGTCGTCGCCATCGCTGCATTAACCTTTCCTATACCTGATTTCAATAACACAACATCTTGATCATTCAAACTTCCTGAATAAAACACACAGTTGGCTATTGTTAATTGTTGTTTATTTGACATGTTGTTTAGTAAAATTTCTACTTCTTCATCCATAGCACCAATTATACCTATAGTCATTTTTTGCCTCCTTCACTATTTTTTATCATTTTCTTTTAATATTTCTACTTTCGTTGGCTGCCAGCCTTCTTCATCTATCCAAGATAGATAAACTCGGTATACCTCTGTTTCTTCGTTATCGGAAACAGTTGCGATAGTTTTTTGGGGAGCGCCACCATTTTCGATTCTCCATGTCATCATGTCACTCTCGTCAATTTCAGCTGCTAGACTGGCTGCTTGTTCCATCTCCTTCCAGTCCTGAGTTTCTTTTTCAAATTGAGTGGTATGTTCCCCTTCTTGCTTCGTACCAATTGGTTTCCAATTTGCTGTATATGCATCAGTGACATTGTCATCAGATGATTCAACTGATTCTTTTTCGATTGTTTCATCCTCTTCCTCTTCGGTATCTTCTTCACTTTCTTCAGCTTCAGTGTCATTGTTATCTTTTTCGGTCTCTTCTTGCCCTGATTCTTCAATAACTAATTCGGACTTTTTTTCTTCTGCTTGATCTGTATCATTGTCATCATCACCAAAAACAAACAATCCAATTAAAAGAACGAGCAAAATGCTTCCGATAACGATGAAAACAGAAATGGCTTTTGTATTTTTACGTCGTTTTTCAAACTTGTTTAAGCGTGAATGTTTATCGTTCAACTGAAGTCACCCCTAAAAATCGTTTTATTTAACATCATCCCATTGAAAAAAATCGTCAATAATATTACGTTATTGACGACTAATTTTTTTATTTAACTTTTCATTATAACAGTGAATTATTCCACATTAATAATTTTCACTTGCATATCTCCACCTGGAGTCGTTACAGTGACTTCTGTTCCAACCTTTTGGCCTAATAAGCTTTGAGCCATTGGTGAATCGTTTGATATTCTTCCTTCGAATGGATCGGCCTCCGCACTTCCAACGATAGTATATGTTTCTTCTTCTTCATCAGGTAATTCTTTAAATGTAACGGATTTCCCAAGAGTTACAACATCTTGGTTTTCTTCATCGTTCTCAATGATTACAGAGTTACGAATCATTTTTTCCACTTGCGCGATTCGTGTTTCAACAAAAGCCTGCTCATCCTTAGCCGCATCATACTCTGAGTTCTCAGAAAGGTCACCAAAGTCACGCGCTATTTTTATACGTTCAACAACCTCTTGTCTACGTTCAGTTTTTAAATAATGTAATTCTTCCTCTAATTTTTCTTTCCCCTCTTGTGTCATGTAGTAACTTTTATCTGCTGACATTACAAACACTCCTTTTTATCTTTATAGCATAACATCTTTTTAATTTTAAAGAACTGGATAGCCTATTAAATTTTAAGGTTTTTAAATTATATTAATAATATTGTTAACTATTCATACTATGACAAATTATACTTAATATTTCAATCGATTTTATCATTTCGATTCCTTGATAATATTTTTTCGATTTTCGTAGCCATAAGATCGATAGCTACGTGATTCTCTCCACCTTCGGGAATAATGATATCGGCGTATCTTTTTGTTGGTTCAACAAATTGGAGATGCATCGGTCTGACATTATTAACATATTGATCAATAACTGAGTCGAGTGTTCGTCCTCGTTCCTTTATATCCCTAAGTAATCTACGGATAATACGTATATCTGCATCTGTGTCGACGAATACTTTAATATCCATTAAATCGACTAAGCGCAAATCTTCAAGTATTAAAATTCCTTCAATAATAATCACTTCTTTTGGTTCAACAGGGATAACTGTCTTTGAACGAGTATGCATTTTATAATCATAAACCGGCTTATCAATAGGCTTATTTTGAAGTAACTCATTAATATGCTCAATTAATAAATCATTATCAAAGGCGAGCGGGTGATCATAATTTGTGTTAAGTCTTTCTTCAAATGATAGATGACTTTGGTTCTTGTAATAATAATCTTGCTCAATTACAAGAATCGATTTGTCAGGAAAACGTTTAGCGATTGATTTAGTTACTGAAGTTTTCCCACTCCCGCTGCCACCAGCTACACCAATAACAACAGGTTTTCTATTTTTCATTCGTGTGACTCCTCTCGCTGCTCTTAAAACTTATAGCTACACCGTCCCCTACAGGCACAATCGATGTATGATAGCTTGAATGATTCGTAACCCGTTTATTATATTCTCTTAATCGATTCACTATACTCTTGTAGCGCCGATGTTCAAAATCATAATCTGCTACATAACCTCTAAATAGTACATTATCCGCTATAATAAAGCCATTATTAATTAAAAGTGAATCCGCTAAATCAAAGTACTTTTCATATTGACCTTTAGCTGCATCAATAAAAATACAATCAAATTTTCCTTCATGTTCAGCCATATTCGTCATGATACTTAAAGCATCACCTTGAACCAATGTAACTTTCTTCCGGTTATCATACTTTTTTAAATTTGCTTTTGCTTGATTATATCTTTTTTCATCTTTTTCAATGGTTGTAATTGTACTTTCTGGACTAGCTTCAAGCATTCGAAGCGCTGAATATCCTATACCTGTACCTATTTCTAAAATTTCACTCGGCTTATTCATTCGAATCAATTGCATAATGAAATCCATCCCAATTGAATCCATAATTGGAACACGATCTTTTTGTGCCTGTTCTTCCAGGTCAACAATCCAATTATCCTTTTCAGGTAAAAGCGCTAATAAATAGTTTGTGATTTGTTCATCCATTTCGAAACCTCTTTTGTTAATGATCGAGCTTTTTGAATTATAAAAAACGGGAAATGTGACTGCCACATTTCCGATAGCTTACCCTATTTAGGTGAAGCTGTTTAAACAAGATAAATTTTATTTTATAAGTTTTAATCGATATATTTTTGTTTCAATTTAATATGTTCCTCATGTGTTTCAGCAAAGTGTATGCCACCCTCGTTATCATGTAAAAAATACTTATAATCTGATTTTTCTGGATGCAAACTTGCCTTCAAAGAATTAACACTAAAGTTAGATATAGGACCGACGGGTAGTGTATCAATTTGATAAGTATTATAAGGTGATTCAATTTCAAGATCTTTTAATAATACCTTATCTTTATGTTCTCCCATGGCATATAAAACCGTCGGATCGGTCTGCAACGGCATCCCTTCTTCCAGTCGGTTATAAAAGACACTCGCTATTCCTTTACGTTGGTCTTTAGAACTAGCCTCTTTCTCAACCAGTGAAGCAAAGGTAAGTGCCTCATGCACAGTAAATTTCTTTTTATCTATATCTTTCTGATTTTCATTCACAACTTCAGCAGTTCGATCTAACATCGTCTCAATTATATCGTTAATATTTGGGTTTTCAACATATATATCATATGTAGCAGCAAATAAGTATCCCTCTAAAGGTGTTCGGATGTCTTCATCTAAAATTTCTTCAGATAAAATTGAGGGATAGGCTTCAATAAGTTCTTCGACATATTTTTCGTCATTCACTTTGTCAATAAAATCCTTTTTTGAAAAATACTTTTTTTCAGCAAAGATTTCTGCGATTTCTTCTACCGTTTTACCTTCAGGTATAGTAACTTTATCGATTGGTTCTTTTACGAGTACGCCTGATTTTAAGGACTCTATAATCTCGTCTATTGTCATTGCAGGGGTAAATGTATAAGCTCCCGCTTGAAAATCGGATTCATTCTTAACCTTTGTATAAATCCTAAATATCCGACTATCTTTGATAATCCCTTTTTCCTCAAGAATGTTAGCTATACTTGAAGATGTGGAACCCAAAGGTATTTCTACTTCGACGCCTTGTTCATTACCTGGATCTACAGGTTGTAATGCGGACTTAATATACATATATCCTGAGATAATTCCGACTAAGAAAATGAGTATAAGTGAAATAATTATAATAGATACAATTTTACGAACGGTGCTGGCTTCTTCATTTCGAGCAATTAAATTGTCTCGAAATTCTTTCTTTTTATTCTTTTTGGACATGCCATCTACCCCTCTCATCTGGTACATTATACTAAAATATTTCAATTTGTGCTAGACTTTGATGAAAATTTCGAGGTAGAATCCATGGATCTATTTCACATAAGTTTATTGATTTAGATTATCACCTAAAAAGCTGATGTCAGTATGACACCAGCTTTTTAGGTGAGCTAGTCTTTCTATTCCCCTTTATCTTCTTCATCCGCTAGGGTGTTTAGCATCTCTTCTACAATGTCCCATTCCTCATCTGTTTCAATTGGGAATAATGCCAAATCGTCACCATCATTTTCTTTTTCTTCATATCGAAAAGCATAGACTTCTATCTCTTCGCCATCTTTTTGTTCAACTGGAACCACAGCAAGATATGATTGCTCTGTATCATCTACATCGAAAGTAAATAATACTTCAAATAAATGTTCTTCTCCATTTTCATCTGGAATGATAATACGTTCATTCTCTTCTAGTGCCATATGATTCACTCCTACATTCTAATTTGTTTGGTCTAAATAACCTTGTAAAATCATGACAGCAGCCATTTTATCAATGACTTGCTTTCTTTTCTTTCGGCTTATATCGGCCTCTAATAAAACTCGTTCGGCTGCCACTGTCGTCAAACGTTCATCCCATAAAACAGTCGGTATTTGATGGATTTTTTCAATATGGGTAGCATACGTTTTAGATGCTTCTCCACGTTCTCCAATCGTTCCATTCATGTTTTTTGGTAAGCCTATAACAGCTTTCCCTATTTCATGTTCTGTTATGATTTTTTTTAGGTCTATATCAGCGGATGTAATGTCTCTTTCACTCCACTTAAGGGTTGTTAATCCTTGAGCTGTCCAGCCAAAAGCATCACTGACCGCTACACCAATCGTTTTGGAACCAACATCAAGTCCGATAATTCTCATTGGCTATCCTTTTGTTGTTCAAGGTAGTATTTAACTAGCTCTTCAATCACTTCGTCGCGTTCAATTTTACGAATTAAATTTCGTGCATCATTATATCTTGGAATGTAGGCAGGATCACCTGATAATAAATAACCAACAATCTGATTAATAGGATTGTAGCCTTTTTCCTCAAGCGCCTTATGAACCGTTAATAATATTTCTTTAATATCTTGATCAAAAGGTTCTTCTGAAAAATTGAATTTCATCGTCTTATCAATAGAGCTCATCGTGACACCTCGTTCCAATATTTACCCTTCTTGTACACATTTTAACACGTTTAGTGTAATAATTATATCTTTTATAGTTAGTTTTGAACTTTATTTTACTTTACTATTCTCTTTAACATATTTTCTAGCATAATTTAAGGCATCGTTGATTTTTTCTGGTTGCTTACCACCAGCTTGAGCCATATCAGGACGACCGCCACCGCCACCACCACAAATGGATGCTGCTTGTTTTATTAATTCGCCAGCATGAAATCCTTTTGCAACAAGATCTTTTGAAACTCCTGCTGCCAGTTGGACTTTACCATTATTCTCACTTGCTAACAAAATAACACCCGAACTTAACTGTTGTTTCAAATCATCAAGCATCGTCCGTAATTGATTCATATCTGGTACGTTCACTTTGTGTGCAAGCACATTAATACCTTCAACATTCTTTGTCTGATTAATAATATTACCCGCCTCTTGATGGGATAATTTATCTTGTAATGATTCATTTTCCTTTTGAAGCTGTTTAATACTCTGGAATAATTCTTCAATACGTTCAGGAACAACCTCATCTTTTGTTTTAAGGATCATAGCAGATTTCTTCAAATAATTTTCTTTCCTATTTAAGTAATCAAAAGCATCTTTGCTTGTAACTGCTTCAATTCTACGAGTTCCTGCTCCAATTCCTGCTTCTGAAGTAATTTTAAACAAGCCGATTTGCGATGTATTGACGACATGACAACCACCACAAAGCTCAAGACTGTAATCACCAATTTTGACGACGCGTACAATATCCGAATATTTTTCTCCAAATAATGCCATAGCTCCCATTGCTTTTGCATCATCTAGCTTTTTATAATCAATAGCTAAAGGAATCGATTCCCATATTTTCTCATTGACTATCTGTTCTATTTCTTCTATTTCCTTATCTTCTATAGCTGCAAAATGTGTAAAATCGAATCTCAAACGGTCTGGTAAAACTAATGAACCTGCTTGGTTAACGTGAGTGCCTAGGACGTCTTTTAGTGCTTGGTGTAATAAATGTGTTGCAGTATGGTTTTTCGTGATACCAGTGCGAAATGCTTGGTCAATCGTAGCTTTTACTTCTTGGCCGATTTCTAGCTGACCTTCGATAACTTTCACCTGGTGAATATTCTGCCCTGTCGGTGATTTCTGGACATTTTCTACGTAAGCCGAGACACCGTCAGTATATATCCATCCTTTATCAGCGACCTGTCCTCCACTTTCTGCATAAAACGGCGTTTCTTCTAAAATAACCATGACCTCTTCATCTTTACCTGCACTCGTTATAAATGCATCATCATTTATTAATTCAACAACTTTAGTCTTTGATTCGTTATTATCATAACCTATGAATTTGCTCTCTACATTTACTTTTGAGTAAATATCACTTTGAACTTGCATTGAGTCGACTTTTTGTCTTGCGCTCCGAGCTCGGTCACGTTGTTTTTCCATTTCTTTATTAAACCCTAGTTCATCAACTGTAAAACCATATTCAGCAACATACTCCTCTGTCAGCTCTTTTGGAAATCCATACGTATCATAGAGACGAAAAACATCTTCACCGGGAAAAATTGTGCTTCCATTCTTTTTTTCTTTTTGAATAATGGATGATAAAATTTCTAAACCTTCATTTAAAGTTTCATGGAATCGTTCTTCTTCAACTTTAATAATTCGTTCAATTAATTCATGTTCTTTTAAGACTTCTGGATAAAAGTCTTCCATAATATCTCCTACCGTAGTGACGAGTTTATACATAAATGGTTTTTCTATCCCAATTTGCTTAGCAAAACGTATAGCTCGTCTGATAAGACGCCGTAACACATAGCCACGTCCTTCGTTGGAAGGTAGTGCCCCGTCACCGATTGAAAAGGCAACAGTTCTGATATGGTCCGCAATAACTTTGTAAGCAGTGGCTGCTTGTTCGCTATGTCCATACTTGCTTGATGCAAATTCCTCTATTTTATGAATGATAGGTAGAAATAAGTCAGTCTCAAAGTTAGTCGGTGCATCTTGAATAATAGAAACCATTCGTTCTAAACCCATACCAGTATCAATATTTTTACTTGGAAGCGGTGTATACGTATCATCAGGATTATGATTAAACTGTGAGAACACTAAATTCCATATCTCTAAATAACGATCATTTTCTCCACCCGGATAAAGTTCAGGGTCTTTGAGATCATTTCCGTACTCTTCTCCTCGGTCATAAAATATTTCAGTATTTGGTCCACTTGGCCCTTCTCCTATATCCCAAAAGTTCTCTTCCAAGCGTATGATTCTTTCTTTAGGTAATTTTATCTCATTCAACCAAATATCATACGCTTCATCATCTTCTGGATGGACAGTTACAGATAATAAATCAGAATCAAAGCCAATCCACTTATCACTTGTTAAAAACTCCCATGCCCATTCAATAGCTTCGTTTTTAAAATAATCACCGATAGAAAAGTTACCAAGCATTTCAAAGAAAGTATGGTGTCTAGCTGTAAAGCCAACATTTTCTATATCATTTGTTCTAATGGCTTTCTGAGCATTAACAATACGAGGATTGTCCGGAATTACTCGACCGTCAAAATATTTCTTTAACGTAGCGACACCACTATTAATCCATAAAAGTGTTGGATCATCTTTTGGTACAAGTGGAGCACTCGGCTCTTGACGATGTCCTTTTTCAATAAAAAAATCTAAAAACATTTGTCTAACCTGAGCAGAAGATAAATTTTTCATTATAATTCCTCCATTTATAAGTTAATGATATATGTAAAATGCTTGAATCAAAGAATTTGTTAAAGTATCTCGAGGCCAAAAGGCTATCAGCGTTATTCTCTCCACCTAAACATTGGCTATTAAGAGAAAGTACAAATAAAGGTCCTATTGAACATAATTCATATGATGCGACACAGTAGCTTTTTCTTGTTCTGATGATAGTTAAGCTTATTATCATCGCTTCGGCAGAATACTTCGCTTTCCGCGGGCACGGCTTCAGCCTCCTCGAGAAGAACACTCTGCGGGGTCTTCAGACTCGTGCTGTTCCCGCAGGAGTCTCAGCATTCCACCTACGCTAGTTAGAGATTTTCTGATTAATAAAAAGGTTATAATCTATATAATTTCATTTTAAGGAATATGTTTCCCTCAGGAAAGAAAATCACCTTAAGCGGAGGAAAAAACGCGGAGACTCCTGTGGGAGCTGAGGCCTAGATGAGACCCCGCAGTGCGTAGCACGAGGAGGCTCAACAGCCGCCCACGGAAAGCGTAGCGTTTTTTCCGCAGCGTTCGTATTATCGCTTTCTCTAACAGAAGGGAAAAGACTCTTCATTCACACATAATTAGTTGTCACTGTGTCGTAGTTTATATCGATGGCGACTAAGGAAACAATATAGGTAATATTAATTTGGTTCCAATAAAAAAATCCCCTCTCTGCACGGTTGCAGGGACGAGATTGTTCGCGGTACCACCCTATTTATGAACATACTTATGTTCATCTCTTGGTCATGTTAACGGTCTGATACCGGCGATGATTAGCCGCACTCCAGTATAGCTTCCATGGCTCTCATTCAGGATTTCTTTCAGCCAGTTGAAAATCCCTTTCTAAGAAATGGAGTTCCATGTACTCCTTACTATCAACGTTTTGTTCACTATGTTAGCGATAGTATATAAAACTTTTATTTAAATGTCAATATTCATGTTATAATTCAACTCTCTACCAACAAATTATCCTTTGAATCTTTTAACTGCCACTACCCGGCGAATGATTTCTCGCAAAATCGTTAATAAAGGAACAGCCAAAATCATACCTATTACACCAGCTAACTTTCCTCCTAATAATAAGACAAAAATAATAGCTATTGGATGTATATCTATACTTTTCCCAACAATGTATGGTGATATTAAGTTACCTTCAATAAGTTGAATTCCAAACACAGCAATTAACACAAAGATAACCATCTTACCTGATATCGTCAGGGCAATGGCTACAACTGGAACTGCTCCAATTATTGGACCAAAGTAAGGAATGATATTCGTTAAGCCCATAATGATAGCCAACAACAGAGAATAATCCATATTTAGTAATTCAAAAATAAGATAAGCTGCCACACTAACAAACAGGCATACAAGAAGCTGGCCACGAATATAATTTCCCAAACTCACATCAATGCCTCGTACTATCTGTTTTATCATGAGTTGATATTTATTTGGTATATATTTTAATCCATATTTTTTAATTTTTTCATAATCCTTTAAGAAATAAAAAACAATGACTGGAAGGACAGTAATAAAAACTATCATATCAAATATTTTTGTGATGCCACCAATTAGCTTTCCAGTAAGGCTTTCCAATTTTTGTTCAATACCCGTTATCACTTGATCAATCTTGTCATGTACAGTTTCAGGTAGGAAAGATGTCGTTTCATACAATTCAAAAATTGCTGACTCATACATTTCAAGTAACTGAGGTAGCTGTTCCTTAAAGTCTCTTAATTGGATCATAGTAACAGGATAAAGACGATAACTTAAATAGGCGCCACCTCCGAAAAATAACAAATAAATAAGTAAGATAGCTATTCCTTTGGGGATGCCATAACTATGAATCTTTTCGATAATCGGGTATAGCAAATAAGCAAGAAAGCAGGCAATAACAAACGGTGCTAAAACATGCCATAAAAATGAAAAAAAAGCTCCATAAAAAGGAAACAGTTTTACAAGTAAAAAAATAAATAGAAATACAATAATTCCTGATATCATCCAATATAAAAACCGGATGTATTTTTTATCTTTATACATACAACCGTCTACCAATAAGCCTTTCGTTCATCGTCTGTATATAGGTCATCTAATGAGCTTAAGGAACCATCCGATTCTACTTGGTGGATTGTAACTTTGTTGTCTATAAAAGTCATCTCTATAAAGCAATGCCAACAATAAAATTGCTCTGTACCTATTTTACCCACATCTATGCTTGCGCAATTCGGACATCTAATTAACATATAATCTCCCCTATATTCATGTAGCTATTATGTTATTTTTTCCAAATTACACATCTTTATACATGCTGGTTAATTGTTCACATGAAATCATAGGGGGATAATTCTTCATCATCATTGTTTTCTGGCACTACTTCGTCTTGATGAATACTTTTCAATCTCAGCGCTATATTTTCTTTTAATGAGGTGTATCGTTTATTTGTATCAAGTGTTTCGATTCCTTTTAGAAACGTCTGTTTTTCACCAAAAATAATTAAGGATTGTTTCGCCCGAGTCAGACCTGTATAAAGTAAGTTTTTCCGCAACATACGGTGATATGCTGAGAATATAGGCATGATAATAATCGGGAACTCACTTCCTTGCGATTTGTGTATCGAAATACAATAGGCATGCATAATATTCACATAATCTTTTCGTTCGTAGACAATTTCTTTTTCTTCAAAGGCGACTACAAGCTGTTCGACGTTTTCTTTGTTCTCATCTTTAGTAAATATAGCAACAACTTCACCAATATCACCATTAAAAATATTATCTTCAGGTTGATTTACAAGTTGGATGACTTTGTCACCAACTCTAAAGTAAGTGTCATTATTAAAGACAACCTCCCTCTTTTGCCTTGATTTTGGATTGACTAGTTGTTGCAATGCTTGATTAATAGCATTAATCCCCACTGTACTGCGATACATAGGCGCTAAAACTTGTATGTTTTTTAAATCAATCCCCTTCTTCTCAGCACTGCTTAAAACTTTAGTTAATACATCTATAATATGGTGCTCCCGACATGATATAAAACTAAAATCTTTATCATTAGTTAATGATTCTATATTGCATTCATTATTTTTGATTTCATGAGCAAGTTGGATGATTTTTGAACCTTCTTTTTGGCGATAGACTTCATGAAGACTGACACAGGGAATAGTGTTTGTTTCCAATAAATCAGAGAGCACTTGACCAGGACCAACAGATGGCAACTGATCTTCATCTCCTACAAGTAATATTTGTATATCATTCGGCAACGCCTTAAATAAATGATTTGCTAGCCAAATATCAACCATCGAAAACTCATCAACGATAAGGAACCGTCCTGACAATTGATTTTCTTCATCTTTATCAAAACCATTATTTCCATTCCAGCCAAGTAGTCTGTGTATTGTAACAGCTGGAAGTCCCGTTGATTCGGTTAATCTTTTGGCTGCTCTACCAGTAGGCGCCGTCAGGATAAAAGGATATTCTGATTTGTCATCATAATCCTCAGGGTCCATCGATACATCGTGGAAACTCGAGTATGCTTTCAAAATCCCTTTAATAACTGTTGTTTTACCTGTCCCTGGCCCACCTGTTAGAATCATCACTTTGGAATGTAAAGACTGATTAATAGCATTAAACTGCTCTTTACCATAATTTAATATCTCAGTCTCTTCAATCTCTCCAATAATTTTCATGAGTTCAGCTAAAGGGATTTCCACATCAGTTGGACTTTCCAATATCCGGTTTAAGTGAGATGCAAATCCATCCTCAGCGTAATACAGTGATGGTAAGTATAGACGACCTTCCTGTAGAATAACCGATTTGCTTGAATTTAAATCTTTAATCACATTAGAGATATCGTCACTGCTTATCATGGTATCCGGATGATATAATAGTTGACTGACCTTTTGCATGCATTGGTCGACGGGTAAATATACATGACCTTGCTGAATGCTTTTTTCAAGGATGTAAATGCAGCCCGCACCAATTCGATTTGGATGTGACAATGATAATCCGTTTTTTCTAGCAATGTGATCAGCCGTTTGAAATCCAAACCCTTCAATATCAAATACAAATTTATAAGGATCTTCATTCAATAACTCAATCGTATCTTCTTTATATTCTTGATAAATTTTTTGGGCCATTTTCAGACCGATATCATATTTCGCAAGATAAACAACCACATGTTCAAACCCTTGATTTTCTTTTAATGCTTTCGTTAAGGCGTCCGCTGTATCTTTTTTTAAACCTTTTACGTTTGATAATACACCTGGATCATTAATAATTTGAGAAATAGCAGTTTCACCTAATTGATCTATAATTCTTTCGGCGGTTTTTTTACCAACACCATAAAATAAATCGCTGGATAAATAGGCGACTAAGCCTTCTTTTGTATCAGGTATGTATGTTTGATAAGCCTGAACAGCAAACTGCATCCCGAATTTAACATGGTTTTCAAATTGTCCATAAAATAGATAGGTAGTAGTTTCTTGCAAATTAGAAAAATAACCTTTAATAACTATTTCTTTTTCCTTAAAGGCTGTATTCGTCTCATCAATTTTTATCTTTGCAATTGAAAAATGTTCCTGTTCATTACGAAAAATAGTGTGTAAAAGTTGTCCTTTAAAATACTCTTTTTCGTTTTCTTGGCTTATTTCAACCATGGTAAAACCTCTCTATTCTTCCAATGCTTCTAATACTGTCTTCTTTCCGTTGGCTGCTAGGATATGATCTGGCTGTGCTGAAAGAGCTCGTTCAAAGTGATTGAGTCCCTCTTCTGTATTTTCATTAAATAATGCGATAACTCCTAAATTATAATGAGCATCTGCATGATGTTCGTCAGATAGTAAAATCTTTTCAAAAATTTCTTTTGCTTCATTTATGTAATTTGTCTGAGCCAATGTTAAACCGTATTGAAATAATGCTTCTAGATCATTTGGATTAAGCTCTGTTGCTCGCAGTAAATAAGGCAGCGCTAATAAATCTTGTTCAAGCATTCTAAATGACATGCCGAGCATATAGTAAACGTCACCATCTTCCAAACCTAGATCAATTGACTGTTGATAATTTCTCTGTGCTTTATCATAAGATTCTTTTTCATAATAAATATTCCCGAGTCCATAATAGGCCGTGGCCGTCTTATCATTAATCTCAATAGCTTTCTTGAAAAATCTCTCAGCCCGAACCTTATCGCTCATATGTAACAATAAATTTCCAAAATTAACATAACCTAAGGGATCAGATGGATTATTTGTAATCGCTTCGTTAAGGAGTTCTGTTGCTTTTTCAAAATTTTGCTCTTGGATATATTTGATTGCTAATTGATTATTGTCCATTTTACCTCTCCTATAACTTAATATAGCAATGAGGTCAGAATAAGACGCCAAAATATTTTATGGCTTTCTTCTCTATAATTCTAACCTCATTATCTATATATTAATTTATCCTACATAATCAAGTGGTTTGTCATTTTTCATTATTCGATCAATCGTTCCTCCACCTAGACAAACCTCACCATCATAAAAAACAACTGCTTGACCAGGTGTAATTGCTCTTTGGCTTTCATCAAAAGTGACCAATGCTTGATTGTTTTCTAAAAGAGTGACTGTAACGTCGCTATCTTTTTGACGATATCGAAACTTCGCAGTGCATGTAAATGTCTTTTCGACTCTTACAGGATTAATCCAGTTGATATCAATAGCTAGTAAACTATCCGAATATAAATAATCATTGGAGAAGCCTTGCTCCACATACAGTATATTTTCATCTAAGTTTTTCCCTACTACAAACCACGGATCACCGGGACCACCGATTCCTAGCCCTTGACGTTGGCCAATTGTATAATACATAAGTCCATCATGTCGACCTTTCCACTCACCATTTAACGTTCTCATTTCACCGGGTTGTGCAGGTAAATATTCACTTAAGAACTCTTTAAAATTACGTTCACCAATAAAGCAAATTCCTGTACTATCCTTTTTACTCGCTGTAACTAAATGATGTTCCTTTGCAATTTCGCGTACTTCAGATTTATCCATATGACCAAGTGGGAACATAACCCTTTTTAAAACATCTTCTGTTAATTGATTTAAAAAGTATGTTTGATCTTTATTTTCATCTATTCCACGAAGCATTTCATAATGTCCTGAACGTTCACGCACTTGAGCATAGTGACCTGTCGCTACGTAGTCAGCACCTAAATCTAAAGCATGATCTAAGAAAGCCTTAAACTTGATCTCTTTATTACATACCACATCAGGATTAGGTGTTCGTCCTGCTTTATATTCATCTAAAAAGTATGTGAACACTTTATCCCAATACTGTTTTTCAAAATTAACTGAGTAATATGGGATATCTAGCTGATTACAGACCCTGACAACATCATCGAAATCTTCTGTCGCGGTACATACTCCAAATTCATCTGTATCATCCCAGTTTTTCATGAAGATACCGATTACTTCATAACCTTGTTCTTTTAATAGTAATGCTGCAACGGAAGAGTCAACGCCTCCGCTCATACCAATCACTACACGTGTGTTTTGATTATCATTTACCATTTCTGTTACCTACTTTCATTTCTTGTTAACCTATGAACAATTTTAGCAAGCCGGCGAGCTGCTTCTTCTACATCTTCAAGTGTATTATGAATACCAAAACTAAATCTAATCGAGTTTTGTGTACGTTCTGTATCTTTTCCGAACATAGCCACTAAGACATGAGAGGGGTCAATTGATCCCGCGGTACACGCACTACCACTTGACGCTGCAACGCCTTCTATATCAAGATTCATAAGCATTTTTTCTACATTAATTCCCGGAAAACTTAGATTAATTGTTGAAGGAATCATTGATTTCGGGTCACCGTTTATTTCAAAATTAATCTTTTCATTTTTTAACACAGCTAAGAACGCTTCTTTATATTGTTTATATTGCTCTTGCCATAAGTTTCTATTTTTAACGACTAATTCCACTGCTTTTTGAAAACCAACTATACCAACCATGTTCTCTGTACCTGGACGTCTTTTTCTTTCTTGTTCTCCACCATACAATTGAGCATAAATCGGTATATTTTCACGAGTATATAAAAATCCAATTCCTTTCGGCCCGTTAATTTTATGTGAAGAAACTGATAATAAATCAACTTTTAATGTTTCTACATTTATATCAATCAATCCAAACGCTTGGACTGCATCCGTATGGAAAATGACATCTGCTTCTGTTAATGCATCAGCAATTTCATTGATAGGTTGGATGACACCAGTTTCATTATTGACGTACATAACCGAGACCAAAATGGTATCATCTGTTAATGCATTTTTTAAGTCATTGATTGAAATTTTCCCATCCTTATTGATTGGTAAATAAGTAACATTAAACCCTTCTTCTTCTAAATACTCAGCCGCATGAAGAACGGCATGATGTTCTTGTTCAGTTGTTATAATATGATTTCCTTTATTGCGATTGGCCTTAGCCGTTCCTATCAACGCTAAATTATTTGCCTCTGTAGCACCACTTGTAAAAATAATATCTTTTTCATTTGCATGAATACTATCGGCTATCGTGCGTCTGGCATTGTCCAGTATTTGTCTAGCTTTTCTACCAAACGAATGGACACTAGATGGATTACCGAATATGTCATTGTAAATAGGTATCATTGCTTCAAGTACCTCTTCCGATAAAGGCGTTGTTGCAGCATGATCCAAATATATTGCTTTCATTTGAACCTATCCTTCCTAATCTATTGATGTGTCTTATGATTTAACTTTTATATATAAAACATGTATGATTCTTGTTTCTGTTTATCATCATATTGTGTAAGGTCTGTTAAGGTTGTCGTATCAAGTACGTCTTTGACAGCATCTCTAATACGCATCCATAGTGCTTGCTTAGCAGGCTCCTCATCTTCAATTCCTTCAACAGGTGTAATGGGTCCCTCTAAAACTCTAATTATATCGCCTGCTGTAATTTGGCTTGGTTCTTTCGGGAGCTTATAGCCTCCATAAGCACCTCTAACACTTGTAATAAGTCCCGCATTTCTTAATGGTGTAGCAAGCTGCTCTAAATAATGTTCTGATAAATTATTATCTTGAGCAATTGTTTTTAATGGTGTGGGTCCTTCGCCGTATTTTCGAGCCAATTCAATCATAATCGTCAACCCGTAACGTCCTTTTGTAGATATTTTCAATTAAGAACACCTCTATTTTCAAGTCAACTGCTTATAAATCTGTGATAAGAGTCAAAAATATAATAATAACATATAATACATGTTATTATATCATGAATAGAGTACACCTTGCATTTTATGCAGTCTCATTCTACGCTTAAAAGAAAGACACAAATAATTAATTAGAATTCACCAGCATGACTTTCTTATTAATTAGTCTATTAAACTACAAAAAATTTAACTAAAGGGATGAAATACATGGAACAAAAACCACTTGCTTTCCGCATGAGACCTAAACACATAGATGAAATAATTGGTCAAGAACACCTAGTCAGCGAGGGTAAAATTTTAAGTAGAATGGTAAAAGCCAATCGTTTAGCCTCTATGATACTGTTTGGTCCACCAGGAACCGGCAAAACCTCTCTCGCTGTAGCACTAGCTGAAACATTAAACTTAAAAGTGAAAATGTTAAATGCAGTAGTGGATAGAAAAAAAGATATGGAGATTGTCGTTGAAGAAGCCAAACTGACAGGGCGAGTAGTTCTTATTC
Organism: Virgibacillus sp. MSJ-26; assembly: GCF_018918075.1. Taxonomy (GTDB): domain Bacteria; phylum Bacillota; class Bacilli; order Bacillales; family Amphibacillaceae; genus MSJ-26. Next base: position 205,766 of record NZ_JAHLPW010000005.1, read on the forward strand.
TCGATGAAGTTCATCGTCTAGATAAAGCAAAACAAGATTTCTTATTGCCGCATTTAGAAAGTAATTTAATAACAATGATCGGTTGTACAACAAGTAATCCCTATCACTCCATTAATCCAGCAATCCGTAGCAGATGTCATTTATTTGAACTGCATGTTTTACAACCGAAAAACATTAAAGTAGCCATCAAACATGCTCTTGAAGATAGAGACGATGGCTTAGGGCAAAGAAATATAGAAATTACAGAAGATGCTTTAGATCATTTTGCTTTAAGCTCTAATGGTGACATGCGTTCCGCCTTAAACGGCCTTGAATTAGCCGCATTTTCTACACCAGAAAACAATGATGGTCTTATCGTCATTGATTTGCAAACCGCTGAAGAGTGTATGCAAAAGAAAAATTTCTCACATGACAAAGATGGTGATGCCCACTACGATGTTCTATCAGCATTTCAAAAATCAATCCGCGGAAGTGATGTCGATGCTGCACTTCATTACCTAGGTCGCCTTATTGAAGCAGGCGATTTAGATAGTATTGCAAGGAGGATGATTGTCACAGCTTATGAAGATATCGGAGTAGCAAATCCACAAGCAGGTCCTAGAGCACTAGCCGCAGTTGAAGCAGCAGAACGAGTCGGATTTCCAGAAGCAAGAATACCACTTGCTGTAGCCATAGTGGAATTATGCTTATCTCCAAAATCAAATACAGCTTATAAAGGGCTAGATGCTGCACTTCAAGATATTCGTTCTAACCATACAGGTGATATACCGAACCACTTAAAGGACTCACACTATAAAGGTGCAAAGTCCCTACAAAGAGGGCTAGATTATAAGTATCCCCATAATTACGAAAACAGTTGGATAAGCCAACAATACTTACCTGATGCTATTAAAAACAAACAATACTATTTCCCTAAAAATAGTAGTAAATTTGAACAAGCGATGAAAAAAGTCAATGATAAAATTAATCAAGATAAAAATAAACAGCGATAATACAGGTATAATTTCTTTTCCAAGTGGTCAAACTAAATTCTAGACAATACTTTTTTTATGTCGTTTAGTATTCTATTTAAATAATACTTAATCGAATGTTAAAAGAAATCGCAAAAAAACTTAGCACTAAACTAACTGCGATAAAATCTAGTGATGAAGTTATCACAGTTCTTATTGGAAAAGGAGATGAAGAAATTGGCTAAAGTTAGACAAGACGCTTGGTCCCATGAAGATGACTTATTATTGGCTGAAACCGTCTTGCGTCATATTAGAGAAGGCAGTACACAATTAAATGCATTTGAAGAAGTTGGTGACAAATTAAATCGCACTTCTGCAGCATGTGGTTTTCGTTGGAATGCAGAAATTAGGGACAAATACGAGAGTGCCGTTGATCTGGCAAAAAGGCAACGTAAAGAGAAAAAACGTGCAATGGAAGCTAAAAATAGGGGCAAGGTAAAACAATCTACCAATCCTCCTATAACTTACCAGAGTTACACTGATTCAAGTATTGAAACTAACACTAGTACCACTGATAATGAAGAAACTAATCTGACACTTGATTCAGTTATTCATTATTTAACACAACTTAAAGTCGAATGGAATCAGACAAATCAATCGAAGGTAACCTTAGATCACACCAAACAAGAGAATGAAAGACTTCATGAACAAATCGCCGATCTTGAGAAACAGCTTGAACGTACACAAAAGCAGCTAAATACTATTCAAGAAGATTATCAAGTATTTGTCCAAATTATGGATCGTGCTAGAAAAATGACCGTGCTTGATGATCAAGGCTCTTTTCAATCACCTAAGTTTGTTATGGACAAAAACGGTAACCTAGAACAGATTCAAGATGTGAACTAACATGGCTTCTATAGTTTAATAAATCTAAGTCAAATACTCGGGGTGCACTCATACACACCCCTTTTTTTGTTCACTTTTTATAAAATTATTCTGCCGATGCAAGGTGACGCACTTAAATTGCTAGGATTAAAATAATCAAATCACAAATCTTTGCTTTGTCACAGATTATGGATACGATATAGTTAGGGAATATAATAAAACTTTAAATGTTACAGAAAACCGATTATCTCGGAGAAGAAATAATCGGTATTATTATAAAACATAAAAATCCCAATGGTGCCGTCTATATAACAATTTTGATCCCGCTCTCGGCAGGTGGGTGCTCCGTTTCATATTTTTGTGCTTCCTCTGTTTTCACAGAGGCATGCACGCAATACAAAAACCTATTGAGCTCCCTTTGTTATAGATGTTCGGTCAAAATGATTGATAGACGTACACATCAGGATTTAAATCTTATCTATTTGTTTGTAATTTTTATAATATCATACGCTGAGTATTTTTTCAATTACAATCAGCCACTTCTTATTGTTTATCTTCCTCTGTTACATGAATGCTAAGCTCATCCAATTGAGTAGCACTAACCTTACTTGGAGCATGTGTCATGAGATCGGAAGCAGATGCTGTTTTAGGGAATAATATGGTATCCCTTAAGTTCGCTCTCCCAGCGAGCAACATAACAATTCTGTCTAAACCTAAAGCGATTCCACCATGTGGAGGTGCTCCATATTCAAGTGCCTCGAGAAGAAAACCAAACTGTTGTTCAGCTTTTTCTTTTGTAAATCCAAGCACTTTGAACATCTTATCCTGTTGCTCTCGAGTATAGTTACGCAGTGATCCTCCACCTAATTCATAACCATTTAGAACTAAATCATAGGCATGTGCACGAACACTTGCCGGATCTGTCTCCACCTTATCTAAATCTTCTTCAAAAGGCATAGTAAATGGATGGTGAGCCGCAAAATATCTTTCTTCTTCTTCATCGTATTCAAGCAGTGGCCAGTCAGTGACCCATAAAAAGTTAAATTTAGATTCATCAATTAAATTAAGATCTTTCCCAAGTTTTAAGCGTAAAGCTCCTAAGCTATCATAAACAACAGAAGTCTTATCAGCCACAAATAACAATAAGTCACCATCATTTGCATTGGCTCTTTCTACAATCTTTTCTTTTTCTTTATCAGATAAAAACTTTGCAATAGGACCTTTGATTTCTGTATTCTCTATTTTTAGCCATGCTAAACCTTTTGCCCCGTATACTTTTACATAATCAGTTAGCTTATCAATATCTTTTCTCGAATAATGGGATGCTCGGCCTTCCACCTTTAACAAACTAACTTTTCCACCATTTTCAACAGCGCTTTGGAAAACTTTAAATTCAGAGTCTCTTACAATATCAGCAACATGGATTAACTCCATGGCGAAACGTGTATCAGGTTTATCCGATCCAAAACGTTCCATAGCTTCCTTATAGGTAATAGTTGGCAGCGGAAGTGAAATATTCATGCCTTTCACTTCTTTCATTAGGTGATGCATCATTTTTTCAGTCATTTCCATAATTTCTACAGCTGTCATAAATGAAGTTTCAATGTCTATTTGCGTAAATTCAGGTTGACGATCAGCCCTTAAATCTTCATCTCTAAAACAACGTGCAATCTGATAATATTTTTCAAAGCCACTTAACATGATGAGTTGTTTAAATAACTGTGGCGATTGCGGTAAAGCATAAAACTCACCTGAATGTACACGACTTGGTACTAGATAATCGCGTGCTCCTTCTGGAGTACTTTTAGTTAAGATAGGCGTCTCCATCTCTAAGTATCCATCATCATTTAAAAAGTTGCGAACTTCATGAGTGATTTGATGGCGTAATTTAAAGGTTTCTTGTAATGTACTTCGTCGTAAATCAATATAACGATATTTTAATCTCAAATCTTCAGAGACATCCGATTCTTCCTCAATTAAAAATGGTGGTGTCTTCGCTTTATTCAACACGGAAATATTTGAAGCCATAACTTCGATATCTCCTGTTTTCATCGTGCTATTAATTGTACTCTCTTCACGTTTGACAACTTTACCTGCAACTTTAATAACATATTCACTACGTACTGTCTCAGCTATAGCTAACGCTTCTTTAGAAAGATCTGGATTAAATACGACTTGAACTATCCCAGATTTATCTCGTAAATCGATAAATATAAGGCCACCTAAATCACGGCGTTTCTGAATCCAACCTTTGAGCAGCACATTCTTTTCAATGTGCTCTTTCCTTAATGTACCTGCAAGAATTCGTTCACTCATTTCCCATGTCCTCCTAAAAGTTTATTCTGCATATAATCGATTAACTTATCTAATTTAACTTCCTCTTGATGTCCCGTTTCCATTTCTCTTATATTGATAATATCTTTCTCTAACTCATCATCACCAAGGATTAGAACGAATCTAGCGTTATAACGGTTGGCCGCTTTAAACTGCGCCTTCACTTTACGTCCTTGATAATCTTTATCGATTTGAATACCATGTTGTCTTAATTCGTGAACGATTTTGATTGCTTCCTTTTCTGCTTTATCTCCAACAGCAACTATGAAAGAATCTAGTTGTTCTTCTTTGATAAATTCAATATTCTCTGCTTCTAATGCCATAAGTAATCTTTCCAGTCCCATTCCAAAACCAATTCCTGGAGTATCAGGACCACCTAATTCTTCAGTAAGACCATTATATCTGCCACCACCAGTTAGTGTTGTGATTGCTCCAAATCCTTTAGCTTCACTCATAATTTCAAATGCTGTATGATTATAATAATCTAGACCTCTCACAAGATTAGGATCAACCTCGAAGTCGATATTCATCATTTCCAAGTAATCTTTCACTTTCTCAAAATAGGTTCTAGACTCATTGTTTAAAAAGTCTAAAATAGATGGCGCACTCTTCATTGATGGATGATTCATGTCTTTTTTACAATCAAGTATCCGTAATGGATTTGAATCAATCCGAAGCTGACAGTCCTCACACAATTCTTCTTTCACAGGAGTAAAATGATCTACAAGTGCCTTTCGGTAATTCAATCGACTTTCTTGATCGCCTAAAGAATTAATAACTAGCTTGAGTGACTTGAGCCCTAATTCTTGATAACATGTCATAGCTAAATCAATCACTTCCGCATCAACCGCAGGATCTGGACTTCCTAAGACTTCAACGCCAAATTGATTTAACTGGCGCATCCTCCCCTGTTGTGGTCGCTCATAGCGAAACATTTGCATAAAATAATAGAGTTTAACTGGCTGATTGGGATCGCCATATAATTTATTTTGCACAAATGCCCTCGTAACAGCGGCCGTTCCTTCAGGCCTGAGTGTTAGACTTCGATTCCCTCTATCTTTAAATGTATACATTTCCTTTTGTACTATATCCGTTGAATCGCCCACTCCCCGTTGAAATACCTCAGTATGTTCAAATAATGGTGTTCGGATTTCTTTATAATGATATCTGTCACAAATCTTTCTAATCTTATCTTCAACGTATTGCCACTTTTTCGCATCCTTCGGTAAAATATCTGTTGTCCCACGAGGTGCTTTCATTTCCGACATTTAATTCCCTCCTGTTTTTGAAAATCAAAAAACTCTCGTCCCTATAAAAATAGGGACGAGAGTTTTCCCGCGTTGCCACCCCAGTTGTTACATAAGTAACCACTTCCACAGTTAACGCCTGCAAAACGTCCATATCTACTATATAATTTCGATATGTCTCCTAGGGAATGTCTTTCATTAATCCATCACGTAAAGATGCTTTCAGCCTTTTGACATCTTCTCTCTGCACATGTGGGTTTAATTACTTTTTCCTTAACGGGATTTTAATTATATTTTCAGTATGTCCATTTATTTATTGATTAATGACTATATGTTAATGAATCCATTTGTCATTGTCAAGTTCTTGTTACTTTTTTCTTTAATGCTTTTACTTCACCGATAGAAATCCCTAATTCTTCAGCTATTTCCATGTGATTAGCTGAACCTTCCATTTCCAAAAACCGATGAAAATTCACTCCGAATACATCTTTGTTTTCTTTCGCATACCAGTGATTATGTTCTATCCGCATTGTCATCCTCCTCTATTCTAGGTTTTCCAATAATGTGGAATTTATTAGAGAAGGAATACGGAATTTACGTTATACAATTATTAATAAGATTTTTATTTATCAACACTATCCAATATAATTGTGACTGGCCCTACATTTGTTAACTGAACATCCATCATAGCTCCAAATTTCCCAATTTCAACTGTGACTCCTTCTTTTTCAATCATTTCATTGAACTGCTCATATAAATCATTAGCTTGTTCAGGAGGTGCTGCTTTGACAAAACTTGGACGTCTCCCCTTTCGAGTATCTGCATATAATGTGAACTGAGATATGGAAAGAACGCTCCCCCCCACATCTTTTAGAGACAGATTCATTTTCCCATCTTTATCTTCAAATATACGCATATTTGTAATTTTATTAACGAGATACTTTGCATCTTCAACTGTATCCTCATGGGTTACACCAACAAGTAAAACTAAACCATTTGCAATCTTTCCTATAGTTTCATCTTCTACCTTGACGCTTGCATCTTTTGCACGTTGAACAACAACTTTCATAGTTCAATCTCCTTCTATATCTATTGAATGGTTCGAGTTACAGTATAAATATCTTTTATCTGCTTAATTCGGTCAACAACCTTATGCAAATGAGCAATATTATTAATAAGAATTGTTATTTGTATGGTAGCCATCTTATTTCTATCAGATCTACCATTAACATGCGTAATATTTGTTTTCATTTCATTAACTGATTGTAAAACCTCGTTGAGCAATCCACGACGATCATAGCCTGTTATTTCTAAATCAACATGAAATTGACGTTGGGGCAAATGGTGCTGCTTCCAAGCTACATCAATATAACGTTCCTTAGCTTCCTCTGTTTGTGCATTCGGACAATCCGCTCTGTGTACTGAAACACCTCGTCCTTTTGTAATATATCCGACAATTTTATCCCCTGGAACAGGATTACAGCATTTTGATAGACGTACAAGGAGATTATCAACACCTGCCACTTGCACGCCAGAATCTTTTTTACCCAATTTACTTTTAGAAGTATCAGACTTTACAACTTCTTCAATTGTTTCTTCTAGATCTTTTTCCTTTTCCTGTGTTTTGCGAATATTGTCAGTAAGTCGAGTGGCAATTAGTGCAGCTGTTATTCCTTGGTAACCGACGGCTGCGTACATATCATCTTCACTAGTAAAATTAAACTTTTCATTCACACGATTAATATTCTCATGCGTGAGAACATCTTTTGGTTGAAGATTAAGAGCTCTTATTTCTTTGTAAACAAGCTCTTTTCCTTTCAGTATATTTTCTTCTCTTCGTTGTTTTTTGAAGAATTGTCTTATTTTATTTTTAGCTTGGGTCGTTTGTGTAATGTTTAACCAATCTTGAGATGGTCCATAAGAATGTTTGGAAGTCATTACATCAACAATGTCACCGTTTTTTAGTTTATAATCGAGAGGTTCCATTTTTCCATTGACTTTAGCTCCAATTGTTTGATTACCGATTTCTGTATGGATACGATAAGCAAAATCAATCGGTATAGACCCAGAAGGTAATTCAATTACATCACCTTTTGGTGTAAATACATAGACCATATCTGAAAAGAAATCTACTTTAAGAGATTCAATAAATTCTTCCGCATCTTTTGTTTCATTTTGCCATTCTAAAATCTCTCTAAACCAACTAAGCTTTTCTTCAAACGATTTTTCATTTTTACTAACTTGCTTACCTTCCTTATATGCCCAGTGAGCAGCAATACCATATTCTGCTATTTCATGCATCTCTTTTGTCCGGATTTGGACTTCTAGTGGATCACCTTTAGGTCCAATGACAGTCGTGTGAAGCGATTGATAAAGATTCGGCTTTGGCATTGCAATGTAATCTTTAAAGCGTCCGGGCATAGGTTTCCAACACGTATGGATAATTCCTAAAACTGCATAACAATCTTTAATACTATCAACAATTATTCGAACAGCTAACAGATCATAAATTTCATTAAATTGCTTATTTTGCTTAACCATTTTTCTATATATACTATATAAATGTTTTGGTCTACCAGACATTTCTGCTTCGATGTGAACTGTTTTGAGCTGGCTTCGCACTTCTTCTATGACTTCTTCAATATAGGATTCTCGTTCAGCGCGCTTTTGTTTCATTAATTGCACAATACGATAATATTGCTTTGGATTTAAATATCTTAAAGCTGTATCTTCTAGTTCCCATTTGATTGTTGAAATACCTAGGCGATGTGCTATTGGAGCAAAAATTTCTAATGTTTCATTAGATATTCTTCTTTGCTTTTCAGTAGGAAGGTGTTTTAAAGTTCGCATATTATGCAGTCGATCCGCTAATTTAATCAAAATAACACGGATATCTTTAGCCATTGCTACAAACATCTTACGGTGATTTTCAGCTTGTAACGCTTCTTTTGATTTATATTTAATTTTACCTAATTTTGTAACGCCATCTACGACCATTGCTACTTCTTCGTTAAACGCTTCACGTAAATCATCAAGCGTCACATCGGTATCTTCAACCACGTCATGTAAAAACCCACCTGCAATTGTAACAGGATCCATTTGCAAGTCTACAAGTATGTTTGCAACTTGTACAGGATGATTGATATAGGGTTCTCCCGACTTGCGGTACTGCTCTTTATGTGCATCTTTAGCAAAATTATAAGCATGCCGGATAAACTCTATATCCCCTTCTGCTAAATAGTCACTAGCTTTTTCTATAATATTCTCTATCGTTACAATTTCATTTTTGGCCATCTAATCACCTTAATCCGTTATATAAATATACACTTTCTAATAGTATCGAAAACTTTTTATAAAAAGTAAAGTAAAAAATCTTATATGTAATTATAATAATAGGCCTAACGATTTGTGACATACGTTAGACCTTAAATACTTCTTTAAAATATTAGTAGCTCATTAATGAAAGAACATCGTATCCTTCCAATTTCTCCATCCCATTTAAATATGATAATTCAATTAAAAATGCACACCCGATGACTTCACCGCCGAGTTCTTCAACTAGTTTGATTGTAGCCTCAATGGTTCCCCCTGTTGCCAGCAGATCATCCGTGATTAAAACTCGTTGACCTGGTTTTATGGCATCCTTATGGATTGTAAGTACGTTTTCACCATATTCTAGACCATAATCAACTTTGATCACTTCACGGGGAAGTTTTCCTTCTTTACGAACAGGAGCAAAACCTATCTCAAGCGCATAAGCTACAGGACAACCAATAATAAAACCACGTGCTTCAGGCCCTACTATAATGTCAGCTTTTTTTTCTTTCGCAAAGTCAACTATTTCATTGACAGCTGAACTAAAAGCTTTTCCGTTATCCATTAACGGAGTGATATCTTTAAATTCAACGCCTTCTTTAGGCCAATTATCTACTATTTTAATATGTTTTTTATAATCCATTGACTACTTCCTCCTTGGTTGTTTCCAAAGACATGAAACTTGCAAATAAACGATGTAATTCATCGATGGTTGAATAGTATAATTGTTTTTCCATATCTGCTTGATTCAGTCGATTTTGATATAAAGTTGACGCCTTTAAGTCGTTTTTTTGTGGGGTTGGATTTAATGTTAAAACTCCCTTGTCTATATTAACAAATTTTAGTTCTAAAAACACTTTTGACATAAAAATTATATTTTCTTTCGTCCAACCCTTAGTATCCATTATTAATTGCAGTTCATTATTTAAGTCAATCGATTTCCTCTTCATCAACTGAGCATACAGCCACTTAAAATCATCTCTTGATGGAAAGGTGGCAAGGTAAGTACTCTTTTCAATATAAAAACACAGATGAATTTGTGTTGGTTTTAAATGTTCAATTATCTGCTTAAGGTTCGACATGTCGGGCGGCAAGTCAAAAAGATATAATGCGTCAGTTTGATTAATATCTTGAATATTAGTTAAATAATTAATTTGTTCAAGATCAGTGTTAGTTTCAGGAATATCGATAGGTTGATTACTGATGATGACATTACGATTATTTCTTTCAAAATAGGGTGCGAGATCAGTATTCCTTTTCCCACGATGATCAAAAATTTGCCAATCATCTATTTGTAAGTCTTTAATAACAACTTGTGGCTTTCGATTACCATTCCATTCATTGATATTTAATTCCCCTACAACCGATATAGATGCAGTTTCAGAAATATGAGCATATAACTCACCTAAACCAAAACCAATACCTTCAAGCAAGTAATTTTCATATTTAAACTGTATTTTTAAATGATTTTTTAAGTGCCCAAGTTGTCGGATATCCTTAGCCTTAGATTTGATACAGAAAAGAGGCTTTGGATTTGCCATGCCAAATGGAGCAAGCTGATCAATTTCTTCAACAAGTGCTTCATTAACTTCAGGGATATTTAGTTGCTTATTTACTTCTAGGATAGGTTTATAATCCTCTGATTTTAGCTGCTCACGAATAAGGCGATTTAAGCTTTCACTAAGACTTCTTATGTTTTCAATTGGTAAGCTTAGTCCTGCTGCCTGAGAATGTCCACCAAAATGGGTAAATAGATCTTTAACAGCCATACAATTCTCAAATAGATTAAAATTTGGAATGCTTCGCGCGGATCCTTTGGCACTACTCGTATCTTCATTTAAAGCCATAACAATGGCAGGCCGGTTAAACTTTTTTACTAATCTTGATGCCACTATACCTAAAACCCCTACATTCCATCCTTCTTTAGCGACCACAATCACATCTTGACCCGGTTCAACCATTTTCTCTGCTTCTTTGGCAATATTGCTTACAATTTGTTGTCTTTCCTTATTAATTTGCTGGACATCTTCCGCTAGTAATAAGGCTTCTTCCCTATCTTCTGTCATTAATAAATCAACAGCTAAGTCTGCATCTTGAAGTCTGCCAACCGCGTTTAGCCGTGGCCCAATTAAAAAACCAATATCTTCTTCTGAAACTCTCCCATCAAGATTGCATTGCTGTTTTAATGCAACTAATCCTGCTCTATTTGTTTTCGTTAATTGCTCTAGTCCGTAATAAACCAAAACACGATTTTCATTTACTAAAGGAACCATATCAGCAACCGTTCCGATAGCAACTAAATCCAATAAATGCTCCGGAAAATAACCAAGGAGGCACTCTGCCAATTTAAAGGCTACCCCCACACCTGCCAGCTCTTTGAATGGGTATTCAGGTGAGCACTTCGGATGTATAACCGCATATGCTTCTGGAATCTCTTCCTGAATCTCATGGTGATCAGTAATAATTAAATCAATATCTAAACCTTTTGCTACTTTCGCTTCATTTATTGCGGCTATGCCTGAATCAACAGTAATTATTAAATCAAACCCTGCCGATTTCGCCCATTTAAAGGCAGCTTCATTTGGCCCATAGCCTTCAGTAAACCGGTTCGGTATATAAAAGTCGCAACTTGCATTTAACTCTTTGAGGGTTTTTAATAAAAGGGTTGTTGATGTAACACCATCTGCATCATAGTCACCATATACCAATATCTTTTCTCCACTCTCAATAGCCTGGTTGATTCGCTCAACCGCTTTTTTCATAGAGTGGATAAGTAAAGGATTATGTAAATATTTTAATTGTGGATTTAAAAATTCCCCTGCTTCTTTTATAGAAGTAATTCCACGTTGTAGTAGTAACTCTTTAATGACTGGAGATATATTTTGTGCATTTCCTGTGATTTCATCGTTAAATATAGTTTCAGTTTCAATGAATCTCCAATTTGATTCGCTTTGTAACATACATTCACCCCTGACTTTTCTATTATATCGAAGTAAAGCCGGGGGAGCAATTAGAATTAATTAGTTATCTTTTTACATTGTTTTTACTGTTCGCTGAGGATTGGTTTTTATTCGTTTTTACTTTATTCATCAATCCATGCTTTTTAAGAACATCTTTTATTTCTGTGTTTTCAGATTGGAGTGCCTTATTATCTCTTTGCAGTCTATATATTTTTATCATACCTGCTGCCCCTGTTATTAAGCCTCCCATTAAAACAGAAAATAAAATAACTAATATAAGTGGTGATTCTGCTGTTGCGAATAAGTAATTTACTTCCACTGGCGAGACATTGATGACCGCAAAAACAGCAATAATAATTACCAATATAATTGCTAAAATCGGATATGTTTGCCCCTTCATACCTAAATCGCTCCTCTCAAACGGTACTAATACTAAAATACCCTTTTATAAAAGAATTAAGCATAGTTTCTTAAATCTAGGAAAATACATACAACATCTCTTGCCATCTTGTTACATAGTAGATATAAACTGCGAAGCAACTTTACGGTGAATTTCTTCTATCCTACTAAATATGAGCGCTAGTACAACGCTACGGAAACACACTACGCTTTCCGTGGGTGGCTGGTGAGCCTCCGAATGCTAACGCATTTCGGGGTCTCACCTAGGCCTTAGCTCCCACAAAGGTTTTCGGTGGGGCGAAGCTTGCTGCAGCCCCAGGAGTCTCCGTGTGTTTCCTTCGCTAAGATAATTTTCTTTTTTGTAAGAGGAATTCCAGAAATTGGTAGTTAATAGGATGTGACTATTTAATAATCAAAAAATGTCAATCCAGCGTAGGCAGAATACGTAGACTCCTGCGAGAACAGCAAATGGTTTTCGATGGGACGAACGATAGTGCAGTCCCACGAGTCTGAAGACCCCGCAGCGGAGGGTTATTCCGCGAGGAGGCTGAGGCCGTGCCCGTGGAAAGCGAAGTATTCTGCCGTAGCGATGGTGTATGCACTCAATTTGCCAGAATAAAAAGATACACATTATTAATTGTCACTATGTCACAGTTTATGTATACTGTTCACCATTAATAGATCGGCTGTAACATAAAACCCCCTAAAGTTAGATATGATCTACCTTAGGGGGTTACCATGTAGGCTTGATAATAATTTAAGTTTAGACTTGTGGGCCTTCTACTCGTTTTTTCTTTCTGAAGTCTACTGGTTTTTTCTTGATATTTTTACCACGCCATACGAGCCATAACTGTGATGCGAGGAACAATGAAGAGTATGTTCCCATTAGTAATCCTATAGCTAAAGCAAGAGCAAATCCAAATATGGATTGAGCACCTAATATTAAGAAGGCTAAAACAGCAATTAAGGTTGTCACAGACGTATTAATACTTCGCGTAAATGTCTGTAGTAAGCTGTTATTTACGATTCTTGCTAGTTCTTTAAATGATTTAACTTGTTTCGTTTTACGTAAATTCTCTCTTATCCGGTCAAAAGTTACAATCGTATCGTTTATCGAATAACCGATAATGGTTAAAATAGCCGCCACTATGGTCACATCAAACTCGATACGAGTTATAGAGAATAGAACAAGCATGAAAAACGCATCATGAAGTAAAGTAATTATCGCCGTTATTCCAAAGAATAACTCAAATCGAATGGTGACGTATAAGATCATACCAACTGATGCTATCGCTACAGCCATCGCAGCATTTTTAACTAGTTCTTGTCCAACAATTGGTGAAACAACACTCACGTTAGGCTCATTTCCATACTTATCACCGAAGAATTGTTTGACTTCATTTACCTTTTCTTTGGACAACACGGTGTCAAAGCGACTAACCGCTATAACATTTTTATCACCTGAGATGACAATCGATTTGGCATCCAAACCTAATTCATCTAAACCGTCACTAATTTCTTCTGAACTAAGCGCATTGTCGGCTAACACCTCAACACGTGTTCCACTTGTAAAGTCAATACCTGGATTAAGTTGGAAAAGAGCGAGTGAAATACCTCCTAGCACAACCATCAAGGTGGAAGCTATAAAGAATTTCTTGCGATGCTGGACTACATTAACTTTACGATTCATAAATGTAGCTTCTTTTTCTTCTTTTGCGGCAATGTCTTTAATTGAGTCTTTCTTAACACCAAACCATGTTGGACGCTTTTTCAAAAATGGACTCTTAATCCAAAGTTGCATTAATAATCTTGTTCCAAACACAGCCGTTATGAAGCTGACTAAGATACTAACGATTAACATGGTCGCGAATCCTTTAATAGAACTTGTACCATAGAAGAATAGAATCGTTGCAGCTAATAATGTTGTAATATTAGCATCCAAAATGGTTACCAAGGAATTCTTAGTCCCAGCTTTAAACGAGGCAATAATTGACTTTCCAGATCGTATTTCCTCTTTAATCCGTTCAAATGTAATTACGTTGGCATCTACCGCCATCCCTACACCAAGTATTAAAGCTGCAATCCCCGGCAATGTTAACACACCGTTCATTAAGTTAAAGACAAGAAGTATTAAGTAAATATAGATACTTAAGTTAATAACAGCTATAAGGCCTGGAAAACGATAAACGACTAACATAAAAACAAAAATTAAACCTATCCCAATAATTCCTGCAAAAATAGTTTGATTTAGGGCTTGTTCACCAAATTGGGCACCTACCGACGTAGAATAAAGCTCTTCCATATTGACAGGAAGCGAACCCGAATTAATAATATCAGCTAAATATTTAGCAGATTCAACAGTGAAATTTCCTTCTATCATGACATTGGATGTATTCAATGTTTCAGATACACCTGGTGAGGAAACAAATTTAGGTTCATCTTTTTGTGCTTCTTCCGCAAAAGAATCTCCTTCTTGATAGTCCATCCAAATAACGAGTAAATTGTCTGGTGGTCCCATATTTTTAATTTTCGTCGTTACATCAGCAAATTTACTAGCATCCTTTAGTTGTAATGTCACAATCGGTGTATTTTTTTCTGGGTGGAAGTCCTGTTTAGCACTGCCTTCTTTAACATCGGAACCGTCAAGTAATTTATTGTCATCGACATCTCTAAAAGTAAGTCTAGCCGATGTTGCGAGCATATCTCTAGCTTGCTCTTGATCTTCAACACCTGCTAATTGGACCCTTATTCGGTCTTCTCCTTCAATATCGATATTGGCTTCACTTATTCCTAAACGGTCAACACGGTCGTAAAGCGTTTGAACCGTTCCTTCCATTAAATCTTTAGAAACTTTTTGATCAGAATCTACAGGCTCAACCTCATAGAGGATTTCAAAACCTCCCTGTAAATCTAAACCTAAATTAATATCTTTCATAATTCCTTTAGATGTCGTCCCAATCAATCCTGCAAATAAAAGGACGATTAGAAAAAAAACAACAATTCTACCTCTATTTTTCATTGACTGATTTCCTCCTTACCAGGCTACAACTTTCAATATATGTAAATCCAGCACTTTATTTTCCCCCCATAACTGCTTGGATTGAAGACATTAAATTTGAATCATCTTTATAAGCATCGACTGTCAGGTAACTCATAAAAATAGGGCCACTAAGATGAAAAATATCTTGAGTAACCTCGTGCAATCGCTTATGAGGAGTTCCCTTCCAAACCTTTTCCTGTAAGCAAGTCCAGATGTTCTCAATAGTCGCTTGATTATAACCCATTAGATGGAACTCTTCTACTTTACTTTCCAGGGCTGGTATTAGTTTTTCTCTCCACTCTTCAACCGATCGTTCTGCCTCCATTATAATCCCCCTCACTGGCGTTTCCAAAATAAAAATACCTTCTTGTCATGCTTGGACCACTCATATGCATATATATATCATTGTATAGCAAAATTTATTTTTTGAGAAGGTAGGTCTTCCAAGTTGTCAAAACAAACATTTTTACAAGGCACTATAACTTTAATTATAGCAGGAATGATAACTAGGTTTCTAGGATTTATTAACCGTTTAGTAGTAGCACGACTTATGGGTGAGGAAGGGGTGGGTCTTTACATGATGGCTCTTCCTACCTTGTTTTTAGTTATCGCTCTTACACAATTAGGTCTACCTGTAGCTATTTCAAAACGTGTAGCCGAGGCAGAGGCACAAAATGACGGGGCGAAAATTAAACGAATTCTAGTTGTTTCTCTTATTTTAACCGGCTCTGCGAGTGTCTTTTTCACAATCGGTATGATCCTTGTCTCACCTATCATTGCTAATACATTTTTAACCGACAGCCGGACAGTTTTCCCTTTAATAGCCATAAGTCCTATTGTACCTATTATTGCCTTATCCTCAGTAATTAAAGGTTACTTCCAGGGAAAACAGAACATGAAACCCCAAAGTTATGCACAGGTCATTGAGCAAGTTGTAAGAATTACATGTGTCGCTTTATTTGTGAAACTTTTGTTACCACTCGGAGTTGAATATGCCGCTGCAGGTGCTATGTTTAGTGTCATCCTTGGTGAAGGTATTTCTTTACTCTATATGTTTTGGCATTTTAAAAGAAATAAACCTTTTAAAATTAGATACCGATTCTTTTCCTATTTAAAAACGAGTAAAGATACGATGAAAGAGCTTTTTTCAATTGCATTACCAAGTACAGGCAGCAGATTGATAGGTTCTTTTTCAAACTTTTTAGAGCCTATCATTGTAGCTCAAAGTCTAGCTATTGCTGGATTTTCCAGTGTGCTTGTTACAAAGCAATATGGAGAATTAACTGGTTATGTTATGCCCTTGTTATTTTTACCTACATTTATTACACATTCACTAGCAGTCGCGCTTGTTCCAAATATATCTGAAGCAGACGCGAGTAGAAATCAACCATTAATCCATTATCGAATTCATCAATCCATTCGAATTTCATTTGCTTCAGGGGCAATTGCCACAGTCGTTCTCACACTTTTTGCGGCCACTATATTAACATATATGTATGGAACAGGGAATGCAAGTTATTTTTTAGTTTTAATGGCACCTTTTTATATATTACTTTATATCCAATCTCCTCTTCAGTCAGCACTCCAAGCTCTCGATCTAGCAAAACCTGCTATGTGGAATAGCTTAATTGGTTCAGTCGTTAAATATACTGTTCTCTTTTTATTAGCTTCAAATAGAGCAATTGGAATATATGGTGTAGCAATTGCAATGTGTGTGGGCGTTGTCTTAATAACATTACTACATTTATTTACTTTAAGAAAAGCGATTCAATTTTACATTCCATTCATTGATATTTGTAAAATGATTTTGTTATTAGTACTTACTTGGTGGACTGGTAGTATGTTAAAAAACATCTATCTAAAAACAGACCCGAATATATTCATATTTGTACTGATTCTTCTCATTTTAAGTATCATTTATATTGCCTATCTATTTCTTTTGCGATTTATTTCAAAAGATGAGCTTAAGCAGATACCTTTTATTAATAAATGGCTTTAATTTTAATTTTTTTCGTCTTTTTTTATAAAATTTGAATAGACTATTAATAATTTAGGACAAAAATAGGGGGGATACATGTGTATAATCAAAAGTTTACAGGAATTCTATACGGCTGGATTATTATTTTAGGGTTAACATTTATCGCTAGCGTTTTATTGGCCTTGCTATTAAAGTTCTCATCATTCAATGAACCGACCCTTTCATGGGTAACTCTTGTGATCGGACTCATTTCTCTATTCACAGGGGGACTAGTAGCAGGTATCAAAGGGAAAGCCAAGGGATGGATTGTTGGTGGAATCACTGGTGCAGGTTTTACTCTATTTACATTTCTAGTTCAGTATTTAGGCTATAAACAAGGTTTTTCTTTGGAGCAAATGATTCATCATGCAGGATATATTGCTGTTGCCCTGCTTGGTGGAGTCGTCGGTGTAAATGTGTTTGTTGAAAATAGTGAAAAATAATAATGGAATATATTCCATTCAAAAAGGATGTCCCATCTGTTGTAAGTGGACATCCTTTTCGAATATTCATTATCATTCTTCGCTTTTAACTTCACGAATCGCCGTACGATCGTATGTAAGCTTAACGCCTTCGTCTGATTCGAGAACAACCGTTCCTTCATCAATCGCATGGATAACACCATGAAACCCACCAATTGTGATAACGGATTGTCCTTTTTCAAGTGAATCTTGCATTTCTCTAACTTGCTTTTGTCGCTTTTGTTGTGGACGAATAAGCAAGAAATAAAAGATGGCAAACATCAATACAAGCATAATCAAAGGGGATAATGCACCAGCATCCATATCTACCCCTCCTTCCTTAAAAGTTTCTTGCATTCGGTTGATTCAAACCATATTGTTCAAAGAATGCTTCTTTAAAGTCTCCAAGTCGATCTTCTTTAATCGCCTGTCGTACTTGTCTCATCAATTTTAACAGAAAATATAGGTTATGATAAGTAGTAAGTCTAAATCCAAGTGTTTCATTGCACTTAATTAAGTGGCGGATATACGCACGCGTGTAGTTTTGGCATACATGACAATCACAATTTTCATCAATAGGATTAAAATCTTTCGCATATTTAGCATTCCTAACAACCAATCTGCCATTTGAAGTCATACATGTTCCGTTACGTGCGATTCTCGTTGGTAAGACACAGTCGAACATGTCAATGCCACGAATTGCTCCATCAATTAAAGAGTCTGGCGAACCAACGCCCATTAAATAACGAGGTTTGTCGTTAGGAAGTAATGGCGTAGTGAATTCCAACATTCGGTTCATAATATCTTTTGGTTCCCCAACAGATAAACCACCAATCGCATACCCTGGAAAGTCGAGGGACGTAAGGTCTTTAGCACTGAGCTCTCGTAAATCTTCATATTCTCCACCTTGGATAATACCGAATAATCCTTGTTCATTTGAACGCTCATGAGCTTCGAGACATCTTTCTGCCCAACGTGAAGTTCTTTCAACAGAGGCTTTCATATAGTCATGTGAAGCTGGATATGGTGGACATTCATCAAAAGCCATCATAATGTCTGAACCTAGTATATTTTGGATTTGCATTGCTTTTTCAGGTGATAGAAATAGTTTTCTTCCGTCTAAGTGACTTCTGAAATGCACACCTTCTTCTTTAATTTCTCTACGTTCGCTTAAGCTAAACACTTGAAAGCCACCTGAATCCGTTAATATGGCCTTATCCCAATTCATAAATTTATGAAGGCCACCTGCTTCTTTAATAACTTCTTCCCCAGGTCTTAACCACAAATGATACGTGTTAGATAAGATAATATTAGCTTCCATTGATTTTAAATCTTCAGGACTCATCGTCTTTACAGTAGCTAATGTACCGACAGGCATAAAGGTTGGTGTATCGAATGAGCCGTGTGGGGTATGAACACGTCCAAGTCTTGCACCTGTTTGTTTACATGTTTTAAATAATTCATATGTTATAGGTGTCGTCATCTTATTTCTTCCCTTTCTAAATTATTAACATAGCATCTCCGAAACTAAAGAATCGGTATTGTTTCTCGATAGCTTCTTCATAAGCAGATAATATAGTCTCTCTTCCAGCAAATGCACTGATCATCATGATAAGACTTGATTTAGGTAAATGAAAATTGGTAACTAATCCGTCAATCGCCTTAAATTGATACGGTGGATATATAAAAATATCTGTCCAACCACTCTTCTCAACAAATGAACCATCATTATCTCGGGCGATCGTTTCTAATGTTCGTGTAGATGTCGTACCAACTGTTATAATACGCTGGTTGTTTTCTCTCGTTTTTGTAAGTATATCTGCAGTTTTTTGAGACATATGGTAGAATTCCGAGTGCATATGGTGCTTGTCAATCTCCTCGACATTCACAGGTCTAAATGTGCCAAGTCCAACATGCAATGTTATAAACTCCACTTTTACTCCCATTGCTCTAATCTCTTCTAGCAGTTCATTTGTAAAATGTAACCCAGCAGTTGGAGCAGCAGCAGATCCCTTTTCTTTTGCGTAAACCGTTTGGTACCTTTCCTGTTCAGACAGTTGTTCCTTTATATAAGGGGGCAACGGCATCTCACCTAGTGCTTCCAATATTTCATAAAAAATTCCGTCATAAGAGAACTCCAATATGCGACCGCCATGTTCCTTTATTTCAATACAGGTTGCTTCAAGTTTACCATTTCCAAAGGTTAGCTTCGTTCCAATTTTAACTTTTTTGGCTGGTTTAACTAAAACCTCCCACCTATCATCTTCTTGTTGGTGTAATAGAAGGATCTCGATTTTTGCTCCTGTATCTTTTTTTGCCCCATACAACCGTGCTGGTAATACCCGGGTATCATTAAGAACTAAACAATCACCTTCTTTTAGGTAATCCTTTATATCTTTAAAATGTTTATGCTCAATTTTTTTCGTTGCTTTGTCAAGGACTAACAACCGAGATGCGGTACGGTCTTTAAGTGGTGTTTGAGCGATAAGGTTTTCTGGTAGATTAAAATCAAATTCTTCAATACGCATAATAAACTCCTAACTAACAATTCATCTGAATTTACTAATGATAACCATAACAATTGATAAAATAATGCTAACAACAATTGACGTCATAATCGGAAAATAGATCGTTGTCTTCCCTTTTTTAAAAACAATATCCCCTGGTAATTTTCCAATAATAGACCATAATAAACCGATCAGTAGAAAGACGATACCAAGAAATATAAATACTTTTCCAACATTCATTTTTTATTCATTCGCTTTCAAGCCAAAATGATGATAGGCCTTTGCCGTAACAACTCTGCCCCTTGGAGTTCGTTGTAAAAATCCAATTTGAAGGAGGTAAGGTTCATAAACATCCTCAATCGTTTGAGACTCCTCTCCAATGGTTGCAGCAATTGTATCTAGACCAACTGGCCCACCTTTGAAGCTTTCAATAATACTCTTCAATAGTTTGTGATCTATATGATCAAGTCCAATCGTATCTACTTGAAGCATATTTAAAGCTAATTGTGTCGTTTCAAAGCCAATTTCCTTTTCACCTTTCACTTGAGAGATATCCCTTACGCGCTTCAATAATCGGTTAGCAATTCTAGGCGT
The DNA here is from genome assembly GCF_018918075.1 of Virgibacillus sp. MSJ-26. Taxonomy (GTDB): domain Bacteria; phylum Bacillota; class Bacilli; order Bacillales; family Amphibacillaceae; genus MSJ-26. The sequence goes on from NZ_JAHLPW010000005.1 coordinate 226,475, forward strand.
TCCTCTTGAGCGTTTTGATATTTCATCTGCCGCTTCTTGAGAGATTGCCGTTTCAAATATCTCAGCGGTTCGGTCGATAATAGCACATAAGTCTTTTGCTTCGTAGAATTCCAATCGACTTAGCACACCAAAACGATCACGAAGAGGTGCTGACAAGAGTCCCGCCCTTGTCGTTGCTCCTATCAATGTGAATGGAGGCAAGTCAATCCTAACTGAACGGGCACTTGGACCAGTACCAATGACAATATCTAAGAAGAAATCTTCCATAGCTGAATATAAAACCTCTTCAACAGTTCTTGGCAAGCGATGTATCTCATCAATAAAAAGGACGTCTCCTGGCTCGAGCGATGATAATATAGCAGCAAGATCTCCAGCTCTTTCGACTGCTGGGCCTGAAGTGGACCTGAATTGAACTTCCATTTCATTGGCAATAATAGCAGCCAACGTTGTTTTACCAAGTCCAGGTGGTCCATAAAGCAATACATGATCCAAAGGTTCATTTCGCATTTTCGCAGCTTCTATGAATATTCTCAGGTTTTCTTTAACTTTATGTTGGCCGATATATTGTTTTAAAGAAGTTGGTCGTAAACTAAGCTCTATGCCAGCATCCTCTTCTTGTTGCTCGCCCGTTACCATCCGTTCTTCCATTATATTTCCCTCCTTTTTAGTTTTTCATAAGTAAAGATAGAGCTTTTCGAATCATTTCATCTGTATTCGAAAGCTTCTCTTTTTGTAATTGTGGGGTAATATCGTTGATCTCTCTACTTGTATACCCTAAAGCCTTCAAAGCTTCTTGTGTTTCTTTAAGTTCTATTTGCGTACTGGTATTAGATTCAGATTGTTCACGAGTGTCAGATATTGAAAATAAAGCAGTCAATTTACCTTTCAAGTCAAGAATAATTTGGCGTGATGTTTTCTTTCCGACTCCAGGGAAACTTGTTAAATATTTATCGTCCTCTCTTTCGACAGCTGCAACAAACTCAGGAATATCAACACTTCCGATTATCGCTAAAGCACTTTTAGGTCCGATACCTGAAACAGAGATCAATTTCATAAACAAGTTTTTTTCATCTTCATTTTTAAATCCAAATAAGGCTTGAGTATCCTCTCTTACATGATGATATGTGTATATTTTTACTTCTTCGTTTAAAGACGTCTGAAAAAAATAAGGATTTGAACATAGAATTTCATATCCTATACCACCTACGTCAACGATAATGACTTCTTCTTGTATGTAAGACAATGTTCCCTTCACGTATGCGATCATTACATCTTCTCCTCTATTATTCCTTCCCTCATTTTAACATAAGAATAAATTATACATAGAAAAATGTAAAACTTCCATTCAACGGAATGGAAGTTTCTCAGCTACTCACTTTGCTTTAAATTATGGTGAATATCTTGAACGTCTTCTTCATCTTCTAGCATTTCTATAAGATTAAGCATTTTTTCTTCATCTTTATCAGATAAAGATGTATAAGTCTGGGGGATTAACGTAACTTCCGCATCTTCCAGTTCATAACCGTGAGATTTCAGATGGTCACAGACGTCTTTAAAATCCTCGGGTACCGTCGTTACTTCATAAATATCTTCTTCCTTTAATATATCTTCTGCGCCTGCTTCTATAGCCTCTAGTGTTATATCGTCCTCATCTATGCTGCCATCTTCATTTGCAATAACAATATAACCTTTTCGATCAAACATAAAGGATACACTCCCAGTTTCCCCCAAGTTGCCACCGTGTTTACTAAATGCATGGCGTACTTCAGATGCCGTTCGATTACGGTTATCTGTCAGCACATTTACAATAACAGCTACGCCACCCGGACCATAACCTTCATAAGTTATCTCTTCATAGGTGACGCCCTCAAGCGTACCTGTTGCCTTTTTTATATTGCGTTCTATATTATCGTTAGGCATATTATCAGCTCTTGCATTATCAATTGCTGTTCTTAAAGCCGCGTTAGTATCAGGGTCTCCCCCACCTTCTTTAGCCGCTGTATAAATATCTTTAGCATGACGCATGAAAATCTTGCCTTTTTTAGCGTCTTGCGCACCTTTTCTTCTTTTAATATTGTTCCATTTAGAATGACCTGCCACCTGCACACTCTCCTCTCTAGAAATTCCTTTTTAACTATACCAAAAAATCCACTTCAATAAAAGGCTCAACTGTTGATCTTACGCAATAAATTAGAAATATGTAGTCCGAACATATTCGAAACATTGACAACTTTTTCGAATGATGTTCGGACTTAATAATTGATTATTATTTATTTCCAAACTGCTTTAGGGATAGCTTTTGTCCCCTAGAAAAGTTTCTTTCGATGATATTTTGGGAGTGGGACACGTTTATGCATTGATTTTTTATGCATTTTTTCTATAATTTCTTTATCCTTTTCGGGGATTTCTTCGCCTTGAATATAAGCATCAATCTTATCATACGTTGTACCCATTTCATCTTCATCGGTCTGGCCAACCCATAAGTCAGCGCTCGGTTTCTTCTGCACGACTTCATCAGGGACACCTAAAACAGTAGCCATCTCCCTGACCTCCGCTTTAGTAAAATCAATAATCGGCTGGATATCAACCCCACCATCACCATACTTCGTAAAATAGCCTGTAAAATACTCAGAAGCATTGTCTGTACCAACAACTAAATAATTGTAATTTGTCGCTATAGTGTATAGTGTGCTCATTCTAAGCCTTGCTCTTAAGTTAGCATCAGCCAACTGTCCATGACTTTCATTGAATTCATCCTTAATTTCATCTTTGATTTGCTTAAACATTAATTGGTGAGTTTCTGATAAATCAACAGTTAACCCTTGAATGCCACAACTTTTGATTACTTTATTAGCATGAACCATATCTTGTTCTTTCGTATTTAAAGGCATCATCACACCAAGGGAGGCATCTGGCATTGCTCTTTGGATAAGATGAGCTACTACAGCTGAATCAAGCCCGCCACTCACGCCAACTACTAAACCTTCCACACCTGTTTCTTTTACCTTTGTTGCTAGCCATGTCACGATGTCATCAATTGTTTTTTGCATTTCCACTATTATCACTCCATTTTAAAAACCCTTACTAGTTATATTAATTTTAACATTGTGTCAGCCCGTTGTGAAAATATTTTACGTTTTTCCCATTTGAAGTCCATTTTCACTAAATAGTTTCGAATAGCTTGGTTTGATTTATGCGAAATAAAATAAATCCATTCCCTTATGACGTCAGTTGGGAGAAGTGTTCCTAAAAGAAACCTTCTCATATTTTCAGAGTTCATCATTTCATAAGCTAATAAGGAGTCCAAATTCCACTGAATATACGGTAAAAATCGTTGACTCAGCTGAATGAAATCATAAATTTGAGGTCTACAGGCCAACAGATCAAAATCAATAAGGTAAATTTGTTTATTTATAATAAAATTATGGGAAGCGACATCTCCATGAATCCATGTTCCTCTCTCAATCGCTTTTATTTCTGAAATAGACCACGGTAAACGAGAGAGCTTTAGTAAATATTTTTCAGTTAAATGTACTATATCCATATAGAGTTTTTCAAAACCATGTTCTATAAAAATATATTCAGTTTTTTTAAATGTATTTAAGCGATTATACCATCTCTCCGTAATTAAGGTGTTTTTCTTCATTGGTTTAATTTTTATTCCCGTTGCACATTTATGAAATTTTTTTAACGCTGCCACAACACTTCTTCGCTCCTCACAAGAGCGATAGTTAACTTTTTTTCCAGAGACATACGGGGATATCGTCCAAATGTAAGTATTACATTTAATTACTTTTTTGCCGTTAGGAAACAATTTAAATAGGATAGAATTGGATTCTCGTCCTTTAATTTCATTAAAAAACTTCCATTGTTGAGCCACGCTTTCTTTATTTTTATGTGCTTTCAAAACCAACAAATCATTATTAAGCGTTTCAATGTAATAAACGCGAGGCTTAATAGTGGATATTTTTTTCGGCTCTAATTGACCTTTATTAAACAAAAAAGAAGAGAGACGATTGTAAAAGATGTCGTCTCTGTCTTCATATCGAATATTTTTCACCGTTTACTCTTCCTCTTCAGCTCTAAAATGTGGAGGGGCTGGGTAGTAATTTTCAGAATGGTTATGTGGCGCTGGTGGATAATGATTCATCGGTTTTTTATCAGTCAATTCTATTGACGGTTTCGGTGAGAGAGCATAATACGATTGATAATTGTCTTTCTCACACCCACAGTCTTCCTTCGGTTTCACAGGTTGAGGGGGCATTTCCATTGATCCTGCATGATATCCAGGCATCATTGGTGGGTAAGGCATGTAACCTTGCGTAAAGTGATGACCATGCGGCTGGCCTCCTGTATAACCGCCCATGTGAAAATTGTCGTAATGCTGTCCTGGCATGTATCCTCCCATAGAATGACATCCACAGTGTTGACCCTCTATCATAGGGGGAACTTGCGGTACTGGTGCGAAGTAATTGCAGCAAACTGGGCACATATGTGTATAATGTCCATGTCCGCCCACTTCTTCCTGCATTGGTGGTGGCGTTGGCACATGTTGCGGCACTGATGGCATCTTATCTTCGAATTCTTTTGATTCTTTATGCTCTTTTTTATGCTCTTTTTGTGGTTGAGTTTCTTTTGGTACCTCTTTTTCTTTTTCCTTAGTTTGAGGCATATTAATCATTGTATAATTTTTCATTTCTTGTTCAATTGTGGGCATCTTCATAATTGGATATTCAGGTATTTGTGGCGTCTGAGGCATTTGTGGTAAAGGCATTTCAGGTTTTACCTCTTTTTTCTTTTCTTTTTCATCTCCTTCAATTACTGGAGTGGGCTTTTTAATTTGCTGTTCTTTAGTTTCTTTTTCCTTTATTTTTTTCTCTTTTACTGGTTTTTCCTTTTTTACTGACTTACTTGTGCTAGGAACTTTGATCTTCATCCCTGGCATAATCATATCAGGGCTTGATATTTGGGTGTTTGCCTGCTTTAATTCTTCAAAATCAACACCATACATTTTTGCAATTTCCCACAATGTATCTCCTTTTTGTACAATGTGTATTTTCAAGATAATCTTATCTCCTTTCCTAAAAACTAGGCTAATTACTCTATACCAACATATGCAACCTTTTGCCAAATGTTGAAGAGAATATACAAAAACACGATAAGCATTGATTTTATTCTCATGTTTCCTTATATTACAATAGATAATTGGCGTTATTTCGGCTGGATACACAAAAAAAGCCGCCTAATCCTTAGTGGATCAGACAGCTTCATGTGGTTAAGCTTCAGAACTTAGAAGTTCAACACGCTTTACAAATTCAATTTCTCCTAATTCTTTTAGCATCATCTCGATTGTAGTATTTAAATGTGTCATTTCTAAAGACAGTGTGACATTTGCTGTTCCCTGAATAGGTATCGTCTGATGAACGGTTAGAACATTACAACCGTGTTTAGAAACAATTCCTAATAGATGTGATAACGTCCCTAGATGATCATCTAAATGGATAAAAAGAGTGACGATTTCATCTTTAACAAGTGATTGAAATGGAAATACGGCGTTTTTATACTTATAAAAAGCACTCCTAGATAATCCAACTTGCCTTACTGCCTGATGAATCGTTTTCGTTTTTCCTTCTTCAAGCAATTTTTTAGCCTTGATTGTTTTCAACATTGCTTCGGGTAATACACTACTTTTAACTAGGTAAAACTTTTCTTTCCCCTCAATCATGCTCATTCCTCATTTATTTGAGATTTCTTATTCAATAAATTCAAACTCGTAATCCATTAATCGAATAGTATCTCCGTCCTTAACTCCCTTGTCTCTTAACGCTTTATCTACACCCATTGTTCTCAATTGTCTAGAAAACCTTTGTGCTGCTTCCTCTCTTGCGAAGTCTGTCATTTGAAACAGCCGTTCAATTTCATGACCAGATAACTTAAATGCTCCATCCGTATCACGTGAGATTGTAAAGGGAGCTTCTTCTTTTTCATGGCGATAGACAACCTTATGCTCTGTTTCTTCAATATCTACAACATCTTTCGGAATCTGGTCTAAGAGGTTAGCTATGGCAAACAGAAGATCTCTGACTCCCTCTTTAGTAATCGTAGAAATAGGATATATATCCACGTTATCATCTAACTTGTTCTTGAATTTCTTTAAATTATCATCAGCTCCTGGCATATCCATTTTATTGGCTACAATTAATTGAGGGCGACTCATTAATTTTTGATCATATTCTTTCAGTTCTTTATTGATAGTCAAATAATCTTCATAAGGGTCTCTACCCTCGATAGCTGCCATATCAATAATATGAACAATCACTCGCGTGCGTTCAACGTGCCTTAAAAACTGGTAGCCCAGTCCTATGCCCTGATGTGCGCCTTCAATCAAACCAGGCAAATCAGCCATCACAAAACTTCTTTGATCTTGAGTATCAACGACACCCAAATTAGGTACGAGGGTCGTAAAATGATAATCGGCTATTTTAGGTTTGGCTGAAGTTACAGTCGATAATAACGTTGACTTTCCTACACTTGGAAAGCCAACGAGCCCGACATCGGCAATTAAGTTTAATTCAACAACTATATTTCTTTCCTGTCCAGGTTCTCCATTTTCAGCAAATGCAGGTGCTGGATTACGCGGGCTTTGAAACCTGCTGTTTCCTCGACCTCCACGCCCCCCTTTAACAATCACTGCTTCCTGTTCATGTTGCGTTAAATCTGCAATGACTTGATCTGTATCTTCATCAATGACTTTGGTTCCCGGTGGGACTGCAACAACTAATGGTTCAGCATTTTTACCATGTTGATTTTGACTCATTCCATTTTCCCCACGTTTTGCTTTGAAATGACGGTTATATCTAAAGTCCATTAATGTGTTAAGACCTTCATCCACTTTAAATACAACATTTCCACCATCTCCGCCATCTCCTCCTGCGGGTCCACCCTTAGGTACATACTTTTCGCGTCGATAGGCAACAAGACCATTTCCTCCGTCACCTGCCTTGACATATACACTGGCCTGATCAATAAACAAGCTAAATCACCTCTTTAATCATTCGGGAATAACAATCTGTAACGCGTCTTTTCGTCATTGGTTTCTAATTGCTCCCCTAGTCTATTTAAGTTTTTAATCATATTACTCTTATCACTAAAATACCCTTTTATTGTAATAATTAATTCAATCTTATTCACATTTTCATCTAAATCAATTGTCATTTCATACAATTCACTATCTAATATGGACATTTCTATTGAATTCACTACTTGTTTACATTGACTTACAAACTCATTGTCCAATTCTTTTAAGGGTTTGTCGGTATGTATGTTATACGATAAACGAATGTTTTTATGCCACATATTAAATCTAATAATCCATAAATTGAATTCTGGTGTGTTTAAATTCATTAGCTTTCTTTCTTCTGTGAAGCCCTCAACTAATTCATCCAATTTATGACTAACTTGGTCATACTTTTTCATGCTTAAATACCCTTTAATAATTTGTACTTGATTCATTAGATCATGTCGATAATGCTGAAGTAATTCAATAACTTCCTCATTTCTCACATACTCTCCCCCTTGTCCTGTTAGAAAGTATATCAAATATTAAGACCAAGTTCATGTTTGATAAAATAATATTCATATGTTGAAGTGAACTTCTAACTCTTTATTCTTGTATAGTTCTTCCACACAACCTAATATTTCGTCGCATAAGATATAAACTGCGACATAGTGACAATTAAATATGTGGTCCTTTTAATCCTAGCAAATTGAGTGCGTGACCTCGCTCCGGCAGAATACTTCGCTTTCCATGGGCCAGGAAGAATTGGGTTTCATTCTTCCCACTTCAGCCTCCTCAGAAGCAAAGAACGCTTCTTCCGGGGTCTTCAGACTCGTGGGACTGCACTATCGTTCGCCCCATCGAAGACCATTTGCTTTTCCCATAGGACAAGGAAAGCTTCGAAGCGTTACATCGCACGAAGAAAATTGGTTTGTATTTTCGAGGAGTCTGCGTATTCTGCCTACGCTATTATAGACTCTACGATTTATGATTAGACATTCGCCAAATGATTAAGTATTACAGACTTCTTCTTGTCGTGAAAGTAAGCAATTATAAGCGGAGGAAATACGCGGAGACTCCTGGGACTGCAGCAAGCTTCGTCCCACCGAAAACCTTTGTGGGAGCTGAGGCCTAGATGAGACCCCGCAGGGCTCGCCCGAGGAGGCTCATCAGCCGCCCACGGAAAGCGTAGCGTATTTCCGTAGCGATAGTTTACCTCATTCTTTTAATAGATAGTGTTAAATTACTGCGCAGTTTATGTATAATGCGACTGCTTGGTTGATTATAAAGCCCAAAAAAGCTCTAACCAACTAGGTTAGAGCTTTTAACAATTACTGTGCAACTTCTTCTACTTCTGGATAGACACTTACTTTTCTGCGTTTACGACCAACGCGTTCGTATTTAACAACACCATCAATCTTAGCAAAAAGTGTATCGTCTCCACCGATTCCTACGTTTTCACCTGGATAAATGGAGGTTCCACGCTGACGGAATAGAATTGATCCACCTGTTACGAATTGTCCATCTGCACGCTTAGAACCTAAACGTTTAGCATGTGAATCACGACCATTCCTAGTACTACCAGCACCTTTTTTCTGTGCGAAAAACTGTAAATCTAATCGTAGCATCATAATCCCTCCTTATTTTCTTTTATTTTTATGAACTGACCATACTCTTCTTCAATCGTCTGTAAGGAAACAACCATAGCTTCAAACAATAAAGAAACTTTATTCCATAACTGGACATTAATCGGTTGAGGTATTTCCACGAAAAGATAGCCACCTTCACGACCTTGATCTATGTCAAGACTTACTTCACATAATTCCATGACTGCATTAACTGAACCAAAGGACACGGCGGAAACCGCTGCACAAACTAAATCGTATCCATATGGACCACTCTCAGCATGTCCAGAAATTTCAAATGAAGAAATTTTACTTTTTTGTTTATAGATGGTTACCTCAATCATCTTTTGTCAATCCTTATAAATTAATCTTTTCAACTACTAATTTTGTGTAAGGCTGACGGTGTCCTTGTTTACGGCTATAGTTTTTCTTAGGCTTATATTTGAAAACTGTTATCTTCTTCTGAAGTCCTTGTTTAGCAACTTTAGCTGTTACTGTTGCTCCTTCGACATATGGAGAGCCAACTTTTACATCATCTCCACCTACAAAAAGAACTTTGTCAAATGTCATTGTTTCTTCTGCGTCAGCTGACACTTTTTCAACATAGATTTCTTGACCTTCAGTAACTTTTACTTGTTTACCGCCTGTTTCAATAATTGCGTACATTAACTGCACCTCCCTGTTAACTAAGACTCGCCATACAGGTATCTATTTATAGATTTAAAACCTGATCTGTGCGGTTGTAGCACTGGTGCTACATAAAGAACATTACGATATTACCACGTTCTATAGCTTTTTGTCAAGAGTTGAAAACTTTTCTTCAAGATAATCATTTTTCAAATCGCCAATTTCTACGTTCACTTTCTTTTCATAAAAATATGAATGCAGGCAATCATTTTCATCTAAAAGCTGTCTTCTTTTATTAGGATAAGTTACATATATAAAGTGTTTTTCATCTTTATAAAATTGAGAAAACACTTTCATTAAAGGCGTATAATATGGCACAGAAATATTTCTCACGTTATTAAGACCACTGTGTCCCTGATACCTATTAAGTAAAAAACGAATAAAAACATAATAACGTTTTTTCCATTCGGATCTATTTTCCATAAATAAAAACATAAGAATTAAAAAAGCACTTAAATTAAATGAATACATAAGAATTTGTATAAGCAAAAAAAACAAGGAACCAATCATAGAAATAATGATATTCATATTATACGCTTTTTGAAAAGGGGTAAATTTAGATAATATCAAAAATAAAATTTTCCCACCATCTAATGGCCAAATCGGCAATAAATTAAAAATTAATATCAGTGTATTATAATAAAGCACCATATCGACTATAGGAATACTTACTAGTTGTACAGAATTAAAACTATTTAAATAAAGTAAAAAGTAGATGAATACATGCTGCAATGGACCGGCAATCGTAACAAGTAATTCTTCATGAACCGGCCTGCTTCCGTGTTCATCTGTTTCCATGACGCCTCCAAATATCCATAACATTACCCGCTTAATACGCCATTTAAAAAACTTAGCCATCGAATAATGCCCGAGTTCATGGATTAACACGATAATTAAAATAACAAATAATTGCATAAAAGTACCGGTTACAAAAGAAATAATAATAAATATTATAAGAATTGGATGAATATGAATGGGTGGAAGTAATTTACTGCCTATCATCGACTTTTATCACCTGAGCTGGATCGATATATTGATTATCCTTTTTTATTGAAAAGTAAACCCATTCATTTTTTTTTGATGGTGTAAATTGACCGACCACTTGATTACTCTCGATAAACTGATATAAATGAACATCAATAGCCTCTAAGTGCCCGTATGTTGTTTGTGATCCATCTGGATGTTGGATAATGATTGTCTTTTGCGTATCTTGATCATTTCCAGCAAAAATAACAATACCCTCTTCCATGGCAGACACATCGATTTCTTTCTCAGGTGCTATCATGATACCTTGTCCGTTATCTTGAAACGTTTGTGCTACAGAACCACTTGCAGGCAACACAACCGGATTTGTGTCCTGAACAACCTCTTTATGTCTATTAGTCAGAGACATAGGATGTCCAAATGTTGTTTTATACCAATGATTTACCTTTGCAAATGGAAATTCCTCTGTCAAAGCATAAGTTGTCCATTTTTCAACACGGGGGAAATATTCTACATCAGACTCCCATAAAATAGCCACGCTTAAAAAAAGAATAACCGAAAGGGTTCCTTTTAATAAAAACGTGGAAACAGAACGATTAGAAGGATCACTTTTGTTTTTTGTTGAAATGTTTTCAAAAAAACTTGGGTAAACCCCATGTTTCTCTTCTTCTTGAGGCAATACTGGTGTTATATCGTTTATATGTTTCCTGTTCTTTTCATTCGGAAATCCTCTCATTTTTTTACGTTTACTTATTGATTTTCTAACACGCCGAACTCCTTTATTCATTAGCTCACCCACTATCCTCTTTTAATCATTTGTACAAGTCTATGAATGTAAGAGGCGAGATATGAGTTAATATTTCGACACCAACTACCAAAGCTTTATCACATTAATTTTTGACGCAATAGATATAAACTGAGTAAACTCTTTGCGTCTTCATCCTGGTCTATGCGTCTCCGCTGGACTTATGCACTTTCGTCTATATCCCATCCTTTACATCGGAGGCTGAAGCAGGAAAAATGATCTGCAATTCCTCTCAGGGCGAGGTGTTCTGCAGAAACGATGGCGTTCTCACTCAAATTATTAGCATAAAAAGATCCGCATTATTAATGTGTCACTATGTCGCAATTTATAGATAATATAAATATCTTTTATAAATGAACATAAAAAAATGAATGAAGAAACGGTGTCTCATTCATCCATTCATATTCATCTATCAGTCTGTATTTATGATCGCATACCTAGGAATTGTTTTATCTTCTTAAAGACACCTGTGTCATCTTCAAGAGATTGTAAAGGTACAGTTTCACCTAATATACGTCTGGCAATGTTTCGATAAGCAATTGACGCTTTAGATTTAGGTTGAAATGCAATCGGTTCACCTTCATTTGAAGCTTTAATTACTTCGTCGTCATCTAAAACAATGCCAATTAAATCAATAGATAAAACTTGAACTATATCATCGATACTCATCATATCCCCATTTTTCATCATGTGATTACGAATGCGATTTATAACAAGGACTGGCGGATCGATTTCTTCTTGTTCTAGTAGTCCAATAATACGGTCTCCATCACGAACACTTGATTTTTCAGGTGTCGTGACAACAATGGCTTTATCTGCGCCGGCAATCGCATTTTGAAATCCTTGTTCAATACCAGCCGGACAATCAATAATAATATAATCATATTCCTCTTTTAACTCTTTAATAATATCTACCATACCTTCTTTGGTAATAGCAGATTTATCACTTGTTTGTGCTGCTGGTAGTAAAGAAAGAAATTCAAATCGTTTATCTTTAATCAACGCCTGATTCGTTTTACATCTTCCTTGAATAACGTCAACAATATCATAAATAATTCTATTCTCAAGCCCCATTATCACGTCCAAATTACGTAGACCGATATCCGTATCTATTAAACATACTTTCTTTCCCATTAATGCCAAAGCGGTTCCAATATTTGCCGTAGTTGTTGTTTTACCAACACCGCCTTTACCCGATGTAATGACTATGGCTTCACCCATTCAGCATTCTCCTTTCGAATCCACTTAAACTCTTTCGTTTCTGAGTTAGCACTTGTAATCTATCAATCATAATCTTATCCTGTTTTTCATCGATATATCCACATTCCATATAAATTCCTTGTGGCTCATAATCAGGGGCACGACTGATATAATCAGCTATTCTTAGTTGACTTGGTTTCATATATGAAGCAACAATTATTGCTTGATAATCTCCGTCACTGCCTGCATGAGCAATGCCATTTAGTTTCCCCATAATATAAACGTTACCAGTTGATATGACCTTACCACCTGGATTAACATCCCCAATCAGCAATAAATCACCTGTGACTTCAAGGACTTGACCAGAACGGACAATACGATTAATGGATTTAATTTCATCGTTTGCCAACCATGTCAGTGCTTCTTCTCGAGTTATCAAATTGGAGTCGCAAGATTGGAGAGTAAAATTATTTCCTTCTTCAATTATATTTTCAAGTTTGTTTAATTGTTCTTTATGTAAGTAACGATTACCTAATTTAACCGTTACCGGAACATTGGGCTCGTCTTTTTGTCTTTGGCTGGAAGTGAGTGTTTCACGTAGCTCAGCTAATGCCTCTTCAAATGAGCACGTATCATCTATAAATAATGTGAGCCCTTCCCTAGTACCTTTAATTAATATTAGTTGTTGTTTTTTCACCATGCACTATTCACCTCACTTACACCCACAGTCATTCGTTTAAAGAGTTGCTAAGACTTCGGTCTACGAGCTATATCCAACTTGCCATTGAGAAAACTTCTTAGAAAGAATTGGATAAATTAAAATTAAAAAGATAATATTCGCTAACATAGTTGGCAACAAACGATATATTAAATAATCGCCCAATGATAAGTCTGTATATCCAATCATTGTAAAAATTAAATAAATAAGCCAATCAGCCAAAATAATTCCCAATATACCAAACAATAAAGTTGAAGCTAGGTTACTATGTAGCAACCTCGTTAGTTTCTTTATTATATAGATTGTGATTGCGTACGTAAACATATAAACACCTAAAACATGAATGTACACCACATCAATTAATAAACCAAAAATGATTGCATAAATCAAAGAGTAGTTTGATTCTTCATCATCATAAAATATCGCGGAGAAGACTAGGCAAATTAAAACCCAATGAGAGATGATCAATGATTTACCACTTGTAATATTTACAGGCAATAACTCTAAGGCCACTCCTTCTAACACCATAACTAGGAATAGTACGAGAGGTAAGTAAAATCTGTTCATTACTCACCCTCCTCCTCATCATCCATCATATCATCTGTTCCCTCTAAAGTACGATCAACTACAATCACATGGTCGATATCATACATATCAGCAGAAGGTTCAATTAACGCCGTTTGTGTTAAGCCGTATTGATCGGGTATAACTTCTTTTACTTTTCCAATTGGCAGACCTGCTGGGAAAACACCACCTAGTCCTGAGGAAACTACCAACTCATCCTCTTTTAGGTCTTTATCGGATTCATCAATTATTTTAAACATTAAAGAATGATTTTCTTCATCATATTCTTCAGTTAAACCAACAATATCTTCACCTTTTTTTCGGGAAATAGAAGCCGATATTCGGCTATTTTGATCAAATCCTGTTAATAATTGAACTGTTGAGGTGAATTTTGATGTTGATTGAATCTTTCCAACCATTCCTTCAGCAGTAATGACGGCCATGTTTTTCTTCACACCTGCTTGCTCACCCTTATTAATTGTCACCTGATCAATCCATCTTTCCGGTGATCGAGAAATGACTGTTGCTTGGATGGAATTATAGTCTCTGATGGAATCAGTAACCTCGAGCGACTCTCTTAGTTCTTCATTTTCTTCTTTCAATTCTTGCACTTCATAAATCAATGTTTTATATTCTGATACTTTTTCCTTTAAAAGTTGATTTTCTTGATAGGTCTTCTTAATATCCCCTATATTTGTAAACATGTCAGTAAAGAAGTTTACAGGTGTATAGATAACGCTTTGAGCCCAACCCACTGTATCACTAACAAATTGTTCTGCAGTTGTTAGTCGGTCTCTATCTCTTAACGAATAACCAATCAAAACAACAAGAATAATAATCCCTATTAATAGGATAAATAACCGTTTTTTTCGAAATAATGACATCAAAACAACACCTACTTAATCAATGGTGGGACGTGTGGATACATTTGGATGTGTTCTAAAATGCTGAATGTATTCCAATGATTTACCTGTACCAATTGCTACACTATCTAAAGGATCTTCCGTAACAAAGACAGGCATCTTCGTCTCATCACTTATTACTTTATCAATATTATTTAAAAGAGCTCCCCCACCAGATAATACAATACCCCTGTCCATAATATCAGCTGCTAGTTCTGGTGGAGTTTTTTCTAATGTAGACTTAACTGCTTCAACAATCGAATTTACAGCTTCGTGTATGGACTCTGAAATTTCCTTCGCTGTAATCGTGATTGTTTTAGGTAAACCGGATAATAAATCCCGACCGCGAATGTCCATTTCCCTATCTTCTAAGATCTCACCAGCAGACCCAATATCCATCTTAACAGATTCTGCAGATCGTTCACCGATCAATAAATTATAATTTTTACGAATATGATTAATTATCGATTCATCTATATTATCACCCGCGGTACGAATCGAACGACTTGTTACAATACCACCTAAAGATATAACAGCTACTTCTGTCGTTCCTCCACCAATATCAACAATCATACTTCCTGTTGGTTCCCAGACAGGTAACCCCGCGCCAATAGCAGCTGCGAAAGGCTCAGCGATTGGAAAAGCATCTTTAGCCCCAGCTTGCTTCGTTGCATCAATAACTGCACGTTCTTCAACCATAGTAATTCCAGATGGAACACAAACCATGACACTTGGCTTTTTGGCAAACAATGAACGATTTTTCATCGCTTTTTTTATATAATATTTCATCATTGTAGCGGTTGTATCATACTCAGCAATCACACCATCTTTCATCGGTCTAATAACAGATATATTTCCTGGTGTTCGTCCAATCATATTTCTAGCATAACTACCAACGGCTTCAACTTCGCCACTTTCAATATTTTTTGCGACCACTGTTGGTTCTCGAACAACGACTCCTTTACCTTTTACGAAAACAAGTGTATTAGCAGTTCCTAAATCTATCCCTAAATCCTGTGTAAAGTTGAATAAACCCAAAAAAATCTCCCTCTTTCTAAGCTGCAGTTGCTCACAATACAAGCTAAAACGATAGTACTTATATTATGTGAATTACTAATTATACATTCATTTTAACTTCAAATAAAACCAAATTATCAATTTTAATAAGCGTCACTCTCAATAAATAATGAAAATGACGCTATTTTTACAATCTCTATATAATTATACGAAATAATGATTAAAATTGATAGTACTATAAATACCCTTTTTCTTTTAATGAGACAAATTTTCGATTACCAATAATTAAATGGTCCAAAAGTTCGATACCAATCATCTTTCCAGACTCAACCAACCGCCTTGTTACGTGGATGTCTTCTTGAGAAGGAGTCGGGTCACCAGAAGGATGGTTATGTGCGACAATGATTGAGGCCGCAGAACGCTTAACAGCCTCTCGGAACACTTCACGAGGGTGCACGATAGAAGCATTTAAACTTCCAATAAAAATAGTTTGTCTATGAATGATTTGATTTTTAGTATTTAAGAAGAGCGTTACGAAATGTTCTTGATTAAGACTTCGCATTTCTTCCATCACATAGTCTGCACCGTCTTCGGGCGAGCGAATAACATATCGCTCTTCTGGTTTATACTCATTCATTCGTTTTCCAAGTTCGATTGCAGATAAAACCAAGACACCTTTGGCATTTCCAATCCCTTTTATAGCTGTTAATTCCTCTATTGTTGCGTCCCTTAATAAATTCAATCCTTCAAAATGCATGAGTACTCGATTTGATAAGGCCATCACTGATTCTTGTTTTGTTCCCGTACCAAGTAATATTGCAAGCAATTCTTGATTCGAAAGATGGTTTGATCCAAATTTTAACATACGTTCTCTCGGTCTGTCTTCTTTTGGCACATCTTTAATCATAATAGGTTGCACACTTATCATTTCCCCTTTATATAGTATGATGGCTTGATCATAGCGAAAGGAAAGCTTTCAGACAACCTGATAAGTATGTAATTTAGTAGACAAAATTATCTTAATTTGCATATTTCCAATCATATAAATAGCTTTTTGGTAAAATTAACACACTAAAAAACATATTACTATGATAAATCCCTTAAATTGACTAACAAAGTGTAATCCGTTTTTCACTTCTCTATAAAAAGCTCATATTGAAGCCACATGTTTAATAAATCTTCTTGTGTAGGTGAACGGCCATCTTCTTTAATTTCTTTAACAATCGCTTGAATAGATTCCTTAAAACTTTCTAGTGAACCAGAATCGTCTGGTAAATCTGAAAGCAACTTTTCCAAGCTGCTTATGGAGCTATTTTCCTGTTCATCTAATTCTTCTATAGAAGATGTTAGCCATTTTTGAAATGAATTTATCCACTCTTCTTCATTACTAGTCAGACTTATCTCTGAGGCTTGTGTTGCCCACTCTTTAACAAATACCTCCAATTCTTCTTCTTCGATTCTACTTGCTAATTTTTCCCCTTTTTCTAATGTATGAGCTACTCCTAATAATAAAAAATATTCGTTCTCACGTGGCCAAATTATCGTAGGAATCTCATTCTCTTGATATTTTCGAGCGAATTCTTCGGCATTTTCTTCACTTGAAAAAACGCCACCTTGCAAGATATATGCTTGTATAGTCGGTAATTCAATATTATCTTCACCTTCAATTTCATCATCTTTTTCAGTCGCTTTATCTAAATTTACTACAGGGTTATTACCCGGGGTCGCCATGCCATTATCAATGGTTCCAAAGATTTTCAACATAACAAATCCAAATATAGATCCAATTATCAACGCTAGAAAAATTGTGGTTATCAATGGCTTGAATTTTAAAATCAATTGCTTCCCTCTATTTGAACCAACACTTTTCTTTTTTGCGCGTTCATTAGTAAAATGATTTGTTTTTTCCACAGTCGCAGCTACCTCATCTTTGATCGATCGATTCCATGTAGCTTTATTTACCTCTTTGTCTATTTTCTTACCATTCATCTTTACAATTGGTTTTCGTCTATGTGTCACGCTTCCCACTCACTTTACTAGTTTAGTTTGTCAATAAGTCTAGCATAAGTGGTATAAAAAAGAAGGCGAAAATTGTCAGTGAAATCTATATTTATTTCTACAAAAAATGCAGTTCATATAATTATCGTAAATAATCATCTCTCCGCATCTTTTCTCTAACTTGAGAGATAAAATTTAATGATCCCGTTATAAAATACACGCTATTAGGATCAGTTGAATGGTTAAGAATATTTGAAAGTTGTTCTTCCCAGTCATTCACTACTTGGATGTTCTCCCTTGTGCTATATTTACTTAACTCGTCCATACCTGCTGATCGCTCGTGTTCAAATGACGTTAAAGTGATGGACTTAAAATGTGGGATACATTGCCCAATCATTTGATCAAGATCTTTATCTTTAAAAACCCCAAAAAGAAGATGTTTTTCAGCATACTGATAATGACTTGAAATTGTATTTAAAAATGTTTCAATACCAGCTGGATTATGAGCACCATCTAAGATAATCGTCGGATCATTGTATATTGGCTCAAATCTACCTGGAATGGATGCGAGTCGTAATGCTGTCTGTACAGCATCCCATTTAATGGAATAACCCTGTTCTCGAAGCATATTCACAGCCTTAAGAGCAACGGAACAATTCTCCACTTGATGTCTCCCACTCATTTTTAATATAACAGGAAGATTAGTTTCCTCATCATGCCAGATAAAGTTTTCTCCTTCTTGCTTCACCTCTATATTGGAATATGTAAATTCATCACCCAATTTAAATAATGGTGCATTCTTTGATCTAGTCTCTTGTAAAATGATTGTTTCTACACTTGATTGCATTTTACCAATAACTACTGGTATATTACTTTTAATAATACCAGCTTTATGTGTCGCTATTTGTTCTATTTTATTACCCAAATATGTCGTATGATCTAAACTTACACTCGTAATAATAGAAATCATCGGATTTACACAGTTGGTTGCATCTTCTAATCCACCCATGCCAGTTTCAATTAATGAAATATCAGCGATTTTGGAGAAATAAATAAAAGCTACCACCGTTATAATTTCAAACTCAGTTACATGGAACCCTTGTTCATCCATTTGTTGTATACTGGGAAGTATCGTATTCATTATATTTATAAAGAAGTCTTCTTCAATCATTTGATCGTTTACAAACAAATGGCCGGTAAGACCAGTCATGCTTGGTGAAGTAAAAACACCAACCTTATACTGATTAGCAATAAGTGCGCTTTTTATATAATTTAACGTGGATCCTTTACCATTGGTACCGGCTATGTGGATGGCCTTTATTTTGTTTTGTGGATTATCAAGCTTATTTAACAATTTTTTTATTCTGTCAAGCCCAGGCTTAATCCCGTATTTTTTTCGGTTATAAAAAAAAGCTTCAACTTGATCCATATTTTCGAGCATAGTTACACCACTTTTCACTTTTTAAACTAAACTGAGTATAGCAATAGATTGAGGACTCTATCAAATTTACATGAAGGAGATAAGGTAATAATGCACGGATGGATTATTTATAATGGCAATTTACCAGGTAATAAATTTTTAGATTTTGCAGAAATGCTACAAGCAGCTGCAATTCGAAATAAACATGAGGTTAATATTTATAAGAACAACGATTTATTAAGTGTTTTGGATCAGTCTCACTTAACCCTACTTTATAATAATAACTTAGCATTACCTGATTATATCATTTTTACAGATAAAGATATTTATTTAGCAAGACAACTAGAATTATTAGGTATTCCTGTTTTTAACTCAGCAGAATCCATAGCTATTAGTGATGATAAAATTTCAACATATCAGCAACTCGCCGCGAATCATCTACCCATACCAAGAACAATTATAGCTCCAAAGGTTTTTACTAGTCACAGAGAAAGCTCATTGAATGTTGATGCTGTTGTTGAGGAATTAAAATTACCATTAATTGTAAAGGAGTCATTTGGATCTTTTGGTGAACAAGTCTATTTAATTCATACAAAAGAAGAACTTGTTAAAAAGATGGACACCTTACACGGTAAAGCATACATTTTCCAGGAATTTATCCATACAAGTTACGGAAAAGATTTAAGACTTCAAGTTGTTGGCGATAGGGTCGTTGCAGCTATGATGCGTACTTCTAGAGATGATTTTCGTGCCAATATTACGAGCGGTGGAAAAATGAAACTATATCAACCAACTAAAGCAGAAGAGGAGCTTGCTATTGCAGGCACCAAGGCAATTGGTGCAGACTTTGCCGGTGTCGATCTTTTATTTGGTGAGGATGGTCCACTTATTTGTGAAATTAATTCAAATGCTCATATCCGCAATATATATGACTGTACAAATATAAATGTGGCTGACTTTATTATTGATTATATCGAAAGAACAATATAGAAAAGTGAGATGAGTTGTTATGCAAACAGGATGGTTAATCTATTCAAAATCAGACGCAAAAGAAAATAAATCATTTATTAACTGGTGCACGGCGGAAGCCTCTCTACAAGATATCAATTTAAAGTTAGTATTACATGAAAATATTGAAATAGGTGTCGTATCAAATCAATTATCTTGCCAAATTAATGGTCAATCAACTGATTTACCCGAGCTTGCCATTGTAAGAACAATTGACTTTTTGCTAAGTCTGCAACTTGAGGCGATGGGTGTTAATATCTTTAACCCTTCAGAAGTTTCAATGGTGTGTAACAATAAGGCGTTGACTCATTTTATGATTCGAAAACTCAATGTTCCCATGCTTGATACTTTATTTATTAAAGCAGAGAACTTAACTAATCAGCCACCAATGAGTTACCCTTTTGTTGTTAAAGATGCTGAAAGTCATGGGGGTAAAGACGTTTATTTAATCAAAAATCAAGTAGAGTGGACGAAGCATTTGACTCTACTTTCATCCAAAAAATTAATTGTTCAGTCGTGTGATGTCCAACTAGGAAAAGATTTACGCGTATTCGTTGTAGGCAAAAAAATCATCGGTAGTGTGTTACGTAAAAGTAAAACAGATTTTAGAGCTAACTTTAAATTAGGAGGTTCAGCTGTTTGGTATGATTTAAGCTCACATGAAGAACTGATGATCAATAAAATTATTAGTCATTTTGACTTTGGAATGGTGGGTATTGACTTTTTAATCGATCATAATGGTAACTTGCTCTTCAACGAAATAGAAGACGTTGTCGGTTCAAGAATTCTTAGTGAAGTCTCTAATAAAAATATTGTCCGAGAATATATGACCTATATTAAAAATAGACTATACTAGACATTAAAATCTCTTGCATAGTTGATATATTATGGGCAGAAAATCTTTCTAAGACTAATCACAAATTTGTGGAGCTTAGAAAGGTGTTAGGTTGTTACATTAATCAAAGAGAAATTATAATTGTAGCGAAGCGTATTTCCGTAGCGACGGTTTACCTCATTCTTTTAGTGAAAAGTGTTAAATTACTGCACATCATATGAATTATATGATTTTGTTTAAATTCATATTAGAAGTTTTTGGGTATAAAAAAGCAACAACGAGAGTCAGGAAGTGATCTTCGTTGTTGCTTTTTTTATTATCCTTTTAACTCAGCTAGGCGCGCTTTTACTTTTGTCTGTTTGTCTAGATAATCTAGTTCTTTTCTTCTTTCTTCATTGACTACCTCTTCTGGGGCTTTACTAATAAAGCCTTCATTCGATAACTTTTTCTGAACTCTTTCAACTTCTTTTGTCCATTTATCTAATTCCTTCTCCAGCCGCTCAATTTCTTTATCAAAATCAATCAATCCTTCAAGTGGTAAGAAAAGTTCCGCTCCAGTTACCACAGCACTCATGGCTTTTTCAGGAACATCAATGTTGCTAGCAATTTTTAATTCGCCTGGATTACAAAAGCGCTCAAGATATTGATGTTCGCTTTCAAGTTCCTTAACAATATCTTCATTTTCAGCTTGGATGAGAAGTTGGATTTCTTTTGACATCGGTGTATCCACTTCCGCTCTAATATTTCGTACGGATTTAATAATCGATACAAGACGATCCATTTCCTTAGCAGCTTTTTCATCATGAAAAGCTTCCTCGACTTCAGGCCATTTAGCTACAGTAATCGACTCACCTTCATGAGGCAATTGCTGCCAAATCTCTTCTGTAATAAACGGCATATAAGGATGAAGCATCCGCATTGTCATATCAAGAACATGTGCAAGCACAGAGCGAGTTGTCTTCTTCTTTGCTTCGTCGTCTCCATATAGCGGAAGTTTTGCCATTTCAATATACCAGTCACATAAATCATTCCAGATGAAGTTATACAAATAACGGCCCGCTTCACCAAACTCATATTTATTTGTATTCTTAGTTACATGGTCAATCGTGTCATTAAGACGTGTTAAAATCCATTTATCAGCGAGTGACAGATCACCCGATAAATCAATATCTTCATAACTGAAACCTTCCATATTCATTAATGAAAAACGAGAAGCATTCCACACTTTATTCGCAAAGTTCCACGTTGCTTCAACCTTTTCCCAGTGGAAGCGAAGATCTTGACCAGGTGTAGAACCCGTCAATAAAAAATACCTGAGCGAATCTGCTCCGTATTTCTCAATTACTTCCATCGGATCAACACCATTACCAAGTGACTTACTCATTTTACGTCCCTCAGCATCACGAATTAATCCATGAATTAACACATCTTTAAAAGGAGCTTTTTCTGTAAATTCTTTCGCTTGGAAAATCATTCGAGCAACCCAGAAGAAAATAATATCATAACCTGTTACAAGCACATCAGTAGGAAAATAACGCTTAAAATCCTCACTATTTTCATCAGGCCAACCCATAGTAGAAAATGGCCATAATGCGGAAGAAAACCATGTATCCAGAACATCTTCGTCTTGTTCCCAGTTTTCAATATCTTCAGGTGCTTCAGTACCAACATAGAGCTCATTTGTTTCTTTATGATACCATGCTGGAATACGATGTCCCCACCATAATTGACGTGAAATACACCAATCACGAATATTTTCCATCCAGTGTAAATAAGTCTGTTCAAATCGTTCAGGAACAAAGTTGACTTTATCCTCTGTCTTTTGTAGATCTACAGCTGCATCAGCAAGTGGCTGCATCTTTACAAACCATTGGGTCGAGAGATAAGGTTCTACAACAGCCCCACTTCTCTCCGAATGTCCGACTTGATGAAGTCTTTCTTCGATGTGAAACATAACGCCTTGCTCTTTTAAGTCATCGACTATTTGTTTTCTACATTCAAAACGATCGAGTCCCTGATAGTCTCCAGCATTTTCGTTCATGGTTCCATCTTCATTCATGACAAGGACACGTTCAAGATTATGACGATTGCCAATTTCAAAGTCATTTGGGTCATGGGCTGGGGTAATTTTTACTGCACCAGACCCTAATTCCATATCTACATATTCATCAGCTACAATTTTAATTTCTCGACCAACAATCGGTAAAATAACAGTTTCACCGATTAAATCTTTATAACGATCATCATCAGGGTGAACAGCGACTGCAGTATCACCTAACATTGTCTCTGGTCTCGTGGTTGCAATTTCGATTGTTTTATCACTGTTTTTAATTGGATAACGCATATGATAAAATTTCCCCTGAACTTCTTCATAGATTACTTCTATATCAGAAAGTGCAGTTTTTGTCTGTGGGTCCCAGTTAATAATGTATTCTCCACGGTAAATAAGTCCTTTTTTATATAATTTCACAAACACTTCACGAACCGCTTGTGACAAGCCCTCGTCTAGAGTAAAACGCTCCCTCGAATAATCTAAGCCTAAACCCATTTTCTCCCATTGGGAACGAATAAATCCAGCATATTCTTCTTTCCATTCCCAAACTGTTTCTAAAAATTTTTCACGACCTAAATCATAACGATTTTGACCTTTTTCTTTTAATTTAGCCTCCACTACTGATTGAGTAGCAATCCCAGCGTGATCCATTCCAGGTAACCACAAGACATCATAACCTTGCATTCGCTTCATACGAGCAACTGTATCCTGCATTGTCGTATCCCACGCATGTCCTAAGTGAAGTTTTCCAGTGACGTTCGGTGGGGGAATGACAATTGAAAAGGGCTCTTTGTTGTGATCCCCCGTCGCTTCAAAATACTTGCCATCGAGCCAAAACTTATAACGCCCTTTCTCCACATCTTGAGGGTGATACTTTGAGGGCAGTGCCATTTTTCCTTTTTCCTCCATTTTAATTCCTCCTAATATAATTTAATTTTAATGATTTTACAGTAATCATCACAAATTTCACTAAAACAAAAAAAGTCTTTTTGCCCTATAAAAGGACGAAAAGACTTTTTTTCCGTGGTACCACCTTTGTTTACAAGCGTCTATACGCTGTACACTCTGCTTTGTTAACGGTTTATATAACCGGCCTTTTCTATTGAAAACACTTAAGGTAATTAAGTGCTTTTGTTCAAAAAGGCTGCTACAGGGTGACCTTCCAAAATTCGAACCTAGGAATTTCTCAGCATTCATTCCTCTCTGTTATAGGTCTCTCTTTGTACTCTTCCCTATCGGTGCATTTTTTATTTTATTTATATACTTATTTCTTTTGTTCCATTTTTTCACGAAACAACTATGCGTATACATATTATATTAGAAAGAATGTAAAAAGTGAAGTGTTTTATAGTAACCATATAAAATCACCAATAAAAGGAGGAAGATTCTTTGGCACGTTTTTATCGTTATCGTCTACCCCCGTGGGCTCGCCAATGTCTAATAGTTATCGAAAGAGTTACATTACCCATTATGATTTTCCAGTTAATTCGCACATTGTTTTTTCCCACAACATTTGATGTCTTGTTACTTGGTCTCCTGATTGGGTTATTCGTCGCTTTTTATCTTGAATGGATTTAACTTTCGAGATTATCCAAATCATCTAATAGGGAATCATTTTCTTTCGTCTCCACATGTTCAGCAATTTTCAAACCAAGCATAAGAATTCGATAAGTGTGCTGTAATTTAATAATTTGATTAATCATTGAATAATGTGAAGGATTTCTGTTTAAATAGTTTTTGATAATAGAAAGATATTCTCGACAATCAAGTAAAAAAATAACTAATAAATAAAGCTCATCTATTTCAAGTTCATTTTCTTGTAAGTATACTTCAAATTGATCAATTAATGGATCTGGTTCAATAAGTGGTTCATTAACGATACTACTAAATATAGACGTTAAATCTATAATTGCGTTATCATATTTTGCATTTTCCCAGTTAATAATATAGAGCTGACTCGATTGAATAAGATGCTCTCTTTTCAAATTGCCATGACATAAACTAAGATTCCATAACGACGTCTCATCCCTAGCATTCATAAATCGATCGACAAAGGAATTTAAGACATTAAATACATTCTCTAAGCTGATAAATTGGCTACAAATTAACAGTTCAAAAGGGGACATATATTTATTCTGCTCAAACTGTTGAACCGAATTAAATAAAAACTGAAAATCACTTTCATTAGAGTTTTGGTATTCTTTAAATTGTTGCTTTGTTTTATCACCTGGTATCGTTGTGGTGAATTGAGTGCGTTGATGAATTTGTCCGATATATTTAAAAAGTAATTCAATATTCAATTCTTCCTGATTGTTTTCTTCAATCCAAGGCATTAAATAAAGTATATGGCTGCCTTTAACTGTATATAACGCATTGTCTATCGTTAAATATACAGGTAAAACACCAGGTAAGTTGCTATGGTTTGCTTGATGCAAGACTTGTTGCCAATTCGTTAATGACGTTGACGTCATAGTAGATGCTTTTAATGCAAAATCTATGACCCCATCAGTTACTCTAGACACCTTTCTTGTTACATG
The DNA here is from genome assembly GCF_018918075.1 of Virgibacillus sp. MSJ-26. Classification (GTDB taxonomy): domain Bacteria; phylum Bacillota; class Bacilli; order Bacillales; family Amphibacillaceae; genus MSJ-26. The sequence goes on from NZ_JAHLPW010000005.1 coordinate 251,885, forward strand.
ATCTATATCAACGGGATGTATACCATAGGCGCTCATTATTTGTTCAATCATATTAACACCCCAACATATGGAACCCCTTGATTTTAAGTCCAAGGGGTTCTCAATCTGATTATGTTTATTTTTATTTAACATTATTTTTTCTTATATGGAATATACAATAATTCACCTTGCGATATGGCATCGTCAGCTAATCTATTTTGTTTGGCTATGTGCATAGAAGTGGTTTCATATCTCTCTGCTATAGACTCAAGCGTATCGTTTTCTTGCACAATACAAAGACGCATCTGGGTATAGTTTTCTTCTTCATCTCTAAACATACCTGTTAGATATCTTAAATCCGTTTTATCACCTGAACTGCTGCTTTCCATTAGGGTACTCGATTCATCCACTTCAGAAGAAACTGTGATGTCTTCGGAGCTACTTGATTCTATACTAGCATCCTGATTAAAGAACTCAGCCAAAGTCTGGCTATGTTCTTTTTTCCAGCGAGGACCTTCAGATCCTGCTTCGTCCTTCTTATGTTCTAAAGGTTTTTCTTGGGCTTCCTCTTCCGGATGGGTTTCTACCTGTTGTTCAGCTTCTTGTCTCTTTACCTCTTCCACTGCATTTTCGACTAATGTTTCTTCAATTATTATTTCTTCTTCATCTACCTCCTCAGATTCTTTTCTCTTTTTTAGTTCGAACTCAAATGTTTCATCTAAGACTTCTTCTTGATTAGACTCTTCATCGGTACTATGTGACATGTCATATTCCTGTCGCTCTTCTTCTAAGTCTCCATCATTGATGCCGTGAATTTCTATTGTTGACATCAAATTAAATTGTCCTGGCTCTGGTAATTCGTAATCAAAGAAAGCGATACGTACCGTCACATCTTCTAAATTATTCACACGATAAGTCGGTACAGAAATTTCAACAGGAAATCGATGATTAAATTCAGAAACGTCGCCACTCATATCAACGACTTCTTCAATATATCTCTTGGCTTGATGATAATCTTCTAAAGAAAGAGAATCGTCATGATTGCTTGGTAAAGATAGTTTTTCATACTCTCCCTTTAATTCAACGACACCCCTTATGGATATATAATCTTCAAACGATTGAATAGATATATCAGGATCAAGCGAGACCCCTTTAATTTCTGCTACTTCCTGTCCTTTTTCAAAAAATAATGACTCGTTTAATTCAAAACTGAAAACAGATTGCTCATTATTCAAGTCATATCCTCCCTTCTTTATATGACAATAGTATTCTAGTTATCTAAATTATCTATATGTTGTTTAACATGAGGATATGCTTGTCAATGGAACAAAACTCAGATTGCTAATTATTAATTGAAACTTTATAGTGGTATATAACGTAAATGAGTTAGAATTGATTTAATGTTTTATTTTAGTGTTTTAAGGGGGGGATAATTTGAAAAGACAAAACTTTTTTGTAGGCTATTTGTTCATTGGGATTGGAGTGTTTTTTCTTTTAAAACAATTAAAAATACCAATCTTTACAGATTTTTATTCATGGCCCACTTTATTAATTATAATTGGCTTGGCATTACTTATATACAGCTACCGCCTAAAAGAATACCAAAGTTTATTCAGTGGAACTCTTATTTTAGGTTTAGGTCTTCATTTTCACGGAATGGCACATTATGACTTTTGGATAAATCATTGGGCTATGTATACATTAATTATAGGTATTGCTTTTATAATAAGATCCTTAAAAACAAAAAAAGGTTTTCTACTAGGTTCAGCCTTTATTATCATTTCCTCAATTATTATTTTTTCAATTAGGCTTCCTGCCTGGTTTGACTGGGTCTACTATCTACTTAGTTACATTGAAGCTTATTGGCCAATAGCCTTAATTATTTTAGGTGTTTATTTCTTAGTAAGAAAAAAATGAGGCTGAGACATAAGTATTTTAGTTAATGTAAAAGCGAACGTATTAAAGTATATTTCTTTTAATATACACTTTTAAAATCAGCGTAGGAAAAATACGTAGACTCCTTGAAAAAAATCGCGATGAATCGCTGTCGAAGTATTCCTTGTCTAGCAGGATGAAAAGCTTAGATGAGACCCCGCAGAGCGCCATGAATGATGGAAGGCTAAATTCGCGACGTCCTGTGGGGGCGCCTTCACGACCAACATCCTGTTGGCCGAGGCTCATCAGCAAAGAAGAATGAACTGCAATTCTTAACCCCCTGCGGTAAGCAAAGTATTTTTCCAAAACGAATAATATCCGCTAAAAATTATTCGTCTTTTAATAACTAATACTCGGTTTTATCCCAGCTTCATTTTTTTACTCTTAAGAATTTATATAATTTCTAATAGTGGTCCATGCTTTGTCTTTACCTTCTCCTGTTTCAGCAGAAAATGGGATAACGACATCATTTTTTTCAACTTGAAATGTTTGTTTAGTACGCTTTAAATACTTGTTCCGATTGCTTTTCGTTACTTTATCAATTTTAGTAGCGATAATAATAACGGGCAGATCGTAATACTTCAAATAATCATACATTTGAATATCATCATTTGTAGGTGCATGTCGACTATCTGTGACAAGTATAACAGCTTTTAATGAGTCTCTTGTTTGGAAATACTCTTCCATCATCGTGCCCCATTTTTTTCGTTCAGCTTTGCTGATTTTTGCATAACCATATCCTGGCACGTCAACAAAATAAAATAAGTCATTAATAGTGTAAAAATTCAAGGTCTGAGTTTTACCTGGTTTTGAAGAGGTTCTCGCTAAACTTTTACGCTGGATTAATTTATTGATAAACGATGATTTCCCGACATTTGATCGACCTGCTAAAGCAATTTCAGGAAGATTATCTTCCGGGTATTGACGTTGGCTCACGGCACTAATTACTAAGTTTGCTTTATTTACTTTCATCTTTTTTCTCCGCTAGTGCATGTTCTAATACTTCATCCAGATGCTTAACTTTAATAAATGTTATATCTTTACGGACGCTCTCAGGAATATCATCAATATCCTTTTCATTTTCTGAGGGAATAATAACTTTGGTAATCCCTGCACGATGAGCACTTAGTGATTTTTCTTTTAATCCACCTATTGGTAGAACTCGACCACGTAATGTAATTTCTCCGGTCATAGCTACCTCTTTTTTAACGGGGCGGCCCGTTAATGCCGATACAAGTGCTGTTGCCATAGTAATACCCGCAGACGGACCATCTTTAGGTGTTGCGCCTTCAGGAACGTGAATATGAATATCATATTTCTCATAAAAGTTAGGATCAATCTGAAGTTCTTCAGTGCGTGATCTAATATAGCTAAACGCTGCCTGCGCAGATTCACGCATGACCTCGCCTAATTTTCCTGTTAATGTTAACTTTCCTTTTCCGGGATAATGGGATACTTCTATAGAAAGGGTATCACCACCTACAGCTGTATAAGCAAGTCCTGTTGCAGTACCGACTTGATCTTCTTGTTCCATTTGTCCATACCTAAATAATGGCTTTCCTAACAATTCTTCTAAACGGTTAACAGTTACAATTACTCGTTTTTGTTTATCTGAAACGATAATTTTGGCCGCTTTTCGGCAGACGGTTGCTAGTTGTCTTTCTAACCCTCGTACGCCTGCCTCCCGAGTATACCTGCGAATTAGCTTTAATAGAGCATCGTCTCGGATCTGTAGATTAGATTTTTCAAGTCCATTCTCTTTTAATTGCTTAGGCAGTAAATGGTCTTTTGCAATATGGAGCTTTTCCACTTCTGTATAACCTGCGATAGAAATTAACTCCATTCGATCAAGCAAAGGACGTGGTATATTATTTATATAATTTGCAGTAGCAATGAATAGCACTTGAGACAGATCATATGTCTCTTCAATAAAATGATCACTGAAGTTACTATTTTGCTCTGGATCTAGAACCTCCAACATTGCAGAAGATGGATCCCCACGAAAATCATTGGACATCTTATCAATTTCATCTAAAAGAAACACTGGATTAATTGTTTCAGCTTTTTTCATTCCTTGGATAATTCTACCCGGCATAGCTCCAATATAGGTGCGCCTGTGGCCACGTATTTCCGCCTCATCTCTAATGCCACCTAAAGAAATTCTTACAAAGTTTCTATTAATTGATTTGGCGATTGACTTTGCTAAGGAGGTTTTCCCCACGCCAGGTGGTCCAACCAAGCAGAGTATGGGGCCTTTGGTTGAGTCTGTTAATTTTTTGACAGCTAAATACTCTAGAATTCGTTCTTTCACCTTGTCCAAACCATAATGATCTTCATCAAGAACTTTTTGAGCATGCTTGATTTCAAGCGTATCTTCTGATTTTTCAGTCCATGGAAGTGAGACGAGCCATTCTAAGTAATTTCTAATAACAGAGCTTTCTGCTGAACTTTGAGGTACTTTTTCATAACGATCTAATTCTTTTAATGCTACTTTTAAAACTCGTTCAGGCATATTTGCCTGTTCTATTTTTTCTTTAAACTGGGCGATTTCTCCTGTCTTCCCTTCTTTATCACCAAGTTCTTGTTGAATTGCCTTGAGTTGTTCACGTAGATAATATTCTTTTTGAGTTTTTTCCATTGAGGTTTTTACTCGCTGGCCAATCTTTTTTTCTAAGTTTAATATTTTTTGTTCATTTGAAATTAGACCTATTAAATGCTTGAGCCGTTTATTCACTTCTAACATTTCAAGCAACTCTTGTTTTTCATTAATTTTCAATGATAAATGGGATGCTATGATATCAGATAGGCGACCAGGTTCTTTAATATCTGAGACTGTAGCAAATGTTTCTTGTGTTATTTTTCTCGATATTTTTAAATATTGTTCAAATTGGTATAATAATGAGCGCATTAAAGCTTCTGCTTCATAATCATCACCTGGTATTTCATTTAACGGCTGTATATTAACGAGAAACTCATCTGTTTCTTCAGTAAAGTTAATTATTTCCCCACGTTCTAATCCTTCTACAAGAACACGAATGGTTCCGTTAGGCAATTTTAACATTTTCTTTATTTCAGCGACCGTTCCAACACGGTATATTTCATCCATTTTTGGTTCTTCAACACTAACTTTTTTTTGGGCTGCTAAAAATATATGTTGGTCTTCCATCATGGCTTTTTCAAGTGCTGCGATTGATTTCTTTCTACCGACATCTAAATGAAGTACCATCGAAGGAAAAACAAGTAGTCCACGTAATGGAAGGAGGGGAAGTTCGTTGATATCTTTAGTCATCGTATGTACCTCCACATTTATGTTTATTATGTCATGTTGCTTTAAAGTTTATAGAATATGCATCGTTTTGTAAACAATATGTACATAAAAAAGCTATTAGAGCAAAGAAATGTCCAATAAGTGGACATCACCCTTAGTATAGCCGTCTTTCTGATTCAAATACTTTCCAAATACAATATTTTGGAAACAAAAGAACGAGACTGACTTATAACTTATCAGCTGAGCCGATAGAGTTATGTCAGTCTCAATTAAATTCATTTTCTTTTAAATATGAATTAGGCACTTTCTCTTGGTGACTTTTTCATATTGTCCGTCACTGTTCCATCGTGGAAAACAATTTTAGGATTGGAATCTTCAGAAACAACCGTTTCTTTTGTAATAATACATTTATCGATATCTTCACGTGAAGGCAATTCAAACATCACATCTAGCATAATACTTTCAATAATTGACCTCAAGCCTCGGGCTCCTGTTTTACGCTCAATTGCCTTTTTAGCTATTTCAATTAAAGCTTCTTCTTCAAATTCTAGCTCAACATCATCCATCTGGAATAATTTTTCATATTGCTTAACTAGCGCATTTTTCGGTTTTGTCAGTATTTCAACCAGAGCTTCTTCATCTAGTGGAGTAAGTGAACCAATAATAGGTAATCTGCCAATAAATTCAGGTATTAAGCCATATCTTAAAAGATCTTCAGGCAATACCCTTGAAAGCAATTCAGCTTTATCTAGTTCTTGTTCTTCAACATTGGCACCAAATCCGATTACTTTTTCACCTAAGCGGCGCTTAATAATTTCATCGATTCCATCAAATGCTCCACCACAAATAAACAGGACATTCGTTGTATCAATCTGAATAAACTCCTGATGTGGGTGCTTTCTTCCACCTTGAGGAGGAACACTGGCAACTGTCCCTTCAATGATTTTTAGTAACGCTTGTTGTACCCCTTCACCTGATACATCTCTTGTAATTGATGGATTTTCTGATTTTCTAGCTACCTTGTCTATTTCATCAATATAAATAATACCTTTTTCAGCTTTTTCAACATCGTAATCTGCAGCTTGAATAAGTTTTAATAAAATATTTTCTACGTCCTCACCAACATATCCAGCTTCTGTTAGAGATGTCGCATCAGCCATTGCAAATGGTACATTCAAAATTCTGGCAAGTGTTTGTGCAAGTAATGTTTTACCACTACCAGTCGGCCCGAGCATGGCAATATTACTTTTTGCTAACTCCACATCATCTGAATTTTGTGGCGTGTTAATTCGCTTATAATGATTATAAACAGCTACGGATAGATTCTTTTTAGCTTGTTCTTGACCAATTACATAATCATCAAGAGTACTGCAAATTTCTTTCGGTTTTGGTACTTCTTTAAATTCTGTTTCCTCTTCAGTGCCTAGCTCTTCTTCTACAATTTCTGTACATAGATCAATACATTCATCACATATATAAACACCAGGACCGGCAACTAATTTACGGACCTGTTCTTGACTTTTACCACAAAAAGAACACTTTAATTGCCCTTTTTCCTCATTAAATTTAAACATTCATTTTCACCCCTAAAATTAAATCTTGCCAAACAATTCCACATCAATTAACTGTCATTGTAATCATATCAAAACAAAAACAGAAAACAAAATAAAACACTCATATCAACACAGTGAATCAAGTGTAATTTCATTTTAGTGGATTTTTTTCTATTCTCCACTATATGTTAATTAAATGAACTAGGTAATTACAAAATGCCAATCCCTTACTTACAATTTCTTACTCATAAAGAGAACACAAAGAGCGACATTCAGTTAACATATTAATTAACCAATTAAAAACATTCAGATGTAGCTTTGTATTATGTTTTATTATGGATATTTTTATCCAAAAGTCAATTGAATGCACTTGTAAATTATGAATTACTATTTACCATTATCTTTCTAGATACAATTTATCATATGTCCATCCTATAAGAAAAGATTACTATTTTCCCGTGAAAAACTCTTTTCTGCACAAAAAAAACTTCTCTGACATGTTAGTACACCCAAAAAAATATCTCACCTATAATTACTTTAAATTCTAGCTTTAACATTACCATAGTTAAATTATACCTTTATTCTCCATAAATATAAATAAGGTGCGAGAAAACTCGCACCTTATTTATATTTCAACTTATTATTTTACGACTTTACTATTATCGACTAAAAATTCAATAGCCTTTTTAAGTTTTAAATCTTGTTTAACCATATCGGTATTTCCACCAAGCATTTGTTTCAATTGGTCAACCTCTACATTATACATGGAAGACATCTGGTCAAGCTCTTCGTTAATATCTTCTTCTGTCGGTTCAAGTTCCTCTTTTTCAGAAATAGCCTCTAACGTAAGGTTAGTTTTCACTCTTTTTTCAGCATCTTCTTTCATTTGATCTTTCAATGCCTCTTTATCTTGACCAGAGAATTGTGTGTACATCTCCATCGTCATACCTTGCATCTGAAGACGCTGTTCAAATTCGTTTACCATCTGGTCTAATTCTGTATTAACCATCGCTTCAGGGATATCTACTTCCGTATTATCCGAGGCTTTTTCGATTAAAGTTTCACGCTTGTGGTTTTCAGCTTCTTGTTTCTTTTGTGATTCTAGTTCATCTTTTTTCTTATTCTTCAATTCATCTAATGTTTCAACTTCATCATCAACGTCTTTAGCAAATTCATCATCAAGTTCTGGAAGTTCTTTTTGCTTAATTTCATGAATTGTAACTTTAAATGTTGCTTCTTTACCGGCCAAGCTCTCTTCATGATAGTCTTCTGGGAAAGTTAACTCCACTTCCATCTCTTCGCCAGATTTTTCACCAACTAATTGCTCTTCAAACCCGGGAATGAATTGGCCAGAACCGATTTCTAATGAATGATTTTCAGCTTTTCCACCTTCAAATGGTTCTCCATCAGTGAAACCTTCAAAGTCGATTACAACTGTATCGCCTTCTTCAACTTCACCTTCTTCTTTAACGACTAATTCAGCTTGGTGTTCACGTAAGTGTTCTAATTCATGATCAACATCTTCATCAGTGACTTCAACGTCTTGCTCTTCCACTTCAAGTCCTTTATAGTCACCTAATGTCACTTCCGGTTTTACTTCAACATTTGCAGTGAAAATAAGTGGTTTGCCTCTTTCAATTTGTTCAATATCGATTTCAGGCTGATCAATAGGTTCAATATCTGCCTCTGTTACACCATTCATGTAAGCATCTGGCAACACTATATCTACCGCATCTTGATATAAAGACTCAACTCCAAAACGTTGTTCAAAGATTTTGCGTGGTACTTTCCCTTTTCTAAACCCAGGAATTTCAATTGTTTTGACTACCTTTTTAAATGCTTGATCCAATGCTTTCTCAAAATCCTCAGGCGCTACTTCAAATGTTAAAACACCTTGATTTCCTTCTTTTTTTTCCCATTTTGCTGACATATTTGTTCCCTCCAAAATCTACTTCTATCATTTCCCATTCATTATGAGCATGAATATATTATTATCATTAAAATTCAACCATTTCATTATACCATACTTCAATTGCCTTTCAAGCGATAGACGGTGATACACTTTATTCTTCTATAATACTTAAATATAATGTTTGACTAATCTCTATTTCTTCTATGTAATATGCTACCTCTGTTTCCAGATCATGCCTATCTATTTCATTATGTAGATTAATATATTTCTCGCCTACTTGCCTTAATGCTTGTGCAATAACTAATATTGAGTCCTTCGGTGGAAAAAAAGGGTACCTCACATATGTATAACGATATAACAATTGTTCCAACATTTTATATAAAGATGGGTTTTGTTGTTCTAAGTCACTAAATATAAACATTGTTTGCTTGAATATCGGATGATATTTTATACTTTGTATATCGATTGGAATAACATCTAATTCTTCATTAAATTTATGTATTTTTACAACTTGAGCGTAATTTAAATCTTGTAACCAATGAAATATAGATGTTTTAATCACTGGATGAATTTGTTTATCATTTAAATAAGTTATTATATTATTCGTAGGATGGGTCTTCATTTTTCTCATTGTCTCAAGCAATTGCCATTGAATTTGATAATCTCCCTCTTCAAAAGCATCTTTTAAATCCTTTTCATAACCAAAGACTTTTTCATTATCAATGTCTTGTTTCATCTTTGAGCTTAAATCATAAAGTTGAATGAACTGCTCTCTTATTGTTTCGGGTATACACTCGACAGGCAATTCTTGTTCTACAAAGTCCATAAGCGATGTGTATTGATTTGTCTGAAAGAGAATCGTTAAATAAATATGTACATAATGATAATAATGCTCATCGGGGTGCTGTATTAATTTTTCACATAAACCTTCAGCTTCTTTGTATCTTCCCAATTCAATTAAACAAATGAGTTTTCCGATAATAATTTCATGATCCATGATTTGATAACTCATTAATTTATTTAATTTATCCAGTGCTTCATCGTACTTTTTTTCTTTAAGCGCTTGTAGGCTTTGTTCTTCCAAAGTTAATTTCCATTTCGGAAAAAGTATTACATTACGACTATGTGCATTTGACATGGTTTACCTCCTTTTTATAGTTTGTTTAATTTTAGTCATCTATATACATACCCTTTTTCCAAGGCAGGTAAACCGTAATTTTAAAATTAATCATAAAAAATGAGAAACCTATTAAATTATATTAGGTTTCTCATAGACGTCCCAGGCAGGATTCGAACCTGCGGCCTACAGCTTAGAAGGCTGTTGCTCTATCCAGCTGAGCTACTGGGACATATGTATAAGAGCGGGTGAAGGGAATTGAACCCTCGACATCAGCTTGGAAGGCTGAGGTTTTACCACTAAACTACACCCGCATATTAATAGATTAAATTTGTTATATAAAACTCGATTTTATTCTGAGTAATTTGCCCCTACATCTTCTAGATTATTCAGGGATAAGTTATGCTTCGGGGCAACTCGATGCCTATTTCGCTAGTGCAAACTATTTATTGCTCACCTTTTTGGTCACAAAACTTATTATATGAACTTTTTATACTTTTGTCAACATAAAAATTGAAAAAATTATTTTCTCTGAAGGTATGTTCTCTTTATAAGTGGATTAACCTTCAGAGAAGTAATGAAACCAACTTTTAATCAAGTTTTATTATATGTGATAAATCTTCTACAATTTCTCCACTTAACGTGTAATATTGAATAGCAATACTACTTTTTTCTTCCCATGTCATGATACAGTATGTCTTTTCTGTTCTATTTCTAGGCAAACGAATACTGCCTGGATTTATAAATAACTGATTGTTTATCTTACTAACATCAGCAACGTGAGTATGTCCATAACATGCAACTTGTGCACCCAGTTCTTCCGCTCTATAAGATAAAGCAGTAAGTCCACTTTTAACTCCATGTAGATGACCATGAACAATCAAAAATTTTAGTTCCCCTATATCAACGACTTGCTCTTCTGGATAACGTGCATCAAAGTCACAGTTGCCGGCTACTTTTAGAAAATCTTCCATCACAGAGGCGTCCATATCTAATTCTGAATCTCCACAATGGATTAAGTTCTTAGTTTCGTGGCGTTCTTTAATCATAATGATTTCATTTTCCAATCCGTGGCTATCACTCATGATCAAGACTTTATTCAATATATTCCCCTCCCATTTTTATTTATCCGCATCTCTTTGAATCCATTGTTCCAACTGTTTTATAGCGTGGCTTCGATGACTAATAAGGTTTTTTTCATCAGATGTTAATTCGGCCATACTGTTTGTATAACCCTCTGGAATAAAAATTGGATCATAGCCAAATCCGTGGGTTCCTGTTTCTGAAAAAGAGATATGACCTTCACAATATCCCGTTTTGAAAATAGTTTGTTGATCTGGTTGTGCAATTGCGATGACACAAATAAATCGGGCTGTTCGATTTTTTTCTGTGACATCTCTCAATTCATTGAGAACTTTTTCTATATTAGCTTGGTCGTTTTTTGGCTCTCCAGCATATCTCGCAGAAAAAATTCCCGGTCTACCGTCAAGCGCATCGATAATTAGCCCTGAATCATCCGCTAAGACGGGCTTGTTAAGTTCGTTCGACATAGTTTCTGCCTTAAGTGCAGCATTTTCTTTAAATGTTACTCCTGTTTCTTCTATATCTTGAGGTTCTTCAACAAAATCTAATAAAGAAATAGTACGGATACCATGTGGTTTAAAAAACTCTTCGAACTCTTTCGCTTTGCCTTTATTTTTAGTTGCAATAATTATTTCTTTCATTGTTAAGCACCCTTAGTAATAAAGTATTCTATTATTTCACTATTTGATTTGGTTAACAATATCTCCTAATACGTCTCGCTGTTTTTTCATAATTTGTTGGATTCCTTCTTCAGCTAATTGTAAGAGCATTTGTAATTGCTCATAAGAAAATGTTGCTTCTTCACCGGTACCTTGAATTTCAACAAACCTTCCGTCACCCGTCATGATTATATTCATATCAACTGCTGCTTTAGAATCCTCTTCATAATTTAGATCGATAGCAATTCTCTCATCCTCCAGCACTCCTACCGATGTAGCTGCAAGTAAATTTGTAATTGGTAATTTATCTATCGTTCCGTCATTTAATAAATGTTCAAAAGCTAGAACAACAGCTACGAATGCGCCTGTGATAGAGGCAGTCCTCGTACCTCCATCTGCTTGAATGACATCACAGTCAACCCAGACTGTTCGCTCACCTATTTGATCCAGATCAACTACAGTTCTAAGGGCCCTGCCAATCAAACGTTGTATTTCCATCGTACGACCGCCCACTTTGCCTCTTGATGATTCTCGAATATTTCGTTGTTTAGTCGCTCTAGGTAGCATAGAATATTCGGCAGTAATCCAGCCTTTCCCTTGGCCACGCATAAAAGGAGGAACTCGATCTTCAATACTAGCATTACAGATAACTTTTGTGTCTCCCACTTCAATTAATACAGACCCTTCTGGATGTTTGATATAATGCGTTATTATATTCATTGGACGTAATTGATGATTTTCTTTCCCATCTTGACTTGACAATGTATAACTCCTCCTTCAATAAGGTTAAGCTTATCATATTCTTCACTAAAGAAAAATTATAATACTTATTAAGAAAAAACTCACTTATTTTGAACAAGGAAGTTTCAATTCTCTCAAGTAAGACTAAAATTATGGAAGTAATACTAAAATAAGAAAAGAGGATATTCTGTTCAAATGCTGAACATAATATCCTCTGATTAATTCAGTTTATTAAATCTAATGATTTTCTACATCTTTTCTTTCGGTAAAAATGTTTCCTTTGTTACAGGCTCGTTATAAACTTCCCCATTCTCATTGACTAACTCATCAACATTTTCCACTTGTATATCGACTGCTTCAACAGCTCCCTGTTCTGATAAGGTGCGAACGAGCGTCTCCATAACTTCATCTGAAAGTACAGCTTGGTCGGAATCTTTTAGCACACCTTCGTTAAACACTAATTTTAAGACTCCGTTATCTAATTCTGGATCATCCACAAGCATGGATTCTGGATTAAATACCTGCAACACATTTGTATTATAGCCAGGCCCATCAATTAGTGTTTGTACAATTTCTTGGTAAATATTTTCTTCCTCAGCTAATATATGTTTCGTCAAAGGTACATAGTATCTTGTTTCATTATGTTCTGCCGGATAATACATAGTGACAGCTTGACTATTTATTAAATCAGGCGTATCCGAATCAATCAAGTTTATTCCATTAGCCTTTGAATAGCCTCCTGAGATTGGTGTCCCACCTACAGGCATTTCGTTTTGTGGCTCCCCATTAACCATGAGTTTCACTTTATCCACGTTTTCGAATTCTGTAAGTGTATGTGTAATCGATTCTAGCACTTTAACTTCATCTTCCTCATTATAGTTCGTGAATTCCTCAGAAAAATCTACAACTACCGTACCGTCTTCCTGTAAATCTAAACCTAGTACTTCTGTTCCTTGAGGTAGAACGGCACTAAAGCCATTTGGTAACAGCGATGTAACAGGGCCCTCCGCTACCAAGTGTTCTAAAGCTTGCTTTGCAACTTCTCCTGATTCTGGTGCAGGTAGTTCTAATGTTTGAGAGGCTACCATTCCATTGACATCAATTAAGTATAGCTCTCTTGCTAAAGTTTCTTCAGTTACTCCACCTTCTTCATTTTCATCAGCTGTTTCATCGCCATTATCCTCAGACGATTCTTCCAGCTGCTCCACTGCTTCTGTATCTTGGGGCGGATCCATCTCCTCCATAGATTGCTCTCCCTTAAAACATCCCGATAATATAACAGAAAGACAAATGGTCAAAGCAACCAGTAATGATCCTCGAAATTTCATGTTACTCCCTCCTACGATGGTTTGTACTACCTATATATACGAGCCCATTTTGAAATTTAGACCAATCTTTCTTAAAGAACCAAAAAAATTCATCAATATTAAAGCTGGAATACCTTAAGGTATTCCAGCCATTATAATACTGCTTTTTCAATTTTTATGTTTTTAATATCTCCCAAGTGATGTTTAAAAACATCATTCATTAAATGTTTAAAGTTATCTAATTCACCAGTAGTATAAATTAAATGAGTAGGAATTCCTTCTTCTTTATTCAACAAATCATTCATTTCAAGAACGGTACTGGTTTCTCGTGCTGTTTCTTCACTGGAAGATATAATTTTTATATCATGCCCTAAAACATCCTGGATAACTTGCTTTAATAATGGATAATGAGTACACCCTAAAATTAAAGTATCAAGACCTAACTTCTTGTCATTAATTGATTCTAAACTTTTTCCAACGACATTATAAGCTACATCTCCTTTTAATATTCCTTTTTCTACCAAAGGAACAAGCGAAGGACAAGCATGAGATATAGATTTAATATCCTCTTTTATCGTATTAAGAGCCCTAGAATAAGCTTCACTTTTAATCGTAGCTTCTGTTCCGATAATACCGACTTGGTTGTTTTCTGTCACGTTAATTGCCGCACGTGCCCCGGGTTGAATCACACCTATAACGGGGATATCCAATTCTTCATGAAGTTCACTTAATGTATAAGCTGTTGCTGTATTGCATGCCACAACAAGTATTTTAATTTGCTTTTCAAGCAAAAAATTCACCATCTCCCATGTGAATTTTCTTATTTCCATTTCGGATCTTGGTCCATAGGGACATCTTAGCGTATCTCCTAAATAAATCAGTTGTTCTTTCGGTAATTGTCTCATTAATTCACTGGCAACAGTCAAGCCACCAACCCCAGAATCAATTACTCCTATTGCTTGATTCAATTCAATCGCCTCTTTATGGTGTTATTTATCGTTGATGATTTTCATTTGCTTTTGTAAGTTTTTTAGTAATTCACTCAATTCACCAACTTGACTTGGTGAAAAATTTTCTAATACGTCTCCAAGAAAATCTTGTCGTTTATGTATGACTTCTTTTATAATATTTCTCCCTTTATTCAGCACGTGAATCCGGACTACTCTGCGATCATTTTCATCTTTAATTCTTTTAACAAGATTATTTTTTTCCATCCGATCGACTAAATCAGTCGTTGTACTAAAAGCGAGTCCATTTTTTTGGGATAGTTCTCCGATAGTCAAATTTCCCTCTTCAATCAACCATTGTAATGCTATAAATTGTGGGGATGTGATTGGATAGTTATTTAATATTTTACGTCCATTCTGCTTAATTGCTCCCGATATGTGACGAAGTCTTTTCTCTAATTCAGCAATTGATTCTCTCCTTATTTCATTTTCCAATTGGTATCCCCCTTAAATAATCGTTCAATATAGGGATAGTTTATCACAAAGCTAAAAAGTTTTCCTTTATTATATTACTTCAATGAATTGTAGGAATACACCCAATTTATTATTATGTGCTTTTGTGATGCACCAATTAAATGATATTTCATAAACTATATTGACTAAATAAATTTCCCTCGTTCTGTAGCCCTATGACAGCAAGGAGGGTTAATATTTGAAGAACTACGACCATAAACCTAAGCAACTATTAACAAAGCGCGAGAGAGAAGTATTTGAACTCTTAGTACAAGATAAAACGACAAAAGACATTGCCCAGGAATTATTTATATCAGAAAAAACTGTACGAAATCATATTTCAAATGCTATGCAAAAATTAGGTGTCAAAGGGCGTTCTCAAGCAGTAGTTGAGCTTATCCGCATGGGTGAATTAGAAGTTTAAAAAATCGACTTCCTTAATTGGAAGTCGATTTTTAAATTAATGACCGGTTGATTGCTATGCTTCAAGTATCTTCTGTTTCATTTTGTCACTTAATGGAACAGGTTTTCCATTTGCCGGGCTAATGGATACAATTCGACCTCTACCTGTTAAACAAATCTCCTTATTTTTGTCTAAAGCCATATAATGCATATCGAAGGATGAATTTCCTATTTCATTCACTTTAATAAATAAATTAATTTCATCATTAAAATACATTTGTTTATGATAATCACATTGTAAATCTGCAACAATGGGAATAACATCATTTTGATCGTTTGATAGATTACCGAAAAGCCCCACTGATTTCATAAATTCAATCCGACCTTCCTCGAAATAGATGAAAGGGGATACATTATTAACATGGCCAAACATATCTGTCTCAGAAAAACGAATATTAATAGGTATTGAAAATTTAAAATCTGATCGCCATTCTTCTATATTATTAATATATGGAATTTTACTCATTTGTCAGCTCCTCTAATACATAAAGGCCCTTACCTAAATCAGGTAAGGGCTCTGTACTTTATTTGATTAGTGAAAATTAATGGGCGTTGTCGCTACCAAAAAAGTTTTTAAATGCTTGAATATTAGTAGCACGATTCATGGCTGCTATTGATGTTGTCAAAGGAATACCTTTTGGACAAACTTGTACACAGTTTTGAGCGTTACCACATCCAGTAATCCCGCCATCTTCCATCAATCCTTCTAATCTCTCACTCTTGTTCATTTCTCCAGTAGGATGTGCATTAAATAGCCTAGCTTGTGAAAGTGCTGCAGGTCCAATGAAATCTGATTTGTCATTAACGTTTGGACAAGCCTCTAAACACACTCCACAAGTCATGCATTTGGATAGTTCATATGCCCACTGACGTTTTTTCTCAGGCATACGTGGGCCAGGTCCTAAATCATGTGTTCCATCAATAGGAATCCAGGCTTTCACTTGTTTTAAAGCATCAAACATTTGCTCACGATCAACAATTAAATCACGAACAATCGGAAAAGTAGACATAGGCGCTAAACGAATCGGTTGCTCCAATTCATCAATAAGGGTGGCACATGACTGTCTAGCAGTTCCATTAATGACCATAGAACAAGCACCACACACTTCTTCTAGACAATTCATTTCCCAATGAACAGGTGTTGTTTGTTCTCCGTTAGCATTAACTGGATTTTTCTGTATTTCCATTAAACCGGAAATCACATTCATATTTTTACGATAAGGTATATTAAATGTTTCTTCATAAGGAGTACCATCAGGGCTATCTTGACGTGTAATGATAAAAGTTACAGTTTTATCTTCAGCCATAATTACTTACTCCCTTCGCTTTTTTTAGTGTAATCACGTTTACGAGGTCTAATAAGTGACACATCTACATCCTCATACGTGAAGACAGGTTCTTCTTTTTCTTTATCAAAAGTGGCAATGGTTGTTTTTAACCATTCATCGTCATTTCGATCAGGAAACTCTGGTTTGAAGTGAGCTCCACGGCTCTCATTTCTATTATAAGCACCGATTGTAATAACTCGAGCCAAGTGAAGCATGTTTTTCAATTGTCTTGTAAACATAACTCCCTGGTTACTCCAACGAGATGTATCATTGATACTAATATTATTCCAACGCTTTAGAAGTTCTGTGATTTTTTCATCTGTTTGCAAAAGTTTTTCATTTTCACGCACAACAGTGACATTATCAGTCATCCACTCACCAAGTTCTTGGTGAATTTGATAAGCGTTTTCACCGCCGTTCATTTTCATCAACTCTTCAAACTTTGCCCGCTCTTCTTCTTCCGCTTTTTCAAATAATGATGAAGGAAGATCCTCTACATGGGTTTCAAGTCCTTCGGTATATTCGATAGCTTTTGGACCAGCTAGGCTCCCCCCATATATTGCAGATAATAATGAGTTAGCCCCTAAGCGGTTACCACCATGCTGTGAATAATCACATTCTCCGGCAGCGAAAATACCAGGAATCGATGTCATCTGATCATAATCAACCCAAAGTCCACCCATTGAATAATGAACAGCAGGGAATATTTTCATTGGTACTTTGCGAGGGTCTTCTCCGACAAACTTTTCATAAATTTCAATAATACCACCAAGCTTAACATCAAGCTCTTTAGGATCTTTATGAGAGAGGTCGAGATAAACCATATTTTCACCATTAATACCGAGCTTTTGATTAACACAAACATCAAAAATTTCACGAGTAGCAATATCCCTTGGGACTAAGTTACCGTACGCAGGATATTTTTCCTCTAAGAAATACCATGGCTCGCCGTCTTTATAAGTCCATACTCGTCCACCTTCACCACGAGCTGATTCACTCATCAAGCGGAGCTTGTCGTCTCCTGGGATAGCAGTCGGATGAATTTGAATAAATTCCCCATTCGCATATTTAGCTCCCTGTTGATATAAAATACTTGCCGCAGATCCTGTATTAATGATGGAGTTTGTTGACTTCCCGAAAATAATACCAGGTCCGCCTGTGGCAATAATCGTAGCATCTGATGGGAATGATTTGATTTCATGTGTCTTGATATCTTGAGCAACGATTCCCTTACCGACGCCTTCATCGTCTATAATCGCTCCTACAAATTCCCAATTTTCATATTTTGTAACAAGTCCTTCAACTTCAAAGCGACGAACTTGCTCATCTAAAGCATATAATAACTGTTGACCTGTTGTTGCACCTGCATATGCCGTTCTATGGTGTTGAGTCCCACCAAATCGTCTGAAATCAAGTAATCCTTCAGGTGTACGGTTAAACATAACACCCATACGATCAAGCATATGTATAATACTTGGCGCTGCTTCACACATTTTTTTGACAGGTGGTTGATTCGCTAGAAAATCTCCACCGTAAACAGTATCATCAAAGTGAATCATCGGTGAATCTCCTTCACCTTTTGTGTTAACGGCACCATTGATTCCACCTTGGGCACATACAGAGTGAGAGCGTTTTACTGGAACGATAGAAAATAAGTCTACGCTAACTCCCGCTTCTGCAGCTTTAATCGTTGCCATAAGTCCGGCAAGACCTCCGCCAACAACAGCGACTTTTCGATTACTCATTGTTTACTCACTCCCTAAATTGTTTATTGCTTTATACGCCATACGCGAATTGAATTAATGTTCTTACACCAATATAGCTAATCGCTAAAAAGACAACTAACGTTACATATGTAAGAATCTTTTGAGATTTTGGTGATTGAGTAATTCCCCATGTTACTGAGAAACCCCATAGTCCATTAGCAAAGTGGAATGTTGTTGATATAACACCAATCATATAGAACCAGAACATCCCAGTACTTGATAGAATATCTTGCATAAGTTGATAATTAACATCGACATTACCTAGTGCTACTTGTACACGCGTCTGCCACACATGCCATGCGATGAAAATTAATGTTATGATTCCAGTGAAACGTTGTATATAAAAGAGCCAGTTTCGTAAAAATGAATAATGACCAACGTTATTTTTTGGAATCCAGATTGCGATATATACTCCTAATATAGCATGGAAAAGAATAGGTAAATAGATAACTACTGTTTCCAATACTAATCTAAATGGTAAATCTTCCATAAATCCAGCAGCTTTATTAAAGCTTCCTTCTCCATACACAGCAAAATGATTCACCACTAAGTGTTGAATCAAAAATATTCCAATTGGAACTACCCCTAAAAGTGAATGCAATCTCCTATTAAAAAACTCTTGACGCTCTGCCATCTGTTACCCCCCTTAATCTGATGTTTTATACTTCTTTGGCATAAAATTTTATAACATATTTATTGTACTTCTAACTCTAATAACCGTCAAGGAAAGGCGAATCTTTTTATAAAATGTCGTTATTTTTGTATGAAATATAGTGTGGGTATTTAATAATTTATATTTCATTATAGAATAAACTCTAACAGTTAACGGGATTAAACCTATAGTTCATCTAATCAACTTTCTGACAATACATTTAAGTGGAGCTTTTTCTAAAAAGCTGTTTATACACAAAATACATATGATGCGACAAAATTGTCTGAGTAAAGTACGAGTTAAACCATCGCTGCGGAAATACGCTTCGCTAGAGATAATTTTCTTTTTATATGAAGAGTTTTAAAAAAGTGATAATTAGTATAAAACTATCCGCCAATGATGAAATATCAATTTAGCGTAGACAGAATACGCAGACTCCTACGGGAGCAGCAAATGGTTTTCGATGGGGCGAACAATAGTGCAGTCCCACGTGTCTGAAGACCCCGAAAGAAGCGTTCTATGCTTCTGAGGAGGCTGAAGTGGGAAGAATGAACCCCAATTCTTCCTGGCCGTGGAAAGCGAAGTATTCTGTCGGAACGATGGTTTAGCAGTTAATTAACTATATTTCTGAATTTAAAACTGCCCCTAAAAAGACCTTACTGCGCATCATATATCTTATGCGCAGTAATAAAGGTTTTCTAGGCTTAATAATCCAGTTTTTTAGGATCATTTCACTAAAACGTCAACTGGTGTTTGTATTTTTATCTGTATTCCATGAGCCCAAGATTATATATTAAATTTATTCAGCGAAAGTTAAGCCATTAAGTATACTATATATTTAAGAACCTTTAAAATTTTAGCGGATGTCAAATGACTTTCACTGAAAAGCCACCATAGATATGCTATTCTTATAGAACTAATCATTAATCTAAAAAAAGATATGAAAAGAAAATCTCTGCATGCTATAATGAGATAAATTAGAGGTTGACGAAAACATAAGGTTTAATCTACTAACCTATTATATTTTATTAAAATACTTTTTATTTTTTTGCAAAGGATGACAACGTTGGCAAATCAGAAATTACTATCTATATCACTTCTTGATAAATTAAATACCCCTGGTGCTGGCTACGATGTTCTTCGTTATATCGGGCTCCATGATTTATTAGGCGAAGAAGCATCAGAGCTTTTATACTTTATGGGAAAGAACTTAGCTAGACATTTTGAACTTAATTCAATCGATGACGTTACTTATTTTTTTGAAAAAATGGGTTGGGGAAAGTTGGAGCTTGTTAAAGAAAAGAAAAAGTTGCTCACTTTTACTCTTCTTGCAGATTCTGTTGTACATAGACTTAAGGCTCCCATTGAAACTGAATTTCGATTGGAAGCCGGCTTTTTATCTGAATCAATCCAACTGATTCATGACATTGAATGTGAATGTATTGAAGAAATTAATCCTAAAATCCATCAAGTTCAATTTAAAATTATGTATACAGCTAAATAATTTATCAATTTATTTAGTATAGGGTAAGTGTATACCCTAGTGAAGTTGAACGAACATTAAAGGGTACGTTAACTATTCTATTGTACCCTCACTTTGTTTGTTTAATTGCTCGATGATTGCATTAGCAATATTCTTTGGTATTCCAAGCCTAGTTATATCGGAAATTGAAGATCGCCTAATTTCATCGATAGATTTGAAATGCCGTAGTAATAATAGACGTCTTTTTTCTCCTACGCCTGGAATTTTATCAAGTTCAGACTGAAAGACGCTTTTACCCCGTAATTGGCGATGGAAGGTTATCGCAAAACGATGTACTTCATCTTGTATTCTCTGGACAAGATAAAACTCTTGAGAATTTCTACCTAACGGAATGACTTCTGGTGGTTCTCCATATAATAGCTCACTTGTTTTATGTTTATCGTCCTTAACCAGGCCACATAATGGAATGTCTAAACCAAGCTCATTTTCAAGTACATCAAGTGCTGCACTCATCTGTCCCTTCCCTCCATCAACAATAATTAAATCAGGTAATGGTAGATTTTCTTTTAACACTCTTGTATATCGCCTGCGAACAACTTCTTGCATTGTTGCATAGTCATCGGGACCATCAACATCTCTAATTTTATATTTCCTATATTCCTTTTTATTAGCACTTCCATCAATAAATACAACCATGGCAGACACTGGATCAGTCCCTTGAATATTAGAGTTATCAAAGGCCTCGATTCGGTGCGGTGTCATGATATTCAATGATTCTCCTAACTTCTCCATTGCGATAACGGTACGTTCTTCATCTCGTTCAATAAGAGAAAACTTATCTTCCAGTGATGCTTTCGCATTTTTCATAGCTAATTCGACAAGTTCTTTTTTACGTCCTCTAAAAGGTGTATGGACATCCACTTCAAGCAATTCTTGAAGCAACTCTACATCTGTTCCGATTGGGACAAATATTTGTTTTGGTTTAAGGTGGTTTTCATGTAAGTAAAATCGACCAATAAATGTAATAAACGCTTCCTCTGCTTCACCATAAAATGGAAAAATGGAGACATCTCTCTCTATAAGTTTTCCTTGTCGCACAAAAAACACCTGGATACACATCCAGCCTTTATCATAGCTAAAGCCAAATATGTCACGATCAATTCGATCATTCAGTGTCATCTTTTGTTGTTCCATAATAATTTCCATATGTTGAATTTGATCTCTTAGTTCTTGAGCTCTTTCGAAGTTTAATTGATCACTTGCTTCTAACATTTTATTCGTTAAATCTTTCTTAATATCTTGATAGCCACCTTGTAAAAAAGATGTCATGTTTTGAACGATTTCCTTATATGCTTCTTTAGATGGAGGTGTTTCACTACAAGCAAGGCATTGCCCCATATGATAATAAAGACAGGGGCGTCCTGATGGGTTCTTACATTTTCTAAGTGGATACATTCTATCAAGCAACTTTTTAGTTTCTCTTGCTGCAATAACGTTTGGATAAGGCCCAAAATACTTTCCTTTATCTTTTTTAACCTCTCTTGTGATAAGTAATCGTGGATGTCTTTCATTTGTTATTTTTAAGTATGGGTAAGACTTATCATCCTTTAACATCACATTGTATTTAGGGTCATATTGTTTAATTAGATTCATCTCTAAAATCAGCGCTTCAATCTCAGATGAGGTAATAATGTACTCAAAATCTTCAATTTCTTGTACCAAACGCTGTGTCTTTTGATCGTGTGCTCCTGTAAAGTAAGATCGTACTCTATTCTTTAAAAGTTTTGATTTTCCTACATAAATAATTGTTCCTTGTCTGTCTTTCATTAAATAGCAACCAGGTTTCGCAGGGAGAATGGCTAACTTTTCTTTAATTATTTTATTCACTATTATTACATCCCTTTTGCTGTTTAAATAATCTACTCTAGCAATATTATAACAAAGATAATCCCCTGCTCCATAAAGAAACAAGGGATTATGATTTGTGTTTAGACATATAACTAATTTGAAAAATTTAATTAGGCATGCTTGTTAATTAAATCAACAAGTGCTTCCTTAGGCTGGAATCCTACAACTTGATCAACCACTTCGCCATCTTTGAAGAGTAATAATGTTGGTATACTCATAACACCAAATTTTCCAGCTGTTTCTTGGTTTTCGTCTACATCTAATTTTACAATCTTTACTTTATCACTTAACTCACCGTCAATTTCTTCAAGGACAGGAGCAATCATTTTACAAGGTCCACACCAAGGTGCCCAGAAGTCTGCTAAAACTAAACCTTCTGATGTTTCAGTTGTAAAGTTTTGATCTGTTACGTTTAATATTGCCATTTGCTTTCCTCCTTACACAAACATTTTTACTCAAATTGAGTATACCATTTATATAATCGGGTTACTAACAGTTTGCTTATAGGATATAAGTTTATACAAAAGACCTAATCAAACATGATTAGGCCTTTACTATACTTATTCCTTCACTTTTTTAATCTCTTCAATTAATTTTGGAACAACATCAAATAAGTCACCAACAATACCATAGTCTGCAATATTAAAAATATTAGCTTCTGGATCTTTGTTAATTGCTACAATGACCTTTGAGTTGGACATCCCAGCTAGATGCTGAATAGCTCCTGAAATCCCAACTGCAATATATAAATCTGGTGTGATAACTTTTCCAGTTTGACCAATTTGTAATGAGTAATCACAATATTCAGCGTCACAAGCACCACGTGACGCACCTACCGCACCACCTAACACATCAGCCAACTCATAAAGAGGTTCAAATCCTTCAGCACTTCTGACACCGCGTCCTCCAGCGATGACTACATTTGCTTCAGACATATCTACCCCTTCAGATGTTTTTCGGATAACATCTTTTATTACCGTTCTAATATCAGTAATGTCCATTTCCTTAGTTTGTACATCACCTGAACGTGATTCATCTTTATCTAAAGCAGGAATATTATTAGGTCGAATAGTAATAAAAGTAAACCCATCCGAAACTATCTTTTTCTCAAATGCTTTACCTGAATAAATCGGTCTTGTAAAGACAATTTGATTCCCCTCATTTTCAATATCAACTACGTCAGACACTAAGCCAGACTCTAATTTACTGGCAAGTTTCGGTGTTAAATCTTTTCCAATTGACGTGTGCCCTGCAACAATAGCGTTGGGAGACTCTTCATCAATTATTGCCATTACCGCTTGCCCATATCCCTCTGATGTATACGATTTCAAATTTTCGTGTTGTACAACAACAGCCCGGTCTGCACCGTATTGAATCATGTCGTTCGCTTGGTTTTCTAAATCTTCGTCACCTAATAAAACAGCAACAATTTCTCCTTCAGAATTTAGCTGCTTTGCAGCATTAATCGCTTCAAATGATACGTTACGTAACTCTCCATCTTTTGCTTCCCCAATGACTAATATTTTATCACTCATGACGTTTCTCCTTTCCGTCCAATAAATTAAAGTACTTTTGCTTCGTCTTTAAGTAGTGACACCAATTCTTTGACCTGATCTTCTATTTCTCCTTCTAGCACGCGACCAGCTTCTTTTTCAGGTGGCAAGAAGATTTCAACTGTTTTTGTTTTTGGTTCTAGTTCATCTTCATCTAAATCTAAATCATCTATTTCTAATTCTTCTAGAGGTTTTTTCTTCGCTTTCATAATTCCAGGTAATGATGGGTATCTTGGCTCGTTTAAACCTTGCTGACATGTGACAAGAAGTGGAAGTGATGTTTCTATTTTTTCAGCGTCTCCTTCAACATCTTTATCAATCTTAGCAGTCTCCCCATCAATTTCTAAACTAGTAATTGTTGTCACGTAAGGAATACCAAGCCTTGTAGCAAGTCTAGGTCCAACTTGGCCGCTTGCCTCATCAATCGCTACGTTTCCTGCCAATATGAGATCTGGTTCTTTATCTTCAAAAAACGCTTCCAAAATTTTTGCTGTTGTAAACTGATCTCCTTCTTCAAGATCATCTTCAGTATCAATTAACACAGCTTTATCCGCGCCCATAGCGAGGGCAGTACGTAATTGTTTCTCTGAATCTTCGTCACCGATTGTAACAACAGTGACTTCTCCACCGTGTTCATCACGTTGGTTAATAGCTTCTTCGACCGCATATTCATCATACGGGTTGATGATAAATTCAGCACTATCATCTTCAATTTCCCCATCCGAAATGACTATTTTTTCTTCAGTATCAAATGTTTTTTTCAACAATACATAAATGTCCATTTGTTTTCCTCCTTTAAAGCTCACATCTATTATTCTATTACTTATCTTTAAACTCAGGCTTTCTTTTTTCTATAAAAGCTTGCACTCCTTCTCGAGCGTCTTCTGTACCAAATACCTTGCCAAATGCTTCCGCTTCTTTTTGAATGCCTTGGCTAAATTGGCCTGTTTTTGCAAATGGAATCAACTGCATAACTTGACTAATTGCTGGTTGACTTTTTGCAGCAATTTTATTAGCTAATTTCAAAGCTTCATCAAAAACATCTTCTTCAGGTACTGCATGATTAGCCAACCCTAACGTGGCAGCCTCTTTACCAGTGATTGGTTCACCACTTAATATCATTTCGTATGCTTTATGTGTTCCTATATAATTTGGCAAACGCTGAGTGCCCGCGAATCCTGGTATAATTCCTAACGTCATTTCTGGAAGACCTAATTTAGCATCCTCAGAGACAATTCTCATGTGACAGGACATAGCAAGTTCGAGTCCTCCTCCTAGTGCTGCTCCATGAATCGCAGCAATAACCGGTTGAGAAAAATGCTCAATCCTATCAAAGAGTTTTTGGCCATGTTCAGCGAGTGATTGATAATCAGATGCATTTTGCAACGATGTGAATTCCTTTATATCAGCACCAGCTGAAAAGAATTTACCTTCACCTTTTAAAATAATCGCTTTAACTGATCCATTCTTTTCAATTTCATCTAATTTTTCTGAAAGATCATCTAACAGTATACTAGATAGCGCATTAGCAGGCGGGCTTTGAATCGTTAAAGTAGCAATTTGATTATCCAATTTTAAACTCAATGTACTCAAAAAACATCCCTCCTCGTTTACTATAATAACAGAATAAATAGATTAACACATCTTCTCTATTTATTCTGTTATATATTTTATTTGAAAGACAGGCCAGTCGTAATTAAAGTATGAACATCATCTGCTTGGGCGACGAGATCATATTTTTCTTCTTGCATAACCCAGTTAGTAACCGTTTCATCTAATGTTCCAAAAATCATTTGCCTAACTAGTGGAACTTTCAAGTTTTCACGAAAAGTTCCATCAGCCATACCTTCCTTAATAATCGAATCAATAACGGTTAAGTATGGTTTTAATACTGCATTAATTTCTCGGCGAAGCGTTAAGTTGGATTGCCTAAGCTCCAGTTGAGTCACGATTGCCAAATATCGATTAGCAGCTAATTGTCCAAAATGCATTTTTATTAATGTTAATAATTTTTCATTGGCGCTACTTCTCTTACTGATCGCAACAGCAATTTGATCAATAAATTGCCCCATTTTATCTTCAAAAACTGAAACTAAAATATCTTCCTTATTCTTAAAGTACAAATAAATAGTCCCATCTGCCACCCCAGCCTCTTTTGCAATTTTGGAGACTTGTGAAGAATGATATCCATTTTGAGCGATAACTTTTACAGCAGCATCTACAATCATTTTGTATTTTGGTTTATTCTTTTTCATATCCATCTCCCTTAACCTGACCTGTCTGAGAAAGGTGAATGAATGGTCATTCATTTATAGTTTACAAAGATTCCATCAATCTGTCAATATAAAGCTTGTATCAATTTTATGTATAGAAAAACATTGTGCTTCACAATCATTGTGAATGCTATGCCTTTCTATTATAACTATACTTCAAACTAAGAAAAATTTTATTTTTTTATTTCTTCATCGACTAGCTGTCTTCTTAAAATTTTACCAACTGCTGTTTTCGGCAGTTCATCCCGGAATTCATAAATACGTGGTACCTTAAAAGCGGCAAGATGCTTCCTGCAAAATTTATTTAATTCTTTTTCCTCTAAAGTATAACCCTCTTTTGGCACGATAAAAGCTTTCACAGTTTCACCACGATATGGATCTGGCACACCTGCAACTGCTACTTCTTGAACCCCTTCGAACTCATACAGAATTTCTTCTACCTCACGAGGGTAGATATTATATCCTCCAGCAATAATCATATCCTTACTGCGATCTACAATATAAAAATAACCTTTCTCATCCATATAGCCAAGGTCACCTGTATATAACCAGCCGTCTCTTAAAGTATTAGCTGTTTCCTCTTCATTATTCCAATAACCCTTCATGACTTGAGGGCCTTTTACAACTATTTCTCCTACTTCACCTAACTCTGCCTCTTCTTCTGTTCCAATTTTCAAAATTTTTGAATCCGTGTCTGGCCAAGGCACTCCAATACTCCCATTAACACGCTTACCCCAAACAAAATTCGCATGTGTAACAGGGGATGATTCGGTCAGCCCGTATCCTTCAACAAGTTTTCCACCTGTTACCTTTTCAAAATTCTGCTGTATTTCTACTGGCAATGGAGCTGATCCACTAATACATGCTTCAATGGATGATAAATCAAACTTATGCATATCTGGATGGTTTAATAAACCCACATAAATAGTCGGAGCACCTGGAAATAGGGTCGGTCGTTGCTTTTCAATTGTTTCTAATGTTTCCTTAGCATCAAACTTAGGCAGTAAAATTAGCTTAGAACCTAGCATAATTGATAAATTCATTAAAGTAGTCATCCCATACACGTGAAAAAGAGGTAAAACACCTAGGACAACTTCTTTACCCTCTTCTGTTTTATATATCCATTTATCACACATCTGACAGTTTGAAACTAAATTATAATGGCTGAGCATGACCCCTTTTGGATTCCCTGTGGTTCCTCCTGTATACTGTAAAAGAGCTAAGTCTTCTACAGGATCAACATCCACTCTTTTATAATTTGCGACAGCACTCTTCATTATATGCTTCCAGACATGAACATTCTCACTTTGTTCCACGTTAATAACCATATTATATTCTTTCTTCTGGATAAAAGGATAAATAAGATTTTTAGGAAAAGGTAAGTAATCTTTGATGCCAGTCACAATCACATGTTCTATCGATGTGTTATTGCGAATATTCATTATTCTAGGCACTAAAATATCAAGACACACAATATATTTTGCACCGGAGTCAATCATTTGATATTCCAACTCACGCTCGGTGTAAAGTGGATTTGTTTGAACGACAATGCCACCAGCCATTAAAGCACCATAATAACTAACAACAGCCTGGGGACAATTAGGTAACATAATGGCAATTCGATCACCTTTCTTGAGCCCTAATGATTGAAGATAATTCGCCACTTTACATGCTTCATCATAAAGTTCATCAAATGTTACTTCTTTCCCCATAAAATGAAGCGCTTTCTTTCCGCTGAATCGTTTAACCGCGTTTTCTAAGAATGAGTGCAAAGGTACACGGTCATAATCAATACTGATTGGTATCTCTTCTGGATAATTCACTTCCCACTTCATTACTTTCTCCATTGAATTTCTCCCCCTTTATTACTATATTATCTACATTATACCGATTTATTAATATTTTTCGAACCTTTTTATATATTTTTCTTAGCATTTATTATTTTAGATTAATTTAAGCCTTTAGTATGTTGTATTTTAAAAGAAATTCATCTTGTCCATGATATGCTTTAAAAAAAATAAGGTTGCCTAACTATCTATTGGCAACCGTAATTAAATCATTCCTTTATAAAATAATTAAATTAAATAAACTATCCCGACAATCGCAAATATCAAGGAAACACCGATAAGTATTTTAGCTAATTTTTCTAAAACCAATCTAGATCGCTCCTTTATATAATGTTGGCACCAACCACGTATGATAAACCGACGGAGATAATCATAGACATGAGACCAACCGCTTTATTTCCATCTCCAATTTCATCATCAATTTTCATCGTAGGTGTTAAAAACTCGAAAATCAGATAACCAGTCAGTAATAAAATAAAACCAAGGGTGCTCCAACCTATACTTTGTAACAGTGTATCATTATGTTGAAAGGAAAAACGAAATATGTTCATTATACCGAACAGCTTACCACCTGTAGCCATCGCTACTGCCAAATTACCATTTTTTATCTGTTCCCAATTTTTATAAGTAGTGACTAGTTCAAAGATAGCTAAGAATACAACTGTGGTTAAAACAGCGACACTGTATCTAGCCACAGTTTCTACTATTATATTTTCCCAAAATCCAGTCATAATTCTAACTTCCTTCCATTTATTTAAGAAGTGATTTATAAGCAATTTGATAAAATGTAATTAGATTCAAGCACATTTCACTTTAGCTCTAGAACAGTGACCCCACTCCCCCCTTCACCTTGAGAGCCAAATCGATATTCTGAAATACTTCGATGTTTTCTCGCAAAATCTTGTACGCCCTTTCGTAAGGCTCCTGTTCCTTTCCCATGTATAATATATACTTTCTGATACCCTGCAAGTAACGCGTCATCTATATATTTCTCCAGTCTTAATAAAGCATCCTCGTATCGTTCACCTCTAAGATCTAGTTCAGTTTTAACTTGGTAATTAGACCCTTTTACTGTAGCCAGCGGTTTTTCTATCGCTTTTTTGGGCGACTTGACTCCTTGTAGGTCGTTTTGTTTAACATTCACCTTCATTATTCCTACTTGTACAAGGTATTCATTATTATTTATTCTCTTTAATACATTCCCCACTTGGTTAAGAGAAAGTACTTTGACATCATCACCTGGACGAAATGTTTTGGGTGATGTTGATGGCTGTGAATCTGCCACCTGTTTATCCTTCTCGGTCAATTGAGGCTGAGCTTCTTCTAGCAATTTTTTAGCTTCAATCCATTCATGTTCTTTTAATTCTGTTTTCGTTTTCATGCTGCGTATTTCATCAACAATGAGTTCAGCTTCCTCACGCGCATTTTGTAGCGCTCTTTCAGCTTTTTCTTCTGTTTTCTTGTATAATTGCTCTTTTTGTTGTTCAAATTGATGCCACTTTTCTTGAATGTCTGTACGCAACTTTTCACTTTCGAGTAAATATTGATGAGCTTTTTCGTAATCTCGCTCTGACTGTAGCTTGGAGTCTTCAAGAGACGCAATCATGCTTTCAACGTTTTTGGAGTCCACACCAATGAGCTCTTTAGCATCTTCAATAATCCTACCGTCAAGTCCTAAACGCTTCGATATGTCAAATGCGTTGCTTCGACCTGGAACTCCAATCAATAAACGATATGTCGGCTGTAGGGTTTCGACGTTAAATTCAACTGATGCGTTAACTACTTTATCTCTATTATATCCATAAGCTTTTAATTCAGGATAGTGTGTCGTTGCAATGATTCGAGCATCTCTAGAAATGACTTCATCTAATATTGACATAGCTAAGGCGGCCCCTTCTTGTGGGTCTGTTCCAGCACCTAGCTCATCAAATAATACAAGAGATCTTTCGTTAACCTCTTCTATTATATTAACAATGGTCGTCATATGAGATGAAAAGGTACTTAAGTTTTGTTCGATTGATTGTTCATCACCAATATCGGCAAACACATGGTCAAAAACCGCTAATTCACAACCATCATAGGCTGGTACCTGAAGACCAGATTGTGCCATTAAAGTACATAGACCTATCATTTTTAAAGTAACTGTCTTTCCACCAGTATTTGGTCCGGTAATAACAATCGTAGTAAAATCTTTTCCTAGCTCCACATCATTTGCCACCACTTCATCTCTCGGGATTAACGGGTGACGAGCTTGCTGCATCTTAATGAAGCCTTCATCGTTCATTCTAGGCATAGACCCGTTCATTTGAGCGCCTAATTTTGCACGTGAAAAAATAAAATCAATCTCACCTAGAGTTAAAACATTTTCTGTTAAATATTCCTTTTTACTAGCTATTGATTCACTTAAAACACGTAATATACGTTCAATTTCTAGTTCTTCTTTAGCGACAGTCTCTTGTAATTGGTTATTAAGATCAACCACAGATTTAGGCTCTATAAACAATGTCTGTCCGGATGCAGATTGATCGTGTACAATTCCTCCGATGGACCCTCGATGTTCTTGCTTCACTGGAAGTACATAGCGATTGTTACGTATAGTTACAATTGCATCAGAAAGCATGCTGCTCTTTGACCTGATAATTTGATCTAACTTTTCTCGCACTCGCCCTTCGAATGTACGCATAGCTGAGCGAAGGCCTCGTAGTTTCTCTGAAGCACTATCTAACATTTGCCCTCGATCGTCAATACAACTTTTAATTTCTCTTTCTAGTTCTTTCAAATGACTTATTTGGTTAGCAAGGCTTCTTAAGATTGGTAATTCCTCATCTAACTTCTCTATAAAATTTTTAGTTTGTCTTCCTCCGTATATTGTGCTAGCGATGTTTAGGCACTCTTCCATTGTGAGAACACCGCCAATAACACTTCTATTGATACTTTCTCGTATATCAAAAATCCCTCCAAGAGGAATGTTTTCTTGCAAACGAACTACCGTTGCCGCCTCGTCAGTCTCATTATGTTTGTTAATAACTGCATCTAAATCGGTTAGTGGCTTGATACTAAAGGCTAAACTTTTACCAAGCGAAGTCTCGGCTTGTTTCACTAACCGATCTTTTATTTTGTTATACTCGAGTACTCGAAGAATTCTATCTTGCATCCATGCCTACTCCTTTTTAAAAAAATAATCTACCAATTACTTATTACGGTTAAAGAATGACATAAGTTTCTCTTTTGTCCAAGTATTTATTACCGTTTCTTTTTGAATCCATCCTTTTCTTGCTA
This sequence comes from Virgibacillus sp. MSJ-26, assembly GCF_018918075.1. Taxonomy (GTDB): domain Bacteria; phylum Bacillota; class Bacilli; order Bacillales; family Amphibacillaceae; genus MSJ-26. The sequence goes on from NZ_JAHLPW010000005.1 coordinate 283,450, forward strand.
CACCAACACCATATTTCATGTGATTAAGCATTTTATAACTATGAGCATCTGTGTTAATAGCTAAAACCACACCTAACGCTTGTGCCTGTCGAACCCATTGTGCTGATAAGTCAAGCCGATTTGGATTAGCATTTATTTCTAATGCTGTATTTGTTTCCTTTGCTCGTTCAATAAGTTTATCTACATTAACTTTGTATCCTTCACGCCTACCTATTAAGCGTCCTGTTGGATGCGCGATTATAGAAATATACGGGTTATCTAAAGCAGCATATAACCTTTCCATGATTTGCTCTTCAGATTGATTAAAACTTGAATGGATTGCACCAATAACAAAGTCCATTTTTTTAAGAAAATTATCATTAAAATCTAGGCGTGCATCCGGTAATATATCCATTTCCACTCCTGCGAAAATATGGATATCTGGATACTTTTCGTTTAATATATCGATTTCTTCTCGTTGTTTTAGTAATCTTTTTTCATCAAGACCATTTGCAACGCGTAAGAATTTTGAATGGTCTGTGATAGCGATATATTCATATCCTATTTCTCTTGCTTTCAAAACCATTTCCTCTATTGATTGGCCTCCATCACTCCAAGTTGAGTGCATATGAAGGTCGCCCCTAATATCTTGATGTTCAAGAAGAGAGTTTTGATTATTAAAAGCTTCTACTTCTCCCGTATCTTCCCTTATTTCTGGAGGTATGAAATTTAAGTTAAAATGCTGAAAAAATTCTTCTTCAGTAGTAAAAGTTAACAGCTCACCTGATTCTTCTACTTCAATTCCATACTCATTAATTTTTTCACCACGCGACTTGGCCAGTTGTCTCATTTTCACATTATGATCTTTAGAACCTGTGAAATGATGAAGCGTTGTCGCAAACTCTTCTTCCTTAACAAGGCGAAAGTCAATATTAATGTCATAAACATCTTCGATTATAATTGATACCTTTGTTATTCCACTTGCCACAACTTCTTTAATTTGATCAATCGAAAGCAAATGATCACGCACTTTTTCAGGTTGAGAAGTTGCAATGATAAAATCGATATCTTTTATTGTTTCTCTCATTCTTCTCAAGCTTCCTGCAAGAGAATGGCGTTCAACTTCTGGTATCGTACTTAAAAATGATTCGATTTCTTCTGCAACCGGAAGCATAATAGCAATTGGAAGGCGTTCTGGTCGTTCCCCTGCTTCCCTAAGTGCATTTAATATATTTTTTGCTGATTTTTTACCAAAACCAGGAAGCTTTTCTACTTTCTCTTCAATGATTGCTTCCTTTAAGGATTCAGCATCTGTTATTCCTAACTCTTGATAAAGTTTTGATAATTTCTTCCCCCCTAAACCAGGAACATTTAACAAAGGAATTAGGCCACTCGGAACCTCCTTTTCAAGTTCGAGTAATGTTTCTGAATGCCCATTAGCTATGTAATCAACAATAACGCTATTTGTGCCTTGACCAATCCCCTTAATTTTAGTGAGCTCATCAATTTCCGCCAGCGAACGCTCATCTTTTTCAAGCGATTGTGCCGCACGGCGATAAGCGGATATTTTAAAAGGATTCTCACCCTTTAACTCCATATATATAGCAATTTTTTCAAGTAACTTAATAACATCTTTTTTATTTATCGACACATTGTTCACCTACTAATTTTATATATTATTAACTTAAAAAAACCAATTCTTTCACACTTAGGCTTTATCTCCTAATGATCAGAATCGGTCTTTTTATCTTAATTGGTTAGTATGTTACCTAGTTCCATAAACCATAACGTTCTTACCTTTTCCGATAAATATGGTGTATGTTCAATGATAAATAAAGCGATTGAGGAATCATTAATCCAACTTTGAATATTTTCCATTGGCGTGAGTGCTAAAATAAATAAAACTACGAATAATATTAAATAAATTTCCATAAAGCCTAATAATGCTCCGCCTAATTTATTAAATGATCGGAGTATTGGTAAGGAGGCAACAAAATCCAGCATCGACGCAATGATTTGAAGTAAAATTTTAACTGAGAAAAAGATAATGGCAAAAGCAATGGCATTATAAAAAGCATTTTGCATCGAGGAAGATTGAAGAAAAGCAGACCATGTACTTCCGTCCGAGAGCTCAGGATACGGAATCCATAGGGAGAGTTTTTCTGCAATCAAATCGTAGTAAAGTGCCGCCACGATGAATGCTATAATAAAGCCAATTAAATGAAAGGCTTGTAAAATAAAACCTCTCTTAAGCCCCATTAAAAAACCAAAAATTAATAAAAAAAGAATAATCATATTGACCATATGTCAGTTGTCCTCTTTCTTTTTTAAAGTTCCGAGTAAGGTTGCGTAATCCTCTTTTAATTTCATGTAATCATTCATCGTGTTTACTGCCGTTAAAACAGCTAAATCGGCCACGTCTAGATTACTATTATTTTCCTTTATTTCTCGCATTTTTTGATCAACCAAACTTGCTACGAGTTGAACATCGCTAGGAGACTCTTCTCCTACTACTGTGTAAGATCTATTATATATTTTTATTGAAACTCGTGTTTTTTCATTATGGGACACACGTATTCCTCCCGTATTATTTCATCAAAGTCTTTATTACAACATACTTTATGTAGAGTCATTTCAGACCACACTTTAAATTTATTTTAACACGAACCACCACATTAGGAAAATGTTATATATTAAGCCAAGCGTACTTTTTATTCCATGTACAGATTAATTACTTGAAAACTAAATTTTACATATTAGATATATGATGTGCAGTAACTAATGGGCTGTTTTCAATGCAAGCGTAATCATGACCGTCTGGGATCGCTCCGGGCGGATGCTTCCGCGGGCACGGCTTCAGCCTCCTTGCCCCGGCAAGGGGTATGCCGGCGTTGTCCGCAAAGGACGGTTTTAGTCGGCCTTCATTAGCTTTACCCTCTCTGCGGGGTCTTCAGACTCGTGGGACTGCACTGTCGTTCGCCCCTGCGCTCACCCAGACTATTAAAGTTATTTAATGCTATTATAAGGCAATTTTGTACAATAATATTACTCTGAAATCAGCGTAGGAAAAAATGCGGAGACTCCTGGGGCTGCAGCAAGCTTCGCCCCACCGAAAATCTTTGTGGGAGCTAATGTTTTCGGTGGGACGAGCATTTAGCGCAGTCCCAGAGGCCTAGATGAGACCCCGGAAAGCGTAGCGTTTTTTCCGTAGCGTTCGGATTATCGCTTATTTTTACAGAAGTGGTAAAGACTCTTAATCCAAACTATGTCGCAGTTTATGAATTATACGGCCTCATATACATGTTGAAATTATATCAAATTTAAAATTTCCCTTTATAAAGTAGCGATAAAATAACACACCAGGTTAAATTTGACCTGGTGTGTTATTTTATGGTCTATTCAATTTTAAGACCGTACATAAGCATCAAATTGCTCATTCACTTTTTCTATAATTTCTCGGAATGATTGATCGACTTCTTCATCTTTTAATGTCTTATGTGGATCTTGATAAATCAAATTGTAAGCAACCGATTTTTTACCATCAGGGAGGTTATCACCCATATATAAATCAAATACATGGACGTCTTTGATAACCGGAGATCCGAGTTCTTCAATCAATCGCTGTACCTCGTTAGCCGGCACGCTTTCATCTAAAACAAACGCGACATCTCGAGCAATTGCGGGATATCTTGGAATGTGTGAGAATGACGGAATATGTTCATATGCTTCAAGAACTTGTTCCATATCCAAATCAAATACATATGTTTCTTTTAAATCAAATGCCTTTTCCATCGAAGGATGCACTTGACCAATAAAACCAATCGTCGATTCATCTAATGAAATCATAGCACTTCTACCAGGATGTAAATCCGGATGTTTTAGTCGTTTATAATCAACTTCAACATCCAAATAGGAGAACAACGATTCTATAATTCCTTTAATGACATAGAAATCAACAGATTTTTTCTCTTGTTGCCATTCATGATTCATCCAATGACCCGTTATTGCACCAGATAATCGTAGCCTTTCATTCGGTTGTTTTGTTATTTTTTCTTCATCTGTTACAAAAATTGTTCCCATTTCATAAAAAGCTAAATTGGTTTGCTTTCTTGCGATATTATAAGCCATTGATTTTAACATTTCTGGCAATAAACTAAGTCGCAAATAATAATGGTCTTCTGTCATTGGTAAAGCAACCCGTGCTGGTTTCGGATTTAGGATTTTAATCTCTGGGCTAATTAGTTTATCGATGTAATCTTTATTCGTTAATGAGTACGTTATAGTTTCAGATAATCCTACACCTTGAAGGAATTGTTTAATTTTTCTTTTAAGATTTTGTCTTTCTGTAAGAGCCCCTGGTTTTGATGCTCCTTTTGGTAAAGTATATGGTAAATGATCGTAGCCATATATCCGAGCTACTTCTTCTAGCATATCTTCAAATATAGAGATATCGCCTCGACGAGTTGGAATTGATACTTCAAACTCTATATCTACTTGTTTATAATCAAAGCCTAACTTTCGTAATATATCTTCAATTTCTTTAGTAGTTAAATCTGTTCCTAATCGTTTGTTAATTTCTTTTTGGTTCATCATTACTTTTTTACTTGAACGATCGAGTTTATCAAATTCGACTGCGCCTTCTAGCACTTCACCGTCAGCATAGTCTTTGAGCATTAAACAGGCTCTTAAACCAGCTTCTTTCACACGATTAGGGTCGACCCCTTTTTCAAACCGAGTGCTTGCTTCACTTCTTAATCCTGTTTTATTAACTGTTTTCCTGACAGTGTAAGGATCAAAATAAGCCGCTTCGAGTAAAACGGTGGTTGTATTTTCATTCACCTCAGTATTCGCCCCACCCATGACACCAGCTAAGGCAATAGGTTTTTCGCCATCAGTGATTAGCAAATCTTGAGAGGTTAATGTACGTTCCACATCATCCAATGTAGTCATTTTTTCATTTTCTCGCGCTTGGCGTACTACGATTTTCTTTGAATCAAGGTGATCATAATCAAAAGCGTGTAAAGGTTGGCCATACTCAAACAGCACATAGTTCGTAATATCGACGACGTTATTAATAGGACGCACTCCAGCAGCCATGAGATAATTACGTAGCCATAGAGGAGATTGTTTTACTTGAACATCCTTAATTATAAAAGCACCATAATATGGGTTTAGTTCAGGACTTTCCACATCGACAGATATATAATTTTTCGCATGATCATTCGTTGTAGCCACTGAATAATCAGGTAAATTAACTTCTTTATCCAAAACAGCTGCTACTTCATAGGCGACCCCTAACATACTTAAACAATCAGCTCTATTTGGAGTCAAATCAAATTCTAAAACTGCATCATTTAAATTCATTAGCGGTTCAATATCTTCTCCAACGACTGTATCTTCAGGTAGGACAAAAATCCCATCTGCTACATCTTTCGGTACATATTTTTCATTAATACCAATTTCTTGTAAAGAGCATATCATACCATTTGACTCGATACCTCGTAATTTCACCTTTTTGATTTTAAAATTGCCAGGTAAAACCCCACCTGGTTTAGCAACAATTACTTTTTGACCTTGTTTAATATTGGGTGCTCCGCAAATGATTTGAAGGGTTTCTTCCCCTACATCTACTTGACAAAGATTCAATTTATCCGCATTTGGATGTTGTTCACAAGATTCAACATAACCGACGACAAGCCCTTTGCTTTCTTCGGCAATATAATGAATCCCATCGACTTCAATGCCTGATTTTGTTATTCTTTCAGCTAAATCTTCTATACTTATGCCACTTATATCCACGTAATTTTTTAACCAATTTAATGATACTAACACGTGTCTTTGCCCCCTTAAGCCTTATGGTATTGTTGTAAGAAACGAACATCATTCATATAAAATTGCCTAATATCATTAACGCCATATTTCAACATGGCAATACGGTCTGGCCCCATGCCAAATGCGAAACCAGTATAAATTTCGGGATCGTATCCAGCCATTGATAATACTTTCGGATGCACCATTCCAGCACCTAGAATTTCTATCCACCCTGTATTTTTACATACGGAACATCCTTCGCCTCGGCAGACTTTACATGAGATATCCATTTCAACAGATGGTTCAGTGAAAGGGAAGAAACTTGGACGAAGTCTAATTTCCCTATCCTCACCAAACATTTTTTTAGCAAATACATCAAGGGTTCCTTTCAAGTCACTCATACGCACATTTTTATCAACATAGAGTCCTTCAATTTGCGTAAATTGATGGGAATGCGTGGCATCATCATCGTCACGACGGTAAACAATGCCAGGGCAGATCATTCTCACAGGCTGCTGACCACCATATTTATGCATTGTTCTTGCTTGAACAGGTGATGTATGTGTTCTTAGAAGTAGATCTGGTGTTAAGTAAAAAGTATCTTGCATGTCACGTGCTGGGTGGTTTTTCGGCAAGTTTAATGCTTCGAAATTATAATAGTCCGTCTCTACCTCAGGACCTTCTCTTACCTCGTAACCCATCCCAATAAACAGATTTTCAATTTCCTCAATAATTTTAGTGAGTAAATGTGGGCCTCCTGTTTCAACAGGACGACCTGGCAAAGTGACATCAATTGATTCTGCCTCAAGCTTTTTTTCTAATGCATGTCTATCCAGTTCGTCTTTTTTACTTTCTATGGTGTGGGTGATGGATTCTCTAACCTTGTTAGCAATATCACCTATGACAGGACGTTCTTCTTTAGACAGCTTACCCATACCACGTAATACACTGGTAATTGAACCTTTCTTTCCTAAATAAGCTACTTTTAGCTCTTGTAAATGTTTGGCGCTGTCTGACTTTTTAATTTTTTCAATTGCCTCTTGATGGATGGATTGCAGTTGCTCCTTCATCTATAGTCAACCTCCTAAGTTATTCATAATCCTTCTCTCTAACTCTTTGTTTTTTTGCAATAAAAAAAAGCCCCAACCCCCAAAGGGACGAGACTAGATCGCGGTACCACCCTTGTTGATACATCAAAAATGCATCCAACTTTGTTCTTATAACGGAAGAAATCCGGAACACCTTTACTTGGAGAACCAAGGTCTAAGTGCCAGCTCCAGAGTGAAACATGAACAATGAATTGTAGTGAGATGCTCTCAGTCTATGGCAACTCTTCCCTTTTCCTCAATTTATTAAGGGTATATACTTACCGCTCTTAATATTGTCATTAGGCTCTTTCATAGCTTACACATATTTTTTTGTACGTTATTACTGATTATAATTAATTTCTTATCTATTTTCAAGGTTTAACTATTTATATAATACATGAGCACTCCGGTCGCCACACTGACATTAAGCGACTCTGCTTTACCGTGAATCGGTATATAAACTAATTCGTCTGCTAAGTTAAGTAGCGACTCTTGAATTCCGGATCCTTCATTGCCAACAATCAAAGCTATTTTTTCACTGGGATTAATGTGATTGTATATTGTTGCATTTTTAAGTGCCGAAGCCCATATGAAGTAGTCCTCCTTCTGCAAATCAGGAATAATTTCATTTAAATTTTTATGTTCAATTGATACATGAAATAGAGAGCCTTGAGTAGCCCGTATTGTTTTGTCGTTAAAAACATCTACTGTATTATCACCAAGAATAATGGAAGAGAACCCTGCTGCGTCGGCAGTACGGATAATGGTGCCCAAGTTTCCTGGTTCTTGAACCGCATCAACCAATAACACTTTTTCATTTAATGGCTTAACGTTTTTTTTCATTTTAAGTTTTGCAGCAATACCTTGAGGTGTATTTGTTTGTGCAATGTGATTAAAAACTTTTTCACCGACGCGAGTCACTGGATAGGTTTCACATGATTTAGGCAGTTCGATATTCTCTTTAATAATAACCTCCAAAATTTCCCAGTCGCTATAATGAGCTTCTTCAACTAAATGGAAACCTTCAACGAGAAACGTCTTGGACTTTTCTCTCTCTTTTCTTTTGTGTAATTTTCGCAGCTGCTTCACTTGCTCATTTTGTAGAGATGTAATCATGATTTCTTCATTCCCTAATTATCGTCTAATATTGTTTAATATACATACTCGGGTGTTAAATGGTCAAACTATACGTATTAAAGAATTACTTAGAAAGGAAGGTTATAGTGAATTTAGATTTACGTAAGGCAATTTTAACTAATATTGAATCAAACGATCAATCAGAATTAGAGGCTACCATTATTGATGCCATTCAAAATGGCGAAGAAAAAATGCTCCCTGGTCTTGGTGTTCTTTTTGAACTTATTTGGAAACAATCCGATGAACAAGATAGACAAACAATGATTAGTGCATTAGAGCAAGGCGTTAAACAGTCGTCTTGAGTTGACTGTTGTAACCTATCATAACGTAGAAAATAAAACCTGAACAATGAGTTGAATTGTTCGGGTTTTTAAATTACTTTGTTAGCATAAAAATAGCGTGTTATAGCTTTATAGCGATAGTATCAATTGCTTGTCTTTGACATCTATAATTTATTTTATCCCAAGAATTCATTATTTTTTGCTTATATTAAAATACTCCTTTAGAACTACTCATTATTCCTCCCACGTATAAAACTTCTTTTTTAAAATAAGTAATTAAGAATTAAGAACTATATTTTCACTAAAAAAAATATCAATTAGGTTTTTAGAACTAATTAATTTAATTCATTATAATTTTGAAACTTATTGACTGTCTTTATCGTAAATGGTATAAGATGTATCAGTATACTATGCACTAATATTAACGAATTATTTAAATTGAAAAGGGGTAATAAAATGAATGACACAACTGATCAACAAAGTAAAAAGTCTGGAGGTGGCTCGAAACGACTCATATCTATAATTCTAGTTGCTGTATTACTAATTGGTGGTAGTATTGCTGCTTATGCATTTATAAATAAGTCACCAAAAAACAAATACTTTTTAGCTGAAAAAAAAATCATCTGAATTTATAATGGATATAATCGATCAACGTTTTAGCCATGAGTTGGAATGGAGAAATAAAGTTGAAGAAAATCCTTCAGAATCAACGTATGTTCTTTCTGCTCAAATGAACAGTGGTCCTAGTCTTTCCACAGGTCTTTTTAGTCCAGAACAAATTGTAAATAACTCGAATCTTACTTTAACAACCACTAAGGATTTAGACAATAAAATAATGTCGACAGGATTAACAGGTAGTGTTGCTGGTGTAGAGATTGAGGGCTTTGAATACACTTTGACTGCTGAAGAATTACTGGTTGATTTACCATTTGAAGATGATTTAATTCAAATAAAAGGTCAGGATGTAGGTCAAGTACTACATTCTCTAGATCCTTATTCTGTTGATGAAGATCTTGAAGTGGATTTCAGTACTTTATTCGATTGGATGGAAGGCTACATGTCTGAAGAAGACAAGGAATATTTCAAAGAAGAATATATCAAAATGATCTATGACGAACTTCCTAACGATGCCTTTAAGACTGATAAAGAAAAAGTTACAATTGATGGAAATTCAGTGAATACAGACAAAATCACCATGCATCTATCTGAAAAGAATGTCAAGGGGTTGCTTAGTTCAGTAGCTGAAAAAATGGCAAATGATGAGCGTATTAAAGAGAAACTTGATGATTTATATAATTTGATCAACATAGGCGAGTCAGTGGATGCTACAATGAATGTAGATGAGTTTATTGGGGAGTTTGAAGAGGGCATGGAAGAGATCATTGAAGAAATCAATGAACTTTCAATCCCTGAAGGAATAACCTCTACAATTTGGGTAAAGAAAAACTTGATTGTCCAGAGAGAATTCATATTAGAAATGGGGACGTCTGATGCTGATTTAGTGTCATTCGATATTAACGGCACTCAGTTATTAACGGATAATGAACAATCATTTGAGTACGAATTTGGTGTGGAAGATGAGTTTGATCAAGAAACTGTTTTTCTTATCGGTGATTTTTCAATCAATAAAGAAAAAGCGACAGATTCTATTGAACTATCAGATGCCGACCATTCCATCCGTTATGAAGCTACTGAAAAGATAGAAGACAATAAAAAGGATTTTGACCGCTCCATCTCCTTTGATGATACAGGTATAGAGTCCAAGATACTATGGACGGGTACAGCCGATTATGATAAAGAAGAAATGAATTCAAATCATGAATTAAGTGTAGATGATGCTGATGTGGACAGCGATATGTTCAGTATCAATATTGAAAAAGAAGCTAAATTAGCAAAAGATGTTGAACAACCGACTGACAAAGATATCAAAAATCTTGGTAGCATGAGTGATACAGAATTAATGGAATACTTCCAGTACGAACTTCCTAATCAATTAGAAGAATGGCTGTATGGAAGTATGGACACAATGTGGTAGTTTATATTGGTTTCATTGTTAAGTAGAAGTATTGAATGGACGGATGCACGATGACTTTTATAAAGTTTGTTTTACTCTTTATGAAACAACATTTTACGGAACTTAGGAGGAAGTGGATATCACTTCCTCTCCTTTTGCTTTATCCTCTTTTTATTATAGCCTTGATAGCTACTATTTTCATTTTTATCTTTACACCTTCCGAAAATGATCCGATTAATATTGGTTTAATAGACCAAGATCAATCACAAGAAACCCAAATGGTCATTGAACTCATTGAAACAACTTCCCAATTTGGAGATTCAATCAATATTGTACCCATGAATGAAACAGAGGCTAATAATGAAATAAAAACAAACCAATTAAGTTCTTACATTATATTTCCGGAAGGATTTACAAATGATTTATATTCAGGAACCCCTGTAGACTTGAACATTATCGGTAATCCTGAGCAACCCGTAAAAAGCCAACTTGTTAAAGAACTTATCGAGAGTCTCACACGACATATTAGTGCTTCCCAAGCAAATATCCTTACTATTAATTATTACGCTAAGGAATTAGGAATTAACCAAAGCGCCCGTAGTGATTTGCTATTTGAACAATTTAAGGAATTTCTTTTATATACATTAAGTAAAGACAATATTTTAAATGAAAAAGAGATAGATAATATTGTTACAGCCACGCCACTGGACTATTATAGTTTAGCAAGTTGGTTTATCATTAATACAGCTTGGCTTTTATTGCTTTATTCTTTTTTTCACCAAGAAGAGACGGCCCGGATGAGACATCGTATCATGCTGTATGGAGTGACGAGACTACAACAAATTACCGCAAAAATAGTCTTATCAGTTATCGTAGGTTGCATACTTATGTCTCTGTCCCTAGTAGGGTTAGATAATATAATAAATACTAGTTTTGTCTGGCAAGACTATATGAAAATAATTAGTATTATGTTCCTTTATAGTATTACTTTTTTGTTAAGTATAGCACTTATAGAATCATTGGTTCTTTCTCAAAAATTAAGCATTGCCTTACAAATCACATTAACCATCGGGTTATTTTTGTTCTCTGGAGCAATTATTCCCACACTATACTTACCCATACCGATTGAGAATATAGCTAATTATTTATTTTCATTTCAGGCTTTCAATTGGCTCAAAGATACATTTTTTTACGGGCAAATTTTAGTGGATTATATTCCACTTAGTCTATCTGCACTGGCTATTTTATGTGCTTTAATTGGTGTGTCTTTATGGAAGGAGCGAAAATAATGAAAAATACTATATTAACTCGCTTCATCCATTTGAAAAAACATTGGTTAAGTTTCATTTTTTGGTTAATCTTACCTCTTATTGGTACAATCACTATTATTCAAATAGCAGATGAGTTAGGCGAAGATTCTAAAATCCCAGTCGGAATGGTACTTGAGGAATCCACTAGGCAGTCTTTGACACTCTATAAATCCATTCAAGACAATTCTTTGTTAGCTGTTGAAAAATTAAATGAAGACGAAGCATTAAAAAAATTAGAGAAACATGAACTTGATAGTGTCTTTATCATTAAAAAAGGCTATGAGGAATCAATTAGACAAGGTAATCGTAATCGATTAGTTACTAGTTACCATTCTAATTTATCTTTTGCTTATACTACTGTTAAAGAAATGATTGTATCACTTATCCAACAAGATACAGGGCGATCAAAAACAGCTTACATTGTAAATGATTTAAGCGAAGAGTATTACCAAAAAGACAAGTGGACTTGGGATGAAATTGTGAAAACAAGTGAAATAGTTCAAGAAGAAGAGAACCTGTTAAAAAATTCATTTTCATATAGTGATATCAATCAAACAAATGAAAGACCAACAGATGCTCTTTTGAATCCTTGGGGAATCTGGGCAGTTTTAAGTGTGTTATGTAGTCTTTTTATATTTGATTGGGTAGTTAAAGAACGTACTGCATCAACACGACAAAGGTTTTTCTTTTTGAATATTTCTCATCATAGATACTTATTAAGAAACCTAGTTATTTATACAATAATTTTATTTTTAGTAGATATTGTCTCTTTCATGATGATTAATCAAGTATACACCGCTAAAAATATAAACTTTATTTTAACCTTACTCTCTTTTAAACTCATGATTTTATTAGGTAGTTTTTTAGTAGCTCTCTGCTTTCGCAAATTGTTTAACTATTATAGTTTTTCAGTAGCACTCACTTTAATTATAGCAATCATGAGTGGGGCAATTTTCCCAATTAAAGATATAACCAGTTTTTACCAAAATTTTACCTGGTTAAATCCTTTTCATGCATTCTTAGCTGAAGAAATAACTATGATATGGACAATAATTCTAACTGCTTTTACGATTGTTTGGTATTTTAGAAAGGAGAATGACCGCAATGCTTGACGTTAGAAAAGTCTCAAAAGCCTTTGGTACCCACCAAGTCTTAAAAGAAATTTCCTTTAAAATAAATCCAGGAGAGATTATTGGTCTTGTCGGTGAGAATGGAGCTGGCAAGTCAACTTTATTAAAAATTTTAGCAACAATAGACAGACCTGACTCTGGTTCTATTTCGTTAAATAATATGGATTATATAAAAGATAACAAAACAATTAGAAAAACACTCGGATTTGTTCCTCAAGATATTGCGGTGTGGGAGGATTTTTCTGTTGAAGAAAATATGATATTTTTTGAAAAATTAGGCTGGGTAAAAAAGAGTAAAAAAATCCTTCACGAGCTTTGTTTAGATATGAAGCTCGACCGATGGAAAGAAAAAGTCAATACCTTATCGGGAGGTATGAAGCGAAAATTAAATTTAGCAATTACACTTATCCATGAACCGGGTCTTCTTCTTCTTGATGAACCTACTGTAGGTATTGATTTAAAATCAAAAAACGAAATCGGAACATATCTTAAAAATCTAGCCATAACTAAACAAACAGCGATTATTTATACGTCACATGATATGGATGAAATAAAAAAGCTTTGTGATCGGGTTTTATGTATTGGGGACGATCCCTTTTATGAAGAGATTTTAAAAGAGAATGAAAAAACAGTCATAACACTTTAAAGAGCTCGTGTTAATCTATTAAAAATCTGTGAATTAATTGCCTAAGTAGATTGCTATTTCTTATTTATATAGTAAAATTAAAAATGGAAGACTAATTTTAAATCAATCGTTATCATGCTTAATTAGGCGGTGTACATATATGGAAATTAATCAACTACAACAAATGGTTCAAAACCAAGCAATGTCTTTATTGACATCGGAAAATAATAATTCTACATATAACTCATTGCTTGGTGATATGACATTCCAACAAATGCTTCTAGAAAAAATTAATCAAGCGGGAAAACTCAACCAAACAATAAATGCTAAAAACATACCTAATACGGATTACCTTCCTGGAGTCAACACTCCCTCCATGACGGGCACAGATTCTACAACTTCTCTAAGGGGAACAGATAATATTAACACTCACATAGCAAACGCAGCCAAAACATATGGTGTTGATGAAAAGTTGATCCATTCTGTTATAAAAATGGAATCCAATTATAATCCTCAAGCAAGAAGTCATGCTGGGGCACAAGGATTGATGCAGTTAATGCCACAAACTGCGATAGGATTAGGAATTAATAATCCATATGATATCGCACAAAACATTAACGGGGGAACAAAATACTTAAGCCAAATGTTAAAGAAATATAATGGAAATACATCACTTGCTCTTGCCGCCTATAATGCAGGACCAGGCAATGTTGATAAACATCAAGGTATCCCTCCATTTAAAGAAACCCAAAACTATGTTAAAAATGTTTTAAATCAATATTATGCATAGATTACCTTCTAAAAAACAGCTTACCACTATTTTGTAAACTGGACCCTAGATAATAGACACTGATAAAAAACAGTCAGTCGCCCTCTATTATCTAGGGTTTTTTTATCGTACAATAAAATAAAATGATGAGGTGTGAATGATGGGTGTCAATTA
>NZ_JAHLPW010000006.1 GCF_018918075.1 Virgibacillus sp. MSJ-26
GTTTTCAACAGAACTTAGACGGACTAGCCCCACTGGAATATACAGAGCTATCCGCCTAATTGTTTATCTTTTTATTTATACTGTCTACTTGACAGGGGTCGGTTCACTTTCCGTGGGCGGCTGATGAGCCTCCTCGAGCTACGCTCTGTGGGGTCTCATCTAGGCCTCTGGGACTGCGCGTGAATGCTCGCCCCACCGAAGACCATAGCTCCCACAAAGGTTTTCGGTGGGGCGAAGCTTGCTGCAGCCCCAGGAGTCTCCGCGTATTTCCTCCGCTATAATTATAATTTCTCTTTGATTAATGTAATAACTACTACTATGATGGTTGTTTGGAGCGGAAGACCATTGACTCCTGCGGGAACAGCAAATGGTTATCGGTGGGACGAACGATAGTGCAGTCCCACGAGTCTGAAGACCCCGCAGAGCGGTCTTCTCGAGGAGGCTGAAGTGGGAAGAATGAACCCCAATTCTTCCTGGCCCGCGGAAAGCAATGGTCTGGAGCGGAAAACAACCTAGTACCTTTCTAAGCTCCAGAAAGAAAGAATTACTACACATCATATATCTAATACGAAACACCTTAAAATTAAATTCGGAAAAATCCTACTACATATAAGAAATGATAATTCTAAGCTGGTTTAATTTATCTTAACAACTTTGTTTAAAAGAAGTCACCAATTGCCATAATGTGAATGGTAGGTGATTAGCTATGATGGATGGGATTTTGTTTCATTGGATTAGTTGGATTTTTTGCGTTATTATATTATTTTTTATGAAAAAAGGTAAAAGACGTACATATTTCTCATACTGGGTATTAATTTCTATTATATTGGTCAATCAGTTCATCACTATTGATATGTACACTATTTCATTAAGTTTTATTATAATTTTTCTTGGTTCTTTTCTTGGTCTAGCTTCATTAAAAAAGCCATTTTATCATTTAATTGTATCATTCATCATGATGATTGGTTATGCAGGTGTTTTGCTAATAGAGAAGAATGCCCCCATTTGGATATTTGGACCACGATATCTTACTCTTGCTATAATGAGCTTTATTTTAGTTACCACTTTAACAAAAGGCTTTTATTCTAAAACCATGGTAACTTTAGTCGGACTAAGTTCCGGTGAAGTGCTTTACAATTTGATTGTGTCAAATTATTTTTCACCTAAAACATTCGGTGAATTAGAATTTATGGATACATTGCTATTGACTCTATTTTTATTATTTCTACTGAATCAATACCAGCGTGTAAAGCATCGTCTAAATACACTTATAAATCAGGGACAAATTAATTAGAATAATCTTGACATATATTAAATCGATATGAGGCTACTAAAAAATTGTTTAAAACAAATTACTTTGCTAAACTAAATAAAGCTAAAATTATAATTTAGAAAGGATGTTCCTTTCATGCGTAAACCTGTTATTGCTATTGTTGGCCGACCAAATGTTGGAAAGTCAACCATTTTCAATCGAATGGTTGGTGAAAGAATATCAATTGTTGAAGACAAGCCAGGTGTAACTCGAGATCGTATTTATGCTGAAGGCGAATGGCTAACAACACCTTTTAATATTATCGATACTGGTGGTATTGAAATGGGTGATGAGCCCTTACTTACGAATGTTAGACAACAGGCAGAAATTGCTATAGATGAAGCTGATGTGATTATTTTTATGGTTAATGGTAAAGAAGGAGTCACTGGTGCTGATGAAGAGATAGCCAAGTTATTATTTAAGTCTAATAAACCTGTCGTTCTAGCAGTCAATAAAATAGATAACCCTGAAATGAGAGACCAGATTTATGAATATTATTCTTTAGGTTTTGGACAACCCTTCCCTATTTCAGGAGCCCATGGGCTTGGACTTGGAGACTTACTTGATGAAGTAAAAGAACATTTCCCTAACCTGAACGAAGGTGAGGTAGACGATGACACGATTGCATTTAGTGTTATCGGAAGACCAAACGTGGGCAAATCCTCTTTGGTCAATGCTATTTTGAATGAAAATCGGGTCATTGTAAGTAATATTGAAGGAACCACACGGGACGCAGTAGATACCTACTTGACGATAGATGAACAAGATTATTTAATTATTGATACAGCAGGCATGAGAAAGCGTGGAAAAGTTTATGAGAGCATAGAAAAATACAGTGTATTAAGAGCGCTTAAAGCCATTGATCGTTCTGATGTTGTGCTGGTTTTAATTGATGCAGAAACAGGTATTAGAGAACAAGACAAAAAAATTGCAGGTTATGCCCATGAAGCTGGACGGGCTATAGTTATTGTTGTTAATAAATGGGATACAGTAGCATCCAGTCAAGAAGCCATGAGAGATTTTGAACAGAAAATAAGAACACATTTTCAGTTTTTAGATTATGCGCCTATCGCCTTTCTATCAGCGAAGACTAAAAAGAGGCTTCACACTTTATTGCCAATGATTAAAGAGTCAAGTGAAAATCATGCAAAAAGGATTCCTACGAATGCACTTAATGATGTGATTATGGATGCAATTGCTATTAACCCTACTCCAACAATTAAAGGACAACGATTAAAAGTATTGTATGCTACCCAAGTTTCTGTTAAACCACCAAGTTTTGTTGTCTTTGTTAATGAACCAGAACTCATGCACTTTTCTTATAAAAGATTTTTAGAAAACAGAATTCGAGAAGCTTTTGGATTTGTTGGAACGCCAATAAATATTTATGCAAGAAAGCGTCAGTGAGGAGGAACTAATATATGAAAAAAATAGCAGTGTTAGGAGCTGGAAGCTGGGGAACTGCTCTTGCTATTGTATTAGCAGATAATAATTGTGATGTGCGTCTTTGGACGTATAAGAAAGAGCAGGCTGAGCATATAAACGAAACACATAAAAACGAAAAATATTTAGATACCATACTACCTAAGAACATTCGTGCTTATAATGATTTAAAGCATGCTACAGATGATGTTGAGAGTATAGTCATGGTTGTGCCTACAAAAGCAGTGAGAGAAGTGTGCCAACAGCTAAATGACACTTTAGATCATCAAGTTACTATTATTCATGCTTCTAAAGGTATTGAACCTGGATCATTAAAACGTGTCTCACAAATGATAAGTGAAGAAATGGATCATTACAGTTATGAAGATATAGTTGTGTTATCAGGACCAAGTCATGCTGAAGAGGTTGCTTTAAGACATCCTACAACAGTAACCGTGTCATCTATTAATGAAGATAATGCCAAATATGCACAGAATTTATTTTTCAATGAATCTTTCCGGGTATATACAAGTAAAGATATGATAGGTATTGAATTAGGTGGCGCATTAAAGAATATTATAGCGCTTGGTGCTGGCATATCAGATGGGTTGGGTTATGGAGATAATGCTAAATCTGCTCTTATAACACGCGGGTTAGCAGAAATTACTAGACTTGGAACAGCTTTAGGAGCCAATCCGCTCTCTTTTTTAGGTTTACCTGGTGTAGGTGATTTAATCGTAACATGTACGAGTGTACACAGTAGAAATTGGCGTGCAGGGAACATGCTAGGTAAAGGTATGAAATTAGAAGAAATTCTAGATCAAATGGGCATGGTCGTTGAAGGAGTGCGTACGACTAAAGCCGCCTACAAATTTGCTGAGAAAGAAAATGTGGATATGCCAATAACCAGTGGTATATATCAAATTTTATTTAATGATAAAAAGCCGAAAGAGATAGTTGAACAATTGATGAATCGTGATAAACGAGAAGAAATGGATGATTTAGCATCTTTGATCAGAAATAGAGATGTTAAATAATAAGCAATTTGCTCATGAATTAAAATATTAAAAGGTCATAACAAAAAAGCTTTCCTTGCATATCATGTATTGAATGAACAAAGCAAGGAGGCGAGCATGTGGCTAATAATCAAGATAATCTTTTTGGTAAAATTCAAAAAAATTCATCCATTAATCCAAGTGAAATTTATAAAGTTGCAGATTCGGTAAAGAATGCTGATTTCTCAGATGAAAGAACAGTGAGAAAATTAATACGCCAATTAGCAAGAATGGCAAATAAACCCGTGTCCAAAGAGAAAGAAGATAAACTTGTTAAAACAATCACGAACCAAAATGTACCAATGGATATGCAAACGCTAAGTCAAATGTTTAAAAAATAGGCCTTTACTGGGCATGTGAGTATACGTTTTAAACTTTGCTCACATATAATAGAATTGCACAAGCATTCATAGATAGGGCTACAATGGATAAATATTTAGTCATCTCCGGGAAGAGATAGCTCCTCTTTTCCCGGTTTTTTCATCTAATAGTATAAAATGGGATATAACTAGATTAATCGATTTATTTTATTTGATCAGTCGTGTTATAATACTGTGAGATATGTAATAAGGTTTGTATTTGAGGTGAAAAACTTGTCGTTATCAATGCTGAAAATGTGGATTTCCTTTGCAGGAATATTCTTTTTACTATTGGCTCTAGGGCTAATATGGTTGGGTAGAAACCGTCTGAAAGGATGGTTTGCTGGGATAGTTTCGTTATTAGCTTATATTTCTTTGTTAGTCGGTGGTATTATAATTGTTTATATAGTTTTTAGTGGTCCCACAAGATAAACAGGCAGGAGGAAAGTATAGTGCAACAAACTACATATATTAAGCTGTTTATTTTACCATTTTGTTTATTGCTCTTAAGCGGTTGTTTATATCCTAATGATGAATTAGGTAAAAATCAAGTTCCTAATGAACAGCAATTAAATACAATTCAAACAGCAGTAGACACTTATATAGAAGAAAATAATGGTCTCATACCAATAAAAACAAAAGATAATGAGACTCCGATTTTCGAGAAGTATTTAATTGATTTTAATATTTTAAAAGAACATAATCTAATTTCAGAAGTACCGGGAAATGCATATGAAAATGGCGGAACTTATCAATATGCAATCTTATATCCAGAAGATGATCCACAAGTAAAATTGATTGATTTAAGGATGACTGAGGAGATTAGACGAGTTAATGTACAACTTGATCTTTATCGGGACAAACATATTTACCCGCCTTTTGGAGAAGAGATTGACAAAGGGATGTTTACAATTGACTATGAGAAATTAGGATTAGACTCATCTCCTCATGTGAAAAGTCCCTATTTCGACAACCAGTTACCTATTATTATGAACACAGAAGGTAAGTTGTTTATAGACTATAGAATTGATTTAAACGAGGCGTTGAAGACTTTTGATGAGTACGATTATAAACATGGTGATGATATTCGCTATATACTAGCCGAAAATTCCCCTTTCTTACCAGCTTACTCCGTTCCTTATACTATTGAGGATGATGAACCTGTTTTTATGAATAATTAGCATATTAGTATCCTTGAAACATATATTGTTTCAAGGGTTTTTTATTGATAAAAAACAAGGTTGAAATTTATTTACACATATTAAGTCATAATTTAATAGGACAACATCATAGACTTGTAATGTCAATTAGTCGTAATCTGTGTTCAATAATAATTTGTAAGTGATATTGGGAGGGGATCTTTTGGGAAAGTTCGATATCTTTAATGATATTTCAAAACGAACAAATGGAGATATTTATTTAGGAATAGTCGGTGCAGTAAGAACAGGCAAGTCTACTTTCATCAAAAAGTTTATGGAGCAAATTGTTTTACCAAACATTGAGGATGAAAGTGAAAGAAGCCGGGCACATGACGAGCTGCCTCAAAGTGCTGCAGGTAAAACAATCATGACTACAGAACCAAAATTTATTCCAAATCAAGCTGTTTCTATTAATGTGGAGGATGGTTTGGATGTGAATGTACGATTGGTTGATTGTGTCGGTTATGCGGTGGATGGAGCAAAAGGATTTGAAGATGAAAATGGCCCTAGAATGATTCATACACCATGGTATGAAGACTCCATTCCATTTCATGATGCTGCGGAAATAGGCACTAGGAAAGTGATTCAGGAGCATTCTACTATTGGCGTCGTCGTTACCACAGACGGAACGATTGGTGAGATACCGAGATCTGATTATGTAGATGCAGAAGCAAAAGTGATTGAGGAACTAAAAGAGGTTGGTAAACCATTTATTATGGTGATCAATTCCGTCAGACCTTCAAGTGAGGAGACGGAGTTATTGAGACAAGACTTGGTTAGGGATTATGATATCCCAGTTCTGTCAATGAGTATCGAATCAATGACAGAACACGACGTGCATAATGTGTTACGTGAAGCGCTTTATGAGTTTCCGGTACTAGAGCTGAATGTCAATCTACCGAGTTGGGTTATGGTTTTAAGAGAGGAACATTGGTTAAGAAAAAGTTACCAAGAAGCGATTGAATCAACGGTGAAAAATATTAAACGATTAAGAGATGTCGACCAAATTATTGGCGAATTTTCTGAATATGACTATATTGATAAAGCGAATATTGCCGGGATGGAAATGGGAGATGGAATTGCAGAGATAGATTTACACGCTCCTGAATATTTATATGATCAAATTCTAACTGAAATTGTCGGTGAGGAAATAAGGGGGAAGGATCATTTATTAGAAATGATGCAAGATTTCGCCCATGCCAAACGGGAGTTTGATCAAGTATCAGGTGCACTTCAAATGGTAAAGCAGACCGGATATGGAATTGCAGCACCTACTCTTGAAGATATGGAATTAGATGAACCAGAGATTATTCGGCAGGGATCTCGTTATGGGGTACGATTAAAAGCGATGGCTCCTTCAATTCATATGATTAAAGTTGAAGTAGAATCTGAATTTGCTCCAATTATTGGAACGGAAAAGCAAAGTGAAGAGCTTGTTCGCTACTTAATGCAAGATTTTGAAGAAGACCCTTTATCTATCTGGGAATCTGATATTTTTGGACGCTCATTAAGCTCGATAGTACGCGAAGGAATCCAGGCTAAAATTGCCTTGATGCCTGAGAACGCCAGGTATAAATTAAAAGATACACTTGAACGTATTATTAACGAAGGTTCTGGCGGATTGATTGCAATTATTTTATAAAAAACAAATGCTTTTTAGCATGATTTTTTAGACAGCAGCTTAACAAGGTTGCTGTTTTTTTCTTTTATTATATAAATTCTTTTTTATTATCTAGGGCGGGTTATAAAAAAGTTTTGTATGACAGCAGGAAAACTGCTGTCAATGTCGTATATATCTAATAAGGGACGTTCATTTTTGCTGTATTTTTAGTATTGTAACCGTTTTACCATAAAAAAATGAAAAATATGCATAAATATGTTGAATTTAAATACAAACTCAGTTAATATAAGCTTTGTTACCATTAATGGTAGCAAGCTAGTATAAAAAAAGGCAACTTGGTAAACAAATGAAGATATGAATTGATTTGTTCCAATGTCGATTTAACCTATTGGGAGGAGGTGAATATCATGAATAAAACGGATTTAGTTAATGCAGTAGCTGAAAAGAGCGAACTATCCAAGAAGGATGCAGGCAAAGCCGTTGATTCTGTTTTCGAAACAATCATGGATTCACTTAGTAAAGGTGAAAAAGTTCAATTAATCGGTTTTGGTAACTTTGAAGTACGTGAGCGTGCAGCTCGTAAAGGCCGTAACCCTCAAACTGGGGAAGAAATTGAAATTCCGGCAAGCAAAGTTCCTGCATTTAAAGCAGGTAAGGCCCTTAAAGATAGCGTGAAATAATCGTACATAGGGCTATAAAGGGTGCGTCATGACGCACCCTTTTTTCTTTGTTGTCTTAGAGGCCATCATTCATCATTATTATAATTTTGATATAACACTATATTTTTTAAGGAGTGTTTTATGTGGATAAACCAATTTCAAAAACAGACTTTTTTATTGTAAAAGCATTAGAAGATGGGGTTAATGTTATTGGATTGACGAGAGGAACTGATACACGCTTTCATCACACCGAAAAGTTGGATAAAGGTGAAATCATGTTGGCACAATTTACAGAACATACATCTGCAGTAAAAGTGAGAGGAAAAGCATTAATCCAAACCCAACATGGGGAAATTAAAAATGATTAATTTGTCATAAATTTCTTGCTACTGTTTCCACTCCAACATTATCTAACAATCGATAATTATGTTATAATAGCGAAAGTAAGCAGGAATTTTGGAAAGAGTCAGGGTGATGACTTTGTATGAAAATGAAAATGAAATCAAATATCTTAAGAATCTTATTAAGAATAAATTAAAACATACCTATTTAGATCAATATATTCAAAGACCAATCATAGAAGATGAAAAACTTATATTTTTAAATGAAATATTAAACCATTTACCTACATATAAAAAAGAAAGTTACATCGTAACCATAATGCTTATTGATATAGCCTTGACAATCCATGATAGTGTTAATGATGGCCCTGAGCTACCGGAACATATGCCTGAAAGAGTATCTAAACAGTTGAGTGTGCTGGCGGGTGATTATTATAGTGGTTTATACTACTTATTGCTATCTGAAATAGATGATTTTAAGATGATTCATACATTAGCCGATGCGATTAAAGTTATCAATGAACAAAAAATGAAACTCTATTATCAAGAGTTTTCTTCTTTTGATGAATTTATGGAATGTGTGAAAGATATAAACTCCTTATCTATTAGTTATGTGGCAAGTCATATTAATGAGCCTATATTAAGTGAGTTCGTAAGCGATTGGCTTCTTTTAGATAAACTTTACAGTCTTAAAGAAAATGTAGAATCTAACCAGTCACATTTCTTAGAAAATTGGTTAGGAGAATCTCCATACTATTCAAATCAAGATTTAGATGTATTTCTTAAACGGGACATTCCCATATCTATAAAAAACATTGAAAAGTCAGCGAAACAAATTCCTGACAGTTATGTAAAATTGAAATCATATATTTTTAATAAAATTGATCACATGAAAATAGATATGGTAATTATTCAAAGAACGGAAGAAGGATAAATTATGTCTGAAAATGAACAACAAACAAAAGAAGAACGTGTCCACCATGTTTTTGAGAAAATTTATAATAAGTATGACTCAATGAACTCAATCATTTCCTTTCAAAGACATACTGCTTGGCGGAAGAACGTTATGGAAAAAATGGATGTTAAAAGGGGGGCGCAAGCACTAGATGTTTGTGCTGGCACAGGCGATTGGTCAATTTCTCTGGCCGAAGAAATTGGTCCTGAAGGTAAGGTAATAGGATTAGACTTTAGTGACAATATGTTAATGGTTGCTAATCAAAAGAAAAAACAACACCCTCCAATGCCTCAATTAGAGTTCATGCACGGTAACGCTATGAAATTGCCGTTTGAAGATAATAAGTTTGATTATGTGACTATAGGATTTGGACTTAGAAATGTTCCTGATTATATGACGGTCTTACAAGAAATGTATAGGGTTGTTAAACCAGGTGGTTTAGTCGTTTGTTTAGAAACGTCCCAACCTACTATGTTGGGATTTAGACAAGGGTACTATTTTTACTTTAGATACATAATGCCATTAATTGGTAAAATATTTGCGAAAAGTTATCAAGAATATGCTTGGTTACATGAATCAGCAAAAGACTTTCCAGATAAAAACATGCTTAGAAAAATGTTTTTAAATGCTGGTTTTAAACATGTGAAAGTAAAAAGCTATACCGGTGGTGTAGCAGCGATGCATTTGGGGATAAAATAAGATTGAAATATGGGATGATGTTTTAGTTAACTATGCTTCAGAAATGATAGTGATTATGAATCAATCGTAAAACTTAGGCAATTTGTTAACTTTTAAAATTGTAATCATCCACAAAAGGTGACTTACATGAATCTAGCTAAAACATACAGTTATTTAAAAAATGATTTAAACACAATTGAAGACGCACTGAATAAGGTCATCCAAGCAGAACATCCTGTTTTAAGAGAAGCTTCAACGCAGCTATTAAGGGCGGGTGGAAAACGAATTCGTCCCGTTTTTGTGTTGCTGTCTGGCAGATTTGGAGACTTTAACATGGATGAAATAAAGACTATCGCTGTCTCACTTGAACTCATTCATATGGCTACACTCGTTCATGATGATGTTATTGATGAGGCAACGTTAAGAAGAGGAAAACCAACAATAAAACACCATTATGGAAACCGCGTTGCTATGTACACAGGCGATTATATTTTAGCACGTGCTCTGGAAAGTATAACTACGATAGAAAAGGCAGCGATTCACCAATCTTTATCACAAGCTATTGTCGAAGTTTGTGTAGGGGAAATTGAGCAAATAAAAGATAAATATAATATAAATCAAAACTTGAGACATTACTTAAGAAGGATAAAACGAAAGACTGCTTTACTGATTGCAACAAGTTGTAAATTAGGTGCCATTTCAGCAGGCTTATCAGAGGAACATATAAATAAGTTATATAAGTATGGATATTATATTGGCATGTCTTATCAAATTATAGATGATATTCTCGACTTCACTTCAACATCCAAAGTCTTAGGTAAACCATCAGGAAATGATTTAAGGCAGGGGAATATAACTCTTCCCGTGTTAATAGCTATGCGTGATCATAATTTTGCTGAATTATTAACTAACGTGTTTCACGTTCCAAGTGAAATAAAAGATGAAGATATTAAAGAACTTATAACTAAAATTAATCAATCAGATGTTATAGAACAATCCTATCAATTAAGTGAGAGATATTTACTAAAGGCGTTAGACACGATTCATGACTTCCCAAATCATAGAGCAAAGCAAACACTGGAAAATATAGCAAGATATATTGGGAAACGTCGCTCTTAACAGTATATATTGTCATTTCCTATGAAATCTGGTAAAATTTTAGCGGTTACATTTTGCAAGAAATACATATTAAAAGAGGTGTAGTTATGGAAAAAAGCTTTTTAATGGTAAAACCTGACGGGGTACAACGTAACTTGGTCGGTGAAATTGTTGGCCGATTTGAGAAGAAAGGGTTTAAACTAGTTGGTGCTAAGCTAATGCTTGTCTCAGAGGAATTAGCAAAGGAACACTATGCTGAACATAAAGAACGTCCATTCTTCGGGGAACTTGTTGAGTTTATTACATCAGGTCCAGTATTTGCAATGGTTTGGGAAGGTGAAAATGTCGTTGCTACAGCTCGCCATATGATGGGGGCGACAAATCCAGCAGAAGCAGATGCAGGAACAATACGTGGCGATTACGGAGTTACGGTTGGTAAGAACGTTATCCACGGATCTGACTCAGTGGAAAGTGCAGAAAGAGAAGTTAATTTATTTTTCAATGAAAATGAATTTTTAACTTATAACAAACAAGATAGCGAATGGATTTATTAGAGTAAGAGTATACAATTTACGCCTCCGTTAATACGGAGGCATTTTTAAAATATGATAATCAAAAATTAAAAAAGAAAATAAATATAAAAGAGGAAAACTCATGTCACAAGATTACATTCAATTTATTTCACGTATAAATAGAAAACTAGGCATTGATTTAAGTTTGTATAAAGAAGCACAGATGAAGCGACGAATAACCTCATTAAGAAATAAAAGAGGATACCAAGACTTTGTAACATATTATCGTGCACTTGAAGAAAGTGAGACATTATTAGAAGAGTTTACTAAACGACTTACCATAAATGTATCTGAATTTTATCGTAATCCAAAACGATGGAATGCATTAGAAAAGGACATTATTCCATTACTAACTAAAAAGAAAAACAAACTCACTGTTTGGAGTGCTGCATGTTCTACGGGTGAAGAACCTTATAGTATTGCTATGTTATTGACTGAATTGTTTCCAGAGGTTCAAGCAACGATTATAGCAACCGATATCGATGAATTTGTATTGAAACAGGCTAAGCAAGGCGTATATCCAGAACAATCATTAAAAAATCTTTCAACTAATTTTAAGGATAAATTTTTTACATATAAAAATAAATTGTATCATATAAATAATTCGGTTAAAAATCAGGTTACATTTAAAAAACATAATTTATTAGCTGATACATATCCTGAAAATGTCGACTTGCTCATATGTCGTAATGTCCTCATTTATTTTACAGATCAAGCAAAAGATAATATTTATCAGAAGTTTAGCTCTTCATTAAATGAGCAAGGAATATTATTTGTAGGTAGTACAGAACAAATATTTAATTCTGAAAGATACAATTTAAAGTTAGTCGATACATTTTTCTATCAAAAGAATTAACTAAAGGAGAGTGCACTTTATGCGTTTTTTAACAGCAGGAGAGTCACATGGCAAACAATTAACTACAATTATCGAAGGTATTCCTGCTAACATGCCATTACTAAAAGAAAACATTGACGAATCCTTACTCAGAAGGCAAAAAGGATATGGTCGGGGAAGACGGATGCAAATTGAAAAGGATTTAGTAGATATAACGAGTGGTATAAGACATGGATATACACTTGGTTCACCCATATCTCTAGTTATTCATAATGATGACTACAAACGTTGGACAGACATTATGGGGGAAAAACCTTTATCTGATAATGCAAAAATTAGAAGGGTTGTTACTAGACCAAGACCGGGTCATGCAGATTTAAACGGAGGTTTAAAATATGGACATCGGGATATGCGGAATGTCTTAGAGCGTTCCTCGGCCAGAGAAACCACTGCGCGGGTGGCGGCAGGAGCAGTTGCTAAAACGCTGTTAAAACATTTAGGTATCGAAGTGATTGGCTATGTTAAAGAAATTGGTGGAATCCAGGCAAAAGACATTTCTTTAACGATGAAAGAAAGACAAGAAAGGTCTGAGGCTTCCCAAGTAAGAACGCTTGATCCAGACGTTGATCAAGATATGATGAAGGCTATTGATAAAGCGAAAGAAGAAGGAGATTCGCTGGGTGGAGTGACCGAGGTTTTTGTTAAGGGAGTGCCGGCAGGTCTTGGATCTTATGTTCATTATGATCGTAAATTAGATAGCCGTATAGCAGCATCGGTTGTAAGTATTAATGCATTTAAAGGTGTAGAATTCGGTCTTGGTTTTGAAGCGGCAAGGAACCCGGGGAGTCAAGTACATGATGAAATTTCCTGGACTAAAGAAAATGGTTACTATAGAGAAACAAACCGTTTAGGCGGTTTTGAAGGAGGCATGACAACAGGTATGCCAATTATTGTAAAAGGGGTTATGAAACCTATCCCTACTCTTTACAAGCCACTCAAGAGTGTTGATATAGAGACAAAAGAACCATTCCATGCGAGTGTTGAGCGTTCAGATGCCTGTGCTGTCCCAGCTGCTGCAGTCGTGATGGAACATGTCGTTGCTATTGAAATTGCTAAGGCTATCATCGAACAGTTCCACAGTGATTCATTTCCCGTCTTAAAAGAAAATATAAAGCGTTATCGAGAAGAAGTAAGGTGTTTTTAATGGATGAAATAAAAATCAAATCAACTGAACATAATTATTCTATTTATCTAGGATATGACATCTACAAAAACCTTCCTCAACATTTAAGCACCCATTATTCTTCTATTTTAATCTTAACAGATGAAAATGTTAAAAAATTATATCTTAAAGAGGTAGAAGAAAGTTTACATGACTATACTGTCTATACAAAGGTTGTTAAACCTGGAGAAGAATCGAAAACAATTGATGTCTTTTATGATGTGCATTCATATTTAATAGAAATGGGATGTGATCGCAATTCCCTTATGATTGCTTTAGGCGGAGGAGTGGTAGGTGACTTGGCCGGATTTGTAGCTGCAACATATATGAGAGGCATTGACTATATTCAGCTTCCGACAACCATTCTGGCACATGACAGTAGTGTAGGAGGAAAAGTAGCCATTAATCATGAATATGGCAAAAATTTAATTGGTAATTTTCATGCACCACGTTTAATTATTTATGATATTAAGACGCTTAAAAGTTTATCTATAAAAGAAATTCGGTCAGGTTATGCAGAGCTCATTAAAGAAGCGTTAATAGCTAATGACTCTTTTTTTAATAATTTATTGGCAGTTTCCGTCCATTCGGTAAATTTTAATCATCTTCAAAACCATCTTAAAAAGGGAATTGAAACTAAAGCAATCATTGTTGAACAGGATGAAAAAGAACATGGCGTGAGAATGCACTTAAATCTGGGTCATACGCTTGGCCACGGATTAGAAACATATTTTGAGTATCATACATTGACACACGGTGAAGCAGTAGCCATTGGCCTGCTTTTTTCCCTTTATGTTAGTGAACAACTGCTAAGTGCTGAATTACCGACAAAAGCTCTCTTTAAATGGTTAAAAGAGAATGATTATCCTTTGAAGTTGAAAGCAATAAATTTGAAAAGGCTAATTAAATTAATGAAATCTGACAAAAAAGCAGTAAACCAGTCAATTCAAATGGTTCTTTTAAGTAGAGTTGGTTCTCCTTTAACTCGTAAAATTGACAATCATGAACTTGAAAAGTATTTGAGAGAGTTTTTCAGTAATTTAGGAAGTGATGTATTATGAAAATAGAACTTTTACAAAATAGTCGTCCCTTATTTGGTACGATATCGCTGGAAGGGGATAAATCAATTTCACATCGTGCAATTATCCTTGCTTCGCTTGCCAATGGGACAACGCGTATAAATAATTTACTTGAAAGTGAAGATGTTTTTAGAACAATTAATGCATTTAAACTCATGGGAGTAGAAATTGAAAAGAAAGGCCCAGTCTACGTAATCAAATCTAAAGGAATAAGGGGATTAAAGGAGCCAAAAGAACCTCTTTATTTTGGCAATTCTGGGACCACTGCTCGTTTAATGATTGGTTTGCTGGCTGGGTTACCATTTAATTCTAAAGTAACTGGAGATTCCTCTTTAACAAAACGTCCAATGGACCGTGTTATTCTACCTTTAAAGGAAATGGGTGCTATCCTCTCAAGTCAAGGGCGAGATATGACATTACCACTTACTATTCAAGGAAGACAGCTACATGGTTTCGAATATACAATTCCAGTCAAAAGTGCTCAAGTAAAATCGGCTTTACTATTTGCTGGGCTTTTGGCAAATAGTGCAACCACTGTCACTGAACTAGCTCAAACGCGAAATCATACAGAAATTATGCTAAAGGAATTTGGGAGCAATATTATAACTGAAAAGCATGCAATTACTATAAAGCCTACTGACTCCTTGATTGCAGGCAATTTGTTTATCCCTGGAGATATTTCATCAGCATCTTTTTGGATAGTAGGAGCGCTAATCGTCCCTGGTAGTCATGTTAGAATTAAGGATTTAGGTTTAAATGATACGCGTACAGGTATTTTAGATGTACTAAGGAAAATGGGTGCCAATGTCTTGCTTGAAGAAATCACTGAAGAAGCAGGAGAAAGAACAGGCACTTTAACCATCAAACATCAACCACTCAAGGCTACTACTATCGAAGGTGATTTGATACCTCGTTTGATAGATGAAATTCCAATAATAGCCTTACTGGCGACCCAAGCCGAGGGAACAACAATCATTAGAGGTGCTGAGGAACTTCGTGTGAAGGAGACCGATCGAATTAAAGCAATTGTTACTGTGTTATCGACGTTAGGAGCAACCATTAAGCCGACTGAAGACGGGATGATCATTAAAGGAAAAACGTCTCTTACCGGAGGCGATGTTTCATCTTATGATGATCATCGCATTGCTATGATGATTGTGATAGCATCACTTATAACAAATCAAAAAGTTAATATAGATAAATTATCATCCATATCAATCTCATATCCACGTTTTTTTAAAGATCTTAAGCAACTAACAGAATAATAGTTTTACTATTTTACTTATACCTTCAATCAATATAAAATTAATGTGAGGTCGAGCACGAAAGGGTGTCAATTAGTGAATACAATTACAAAAGCTGTGCAACTTCTTGAAAATAGACAACCAGACCAGGCTCTTAATTTACTTAATAATTATATGCCCCAAGCACAAGATGATGAAAAAATGATGATTGTTGAAATCTATATGCAATGGGGTTTTAACGAGGAAGCAATCACTATCTTAACAAATCTGCTAAGTAAGTATCCAAGAGAAAATGAAATAAAAATAATGCTAGCTGATCTTTATATTGAAAATAATCAAGATGAACAAGCAATGGTTTTACTAAATGAAATACCTGAAGAGGACGATACTTATATTCAATCTTTATTACAATTGGCCGATCTTTATCAAGCTCAAGGATTATTTGAAGTAGCAGAGCAAAAATTATTAACGGCGAAGAATTTACTGCCAAACGAAAAAATTATTAATTTTGCACTTGGTGAACTTTATTTCTCTATGGGTGAGTACAAAAAAGCAATCACTTATTATGAAAAAATAAACACAGCAACGATTGCTGAAATTTCAATTCATAATCGTTTAGCGGAAGCGAATGCTTTAATTGGTGAATATGAGCAAGCATTAAACTACTATCAGCAAATAAACGTTGATGATGCCGACACCTTATTTAAATATGGTTTTACTGCAGCTAGTGCAGGAAGAAATGATATCGCGATCAGTTCCTGGGAAACGTTAATTGAAAAGGATCCATATTACCATTCAGTGTTTTATGAGCTAGCTAAAGTATATCAAGAGGAAAAACACCCTGACAAAGCTTATAAAATAGCTCTACAAGGACTAAAAAATGACGAGTTTAATAAAAAGCTTTATTATCTGGCAGGAAAACTAGCTCATCAACTTAGCAAGCATGAGGAAAGTGATAAATGGATTAGTGAAGCAATTGCCCTTGATCCAGATTATAAAGATGCTGTGTTATTTAAAATTGAATCATTAAAGGAAGTAGAAGATTTTTTAGGCATTATTAAATTCATCCATGATCTTCACGCAATGGGGTTAACAGATCCACTTTACGATTGGGAGTTAGCACGCGCGTTTTATGAAACAGAATCATATAATAATGCATTAAATCACTATAACATAGCATATAATCATTTTAGTAAAGACGCTGATTTTCTTAAAGAGTATGGCTATTTCTTGTTTGAAGAAGGGAGGACGAATAAAGGAATTACTGTCTTTGAAACTTATTTACAATTACAACCTGATGATTTTGAAGTCGAAGAACTAATGGCTAGATTTAAACAATAATTAATCAAAAGGTTTGTAAGTTTACTAGGAGGTGGATTGACGATGCAAGCTCCTGTTTCAGTCAGCGATAAGAAAAACTTTATTCGTTGGTTTTTGAATAATTATCAATTAAAAAAACGTGAAAGCGTGTGGATTTTAAATTATTTATTAAACCATGACGAAGTCTTAACCCATGTGCATTTTGTTCGAGATGCTAGGTTTTCTCCTAGAGGAATTATTATGACTTGCTATTGTTCGTCTGAAGTGCCTTTTCGTTTTAATAAAAAGCAAATCGTAACGACTGATGCGGATAAATCATTTCATGATATCAGGCTAAACCAAAATGAACCACTATATATTCAGCTTAATTTTAAAAATGCCAACCAGAACCCTATATATGCTAGAGTTTTGGAAGACAATCCACACCACCCTGACGACTGTAATTTAACTGAAACAGACCGTCTTTTGGCTAAGAAATTTTTAGAACGATCATTATATGAATATCAATTAAAAAGAATTAAAAAGAATATCGATGAATCTTTAGACGAAAAAAATTATAAAAATTTTTTGTTTTGGAGAAAAGAATTAGAACAGTTAAATAAGGGAAGTAATTATCAGCCTTATTCTGAGGAATAGGTTGATTTTTTTTGTTGAAATACGATAAACTTTAGATTGTTGAATAATTACCTCGGAAAAGGATGATAATTAAATGAAGTGGGTCTCTCAAGATCTTAAACGATATACCCAAGCAAAAGAATATGTAGATACCATTATTATGCCACTTATACCGTTTCAAATAGCTCCAGATGAGGATGCAAACAAAAAAGCCATTCAAAATGAATCTTTATCCATTATTTCAAATGAGATTGAAAAAGAATTAAGTGGACGAGTCATGCTATTACCGAATTACTATTATATTAAATCAGCTGAAAAAGACAGTGAAATAACTCGACTTAATGTATTGTCAGCAGAGTTATCAAAACAACCTTTTACCCATACGTTTTTTATTACTTTTGATATGGATTGGAAAAGGTATGAAAAAGACTTAGACAGTCATTTACTTTGGTTTCCAAGTGTCCAGTCGGAAGACCTCGAGTCTAAGGAAGTTGTATCAATAATTAGGGATCAAGTTTTACAAATTTGTGAACTTATTCGTTCTTATTGGTAGACGACTCTATATGATTAGGTTAAAATAACATTATATATTGACCGAAAAGATAGTTTACGCTATCATGGTTATGTCCTAGTAATCTGATTAATAATATTTTGTCCGTGATTACTGTAAAAGAGGGGGGAGAATCATGAGTGAAAAAAAGCAACAAGTATCCCGTAGGCAATTTTTGAACTATACTCTTACAGGAGTAGGTGGATTTATGGCAGCTGGTATGCTTGTTCCGATGTTAAGAATGGCAGTTGATCCAGTTCTACAGCCATCAGCTTCTGGAGATTATGCAAATATCGGCTTGTCTGTAGACGATATTACTACTGAGCCACAAAGAGTTGATTGGAAAATTGACCAAGTAGATGGATGGTATGAATCCGAAGTAAGTAAATCAGCATGGGTATATAAAGATGATAATGATGATATTATCGCACTTTCCCCAATTTGTACACACCTTGGTTGTGTTGTTTCATGGGAAGGTAGTGACCAACATCCAAATGAATTTTTCTGCCCATGTCATGATGGACGTTATGAAAAGGATGGTACAAATATTCCTGGAACACCTCCATTGGAACCGCTACATCGCTATACGCAAAAAGTGGAAAATGGAATGTTATTCTTAGGAGATGCAAAACCAAGAGAGGAGGCTTAAACCTACATGTTACAAAAGATATATGACTGGATTGATGAACGTGCTGATGTTACGCCTATATGGCGAGATATCGCAGACCACGAAGTGCCTGAGCATGTTAATCCTGCTCACCATTTTTCAGCCTTTGTTTATTGTTTTGGTGGTTTAACATTTTTCGTTGTTGTCATCCAAATACTATCAGGAATGTTCCTGACAATGTATTACGTTCCAGATATTGAGAACGCATGGAAATCTGTTTATTACCTACAAACTGAAGTTGCTCATGGGCAAATCGTAAGAGGAATGCACCACTGGGGAGCAAGTGTTGTAGTAGTAATGTTGTTATTACATACTTTAAGAGTGTTTTTCCAGGGTGCTTATAAGAAACCAAGAGAACTTAACTGGATGGTAGGAGTTTTACTCTTTTTCATCATTCTTGGATTGGGTTTTACAGGTTATCTATTACCTTGGGATAACAAAGCATATTTTGCGACACAAGTTGGACTTGAGATTGCAGAACAAGTACCGCTTATTGGTGACGATTTAAAAACATTATTAGCAGGGGACGCACAAATTGTAGGAGCGCAAACTCTAACGAGGTTCTTTGCAATTCACGTGTTCTTCTTGCCAGCAGCTTTGTTTGCACTACTCGCTGTACACTTTATTTTAATTCGTAGACAAGGTATCTCAGGACCACTATAAGAAGGAGGGATAGCTGTGAAAAAGGGTAAAGGGATGAAGTTTGTCGGCGATTCTAGAATATCCGCCGAGAAAAAGCCAAATGCATCCAAAGATTATTCCGAATATCCTGGTAGAACAGAAGCTTTTTGGCCCAACTATTTATTAAAGGAATGGTTGATAGGAGCAGTATTCTTAGTTGGATTTTTATGCTTAACTCTAGCACATCCAGCTCCTTTAGAAGGGGTTGCTGATCCGACAGATGCTGCTTATATACCTTTGCCAGACTGGTACTTCTTGTTTCTATATGAACTGTTAAAGTATAAATTTGCTAGTGGCCCATTCATTATCATGGGTATCTTAGTAATCCCAGGTCTTGCCTTTGGTGGCCTTTTTCTTGCACCATTCTTAGACAATGGGCCTGGACGTAGACCACATCAGCGACCAATCGCTGTTGCAATGATGCTCCTTGCAGTATCAGGAGTTATGTGGTTAACATATGAATCATCTTCAGTTGTAGATTGGGAAGCAAGAGCTGAGGCTAACAAGCCAATACCTGAATCAGATATTGAAATTGATACAGAAGATCCAGGGTACGCTGTATATGAAAACAATTGTATGAGCTGTCATGGTGATGATTTGAGTGGAACAGGCAACGGGCCAGCTCTTATCGGGACAGAACATGACGGAGATGAAATTGCAACAATTGCCCGTGAAGGTATTGGTTCAATGCCTGCTGATATGTTTGATGGATCAGATGAAGAATTAGACCAATTGGTAGAATTTATTTTATCTGTGAATGAAGATGCGGAATAACTATCTAAACACCTTTGCCATTACGTGGTGAAGGTGTTTTTTAAATTCTATACGTACTAGAAGAGGTTATAAATTATGTTGAAATTATTACTGGCAGATAAACGTTTTGTTTTCATGTTATTTTTAATTAATTTATTCGGTACTATTTATGGGTTTATATGGTATAAATATCAACTTGCAATAACACCACACATTTTCTTGATTTTTGTACCTGACAGTCCGATGGCAAGTATGTTTTTTACGATATTTCTCTTATTTTTTCTCTTTGATAAAAAAGTACCTTACATAGAATCACTCGCTTTGATCACATTATTTAAATACGGTATATGGGCTGTTGTGATGAATATTTTAACTCTGATTACAACAGGGAGTTTAAGTCCCCAAGGATACATGCTTATTGCCTCACACGCAGCCATGGCTGTGCAGGGTCTGCTCTATGCTCCATTTTATCGGTTAAAGTTACGTCATGTAGTAGTGGCGGCTGTATGGACACTGCATAATGATGTGATTGATTACGTCTTTGAACAAATGCCTATTTATGCTTCTTTAACTCAATACATGAATGAGATAGGTTATTTCACTTTTTGGCTTAGTATATTATCAATTTATATTGCATATAAAGTGATGCAAAAAAACAAGCAAGTTATGGTTTGAATGAACGTGAAAGATAAGTGCTTTAATGATGTAGCCAATGTTTTTATAAATAAAATTTCACTTTATTTAGCATTGTTCTGTTATATCTCCTGTTGCCTAAACATATAGTAGTTTTAAAAGGGTATGGGGGATTGCTCTCTATGAACAATATAAAGATAAAAAAGTATTTCTGGCGAGTAATACTCATAGTGAATAGTGTCATTATCTCGTTAAATATTATATTTGCCAATCCTGTCCTGGCAAAGACACTCGAAGAAAATCCAGCAAAAGGGAAAGAAATGATACCATTTTATTGGATGATCCTTATCGTTGGAAGTTGTATCGCTGTTACACTTTCTTATGTGAGTTGGAGAAAGTATAAAGGAGAACAACAGAGAAAAAAAAAGAATAAGGATAAATCAGTTGACTGATCTCTAAAATTTGACTAAAATTGACCATATACACTTACTTTATTTTGGAGGAATGATGAATGTTTAGCAGCTTTGGAGGATATCTTATATATATTGCGTTACTAATGATTATTCCTATGTTGGCTCAATCAAAGGTAAAAAATACGTATAAAATATATTCGAAAAAACCAACATCTTCAATGATGTCAGGGGCGCAAGTGGCAAGAAAAATTTTAGATGAAAACGGGCTTTACGATGTAAATGTAGAAGAGACAAAAGGGTTCCTTTCAGATCATTACGATCCTAGAAAAAAAGTAGTTAGGCTTTCTAGTAATAATTATCATGGACAATCTATGGCTTCATCTGCTGTTGCTGCACACGAGGTTGGACATGCTATCCAAGACCAACAAGAATATGCATTCCTAAGGTTTAGAACAGCTCTCGTACCTGTAGCAAGTTTAGGTTCCAATATGTCTATATTTTTAATTCTGGGCGGTATTTTATTAAATTTTATGAATCTTTTTCTACTTGGGATTATTTTCATGTCGGCCGCGGTGTTATTCCAACTCGTTACATTACCAGTTGAGTTTGATGCTTCCAATCGAGCGATGACTCAACTTGTATCAGGTGGTATCATCCGTAACGACGAAGAACGAGAAACTAAAAAGGTATTAAATGCAGCCGCTATGACATATGTTGCAGCAGCTTTAGTAGCTGTAGCTGAGTTGCTAAGATTTGTTCTTATCTTTTTAGGTAACAGAGATTAATTATTTATATACAAAATACCAAAGAGGATGACGATATTTTCTCGTTATCCTTTTTGGTATTTTCTGATGGTTTACGCTACGTAATACAAGAAAGCATGTGCAAATTAATAAATTACATGAATTTTTAGAAGACGATTATTCTATTGGATTTTTATTCTCATCTAAGGTGAAACCTTCCCCAGCGACATCATGCACCGAACTAATAGCGACAAAAGCGTGAGGATCGACAGCGTTTATTAAATTATTCAGACGCACAATTTCATTTTTACCTACAACACAATATAAAACATCTCGATTCTCTCCAGTATAACTTCCTCGCCCTGTAAGTACCGTTACGCCTCTGTCCATTTCTTCGTGGATTTTTTTTGCTATGATATCACTCGAATTAGAAATAATTGTTGCTCCTCTTGCAGAGTAAGCTCCTTCTTGGATAAAGTCAATAACACGTGCACCTATGTATACAGCTACGAGAGTATACATACCTTCAACTAATTCTAAAATAGTAAAGATTGAAGTGGCAATTACTATAAAATCAATTAAGAACATGGTTTTTCCCATACTCCAACCAACATATTTATTCACGATGCGGGCGATGATATCTGAACCACCAGTTGTTCCGCCATATCTGAAAATTACTCCTAAGCCAATTCCTACGAAGACTCCCGCAAATAGAGCGGCAAGGGTCATATCTGATTGCAAATAGGTTGGAAAGGGCTTAATTTGAAATATTTTCAAAAAAGCAGAAACAGCGAATGTTCCTATGATGGTGTACCAAAAAGCGTTACGCCCAAGATACCTCCAACCAATAAAGAAGATTGGAACGTTTAATACAATATTCATAACAGCAGGATCCCAGTTGAAGGCAAAATAAAGTAATAATGTGATTCCCGTAAAGCCACCTTCACCAAGATTATTTTGCATATTAAAGTGTACAAGACCAAAGGCCATTATTGCCGAGCCAAGTAGAATGAAAAAAATATTCTTCAATCGTAAACCAAAAACCATGGGCTAATCCCTCACTTTTCTCAGGTGTTCAATCCGTAGACTATGATATCTCATTATAAACAATATAACATTAATGAACAAACTTTCTTAAGTTCAATATAATACTCCTTATTACTAAAGCAATTTCTGTGATAAGTTAATGATAAATTACGCAATATACATAAACTGAGCGGTAATTTAACACTATCTATTAAAACAATGCGATAAACCATCGCTACGGAAATACGCTACGCTTTGATATGCTCCCTTTTGAGTAGGGGGTTCAATATACATCAAATGGTTTTAGACGGATCATGGAGAATGCGAAATTACAACATAGTATGTCTCGCCCTGGTAAGTGTATTGATAACGGGTCTATAGAAGGTTTTTGGGGAACGTTGAAGTGCGAGAAGTATTATTTATATACGAGGGAAGACCCTCGTTTGAACAGCTGGAAGAGGCTATAGATGAATACATTCATTTTTACAATTATGAACGTTTTCAATAGAACTTAGACAGACTAGCCCCACTGGAATATACAGAGCTATCCGCCTAATTGTTTATCTTTTTATTTATACTGTCTACTTGACAGGGGGCGGTTCACTTTCCGTGGGTGGTTGATGAGCCTCAGCTTCCACAATGGGTTTTCGGTAGGATTTTCTGCAGTCCCACGAGACTGAAGATCCGGCAGAGAAGGTACTACTTGAATAATCTTCTTTGCTCCCTTTTGCCGAGGAAACTGCTGCGTAGCGTTACTAGAAATCGTAGGCGCACTTACGGCCTTCTTGAGGCAGGTTAAGTACGCGACATCCTGTCGCAACACCTGCACTAGCGCGTCCTGTGCGTCGAAGGCTGAAGCCGTGCCCGCGGAAAGCAATAGTCTGGAGTGGAAAACAATCCAGCACCTTTCTAAGCTTCAAAAATTTGTGATCAATCTTAAAAAGAATTACCATGCAGTTTACATCTATTACGAAATTGGGATGGGGAGAATTATGGGGATTTTGGTTGATAGAATATATAATTTGTCAAATTGAATTCAATTAGCTAACATAAAAAGAGAGTCTAAATGAAGTGGGGTTTTTAGGATTAAAAATTCAACGTATAATACAAAAGAAATACAAAAAAGAGTTGACGAATATATAGGGCAATTTAAAGAGGGTTATTTTTCCCCTCTGAGCTTAACAGCTAGATTAACTGAAGAAGCTGGCGAACTGGCTCGCGAAATTAATCACTACTATGGTGAAAAACCAAAAAAAACAACAGAAAAAGAAAAAACTGTTGAAGAAGAAATCGGAGATATAATTTTCGTACTAGCGTGCTTTGGTAACTCATTAAATATAGATCTATCTGAAGCATTCCATAAATCTATGACTAAATTTGAAACACGTGATAAAAATAGATGGACACGTAAACAAGATAATATACAATTGTAGTTAATCGTAGTTGAGGAGGAGTAATATGCACATCAAAATCATCGTCGCTGGTCCTAGAGGGCGCATGGGGTCTGAAGCAATCAATATGATTAATGAAGAACCTAATTTTCAATTAGTTGCTTGTATTGATAGAAAAAATAACGGAAAAACCTTAAATGATATTGAATCATTACCAAACATTGACGTCCCTATTTTTGAAAATGCAGAGGAATGTTTGGCCTCAATTGAGGCAGATGTTCTTATTGATTTAACCATTCCTGAAGCAGGATTCAATCACACAATGCTTGCTATTAAGCATAAAGTTCGGCCAGTTGTAGGAACTTCGGGACTTACTAATAATCAAATTGAAGAATTGGCCGATTTGGCTGTTAAAAATGAAGTAGGATGTATTATCGCTCCAAACTTTGCAGTGGGCGCTGTGCTAATGATGCAATTTGTTCAGATGGCATCAAAGTTTCTTCCCGATATCGAGATTATTGAAAAACATCACGATCAGAAATTAGATGCTCCCTCTGGGACAGCTATGAAAACTGTCGATTTAATTAATGAAGTAAGACCGGTTAAAGCACAAGGACATCCAGATGAAGAAGAAGTACTACCTGGAGCTAGAGGAGCGGAAAAAGACGGGATAAGAATTCATAGCGTCAGATTACCAGGATTAGTAGCTCATCAGGAGGTTATATTAGGTGGAGAAGGACAAACGCTAACCATTCAACATGATTCCTTTAGCCGATCTTCGTTCATGTCTGGTGTAAAGCTTGCTGTGGAGCATGTCTTGTCGATTAACTCATTAATTTACGGACTCGAAAATATTATGGACTTCGAGCAGTAAATTTGCTATATGGCTTTTGTTAACCTGAGGAGGCTCTTCCGTGAATATTGCATTAATAGCCCATGATAAGAAAAAAGAAACGATTATAGAGTTTTGTACGGCTTATAGTCATGTTTTAAAAAAATATAACCTTTTTGCTACAGGCACTACAGGAACGAGGATTAAGGAAACAACTGGACTGTCTATTACATGTTTTCAATCGGGACCTTTAGGTGGTGATCAGCAAATTGGTGCTATGATTGCAAATAATGAAATGGATATAATCATATTTTTTAGAGATCCACTTACAGCGCAACCACACGAACCAGATGTTAGTGCATTAATGCGCTTATGTGATGTTCATCTTATACCTCTGGCTACGAATATCGCAGCGGCAGAAATTGTTATAAAAGGATTAGATCGTGAGGATTTAAGTTGGCGGAAAGTAAGAAAATAACATAAAGGAAGAGACCTATGAAAAAAATTGGTATAACATGCTACCCATCAGTAGGAGGGTCAGGAATAATAGCTACTGAACTTGGGATGAAATTAGCAGAAAAAGGACATGAAATACATTTTATTACATCAAGTTTACCATTTAGATTAAATCAGATTCATCCTTCAATATACTTTCATGAGGTAGAGCCAAGTCACTATCCGGTTTTTAAATATCCACCCTACGATTTAGCACTGGCATCCAAAATGGCAGAAGTGGTCGATCGTGAAAAATTGGATATATTACATGTTCACTACGCTATGCCGCATGCCATCTGTGCAATTTTAGCAAGAGACATAGCTAAACATGATGTTAAAATTGTCACGACCTTGCATGGAACAGACATAACTGTTTTAGGAATTGATGATACATTCCGAAATATGATTAAATATGGAATAGAACAGTCTGATGCAGTCACCGCTGTATCAAACAACTTAGTGTTGCAAACAAAGGACATGCTCGGAATTAAAAAGAACATTCAAGTGGTTCATAACTTTATTAATGAAGAGGAGTACTTTAAACGAGACTTACCCAGTGTTAAGATGGAATATGGGATTAATAAAAATGATAAAGTCATTATTCACATATCAAATTTCCGTAAAGTTAAACGTATTGAAGATATTATCTACACTTTTAAAAAAGTAAATGACGAATTAAGTGCTAAACTACTCTTAGTTGGTGATGGACCAGAGTTCAATCAGATTTACCAACTTGTTAAAGAACTGGGACTAGATGACAACGTTCTTTTCCTAGGTAAGCAAAAGAATATTACAGATCTGTTGTCAATATCAGATTTGATGCTACTATTGTCACAAAAGGAAAGTTTTGGCCTTGTCCTCCTAGAGGCGATGGCTTGTAAGGTCCCTTGTATAGGTACGAATGTAGGGGGAATACCAGAAGTTATTGACCATGAGAAAACAGGCTATATTGTTGAGCTTGGAGACACGACTCAAGCAGCAATTTATGCAATTGATTTGTTAAAAGATGAAGAAAAAATGAGAAGCCTATCTGAAAATGCTTTACAATCAGTTAACAGTAAATTTAATTCCAAGAGGATTGTTGGACAATATTTGGATTTATATGAAGATGTAATGTCAAGTACCAGAGAATTCGGTGATAAAAATGTTTGATGAACAATTTTTAGTAGGAAAAGAAGTCATTAATAAAATTGAGCAATATGGCTATCAAGCATATTTTGTTGGAGGCTGTGTTAGAGATTTATTGTTAGATAATCAAACTAAAGACATTGATATTGCTACATCTGCTTTTCCAAATACTATTATTGCACTTTTTGACAAAGTTATCCCTTTAGGTGTAGAACATGGAACCGTTATTGTCCGACATAAAAAAACTTCATTTGAGGTAACTACTTTCAGGTTAGAGGGAACTTACAGTGATCAGCGCCATCCAGATAAGGTCGAATTTATTGATCACATTAATTTAGATTTACAGCGTAGAGATTTTACTATAAATGCTTTAGCTATGGATAAAGAGGGGAAAATAATTGATTTATTTAACGGTCAAGAAGACTTAAATCAATGTCTAATCCGGTCTGTCGGTGATGGGGTTGAGCGATTTAAAGAAGATCCTTTAAGAATTATTCGGGCTATACGTTTTGCTAGCCAATTAGGTTTTACTATTGAAAAAAAGACCTTAAGCGCAATACAAGAAGTAAAACCTTCACTTGAAAAGATTGCTGTTGAGCGTATTACAAATGAACTGGAAAAATTAGTTGCTGGAAAAGATATAAATAAAGGTATTTACTATTTGAGAGAGACAGGGGTTTATAGATATTTGCCAACTGTAAGGGAAAATCCTAATATAATCAATAAACTTCCTGATAAATTAGAACCGATGGAATCATTTGGAGAATTTATTGCTTTAGCTCATTTTATTGAACCAAATATTTCCGTTAAAACCTGGATCAAACAATGGAAAAATTCGAATAGAATTAAAAACATAGCCCTCAATCTAGTTGATGCATTGTTTTATTATAAAAAGACTCAAACTTTAGATTCGTGGCTTATCTATAATCTTAATACAAATTTATATCACAGTTTTATAAGATTGGTTAATGCAATATTTAAAGACAATTTATTGATAGA
Organism: Virgibacillus sp. MSJ-26; assembly: GCF_018918075.1. Classification (GTDB taxonomy): domain Bacteria; phylum Bacillota; class Bacilli; order Bacillales; family Amphibacillaceae; genus MSJ-26. The sequence goes on from NZ_JAHLPW010000006.1 coordinate 27,898, forward strand.
TGAAAATGAATTTATGCAACTAGTAAAACAACTACCAATCAAATCAAAAAAAGAACTTGATATTGATGGGAATGATATTATTCGGATGTTCCCTAAGAGAATTAAGGGGCCATGGATACAACAAGTCTTTAATCAACTTGAAAAAAAAGTGGTGTTAGGCAATATCGATAATAATTACGAAAAATTAAAGGAATGGATAAAATGGAATCCACCCGAAGACAATTAATTAATCTGTTGGCCAATAGTAAAGAAAATTATATATCAGGGCAGGCACTGTCTGAGTATCTTAATATATCTCGAAATGCCGTGTGGAAACATATGAATGAATTAAAAAAGGATGGGTATATCATCGAAGGCATCCCACGCAAAGGATACCGGATTATTAGTTTTCCTGATAAAATCAGTGAGAACACACTTAAATGGGGCTTGAGAACAAAGTGGATGGGAAACACGATAGTACATAAAACAACAACAAGCTCCACACAAACGATAGCACACCAACTAGCCCAAGAGAATGCTAAGCATGGAACCATTGTCATTGCTGATGAACAAAAACAGGGTAAAGGACGAATGAACAGAGAATGGTATTCTGCAAAAGATAAAGGTATTTGGATGAGTCTGATACTTAGACCCTCCATCTCACCACATTTAGCGCCCCAGTTAACATTACTTACTGCAACTGTTCTTGCTGATGTTATTTACAAGGTTACGGGCGAAAAGCCACAAATTAAATGGCCTAATGATATTTTAATAAAAGGGAAAAAAGTAGCAGGGATATTAACCGAAATGCAGGCAGAACAGGATCAAATTCAGTATGTCGTTATCGGGGTTGGTCTAAATATATTACATGATAAGGCTGATTTACCAAAAGACTTACAGCACAAGATGTCCTCGATTAAATTAACAACGAAGACAGACATAGATATCACTAAATTCATACAAGAAATTCTATCAACATTCGAATCTACATATTCACTTTATTTAAATGATGGGTTTTCAGAAATAAAATTAAAATGGGAAAGTTATGGATTTAGAATAGGAGAACCTGTTTTTATTAAAACTTTAAAACGTGAATGGAGGGCAGTTTTTCACGGTATTGCCGCGGATGGAGCATTATTAGTTAAAAACTCGGATGGTATGACTGAAAAATTATATTCCGCAGAAATAGACTGGTTTGATGAAAGGGGTTAATAATTTATGCTAAGTCGAAATGATCTTCAAAAGATGCAACAATCAAACAGAAAGATTACAATGGTGACTTCCTATGATTATCCTTCAGCAAAGCAAGCTGAAGAAGCGGAGGTTGACATGATACTTGTCGGTGATTCGCTTGGAATGGTTGTGCTTGGATACAATTCCACCATAGAAGTCACAGTTGATGATATGATTCATCATGCTAGGGCAGTTAAGCGTGGTGCAACAAATACGTTTATGGTTGTTGACATGCCATTTATGTCATATCATATATCGATGGAGGAGTCATTAAAAAATGCTCAAAAGCTTTTTCAACAAACTGGGGCCCAAGCTCTAAAACTTGAAGGTATTTCAGAAGATATTCTTACCCTAACGAAACGTCTGACAGAGGCGGGAATTCCTGTCATAGCACATCTAGGTTTAACCCCACAGACTGTAAACGTACTTGGAGGTTATAAAGTTCAAGGAAAAGATAAAACAGCGGGTGAGAAACTTGTTAAAGATGCCATGAAATTAGAAGAATTTGGGGCAATTGGTTTAGTTTTGGAGTGTATTCCTAAAGAGCTAGGTAAAATTGTTACCGAAAAATTAAACATCCCTACAATAGGCATTGGTGCGGGTGTCGATTGCGATGGTCAAGTTCTAGTCTACCATGATATTCTTAAATATGGCGTGAATCGTTTACCGAAATTTGTAAAACCTTATGCAGATTTTAATAAAGTTGGCGTAGAAGCGTTAAAAAAATACATTAAAGAAGTAAGAGAAACATCATTTCCAACGGATGATTATTCATTTTTAATTAAAGATGCAAGTTTACTTCCAGAATAAGAAAGGCGCTACATATGAAGATAATTAAATCTATACTGGAAATACAGCAAATAACAACGAAACTCCATCAGTCCAAGAAAACAATCGGTTTTGTCCCAACTATGGGATATTTTCATAAAGGGCATTTGTCCCTGATGAAGCAGGCTAAACACGAAAATGAAATCAGTATCGTAAGTATCTTTGTCAATCCGTTGCAATTCGGTCCGAATGAAGACTATGATAGCTATCCGAGAGATGAAGAACGCGATATTAATTTGGCAAAACAAATGGGAGTGGATTATTTGTTTATGCCTACGATAGAAGAGATGTATCCAACGGAAATGGTAATTAAAATGGCTGCAACAGAGCGCACTAACGCGTTATGTGGACGATCTCGGCCTGGTCACTTTGATGGAGTTATTACGGTTTTAACAAAGCTATTTCATATTGTTCAACCAAATAAAATATACTTCGGTTTAAAAGATGCACAACAAGTGGCAGTTGTTGATGCATTGATTACGGATTTGAATTTTCCAATAGACCTCGTTGGTCTTTCCACAGTAAGAGACAACAGTGGATTAGCTATGAGTAGTCGAAATATTAATCTAACTAAAGAGGAACGAGACCAAGCCATTTGGTTATATAAATCTTTAAAAATAGGCCAGCAATTAATAGTTGACGGTGAGGAAAATCCTGTTATCATTAAAAAAGAGATTATCAATACATTAAAGCAACATATAGATGTGGGTATTGATTATGTGGAAATTCTTGAATTTCCTTCATTACACACAGTTTCTGTAATTGATAAAAAACAAATTATTATCGCCGTAGCTATATTTTTCAAGTATGCTCGCCTAATTGATAATCTTATTTTAAATATGGATGGACAAGTCCTAAAACGATTGGATTAGGAGGAAGTTTCGTGTACCGCACACTAATGAAATCAAAAATTCATCGTGCAACAGTAACTCATGCTGATTTAAATTATGTAGGTAGTGTAACAATTGATCAAGATATCTTGGATAGTGTCGATATTATCCCTAATGAGAAAGTACAAATTGTTAATAATAATAATGGTGCTCGTTTGGAAACATATGTAATTGCAGGGGAAAGAGGAACAGGCATTATCTGCTTGAATGGAGCTGCTGCTCGCTTAGTTCAAAAAGGTGATACTGTTATCATTATCTCGTACGCCATGATACCAGAAGCAAATGTTAACTCTTTTAACCCAAAAATAGCTATAATGAACGATAAAAACGAGATAGAACAAATGATTGATCAAGAAATGCCTTTAACCAAAGTTTGATAGGGAGATATCTTAACGCATAAAAAGGCTCTTATCATCTGATAAGAGCCTTATTTTAAGTTTAAACCCTTTAGTGAAAGGAGGTAAAAAATGAAAAATAAATATGTTGTTATAGATTTAGAGACAACCGGACATTCAGCAGCAAAGGGAGATAAAATTATTGAAATAGGTATGGTTGTCATTGAAAATGATGTTATTACAAATCAATTTTCAAGCTTCTTTCAGCCAAATAAAGAAATCCCTTCTTTTATTTCTAATTTAACTGGTATTACAAGCACCGATGTTAAAGATGCCCCTCATTTTTATGATAAAGCGAATGACATAGTTGCGATATTAAAAGATGCCTATATTGTGGCTCATAATGTATCATTCGATTTAGGGTTCTTGAATGGTGAATTACAGGAACTATTATATAAACCTTTAAATAATCCGGTATTAGATACTGTAGAATTATCAAGAGTTTTATTTCCATACGCTCCAGGATTTAAATTAGGTCAACTTGCGGAATACTTTAAATTAGAACACCGTGATCCACATCGAGCACTTTCTGATGCTTACGTTACAGCTGAGCTTTTTCTAATCTTAAAAACTAAATTATATAAAATGCCTTATGAAACAATAACTCATTTATTAAAACTTGAATCTGTTTTGAAATCTGATTTATTTTCAATTTTGACCAATGTTAAAAACAAACTTTCTTTTTCTCTATCTGAAGATAGTTCGATACATACTTATAAAGGCCTGGCATTTAAAAGACCGGTTGAGTTTTCAACTGAAGAAAGTACGCCTCAACTATCTTACGGCGCATTCTTAGACGATATCTATGAGGATGATGGAGCATTAAAACAATTCTTGCCAACTTATGAGAAACGAGAAGGTCAACGTGATATGTCTGAACATATCTATGATGCGTTTCAGTCAAATTACCATGCGTTAATTGAAGCTGAAACGGGCACGGGTAAATCATTAGGTTATTTATTACCTGCTATATACGAATCAGTTAAAACTGGTCAACGAATTATTATAAGTACATTTACCACCCAACTGCAAAGCCAATTATTAGATGAAGAGACACCATTGATGAAAAAATTGTTGCCTTTTCCTTTTCATGTGGCCTTATTAAAAGGGAAACGTCATTATATTAGTTTAGAAAAATTTGAGAAAGAGCTGAGGTCTGAACAACGAGACAATTATGACGTTGCTCTTACAAAAGCAATGATTTTAGTGTGGCTTACAGAAACTGAAACAGGCGATATTGATGAAATCAGTTTACCTTCGAGCGGCTATTATTTTTATAATAAGGTTTCTAGTGATATAGAAGGAGCGATTCAGCCATCCTCTCCATGGTTTAATTATTCCTTTTATCAAAAAGCTCGTGAAAGGGCTCAAAAAGCAAACATTATCATTGTAAATCATGCTTTATTGTGTACAGATATGTACAATGATTACTCATTTATTCCTAGCTACCAGAAGACGATAATTGATGAAGCCCATCATTTGGAAGATACGGCCTCTCACCATTATGGCCTAAAGTTAGACTATGTTGATATCATCTATAGTTTAAACCAAATTGGAGGAAGTGAGGATAATGGATGGTTTCATAACCTAATTGACAACCATACGTCTATAAAGAACGACATTCCTATTGATAAATGGGATCAATTGATGAATGACTTAAAGTATGAGCTTGACCAGTTATTTAGAACTATATTTCAATACGTTGTTGACCAACACAAAAAGGACAAATCAACAAGTGATATTGGGCGCCTGCAATATCGTTTTGAGGAAGAGAAAGAAGAAAAAACATCTTGGTCTCTTATAAAAGAAATGATAAATCGTTTGACGTTCTATTTTAGGGATATGATACATTTCTTAATTCAAATTAACCAAAACATTGAGCTTGATAAACATGAAGAGGATGAAATGCAAGCCTTTCTCGTAGAGCTCCAAACATATATTGATTCATTTGAACACTTGTTTATTGAGGGAAAATCATCAGAACATGTAAAATGGATAGAAGTAGAAGTGTATGGAGCTAAAAATGCGGTATACTTATATAGTGAACCAACAGATGTTTCAACTATACTCTCTACTGATTTATTTAATGAGAAAAAGAGCGTTATATTAACAAGCGCAACGCTAACCATGAGAAATTCTTTTTCATATATACAAAAAAGATTAGGTATTCCTGAGGAGCGTCTGATTAAAGAAAAAATAAAGTCACCTTTTTCATACCAAAATCAAGTTCAACTTATGATTCCGAATGATTTTCCCGATATTAAGTATGGTAAATTAGATGATTTTATTTATTCCGTAGCTGAGGCAATCATATCTTTAGCTGAAATAACGAGCGGTAGGATGCTTGTCCTATTCACTTCCTATGATATGTTGCGTAGAACATATTACTTATTAAAAGAGACTTCAGAGTTCTATGGTTTTAACTTAATTGCTCAAGGCATTTCCAGTGGGAGTCGGTCAAGACTTAAAAAAAATTTCCAAACATATGATAAAGCGATTTTATTGGGGACTAGCTCCTTTTGGGAAGGAATTGATATACCAGGCGAAAATTTATCCTGTTTAATGATAGCCAGATTACCTTTTCAACCTCCTAATCATCCTTTGTATGAAGCTAAATCTAAAAATTTGGAGGCTAATGGTAAAAATCCTTTTTTCGAGTTGGCTCTACCTCATGCTGTCTTGCGTTTTAAGCAAGGTTTTGGAAGATTAATACGATCGACAAATGATCGTGGCATCGTATTTATATGTGATGCTCGCATCGTTAAAGCAAGATATGGAAGCTTTTTTACGAAATCTATACCAGATGTGCCTATATCCTATGACTCGACCAGTGTATTAATGCAAAATGCGAAAGTTTGGTTTTAAAAATATATACTGATACACCCATAATTTTGGCTGTATCAGTACACTAAAGCAATCTATAATGGTATAGGTCAGGGTAAATTTGTTGAATTGAAATCTCAACGTACATCTTATTATTTACCCCGAATCTTTCAATATGCTTAGAAATAAAAGGATAAAAATGAGGAGAATCTAATATGTATCATAAAAAGAATTTCCTTTTTAATTTAAAACGTTTAAACTATTTCCAAGAAGTCAGGGTATGCTATGCAAATCAATTATTATAAGAATAAAAGAACAATTCCTTCATGGATAAAGTGGTTATTTAGTATTGTAGTGCTAATTTTACTTATTTTAGCGATTTATGGCATCATTTTGTATAAAAATATTCAAGAAGCCAAGACAAAAGATTATTCTCAAACTGAAAAAATAGTGTTGGACAAAACAGACATAGTGACAATTGACAAGACAACGCATTATTATGGTGAGAAAGTATATCATATTGTTTTCGGTCATACCGCAGATGATGTTAAAGAAATTGCTTTTGTTGAAAAAAACGACAATAATGATGACAATGAACACATTGAAACTTTTGATAGTGAAGAAATGATATCAGAAGAAAATATACTTAGCTTATGGCGGGATGAGTGTAGCAGTTGTAAATTCGTTAAAGTAAATGCCGCTATGATAGATAAAAAAGCATTGTGGGAATTAACATACGAAGATGCTGACCAACACTATATTATTGACTATTTATCGATGGATGATGGATCACGATATGAACAATACCGATTCAAACGAACATTTAAATAAAATTGTAATTATTTCATAGTACGACAACAAACATTGGTGTTTAATATATGAAAGGTAGGTATGAAAATGTCATTAGCAAGTAGGGTTAAAAGTTTAACACCTTCGCCAACATTGGAGATTTCTGCTAAGGCACAGCAGCTTAAAAAAGAAGGATACGATGTAATTGGATTAGGAGTCGGGGAGCCAGATTTTAATACACCGAACTTTATTATTGAAGCAGCAAAGCTAGCTATGGATGAAGGTAAAACAAAATATACCCCTTCAAGCGGCATTCCTGAATTAAAGCAAGCAATCAGCAAAAAATTAAAACAAGACAATAACTTACTTTATAATCCTGAAGAAATTATTGTGACAACAGGAGCTAAATACGCACTTTATACACTTTTTCAAGTTTTATTAAACAAAGGAGATGAAGTGATTGTCCCTGCCCCTTATTGGGTAAGTTATCCCGAACAAATCAAGCTAGCAGGTGGGGAACCTGTTGTCGTAGAAACATCCGAAGCAAGTCAGTTTAAATTAACACCCGAACAATTAGAATCACAAATTACTGAGAAAACAAAAGCGCTTATAATCAACTCACCGAGTAACCCAACTGGCATGATGTATGATGAAAAAGAATTGTTGGCAATTGGAGAAATTTGTCTTAAAAATAACATTATAATTGTATCAGATGAAATTTACGAAAAACTTATTTATACCGCTGAAAAGCATGTTTCAATGGCACAGCTATCACCAAAGTTAAAGAAAAATACTGTTATCATTAACGGCGTATCAAAATCACATGCAATGACAGGGTGGAGAATAGGTTATGCTGCAGGTCCTCAAGATATTGTGAAGGCGATGACAAACTTTGTATCTCACGCAACCTCCAATCCAACTTCCATTTCTCAATATGCTACACTGGCTGCTTACGAAACAGATACAGATCCAACCTTAGAAATGCGAACAGTTTTTTCGGATCGACTTGATACATTATATAATATGATTATTAATGTACCAGGTATTACCTGCGATAAACCAAGCGGTGCCTTTTATTTATTTCCTAATGTCAAAGAAGCAGTCAAAATGAATGGCTTTACAAGTACTGACGAATGGGTGAAGGCATTGTTAGAAGAAGAAAAGGTAGCATTAGTACCTGGTTCAGGTTTTGGGTCCCCAGACAATGTTCGCTTATCCTATGCGACTTCAAAAGATTTATTAATCGAAGCCGCGGAGAGAATCAAACGTTTTGTTACGTCACATCAATAATTATATACTATTACTTATAAGAAAATGGAGGTCATTCCTTTGAAAACAACAATAAATCAAGTAAAACAATATGAAGGAAAAACAGTTACAATAGGAGCTTGGCTTGAAAATAAGAGATCCAGTGGTAAAATTGCATTTCTACAATTACGTGACGGTACGGGATATATGCAAGGTGTCGTAGCTAAAAATGATGTGAGTGAAGAAGCGTTTCAGCTGGCCAAAAATCTTCATCAAGAATCTTCCCTTTACATAACAGGAAAAATTGTTGAAGATAAACGTTCTCCACTTGGATTTGAAATGCATGTGCAAGATATTGAACTCATTCATGAAGCGGTTGATTATCCAATTACACCTAAAGAGCACGGAACTGAGTTTTTAATGGACCATCGCCATTTATGGCTGCGTTCCAGAAAACAACATGCTATTATGAAAGTTAGAAATGAAATAATAAGAGCGACGTACCAATATTATCAAGATAACGGTTACGTAAAGATTGATCCGCCAATTTTAACAGCCTCTTCTGCAGAAGGGACAACTGAATTATTCCATACCGAATATTTTGATGAAGAAGCCTATTTATCACAGAGTGGACAGCTTTATATGGAAGCTGCAGCAATGGCTTTTGGTAAAGTATTTTCTTTTGGCCCGACGTTTAGAGCAGAAAAGTCCAAAACAAGAAGACATTTGATTGAATTTTGGATGATTGAACCAGAAATGGCTTTTGTAGATCATGAAGAAAGCTTAAAAATACAAGAAGACTATGTTAGCTTTTTAGCGGAATCCGTTTTAAATAACTGTCAAATGGAATTAAAGACGTTGGAACGTGATACATCAAAATTAGAACAAATAAAAGCTCCATTTCCAAGAATATCTTATGACGATGCAATTGATTTATTAAAAGAAAAGGGTTTTACGGATATTGATTGGGGCGATGATTTCGGTGCACCTCATGAGACTGCTATTGCTGATCATTTTGATAAGCCTGTGTTCATTACTAATTATCCTGCTGAAATTAAAGCTTTTTACATGAAACCAGCACCCGGACGATCTGATGTCGTATTATGTGCAGATTTAATTGCGCCTGAAGGTTATGGAGAGATTATTGGAGGTTCACAGCGAATTGATGATCTTGAAATGATGAAAGAAAGATACGAACAGCATGGGTTAACTGCTGAAGCCTATGAATGGTATCTGGATTTACAAAAATACGGAAGTGTTCCACATTCAGGATTTGGACTGGGACTTGAAAGAACCGTTGCTTGGTTAGCTGGAGTTGAACACGTTCGTGAGACAATTCCTTTCCCGCGTTTATTAAATCGATTATATCCATGAGTAGAAATCAAATCTATAAACTAATGAGTCCCTTGCAAAGTATTTGCAGGGGATTCGTTTCGATTAGATAAGTACTGCTTTAGCTAAATGTCGCTCAATCTAGATCATACATTATTAACTCATGCTATAATATGAATGAGGTGCTTATTTGATGCCGAAAAAATCTTCAATACAAGAAATATTACAAAGCCAAATTACTATACCATCAAAATTATTAACGTCATTTAAATCTTTAGGTGTTAATGAAAAGGAATTAGTTGTTATTTTGCAATTACACCGGTTTCTAATGAATTTCATTTATTTTCCAACACCAGCTGAGTTAGCTGGTTATTTAACTATTTCTGAAGAAGAGTGTGCTAACATATTAAGAAAGCTTATTCAAAAAGATCTACTTTCTATCAAGCAAGTAAATAATGAACAAAACCAATTGAGCGAAATATACTCATTAGATCCTTTATGGGAAAAATTGTATTTCGAAGAGACAGAAGAAAAAGATTCGATAGATGGAACTATTTTTATTCTTTTTGAACAAGAGTTCGGGAGACCGCTATCTCCATTTGAAATAGAGACAATTAATGTGTGGTTAGACGAAGATAATTTACCACCTTCTTTAATTAAGGCAGGACTTAGAGAATCCGTATTAATGGGGAAATTGAATTTTAAATATATTGATCGCATTTTGAGGAATTGGAAACAAAAAGGGATACAGTCGGTGGAAGATGCTCGTGAGGCAAGTAAGTCATTTCATGAAAAGCAATCTAAACATCAACCAGATGTCAGAAAACGCGATACATCTTTTTACTATAATTGGTTAGAAGGGGAAGACTAATTAATGTTAAATTTAAAGCAAATAAGGTATTGTTTAGACCAAATGGAGCAAATGTTTCCTGATGCTGAGTGTGAACTTGTACACGATAATCCTTTCGAACTTGTAATTGCTGTCTTATTATCAGCACAATGTACGGATGTTCTTGTTAATAAAGTAACTAAAAGTTTGTTTGAAAAATACAAAACCCCTGAAGACTATTTAGCTGTATCAGTTGAAGAACTTCAGCAGGACATTCGATCGATTGGCTTATACAAAAATAAAGCAAAAAATATTCAAAAACTTTGCCGAAGTCTAATCGACGAATATGATGGTATAGTGCCAGAGACACGTGAAGAATTAACTTCATTGGCAGGGGTTGGTCGTAAAACCGCTAATGTTGTAATGTCAGTAGCTTTTGGAGAACCTGCAATTGCTGTTGATACACATATTGAGCGTGTATCTAAACGTCTAGGCATTTGCCGTTGGAAAGACTCTGTTCTTGAAGTAGAGAAGACTTTAATGAGAAAAGTGCCTAAAGAGGAATGGAGTGCTACGCATCATCGAATGATTTTTTTCGGACGTTATCATTGTAAAGCTAGGAATCCCAATTGTTCTGAATGTCCGCTTTTAGACATATGTAGAGAAGGACAAAAGAGAATGAAAAAAGAAAAATAAAAGTCAAGTGGGCTTCCACTTGACTTTTTTTAGCTATTATTCTTCATTATTCTCAGAGTCGCCCTCATCGTCAGCTTGATCGTCGTCAAGGTTACTTTCATTTCCATCCTCATCATTATCAACTTCTTCATCATCTTCTTCAGGGACTTGGACGGTTGTTGATTTTGATTCGCCTTTAACGCCATCATTAGCACCTTCTTCGCCAATAGGTGTCACCGTAATTGTGTAGTCTGTGCCTGGGGTGGCGCCACTGACTTCCAGACCATTAGAACTTACCGTTTGTGTTTGACCATTAACATCCACTTCAAAGGAAGCAGTAGGGCCGTTATAACTCCATGACACATCGATAATTGAACTGTCTTCTTTATATTCAGCAGTTAAGTTCTCGACTGATTTCATATCTTCTTGATCTTCTTGATTTTCTTCTTCATCTTCAAGAGATACTTTAGTGGACTTTGGATCACTTCGGCTGTCATCTTTAATGGCGACTACTTGAATCTCATATTCAGAGCCAGATTCTATTTGTTCTATTTCGATGGATTTATCTTCGCTAGTAGAGAGTACTTTCATTTCTCCGCCTTCTGTACTAAGACTAACTTCGAATGATACGTCATCATCATCGTCATAATCCCACTCAGCCTTGATGATATCGTCATCTTCATCATAACTTGCAGAAAGGTTACTGACAGGATCGAGTTTATAAAATTTATCTGATGTTTTCGTTGGCTCTGTTCCTTTGACAAATAGTTCTGTGACAATGTTGGAACTAGGTGTATAGTCACTAGGTAGTGATGCTGGGTTTGATCCTTTTTCAACATCCACCTCTACAACAGAATCAGGCTTTACAAAATCCTTTGTCTCTTTATCTTTAGAGAGTTCTGTCATAATGTTTTTAAATAAAGCATGTGGTATTTTAGTATCAGGTAGTGGGATATTATTATTATTATATCCCGTCCAAATAGCTACTGTATAATTGGTTGTATAGCCTGCAAACCAGGAATCTGGACTGCCATCCACATCTTTTCTGTTTGTGGTTCCTGTTTTTCCAACCACTGGGAGTCCAGGTACATTAGCCTCAGTCCCAGTCCCTTCATTGATAACTGATTTCAACATATCAGTTATCATGTAAGCTGTGTAATCAGCCATTGCTGCTTCTGGTTCCGACTTTAGGTCAATCGTCTTTCCATCAGGAAATTCAACTTTTGTAACAGCATAAGGATCTGAATGAATTCCTTCATTACCAAAGGCTTGATAAGCACCAGCTAACTCTAAAGGTGTTGCAGAAGCTTCTCCTCCTCCAATAGCAGATTGAAGGTTAGCAGATTCTTCAAATCGAAGTCCTAATCCTTCAGCAAACTCTTGTGCTTTAGCAGGGCCGACCTCTTCGATTGTTTTTAATGTCGGCACGTTCAGTGATTGTGTGAGCGCATAACGTGCGCTCATCCATCCTTGATATTGACGGTTCCAATTCCTTACATCTAAGTCAGTGCCTGGTAAACGGTAAGGTTTATCATCATTTAATTGATGGTAAGTAGACCATTTATTATATTCGATAGCAGGAGCATAAGCTAGTAGCGGTTTAAACGTTGAACCAGGTTGACGATGTGCATCTAAGGCATTATTTTTTGTAGCATCGTTACCTCGACTGCCGCCAATTGCTCTGATTTCTCCTGAACTCGTATCTAAAACAACAAGGCCAGTATCCATTTTATGCTCTTTACCTTCTGCATCCGTAACATTTTCTGGATAATTAATAGGGTTATCCTCGCTGTCACTTAATAAGAATTCCACATGAGATTGGGCATCAGGATCAAGTGTTGTATGAACCGTTAAGCCATCTGTATATATATCAGCACCATCGACTTTTTCTTTAATTTCTCGACGTACTTGTTCAATAAAAGCTTCATACTCTTTTGTTTCTGGTTTTTTACCAGCAAGAAGCGATTCAACATCAACTTCACGCGCTTCTTCAGCTTGTTCTTCAGTAATTTTTCCGTGTCTGACCATTAACTTCAAAACGGTATTCATTCGTTCAGCAGTTAAATCTGGGTTTTGATACGGATTATATGCAGACGGTCTTTGGGGCAAACCAGCTAAAATAGCAGCTTCAGGCAGGGTAAGGTCATGTAAATCATCCTTACCAAAATATACTTTTGATGCCTCAGCCACACCATATGCGTTGCTGCCATAGAATATTTTATTTAAATACATTTCTAAAATTTCTTCTTTAGTAAATTTGCGTTCCAATTTTAACGCCAACCATTGTTCTTGAACTTTGAGTTTAATTTTCTTTTCATTTGTTAAAAAAGAGTTTTCAGCTACTTGTTGGGTAATTGTACTAGCACCTTCTGCACCAAATCCACGGGTGAAGTTTGCTTTGATTGCCCCACCAATTCTTCTAATATCAATCCCTGGGTGTTTGAAAAATCTCGAATCCTCGGTTGCAATAACAGCATCTACTAAAACATCGGGTAAATCATCATATTCAATCTTAGTCCTGTTTTCTGCTCCAAGATCTGCAAATGGATCACCATTTATATCTAACAGAGTCGAAGAAAAAGGGTCTGATAATTTTTCAGCGTCAATAGATGGAGCAGTCACAATATAATAAGTAAAGAGAGTTCCAACTCCAACCCCGATTACTAATATTGCAATTAATGCTATTCTCATGATTTTCTTCCAAAGTGGTTTGTCTTTAGTCTTTTGTTGTCTTCTACCCATACGAGATTGGCCTTTTGAACTCATGCATTCATTCCTCCTAGAAATACAGTTGATCAATAACAGATAAATAATCAACTCGTGCTTGGTATTTAAATGGGATAACATAACCTTCAAGTTTTATGTTTTCGTAAGGAATTGACTTCCTTCCATTCTTTTTCATATTATACCAATATGCTAATAAAGCTTCAGTTTTTAGTAAGTAAGTTTCATTATATAAAGAAAATCTAATGATGATAAAACTTATCCCGCCGTGGCGAATAATTGATTCCATATGCTTTACTTGGTGTTCGTGAACATTCGCCAAAGGAAATAATGTTTTATTTTTTGTATCTTTCACCTCAAAATCTATATATCGATTTCGGTAAACTCCATTGTAATCTGTTGTGGAAGCTTGCTTGAAATAAGCTTCAGTTATTTTTGCAGCACTTCGTCTTGGATAATTAACTTTAACAATTTGAACAGGCGTTGGCTTTTTATGTATGATTGCCTTATCCGTATCAAGATAAAATTGATTTGTTGCATTAATATCCTCTTCAAGTGTCATTCCTCTATTTCCATATCCAAGGCGAACGTTAGTGTGAGATGCTGACTTATTCTTACGCTGCCCATTTGGATAATTCATTGAGAGCCCTCCTAACATTTACAGTATCATATCAGAAAAGATAGCAAATGATAACTACTAAACCAAAAATTTAATATAAATGTAGTTTTTTATTAATAAACAAAGAAGATAGTTATCGATTGACCTATAAATGGATTGGTAATGATTATATACATTATATAACAAATGCGTCCTTACGTCATAATCGAGACAATGTTACTCGAACAAAATCGTCTCAGGAGTTTTATATAAAATTCTTGAGATAAGACGGGCTTTACTGGCAAGCGTTGTGTCTCAAAATGCAAGTTGGAATATGACAGACTTATATTTAAACATACTAGGGGAGCGTAAAAGAGCACACTGTCTGAAACGATATATGGTAGATTTATATTTACTCTCTCAATCTTTTGTATATTTTTTAATTCTTTTTCTTCATTTTATCTATCCTTTTAAGTAGTATATACCTTTCTAAAAATAACATAAGTTCTTGACAAACTTTGCCTGTTAACTTCTAGTTTTGTCGATTGAGAAGGAGATTCTATAAACGTAGAGAATAAGGATAATAGCGAAATAATTTATGGATGGGGAGAGACGATGATAATGGTAAAAAATAATATGTGTTACGGTGTTACCAAAGAAAAGTTTGTAGAAGAGTTTGAACAATTAAATCAACAGTTTAGAAAGGTTGAACAAAAGTTATCCGTAAATATCGATTTAGAGATTTTGTCTCGTTTTCAGCAACTCGATAATGCGGTAACTTTTACTATGCAGCCATTAAAACGTATTAAGAATCAACTATATTATGATCGGCATGTTATCCAATCGAATCACTCATATATTAAAGAAGAGTCTGCTTTAGTTTGATTCAGTGCTAATTTTCATTTTAGGTGATAAACTTAACCGTACATCAACTCTATTGAATTAAGAAAGAAGGTCACTTATTATGGAATTAAAAATATTAACTCAACAATTAAAACAGCATTTAAATAAATTGAAAGAAAGATATAATCATCTTGAGCCACCTAAGAACAGAAGGGATAAAGATTTTTTTGAATTAGTAAAAAGAGAAACGACACCTGTTTATAGCTTACTGGAAGAATGGGAAGAAATGGCGTTAGAAAAAGTAAAGGAGAGGGAGATTAACGTTCATCCACAACAAGTAACAAGAACAAGAGAAAATATGGAACTTGTGCTGATGCACAGTTATTATATCGATGCCAGGCGCAAAAGATATATGGAACTTAGTCAATCTGTTCTGTATATATTCGACCAAATTATTAGCGAATTATCCGTGTTAAATAAGTGATTGAAATCGATTTACATTTTGTAATACTTATCTTATAATTACTCTTACAGATGATAAAAAGGGGAAGTCGAGATGCCTAATAAACAATTGATTGAAGAAGCAAAAGCGATTAAAGATGCAGCATATGTGCCTTACTCCAAATTTCCCGTAGGCGCCGCTTTAAGAACAAAATCAGGTCGAATTTTTACAGGTTGTAATATCGAAAATGCTGCTTATCCAGTATCTTGTTGTGCGGAAAGAGTAGCTATATTTAAAGCTATATCAGAAGGTTTTACTGATTTTGATGAAATGGCTGTAGCAGCAGACACTGATCGCCCCGTTCCACCATGTGGTTCCTGTCGGCAAGTTATGAGTGAGTTTTTTCAAAAAGACATGCCTATAACTTTAACAAATTTAAATGGAAAAACGAAAATCGTAACAATGCAGGAGTTGCTGCCGTTTTCATTTGAACCAGAAGACTTGAAATAAAAACTATTTTGATAGAGACCTGATTTCTCAGGTCTCTATTTTAATGTTATAATATAAACTAGAATTTACACATAAAGGGTAATATAAGTAATACACTGATATTATTGAGGTAAAAAAATACTTATTTCATATTTAAAAAATAAGAGGTGTTAATAATGAGTGATCAAATTCAATTAAGCGGCAAACAAATACTTGAAAAAGATTTTAAAACAGCGATGAGAGGTTACAATCAAGAAGAAGTCGATGAATTTCTTGATAAAGTTATAATGGATTATAATGCATTTCAAGAAAAAATTGACACGTTACAAAAAGAAATCGAAAACCTAAAAGAGAACGCAGACCGAACTAAAATGCGTTCAAACAATACGAACCATCAAGTAAACTACGATGTATTAAAACGGCTTTCTAATTTGGAGAAAGAAGTATTCGGACGAAAGCATGTTAATTCAGATTACTAATGTTGTTTAAAAAAATAACGTGTAATTTTCTTTCGGATATGTTATAATAACGAATGTTGATAAATTGAATACTCACGTAATCGCTACATGAAATACTGTAGAGGAAAGTCCATGCTCACACAAACTGAGATGTTTGTAGTGTTCGTGCTTGATCAATTCATAAGTCAAGGTTACCGATATGATGGTAAACGGCAGGGTAATTCCTAAGTCTTAACTGATATGGAAGAGATCCTTGAAAGTGCCACAGTGACGGAGCCAATCTGGAAACATATTGGGTGGAACGAGGTAAACCCCACGAGTGAGCAACCCAAACAAAGGTAGGGGCATCCTTGATTAGGGAATTCAACCGAAAAAGGGGCAAGTTATCGCTTGCAGATAGATGATTACACCTTTAGTACCAGACTGACCATCGCTAGTAGTACAAAAGGACAGAACATGGCTTATCGAGTATTCAATGGTCATAAAGACACACACCTTCCAGTAGTTAATGTACATGGGAAGGTTATTTTTTTACACAAAATTAGGTAATACTAGACATAGAGTTTAAAGCTGAAAGGACAATCATTATGAAACGAGAAGTAACATTAATTGCTACAGCTGCGATGGGACTTGAATCCATTGTTGCAAATGAAGTCAAACAACTCGGATACGACCCAAAAACGGAAAATGGACGCGTGTTGTTCAAAGCCCCCTTAATAGCTATTCCCCGCGCTAATTTATGGCTTAGAAGTGCTGACAGGGTCAAAATTTTTGTAGGGGAACAAAAAGTGACGACTTTTGACGAATTGTTTGAGGCTACCAAAGCTCTTCCATGGGAGGCATTTATAGATGAAACAGGCAAATTCCCTGTGTCTGGTAAATCAGTTAAATCTAAACTTTACAGTGTTTCTGATTGTCAAGCTATCGTAAAAAAGGCTACGGCCGAAAAATTAAAGTTAAAGCATGGGATTGCATCAAAGATGCCTGAGACAGGACAGTTATATAAAATTGAAATAGCTCTGCACAAAGATATAGCAACATGGACAATTGATACTTCGGGAGCTGGGTTGCACAAACGTGGTTATCGTATTGGACAAGGAGAGGCACCTCTTAAAGAAACTTTAGCTGCAGCTTTAATCATGCTTACGAATTGGCAACCAGATGAACCTTTTGTCGACCCTTTTTGTGGCTCGGGAACAATTCCCATAGAAGCTGCATTAATCGGGCAGAATATAGCACCAGGTTTTAACCGAGAGTTTGCTTCTGAAGAGTGGCCTTTTATAAATCATAAGTTATGGGATCAAGCTTTTGAAGAAGCCGAAGATATGGCAAACTATGACCAAGGATTAAACATTACAGGTTCTGATGTTGATCATAATATGATCAAAATTTCGAAGGACAACGCTTTAGAAGCAGGGTTAAGCGACCTAATCTATTGGAAACAGATGCAAGTGAGTGACTTGTCTGTTAAACAAAAGAATGGTTACCTTGTTAGTAATCCACCATATGGACAACGTATAGGAGATAGAGAAGCCGTTAACAAAACATATCAAGAACTAGGTCTAGGGCTTCGCGAACATTCGTCATGGAGTGTTTATATTTTGACTGCTGCAAAAAACTTCGAAAAATATTACGGACAAAAAGCAACTAAAAAAAGAAAACTATTCAATGGTTTCATAGAAACGGACTATTATCAGTATTTTGGCCGAAAAGAAAATAAATAATCGAAGAACAAAAGCACACGCTCTAAGTTTTGAGCGTGTGCTTTCCTTTGCCACCGCTCCTCCTTTGGAACAAGCATAGGAGGTAAAAGTGATAAAAGATAGTAGTTTTTTTCAAAATGTCCTTGACATGGGGTCCACTTTAAGGTTCTTCATTGTTTTTGTTAACAATTAAGAATTTTAATGAATTGTACTCATAATTCTTTTATATACTTTATCCTTATCGAATCCGTTGCCCATTGCAAACTTCTCTAATAAATTATTATTCTCATCTAAGAAGTAAGTAAAAGTAGAATGAATAATATCTCCGGTTCCAGGGTCTCTATACAAAAATCCTAATGCATCAGCAACTTCTTGGGTGTCTTTTTCAGAACTTCTTAGGAAAATCCATCCGTCATCAGGAGAATCTACTTCAAAGCGACTGGCATAGTCTTTTAGGACTTCTTGTGTGTCATCTCGTGGATTAATAGTAATCGTTATAAATTCAATATCATCTCCGAAGACACCTTCTTCCTCCAGTTCATGTCTAAGTTTTGACATTTCTAACGTTGTAGTAGGACAGACATCAGGACAATTAGTATACATGAATTCGATCAATCTAGCTTTTTTGGGCATATCACTAAACGCGTAATCTTCATCAAAGATTGTTTCCATTACGACATCGTCAGGTAATTCAGCACTTCCTGGTCTAATGACCTGTAAATAGTAAACTCCTATTCCTACACCAACAACAAATAATATTGCAAATGAAATATATAATTTCTTCAAGTTTTTTCCTCCTCTATTAATAACCCAAATAAGCGAGAGACATCCTTCTTTACATTAGTATAGAGGGGAGGGGAGAAGCTTCCCCCTATATTACCAGAGTTTGAATCCAGGTGATCCTGGAGGCGCATTTTGAATAATATCGATAAACGGTATAGTATACGCAAATAGAATTAAAGCACATGTCACACCAATCCATAGTTTCCAATTCTCTAATACGGCAGGTGTTGTACCAGATGTTTCACCTTCAACTGCAACAGGGAATTCTTGTTCACCTTTAGGTGCAAAGAATGCTAAGTTAACAAAGATGACTAACATAATGATCATACCAATAAATAGAATGGATCCACCAACAGCTTGAGCAAGTTGGTAAGGACCAAAAGCTGCTGTATCAGCATTACCTAAATACTCTGAGTATGCGGAACGTCGTGGTCCACCTAATAAGCCTTGCCAATGCATAGCGCCTGACATAATAGCCATACCTAATGACCAAACTATTGTTTGAATGATTCCCCATTTATTCATACGGGCGGTTAATGTTCTTCCAGTTAAAGAAGGGATTAACCAATAAGCTAAACCAAAGAATGTCAACATAACAGATGTAGCTGCAGTTAAGTGAAAGTGTCCAGTAACCCAAATTGTATTATGAATAACTTGGTTCATTTGGTTGGAAGCGTTAATTATTCCACCAGCTCCCCCAGGAATAAACCATAACATTCCAATAAATGGGGCTAAGAAACGCGCATCTTTCCATGGCATCTTTTTTATCCATCCAAATAATCCTTTACCGCCTAATTCACGGCCTCTAGCTTCAAATGTTGCGAACAGTGAGAAAGCGGTCATCAGTGATGGAATAACGACTAAAAATGTTAGGACAACTTGAATATATTTCCAAAATGGATCGATTCCAGGTTCAGTAAGCTGGTGGTGAAATCCGACTGGAATAGAGAATAATAGTAATAAAATAAATGATAGACGAGCTAGTGAATCAGAGAATATTTTTCCACCGATAATTTTTGGGATAATAGCGTACCAAGCCATATAAGCAGGTAATAACCAGAAATAAACAAGAGGGTGACCAAAATACCAGAATAGTGTACGACTTACTAGTACATCAATAGAATCAGTAAGTCCTAAAGACCAAGGTATAAACTGAATTAATACCGTTGCAGCTACACCAAGTGTTGCAATTTGCCACATGAGCATGGTGATGACAGACATATAGCTGAGTAGCGGTGTACGTTCACCTGGATTTTCTTTTCTCCATCTGGCATGACGTTTGAAAATAACGAAACCTTCAAACCAGCTCCCTACGATAACCAAGGTCAAGCCAATATAGAATCCTGGATGGGCCATCATTGGAGCATAGAATGTATATAAGACAGAAGCTTCATTTAATAGAATAAATGTAGCTGTAATAACAACCCCAATAGTCATCATCCAAAAACCTATCCAAGCAAATTTTCTTTCTCCCGATGTGTACTTACCAGCTGTTTTACTTTGGGAAGCAAGCATAAATCCTAGTATAAAAAATGTCGTTAAAACTAGACCTAAAATAACACCATGGACTGTTAAAATTTGATAATATCCAATACCTGCTGGTAACTTCAATTTACCAGACCTTTCTAACGTCTGTATCAAACCTGCTGAAGCACCGATGAAAAGAGCTATAAATGCTACATACATATGAGCCATTGCCAATTTGGCATCTTGTGTATTAATACTTCTAATCGATTTTTTTATCATGATTCAACCACCTCAATTGTTGCTGCCATCAAATGGTGACCAGCTCCACAGTATTCATTACATAGTAATGTATATGTTCCGGCATTTTTAAAGGTATTTGTATAAGTGCTAATATAACCTGGTTCTAGCATCATGTTGACATTAGTTCCAGCCAACTCGAAACCATGAATTACATCTTTAGTTGTTACATTAAAGTGAACAGTTGCTCCTTTAGGAATCTCGATGACTTTATCATCACTTCCCACATCATAATTAAAAGCGGACGCAACGATGGTAAGTTGATATTCATCATCACCAATTTGTTTTAAACCTGGCTCATTAAAAGGTTCTGTTTCATCAACCTTGTCTGGATTTAACGTAACCGCACAACTTGGTGGTTGATTCCCCATGTAAAAGGCACTAATTCCGACTATTATCAGGAAAATAAGTAATGTACCAGTTCCGAATAAAAGCCAGACTTTTTCATATTTATGCATATTCATTTGTTTAACTCCCTCCCGTTACTAACGAATTAAGTATAAGATCCAAACACCAACCCAAGATAAAATTAAAAATCCACCTAACAACATTACTGACATAAATGTACCTTTATAATCATTGCCTTTTTCTTTATGAACTTCTTTCTTTTCGATGTGATGCTGAGTTTGAGGATTAGCCAATGTTGTTCACTCCTTTCTGAGTTTGATCATGGTAATAAATATTGATATTTCATTTGAAATAAGTTCTATTTTTATCATACACAATACTGCTATAGTATTTGGTGTTTTTATGGACATTTCACAATTTATTCAATAACGCTTACACGCGCTTATACCACGTTTTATATAACCTTTTGGTTTAAAAAGTATTTGTCTTTTTCATGACGTTTTAATGGATAAAAATTGAAATAAAGCAAAAACTAGCTTAACGAGGTGGAAAGAAATGGCGAATATAAGTTCTGTAGGAGTGGGTATCCCATCCTACGAAATTAAACAAGAAGAAGTAAAAGATTTGGTAAGAAATCTGTTTCCATATTCTAAAAGGAAAATGGATCGACTAATTCCCGTTTTTGATAACGCAAATATTCAAAAAAGACAGTTGGTTGTAGAAAAAGATTGGTTTTTAGAAGAGCATCCATTTGAAGAGAAAAATAATTTATA
Organism: Virgibacillus sp. MSJ-26; assembly: GCF_018918075.1. Taxonomy (GTDB): domain Bacteria; phylum Bacillota; class Bacilli; order Bacillales; family Amphibacillaceae; genus MSJ-26. The sequence goes on from NZ_JAHLPW010000006.1 coordinate 49,844, forward strand.
TATGAAGTATGCTGAAGAACAATCATTAAAAGCGATCGACCATTGCCTAGATAATGACAATCATCTTGAATCCTCTATACCCTATAAGGCAATTGATTTACTTGTATATGTATCTAGTACAGGGATTGCAACGCCTTCATTAGATGTGCAAATAATCAACAAAAGGCCTTTTAGAGAGGATATTGCCCGTATGCCACTATGGGGGCTGGGATGTGCCGGGGGAGCGATTGGATTGTCAAGAGTCTATGACTGGATTTCAGCTAATCCGACTAAAACAGCTCTACTTGTTTGTTGCGAATTATGCAGTTTAACCTTTCAAAAAGAAGACGTTAAAAAAAGCAACTTAATAGGTACAGCTCTATTTGGAGATGGTGCCGCAGCCTTATTAGTTATGGGTGAAGACTCATCACACCTTTCTAAGAGTAAAGGGACTCAACCTAAAATAAAACAAGTACATTCCTATACTAAAAAAATAGTATGGATGTTATGGGATGGAAAGTATCTAATACAGGTTTAGAAGTAATATTCTCAAAAAGTATACCTTCTCTTGTAAACTCAATGTGGAAAAAACATGTCCAAGAATTTTTAAACTATCATGGTCTGACGGAACCAGATATCCATTCATTTATTGCTCATCCGGGCGGAAAAAAGGTGCTAGAGGCTATGAAAGAAGCTCTAAATACATCGGTGAATAAACTCAGTCATTCCTATGAAGTATTAAAAAACCACGGAAACATGTCGTCTGTTACCATTTTATATGTTTTAAATGAATGGATGAAAGATTCAATTCCTGATCAATCTTATAGTATTTTGTCAGCTTTAGGACCAGGATTTAGTTCGGAACTTCTTTTACTGGAGTGGATATAAGTATGGCAATATGGATGTGGATGATGCTTCTTATTATTATTAGTCAGCGTTTAGGAGAATTAGTTATTGCTAAAAATAATGAGAAATGGATGAAAGAACGAGGTGGAATAGAGCTTGGGGAAGGCCATTATAAATGGTTTATTATCCTACATGTTTTTTTCTTTGTTAGTTTGTTTTTTGAATCGACTATATACAATCAAGTTAATAGGAGTTTAAATTATTTATTGCTTTTTTTATTCATTGTCACTCAATTAGGACGAGTTTGGTGTATTGCATCATTAGGTCGTTTTTGGAATACAAAAATTATTATCCTTCCAAACGTTACTTTAATAAGGAATGGTCCCTATAAGTATGTCAAACACCCTAATTATATTATAGTAGGGATGGAGCTATTAATTATCCCCTTGATGTTCGGTTCATATATAACAGCGATCGTCTTTCCTGTCTTACACTATATTTTATTGCGTGTACGGATTCCTAAAGAAAATAAGGCTTTAGAAAGTGTATCCCTAAATTAAAACTCTAAAACTTACAATGACACCAAAAAAAGCGGTAATCATAAATGATTACCGCTTTGTATTTTTTTATTTATTTCTTTTCTACATTAGCAGCTTGCGGGCCACGTTCACCTTCAACAATCTCGAAAGTTACTTCTTGACCTTCTTCAAGCGTTTTAAATCCTTCTTCTTGAATAGCGGAATAATGTACGAAAACATCATTTCCCTCTTCAACTTGAATGAAACCATAACCTTTTTCTGCGTTAAACCATTTTACTACTCCGTTTTCCATGTTAAATAAGCCTCCTAAAAACTTTCACGTCAAACGTGTTAATACAAATCAGATATGAAAATAAAAAAGATAAACTGATAATCATTAAAATGAATCATCAGATTGGTGCTTTATGAGCGCATACTTCTTTTTAGTCTCAAATCTTCATTGCTTGCCTTTAATATAGCCCATTTCATAAACTCAGTCAAGATTTTAACATTAAAAAGTAGAACTTTCTCAATATATATTTAACTTTAAGTTTTGCTGTATATTTAATATTGTAAGCGCTTATAAAATGAATAATTATCTGTATAATGTTAAAATAATGATAGAATACCTAGTCAAAATATAAAGGAGTGTACCTTACATATGAAAACAGATATTGAAATTGCTCAACAAGCAACGCTAAAACCAATAAAAGATATCGCTAATCAACTTGGATTATCATCTGAAGATTGGGAGCCATATGGTAATACAAAAGCTAAACTATCTACTGATTTACTAAAAAAATTGGATTCGAAAGAAGATGGAAAAGTTATCTTAGTGACTTCTATTAATCCAACCACGGCAGGAGAAGGAAAATCAACTGTCACTGTGGGGTTAGGCCAAGCATTGAATCGTATAGGGAAAAAAGCGGTCATTGCTTTACGTGAACCATCACTAGGTCCTGTAATGGGATTAAAAGGCGGGGCAGCAGGGGGAGGCAACTCACAAGTTCTACCAATGGAAGATATAAACCTGCACTTTACGGGAGACATCCATGCGATCACCACAGCAAATAATGCGCTCTCTGCTTTAATCGATAACCATATCCAGCGCGGAAATAATCTAAACATTGATCCTAGAAGAGTCGAATGGAAACGAGTAATGGATATGAATGACAGAGCTTTACGTCAAATAGTTGTTGGTTTAGGTGGGCCATTAAGAGGCGTCCCACGAGAAGATGGCTTCAACATAACAGTAGCATCAGAAATCATGGCGGTGTTATGTTTGGCGACGAGCTTAGACGATCTTAAAGAAAGATTAGCAAGAATGGTAGTTGCTTATACTTATGATGAAGAGCCGATTACGGTTAAGGATTTGGCTGTTGAAGGTGCCCTGGCTTTATTACTTAAAGATGCTATGAAACCAAACTTAGTACAAACTATCGAAAATACACCTGCCATTATTCATGGTGGTCCATTTGCCAATATCGCACACGGATGTAATAGTATTATGGCAACTAAAACCGCTTCAAAGTTAGGTGATTATGTTGTCACTGAAGCTGGTTTTGGTGCGGATTTAGGTGCTGAAAAGTTTCTAGATATAAAAACGCGTGCAGGAGATATTGAAACGAATGCTGTCGTCATTGTGGCAACTGTCCGTGCCTTGAAACTACATGGTGGAGTAGATAAGGATAACTTAACTGAAGAAAATGTCGAGGCATTAAAAGCTGGTATGGAAAATCTAGAAAAGCATATTGAAACGATTGAGCAATTTGGTCTACCATTCGTCGTTTCAATTAATAAATTTCCTACAGATACAAAAGCGGAAACTGAATTTATAGAAGAATGGTGCGAGTCAAGAAACGTTCAAGTTGCTCTAACTGATGTTTGGGCTAAGGGAGGAGAAGGCGGTATATCCCTTGCTGAAAAAGTGATTGAAAAAATTGAAGTAGAAGAACGAAACTTTAAGAGAGTGTACGACTTGAACGAAACACTAGAAACTAAAATTAGAAAAATTGCCCAAAAAGTATACGGGGCAGATGATATTGAAATATCACCACAAGCTAAAAAACAAATGATGTTTTATGAACAGCAAGGGTGGGGCAAGTTGCCAATCTGTATGGCTAAAACGCAATATTCCTTATCAGACAATCCAGCACTTACAGGAAGACCAGAGAATTTTACGATTAATATTCGAGAATTACATCCATCGGTTGGTGCAGGGTTTATTGTTGTTTTAACAGGAGATGTTATGACCATGCCAGGATTACCAAAGAAACCAGCGGCTCTTAATATGAATGTCACTAACGATGGAAAAGTGACAGGACTCTTTTAAGTGAAGAAAAAACAACAGTTAGCAAAAATCCACGACTATGTGTATAGGTTATTTCATGATGATAGTACCGGGCATGATTACTATCACATGAGAAGAGTAGCTAAAATGGCCAAGTTTATCTCTAGTGAAGAACACGGAGATACATTCATCTGTGAAGCGGCAGGCTGGCTTCATGATATTGGGGATAAAAAGCTATTTGACACTCCTGATGAGGCAGTAAAAGAAATGAATACTTTTTTAAAGGACATTCAAATTAGTGATCATGAAATCCATCAAATCCAAGTTGCCATGAAGGATGTTTCTTTCAGTAAAGGAGCTAAAACACCTACCACATTGGAAGGGGAAATTGTTCAAGATGCTGATCGTCTTGATGCCCTTGGTGCTATCGGGATTGCTAGAACATTTGCTTTTGGAGGAGCTCGTAATCAATTGATCCACCACCCAGACAAGCATCCCAACACATCCATTCAACACTTTTATGATAAATTATTATTATTAAAAGACAAAATGAATACGAGTACAGGAAAAAGTCTAGCGATGAAAAGACACACCATCATGATGGAATTTTTAGATCACTTTTATGAAGAGTGGGAAGGATAAAAAAAGAAATCGGAATATAACTATCCGAGTGAAAATTAAAGCCGAACGGTGGATAATATTCAATCCAAACGTTCGGCTTTTGAACTATAATTTATAAAGGTTATTTTATTTTTCCAATCTCTTTAAATAAAATTATAAATTCTCTTTCTAACTACTTACTGATCCTTCTTTTTCTGCCCGACCGCTATTTAGTAACCAATTATGTTGAAAAATTTCAGTTACAGCCAAAATGGCACCTGTTAACAGGGAACCCCAAAATGTGACAAATGAATCAGCGAAAAACATAGCTCCAAAATATATGATAGCAGAAGACAGTACAAAATCTATAATTGCCATCATCCAATTCGTGTCTTCTCTTAACATGGCGACTTCCAAAAAGTAGCCAATAAGCGCTGCTACGATACCTAATATGATTGGCTGATACCAATTAGCAAAATTCACATTGGGTAAAATCCATGAAGCAAAGATAATGCCAATTGGAGTAATAATAAGTTTCACTACTAATCCCATTTTTATCCCACCTTGAGTGTAATAGGATTAGTATTTGTTATAAAGCGAAAATTATTAAATAGATAAACAAAAATTTAACATATTTTAATTAATACGTTTTGCCCCTATATATTTATCTCTCCAGTAAGAATTGGACATTTCGCTTACCTCTACTCCACGAGATTCACCTGCATGAATAAACTTGTTATCACCAAGATAAATACCCATATGAGAGGGACCAGCTTTATATGTTTCAAAAAACACTAAATCACCTACTGAAGGATTGTCAACATGTTCGCCAAAATTCCAAACATCACTAACAGTTCTGGGGATAGTTATATTTCTTGTTTGATAAACATAATGAATAAAACCACTGCAGTCGAAGCCACCTGGAGAATCTCCACCCCATACATAAGGTGTGCCTACTAAAGATTGAGCGGTTTCAATAATTCCAACATCATTCGCTCCTTCGATTTGAACACTTTTTACTGTTTCTTGCTCATCATCCTCATTTTCATTTTTTGTTGTATCTTCGTTCTCACCGGCATTCTCAGACTGTGAATCATTTACAGTCACTTCGTTTTGCTCATTATCTTTTTCTTCAGATGCGTATAATTCCTTTAAAGACACATTTGCTAAGTTGTTTAATAGTTCTATATTATGGTTTTCTTCTGCAATTTTTAAAGCATTTTCAGTTAGTGGACCATAAATCCCATCAATTTCTCCTTCATAATAACCGAAGTATTGCATTACTTCTTGCACGGTCTCAACTTCTTCACTTTGCATCTGTATATTTATTGATTCTGTTAAATTTTCTACTTTGGATAGTAACTTTTTCTTTTCCGCATTAACGACAGCATGGACAGTTTGTGGATTAGCTAAGCCAGTTACATCTATATCAAAGTCTTTTTGAAACTTTTTCAGTGCGTGCTCAGTTATGACGTCAAACTCTCCATCTATTGGGTCTTTATAATAGGATAAATGACTAAGTTTTTCTTGAAGTAGACGAACAACCTGGCTGTGTTCCCCGTAATTAAGCTTTTCAGATTCGATTAATAACTTATTTTCTAAAGCGGGATAAGCATCAACATAAACTGCAAATGGTTGTGTAGCCGCAAAGCTATAAAGGAATGAATGTTTAAGGACTTGCGCAGCAGTGCCATTCATATAAAAGCTCCTTTCTGTTGACCATCTAAAATTATTTTATGGTCTAGTTCCGTCTATATGAGTTACAAGTAAGTTACAAATAAATTACAATAACCAATTTTTGTTTGACTAAGTCGCTACGAATAATTTAAAATTGTTGATTGACTTACTATATTAAGGTATTCTTACATTAAGTAATGGGGTACGGATATAACTAAAATGGAGGAGATCCAATGAGGACCGGAGAACAAGCTTATTTAGATTTATGTAATTATATTTTAGAGAATGGATCACAAAAAACGGATAGAACAGGAACAGGAACCTATTCTATTTTTGGCTATCAAATACGCTATAACTTAAATGAAGGATTTCCATTATTGACTACAAAAAAAGTTCCTTTTCGGCTCATTGCAAGTGAACTATTGTGGTTTATAAAAGGGGATACGAATATCCGTTATTTACTAGAGAATAATAATAATATATGGAATGAATGGGCATTTAAAAAATGGGTGGAAAGCGATGAATATAACGGTCCAGATATGACTGACTTCGGCATTAAGAGTCTTGAAGATAGTCAATTTAAAAAAGAGTATCAAACACAGATGGAGAACTTTAAGCAAGAAATTTTAAATAACCAATCATTTGCCAATAAGTACGGTGATTTAGGTTCTGTGTATGGCAAACAATGGCGGGACTGGAAAACATCTACAAATCAAACGATTGATCAACTACATGAAGTAATTGAATCCATCAAGACAACACCTCATTCACGTAGACATATTGTGTCGGCTTGGAATCCTGAAGATATTCCATCTATGGCCTTACCTCCATGTCATACTTTATTCCAATTTTACGTTGCTGATGGCAAACTTTCATGTCAGCTTTATCAAAGAAGTGCAGACGTGTTTCTAGGCGTTCCATTTAATATCGCAAGCTATGCTTTGCTAACACATCTCATTGCACATGAAGTGGGACTTGAGGTAGGAGAATTTATACATACATTTGGGGATACGCATATATACACCAACCATGTTGAACAAGTAAATACTCAGCTTACACGTGATGTGAGATCTTTTCCGACGTTGAAAATCAAGACAGATAAAAAATCAATTTTTGATTTTGAACTTAATGATTTTGAGATCATTGATTATAATCCACACCCAACTATAAAAGCACCTATAGCTGTTTAAATATTATATCAAGGAGCGTAATTATAAATGATTTCTTTACTTGTAGCCATGGATCAAAATCGTGTTATCGGTTTAAATAATGATATGCCATGGCACTTACCGAAAGACTTAAAATTTTTTAAACAAAAAACAGTCGGACATACTATTGTTATGGGAAGAAAGACATTTAATTCAATTGGTCGTGTTTTACCAAATCGAAAACATGTGATTCTCACTAGAAATAAGAATGTGACTTTTCCTGAAGGTGTAGAAGTAATTTATGATATTTCTGGGATTAAAGACCTTGATAATAATCATCCAAATGACGAATTATTTGTTATAGGTGGCGGGAAAGTATTCGAACAAGTGTTACCAATTGCTGATCGAATGTATGTTACACTTATTGATGAAACATTTGAAGGGGATGTTTATTTCCCAAATTTTTCTGAGGAAGAATGGACATTGACTTCTAAGGTTGCGGGAGAGAAAGATGAAAAAAATCCGTATGACTATTTCTTTTTACAATATGATAGATCTTGAGAGGGGTTTAAAATGAACACGTGTGGTGTGATTTTATCAGGAGGTAAATCTTCGCGAATGGGGACGAATAAAGCTTTATTAACAATAGATAATAAGACTGTTATCGAAACAATAGCGGAGGAACTTCAATTAGTAAGTGATAAAATTATCGTTGTTACAAATGAACCCGCAGATTATAAGTTCTTAAATTTACCTTTAGTGAGCGATCGTTATCCAAATAAAGGCCCTCTTGCTGGTATTGAAACCGCCATGTACCATTTTGAGGCAGATCATTATATAATTTCTGCATGTGATATGCCGTTTATTAATCACCATGTTTACCAATATTTACTTGATAATCTTGGGATTTACGATGCAATCGTACCTGAATATGATGACCAATTACATCCTCTTTCTGGTATTTTTCGTAGAAATGCTTTAAATGTTATAAAAAGTCAAATAGAACGGGGTAATTTAAGAGTGAAAAGTTTTTTTGATTTCTTAAATGTTAAATTTGTTAAAAAATTTAATGACATTGATGAGACTTTGCTTAAAAAGCACTTTTTCAATATGAATAATCCTGAGGAATACCAACAAGCGAGGGGTTATTAAGCTTGTCATTCATAATCAAATCATGTTAAAATAATGAGGGAAAATCCTTATTTAAGTATGTGAGTAAGATCAAAAGATTTTGCAAATAAACTTCTGAGGTGATATAAATGGCACAAATTGGAATTCCTAGTTTAATTCTAATTCTTGTTGTTGCGTTAATTATTTTTGGTCCTTCTAAACTACCGGAGATTGGAAAAGCTGCAGGAAGTTCTTTAAAAGAATTTAAAAATGCTACCAAAGGTATAGTGGATGATGAGTCAAAAGAGGAAAAAGATAAATAATCATATTCTCAGGGAAGGTGTAGGGGATGACCTTACATCTTCTTTTATGCTAAATTTTTTATTTTGTTTATTGATCTAGATTGATTAAAAAAGTAGCTTCATCGATAGGGAGAGTGAAGAAGTATGCCTTCGAATACAGAGCTGAATAGCGACATTGAAATGAACATTGTTGATCATCTGTCGGAATTAAGGAAAAGGCTGATCATGACAGCCATCTTTTTTATCGTTTCTTTTATAGTTAGTTTCATTTTTGTAAAAGATATTTACCAATTTTTTGAAAAGGATATTGACTTTGTCCTTAATATTACAAGTCCTGGAGATACAATTTGGATCTATTTTACCATTGCAGGACTTATGGCCATTGTCCTTACACTTCCAATTTTATGTCTGCAAATATGGTTATTTGTAAAACCAGGATTAACAAAATCTGAACAAAAAGTATCCTTAGCTTATATTCCATCTGTCTTTCTTTTGTTCGTTATAGGGCTTGTATTCGGTTATTTTATTTTTATAAATTTAATTCTACCGTTTTTAATATCTTTAAACGATGGGATGTTTAATGAGTTATTTACGGTTGATAAATACTTTAAGTTTATGTTCCGGTTGACATTACCCTTTGCTGTTTTATTTGAAATACCAGTCATTACAATGTTTCTTACTAGTATCGGTATTCTAACACCTCAGTTTTTAAGAAAATATCGTAAGTATGCTTATTTTATTTTACTTATTGTGGGTGCCTTGGTTACACCACCGGATGTCGTGTTACAGATTGTCGTAGCCGTCCCATTAATGTTGCTATATGAAGTCAGTATCTATTTATCAACAATCATCTACAGAAAAAAACTTCGAAAACAACAGGAGTTATGATAAAAAGAATAAGCTTAATTGAGGGGGAGAACGTTGAAAATTTCATTTTATCATTTTGTCATGGCCTATCGAGGTAAAACAATACCTGATGACAAGAGTAAATTAGCCGATTGGATTTTTAATGACCATGGTTTTCCAAAACAAGCTACATCTTATCATGAGATTAGTGATTATTTGGAAATGAATAGTCCCTTTTCAAATGCGCTAACTGTGTTTGACGATCTTTTTGAAGCTTACAATTTAAAAATCAATCCTGATCTATAAATTTGAACGTATGTTACTCCCTTTGCAGATAAATAGGGAGTTTTTTCTTGGTTATTCGTCATTTAATGACTATTGTGTTGTGGAATTTTGTTAGTTCTTGCGCTTGCCCGGGAAATATTAACCGACCATTCTCCCTTCTTTTATATATTATTGCCTACACACTAATATAAATAGGGCATACTATAACTTTAGAATATATTATCGTGATAGGAGGCATATATATGGTATTCCGACCACGTCCATCAAATCAAATACCACCAGGGCATCGGCCTCTAAGACCTATGAGTAATAACTTACCTGCATCAACACAGGGAACAGGTAATATTATAGAGCAATTTAAACAAGCGAAGCCAGCACTTACTGATATAGCAAGCAAGGGAATAGGGGGGATGTCTAAAACATTAAATAATGTTCAGCAAGTACTTAGAGTAGTTGAAACAACAGCCCCTCTCATAAGGCAATACGGCCCTCTTGTAAAAAATCTTCCTGCCATGCTTAAAATGATGAAAGCACTTAATGATGCTGATAATTTTGGGACTGGGGATTCATTAGAATCCGGTGAGCTAAATCAAGAAGTCTCATCAGACGCTATTTCCCCAGATATAGAAATAGATAACTTAAAGAATGAAAGCAATAAACAAGAACAATCTAAAACCAGTACACTTGGTCAATCAAAACCAAAACTCTTTATATAAATGAATAAATTATAAAACATTCTGGTTGATTTTTACAGTAAATAAAGGAAAATAGAACTTAACATCAATTAAGGAGGGATTCGTTTGAGTAAATCATACGAAGTAGCAACATTTGCAGGTGGCTGTTTTTGGTGTATGGTTGAACCGTTCGATGAAAGACCAGGAATTATTTCGGTTGTTTCAGGTTACACCGGAGGTAATGTTAAAAATCCTAGTTATCATGAAGTTACATCAAATACAACAGGTCATATGGAAGCTGTGCAAATCACATATGACCCTCATATTATGCCATATAAAAAACTCGTTGAAACATTTTGGCAGCAAATAAATCCAACTGATCCCGAGGGTCAATTTAACGACCGAGGTGAATCATATAAGACTGCAATCTTCTATCATAATAATAATCAGAAACAAGTAGCCGAAGATTCAAAACAAAATCTTGAAACAAGTGGCAAATTCTCTGATCCTATTGTTACTAAAATCTTGCCAGCTAAAGCATTTTATCCAGCTGAAAAGGAACATCAGGATTACTATAAAAAACATTCTTTCCATTACCGATTATACAAAAAGGGATCTGGAAGAGAAGAATTTATAGATACTCATTGGAATAATGATAAAAAAGAAAATATAAAAGACAAATTAACTCCATTACAATATGAGGTCACACAAAATAATGGAACAGAACCTCCTTTTCAAAATAAATATTGGGACAATGAAGAAGAGGGGATTTATGTAGATATTATTTCTGGTAAGGTATTGTTCTCGTCAAAAGAAAAATTTGATGCGGGTTGTGGATGGCCAAGCTTTACCAAGCCTGTAGATAATTATGAACTAAAAGAAAAAGTGGATACAACTCACGGTATGATTAGAACGGAAGTTAGAAGTAAAGAGGCGGATTCGCATTTAGGACATGTGTTTAACGATGGGCCAAAAGAACATGGTGGATTACGCTATTGCATGAATTCAGCTGCGATGCGATTCATACCAAAAAGTGACATGAAAGAAGAAGGCTATAGCGATTACTTATATCTTTTTAAATAGGTGTAATCTGTCAAAAAAAGAGGGGGTGTTCTATACATGATTCATTGGAATTGGGAAAAATCACCGGTAATTAAACAAATCGAATGTGTACATGCCGATGCTAAAAAATTCATTGTTCATAATAAGTTAACTCCTGGAAAAAAATACGATGTTAAAAATGAAACTGAAGAATTTTATTTTATCATCGACAATAGCGATCGAATCGGTGGTTTTAAAAAGGAATACTTTAAAGAGTTAAAATAACAGGCTAAAGCCTGTTATTTTTAGTTTATAAAAGTCAACATCGGCTCAAAATAATAAGGAAGGCCGACTAAAGTCGGTCTTTGCGACCAACGTCGGCATACCCCTTTTGCAGGGGCATGTTTCCTTTATCTCCTACGTAATGAATAGTCTCAATTAAAACCGATGCTCCTGAGCATCAACATTGACCCTACCTCGCTTGGCGAGGCGCAGTCCGTGCGTTGCTAAGCGGGCGCCACGCGCTTTTGTTCTCTAGTGGTGACAGGTCATTTTATTTAATTGTAAATTGCTTATAACCTTTTTCTCCCTCTGTTTTTTCTATATTAATATCATCAACTCGAATAAAGCGGTGAAACCCATTTTTAATTTCTGTTACATATTGATTCACTTGGTTTTCAGGTCCTTCAACTTCCATTTCTACTGTTCCATCTTCCAGATTCATGACCCACCCGTAAAGATTATATTCATTCGCTTTTTGTTGGGCAGAATATCGAAATCCTACACCTTGTACATGACCGCTAATAATTAAATGAAAATGCATTGATATACACTCCTTAATATAGATACTATTCTTTACCACTACTGAAAAACTACTAACTTAAAGTTTAACAAGAATTATAAAAAACTAAAAGTAAGGGTAAACTGCATACTAATGTTTTATTCTGTCTTAAACTAAAAGTGTGACAATTATCACACTCATTGAAATAATCATTAATATTACTTGGTGTATATATTTAGACATGATATGGTAAAAAGAAACAAATTATTTGGACATTAATAAAGTAAAAAAAGATTTCGGAGGTGGCGTCATGGTAAAATCTTCTACACCTTTTTGGAAAAGATTATCGTATTTTGGTAAGTCAGAGAAGTTAAATGATCAATATGAACGATCACCATTAGACAGACATTCTGAACAAATTTATCGTAACAGATGGCAGCATGATAGAGTGGTTCGTACAACACATGGGGTAAACTGCACAGGGTCTTGTAGTTGGAAGGTACATGTTAAGGATGGAATTATTGCATGGGAAACCCAGCAAACAGATTATCCTTCAACAGGGCCTGGCATGCCGGAATATGAACCGCGGGGTTGTCCAAGGGGAGCTTCTTTCTCCTGGTACACATATAGTCCACATCGTGTTAGGTATCCATATATTCGCTCTTCATTATTGTCTTTGTGGTCTGAGGCTCTTAACGAAGAGAAAGATCCAGTTAAGGCTTGGCAGAACTTAATAGAAGATCCAGAAAAAGCAGACAAGTATAAATCTGCACGAGGAAAAGGTGGCTTTGTTCGCACAACGTGGGAGGAAATTAACACGTTAATCTCAGCCTCTTTGATCCATACAATAAAAAAAGAGGGTCCTGATCGAATTTTTGGATTTTCTCCAATTCCCGCTATGTCAATGGTTAGTTATGCGGGGGGTTCACGTTTTTTAAATTTAATAGGTGGTTCTCTGCTTAGTTTTTACGATTGGTATGCAGATTTACCTCCAGCTTCTCCTCAAGTATGGGGAGAACAAACTGATGTTCCTGAAAGCTCGGACTGGTATAATTCTAGTTATTTATTAGTTTGGGGATCTAATTTACCACAAACAAGAACTCCAGATTCCCACTTTATGATTGAATCGAGATATAAAGGAACTAAAGTAGTAGCCGTTGCGCCAGATTACGCTGAATACGTTAAATTTGCAGATACTTGGCTGCCAGTTGAAGCAGGTATGGATGCAGCTCTTGGTATGACAATGACACAAGTTGTTTTAAATGAATATTACGTTCAGCAAGAAACTCCTTATTTTAAAGAGTACGTTAAGAAATATACTGATCTTCCATTTTTAATTACTTTATCCAAAGAAGGAGATACACTTCGTAGTGGCAAATTTCTTCGTGCGGAAAATCTTGACATGGAAATCTCGAATGCTGAATGGAAAACAGTTATGTTTGATCGAAAAACAAATAAATTTGCGACGCCAAATGGTACGGTTGGACACCGCTGGGAAGATAATAAAAATTGGAATTTACATTTGAAGGATACAGATAATCAACTTGGGGATATCGATCCTTTACTTAGTTTTGTTGATAATGCAGATGAGGTAGTTGAGGTTAGCTTTCCTCAGTTTATGGTTAATACAAAAGATACATTTTCCCGAAAAGTGCCTGTGAAAAAAATAGAAATAGACGGGAACGAACAATATGTTACGACTGTGTTCGACCTTCTTTTAGCTAATAATGGGGTAACAAGAGAACAACTTGGTGAAAAAGAACTAGACTATACTGATGAAAACAGTATATACACTCCTGCTTGGCAAGAAAAATTAACAGGAGTACCTGGCGGAGATGTTGCTCAAATTGCTAGAGAATTTGCTCAAAATGCAATTGATTCCAATGGTCGATCCATGATTATTATGGGATCAGGCATCAATCATTGGTATCACTCAGACATAATATACCGGACAATATTGAATCTAGTTATGCTGACCGGATGTGAAGGTGTTAATGGAGGCGGCTGGGCACATTATGTAGGACAAGAAAAAGTTCGTCCGCTGGAAGGATGGCAATCTATAGCAATGGCTCGTGACTGGGGAGGTCCACCTCGCCTTCATGCGGGTACGTCATTTTTCTATTTTGCAACTGAACAATGGCGCTATGAAGATCAAAAAGTCGATCAGCTTACCTCTCCTTTAACAAAAGAAGCTCGCTACAAACATCTAGGAGATTATAACTCTCTTGCGACTCGACTTGGTTGGCTTCCATCTTATCCGCAGTTTAATAAAAACTCGATTAATATGGCGAACGGAAAATCAAACGAGGAAGTATCAAAAATGGTTGTGGAGCAAATTAAATCTGGAGAGTTGGAGTTTGCAAGTGATGACCCAAGTAACCCAATTAATTTTCCTAAACTTTTGTTCGTCTGGCGAGCTAATCTTATCGGTAGTTCTGCAAAAGGCCATGAATATTTTCTGAAGCATTTACTAGGAACACATGAAGGAACGTTAAGTGAGCAAGAAGAAGAAAAGCAAACAAACGAAATAAAGTGGATTGAAGATGTTCCAGAGGGGAAACTTGATTTACTCATAAATTATGATTTTAGAATGAGTGGAACAGGTTTATACTCGGATATTGTCCTTCCAGCTGCTACATGGTATGAGAAACACGACTTGTCAAGTACAGATATGCATCCTTTTGTTCATCCATTCAATCCAGCTATCACTCCTCCGTGGGAGTCAAGATCAGATTGGGATGCATTTAAATTACTTGCTAAAAAATTCTCTGAGATGTCTGAGCATTACTTTTCAGAACCTGTACAAGATGTTGTTGCTACTGCTTTGCAGCATGACTCCAAAGACGAAATTGCACAAGCATACGGGAAAGTACCTGATTGGAAATACGATGATTCTATCGAACCAACGCCAGGGGTGAATTTCCCAAGAATCCAAGTCGTGGAACGAGATTACTCCAAAGTATACGAGAAATTTATTACTTTAGGTGAAAATGTGCGTAATCAAATTGGTGCACACGGAGTTAGTTGGCAAGCTGAAGAAGAGCATGATAGGTTAAGAAAAACACTTGGTACAAATAAACGGTTACAGCATTATAAACATTTGCCAAGCCTTGAATCTGATAGGAAAGTTGCCGAAGGAATTCTTACGCTCTCAAGTGCAACGAACGGTGACATGGCTGTCAAAGCTTGGAAAGCTCAAGAAGAGAACACAGGCCAAGAGTTAACTGATTTAATCAGCGGGCGTGCAGAAGAGAAAATTACTTTTAATGATATTTCAAATCAACCAAGACGTGTCCTTTCAACTCCTGTATTTAGTGGAACGAATGAAGATGATAGAAGGTATTCTTCGTTTACGACGAATATCGAAAGGTTGGTTCCATTTCGAACCTTGACAGGCAGGCAACATTTTTATCTGGATCATGATGTTATGCTTGAATTTGGCGAAGAACTACCGACATTCAAACCACCACTTCAAAAGTTAACATTTTATAATAATGACAAGAAGCCAGAAGCAGTTGAAAATGAAATTACATTACGCTATCTAACACCACACTTTAAATGGTCTTATCACTCAACGTATGGTGATACATTACCAATGCTGACACTGTTTAGAGGTGGACCCCATGTTTGGTTGAATAACAATGATGCTGCTTCAGTAGGCATTGAAGATAATGATTGGATTGAAATGTATAACAGAAATGGTGTTGTGGTTGCTCGTGCAGTGGTTAGCCATAGAATTCCAAGTGGGATAGTTTATATGTATCACGTTCAAGACCGCTTGATAAATGTTCCCGGTTCAAAAATAACCAAGACACGCGGAGGTACATTTAACAGTCCAACGCGAATTCATATTAAACCAACGCAAATGATTGGCGGCTATGCTCAATTAAGCTATGGATTTAATTATTATGGACCGACCGGCAACCAACGTGATGAACAGGTTATTATTCGAAAAATGGAAAGGGACGAGGTGGATTGGCTTGAAGATTAAAGCACAGTTTGGAATGGTAATGAACTTAGATAAATGTATCGGATGCCATACATGTAGTGTTACTTGTAGTAATACTTGGACGAACCGTCCTGGAACAGAATATATGTATTGGAATAATGTTGAGACTAAGCCAGGGGTTGGTTACCCAAGAGAGTGGGAAGACAATGATGCCAGAAAAGGGGGCTGGCATGTAAAAAATGGTAAACTCCAATTAAGAGCAGGAGGAAAAGTCAGTAAGCTACTTAATATATTTTATAATAAAGATTTAGTCCAAATCGATGAATACTATGAACCTTGGACTTATGACTATGATAATTTAATTAATAGTCCAGAAAAAGAACATCAACCTGTTGCACGTCCTGTTTCACAGCTGACAGGTGAATACATGGATATCACATGGGGACCTAACTGGGAAGATGATCTTGCAGGTGTTCATGTAACAGGGAAAAATGATCCTAATATGCGCAATTTAGATGAAGAGATTAAATTTGAGTTTGAAGAAACGTTCATGATGTATTTACCGCGTATTTGTGAACATTGTCAAAACCCGTCTTGTGTCTCATCCTGCCCTTCAGGTGCAATGTATAAAAGAGAAGAAGATGGTATTGTTTTGGTTGACCAAGATACATGTAGAAGTTGGCGTTTTTGTATGACTGGATGCCCTTATAAAAAAGTTTATTTCAATTGGAAAACACACAAAGCAGAAAAGTGTACATTTTGTTTTCCGAGAATAGAAACGGGAGAACCAACCATTTGTTCGGAAACTTGTGTTGGTCGTCTACGATATATTGGTATTGTTTTATATGATGCCGATAAGGTCCTGGAAGCAGCTTCAGTAGAAGATGAAAAAGATTTGTATGAAGCACAGTTGAGCACTTTTTTAGATCCATTTGATCCAGAGATTCAAAAAGAAGCTATCAAACAAGGTATTCCTGAAGATTGGCTTGAAGCAGCACAAAGATCACCTGTTTATAAAATGGCAGTTGAACAACGTATAGCTTTACCACTTCATCCTGAATACCGCACAATGCCCATGGTATGGTACGTGCCACCATTAAGTCCGTTTATGAATGCTTTAGGTGAACAGGTGAATACGTTAGATCCTAATGTGATTTTCCCAACCATTAATCAATTCCGTATACCTATTGATTATTTGGCAAGTCTATTTACTGCAGGTGACTCAGAAATTATCAAAAAGGTGTTACAAAAATTAGTAGCTATGAGAACATATATGAGATATAAAGAGCTAGATAAAGAATTTGATAAGTCAATCCTTGATGAAGCAGACATGACTGAAGAGATGGCGGAAGAAATGTATCAACTTTCTGCGATTGCTAAATACGAGGATCGTTACGTTATCCCTAAATCTCATCGTGAAGATGCTGGTGATATGCACGCAAGACAAGGTTCTGCAGGCTTCGAATTTATGGAAGCATGTAAAAGTTGTATGGATGGCGGCCAAGCAGCAGATCCGCTCTCCTATTACGAAAGTGGATTTTGGAGGGAGCTAGATGAAAGCACACCAAAAGGTTTTTAAGTTAACCTCAACACTTATGCTTTACCCACAAAGACAATGGATTGAGCAATTAACTGCGGTGAAAGAAGAAATATCAACCTATCATAACAGCTTAGTAAATAGTTATTTAAATTCTTTTATTCACTACTTGGAAACAACACCATTTGAACAATTATGTTTAAACTATGTCTACACATTCGATTTTCACGGAGTAACAACTTTAAACCTAACTTATAATGTGTTTAAAGACTCTAGAAAAAGAGGAGAAGCTTTAGTGAAACTAAGGCAAATCTTATCAGACTCAGATTTAGAAGCTGAGTCTGATGAGTTACCTGATTATTTACCAATGATATTAGAATTTGTAGCAATTGCTGATGAGAAATATGCAATTCGTTTGCTAAGACTCCATTTGAATTCTTTAAAACACTTGGAACAAGAACTCGTCAAAAATGATAGTCCTTATCATTTTTTACTTAAGGCGGTTATTGAAATTTCTTTAAATACTTTTTTAAAGAACGAACAAATTTCTTCTTAAGCTAAGTAAGATGTGTTTTCATTTGAGTAATCTGTATCTTATCACTTTTATACTACTAGAAAGGGTTGGTTTCATGTCAAGCCTTGACATCTTCTTATGGATTGTCTTTCCATATATATCATTGACGATATTTGTTCTTGGTCATATTTATCGATATAATACAGACCAATTTGGTTGGACAGCCAAATCAAGCCAATTTTTAGAACAAAAGCGATTACGTTTTGGAAGTACGGTCTTTCATTGGGGTATTATTTTTGTGTTTTTTGGCCATGTTGCCGGAATATTAATTCCCAAAGCATGGTTTGATTGGATTGGGATCACACAAGATATGTACCATTTCGGAGCTATTTGGTTTGGGGGCTTAGCTGGACTTGCAGTAGTGGTTGGTGGTTTTTTTCTCTTTCTTCGCCGTGTGTCTGTAAAGAGAGTTATTAAGAATAGTTCAGTGAGTGATTATGTATCATTAATTATTCTTGGTGCAGTAGTGCTTGTTGGGTTTACGAACACAGCGGGCTATAATGCATCAGGAGGTACTTTTGATTACCGAGTTGTCATAGGTCCATGGGCAAGGGAATTGTTAACACTGCGACCATCACAAGGCATGGTTGCTGCGATGGCTCAGGCTCCAATAGGTTTTCAGCTCCACATATTTTTAGCTTTCGTGTTGTTTGCAGCTTGGCCTTTTACTAGACTTGTTCATGTATTTAGCCTCCCATTGAAATATTTGAATAGAAGGTATGTAGTCTATCGGAATGCTAAACCTTATAATAAACGCCAAGCTCCAGAAAGAAAAGAATTAAATTAAGAAAAGATTCCCCACAATCATTCTAGTTTGTGGGGAATTATGATAAGATATAAGAAACTCATTTATTGGGGGAAAATATTGATGGCTACAGGACCAGCTTTAAGGAAACTAGCTGCCCATCGGTCAATACACGATGGAGCACATGCAGAGGCTCGAGATCTTACTGACGTTACTGAAAAATTATTTCAAGATAATCGCATGGAAGATTGCTTAAAAGCAGCCGAGGCATTGATTGAATATATTGAATCACGAATCATTGCCCACGCGGATGCAGAAGAGGAAGGACTGTATCAAGAAATTCAAGAAGAAAACCCGAAACTAACGACAGATATACATATGCTGACTCGAGATCATGATTTAATGAGAGTGATTTTAAGTAAAATCAAAGAACAGTTAGAAAGTAAAAAAGAAGTCACTCGTACAATGATCAATCAATTTAACGCTATTTTAATTGTTAACGAAATACATAGTCGAAGCGAAGAAGAGAAATTGTTGGAAGATTAAAGAATAAAAAGTGGCGGAACAGAAGCTGTAAATCATAATGATTTACAGCTTTTTTGCTCATTCGATATGGAATTAGCTAAGTATTAAAACATCCTGATACCTATCGTTTATACTTTCCGAAATAAAGGGAACAATATGTTTATCAACCCGGAGAGCGAGGTGTATAAATGACTAAACATAATAATATGCCTGAAAACCCCGAACCTTTTTGGCGAGAATTAATTGATTTACCTTCATTTTCCAAATTGAAAGATTCTTTGAAGGTTGACGTAGGGATTGTCGGTGGGGGAATTACAGGCATAACTACTGCCTATTTACTAGCTAAAGAAAATATTAATGTAGCGTTGTTAGATTCTAATGTTATCTTAAATGGTACTACCGGGCATACAACAGCTAAAGTGACTGCCCAGCATGGCTTGATATATGACGAATTTATATCTCATTTCGGTTTAGAAAAAACACAATTATATTATCAAGCTAATATGGATGCGAAAAAATTCATCAAACAAACGATTGACCAATATAATTTGAAATGCGACTATAAAGAAGAAAATGCCTTTCTTTATACCAATTCAGATGATTATTTATTGAAGTTGGAACATGAGCAAAAAGCATATGATAAAGTTAAAATACCTCATGAAACGAAAACGAATATCCCGTTAGATATACCAATAAAGTCTGCACTTGTTATGCCAAACCAAGGTCAATTTCATCCTTTAAAGTATTTAAAGCAACTAGTTGATGAAAGTGTCAGCAATGGCGTTCAATTTTATGAAAATACAGCAGCAATTGACGTTGAATATAACAAACATCCTACGATTATTACACGCGATGGTTATCGAGTTACATGCCGTTATGTCATCGAGGCATCGCATTATCCTTTTTACGATGGGCAAGGCTTTTATCCGACACGCTTAAAACCAGAGCGTTCCTATATTATTGGTATTAAGACAGATAAGTCATATCCTGGTGGTATGTATATAAATGCAGAATCACCAACACGTTCTATAAGAAGCACACCTATTGATGATGAGAATTTATGGTTAATCGCAGGAGAAAATCATAGAACAGGTCAAGGTAAGTCAACAATCGATCACTACGTTGCACTTCAAAACTTTGCTGAAAAACAATTTGGAGTTAAAGATTTTATTTACCGCTGGTCAGCACAAGATTTGACAACCCTTGATAAACTTCCTTACATTGGGCCAGTTACCAAAGGCCAAGATTCAGTATTAGTTGCTACTGGCTATAGGAAATGGGGAATGACCAATGGAACAATTGCAGCCCAAATTCTTGCAGATTCCATTTTAGAAAAAGAAAACCCGTACAAAAATCTTTACACACCAGCGAGATTTCAGGGGGATCCATCTGTGAAAAAGTTTGCACAATTTAATACTAATGTGGCTAAATCTTTAATTAAAGGCAAACTTGATGATACAAAAGAAAATATAAATAATCTAGATATAGATGAAGCTACCATAACTAGAGTCAATGGTGAACGTACGGGCGTTTATAAAGATAAGAATGCTGAACTTCATTTAGTTGATACAACGTGCACACATTTACGGTGTGAAGTTGCATGGAACTCAGGTGAAAGAACATGGGATTGTCCATGTCACGGATCGAGATTTTCATACACTGGAGAAGTTATTGAAGGCCCAGCAAAAGAACCACTGGAAAAAAGATCACTAAATGATTAATTTAAAAAAGTATTAAGAGATTACGTTACAATAATTTATGTTGTTGTAACGTAATTTTTTATCTTATCTCACTATCATAAGTATACTTGGTATATGAGATTAATTTTATCTTTTTCGCACTAACTTCCGATAATATATATTATGTAAACAAGGAAATAATTATTTATGTAAGGATCGATTAATCAACTCCCTTTCATTGTTTTGTTGAAACGATTCTTTTAATTCCGTAAAGAAGTGGTCAACCTCTTTTAAAATTAAGCGACTTTCATCAACAGCCGCCTTACCTTCTATCGACCTATCATAAGCTTCATATAAACTTAGATAACATTTAATTTTGTCTTTAATCCGTCTCACTTAATTGATCTAGCCTGTTATCAATATGTGAAATGACAAAGTTACATTCTTCTAATTCAAATTCATCACGATATTTTAAGAAATAGTTTAAACACTTCACCGCATGATTTCTCCATTGTTTTAATTCATCTACTGAACACTTTTTGATTTCCTGCTTAACTTGATTTCTATTCATTTTAAAAGCCGTCCCACCTAAAAAATAAATTAATCATTAATTAAGTACATTGTATCTTCCTAAAATGGAAAATTACAATATTTAGCATAGGCAAATAATCTATTTTATCCTTACCCATTGACTAATAGGAATAGTTCATGTAATATCATATCTGAATTAAATATCCCTCGTTAGGTAAGGTTCCTGTGGTGGAGATACGCTACTGCCCAAAAACGTCCAAAGACGCCAATGGGTCAGCAGAAATTATCGACTTAAGGTAATTTTTAATGTAGCTGGTTTAATCCTATGCCTCACAGTGCTAAAGCTCTACGATTGGAGGACATTTGTTTTAGGCTATTTTAGCTTATTTTAGCGTAGCGTATAATTTTATCCTTGCTAATATACAAAACACCTTCACGCATTGTTGGTGTTTTTTTATTGTTAATAACAGGTATATATTTACAGGTGAATTATTAGCTTATAAATGAACAAACAGGTACCTCCTAACATGTTAATTTAACTTCAAAATTTACTAAGGAGGAATGAGTGACAATGATAAAACTCACTGATAAGACAAGAGAACAATACAGTAAAGTAATCTTAACTGCCCTTCATGAAGAAGAGCTAATTGATTTCAGGGACACCTTTTTAGATCTTCATCCATCAGATCAAATCGATATTTTCATCACTCTTAGCCCAGAAGATCGTCAAACGGTTTATACATTTTTGTCCCCTAAAGAAATGGCTGACATATTTGGTGGGTTGAAGTTTAATAAGCAAATCGATTATGTAGATGAAATGGATAAAGATTACGCATCAGATATGTTCAATAGTATGTTTACCGACGATATAGTTAATTTTTTGTCTAAACTAGATCGGGAACGTTCTGATGCACTTATGCAGAATTTAGATAAACCTAAAGCAGATAAAATTAAGAATCTTTTATCGTATGAGAAAGAAACAGCCGGAGCTGTTATGACAAAGGAATTGATCAGTATATCTAGTGCTGAGACAGTATCCGATGTGCTCGATATGTTGAGAGATAAAGCCCCTGATGCAGAAATCGTATATTATCTATATGTTATAGATGAGGAAGGTCACTTAGTTGGTGTGGTTTCTTTAAGGGATTTGATTATTTCAAAACCAAATGAAATTATTGAGGATGTTATGAGTACTAGGGTTGTTTCCGTTCCAGATAATATGGATCAAGAAGATGTAGGGATGCTAATTAAAAAATATGACTTTCTAGCCGCCCCAGTTGTTTCCAGTGACAATCACCTATTAGGTATTGTAACGGTTGATGACATTATGGATATTCTAGAAGACGAAACGACTGAAGATTTTGGGGAGATTTCTGCTACTAAAGGGGCAACAGACGTTAATATAGGTTCATTTGCCGCAGCGAAAAAGAGATCACCATGGATTATTGCACTTATGTTTTTTGGTCTCATTACGGGTAGTGTGATTGGTCGCTTCGAAGAAACACTAGAGTCCGTAGTATTACTAGCCGTTTTTATTCCAATGATCATGGATTCAGCTGGAAATGTTGGGACACAATCCCTAGCCGTATCTGTTCGCGGTCTTGCTCTAGGAACAATTGAAAAAAACAGTTACTTTAAAATGATCAGACGAGAACTAGGTTCCGGATTTTTAATTGGACTTATATGTATGATTGTTATAACACTTTTAGTTGCTTTATTCTATCAGCACCTAGCTTTAGGATTGATTGTTGGTTTTTCAATTCTTTGTACTTTAAGTGTGTCTGCGGTTGTAGGAGCGACAGTTCCATTAATAATTGATAAGTTGAAATTTGATCCAGCGATTGCATCAGGTCCTTTTATTACCACTTTGAATGACATTATTGGTTTGCTTATTTATTTTACTATCGCGACTAACTTAATTAATTTGCTATAAATTAATTAGTATAAAAAGATCATCTCTTAAGTAGATGATCTTTTTATTTTTGAGATATAATTAATTTTGCTTATACTGTGGCTCTTCTGATTGTACATATTGTAATCGTGCATTTAAATTATCTAAAATGGTTTGTTGTTGCTGCGCTAAGTTTTGAAACATTTGCTTCGCGTTCTGGTCTTGCGTTTCTAAAGCAAAGCTGTTGAGGCTCCCCAACAGACTGTGGCAATCTGCTACTGTTTGTTGTAATTGAGTTCCAACTGTCATTAAAGATCACCTCCTACAGTTTTATAATGACCATGAAGACAATTTTCTATGTAATTAAACCAACATAACTTTCTAGGGGGTATAGGTATATACCCCTCTAGTTAAATTTCACGAAAAATATACCCCCTACTCGTACAAGGAGTACGGTAAGGGGGTATGTTAATTATTTTATCTGCTTCGGACTAATAGCTGAATAGCCTCTTCAACGGCTTCAGATGAGTCTTCACCCATGGATTGCTGTTCTTGCACACACTTTTGTAAATTCTGTGCTACAATTTGTGCGGTAGCTCGGTCTATTGCTGTTCGTGAAGCTGATAATTGACTAACTACGTCCTTACATTCTTTTCCTTCTTCCATCATCTTTAAAATGCCACGAACTTGTCCTTCTATTCTTTTCAATCGATTTTTTATTGCTTGTGGGTATTCCAAGATATTTCCTCCTATTCAATTTTTATTTAATTAGAATTAATCAAACGCGTCATATGGTTTAACTCAAGCTGTGTAAGTTTTTCTTGGATAACGTGATGATTTGGTATCCACTTTTTATGATTCAACTCATGCGTGACCGGTGTGTTACAATTTATTTCTGCCAGGTTTCTTGATAGTTCGAGCATATCAAGATTGTTTTTTATTTTTGTTTGAACTCCTTTTGGTAAATCATCTAGACGTTCAAGTAAATTATCAATTGACTCATGCTCTTTAAGCAATTTTAAAGCAGTTTTTTCACCAATTCCTTTAACCCCAGGATAATTATCAGCAGAATCACCCATTAATCCTTTTAAGTCAACGATTTGATTAGGATTAATTCCCTTTTTGTCATAAAAGTTCAGGTGATCAAACACTTCATAATTACCTTGACCTTTTTTCATAATGGCTACTTCTATATTTTTATCGACGAGCTGTAAAAGATCATGGTCACCTGTTAAAATAATGATTTGATTCTCTTCAGCATATCGACGTGCTAATGTTCCAATACAATCATCTGCTTCATAATTCACAAGACCAATATTCGGTATATCCATAATCTCTGTAACTTGCTTAACAAGATCAAATTGTGGCACGAGTTCTTCAGGAGGTGAAGATCGATTTGCCTTATAGCCTTCATAAATTTCAGTTCTAAATGTTTTACTGCCCATATCCCAACAGCATACAATTTGATTTGGTTCAAATTTATTTATAGCGTCAAATAAATAACGTAAAAATTGATAAACTCCGTTCGTGGGAACTCCCTTGCTTGTTTTCATAAAATTTCCACGATAAGCTGTTGCATAAAAACCTCTAAACAACAATGCCATTCCATCGACTAATAATACTTTCTTTTTCATTGACTATCTTCCTTTTGCATTATAATAAAATCGTGCTCATTTCTGTATATTTTCTTTTCAATTCATTAACATTTGTGGCTGTTCCCATTATTTCTAGACTATTATCAACAAACGATGACACTTCGGTTCTCATTCCATTTTTTCTATCTTCCATACCTTTTTGCCATTGCGCTGAATAGGATTGATTCATACTGCTTTCGGCATCAACAATATAATCTTTTATATAAGGTACTAGCGTTTGGTAAATCGCTTCCTTCATTATGTCCTTTTCATTTTTTACAAAGAAGGATTTTGTCCCTTTAAAAATCGCCAAGTCAGTTTCAAATACATCTACATTCATTTCTTTAAACGCCATATCAAAATTAGGCGTTTCCCATTCTGGTTCAGTTGCACTTGAAGCAATAAATTTTGGATCGATTTTGTTCGTATCCGTTTCAAGCCCACTATCGGCTTCTTGGAACAAATCACGCATATAAGCTTCCATACGAAGAGCAACGGCTCGAATTTCCTGTAGTAATTCATATCCCGTATAATCTAATAACTTCTGCATACTATTTTCTAATTGTAATTTAGCCTTTCTCCCTGTCTCATTAATAGTAGTCGGGTTAAAATGTTCTTTAAACATATCATGAAACCGAATAGATAACCGATCTTCTACATAATATAATTGCTTAGATATTTTCTGCTCAAGACGATTGATATACAAATCGTTTGGCAAATCGTGAATCGCAGCTTCCATCTCTTCTTGTGCTTTTAATAAATCAATACGCAATTGTTCTTGCTGTTTAACATCTAGACTTGCTGTATCAATGTAATTAGCAAGAATATGCTTCGCTCGATTCATCTCATGAAAAGCAGATTGTATAATAAGACCTGTTAACTCAAATTCTATAAAATTAAATAAATCATTCTTAAATTTTGCCATTTGGTTATTTTTACGTTGGTTTAATAAGTCTTCCAATGCCTTCTTACTTGATAAAGTATAAATCTTAGACTGTCTAATCCCCAGTTCAAGCAACTGTTCTTCAACATAATTAGAAACCAAGTCTAGCTCATCTTGGTCGGTTGCTAAATCAGCAGCGTTAATTATAAAGTTCATTTTATCTAATTCAAATGCTTCTTTCACTCGACCTAATTGCAGTAAGAAATCTTTATCAGCTCTAGATAATGCGTGATTATAATAGGTTACATACAAAATTGAATCTGCGTATTTTATATAATCAAAAGAAACGTTTGTATGTCGAGCGTTAATTGAATCAGCACCTGGCGTATCGACTAAAGTAATTCCTTTATTAGTAATTGGGCAATCATAATAAACTGTAACCTCTTCAATATAGCATGCTTTTGTTTCGTCAGTGACATATTCACTAAAATTTTTTAGATCAATTTCAATTTTTTCACCTATAACCTTTTTATTATCAGCATAGCCGGATAATAATGCTTGTAAAAACGATTGATGTATTTTAGAAATATGTTTTTTAATATTACCGTTATTATTTTTAATCCACTCAATCATACTTGTAAACTCAGTAAGTTCTTGACTTTTCTTCGATACGGATTTAACAATGGGTTTAATATCGTTTATCAGAGTTGATTCATTCTTTAATTTGATTTTAACGGTTCCATGCACGTCAGTTTGAGTGGGTGCCGTTATTTTGTTAATTACTGCTGTTGTTGGATTTGGTGATGTCGGTAATAATCGGGATCCTAATAAAGCATTAGCGAAAGATGATTTACCCGCACTAAACGCTCCAAAAAGTGCAATGGTAAATTCACGATTATTTAATCGTTCTCGACTATTTTTTAACTCGGATATAACTGATTCAAATCCTGGCAAATTATTAATAATAGTCATTGTTTCATCGATTGATTGAATAGTTGACTCCGCTGATTGTTTGTTGTTATTTAGACGACTCGTGTCAATATTCTTAGATTTTATTACATTTGAGTCTGTAGTTAAATGATTTAATGTATCAGCCTTTGAAATTGAATCATATTTTTCGTTGATTTTTCGTTCTAGTTCCTCAAGAACACTTTCAGTTATTTTAGGGTTAAGTAACTGATTATTTAGCTCAGTTAATTTAGATTTCAAGTCTCTCTCAAGATCTGCAACAACTTTGGAATCTTCAACCGCTTTTTCAAGGTCTTTTTGCTCTTCTTTATAGTGAGTTAAAGTTTCCGCCCATTTTTTCTCGGTTAAATCATAAATCAATTGAAATATTGAATTTAATTTTCGCTTATATTTTTGAATGATATTTGCACTTACATCATTCGTATAATTTAGAACATAATCACCGTTTACCGTAGCACCGGACTTTGTTAAGTTTTGTAAATCATTAATCGTATAGATGATTTTTATATTTTGAATTTCATGCATTAAAATAGACGTTTCAAGATGATATTCTTTTACAAGTTGCTGGAGTTTATCACGCACTTTCCAATGAAGATGTGCTTCTATACTCTCTTGCAAACTATTAAAAAATACCTCGATACGACGTTCTTTTTCAATTTCTGTTTTCTTTTTTGAACCGAACCAACCTACTTTAAAATCTTTTTGTTGTGACTCCAAAAACAATCTTGCTTTTTCGCGTAAGTTCGCGGGCATTAAATAAGCATTTTTAAATGTTTGATTAAGTGTCATTCTAAAGTGAGACTCAATATTATTAGGTTTATTATTGATCTTCTCAATCTCATCATTTAACCTATCCAAACGATTTTGATCAGGTTCTTGTTCTCCTAAATTCAATTGGTTGACACTTTCTTCAAATGAATCATTTAAAAATATTTCATGGCTTTCAACTAATTGTTTTACACTATTTTCGATACGGGAGACACTTTCTGTATTACTATTCAATAATGTGAAAACTATATTTTTGAGTTCTGCAAATTGATTATACTTTGCCGAGTAGTCCAATAAAGAAGTGAAATAAATATCTATTGGCTTAACTTGCCATTGATCAAACGTTTGTTTAATGTTATTTTTGAATACTGAAAATGGAATTTCCTGTTCATTATGCTTATCAACTTGATTGATTATTAGATAATACGGGATATTCATCTTCTGAATTGATTGTAAAAATTGAAGATTAACTTCTGATTGAACATGATTATAATCGACGACATAAAACAAGTAATCGATTAAGTGAAGCGATGACTCAGTTATAAGTCGATCCGTGTCATCGGCAGCATCAATCCCAGGTGTGTCAAAAATGACGCTATTTCTGGGTATGACGTTTTTAGACGTACTTAATTCAATTTTACTGATTGCATCCTTATCTTTACAATAATTTTTTATAATTCCAAAATCATATGGCTCGTTATATTCTATTGGGTCATCTTGATGAAAAAAAATTCGGGCGACGCCTTCACCTGATGTTAACTTAACAATATTAGCACTTGTGGGGATAGGACTCTTCGGTAAAATCTCCTCACCCATCAGAGCATTAATCATCGAGGACTTCCCTGCTGAAAAATGTCCTGCAAAACCGATTACTTTTTCGTCCTTCATTTTCTTTTCATATAACTCCAATATTTTACCGGCATTATTTTCATCTTGATTATCGCTCATGAATTCATAAAGTGCTGCAATATGTGTAAGCGTCAGTTCTGACTTTTCCAAGCTAAATATTGACAATAGTTGTACAATCCTTTCTCCACGTTTCATGATTACGATATTAATTATACTTAATGTGAGTGTTAATTTCTAGCTTTCTAAATTTAATTAGGTTTAAGTTTACATAATATATTTATAGTTAACAAGTAAATATGTAATCATTAAAAAGATCCTAGCTTAATGTTACGCTAAGATCTGTAATTAAAAATTAAACTGGATAAACACCGTGTTTTCTCTCTGTAAAAGTTACCTGTTTTGCTTCGTATACTTCAAAACGTTTAGCTAACTCATCTCTCAATTTATTAGGATCAATAACATCATCGATAATCATTTCTGAAGCTAGGCGATAGACATCAATATCATCTTTATACTCAGCCTGCTTTTCTTCAACAAACTTTGCTTGCTCTTCCTTTGGGAGCTCGGCAATTTTATTCGCATAAACCGCGTTAACTGCTGCTTCTGGTCCCATAACTGCTATTTGTGCTGTAGGTAATGCTAAACAGCAATCTGGTTCAAACGCAGGCCCAGCCATGGCATACAAACCAGCTCCATACGCTTTTCGAACGATAACTGAAATTTTTGGTACCGTCGCTTCACTCATAGCAGCAAGCATTTTTGCTCCGTGACGGATAATTCCAGCCCGTTCAACATGAGTTCCAATCATAAAACCTGGTATATCAGCCAAAAATAGAAGTGAGATATTGAAAGCATCACATAGTTGAATAAATTTAGCTGCCTTATCAGCTGAGTCAGGGAATAGAACTCCCCCTTTCATTCTCGGTTGATTGGCAATAATTCCAACAGATTTACCATTTATTCTTGCTAAGCCCGTGATAAGCTCTGGTGCGAATTTTTTCTTAATTTCACAAAAGCTATCTTCGTCAATAATACGGTTTATGAGGTCGTGCATATTAAATGCAGCGTTCTGATTTTTAGGTATGATATCAGCTATGCCCTTTTCTAAGTATTTAACTTCCCTAGATTCTAACAATTTAGGTTTCTCTCTGAAATTAGGTGGGAAGTATGACAAGTATGCCCGTGCATATTCGAGTGCTTCCTCTTCAGATTGAACCAATACGTCTCCACATCCTGACACAGAACAATGCATATTGGCGCCACCCATTTCTTCTAAGGTCACCTTTTCACCAATAACCGCTTCAGCCATTCTTGGAGAACCTAAATACATTGAGGCATTCCCATCGACCATAACAACGATATCACAAAAAGCTGGTATGTATGCGCCTCCCGCTGCAGATGGGCCAAATAAAAGACAAACTTGTGGTACACGTCCTGATAGCTTTATTTGATTATGAAAAATACGTCCTGCCCCTCGACGACCTGGGAACATTTCAATTTGGTCGGTAATTCTCGCACCAGCGGAATCTACTAAATAAAGCATTGGAATTTCGAGTTTTAAAGCTGTTTCTTGTATTCTAATAATTTTTTCGACAGTTCGTTTTCCCCATGAACCTGCCTTCACAGTGGAGTCGTTTGCCATGACACATACATCTTGACCGTTGATTTTACCAATCCCTGTCACAACCCCATCTGCTGGTAAGCTATCATCCATGCAATTGGCGAAAAATGAATCTTCAACGTTTAACCCATCATCAAACAATAGTTCTAATCTCTTTCGAACAAACAGCTTCCCCTTTTCTTCATTACGTTCGTGATATTTTTCTTTTCCACCCTCTTCGATACGTTCTATTCGTTTATTTAGTTCTTCAATGTAAGACATTCATATCCTCCTAGTCTTATTCACCATGATAGATTGGCTTTCGCTTTTCTTTAAAAGCAGTTAAACCTTCAATTCTATCTTTTGTTGGAATAGTCTCCTTATAGCAAGCATGTTCTATTTCAAGAGCATTTGTAATATCAGTTTGAAGCCCTTGATTAATGGCTCTTTTCGCTTGCTTTAAAGCAATTGGGCCATTTTGAGTAATTTCTTTTGCCAGATTTATAGAAACATCATACAAAGCATCCTTATCAGTAATTTGCTCTACAATACCAATATTTAGCGCTTCACTTGCATCGATTGGTTGCGCAGTAAATATTAAACGTTTCGCCTGACTTTCTCCAATTATACGGGGGAGTCTTTGGGTTCCTCCGGCTCCGGGAATAATTGCAAGAGATGCTTCTGTTAATGCCAGCTTGACATCGTTGGCAGAAAGTCTAAAGTCACATGCAAGCGCTAGTTCCAGTCCTCCACCATAGGCAGCTCCATTAATCATGGCAATGACTGGCATATCCATCTTTTCGATACGATCAATTGTTTGACCAATATACCGAACAGCTGAAATGACTTCTTCATCGTTCATTCCTTTTCTTTCTTTTAAATCTGCTCCTGCTGAGAAAACTTTATCCCCTGCCCCTGTAATAATGGTACAATAAATAGATTTATCTTGATTCACTTGATCAATTATATTGTCTAATTCTTGGAGTAGGGCTTTTGAAAGAGAATTTGCAGCCTTTGGTCGGTTTAAAGTTATTAAGGCGATATGTTTTTCAACTTTTTCAAACTTCATAAGCGTTGCCATGTATAGTCCCCTCTTCTACTCAAGATTTCCAAGTATTAAAAGTAATGGATTACTCATCGATAACAAGAAGTGGATCTCCTTCATTGACAAAGTCGCCCTCTGCAACTTTTAATTCTTTCACAGATCCCTCATACTCACTAGCAATAGGGATTTCCATCTTCATTGATTCTAAAATAACCACATCTTGGTCTTCGTCTACTTTGTCCCCTTCACTTACTGTTATTTTCCATACGTTACCTGCCATATTTGCTTTTACTTCTTTCATGATTATTCCTCCTTAGTTTTTAGCGAGCATTGGTAAATAATGTTCATCTACAAACGCTGTTGTTGTGTTTCCATTTTTAAATTCTTGATTATTTACAATATCAATTACCATAGGAATGTTTGTTTTAATTCCTTCTATTTTGCACTTTGATAATGCATCACTTAATCTACTTATTGCTTCTTTTCTGTTTGCCCCTTTTACAATTAATTTACTAATCATAGGATCATAAAAAGGAGTCACTTGATAATTACTTGTTACTGTTGTTTCATGCCTAATATACCCGGCTTCCGGCAGATCAAATGTTGTAATATGGCCGGGGGAAGGGAAAAAGGTTTTCGGATCCTCCGCATAAATTCTTGCTTCAATTGCATGCCCTTCCATCCGCAGGTCGGCTTGAGTAAATGCGAGTTGTAGATTATTGGCAATATTAATTTGCTCTTCTACGATATCCACGCCGGTAATTTCTTCAGTAATTGGATGTTCAACTTGTATACGGGTGTTCATCTCTAAAAAATAGTGCTTTCCGTGTTGGTCAACTAAAAATTCAACAGTGCCGGCACTCGTATAACCAAGTGTTTTAGCTGCTTTAACGGCTGATTCTCCCATACTACGTCGTACATCACTTGAGATAAATGATGAAGGCGCTTCCTCAATAACCTTTTGATTCCTTCTTTGAATAGAACATTCGCGCTCAAATAAATGAACGACATTACCATGCTCATCTGCTAATACCTGCACTTCGATATGTCTCGCATTCGTTAGTTTTTTCTCTAAAAACATCGAGCCGTCTCCAAAGAAGGCCTCTGCTCTTTTTGTATTACTCGAAAATGCCTGTTCTAATTCTTTATCTGAATGAACTATTTGCATTCCGATACCCCCGCCCCCTGCAGAGGCTTTTAACATGAGAGGATAGCCAATCTTCTGAGCAACTTCTATCGCTTCATCTGAACTAATTACGGCTTCCTTTGTTCCTGGAATAATTGGGACACCTGCTTGCTCCATTGTTTTTCGTGCTTCTATTTTACTTGCCATTTGTTTCATTATCTCACTACTCGGCCCAATGAAAATTAATCCAGCAGCTTCACAGGCTCGAACAAACTCATAATCTTCACTGAGAAACCCATATCCTGGATGAATAGCATCTACTTTTGCCGCTTTAGCAATTGAGATAATTTTATCACCTTTTAAATAACTTTCATTTACCCGTGGTGGCCCCAAAAGATAACTTTCATCTGCTATTTTAACATATGGAGCGTGTTGATCGGCTTCAGAATAAACAGCAACTGTTTTAATGCCTAATTTTTTACAAGTTCTTATGACACGAGAAGCGATTTCTCCTCGGTTAGCTATTAATACTTTTTTAATCATAGCATCCCTCCTACAATTCAAGTTTTTCTACAGCTTTTTCTTTTAATTTGTATTTTTGTATTTTTCCACTCGCTGTCATCGGATACTCTTCGATAAACTCAATATATTTTGGTATCTTAAAATGGGAAATTTCCCCCTTGCAAAACTCAATAATGGATTCAGGTGTTGCTTCCTTACCTTCTTTTAGAATAATCCAGGCCATTATCTCTTCACCTAAACGTTCGTCTGGAATCCCTACTATTTGAACATCCAAAATATCTGGATGTTGATAGAGAAATTCCTCTATTTCTCTTGGATATATGTTTTCGCCACCACGTATGATCATATCATTTATTCTTCCAGTAATTTCTATATAGCCGTTGTCGTGCATGATTGCCAAATCGCCAGTATGTAACCAGCCATCCTTATCTATAACTTCTTCGGTAGCTTCATGGTTGTTATAATAACCCTTCATCACATGATAACCACGTGTACATAATTCTCCCGGCTCACCGGTGATTTGTTCTTCTTTTGTGCCTGGAATGGTAATTTTGACTTCAACGTTAGGGTGAGGCTTTCCAACTGTCCTCACTTTGAGTTCTAACGGGTCATCAGTTCTTGTTTGCGTTATAGCAGGCGATGATTCCGTTTGGCCGTAAGTAATCGTAATTTCTTTTGCCCCCATTTTATTCATAACATCTCGCATGACTTCAACTGGGCATGTGGAACCTGCCATGATCCCTGTACGCAGATGTGATAGATCAAACTTTTCAAAGTCAGGATGGTTTAGCTCGGCAATAAACATTGTTGGAACGCCGTGTAATGCTGTACACTTTTCATTTGAAACAGCCTGTAATACTTTCGTAGCATCAAATTGTTCTAAAATAACCATGGTTGCCCCTTTTGATACAGCAGCCAAAATACCAAGGACACAACCAAAACAATGAAAAAAAGGAACGGGGATACATAAGCGATCACTATGGGAAAAACTCATGCATTCAGCAATTTGTTTTCCATTATTAACGATATTATAATGAGTTAGCATAACACCTTTCGGAAACCCGGTTGTTCCAGAGGTGTATTGCATGTTGATGACATCATGAATATCAAGTTCTTGCTTTCTTTTAGCTAACATGTCATCTGTCACGTTTTTACCTAGTTCAATAACTTCAGTCCAAGTATAACAACCAGGCTTTTTCTCATCACTTATCAGGATTACATTTTTTAAATGTGGCAAAGTGTCAGAGGATAACTCTCCTTTTATTGATGAGTTTAAATCTGGACAAATTTGTTTTAAAACATCTAAATATGAAGTACCTTTATAAGACTCGGCCATAATAAGCGTTGTGGATTCTGACTGTTTTAATAAATATTCTAGTTCGGCCGCTTGATAGTTCGTATTCACAGTAACGAGCACTGCCCCCATTTTACCAGTAGCGAATTGCGATGTGATCCATTCAGGTTTATTGTCCGACCATATAGCGACATTTTCACCTTTTTCAATACCTAAAGCCATTAACCCCTTCGCTGTTTCATCAACCATTTCATCAAACTCAAGATAAGTTTTACGCAAATTTAATTCTGGGTAGATAACTGCTTCATGATGGGGATATAAATTCACTTGTTTTTCAAGTAACTCACCGACAGTAAAGTTAATTAGACTCATGAAAGTCCCCTTTCCCAATTTTATTTTAACATCCTAGTTGGCGAGATATTACTAGGCGTTGCACTTCTGATGTGCCTTCTCCGATTTCTAGTAGCTTCGCATCTCGTAAATATCTTTCCACCTCGTAATCGCGCATATAACCGTAGCCACCATGAATTTGAATTGCTTCATTAGCATTTTTAAATGCTGTTTCAGTAGCAAATAGTTTTGCATACGCTGCTTCCTTTGTAAAAGGTTTTTCTTGATCCTTTAGCCAAGCTGCTTTATAAATCATATTTCGAGCCAATTCCACTTCCATTGCCATGTCAGCAAGCTTGAATTGTATGGCCTGAAACTTAGAAATGGACTGACCAAATTGCGTACGTTCTTTTGCATAGGATAATGCTTTATCTAAAGAAGCTTGAGCAATACCCAGCCCTAATGCTGCGATGGAAATCCTTCCACCGTCAAGTGTGTACAAGAATTGTTTAAATCCTTTTTGCGGATCACCAAGTAAATTTTCTTTGGGTACCTTAACATTGTCTAACACAATTTCAGCGGTATCAGAACCTCGTACGCCCATTTTATCGTAATTATTCGTTATGGTTAAACCTTCAGCATCAGCCGGAACGATTAATGCCGATATGATATTCTTACCTTTTTCATTTTTGCCTGTAACAGCCGTAACAATGATTGTATCTGCAAAACTAGCATTTGTAATAAAGCATTTTTCACCATTTATTACATATTTATCATCCTTAAGTACCGCAGTTGTTTTTGTCCCACCAGCATCTGAACCAGCATTTGGCTCTGTTAATCCAAAAGCACCTAAAGTTTTACCCTCGGCCTTTTGCGTGAGGAATTTTTGTTTTTGTTCTTTGGTACCGAAATAAAATATTGGACTAGCGCCAAGTGATACAGCAGCTGCATAACTTAAACCTGTACTTCCACACACTCGACCAATTTCTTCTACCGCAATCGCATAAGAAACTGTATCGCCTCCAGAACCACCATACTTTTCCGGAAAAGGTATTCCCATAAGACCGAGTTTCCCCATTTCGTCAAATATATCTTTTGGAAACTTAGCTTGTTTATCAATCTCAATTGCTCTTGGTTTAATTACTTCTTCAGCAAAGTCTCGAACCATTTTACGAATCATTGTTTGTTCTTTTGTTAAATTAAAATCCATAAATTTAGCCCCCCTATATATTTCTAATTCTCCCAAAAGACCGACTGGTTGGTCTGTATTTGTTTAAAAAATAATGGATAGCAAATTATCCAAGTTTCTCCCTAAATTAGCAACTGATAGAAATTCTCTTTGCTTAAGATTGATTCTTCAAGTACTGCATGTAGAATTAAATCAATATAAATATCTGCAATTTCCCCGATTGATTTATTACCAGAACGTTTATACCACTTATAAGTCCAGTTCACCATGCCTAAGATAGCCATTGCTGTAATCTCCACTGCCAGGTCCTCTCTAAACTCTCCTTCTTTCTTCCCTTCCCGGACTACTTCAATGATGATACCCTTGAATTGATTACGCTTACATTTTATTAAAGATTCATAGTGTTCGTTCAAATAAATGTATTCCTGATAAAATACTGTTATGTGTGGTTTATACAAATCAAATACTTTCACAAAACTTTTAAGAATGGCTTGTAGTCTCTTAGCTGGGGCTTTATAAGTATCGTTAGCTACTGTAGCCTTTTCTAAAACATATGAAATAAAAGTATCATGGATGACAAATAATAGTTCTTCTTTAGATGAAAAGTGGTGATAGAACCCGCCTTTTGAAGTACCGACACTTTTTACAATTTCATTAACAGTGACTCCATGGAAACCGTGTTCTTCAAATAAATGCAAGGCAGTATCAATAATCTTCTCCCGTAACCCCGTTCCAATCCCTCCTCAGAAACTTTTATATAACTTTATCATATTTTTCAGAATAAATAAAGTGCAAAATTAGATTCTAACTCAAAAAATAAGACCTAACGTGGTTGATATAAACTGCGACATAGTTTGA
Organism: Virgibacillus sp. MSJ-26; assembly: GCF_018918075.1. Lineage (GTDB taxonomy): Bacteria > Bacillota > Bacilli > Bacillales > Amphibacillaceae > MSJ-26. Next base: position 86,439 of record NZ_JAHLPW010000006.1, read on the forward strand.
ACGAAGACTTTCTTCCCGCTCTGTTAAAGTAAGCGATAAGATAAAACGCTACGAAAAAAACGCTATGCTTTCCGTGGGCGGCTGATGAGCCTCTACGTACTACATACCGCACTCCGGGGCATCATCTAGGCCTCTGGGACTGCGCTAAATGCTCGTCCCACCGAAAACAGTAGCTCCCAAAAAGGGTTTCGGTGGGACGAAGCTAGCTGCAGTTCCAGGAGCCTCATAGAAACTCTCTTCCATAGTGTGATAACGTCCGTAATAATTTTCCCAAGAATGCTTAATCATTAATCGTAGAGTCTATGTTAGCGTGGCAGAATACGAAGACTCCTGCGAGAAGAGCAAATGGTTTTCGATGGGGCGAACGATAGTACAGTCCAACGAGTCTGAAGACCCCGCAGAGAGGGTAAAGCTAATGAAGGCCGACTAAAACCGTCCTTTGCGGACAACGCCGGCATACCCCTTGCCGGGGCAAGGAGGCTGAAGCCGTGCCCGCGGAAAGCGAAGTATTCTGCCGGGGCGATGGCTACGCACTTAATTTGTTACGAAAAACCAGACAATATAATTCTCATTGTGTCGCAGTTTATGGATTAAGTAAATTAAATGCTACTCTAACATAGATAATAGAATCATCTTACCAAAATAAAAAGATACAAGTAGCTAGAAAATTCATTCTAGTTCTTGTATCTTTTGTTTGATTAGCTTTGGGTATTATATGGTGCTTTATATTTTGCATCTTTCCAGACAGTATTAATTTCTCCGTGCCTATCTGAATCAATGACAAATGATCCATTACTATAGCGATCACTTATTGGTAATTCAATTGGATAGATTTCATGTTTTTCATCTTTTTCAGTACGGAAAGCAATTGTATCTTCTTCACCTGTGACAAAAAAGCCCTCAATACGATGTGGTTTACTTTTTAATTCGCGCAACATGAGTAAACCTCGTCTTGCTCTACTAGTTTTCTCGAAATCTTTAAGTGTCATTCGTTTGCAAGCCCCACGTTGGGTCACTAATACTAGTGACGGGTCTGACATATCATCAAAGGTTAGCCCATTGACCACGTGTTCATTTTCTTTTAATTGCATTGACTTCACACCTGCTGCTCTCAAGCCTACTGGTGTGACTTCTGACTCATGATACCATAATCCATAACCAGTGTTGGAGGCAATAAATATATCCGAATTCCCGTCAGTTCGACTTACACTAATCAACTCATCTTCTTCTTTAAGATTCATAGCAATTAAAGCTCGTGAATAGCGCTGTGCTTCGTATAATTTCAATTCACTTTTCTTGATCATGCCATTTTTAGTAAAGAAAATAAGAAAATCATCTGTCTTAAAGTCACGAATAGGAAAGCTTTGTACAATGAACTCATCACGTTCAATTGAGATAATATTTGATATATGTTGCCCAATATCTTTCCATCTTATATCTGGTAATTCATGTACTGGCAGGTATATGTATCTACCTTTATTTGTAAATAATAATATATGATCTGTTGTATTGATCTCCATTAACTTGATAAGATAATCATCTTCTCGCATTGCAAAATCTTCACCATTGGAAGCAGCATAAGATCTAAGGCTTGTACGCTTTATATAACCTTCACGAGTTATAGAAATAAGAACATCTTCACTTGTCACAGTCACTTCTATATCCACTGTGATTTCTTCTATTTCATCTTCAATTAGGGTGCGACGTGGTGAAGCGAAAGTCTTTTTAATTTTCCTGAGATCATTCTTGATTGTTTGTAATAATTTTTTTTCGCTTTCAAGTATTGATTTTAGCTCTTTTATTTGTTCTCTAAGTTCCTTTGCCTCTTCTTCGAGTGACGTTATATCTGTATTTGTTAACCGATACAACTGCAACGTGACAATTGCTTCAGCTTGTGGCTCTGAAAACTCATATTTCTCGATGATTCGTTTTTTAGCATCTGCTTTATCTTTCGACGCTCGAATCGTATCAATTAATTCATCTAAAATAGAAATAGCCTTTATAAGTCCTTCGACAATATGGGCACGATCTGTAGCCTGCTTTAGATCAAAAGTCGTCTGTCTTGTAACAACATCCTTTTGGTGATTTATATAAGCATCGAGCATATTAGGTAAAGATAAGAGTTTTGGCGTCTTATCTTGAATAGCTACCATGTTGAAGTTGAAAGATACCTGTAGGTCAGTGTTTTTATATAGGTAATGTAGAATCCCTTCTGCGTTAACATTTTTTCTGAGTTCTATAACAACACGTAACCCCGTCCTGTCTGTTTCATCTCTTACTTCAGCAATTCCTTCTACTTTTCGATCTAGTCTTAACTCATCTATTTTTTTCACCATATTAGCTTTGTTTACATCATAAGGAATTTCGTCTATTACAATTTGTTCACGGCCACCACGTAATTTTTCTATATTTGCTCGGCCTCTAACAATGACTCTTCCTTTTCCAGTTTCATAAGCCTTTTTAATTCCATCGATCCCTTGGACTATTCCTCCAGTTGGAAAATCAGGTCCTTTGATGACTTTCATCAGACCATTGACATCTACATTCGGCTTATCAATTTTTAATATGACAGCCTCGATAACTTCCTCTAAATTATGGGGAGGAATATCTGTTGCATAACCTGCTGAGATCCCTGTTGAGCCGTTAACTAACAAATTTGGAAACTTAGCTGGTAAGACAACGGGTTCATTAATTGTATCATCGAAGTTAGGCATGAAATCTACTGTTTCTTTCTTTATATCCCGCAGTAATTCTGAAGCAATACTTGATAGTCTAGCTTCAGTATACCTCATCGCAGCGGCAGGGTCTCCATCAATACTTCCATTATTACCGTGCATTTCAACAAGTTCATTTCGCACTTTCCAATCTTGACTTAATCGTACCATCGCATCATAGACAGATGTGTCCCCGTGCGGGTGATAATTACCTATCACATTTCCGACCGTCTTGGCAGCTTTTCGGAAATTTTTATCATGCGTGTTACCTTCTTGAAACATCGCATACAAAATTCGGCGTTGCACAGGTTTCAAACCGTCACGCGCATCAGGTAACGCACGATCTTGTATAATATATTTACTATAGCGACCGAATCTGTCGCCAATAACTTCCTCTAAAGGAAGGTCAAGGTAGTTTTGTGATTGTGACAAACTAACTCCCCCTCAAATATTCAATTACTCTGACTGAATTTTATCGTTTTCTAAAATATTATCATCTTCATCCAACCCGAATGCTACATTATTTTCTATCCATTTCCTTCTTGGGACTACTTTATCCCCCATTAAGGTGGTCACTCTTCGCTCAGCGATTGCAAGATCATCTATTGTGACTCTGATTAATGTTCTTGTCTCCGGATTCATCGTTGTTTCCCAAAGTTGATCTGCGTTCATTTCTCCAAGACCTTTATAACGTTGAATCATATAACCATTTTTGAATGTTTTAATGGCTTCTTGCATTTCTTGTTCGTCCCAAGCGTATATAATTTTCTCTCGTTTTCCTTTCCCTTTTGAAATTTTATATAAAGGTGGAAGAGCAATATACACTTTACCTGCTTTAACGAGTGAGCGCATGTAACGGTAAAAGAAAGTTAATAAAAGAACTTGGATATGAGCACCATCCGTATCAGCATCCGTCATAATAATGACCTTATCGTATTGAACATCATCCAAATTAAAGTCACCACCAACACCTGCACCGATAGTGTGAATGATAGTTGATATTTCTTCATTTTTCATTACATCTTCTAATTTCGCCTTTTCAGTGTTAATCACTTTTCCACGTAGAGGCAATATTGCTTGAAATTTACGATCACGACCCTGTTTTGCTGAACCACCAGCAGAATCTCCCTCAACAAGGTATAGTTCGTTCCGCTTTGGGTTTCTGGATTGGGCAGGGGTTAACTTCCCACTTAACAATGCATCTCTCTTACGTCGTTGTTTTCCGTTTCTGGCGTCTTCTCGTGCTTTTCTTGCGGCTTCTCGAGCCTGTTTTGCTTTAAGTGACTTTTTAATTAATAGACCAGCAATATCTGGATTCTCTTGCAGAAAATAGGTTAGTTGCTCAGATACTACTGCATCAACTGCTGAACGAGCTTCTGAAGTTCCTAATCTCCCTTTAGTTTGTCCTTCAAATTGTAGTTTATCTTCTGGTATTCTAACAGATACAATAGCTGTTAAGCCTTCACGAATATCAGAGCCTTCCAGATTCTTGTCTTTTTCTTTTAATATGTCAGTTTTCCTTGCATAATCATTAAATGTTCGTGTCATGGCAGCTCTAGCGCCAGATTCATGTGTTCCGCCATCTTTTGTCCGAACATGATTGACGAAGCTCAGCATGTTTTCGGCATAGCCGTCATTAAATTGAAAAGCGAATTCAATTTCAATTTCTTGTTGTTCACCATCAAAGGATACTACTTCATGCAGAGTATCTTTTTCTTCATTTAAATAGTGAACAAAAGACTGGAGGCCGTTGGGGTATTCAAAGTTTTCCTCAACATCAACACGTTCATCTAATATCTGAATTTTTAAGCCCTTTAACAGAAAGGCGGATTCACGAAGGCGTTCTGCGATAACTTCCAAATCATACACATTTGTAGAAAAAATTGATGTATCAGGTTTAAAGTGGATAATCGTTCCAGTCTTCCTTGTTCGTCCTTTAACTTCTAATGTATTTACAGGATGACCCCCGTTTTCAAACCGTTGAAAATATGCATGACCATCACGGAAAGTGGTAACTTCCATCCATTCTGATAAAGCATTTACAACTGAAGCACCTACACCATGTAGACCACCACTTGTTTTATAGCCTCCTTGGCCAAACTTTCCTCCAGCATGTAAAATAGTAAAAATAACTTCCATTGTAGATTTCCCGGTGCTATGTTTTCCAGTTGGGATTCCCCTACCGCCATCTTCAACAGATATACTGTTGTCTTTATGTATGGTAACTTTTATAACATTTCCATATCCCGCTAATGCTTCGTCCACGGCGTTATCTACAATTTCAAAGACAAGATGATGCAGACCACGATGATCTGTGCTTCCGATATACATACCAGGTCTTTTTCGAACTGCATCCAGCCCTTCTAATACTTGGATGGAATCATCTGAATATGTTTCTGTATTTTTTACCAAATCCCATCGACTCCCTTTTAATTGTGTTATTAGGTTATTCCAATTGTAGAACAAGTGTTTTCATTTGTAAATAAATATTACGCTTTTCGATTGTCCGTATAAGAATACGCTCTTTAGTATACTACAATCACATTAAAAATGTATAGACCATAGTTTCTTGGTGTTTATTTTATAAAGATGAAAAAGTTGAGGTGTAAATGAATGATAAAATCCGAACAATCATTCGAGTCTTATCTGGAAGATTCGATTTGTTCGGATACGTTTTGATATTGCTTTATCTTAATTATTAACTTTTAGAACCGAATGAGCAACTTTAATACATAGATCCATGATTACTGTAACATCATGTTCTTTTAAATAGTAATATGCCTCTTCATTAATAATGCCTTGTTGTGCCCAAAATACCTTACAATCTATTTTAGCAGCTTCTTTAGCAATCTCTGGCAAAAACTCAGATCGTCTAAAAACATTTATAATATCAACTTTTTCTTTAACTTCAGTTAACGAGGTGTATGCTTTTTCTCCTAATACTTCATCTACCATTGGATTGACCGGAATAATTTTATATCCATTATCTTGCATAATCTTTGATATTTCATAAGATGTTCGATTTGGATTATCAGATAGTCCCACAACGGCAATCGTTTTTGATTCTTCAAGTATCTTTTTTATTTCCTCATTTTGTGGATTTTCCCAACTCAATTTAATTCCTCCTTTTTATTTGATTAAACCCCTTTTCTGTAGATAATCTCGAGCCACTTGTTCAGGGTCGTTATCTTTATAATCGACCTCATAATTCATTTCTCTCATTTCCTGATCTGTAATTTCTCCGCCCAGTTGGTTTAAAATGTTTTCCAATTCAGGATATTTCTTAAGGGTTTCCTGCCTTAAGAGTGGGGCTCCTTGATAAGGTGGAAAGAGATTTTCAGGGTCTTCCAATGTCTTCAAGTTTAATTCTATCATATAACTATCGGTTGCATATGCATCAATGATATCAACCTCACCATTTTTTAATGCTTTTTGGCGAACGCCCGGTTCCATCGTTCGAATGTTTTTGATATCTAAATTATAAAGTTCCTGCATGCCAACATAACCATCTTGCCGATTTTTAAATTCCAATGTAAACCCAGCAACTAAATCATCCTCTTCCTTTTGCAGGTCACCAATTGATTCAATATTATATTTAGAAGAAGTCTCTTCTGTTATGGCTACACTATACGTATTATTAAACGACATTGGTTTTAATAATAGCATATCATATTGATCTAACATTCCTATACGAGCTTGCTCGTATACTTCACTAGCATCATTGCTAACCGCTCCTTCCTCTAATTGAGTGTTAATGACTGTTCCTGTAAATTCTGGGTATATGTCTATATCTCCTTCTTTTAAAGCGGAAAATACAAAAGCAGTTTTACCAAGTCCGGCTTTTAACTCTACGTTTAAATCTGTATCTTCTTCAATCAATAGTTTGTACATATTAATTAGTATTGCAGGTTCTGCACCGAGTTTACCTCCAATTACTATATCAACCTTTTCTTCAGTGTGAACAATAAATGGCATAGTTATGATTAATACCGCAATAAGAAACATAGCAATAAAGGATTTAAAACCAGCCCGTTTGGAGAGATGCTCGAAACCTCTTAGTATTAAATCAAGGATAATTGCTAACAATGCAGCAGGAATAGCTCCTAATAATATAAGATTAATATCTGCCCCTCGATCAAGACCTAGTAAAATCAATTCGCCTAACCCTCCAGCACCTATAAGAGCAGCAATTGTCGTTGTACCGACAATTAATACCATAGATGTCCGAATCCCCGCCATTATTACCGGCATGGCTATAGGTAACTCTATCTTCACTAGCCTTTTAACAGATGTCATCCCCATTCCAGTTGCTGCTTCCTTTAAAGCTGGACTGACTTCGCGAATTCCTGTGTATGTATTACGTAATATCGGTAATAGCCCATAAGCAGTAAGTGCAACTATTGCTGGAACAGTACCTATACCAAACAAAGGAATTAGAAATGCTAAAATAGCTAAGCTAGGAATTGTCTGCACAACAGCAGCTAGACCAATAACTGGTTCTGATACCCGTTTGTATCTTGTTAATATGATTCCTAAAGGCACTGCAATAACAATTGCGATAATTAGGGATAATAGGGATATTTGTAAGTGTTCCCATATTGTTTTTAATAAAATATCTTGTCTTTCTTGAAAGACAGACATAAACTCTCTCATTTTTAGACACTCCCCGTTCTTATATCTGAGTGATTTCTAAGATAAACAACAATATCTCGATAGGTTAGAGCACCGATTAATCTTTCATTTTTTATAACAGGGAATAGTTGTTGATCACTTGTCTTAAATATTTCTGTTGCTTCATAAAGTGACATATCACTTGTCAACGTTTCACCATCATAAATTTCGCTATTTTTAACCATGTTTATGTAATTTCCATTGTTATCTTTTAAAATCACAGTTTGTTGGGGGTTACTGGGTATTTGGCGCCATTCATTTTCATTTTTTATAAATTCATTATTTCGATCTGCAATCACTCCAACTGCCGTTTGCCAAGGTGACTCTTTATTGCCAATAAATTGCTTCACAAATTCATTTATAGGGTTTAATATCAAATTCTCTGGTGTATCGTATTGGATTATTTCTCCGTCTCTCATTAAACAAATTTTATCTCCTAGTGCTGTTGCCTCATTCATATCATGGGTAACAAATATGATTGTTTTTTTTATTTCTTTTTGTAATGTTTTAATGTCTGTTTGAAGATTCTCCCTACTAATGGGATCAAGTGCACTAAATGGTTCATCCATTAAAATTATGTTTGGATCTGCTGCAAGAGCTCTTATGACCCCGATTCTTTGCTGTTCACCTCCAGAGAGTTCTTCGGGTTTTCTTTTTTCGTATATAGAAGGGTCGAGCCCAACCAACTCAAGTAACTCTCTACTTCTCTCCTTCATTTTCTTCTTAGACCATTTTTTCATATCTGGAACAATTGATATATTTTCTTCTATTGTCATATGGGGAAATAAAGCAATTTCTTGGAGAACATAACCGATATTCCAGCGCAGTTCATGAATATCATAGTCTCTAATATCCCGATTTTCGATAAAAATATGACCTGAAGAAGGTTCAATTAAGCGATTAATCATTTTTAGAGTGGTTGTTTTACCACATCCACTAGGACCTATGATTGTTGTAAATTGACCTTTTTCAACCTCAAATGAAAGATTATTTACTGCATTAGTCCCGTCACTATAGACTTTATTAATATTCTTAAAAGATATCATCATAAACTCCTTGTTCAAAGTTTTTTAGTTCCTAAAGTTTTTACCCTTTATAAGTATTAATAAACAATCTAAACACAATAGTTTCTTTTTAAAATGCAATCTATACCACTGGTTTCACTACTAAATTAAATGATAAAAACTTTCATTTATAAATTATTAGTTCTATCATTGTTTACTTCATGGTAAAATGAAATACACTGATCTCATTATTTCTTCTAAAGTAATTGAAAAGAAAGTAGGTGTATTGATTTTATGGAATTTTTTATCTTAGCTCTTTTAGCATATTTATTAGGATCGATCCCGTCTGCCTTACTTGTTGGTAAAATAGGTTTTAAATTAGATATTAGAGAACATGGAAGCGGAAATATGGGGGCAACTAATACATTTAGAGTGCTTGGAATTAAAGCTGGCTCAATCGTTACTTTAGCGGACATTTTAAAAGGGACGGCTGCTACTCTTTTACCATTTATCTTATTTGATTTAGAACTAAACCGGCTAATTATTGGTTTATTCGCTGTTCTAGGACATACTTATCCGGTTTTTGCTAAGTTTAAAGGCGGTAAAGCCGTAGCAACCTCAGGAGGGATTGTTTTAGGGGTCAATCCATTATTATTCGTAATCATGGTTCTCTCCTTTTTGATTACATTATATTTTTCAAAATACGTATCCTTATCTTCAATGATTACGGGAATAGTTGCCATCATTGCTTCGATTATTTTTAAAGACATACCTTTAATTATTATAACAAGTGTATTAACTATTTTTGTTTTCCTTAGACATAAAGATAATATTAAGCGAATTAAAGATAGGACAGAACCAAAGATAACATGGATGTAAGCTCATTAAACAGGGCAATTGAATTATAGTGAGAGTTTAAGTATAATTAACTTAAATTCTCACCTTTATAGATGTCATTTTATCTATTTTTAATATACTAAAATAAGAAGGTTATATAATGAAATATATTTTTATTGGATTAATTAAATTTTATCAAAAAGCCATTAGTCCTTTTAAACCACCTTCATGTCGCTTTTATCCCACATGTTCTGAATATGGATTGGAAGCCTATAAACGATTTGGATTCTTTAAAGGCAGTTACTTAACGATAAAACGACTGAGTAAATGTCATCCATTTCATAAGGGCGGAGTAGACTTAGTTCCCGATAAAAAGAAACAATAAAATGTAATCGCGTAATGAATACGTTTATATAAAAAAGACGTAGCTTTTTTTATATGTTAAACCGCTGAATTTGATCCCACATTTCCTCACTCTCAAGTACTTCTTTTTGTTTTTCTCCAAATAAATCAAAATGAGGGTAGTTCTTATCTCTATGTATCCAATTTGCCTTGAGATGGTATTTACTACCCCATTCGATGAGCTTGTTAATATTAGAGCAGCCAACCTTTGTCACTGAATAGCAATTAGGAAACCGAGCATCCATCCAGTAGTGGGTTAAGATAGCTATATTACCATTTTTGACTTGATTTTGCCATTGTGAAAGTTCTTCTTTTTTAATACCGAATGCCATTAAAATTCACCATTTAATACTTTAATATAGGCTTGATTCCAATCTGAAAATACTTTTCGCAATGATAAAGGCCGAAGAGAATCTTTTTTTACAATGACATGTTCAGTCGTATCTGAAACAGCAACTTCTTGATTAACTTTATTTACATGATAACCATAAATGGTACAAAGGACATTATAATTTTCTAGCCATGTTTCAACAGTAGCCTTATCTCCATACCTTATTGGTTTTTTAAACGATATCTTCGCATCAACAACTGGAGAAACTACGCCACACTCTTCAACTTCAGCAATTTGAAACCCTAATTTCTCAATGAATTTTGTTCTGACTATTTCAAACCAGACCAAATAATTCGCATGATATACTGCCCCCATTTGTTCTATCTTTTGATATCTGATTTCTGTCGACGTACTTACTTCCTCCAATGATATCCCTCCAAACAATTATATGAATTGAATTTAGTTTATCATATTAAACTAAGAAAAACGCTGTAGAACCTCCAGGAAAACGGAGATAATCTACAACGTTTTTATCAATTTTACTCTTGTTGGTCATGATATTCGTCTTTAATTTCGGCACGCATACCTTCGATTGCTTCTTCGCGACGTTTATTCTTTGCTTTAATTTGATCTTTTGCTTCTCTGGAGGAATACTCCATGGTTTCATGTGCTTCTTCAATATTTTCAATGGTATTTTGAACCATTTCCTGAAGTTTTTCTACGTTATCACTTCGATCATCTGGTTTTGGTGTCTTATCTCTCATTGTATTTTCCCTCCCCTAAAATTTTGCCTTCTTAGGCTAGTTTTATTTTTCCTGATAATTGATTTAATATACAAAAAATCTCTTTCACCAAGGGTTATCCGGTAAAAGAGATTTAAATATTTAAGCATTTTTTTTTGATTCTCTAATAATTTTTTCCATTCTCACTTCTATATTTTGGTCAATTTCCGCTAATCTTTGTTTATCCTGCAGAATTTGTTCCCGATTTTCCCTAACAAGTTCTTCAAATGAAGGTTTTCTTTTTAAAGAAATGGCAATTCACCCCTTTTTACTAATAAGTATTGCCAATTCCTTCAAAGTTTATAATCAAAATTACAATTTTTAAAAAATTATTTTAAATAAATAAAATAAATTTTATCAGATACCTTCACTTTAACGATGTACTGTTGTCCCTGTGCTGTGGATATAAACTGCGACATAGTTTTAACGAAGACTCTCTTCCCGTCCTGTTAAAGTAAGCGGTAATCCAAATGTTTCTAAGCCTTCCTTATCCTATGGGAATAGCGCGAACCTGAAGCCTCGCAGGATGGTAAATCTAATGAAGACCGACTAAAACCGTCCTTTGGGGACAACGGCGGCATACCCCTTGCCGGGGCAAGGTGGCTGAGGTGGGAAGAATGAACCCCAATTCTTCCTGGCCAATGGAAAGCGAAGTATTCTGCCGGAGCGAGGTGCACACACTCAAGTTTATGGATAAAGTGAACTAACTAATATAAAAAAAATCAAAAAAATATCTCCTATAAAAGTAGGAGATATCTTTTGATTTATTATGCATTAAGTTTTTGACGTAATACCATTTGTAAGATACCACCGTGACGGTAGTAGTCAATTTCGACTTCACTATCGAATCTTGCGACCGCGTTAAATTCAGTAACTTTTCCATCTTCTGCAGTTGCTGTTACTTTAACAAGATCATGTGGTTTTACATTTTCGTCAATTTCAACATTAATTGTTTCTTTCCCAGTTAGACCTAGTTTCTTCGCACTTTGGCCTTTTTCAAACTGAAGTGGTAGAACACCCATCATTACTAAGTTTGAACGGTGAATTCGTTCATAGCTTTCAGCAATAACTGTTTTTATACCAAGCAGATCCGTTCCTTTTGCTGCCCAGTCACGTGATGATCCCATACCATAATCTTTACCCGCCATAACAACTAAGCCAGTATTATTTTCTTGATATTTCATAGCAGCATCATAAATAGGCATGACTTCACCTGTTGGCCAATACGTTGTGTAGCCGCCTTCTGTTCCTGGAGCAATTAAGTTACGGATACGAATATTAGCGAATGTTCCACGCATCATAACTTCGTGGTTTCCACGACGTGATCCGTAAGAGTTAAAGTTTCTTGGTGACACATCTTTATCTTGTAAATACTGTCCAGCAGGCATATCCATTGCTATCGCACCTGCAGGTGAAATGTGGTCAGTTGTGACAGAATCACCGAATAATCCAATTGTACGGAGATCTTTAAGCGGTGTCACTGTACCTGCTTCTTTTGTTAAGTTTTCAAAGAATGGTGGATTTTGAATATAAGTAGATTCTGGATCCCAATCGAATAAAGGTTTATCCGTTGTGTCAATTTCATTCCACTTTTCATTCGAGTCGAATACACTTTCGTATTCTTTACGGAAAATTTCAGGAGTCACAACTTTATTAACTTCCTGTTTAATCTCATCCATTGATGGCCAAATATCCTTTAAGAATACAGACTCTCCATCTTTATCTTTTCCGATTTCATCTTTGGTTAAATCGAAATCGACCGATCCTGCTAGTGCATATGCTACTACTAATGGTGGTGATGCAAGATAGTTAGCTTGAACTAGAGGATGAATACGCCCTTCAAAGTTTCTATTACCAGATAAAACTGATGAAACTGTCAAATCATTTTCAACAATTGCTTTTTCGATTTCCGGTAATAATGGTCCAGAATTACCAATACATGTCGTACAACCGTAACCAACTAGATTAAAGCCTAATTTATTTAGATAAGTCATTAAATTGGAATCTTCAAGATAGCGAGTAACAACTTTTGATCCAGGTGCAAGTGACGTTTTCACATAACTAGGCACTTCTAATCCTTTTTCCACTGCTTTCTTAGCAAGTAATCCCGCACCTAACATAACGTAGGGGTTAGATGTGTTTGTACAAGATGTAATCGCAGCAATGGCAAGTGATCCCGTTTTTAACGTCGGTTTATCTCCACTTGGTAATTCAACAGGAACTTCTTTTTCAAACTCAGATTTGTTTAAGCCGAAACCTTGGTTTCCTGAAGGAGCTGTAATAGCTTTGTTAAACTCTTTCTGCATGTTCGATAATGAAATTAAATCTTGTGGACGTTTTGGTCCTGACAGATTTGGTTCTAACTCAGAAAGATTGATTTCGACAATTTCTGTATAATCCGGATCTTCTTGATCTGAAGAATACCAGAGATTATTATTTTTACAATATGTTTCGACTAAATCAATTTGCTCTTCGCTTCTACCTGTTAGACGTAAATAATTTAACGTTTCTTCGTCAACTGGGAAAAGACCACATGTTGCTCCATATTCTGGAGCCATATTTGAAATTGTAGCACGGTCTGCGAGTGGCATATCTTTTAAACCTGGACCAAAGTACTCTACAAATTTTCCTACAACATTTTTCTCACGAAGTACTTGTGTCACTTTTAAAGCAAGATCGGTGGCTGTTGTTCCTTGTGGAAAACTGCCAGTAAATTTAACACCAATGACTTCTGGCGCTGGGAAATAAGAAGGCTGTCCAAGCATTCCTGCCTCGGCTTCAATTCCTCCTACACCCCACCCTAGTACTCCTAAACCGTTAATCATAGTTGTGTGAGAGTCAGTTCCTACAAGTGTATCTGGAAAAGCATCATACTCACCATTGTCATTTTCTAAACCATGAACGACATTTGCAATGTACTCAAGGTTGACTTGGTGAACAATACCCGTAGCTGGTGGTACAGCACGATAGTTATCAAAAGCTTTTTGTGCCCAGTGTAAAAACTCATAACGTTCAGCATTTCGCTCAAACTCAAGTTCCATATTTGCTTTTAGAGCATTTGCAGTTCCGTATTGGTCTACTTGAACAGAGTGGTCAATAACTAAATCGACCGGAACTTCTGGATTAATTTTGTCAGGCTCTCCACCCAAATCAACCATAGCTTTACGAAGTGATGCGAGGTCAACGACAGCAGGAACCCCTGTAAAGTCTTGCAGGATAACTCGTGAAGGTTTAAATGGCACATCTCCACCTTCAGATTTTTTAGTTCCCCAGTTTGTTAAGCTTTTAACATGCTCTTCATTAATTACACGACCATCATATTGACGGACTAGTGATTCTAGAAGAATCCGAATAGAAAATGGCAGACGTGAAATTTTGCCAATTCCTGCGTCTTCTAGAGCTTTTAATTCATAGAAATTATACGTTTTACCGTTAGATTCAAATTGCTTTTTTGAATTAAATAAAGAATTCTCACCCATTAAAAAAATACCCCTTTCATGTTTAATAACAATATTCTAAAGATGAACACACTCAAAGGAAAAGTATTTTCATAGATTATATAAGAAATACTTTCCCACAAAGTAAATAGAGAACTCAGCATTGATACCGTAAGAAAGAAGTCTCCATCCAATGTATATATTAAATGAATCTACCGAATAAGACAAATGTTACAAGTGATTTATTATATATTAATTTTTTATTTAACATGATAACTAAATGTTATACTACAAGTCTAGTATTTTTGCGAAAATATTAACATCTGCTTGATTATTTATAAAATCTTAATTGAAAGGTACTTCCTTTAGTCTCATTTTGGCTAATGTGCATCGTAGCATTATGCTGCTTTAATATTTCTTTAGATATCATTAACCCTAAGCCTGTTCCACTTTCTTTAGTAGTGAAAAAAGGTTCGTCTAGTTTGTGGATAATTTCCTCAGGTATTCCTTCTCCTTCGTCAATAATGTTAATTTCCACATAAGCATCTTTCCTTATATGGTTTATTAATATATCTCCGGGATGATGCATTGCTTCAATTGCATTTTTAATTATATTTAAGATAACCTGCTTTATCCGAGATTTATCGCAATAGATAAAAGTATCCATAGCTTCACTATGTATGAGTTCAATATCTTTTAATTTAGCCTGTCCTCCTAATAATATAAGCACATCTTCGACCATTTCGTTAACGCTCTCTTCTTCTTGGTGATCTGTCAACGGTTTGGAAATAAAGAGCATTTCTGACGTAATTGCTTCCATTTTTTCTATTTCGTCAATCATTATTTTATAATATTCCTCTTTTTTACTTATTCCAGCTTGCAGCAACTGTAGAAAACCTTTTATCGACGTTAAAGGATTACGTATTTCATGTGCTACACCAGCTGCTAACTGCCCAGCTATGGACATTTTTTCAGAACGAATCATCATCTCTTCAACTTCTTTTTTCTCTGAAATGTCCTTAAGTGTGCATAGAAAATATATCGTATTATTATCATGATCAATATCTCTACCAATCGTGCCTTCACACCAAATATATCTCTTATTCATATGTGGGACATTAATCTTAAACGACTGCTTTTCATCTGAATGTTTATTAAATTTTTGTCCTAACATATCAGCTTCTTCTTCATTAAGTAAGTTTCTCCAGTTTACTCCCTTAATTTCATGTTGGTTATATCCTAATAAACATTCTATAGATTTTGTTGCATAAATAATTTTTCCGGATTCATCCAGAATTAAGTAAACATCGTTTGCCGTCTCTTCAATCCAATTAAATAACCTATCAAAAGATTGAGAGGAAATTAGATTTGTATACTTACTTCCCCTTAATTTTTTTGATGAATCTTTGTTCAGTTCATAATCCGAGACCATCACATTCGCCCCTTTTGCCTAAAATACAACAATATTTATCTTCTTTCTTAATTTATATGCTGAACCCGACAAAATATGAAACTTGTTTATGTAAATCATTCCATTTATAATTATAGTATCATATGAATAAGGAAAATAGTGGGCAAACTTTTATATTATAGAGTGTTGTATTTATTTCTAGAAATTGTTAAATATAGAAAAGGTGATAATTTTGGCGAGTATTATGGAATGGTTTGTTGTATTCTGGGGATTTTTCTTAATTGTCATTATGGGGATTGGCGGATTTTTCATGTTCCGAAAGTTTCTAAAACGGCTCCCAAAAGAAGATGGAAAGTCGATGATGGATTGGGAAGAATATTACATGGAAAAAACAATCCATATGTGGGATTCCAAAGAAAAAGAGTTACTTGAGGAACTGGTCTCTCCTGTACCAGAACTTTTCAGAGATGTGGCGAGGCATAAAATAGCTAGTAAAATCGGGGAAGTAGCTTTAAATAAGAACCATGAGAAGATTACTGAAGAATCATTGATTGAAGGCTATATTCTTGCTACTCCGAAAAGAGATCATAAATTTTTACGTAAAAAATTAAAACAGGAAAATATTGACGCAGCTCCTTACGAACATTTATTTGAACTATCTCAAAAAGATTATTCAGCCAACTGGAAATCACGATATAATCAACGATGATATATCAACAAAGATGAATATAAAAACAACTAAAGACGCCTAGCTTGTCGAGGTGTCTTTTTTAAATTCTTTTCTATTTTTTTAAACTTATATAACATAGCTAGACGCCAAGTTCCAATCATGCCAAAAGCTAGTAGAAAAAACATACCACTTGTTTCTCCTAACGAAATCTGGCTATTTATTATAAGTTTAGCAATGATTCTAACACCTAATAATCCAAATAAAATAAACGCGAAAGCTTTGGACGGTATGAGGTAAATTTCTTTATCCTTTATTTCGAAATTTGAAGTTTTTATTAGAAATAAAGAAAAAATCATTCCCACAACTATAGCCTCAACTACTTGCATGAAGCTTACCTGGAACGTCGGGAACAAAAACATAAATGCCCCGGTACTCATGAAGACAGGCGGTAAAATAATTTTTTTAACAGTTGCAGGTTTTTTAGCAGCTTTTAAACGATAAAATATCATAGTAATGGCCATAATCATAGCGATAACAGTACTTGCAACAGCCCAGAACATACAGTAAATCACACTTCTTTCAATCAGTTTATTTTAGCCTTCCAAATATGACAGGCTGTTATTTAATTTTTTGTAATAAAGTTTCGGGGGTGCTTTTGAAGTGTTGACCCTCAGGTCAAAGATAAATAAGATGAAACACAGCAAAAAAGCATCGCCCACATGTTTCATCTCTCTTGATTGCTTATTCGGTTCTATTTTGATTTTCCGCTATATTGATAATAATTGAAACGGTCGTTCCTAAAACAGTAAGATAGACGCCTAAATCAAAAATCATTGCTGTAGCCAGTTCAAACTCTCCTAAAATCGGTATTGTAATCTCACCAAATGTATGTGTTAAAAAAGGCATATTAAACGCAAAGGCACCTACCCCACAAAATAGAGCTATAATTAAGCCTATCGGTATAAGAATTTTAAAATCGATGGGGAGAATTTTTTCAATTGCATCCATGCCGTAAGACATATACAAAAGCACAATAGCCGCTGACGTAACAAGGCCACCAACGAAGCCTCCCCCTGGTGAGTTATGTCCTGCAAAAAATAAATATACAGCAAATCCTAATAAAATAAATGCAATAAGACTTGTAGTTGTCTTTAATATAATATTATTTGTTTTATACATATATGCTCTCCTTTTCTTACGATTACGTTAAAAACCATAAAATCCAAATAAACTAGCAAGGAAAGAAGTAAGCTTTGTCATCCAATCGAAGAACAGAGCAACCCCTACCAATATCATAATATAACCGCCGATTTTGACCAACTTTGAACTATGTTTTCTAATCCATTTCATCTTGCCCACAAAGAATGATAGCACTAAAAAAGGAATTGCGAAACCTAATGTATAACTTATCATCATAATCATACCGAGTTGAGGCTCCGTTGCTGCTAAAGCTATAACAATCATCAGAATCGGTCCCATACAGGGAGTCCAGCCCATTGAAAAAGCCAGTCCGATAATAAATGAACCAAAAAACCCTGCTGGCCGATTTTTAAACGATACTTTTCGATCCTTCATTAGAAATTCAAAATTGAAGATTCCTACAATAACAAGACCAAAAAAGATAATTAAAATAGCCCCTATTTGTCTTATAATATCCTGATAGGTAAGTAAAAATTCCGATATAAACGAAGTGGTAAAACCAAGCATTATAAAAACACTCGAGAAACCAAGTAAAAAGAAAATTGTATGTAAAACACTCTTTTTATTTAATGATTTATTGTCATCTCTAAGTTCACTGACACTCATCCCAGTGATATACGATAAAAATGCTGGAAATAGCGGTAATACACATGGAGAAATAAATGATAAGAAGCCGGCTCCAAAGGCTATAAAAACATTAACGTCAGACACTACTATCGAACCTCCCAGATAAACTTCTTAGTTTATTTTAACAGAAAGTTAACGAATCTACACGAAACAAATCTGACAAAATAACAACTCTTTCATTAAAATACCCCCTACTAGAAACAGTACGGGGTAATGTGCAATCATATTTCAATATCGATTAATTTCCTATAATTGCTAATTATTTCGTGTTTTGATTATTCATTGCGCGCATCATTTGATTAATTTTCTTCTGGGATGGTTTTTGACCCATCTGCATCATTAGTGTACGAAGCATTTGCTCATTAATTGGTGGATTCTTTTTTAGGTAGTTCATCATATACTTTCTTGCAATAAAAAACCCAAGAGCAACACCAGCAATCAATGCTAATAAAGCAATTAATACGACCCAAATTGTGCTCATGCCAAACTTTCCTCCTTCGTGTTGTCTCCTATCTCTTATATAGTATAGTAAATCAAAGAAAAGAATACAATACTTCTTTCTTTTCTATAAGGGGAAATTTGTTTAAATCAGGTGAAATCCATCCATATTCATTTAATAGAGGACCAATAACAAACAGGTATGGATAGACACCTCTAAGAGAAGGAAAGAGAATTGTTTCTGCATCATGTAAAGATTCACATTTCAATATCATTTTCTCTTTGTATATGTATATATATAAACATCTACCCTTACTTATTAGTTCGAGACAATTTACTCCCTCATTTTCTACTTTATAAGAATAGGACTTTTTTAATTTAGATTTAATCGCAACGATTAAGTCACTTGGAAAATGACTTGTAATATAATTAAATTGTAAAGCTAAATCGGATCTATTTTTTTCTTCCTGGTAAGCTTGTATAAATCTATATAATAAATCACATTTATAATAGTAATGATCGGCAAATTCATCTTTTATACAATAAATATAATAATCTTTCAAAACGGTCCCTCCTACTATGTTTTATTCTATTATAAAGATATGATTGTACAAATGCTGTCATATCTTGTTTGAAAAAAGCACTAGTTTTGTCGGAGGGAGATTTAATTGATAGATTTTAGAAACTATTTAAATCTTTCATAGGCTAAGTATTCAACTTTCACAGAATAAATTTAACATATAATCCTTTGGATCATGGCGGAGGAATAAAAATACACAACACCAGTTGACTTTTTGATGAACTAATCCTAAGAAAACTGGATTATCAAGCCCACAAAATCTTAATTACTGAGCATTTGATATATTATATGCAGTAATTTCTTTCTAAGACTTATCACAAATTTACGAAGCTTAGAAAAGTGCGAGATTGTTTTCCGCTCCAGACCATTGCTTTCTGCGGTGCCAGGAAGAATTTGGTGTTTATTCTTCCCACTTCAGCCTCCTCGAGAAAACTGTATGTGCGCCTGCGTCTTCTAGTAACGCTACGCAGCAGGCTTCCTCGGCGCAAGGGAACAAAGAAGATTAATTCAAGTAGTGCCCTCTCTGCGGGGTCTTCAGACTCGTGGGACTGCACTAAACGTTCGTCCCATCGAAAACCATTTGCTGTTCCCGCAGGAGTCAACGGTCCTTCACTCTAAACAACCACCACCATAATAGTAGTTGTATTTACTAAAATCAGGAATCATATTTATAGTGGAGGAAATACATGGAGACTCCTAGGGGAGCTGAGGCCTCGGTGAGACCCCGAAATGCGTTAGCATTCGGAGGCTCACCAGCCGTCCCTGGAAAGCGAAATGTATTTCCGTAGCGATGGCCTAATACTTTTTCAAGAGGATAGGATAGGGGAAATTCAGTCTAATGTTACTGCGCATTATATGTATTTTATGTATTATTTTTTAAATAAAAATGGAGGGGCAATATTATTACCCCTCCACATCTTTACTCAAAGTTATCAAGTAATTCACGTACTTCATCTGTTGATTCTGTACTCATCAATTGATTTCTTAATTCGCTTGCTCCTCTAAAGTCACGGACATATATTTTGAAAAAGCGACGCAACGGCCTAAATTGACGTGGCTCTATTTTTGAATATTTATCAAAAAGATCTAATTGCAACCTTAAGAGACCAAGCAATTCCTTACTATTATGCTCTATCGGCTGCTTTTCAAAAGCGAACGGATTTTTAAAAATACCTCGTCCGATCATGACGCCATCAACCTCATATTTTCGCACGAGTTCCAAGCCAGTTTGACGGTTAGGAATATCTCCATTAATGGTCAAAAGAGTATGTGGAGCTACGTCATCACGAAGTTTTTTAATTTCCGGAATCAATTCCCAATGGGCGTCCACATCACTCATTTCCTTTTTAGTACGCAAATGAATAGAAAGATTGACGATGTCTTGTTTTAATATATGGGTTAACCAACTGCGCCATTCGTCTACTTCTAGATAACCTAGACGAGTTTTCACACTGACGGGTAATCCTCCAGCCTTTGCTGCTTTTATGATATCTGCTGCAACATCGGGACGTCGAATCAGACCGCATCCTTTTCCCTTAGGCGCTACATTATGAGCAGGGCAGCCCATATTAATATCGACACCACTAAATCCTAGTTTTGCCATACCGATACTCATTTGGCGAAAATACTCGGGTTTATCTCCCCATATGTGGGCCACTATTGGCTGTTCATCTTCTGTAAAAGTCAAACGCCCACGCACACTCTGTTTACCCTTTGGATGGCAGTAACTTTCCGTGTTTGTAAACTCTGTAAAAAACACATCAGGTCTAGCTGCTTCACTCACTACGTGTCGGAAAACGACATCTGTAACATCTTCCATTGGTGCTAATATAAAAAACGGTCGTGGTAAATCCCGCCAAAAATTATTCTTCATAACTTAGTCTAATTCCTTTCATTTAGAAGGCATTAAAAAATACTTGCCCTCAAAGTCAAACCCTTTTTAAATTAATGTAATTCTTAATCATTATATACTTTAATATAAGTGAATTAAAAATACAAAACAAATTGACTGGAAATCCAGCAGCCTTTTTTGTAATAAAATAATAAAGATAAGCCAATAAACAAAAGCGCGGGGCGCCCCCAGCTGGACAATCATAAGCTGAAGCGCCCGGATAGTCCCGAGAAGCTTAAGCAAAAAACCGCAGTGGCGATCTTTGCCACGTAGGATTATTGCTTAAGACCTAGAGGGGCTGGTCGCTGAAGCTGGACGTGGCCAATTTCAGTATAAAGTTATCCACAGTTTTAAATAGTATAATTTACCAATAATAAATAAAAATGGTTCCTGTCATCGTTTTTGACGACTGGAACCATTTTAAGTTATTTTGTCAGTTAAGTCTATAATTATTTATATTTATTTTATAAGAGACTCAACATGTTTAACTACATTATCAACATTGAAACCATATTCTTCCATCACTTTGTTGCCATCCGCAGAGGCACCAAATGTTGTTATTCCTATAACCTTTCCTTCGTCACCTATATAACGTTCCCAACCAAATGGAGAAGCCATTTCGATAGCAACACGTTTTGTGACATGCGGAGGAATCACTGAATTTTGGTAGTCTTTGTCTTGTTTATTAAAACGATCCCATGAAGGCATGCTCACTACATTAACATTAATGCCTTTTTCTTTGAGTTCTTTCTGTGCTTTAACCGCGAGTTGAACCTCTGATCCGGTAGCTAAAAGTAGGGCATCAGGATTTTCCTTATCCAATTCGCTAATGACATAAGCTCCTCTTTTAACACCTTCATACGCTTTATCTTTTGTCCCATTTAAGGTCGGTAACCCTTGTCGAGTTAAGACAAGTGCGGTTGGTTGGTCTGTTGATTCAAGGGACAAACGCCATGCAGCTTGCGTTTCATTTCCATCGGCAGGTCTTATCAAAGATAGGCCTGGCATTGCTCGCAATGAAGGTAATTGTTCAATCGGTTCATGTGTAGGACCATCTTCTCCTACAGCAATCGAATCATGGGTAAACACATACGTGACTGGCGTTTGCATAATCGAAGATAAACGTACCGCTGGACGTAAGTAATCACTGAAAACAAAGAATGTTCCAGCATAAACTTTCAACCCACCATGGAGAGCCATTCCGTTTAAAGCCGCCCCCATTGCATGTTCACGAACTCCAAACCAAATATTTCTTCCTTTATAATTATCTCTTGTAAAATCGTCATCGGCTTCCATTTTAGTTTTATTGGAACCAGCCAAATCCGCACTACCACCGAATAGGTTAGGAATTGACTTTGCGATGGCATTCAAAACCTCTCCGGATGAAGCTCTTGTGGCTAACTCATCATTACCAGGATGGTATACTGGAAGTTTACTATCCCATCCATCCGGTAATTCACCATTCATAGCAAATTCAAGTTCTTTAGCTTCTTCTGGATATTTATCCTTATATGATTTAAACATATCGTTCCACTTGTTTTCTTTTTGTTCACCTTGTTTTACAATTTTCTCACCAAAATCATTGTAAACTTCTTCAGGGACATGAAAGTCTTCTTCAAATGTCCATTTATAATAGTCTTTCGTAAGTTTAACTTCTTCTGCACCTAATGGAGCACCATGCGACGCACTGGAATCAGATTTATTTGGAGAACCATAGCCAATTATCGTTTTAACTTCAATAATTGTCGGTTGATTTAGGTTACTTTTAGCTTCTTTTATGGCTGATCTAATTTCGTTTAAATCATTACCATCTTCCACACGCAAGTATTGCCAACCGTATGATTTAAAACGCTGCGCGGTATTCTCAGAAAATGATTTATCCAAATCCCCATCTAATGAAATATCATTTGAGTCATATAATGCTATAAGCTTTCCTAAACCGAGATGACCTGCTAAAGAAGCAGCCTCATGTGAAATACCTTCCATTAAATCACCATCACTCACCAACGCGTATGTGTTATGATCTATGATTGAGATGTCTTCTTTATTATATTTTGCTGAAAGATGTGCTTCAGCCATTGCCATTCCAACTGACATGGCAATACCTTGTCCTAGAGGTCCTGTCGTAGCTTCAACACCATCAGTGTGATGGACTTCAGGGTGTCCAGGCGTTCTGGAATCCCATTGGCGAAAGCCTTTCAAATCTTCCATCGTTACATCATATCCTGATAGGTGGAGTAAACTGTAAAGAAGCATTGAGCCGTGTCCCGCAGATAATACAAAACGGTCCCGGTTAAACCACTTCGAATGTTTTGGATTGTGGTCCATAAACTCTGTCCACAACGTATACGCCATGGGTGCTGCTCCCATTGGGAGTCCTGGGTGACCGGAGTTAGCATTTTCTATAGCATCAATGGCCAAGGTTCTGATTGTATTAATAGATAATTGTTCTACATTAATTGACAATTATATTTACCCCTTTCTTTATTTAAAAGGTTCTTTCTATTATTATCTTATTATGGCTAGGTTGTAATAACAAGTTATTTAAAATGACATTCTATATAATATCAATATTAATCGATAAAAAGACACAAAATATTATACATTAATCATCTTTATGTCGATTTTGTAAATCCTTTACTTTTTTTGGAGTGACGTCGTTTCCCTCTGGATCAATTACTGTCATTGTTTTGAATTGATTTTTAAATGATTGACGAATGTTTTTTAAATAGTCTTTTCTTAATTTCTGCTGTTCCTCTTTTTCTCGAGCCGTAAGCCCTTCACTTTTTGATTTATTTGCTAAATGGTTTATTCGTTCTATTTTCTTCTTATCAAGCAACTTTTACCCTCCCTTACTTTTAACAAGAGGTTAAATCCCTTTTTATATAAATTACTTTTGTGCATTATAAAAAAGCAAGAACTGTATAAGTCTTGCTTTTTTATCATAACGTGATATTTAACCATGTTCAAGCATTTTGGTGTTCTTTATATCTTCTATGAACTGTTGCTTTGGAGACATTGTAACCTAAGCCGTTTAATGTTTTTGTAATTTCTTCAAAAGTCATATTGTTGTTGTCTTTTAGACGAACAACCTCTTCAATAGGAAATTCAATTCTCTTTCTACCGGGAGCTTCATCTTTGTTAGTAAGATTTTTAGATGGATCATACCCTCTTGAGAGTGCTCGCTTCATCCCTCGTTTTATTTTTATATTATGGATTTTACGTTGATATTCCTCTACAATACTAACTATTTGCAGGACCATCGAATCTGAGTCACTTATTTCCAGTTCACCATCTTGAATTGCTGTATAAATTGTTATCGACATTTTTTGAAGTTGATGAAGTAATGCTATTTTTGTATTGCCTCTTCCAAGTCTAGTTTCATCTTGGATTAAAAGCCCATCAGCTTGATGTTCAGAAAAGTATTTTAGCATTTTAAAAATCCCATCACGATCAATATCATATCCACTAGCCTGCTCTTCAATAATGTCAATAACTTTAAATTGATTCCGCTTTGCATGCTCTATCAATTCTTCTCTTTGCCTTACCAGAGAAACCTCTTGAGTCTCTTTATTTGTACTTACCCTACAATAGATAATAACCTTCATATAGTTCTCTCCTATTTAACATTCCTGTTAGTACTATGCACTGTTTAAAGATAGTGAACCTCTCATAATTCGTTTGCATATACCATTATAATAGAACGTACGATCTTGTCAATGGAATTCGAACGAACGTTTGCTTAATGTTATTATGAATGGTACAATTATTTTAATAAAACATATGTGCGAGGTGATGATAAGAAGATGACTAAACTATCAAAAAGACAGCAATCAATTCTAGATTATATAAAAGAAGAAGTTCAAACAAAAGGATATCCTCCTTCTGTTAGAGAAATAGCGGTAGCCGTCGGGTTGGCATCTAGTTCTACGGTTCACGGCCATCTGTCCAGGTTGGAGGGAAAGGGTTATATTCGGCGAGATCCTACAAAACCCCGGGCCATAGAGATTCTCGATCAATCACAAGAAGCTAATATACCAAAAGAGGAAGTGCGTTATGCACCACTTATTGGTAAAGTAACCGCTGGTATCCCTATTACTGCTGTAGAAAATATTGAAGAGTTCATTCCGATCCCCAATACTACTGCTGGAGCCGATGACAATGTATTCGTCCTTACGATTGAAGGTGAAAGTATGATAGAGGCCGGCATACTTGATAATGATATGGTTATAGTTAAGCAACAAAGTTCAGCTGAGAATGGGGACATTGTTGTGGCCATGACAGAAGAAAATGAAGCAACAGTTAAACGATTTTTCAAAGAAGAGAATTTCATACGTCTCCAACCTGAAAATGCCACGATGGAGCCGTTAATATATTCCAATGTGACCATTTTAGGTAAAGTAGTTGCCTTATATCGAAACATAAAATAACAAAAAAAGCTCTTTGACACAGAACAGATCAAAGAGCTTTTTCTTGTTATGCAGATTTCTTTAAAAATACCGCTATTCTTGTTTAATTATTAGGTAATTCTTTTCTTTCATTTTTTTGATCGTCTCGATGACTGCAATTTTCACGTGAGCATATGTTAAGCCACCTTGTAAAAATGCTATATAAGGTTCTCTAATTGGACCATCCACCGACAACTCTATACTTGAACCTTGAATAAAAGTCCCTCCAGCCATAATCACTTCATCTTCATAGCCCGGCATTTCACTAGGAAAAGGCGTAAAATGTGAATTCACAGGTGAATTTTCTTGGATTGCTTGACAGAATGCAATCATTTGCTCAGAATCATTAAAAGTGATCGATTGAATCAAATCCGTTCGTTTTGCTTGATAATGTGGTTTTGTTGTATAACCTAACAGTTCGAGAAAACGGGATGTAAAAACTGCTCCCTTTAAAGCTTCTCCAACAACATGTGGCGCAAGGAAGAAACCTTGATACATTTCCTGTAAAACGCTAAAAGTAGCTCCCATTTCTTTACCTAAACCTGGAGCAGTTAAACGATTAGCACACATGTCGATTAACTCTTCTTTACCAACTATATAACCACCAGCGGGAACAATTCCACCACCAGGATTTTTAATCAACGAACCAGCCATGACGTCTGCACCAATATGTGTAGGCTCTTTATCTTCTACGAATTCACCATAACAATTATCAACGAAAACAATAAGATTCTCATCAATTTTTTTAATAAAAGAAGTCATTTCCTCAATTTCTGCAATCGTAAAGGATGGTCTATCTTCATATCCTTTTGAACGTTGAATGCCAATCATTTTTGTTTCGCTTGTTATCGCTTCTTTGATTTTACTAAAGTTAACCGTTCCATCATCATTGAGATACACTTCATTATATTTAATATTAAAATCTTTAAGTGAACCAGTACTATCATTCGGTTCTCCGATTACTTTTTCAAGCGTATCGTATGGCTTACCCGTAATATATACCAGTTCATCACCTGGTCTTAAAATACCAAATAATGTTGTAGAAATCGCATGTGTTCCTGAGACAAGTTGCGGTCTTACAAGCGCTGCTTCTCCTCCAAAAACATCTGCATAAACTTGCTCTAACGTTTCTCGTCCAAGGTCATCATAACCATACCCACTTGTTGAATTAAAGTGAGTATCACTTACTCGATTTTCCCTAAATATATTTAAAACTCGTTGCTGGTTAACTTCAACAATTGCATTAATTTCATCAAATTGGTTTCTACAGTCAATTTCTGCTTGTTTCGCTAGTTGTTCAATCATTAACTTTTTACTCCTTTAATATGTGCTGTAATGGATGATTAGTCTGCATGTATCCTTTGATAATATACCTATTAGCGTTCTCGTCAAAAGATTTGTCATTAATAATTGTTTCATTTTCTAATCGATTTAATAACTGACCTTCAGATGGTTTTAATTCAATAATAAAGTTATCCCACTCTTCTTTTAATAACGATTCAATCTTTTCAACAAGTTCCTGAAGGCTATCTTCATTAAAGGCACTTATAAAAATATATGGATAATGCATAGGGATTAGCTCCCTCTTAAGTAAGTCTTTTTTATTGTAAACTGTTAAAATAGGGACATTTTGGGCATCAAGCTCATTTAATAATTCGATTACAGTATTTTGCTGTTGCTCATTATCAGGATTTGAGGCGTCCACAACATGGAGAATAAAGTCAGCTTCTGTTACTTCTTCTAAAGTTGAACGGAAAGCAGCTATAAGAGTTGTTGGTAATTCCTGCAAGAAACCTACTGTATCGGTTATTAGTGCTTGAAACCCTGAAGGTAATCTTATTTTACGTGTTAAGGGATCCAATGTCGCAAATAATTGATCTTCCTCTAAAGATTTACTTTCCGTTAATCGGTTGAATAAAGTCGATTTTCCAGCATTTGTATATCCAACAATAGCAAGTTGGAAAGCTTCATTTGTTCTTCTTCGTTTCCGGTACTGGTCCCTTTGTTTAACTACAATCTTTAAACGACGTTTGATATCCTGAATGCGTCTCCTAATATGCCTTTGGTCTGTCTCGAGCTTGGTTTCACCCGGACCTCTTGTTCCAATCCCACCGCCAAGTCTTGATAATTCTATTCCTTTACCGTGTAGTCTTGGAAGCATATATTCTAATTGAGCAAGTTCTACTTGCATTTGGCCCTCTTTCGTATGAGCACGCTTAGCAAAGATATCTAAAATAAGTTGGCTCCGGTCAATAATTGGTGTTTCTAATCGATCATTTAAATTTCGGAGCTGACCCGGGGACAATTCATCATTGGAGATTACTAAGTCTATTTCCAGTTCATCTACTAATCGTTTGATTTCATTAATTTTTCCTTCGCCAAGATAAAAAGCGGGATGGATATGTTGACGGTTTTGAGTGACAACTTCTTTAACCTCTCCGCCAGCTGTATCACTTAATGCCGCTAATTCTTTAAGTGAGGATTTAAAACGATGTTCATTGTCATCAGGCATTTTCACTGCGATTACTAGTATCTTTTCTTTAGACATTAAGACAATACCTCTTTCTCATACATGCGATAATTTCTGCCACACAACTCCATCATAGCAAATATCATTTTACTTCACAAAATCTCTTCATTATCTTATAAGTTTAAATCCTTTTCTGTTAAATAAATCAAATCATCAGTTGTACATTCGTCTAAATAAATCAATCTCACTGCTTGCATTCTGATAGCATGCTCAATTATATTTCGAACACAACGTGCGTTAGAGAAGTTTTGAATTGATTCAGACTTCTGTTTATATAGATAAGATTTCAGTTTCCATTCAGCCTCTTTAGTCAATTGGTATTCCCTTTCGGATGCCATCTGCCTAGCAATTTCCATAAGTTGATTAATATTATAATCCTTAAAATCAATAATAAACGGAAATCTAGATTGTAATCCTGGGTTTTGATCTAGAAACCGCTCCATTTCATATGGATATCCGGCTAGTATGAGTACAAAATCGTTTTGCTTATCTTCCATATGTTTTACTAAGGTATCAATGGCCTCTTTGCCGAAGTCTTTTTCCCCACCCCGAGCCAGAGAATAAGCTTCATCAATAAATAAAATACCACCCATGGCTTTTTGAATGATGCTTCGTGTTTTTTGCGCTGTCTGACCTATATATTCTCCTACCAAATCTGCTCTTTCCGCTTCGATAAAATGTCCCTTAGACAAGATATCCAAATCGTAATAAATTTTGGCAAGTTGACGAGCTACAGTAGTTTTTCCTGTTCCTGGATTCCCTTTAAATAACATATGAAGGACTTGTTTCGTTGAAAATAAACCCATTTCCTGTCTTTTTTTATTAATAATGATTGTAGCGTATATTTCATTAACGGTTTGTTTAAGCTTCGAAAGACCCACAAAAGAAGAAAATTTATCATCAATATGATTAAAAGGATTTTTAGTAATATACCTATCCTTAATCTTATGGGTGTCATCACTCTTTTTGTTTTGTAAAACAATGTTTATTCGGCCACTTTGTTGTGACACTTTTTGTGTTTCCAACATGCTCACTCCTCAATCATATTGCATTCACGTTATTATACGATTGAAAAAACAAAGACGTGACAAATGCCCATAAAAACGACGAACACTATCACAGTGTTCGTCTAAGTTAATTTATTCCTCAAAATTCAAGCTAATATTTTTTACAGGTGCGAATGTAGATATCGCATGTTTGAAGATAAGTTGCTGTTTACCATCAGTTTCTAACAAGACGGTAAAATTATCAAATGCTTTGATAATTCCGCGTAATTGAAAGCCGTTTGTCAAAAATACAGTAATTGAGACATGATCTTTTCTTAATTGATTTAAGTAGTAATCTTGAACGTTAACATTCTGTGCCAATCGCATTTCCTCCTCTTTTCTATCTTAATGCGAAAACTCCTATATTATAATACTTCTACCTATTATTTAATATTCCTGCTAGATTTTCAAAAATTATTTTAAAATCTTCATTTAACGACTGAGGCGATATATCATACCAAGTTACATTAAGTTTATTTTTAAACCAAGTATACTGTCTCTTCGCATATCTTCGTGAATTTCGCTTTAATAATTCAATCGCCCTTTCCAAGTCATATTCGCCCTTATAATAGGGGATAAACTCTTTATAACCTATGGCTTGCATTGATTGGCTTGACTCTAAGTTTTGATTTAGCAAGGATTCTACCTCGTTTAGAAGCCCTTCTTCTATCATTTCGTCAACTCGATTGTTTATTCTCTCGTATAAAACCTTACGCTCCATTTCTAAACCAATGAAAATAAGATTATACGGAGAATCTTTTCGTTGATTGTCTTGATATTCAGACATAGTCAATCCTGTTGTTTCATAGATTTCTAAAGCTCTGATGACACGTCTATGATTATTAGGATGAATTTTACTAGCCTGTATAGGATCTATTTCAGTCAGTCGCTGATACAGCGGTGTTATACCAAATCGCTCAAGTTCTTCTTCAAGTTTATTCACAACTTCCCTGTTTCGTTCCTGCTTTGCGAAATTATAATCATATAAAGCAGCCTGAATATAGAGACCACTACCTCCTACAATTATAGGTGTTTTTTTTCTATCAATAATTTTCTTTATGTATGATTGGACATGTGACTGGAAATCAGCTACCGTAAAAGGTTCATTAGGGTCTCTAATATCAATCATATAATGTGGGATGCCTTGTTTTTCTTCAGGTTTTATTTTTGCGGTGCCAATGTCCATTCCTCTATAAACCTGCATCGAATCGCCGCTAATGATTTCTCCACCAAATTTTTTTGCTAAATTAATACTTAATTGGGTTTTGCCTACTGCAGTAGGACCCACTATTGCAATTACTGTTTGCTTCATTCTCGCTACCCCTAATAAATAGCTAAACAAGATGCTAAGAAATGCCAACATCTTGTTAGCAGATTATTTGTCTTGATTTTGATAAGCGGACAACATCCAGATATATTTCTCGTAATCTTGCTGTAGACCTATAAGCAAGTCTAAGGTTGGTTCATCTTTATTTTCTTCAGCAAGAGGAATGCCTTGTTCCTTTATTTCAGATACGAGTTGGTTATAATCTTCAAGAAGTTGCTCAATCATTTCTTCTTCCGTATCATCCGCGCTTGCTTCAACTAGAGTCGATTCTTCTAGATACTTCGACATAGTCGCTAGTGGCTTTCCTTGAATCATCAGTACTCGTTCAGCTACCTCGTCCAGGTCATTTCCAAATTTCTTGTACATATCTTCAAACACTGTATGCAACTGAAAGAAATGCATTCCTTTTACAAACCAGTGGTAACGGTGAAGTTTCACATACATGACGAAATGATTTGACAATAATTGATTTAAAAAGTTAATCAGTTTTTGATTATCCATAGCTAAACTACTCCTTATCATTTTATTAATTATTTTGCGCTTTTCAGAGGAATTTATACATTATCTACATAACACGCTTAAACATCTTTTCTAATTCATAAGATGTGAAATGAATAATCACTGGTCGGCCATGTGGGCACGTAAATGGATCTGTTGTTTGTCTTAGATCTTCTAGCAGTTTAAACATATCGTCGTAGTTCAGATAGTGATTCGCTTTAATTGATCTCTTACATGACATTAAAATAGCCACTTCTTCTCTAATCAATTCAACATTAATTTTATTTTCTCTAATAATTTGCTCTACCATATCTCTAATGATTTCCTCTTCCAATCCTTTAGGAAACCAAGTTGGACAGGAGCGGACAATATAGGTCTGGGAGCCGAAACTTTCCAAAAAGAGACCCGTTTTTTCTAGTTCTTCTTTATATTTATCAATAAAAATAGCTTCTTTCTTTGAAAATTCAAATGTGAGCGGGATGAGTAATTCTTGGGACTGATTTATTGTTTTCCCCAATTTTTCTTTAAAAAACTCATACTTAATTCTTTCTTGAGCTGCATGTTGATCAATCATATAAAGTCCATGTTCGTTTTGAGCCATAATATAGGTACCATGTAACTGACCGATGGGATAAATGACTGGAACTCTTTGAACTGAATTAGTTGTAATTTCATCATAAATAGGTTGTTCTTGTTTTTCTTCAGAAGGAGTAAGTCTGCTAGAACTGGAAGTATCTTTTTCTGGTGTATCTCTAGGATAAGTATTTTCAAAATTAGGTGTCTCTTCTATTGTCTTTCGCTCATATATTGTGTGTTTGTCAGCCGATAAATCAAAAGAAGATCTATAATTAGAATTTAATGGTAAAGTCTCTTGTTCCGATTGTTTAGGTCGATTGTTAGTATGTTCCATTTCAGGTATTAAGGAAGTTTTCCTAAACGTTTCTTTAATTGTTGATTCCACCAGATTGCTTAGCTCTTTTTCTTTACTAAATCTTACTTCAAGTTTGGTTGGATGGACATTAACATCAACTAAAATAGGATCCATTTGAATGGCGATAACCACAATTGGATATCTGCCAATTGGTAACAACGTGTGGTATGCTCTAATGATTGCTTGATTTAATGGTATACTTTTAATGTAGCGTCCATTAATGACGGTAGTGATGTAAGATCTAGAAGCACGAGTTACTTCAGGCTTAGCAATGAAACCAGATAATTTAAAATCTAAGTTCTCTTCTTGTATTGGCAACATTTTTCGCGCTATATTCATGCCGTATATATTAGCAATCACTTGTAGTGGATCTCCAGTTCCAGTCGTTTTAAATAAAGGCTTATCATTATGCATGACCTCGAAGCGGATATCGGAATGAGACAAAGCTAAGCGATTTAATAAGTCAGTTATATGCCCCAATTCAGTATGGATTGTCTTCATATATTTTAAACGAGCTGGTGTATTAAAAAATAAGTCAGATACTAAAATTTCAGTACCCTTCCTTGCATTACACTTATTTTTTGCAGTAACTTTACCACCTTCTAGTATAAGCTGAGTCCCAGCTTCTTCGCCTAAAGATGATTGAACCACTAAACGACTAACTGATGCGATACTAGCTAAAGCTTCTCCTCGAAATCCTAGTGTACGAACATGAAACAAATCATTTTCATTTTTTATTTTACTGGTCGCATGTCGAAGAAAAGCTTTTTCGCAGTCAGATGCTGTCATCCCGTCACCGTTATCAATCACTCTTATTTGTTCGAGTCCAGCCTCTTTTAGTTCGATTTTAATCCAAGTACTCCCAGCGTCAATGCTGTTTTCTACTAGTTCTTTGACTACAGAGGCTGGTCTTTCAACCACTTCACCAGCCGCTATTTTATTTGCTAATAAATCAGGCATCTGAGTTATTTCCATTCTCTCACCCTTTCTTCATCAATATTATTATTATTTCTGTTTAGCTTTTTTCTGAAGACGGTATAGCTCATTCATTGCTTCTAAGGGTGTCAATTCTAATAAATTAATATTTTTCAATTGTTCTACAAGGTTATTTCTATAATCATTTGTTTGTTCTTTCGGTTTCTCTTTTTCTTCTTCAGCAAAAAAGGATAGTTGAGCCGTCTCCTCTTTTGTTTGCACTGATTGAAGCTGAGTTTTATTTTCAAGCTCTCCTAAAATAGAGTTTGCTCGTTCAATTAATGTACTGGGTAAACCTGCTAAATTAGCCACATGGATACCGTAACTTTGGTCGGCTGCACCTTCTTGAATTTGATGAAGAAAAACTACATTTCCATGATGTTCTTCAGCACGAACATGAATATTTTTCAATTTTGGTAAAGATTCTTCTAGGGATGTCAACTCGTGATAATGAGTTGAAAACAAAGTTTTAGAATGAATATTTTGATGAATGTATTCAATTATGGCTTGAGCTAATGCCATTCCATCATAAGTACTTGTTCCCCTGCCTATTTCGTCTAGTAATATAAGACTTCGATCTGTTGCATTTTCTAGTGCATGATTTGCTTCAAGCATTTCGACCATAAAAGTACTTTTACCTGCAACTAAATCATCTGCAGCACCTATTCTCGTAAAAATTTGATCAAAAATTATTAACTCTGCATGATCACTCGGTACAAAACATCCTATTTGAGCCATAATAGCAATTAAAGCGAGCTGCCGCATATAAGTGCTTTTCCCGGACATATTTGGACCTGTAATAAGAAGCATATTAGTGTTTTGATCTAAGGTTACGTCGTTAGGTACATATTCTTCACCGGCCATAACTTGTTCGACAACAGGATGTCTTCCATTTTTAATATGTAAATGGTTTTTTGTAAACTCTGGCCGTCTATAGTTATTATCTTCACTGACCGTAGCGAATGATTGCAGAACATCGATTTCACTTACATTATGAGCAAGGTTTTGAAGTCCAGTAATAAATTCCTTAATCCCATCTCTCACTTCGATGAATAATTTATATTCTAATTCCACACTTTTTTCCTCTGCCTCAAGAATAATTTGTTCCTTTTCTTTTAGCTCATCTGTAATAAACCGCTCCGCATTAGTTAATGTTTGCTTTCGTTCATAACGTCCCTCAGGTAACAAATGAAGGTTAGGTCTAGTAACCTCAATATAATACCCAAAAACTCGGTTAAAACCAATTTTTAATGAACGTATACCCGTTTCTTCTTTTTCTTTTTTCTCAAGTTGTGCAATCCATTTTTTACCATTTTTCGAAGCGTCTCTATAGGTGTCTAACGTGTTATTATAACCGTCTTTAATGATGGAACCCTCTTTGATTGAAATAGGCGGATCATCTACTAAACTGCTATCTAGGAGTTCCATTAAATGTTTAGGATAAACAAGTTCTTTAGCAAGGTTGTTAATTTCCTTAGATTCAATGTTTTGTAGAAGAGTTTTTATTTCTGGAAGTTTTTTCAACGATGTTCTTAGTTGTACCAAATCTTTTGCATTTACGTTTCCGAAAGCAATTCTGCCTGCTAAACGTTCTAAATCATAAACAGATTTTAGCATTTCTCTGAGGGAATCTCGCTCCATAAAATGTGTGAGAAAGCCTTCAACAATATTTAGTCTCTCAATAATCACATTTTTATTTAGTAAGGGACGTTCAACCCATTGCTTCAATAAACGTGATCCCATCGAGGTAATAGTTTTATCTAGCACCCATAGTAGGCTTCCTCGCTTACCTTTTCGTAAAATCGTTTGGGTAAGCTCTAGGTTCCTCTTAGAATACATATCTAAAGCCAAGTAATTTTTAAGTTCGATTACTTGAGCCTGTTGTAAGTGATCAAGAGACCTTTTTTGTGTCTTCTGAATATAATTTAATAATCGACTAAAGGCCTTCATAAGACGTTCATCATTAAGATTTTCACATAAATGGCGATATTCCGCATTAAATGTAACTTCTTCTTGATATGATAACGTAATATTTAAATGCACTTGCAGATAGTGTTGTTTATCAGCCTGTAGATTTGGAGATACTACGATTTCTTTCACAGATTGATTATGTAATTCATGGATCACTGCATCCCAGCCATTTGTAATAAGTATTACCTTATTTTCCCCTGTTGATAGATCATTATAGGCTATAGCATATGATCCATCATCAAAATGAGAAAGACTTGCAATATAGTTATTACTTTGCTCGCTTAGCATGCTGCTTTCCATGACAGTTCCCGGGGTAATCAATTGAACTACTTCTCTTTTAACTACCCCTTTTGCTTGCTTGGGATCTTCCATTTGTTCACATATCGCAACTTTAAAACCTTTATCTACTAAATTCTTAATATAATTTTCTGCTGAGTGATAAGGTACTCCACACATCGGTATAGGCTCTTTTTGCCCAGAATCTCTTTTAGTAAGAGTTATTTCAAGTTCACGGGCAGCTTTTATAGCATCTTCATAAAATAACTCATAAAAATCACCCAAACGAAAAAATAAAAATGAATCTTGATGTTTTGCTTTAATTCTTAAATATTGTTGCATCATTGGTGTCTGCTTTGACATCCTTCGCCCTCCAAAAACACTCTATTATCATTGTATTATATCATATTATGAAAAAAACGGTCGAATCATCCATCCACATCCATTTTAATACTTAAAGAAAAAACTTACGAGAGAAATTACTCTCGTAAGTCAATTAGTCTTTTGATCTAGAACTTAAGATGTTCGGGTTGACATCAGATAATTCATCATCGGTAACTTTTAAATGCCAGTCATCTTCATCGTCAATACTTGCATATCCTTCAGGGTCTACTCTCACAAAAATTCTAGTTTCGCCAATGATTTGAACCAGAAACTCACGTTCAACTTCTACATTGATTTTATGCCCTTTTTTGCTAATATTACATTCTAAGCAATTTGGCTGCTGCAACACCTTACAAATCACATCATAATCATCATTTAAAGAATGCTCATCTTTTACAGCAAGCGGCACTTCATCACGATATGTTACTCTTTCTGTAACAACTTCCGTTTTGGTGTTATCGTTATATGAATACCAAATATTAATGTCGTAGCTTCCGTTAACCTCAACTGTGTCTTTTGATTTTTTCTTGGCGTTATATAAATGATTGATCACCCAGCACCCTAGTATACTTGTAGGTTTATGTGAAGGCGAAATAGTATGGGTTGCCTCGGTAAACTTTTTCCCTTTTCCGCAAACCGCTTTAGTAATTATTTCACGATAATCTTTTTCTAGAAAACTCATAAATACGCCTACCTCCTTCTTTTCATAGTCAGTTTATGCAAGGCAAATACCTAAAGTGAATAATAATGAGAAGAAATTGTAGGCAAAGAATAAGTTAAACATCTATTTTAAAATAAATACTTCCAATATAGATGTTGCAGTGGAAAATCGTGAAAAAATAAAAAACCCAAGGAAAATTTTATTCCCTTGGGTTAAAAATTAATGATCACACGATGGTGTGCTTTTTCGTTTTGAACCTGTTTCACCAGCTAGTACATCGCCACCAGTTGATTCAATCACATTCGTGGTCACTTCCCTGGCAATTGTTCCAGTGACTAGTTGTAAAATATCATTTACAACAATTTGAGTTTCTTTAAATTCTTGAACAACTGGTATCGCATCAATTTCGCTTTGAACACGATCTATTTCAATTTCCACCTTATTTAAAGCTTCTTTTTTCCCATAAGCCTGTAAGTTTACAGCCTGCTTTTGCAGAGCTTTGATTCTTGTCACCAAATGCTGTACTTTTTGATTCTCGTTTATCTTAGCTTCTACTTGTTTAAAGCGATCAATTTCAGGCGTGCTAGCCAACATTGATGCTAAGTGTTTTGCTTCATCTAATATTTCTTTTCTAGTATATTCAGTCATGTTAATTCACCTCAACAGTATTCTCTACCATTACTCCATCCAGGGACCATGTTTTCGCATCAGTAATTTTTACATTTACAATTTCACCAATTGCGGATTTTGGTCCTTTAAAGTTAACAAGTTTATTTCGTTCAGTGTATCCAGCTAAGACATCCGGATCTTTCTTACTTTCTCCTTCCACCAATACTTTTACCGTCTCACCTTGGTAGGCCTTCATCGCTTCAGCAGATTGCTTATTCACCAATTCATTTAGACGATATAGTCGTTGTTTCTTCACTTCCATTGGAACATCATCTTTTCGAGCTGCAGCTGGTGTCCCTTCTCTTGGTGAGTATATGAAAGTGTAAGCCGCCTCAAAACCAACCTCTTCCATTAGGGTCATTGTTTCTTCAAATTGCTCGTCTGTCTCATTCGGAAAACCAACAATGATATCCGTAGTTAATGTGGCATTAGGCATAGCTTTTTTAATTTTACGGACGAGCTCTAAATAGCTTTCTCTTGTATACTTACGATTCATTTTACGAAGCACCTCGCTACTTCCAGATTGAACTGGCAAGTGAATATGATCGAGTAGGTTTCCACCTTTTGCAAGTACTTCAATTAAACGATCATCAAAATCACGTGGGTGTGAGGTGGTGAATCTAATTCGCGGGATATCTATTTTACTGAGATCTTCCATTAAATCACCAAGACCGTACTCCGTGTCTTCAAAATCTTTACCGTAAGCATTAACATTTTGACCTAGTAATGTAATTTCTTTATAACCACTGGCTGCAAGATGTCTTACTTCTTGAATAATATCTTCTGGAAGACGGCTTCTTTCTTTCCCACGTGTCATTGGAACAATACAGTAAGTACAAAACTTATCGCAACCATACATAATATTAACCCAAGCTTTAACCTTACCTCGACGGACTTTAGGAAGGTTCTCAATAATATCCCCTTCTTTTGACCACACTTCGACCACATTAGCTTTTGAAAACATTGCTTCTTTGACAAGATGTGGTAAACGGTGAATATTATGAGTACCGAATATTAAATCGACATGTTGATGCTTTTGCATGATTCGATTGACAACTGATTCTTGCTGAGACATACAGCCACATACACCTAAAATTAGATCGGGATTTTCTAATTTCAGAGGTTTAAGATGTCCAATTTCACCAAAGACTTTGTTTTCTGCGTTTTCTCTAATAGCACAAGTGTTTAACAGAATGATATCTGCTTTATTTGTATCATCTGTCGACTCATACCCCATCTCTGTTAGGATCCCAGCCATAACCTCAGTATCATGCTCGTTCATTTGACAACCATATGTACGTATTAAAAATTTCTTTCCTTCTCCGATAGATTTCATATCTTCAGGGATATCAAAATCATAATGAACGTCTACTTCTTCCCGTCCACGTTTTCTTGCTTTATTTATATTAGGCGGCTGATAAGTCGTTTCAAAATATTTGGCGAAGTCAGCACTTGTTTTTTCATGAAGTGGTTTGTCCTGACCGGATTTTCTGTCCGCGGCATCTACCTGATTAATTTGTGCTTGTTCTTTACGTTGCTCTTCGTTCATTTAATAATCTCCTTTCTTTAACTATGAAAGTAAACATAGATATACATTATTAAAGTATAAACCTTACAAAATAACATTACAAGCTTATTATCAAAAAGGAGCCTTAGTTTGTTAAGTTTTTGTTAAGAGAATAACAAAACGACTGTTCCGTTGATCGGAACAGTCATTTTATTCAATCCTATTCTTTTCCCATACCTCGCATAAATGTGAGGAGCATTGCAATACTACGGTTAATTTCCGGTTCTTTTAATGCTTTAATCATCTTTGTGTAAGATATCTTTTCATCTTCATCTGTCGCAAGGGCTTCTTCCATACCTACATTGACCCTACTGGTTATTTCTTTAAAACGCTGAAAATCTAAATCACCTATCAAGAATAATAAATCTCCAGCATTTTCTAGTATTGAGGCATATTGTTCCTTGTTTAGTTCTTGCATTATATTCTCTAGTCCAACTTCCTTCTTTTTTACTAGAGCATTTAAAAAGTCTAACGTTCTATTTTCATTAATCGTAGCGAGTAAGTTGATACCTTTTAAAATTGCTTCTTTATTATCACTTACCGCACTTTCTACTTCCTTTAAATTTCTTTTCTTTATTTCTTGCTCAGAAACTTGAATCCTCTTTATACTTGTTATTTGCTTAGCCATCTTGTTTCACCCTACTTCCTGGGAAAGTATAATCATCTCTCTCCCATTTTTTCTCAACTTGCACACTAATCTGCGGTTGTCTATTTCCCCTGCGGTGATTATGAGATGGCAATGGGCTTTTCCCTTTCTTAGTAATAACTTCCATTTTAACCGCAACTTCTTTAAATGCAGGAGTATTTGTATCCTTATCTACGCTATTATCCGTAAGATAGTTAACAGCCGACTTACCTACCGCATTAAGAGGGACGTACAATTCTTTTCCGGTAACACGTTCTGTCACATGGACAACACCATGTGCTTCACCAGCTTTTGAGATCAGTTTAACTTCTGCCCCTTCTTGAACTCCCCGTTCTTTAGCCAATTCAGGAGAAATTTCTATGAAGGATGTAGGCATTTCTCGAATTAAACCCGGTGATTTGAACGTCATATTCCCTTCATGGAAGTGTTCCAAAACACGACCGTTATTGACATGTAAATCATACTCTCCGTCTGTATCATACACTAGTTCAAAATCAAGAGAAAACAGTTTAGCCTTCTCATCCTCAAATGGGAAACCACCCTCGAATAGTAATGGAGTATCTGTACCATCTTCCTCAACAGGCCATTGTAAGCTGTTATACCCTTCCAATAAAGTATAATCTACCCCCGCGAATAATGGAGCAAGATCAGCACTTTCAGCCATAATTTCAGAAGGGTGAGAGTAACTCCAGTCATGTCCCATCGTGTTTGCTAATTCCTTAATGATTTGCCAATCCGGTTTCGATTCACCTACAGGATCTAAAACTTTATAAAGTCTTTGAATTCTTCTTTCCGTGTTCACAAAGGTTCCATCCTTCTCTAAGCTAGGCACAGCTGGTAGAACAACGTCTGCAAATTCGGCTGTATGTGTTAAGAATAAATCCTGTACAACAAAGAAATCCAATTTTTCAAGTGCGGCTGTAACATAGTTGATATTGGAATCAACAATGCCAATGTCTTCACCTTTGAGATAAAGTGATTTAAGTTTACCTTCGTGAATAGCACCGATCATTTCATGATTGTCTTTTCCAGCTTCACTTGAAATATCAACATTCCATGCTTTTTCATAACGCTTGCGAGCATTATCATCACTAACCATCTCATAGCCCGGGAAGTAGTTTGGCATGCTTCCAAAATCACTAGCACCTTGTACGTTATTATGACCTCTCAATGGATAAGCGCCTGTACCATGACGCATATAATTTCCTGTGATTAATAATAAGTTGGAGATAGCTGTACTTGTGTCCGCCCCAAGAGTATGCTGTGTGACACCCATTGCCCAGCAAATTGCAACTTTATCAACATTCGCTATTTGTTCGGCTACTTGCTTAAGATCACCTTGAGAGATTCCTGTCATATCTTCAGCATATGTGAGCGTGAACTTTTCTAGACTTTTTTTATAATCATCAAATCCATTGACCCATTTATCAATAAACGCACGGTCTTCCCAACCTTGGTCAATGATATATTTCGTAACTGCTGATAACCACACTAGGTCTGTACCACTTTTAGGTGAGTAAAACCGATCAGCACGATCACCCATTTCATGTTTACGAAGGTCAAATACATAAAGCTTCTGTCCGAATAACTTCTGAGAACGCTTTATCCGAGAAGCTAATACGGGATGAGATTCTGCTGTATTTGAACCTATAGTGATAACTAAATCTGCTTCAGCGATATCATCAATTGACCCGGAATCTCCACCGTGTCCTACAGTTCTAAATAACCCTTTTGTAGCTGGGGTCTGACAGTAACGTGAACAATTATCTATATTATTCGTGCCGATAACTTGTCTCGCAAATTTTTGCATAAGATAAGATTCTTCATTTGTGGCTTTAGAAGAGGCAATAAAGCCAAGTGAATCTGAACCATTTTCCTCTTTAATCTCATTGAATTTACTAGCTACATAATTTAATGCTTCTTCCCACTCAACCTCAACGAAAGTGTCGTCTTTTCTAATGAGTGGCTTCGTTAAGCGCTCTTCCGAATTAACATAATCCCAGCCGAACTTTCCTTTCACACAAGTTGAAATACCGTTTGCAGGTGAATCTTTCTGTGGTTGTATTTTTAATATTTCCCTATCTTTTGTCCACACATCAAAGGTACAACCCACACCGCAATAAGTACAGACTGTTTTTGTTTTTTCGATTCGTTCTTCTCTCATTGCAGCTTCTGTATCTGAAACTGCAAATAAAGGGCCGTAACCGGTTTCAGCCTTTTTGGTGACATCAATCATTGATCTAAGTAATCCAGGTTTATGATCTGACATATATCCCGCTTCCCCTACCATTGATGTCTCCATCAAAGCATTACACGGGCAAACTGTTACACATTGACCACAGCTAACACAAGAAGACTGATCAATTGGAACATCATTGTCCCAAATGACTCTTGGCTGTTCCCTGTCCCAGTCTATCAATAGTGTTTCATTCACCTGAACATCTTGGCAGACTTCAACACAGCGTCCACACAAGATACACTGATCAGGGTCATATCTATAAAAAGAGCTTGAGTTATCAATTTCATAAGGTTTTGGTTTAAATGGGCGTGATTGGTGTTCAAGTCCGAATTCTGCAACTGTGTTATGTATCTCACAGTCCCCATTATTGTAATCACATACTGTGCAGTATAGTTCATGCTTCTCTAATATTCTATCCAAAGCTTCTTTTTGAGCATCATGGACTGGTTCAAAATTCGTATTGACTTCCATAGTAGCTTGAACCTTTGTACCGCAAGCCCTTACAATCTCCCCATCTACTTCAACCATGCATGTATCACATGTTTGAATTGGACCTAAAGCTTCGTTATAACAAATTTGCGGAATAGAAAGATCTGCTGAATTAATTAAATCGAGCAGGTTTTGTCCTGGTGACGCTAAATACTCCTTTCCATTAATTGTAACAACTATATGTTCATCCAATCTAAATCCTCCTTTATCCCTAATAGTTACCTAACTAACCTCATTTTTAAAGATAAGTACCCGTCTTTAGCTACTTTAAAACTAACTTTTCTTAATAAAGGAAAAACCTTCCTAGTTGTAAGGAAGGTTATAAATTCTATGATGTCTCAATTAAGTATTCAATTTTATCTTGGTTCCACAATTAATTTAATCGCCGTCCGCTCTTCATTATCAATCATAATATCAGTAAATGCCGGGATACAAATTAAATCAACTCCACTCGGTGCTACAAACCCGCGTGCAATTGCTACAGCCTTCACTGCTTGGTTTAATGCTCCTGCCCCAATAGCTTGTATTTCTGCTGTACCTCGTTCACGTAAAACATTTGCAAGTGCTCCTGCTACTGAATTTGGATTTGACTTCGCTGAAACTTTTAATATATCCACTCCTAGTACCTCCTTCATTTCCTAATGTAGTTCTATAATAACTATATTCTTTAGGGCGATTGCTTATTACCTTTATTATGCAGGAGATAAAATAAAAATTCAAATACTCAGAAAAGAAACTTATTGTTTGCTATGAAGGATGTTTTTATATAAGGCATAGGGTTTCACATACACATCCCATCTCTATGGCATCTCTATGGCAACACTTGCAACATTATAAAATCATTTTTACTGGACTCTACCGTTATTTATAATAAAAATGGATGGTCATCATTAATTATTATCCGCTCAATCTTTGTGGATTTACCACTTTTTGGGTCTATTGTAATGAATACCCCGTTTAATTGATTTCTACCTTTTTCATCTACTTCAAAACGTGCCGGTAATCCATTCAAAAAGCGATTGATTACCACATTCCTGTCCATCCCTAAGATGCTATCATAAGGGCCAGTCATCCCCACATCAGTTATATAAGCTGTCCCTTTAGGTAAAATACGATCATCAGCAGTCTGTGTATGGGTATGGGTTCCTACAACACTGCTAACTAACCCATCCACATACCATCCAAAAGCCTGCTTTTCACTGGTTGCCTCTCCATGGAAATCCACAAAGATAATATTAGTCCGTTTCTTTGCTTCTTTAATTAATGAGTCAAATTTTTTAAAAGGATCATCTGAAGGGGGAAGAAAGGTGCGTCCTTGCAGATTAATAACTGCGACTTCCGTATTATTTATATTAATAAAGGTCATTCCTTTTCCTGGATTATTTTCAGGAAAATTGGCTGGTCGAACCATATTTTTTGCTTCATCTATAAATTCAAAAATCTCCTTTTTGTCCCACGTATGGTTACCCATCGTAATTACATCTGCTCCAGATTCTAAAAGTTG
This sequence comes from Virgibacillus sp. MSJ-26, assembly GCF_018918075.1. Taxonomy (GTDB): domain Bacteria; phylum Bacillota; class Bacilli; order Bacillales; family Amphibacillaceae; genus MSJ-26. Next base: position 129,595 of record NZ_JAHLPW010000006.1, read on the forward strand.
TTTATAGATTTTCTTGGTGATTCCTTTACCACCGGCTGAATTCTCACCATTTATAATTGTCAAATTTGGTTTATATTTTTCTTTTAGTTTAGGTAAATATTCTCGAACCATTTTTCTTCCAGGTGCACCGACAACATCACCTAAAAATAGTATTTTCATATTAAAATTCATCCTTTACACTCTAGCTAACACGGAAGCGGTTACCTATTAATATTTCTAGTTTTTCACAATCTATATATAAAGTCAAAACATAAGGAACAAAAGCGAAAGCACCTGTTTAGCAACGTACAAGTTAGAGAAGACTTAACAAGATAAAGGTGAACCTTAGAGCAAAGCGATTCGAGTTCGACATATCGTAGAAAGAAATTCGAAGTTTGAAATTGCATTACTCGTCCATCAAAAAGCATTGCTAGTACTTTAATGCCAGCTATCTAGCCTGCTAGTTGCTGGGCGCCTGCGCTATACGTAGCCAATTCAACATAATGTTATCCACAGGAGTTTTAATATTATAGTCTCCTAGATCGCAAAGAAAAAAGATAAAAGCAATGGTTACATTGCTTTTATCTTTTTATTTAGCATACTCAACCGATCTCGTTTCTCTTATAACGGTAACTTTGATATGGCCTGGATAATCAAGTTCACTTTCAATTTGTTTTCGAATATCTCTCGCAATGCGTACAGATTCAAGATCATCAATTTCATCTGGTTTAACCATTATGCGAATCTCTCTACCTGCTTGAATTGCAAATGACTTTTCCACGCCTGTGAATGACTCCGAAATTTCTTCAAGCTTTTCTAATCTTCTAATATAATTTTCCAATGTTTCACTTCTTGCACCAGGGCGAGCTGCTGATAAGGCATCCGCTGCTGCGACTAATACAGAAATGATTGAAGTAGGCTCTTCGTCTCCATGATGTGAGGCGATAGAGTTGATCACTACTTCATGTTCTTTATATTTCATAGCTAATTCTTTACCAATTTCAACATGACTTCCTTCAACTTCATGATCTATTGCTTTTCCGATGTCATGAAGTAAACCAGCTCTTCTTGCTAATGATATATCTTCTCCGAGTTCCGCAGCTAATAATCCGGCAAGATAAGCTACTTCTGTGGAGTGCTTTAACACATTTTGACCATAGCTAGTACGATACTTTAGACGTCCAAGTATTTTAATTAAATCAGGATGTAACCCGTGAACATTGACTTCAAATGTCGTCTCTTCACCAATTTCTCGAATATGTTCATCAACATCCCGTCTGGCCTTATCTACCATTTCTTCAATCCTTGCAGGGTGGATTCTTCCATCTTGTACAAGTCGTTCAAGGGCAATTCGAGCAATTTCCCTACGAATTGGATCAAATCCAGATAATATTACAGCTTCAGGCGTATCATCAATAATCAAATCAATACCAGTTAACGTCTCTAGCGTCCGAATGTTTCTGCCTTCCCTACCAATAATCCGTCCTTTCATTTCATCATTTGGTAAGTTAACAACCGAAACAGTTGTCTCAGCAACGTGGTCTGCAGCACAACGCTGTATAGCAAGGGAAAGAATATTTTTAGCTTTCTTATCAGCGTCTTCTTTCGTACGATTTTCTACTTCTTTTATCATAAGCGCTGATTCATGTGCTAAATCTTTTTCAATCCGGTCTAAAATGACTTGGCGTGCCTGGTCAGTAGTGTATCCCGAAATGCGCTCAAGCTCGGTTTGCTGCTCATTTAACATAGCTTCCACTTTGCTTTCCATTTCTTCAATTTGTTGTTGTTGTTCTGCTAGAGAATGTTCTCGTTTCTCTAACAAGAGTTCACGCTTATCAAGCGTCTCACTCCTTCTATCCAGATTTTCTTCTTTTTGTATCAGGCGATTCTCTTGTGTTTGTACTTCATTTCTATGTTCGCGCAATTCATTTTCAGCCTGCTGACGAAGTTTGTGGTTCTCTTCCTTCGCCTCTAGAAGTGCCTCTTTCTTAGCGGCTTCTGCATTTCGATTTGCTTCATCAACTATTTGTTTAGCTAGTGTTTCTGCACTAGAAATCTTAGCTTCCGCAATAGATTTACGAATCAAATAACCAACAACAATACCGACGAGTAGGACTAGGGCAAGCAAAATGGAGATGATTAAAGGATTGTCCATATTTTCACCTCCCATTGCTATAAAATTGTTAAATACATTATTGTCGGCATTACCATATTCAAGGAATAAAATAACGTAATGTATAATAAATATATAAAATTATACAATTTAATTTTAATTGTCTATCAAGTTATTGTCAAGGAAACGTCACAAGCATTTCGGATTATTTTATCATTTTATCAACATATCTTATAACAATACTATACTGTCAGATGTTTTCTACAACCTTACTTAATTTTGTAATTTAATCGAAAAATTTATTATAATATAAAAAAATCCCTTACTAATTCAAAGTAAGAGACTTTGTTTCAAATTATACATCTAAGCTTTCTTGACCCACTTCATCTGACTCTTTTTCTTCTTTACCTTCGTCATCTAAATTATAGTGCATTCTGATAGCTTGATGAATCTCGTCCATCATATCTGGATTTTCTTTTAAAAATTGCTTAGCATTTTCTCGGCCCTGTCCCAATCTTTCTTTATTATAAGAATACCATGCTCCACTTTTTGTAACGATATCAAGGTCAGAGCCAATATCGAGAATTTCACCCTCTTTAGAAATGCCCTCTCCATACATAATATCAACTTCTGCTTGTTTAAATGGTGGCGCTACTTTGTTTTTTACTACTTTAATCCTTGCTCTATTTCCTACCATATCATTACCTTGTTTTAACGTTTCCGCACGGCGTACTTCTAATCTAACAGATGAATAGAATTTAAGGGCACGTCCACCTGGCGTTGTTTCAGGATTACCAAACATAACTCCAACTTTTTCACGGATCTGGTTAATGAAAATAGCTGTTGTATTTGATTTATTAATGGCACCCGACAGTTTTCTGAGTGCTTGTGACATTAATCTTGCCTGCAGACCAACATGGGCATCTCCCATTTCACCTTCAATTTCAGCTTTTGGTACTAATGCTGCTACTGAATCAACTGCAATAATGTCCACAGCACCACTACGAACAAGTGCCTCAGCTATTTCTAATGCTTGCTCACCTGTATCAGGCTGAGATAAAAGCAATTCCTCTATATTAACACCAAGAGCTCTTGCGTACGTAGGGTCAAGCGCATGTTCTGCGTCAATAAATGCTGCTTGACCACCTTGTTTTTGCGCTTCAGCTATCGCGTGGAGAGCAACAGTCGTTTTTCCTGAGGATTCAGGACCATAAATTTCAATGACACGCCCCCTTGGATACCCGCCAATTCCAAGTGCTACATCTAAAGCCAATGATCCACTGGGGATTGTAGCAATTTTCTGTATCTCATTCTCGCCTAATTTCATAATTGAACCTTTACCAAATTGTTTCTCTATTTGTCTTAAAGCCATGTCTAAAGCTTGTTTTCTATCACTCAATGAAACTACCTCCTTTTATTCCTATTTACATCATACATTGTTTTATCCTTTTTGCCAAGAAAAACAGAATAAACGTTCCCCTTGTTTTAGTGAGTTTTTAAACTTGAAAATTCTATTTTCAAGTATGTGTTTAATTGTTTTACTTTATCAAATGATTCTTATTATAGCTTTTTAAGAAAGTGATAAAGAATTTCCAATCCCTTTATGACCGCTTTTCTTCTAATGGTTTCCCTGTTACCATGGATAGTGTATTTCTCAGACATTATCTTTCCACAGGCAGAGGATAACCCTACATAAAATGTTCCTGGCTTATGTCCCTCACTTTCGTCGGGGCCTGCAACCCCTGTAAAACTCATACCAATTTGAGTTTGTAAAAGCTCTCTCACTTGCAATGCCATTTCAGTAGCACATTCAGAGCTAACTGTTCCCTTTGATTCGATTATATCCGAAGACACGCCAAGGACATTGACTTTTATTTGTGGGCTATAAGCTATAATCCCACCCGGACAAACTTGTGAAGCACCCGAAATATTGATAATTTTTTCAGTAAACATCCCACCAGTTAGGCTTTCAGCAGCGGCAACTGTTATTTTTTTCTCTTTTAACATAGAAACAACTTTATTCTCTATAGTCTGGTATCCTGTTCCAATAAAATATTGCCCAACTTTTGATTCAATTTTTTCTTCAACATCAAGTAGCAAGTCATTTGCTTGCTTATCAGTTTCAGCTTTAACCGTGAGGCGTGCTATAATACCGTCATTTTGAGCTAAGAGGGCAATAGTAGGATTGGTCTGGTTTCGAATTAAATGTTTTAGCTCATCTTCAAGTTTTGCTTCACCTATACCAATAAAACGTAATATTTTTGATTTAATAATAACATCCTGTCCATATAAGTTTCTTAAATAAGGGATCACATCATCTTGTATCATTTGCTTCATTTCTGTTGGAACACCAGGTAAGAAGATCCACACTTTATTTAAAAAGTGTACGATCATTCCCGGAGCCATTCCGGTTTTATTTTCAAGGATTTGTGCCTTTTCAAAGACACGTGCTTGCTTTCGATTATTACTTGTCATATCCGTGCCTTGTTGTTTAAAATAATCAACAACCTTATTTAGTGAGGAATGATCCTCAATTAAGTTCAACTGACTGATTTGCTGAAATGCTTCTCTCGTTAAATCATCATCGGTTGGCCCTAAACCTCCTGTAATAATGATGACGTCTGATCGATCTCCTGCTTGCTTAAACGATTCCTGAACCCGATTAATATTATCACCGACAACACCATGGTACAATACATTAATTCCCTCATTGGCTAATTGTTGAGAGATCCATTGTGCATTGGTGTTAGCGATTTGTCCCAATAATAGTTCGGTCCCCACGGCAATAATTTCCGCATTTATATTTTTCATTAATTTGCCTCTTTCATCACATGCCAGTTTTTAACAAAATAATCATAACCAGATAAAACTGTAAAGAAGAGAGCAATATACAACATCATAGTAGCAAAGGGGAACCCTATGAATGAGAAAGGGAAATTATGGAGTAACAGGGCAGCCGTAGCTACAATCTGTGTTACTGTTTTAATTTTCCCTAATTTACTCGCTGCCAGCACAAGACCATCTCCTGCCGCCACTAACCTAAGACCCGTTACAGCAAACTCTCGACTAATTATTAGAATAACAACCCAAGCAGGCGCTAAACCCAGTTCAACTAATAAAATCAAAGCGGCTGAAACTAAAAGTTTATCGGCAAGGGGATCTAAAAACTTTCCTAAATTTGTAATTAAATTGTATTTGCGTGCATAAAAACCATCAACCCAATCCGTTGCAGCTGCAATGATGAAAAGTAGGGCGCCAAGTAAATGAGCGATGCTCAATTCAGCCTCTCCTATATCTAATAAGCCCCAATTGAATGGAACACTCATTAAAATAATAAAAATAGGGATTAATAAAATGCGTGCTAAAGTGATTTTGTTTGGTATATTCATTAATTTCATCCTCCATTGGTTAGCTTTTAAGGTATAAAGCCCTTCCCAATCTATAAAGGGAAGGGCTTTATTGGTCTATAGTAATCTTTTACTTAATATTCACCCAGAATTTTTGCACTACATTATCGTTGGGGTTTGATGGATATTCAAAATCAAGATCATTAAATTTAATATCAAGTACAGATGCATTCCCGATACTAAAATAAAGTTCTTTTTCATCACTAATATCAATCTCTTCTGGCGAATCCGCTTCACTTAAAATGCCGTAATAAAGCTGCTCATCCTGATCATTCACAATTTCCAGCCAAGTTTCTCCCCTTGACTCTAATATTAGATTTGTATCATCACTTGTATTACTTAATTCAAAAACGGTTCCAGATTGACCTTCTGAATCTTCATCAACAATTTCTATACCGAGATCACTATCATTTTCTTCTGTCTCGTCTTCTTCATCGACATCTTCATCTTCGGTATCTGCATTATCATTATTTTGATCATTGTCACTACGAGTAAATGTATTGTCACCTTGTTCTTCGTCCGTCTTAATCTCTTCATTACTCGATGATCCTTCGAACATGAAAAACCATACCGCAAAAATAACCCCTATAATCAATAAGACAACAATAACTGTTGGGATAATGGAGAACAATGCACTATTTTTCGATAAATTAGTTTCTTTTCGTGTCCTTTGCATTCTTGTATATTGTGTACTTGTCTGTTCTTCAGGCTTTGGTAAATCATCTTCATACTCTTCAAATAATTCATCAACATTAATGTTGACTGCTAATGCATATTCTTTAATAAATGCCCGAGCATAAAATCTACCTGGTAAAATATTAAAGTTTTCTTCTTCTATAGCTTGAAGGTATCTTTTTTGTATTTTGGTCGTTTCCTGCAAGCTTTCTAACGATATACCTTTCTCTTCCCTGGCCTCTTTTAATCTCGCGCCAATTCCCATAAATAACACCATCCAATTTAAAAATCGAACATTGAAAAGCCATCACCTTGATTAAATTGAGCTTTTTCTACTTCGTCGTATGTAATTTCTTCATCTTCATGACTGCGTAATTCGATAATATAATCAAAATCATCCAAATTATATTCAGTTGCTTGCACAAAAATATCGGGGTGCTCAACTACCTTAACTGCAGGTAATTGCATTATTTCTCTTATCAATTGCCAATGTTTTTCATTTGCTCTATTTTTCGACACAACTCCATCAATTATATATATATTATCTGGGCTATATTCCCCTTGTATTAATTGATTGCGAACTGTTTGTTTAAGTAGCGTGCTTGATACAAACAACCAGCGTTTATTTGCACTGACACTGGCCGCTACAATTGATTCTGTTTTACCTACTCGTGGCATTCCACGCATGCCAATTAATTTGTGACCTTCATTTTTATAAAGTTCAGCCATGAAGTCCACTAGTAAACCAAGTTCATTCCTGACAAAACGAATAATTTTTCGATTTTCAATATCACGATGAATATATTTCCCATGTCTGACCGCTAATTTATCTCTTAAATTTGGTTTTCTAAGTTTGGTAAGACGAATTGTATCCATTGTTTGTAAAATGGATCTTAACCGTGTCACTTGATCATCATATTTAGAAAGAATTAACATACCACGTTTTCCATTTTCAACACCATTAATCATTATTATATTTATTGATAACATACCTAATAAAGAAGATATATCTCCAAGTAATCCAGGACGGTTTGTTAGGATCTCATATTCAAGATACCACTCTGTTCTGTCCATAAAAATCTCCTTTATATATACAGTTTGTTTTCTTAATGTTAACGAATCATTTATATAATTGCAATTCTCATATCTATAATAAATCATTATGATGATAGTTAAAAGTAAATTCACTATTAAAGTAAAAAAATTTTTCTAAAAAAGAAGCTGCCTTGACAGCTTCTTCATTAGAGCAATTAATGAGACTGTTCGTTTTGAACTAGCTTAACCATTGAATTAGCTATCGCCTGCTGTTCTTCTTTGGAGGCAGCATTCCATAGTTCTCTTAAAACGGCGGATTCGTCGTTCTTTACATCTACATTACTTGCTAAATAATCTCCAATTTCATAAGCAACATTGGATATAGTCTGCTCGGACATTCCTTCAGATTTTGCTTGTTCTAACCTATTTGCCAAGAAGCTTTTCCATGAATCGAAGTTTTCGAGTACTGACATCATTATTCCTCCTTCAAATTATTCATATATAGTATTTAACGAACTCAAGAGTTTATACATATTTAAAGGAGGGCTGTGACTAATCACCAAGCTCCATCAATACCTATAATCTGACCGTGAATGGATTTTGAAGGCTGGTCAATTAGGAAAGATACTAAATGTGCAATTTCACTAGGCTCACCTGCCCGTTTCAAAGGAATATCTTGCAGTGTCATTTCTTTTTCTTCTTTAGAGAGCTGTTTGTTCATCTTCGTATCAATAAATCCGGGGCTTACAGCGTTCACTGAAACACCACTAACAGCGATTTCTTTTGATAATGATTTAACAAAGCTATTCTGAGCTCCTTTGACAGTCGAATATACAACTTCATTACTCGCTCCGACACTTCCCCAAATTGAAGATATAACAAGTATGCTACCAGAATTTTGTTGAATCATCGCAGGTAGTAAAAATTTTGAAATCAACATAGGTGCTTTAACATGAATTGATAACATCTTATCCATTATTTCTGCAGAAGTATCTTGAAGTAAACCATAGTAAGCATTTCCACTTGCAAAAATGAGATGATCTACTTTGAAAACAATTTCAGTTATTAATCGTTTAATATCCTGATCATCGCTTAAATCCGCTTGTATTTCAGATAAAATTAACTCAGTCCGAAGTTGAGCACGTATGTTATTGATTTTTTCTTTATTTTGATTGTAATGTAATAGTAGTTGATAACCTTCTTGGCCTAATTTTATCGCAATCGCACTACCTATATCCCCACTTGCCCCAATAATTAAAACATTACCTTTCATTCTACTTGGCCTCAATTTTGCATACTGTCAATCGGTCTTCTTCAATCCAACCTTTAAGAAATTTATCCACATCTTCACTAGTCAAATTTTGAATCATTGCGGGCAGTTCAAAAAAGTCAATTCCAAATGTATGATAATGGATATACCTGCTAGCAATAAACTCTAGTGAATTCATCCCTTGAAAAATTTGTCCAATTTTTTTCTTTTTCATGCGTTCAATATCTTTTGCTGGAATCCGACTTTCACCTGTGGAAAATAGCAATTCTTTAATCCTCTGCGAAAGGATATCAGGTTGATTGGTATTCCCTCCAATTATCGAGTAGCCAAAACTACGATCAAGATTTGTCTCATAGAAAAAGCTTGCATCAATTAAATCTTCTTCATAAAGAGTTTGATAAAACTCTCCTCCCTTAGAGAAGTAATAAGATAAAATCATTTCTTGAAGCAATTCTCTTTTTAAGAAATCTTTACCTTTTAAGTGAGAAGTCGACTCCTTGATGCCTATCGTGCATTTCGGAACGGTCACAGGCATAATAATTTTATTTTCTTTCAAAGCAGCTTCTCGAGGCTCATTAGGAATTTCACGATAAATATCTGTCATCTTCTTAAATGTTTTGTTATTTTGATTATCTTCAACTAAATCCATTATTTCCTTGGCCTCAAAGTTGCCAGTTAAAAACAAAACCATATTTTCAGGATGGTAAAAAGTATAATAACACGTGTATAAATCTTCTTTAGTAATCGCCTGGATTGACTCAACTGTACCTGCTATATCGATATTAACAGGATGGTTACGGAATAGTCCCCTTAGCGTCCCCATAAACGATTGCCAATCAGGTTGGTCATCATACATGTTAATTTCTTGGCCAATAATCCCTTTTTCTTTTTCAACCGACTCATCTGAGAAATAAGGATCTTGAACAAAATCAATCAAAGTTAAGATATTTTTCTTTACATGTTCAGTAGAAGCGAATAAATAGGCTGTTTGAGTAAAAGAAGTGAAAGCATTAGCTGATGCACCTTGTCTACTGAAATCTGCAAATACGTCTCTATCTTCTTTTTCAAATAACTTATGTTCCAAGAAATGAGCTATCCCTTCAGGTACTGTGATTTGTTCTTGTTTATCTAAAGGAATGAAAGTTTGATCGATGGATCCATAGTTTGTTGAGAATATACCATAAGTTTTGGACATCTCCAATTTAGGTAATAAAAATACCGTTAAACCATTATCAAGTTTTTTACTGTATACTGTTTCCTGCAGATTCTCATAATGTCGCTTATCCAACTGAATTCTCTCCTTCGCTCGTTAATAAATAAACAGTATCCTCATTAATTTTATTTGCTACTTCAGTAACCTCATCCTTAGTAACTTGTTTTATCCCTCTTATCAATTCATCAGGTGTTAAATCTTTTGCAGCAATAACTTGTTGATAAAGCATTTCGATTATACCTTGGGGATTATCTAAAGTCTCTAATAATTGATTAACAATTAATTCTTTTGTTTCACTTAAATCATCATTAGTAAAGTCACCTTTTTTCATAGCAATCATTTGCATCTCAATGATTTCTCTAGCCTTTTCATAGTCACCAGGGGCAATCCCACTAAAAACAATCAAAAGGCCTTTATGGCTCTCAATTCTAGAAGAAGCATAATAGGCCAAGCTATGTTTTTCCCTTACGTTTAAAAATAATTTTGAGCTAGGAAAGCTACCAAAAATGCCATTAAATACATGCAGTGCAAAATAATCATCGTCTTGAAATCTGACGTTCGTACGGTATCCAATATGCAATTTAGCTTGCTGAATAGATTGGCTTTCCGTTATTTCTTTTACTCGCTCAGCCGAATTTTTTTCCTCTTCACTAAATGAATGTAATGACGGATTGCTTGAACGATCCTTTTTGAAACGTGAGGTGAATAATTCTGTCATTGTTTCTTTATCAAAATCTCCTACAAGAAATATATCTAAGTTATCTTGCTGAATCATTTGCTTATAGTATTCATATAATTCCTCAGCAGTAAGTTGTTCTAATTCCTCCTCATAACCATGCACATGAATCCTATAACGTTCATTTTCACACATCTCATCTATTAATCGCATATTCGCGTAACTCATTTTATCATCTTCAATTGAACGTATTCTTCTCTTTAAGGTTTCTTTTTCTCTCTTGAATAACTCAGAATCAAACGCATCATCTGCTACATTTGGATTAAAGATAATCTCGTTAAAAAGATTTATGGAATCTCCTAAAATAGACGATTCATTTTTAATATAATGCTGATTAGCCACTTCAAACCTGAAACTCATTATATGATAATCACCTTTTTTTGCCCCATCAATAGATAAGGCAGCACCGTACAAATCATCGAGTTTCGCTTGAAATTCTGTGCGGCTTGGATACTCTTTAGGCCCTTGCTGAATAAGATAAGGTAGTAAGGCTCTCTTTGTCATTACCTTTTTATTTAATGGCGCTTTAAATTTAGCTACCATGTTTATAGTTTTAAATTTTTTTGTCGGTATTAAATGTAAATTATATCCGTTAATTTGGATAACTTCTTCCATGACCATAACTGTCTGAACCTCCGATTTTTTAATTATATTTTCAGATTTAGTTTGTACTCTTTTGTAATTCATAATCACTACTGATTACATTCGTTAATGTAATCACCTAAAATATGGCAACTATTAGTATGGATAGTTTATCACTAATTTTTTAAGGAATCCAATTATAATAAATGCCTAGGCTTCTGTAAGTTTAAAAAACCATTCGATACGCATAAAAAATCTGACTTACATATGTAAGCCAGATTTTGAAAATTCAATTATTATCTACTTCCTTTTATATACGGTTCACCATTTGCTTTTGGAGCTTCTGCACGTCCTATAAATCCTGCTAGAGCCAGTATTGTTAGGACATATGGAGCGATTAACAAGAACACTTGCGGAACATTTGAAAGCACTGGCACACTTGAACCGACGACACTTAAGCTTTGTGCAAGCCCAAAGAATAACGCGGCTCCCATTGCTCCTAAAGGATGCCACTTACCAAAAATAACGGCAGCGAGTGACATAAAACCTTGACCAACAATCGTTGCATGTGAAAAGTTCATAGCAATCGTCAAAGCATAAACAGAACCGCCAAGACCACCAAGTGCACCAGAAATAATAACAGCAACATAACGCATTTTATAAACGTTAATACCATTCGTATCAGCAGCCATTGGATGCTCCCCAACAGCGCGTAATCTTAGTCCAAATGGAGTTTTATAAAGAACATACCAAGCAACAAAAGCTAATATTATTGCTAAATATGAAGTAAGATAGATTCCTTTGAATAATAAAGGTCCTACTACAGGTATATCAGATAAAAATGGGATGTTTTGAGTGTAGAAAGGCACATCAACCATATCTGTTTGCCCTTTTCCGTACCATTCTTTTGTTAAAAACACGCCCAGACCAAGTGCTAAGAAGTTAATGGCAACCCCGCTCACTACCTGATCCGCCCTAAGGGAAACTGATGCAACAGCATGAATAATAGAAAATAAAGCTGATATTACCATAGCAACAAGAATAGATATCCAAGGCGTCCATCCACCGAAAACGTCAGCAAATGTTAAGTTAAAAACAATTCCAACGAACGCTCCCATGACCATTAAGCCTTCTAATCCAATATTTACTACACCGGATCGTTCACTGAATACCCCGCCTAATGCAGTAAATATTAAGGGTGCCGAAAAGAAAAGTGCCGTCGGAACAATTGAGTGCAATACATCTAACATTTATTTTTCCTCCTTTTTAAAGCGAAGAATGATCCAACGAATTAAGTAGCTTGAAGCAACAAAGAAAATGATGAGTGCAATAATAATATCAACTAACTCATTCGGCACACCAGCTTGGGTAGGCATATTTAATGCTCCAACTTTTAATCCACCAAATAACAGTGCTGCTATCACTACCCCAGGTGCAGTATTTGCTCCTAAAAGTGCTACTGCAATTCCATCGAACCCTAAGTTTGTAAAACCAGATTGTACAGACATATAACCGAATGTGCCTAATCCTTCCATAGCTCCTGCAAGACCAGCAAATGCCCCAGATATAACCATGGATAGGATAATATTACGTTTAACATTCATACCTGCATATTTCGAGGCATCTGGATTGAAACCTACTGATTTCAATTCGTACCCAAGAGTTGTTCTTTCAATAATAAACCACATGATGACCGCTACAAATAGAGCAATAAGGATACCGTAATGGAGCCGTGAAAAATCTGTTAGACTCTGTAACCATTCAGAAGAAAGGGAAGCAGAGTCAGGAACAATCTCAGTTGAATCTCGATTATCTGTCAAAACATGTCTGACTATAGCGTTCGCACTATATAGTGCAGTATAGTTGAGCATAATTGTAACAATAACTTCATGAACCCCTCTTGTCGCTTTCAATAGGCCCGGGATAAATCCCCATATTGCTCCAGCAACCGCAGCAACTATAACAGCTAAAGGTAAATGAATGATTGTTGGCAAATCAAAAGCAAGACCGACCCAGACAGCCGCAAGCCATCCTACGAACACTTGTCCTTCTGCACCAATATTGAAAAGATTAGCTCTAAATGCAAATGCTACAGCTAATCCCGTTAATATTAGTGGAGTCACTTGTCTTAAAGTTTCACCAATGAAATAACGATCTCCGAATGCTCCCTGCCATAAGGCTATATAACCTTGAATTGGATTATAGCCAAAGCCTAGCATTAAAATACCACCGGCAATTAATCCAAGTAATACCGAAATAACAGGTACTAATATATTAAATAGTCGATTAGTTGCCATTATTCAACACCTGCTTTCCCTTGATTACTACCAGCCATTAATAAACCGATTTCCTGCTCACTAGTTTCTTCAGGCTTACGCGTAGCAACTATTTTCCCATCAAACATAACAGCAATCTTATCACTTAAATCTAGTATTTCATCAAGTTCAAATGATATAAGTAAAATAGCTTTTCCTTTATCTCTTTCTTCTATCAGCCGATTGTGAATAAATTCAATTGCTCCAACATCTAAGCCACGTGTCGGTTGCGCAGCAATAAGTATGTCAGGTGATCGGTCAACTTCACGACTTATAATGGCTTTTTGTTGGTTACCTCCTGATAATGCTCGTGCCTTTGTATGGATTGTAGGAGTTCTAACATCATATTCATCTATCAACGTTTCTGCTTTCTTAAAAATCTCTTTGTAATTAAGAATAGACCATTTTGAAAATGGTTTTTGATAATATGTTTGTAAAACCATATTTTCCCCGATAGAGACATCAAGTACGAGACCATATTTGTGTCGATCTTGTGGGATATGAGCTAACCCGCTCTCTGTTACTTTCCGTGGAGAAAGATTCATTATTTCTTTATCCCTTAACTTGATGGACCCGGATTCAGATTTTGTTAAACCAGTAACAGCCTCAATTAATTCTGTTTGTCCATTTCCATCAATTCCAGCTATTCCTACAATTTCACCTGCTCTAACTTCTAAGTCTAACCCTTTTACCGCCTCTAATTTCCGACTGTCTTTTACAACAAGGTCATTAATTTTTAAAATAGTATCTTGTGGTTTCGCTTGGGATTTTTCTGTTTCAAAACTAATACTGCGCCCAACCATCATTGTCGCTAGTTCCGTAGTATTGGTGTCAGCTACGTTTACAGTTCCAATCCCCTCACCTTTTCGGATAACAGTACAACGATCACACGCACGCATAATTTCCTTTAATTTATGAGTAATAAGAATAATTGACTTTCCTTCTTTAACTAGAGATTTCATAATATCAATTAATTCATCTATTTCTTGTGGCGTCAAAACAGCTGTAGGTTCGTCTAATATTAACACATCTGCTCCCCGGTAAAGAGTTTTTAATATTTCAACGCGTTGTTGCATTCCAACAGAAATATCTCTTACTTTAGCTCGAGGGTCAACTCGTAATCCATATTGATCTGATAACTCTTGTATCTCTTTTTCTGCTTTTTTTATATTTATCTTACCGCCTACGGTTGGTTCACTTCCCAAGATTATGTTTTGAGTGACAGTAAATGTGTCGATTAACATAAAGTGTTGGTGCACCATTCCAATTCCTAAGTCATTAGCCACGTTTGGATCGGTAATTTTAACCTGTTCACCTCTGACGCGAATTTCTCCCTTTTCTGGTTGATATAATCCAAAAAGCACATTCATTAAAGTGGATTTTCCTGCACCGTTTTCTCCTAATAGAGCATGAATTTCTCCTTTTTTTAGTTGAACGGTTACATTATTATTTGCAATAATACCAGGAAATTCTTTTCTGATATCCAGCATTTCTACAACATAATCCATGCTTGGGTTCACTCCTTTTTAGTCCATTTAATAAGTGATATAAAAATAACCAAATGAAGAGACCAGAAAATTTATACAATTACTCTTCATTTGGATACTTTCAATATCATCATTTTCTAGATTGATGCTTAATTGTTTGTTTTATTAAGAGGTTGGGACAAAAATAAGTATTGGTTATTAAACGACGAACACATTTTTAAGTAAGCGTTATTCGCTTCGGAAAAATACTTCACTTTCCGTGGGAGGCTGATGAGCCCCGGGCCAACAGGATGTTGGTCATGAAGGCGTTGCGACAGGACGTTGCGAATTTAGTCTTCCATCATTCATAACGCACTGTGGGGGCGCGTCTGGCCTCATATCCCACTGGCAAGTAATTCTACGACAGCGTAACATCGCGATTTTTTCAAGGAGTCTACGTATTTTTCCTACGCTGACTTGAAAAGGTGTATATTTATATAAATATACTTTATTACGTTCGTTTTTAAATTAACTAAAATACTTATGTCCCAACCTTTTTTTACAAATTATAAATCTGCTTCAAAATCTTTTAATTCAGCATCGTTATGAGGTACCTTCACATCACCATTAATGATTTTTTCTTTCCACTCTTCCACTTCATCAATAATGTCATCTGTCATAGCGTCTTCGTTAGTTGTTGTGTATCCAACCGCATCATCAGACAGGCCTAACTCAAGAACTTCTCCGCCAGGGAATTCGCCATCCATTGATTGGTTACTTACTTCTTGTACAGCATTATCAACGCGCTTGACAACTGAAGTTAAGGTAATGTTATTACCATCAATTTCACCTTCATCGTGTTGGTCACGGTCTACACCAATTGCCCAAATTTCACGATCAGGGTCGTTTTTCTTAATGTCTTTAGCTTGAGCAAAAAGACCATTTCCTGTTCCACCTGCTGCGTGGAAAATAATGTCTCTATCTTCATTATACATGCTTGAAGCAATTAGCTTCCCATCGTCAGCAGCATCGAAAGCACCCGCATATTGAACTTTAACATCAATGTCAGGGTTAACTGATTTAGCACCTGCAACAAAACCTACTTCAAATGCTTTAATTATATCTGATTCAACTCCACCGATAAATCCTAATTTATCAGTATTAGTTTTATGAGCTGCTGCAACACCAGCTAAAAATGAACTTTCATTATCAGCAAAAGTAATACTTGCTACATTATCCCCTTCAACTACAGCGTCAACAATAGCAAAGTGGTTATCTGGATTCTGATCAGCAATTTTTCCAATTGCATCTTCTAATTTAAAACCAATACCAAATAATAGATCATAATCATCACGAACTAAGCGTGTTAAGTTTGGTAGATAGTCGGCATCAGCTTCGGATTGAGCATAATCAAATCCATCACCTTTTTCAAGACCATGTTCTTCACCCCAGGCTTGCAAGCCTTCCCAAGCAGACTGGTTAAATGATTTATCATCGACCCCACCAACATCGGTTACAAGAGCTGCCTTAAAATCAGTATCTCCGCCATCTTCCTCTGTTGCTTCATTATCCGCATTGTCTTGCCCTGCGTCCGATTCACCTTCATCATTCGACCCGCCGCAAGCTGCTAAAATAAAACCTAAACTAAGTAAAACTGTTAATAATAATATGAACTTACTTTTTCTCAAGGTAATTTCCTCCCTTATTTTGATCTAATAGATTAATTGAACATTCACTTAATATTCCCAGGATCACCTCCTTCATTCATTGAGTGAAAACCCTTACAATCTCTTCCTTAATACATGGAAGCTAAAGCGATCTGAACGGAAATAATTCGCTGAATATAGAAATGCTTCATCATCTTCTGTATAATGCATTTGCTTTAGCAGTAATAAAGATTGATCGGAACTGCACTTTAATATGTCATAAATTTCCGGATGATAACTTACAGGTTCTATATAGGTAACTGCATAGGTGATTCTTTTTTTTGCTTGGTCTTCAATTAATTTAAAGATTGAATCTTCTTTATGAGCTGCCTCTAATGAAATTAAGCCTTCCGGAATTTTATCAATACAAAATACAACAGGATCATTATTAGCAGTTCGAATACGTTCAATCTTGGCAACCTTTTTCAAGTGCTGATTATTGAATTTATTACAATCGTCCTTTGTTGCATCAATTTGCTCAATTGATAGAAATTGGACACCAGGATTTTTACCAGACTCCTTAATCATATGTGTTACACTAGTTAACTCTTCAATACCGGAAGTGAAAACTGGCTTAGGATTAACAAAAGTCCCTACTCCATGGCGGCGCGTAACGACATTGTCCTCCTCTAGTATTCTTAAAGCTTCCCTTAACGTCGCTCGTGAAACACCTAGCATTTTGGAAAGATCGAACTCGGATGGTAACTTTTCATTTTCCTTATAGTTTCCTTTTTCAATTTCTCGTTTAATTCTATCAATAACTTGTAAATATAAATGGCGAGAATCTGATTTAATAGTCATGACAGCCCCCCTTTATGTAAACAGTTTAACTTGATGTCAGACATCTGACGTATGACGGCCTTCTAGAACTAATATACCATTAATTCATTTAAATTAAAACAGTTATAGGGCGAAAATCATAATTTTTTATCGGAAATAATCGAATGAGATTTAATTATATTTTTTATAAATATGTTTACCTCATTTCAGAATATCTTTCAATCATAATAACTAGTATTTTATGCAGACAACATAACATGACCTATCCTTATATTGTGTGTATAGGCAGGTCATGTTAAGTGCTGTTTATTTTATGTTGACTTTAATAATTACTCTCATCTGTTTAAACGATTATGAAGGTAATTCTTCAGATGTTTGTGAGATAAGCACAGTTCTAGGTTTACTTCCTTCATAAGGGCCAACCACTCCGCGATCTTCCATGGCGTCAATCAACCTGGCTGCTCTGGTATAGCCGATTCGAAATCTACGTTGCAACATTGAAACACTAGCAGTCTGCATTTCTACTACTAGCTGTACAGCATCTTCGTATATTTCATCGTCAACTTCAGATTTTACTTCGTTTGTGTCTTCTGGAATCATTTCTTCCTGGTACGATGCTTTTTGTTGGTCTACACAGTGATCAACAATTCGTTCCACTTCATTGTCAGATAAGAAAGCACCCTGTACTCTTGTTGGTTTTGAATCACCTACAGGCATGAATAGCATATCACCGCGTCCTAATAATTTTTCGGCCCCACCTGAGTCTAGTATCGTTCTAGAATCTGTTTGAGAAGATACACTGAAAGCTATTCTAGAAGGTATATTGGCTTTAATAACCCCTGTAATGACATCAACAGAGGGACGTTGTGTAGCAATAATCAAGTGAATTCCTGCCGCTCTCGCCATTTGCGCTAGTCTTGTAATTGCGTCTTCTACATCACTAGAGGCGACCATCATTAAATCAGCAAGCTCGTCTACTAATACTACAATATAAGGAAGATGTGGTTGATCATCCTCGGACACCTCGTTATATTTTTGAATATACTCATTATAACCCTCTATGTTTCTTGTCCCACTGTCAGAGAATAACTCATAACGACGCTCCATCTCTGCTACAACCTTTTGCAAGGCACGAGCTGCTTTTTTAGGATCAGTCACAACCGGAGCAAGTAAATGAGGTATTCCATTGTAAACGTTTAGTTCAACTTTTTTCGGGTCAATCATCATCATTTTTACTTCATGTGGTTTTGCACGCATTAAAATAGTCGTTATAATCCCATTGACACAAACACTTTTCCCGCTTCCAGTAGCTCCAGCTATTAATAAGTGAGGCATTTTATTCAACTCTGCCACCACTGCATCACCAGAAATATCCCTTCCCAAAGCTACTAATAGTTTTGAAGAATGGTTGTTTATCGTACTGTCGATAACTTCTCTTAGAGAAACCATAGCAACTTCTTGATTCGGAACTTCAATCCCTACTGCTGATTTTCCTGGGATTGGTGCTTCAATTCTAATATCTTTTGCCGCAAGAGCCAATGCTAAATCGTCATGTAAACTGACTATTCTACTGACTTTCACACCAGCTTCAGGCGCAACTTCATATTTGGTCACGGCCGGACCTACATGTACTTTAGTTACTCTGGCCTTAACACCAAAACTTTGGAATGTCTTTTCTAATTTCCTTACTGTTGCTTGGATTTGAGACTTTTCTTGTTGCTGGGAATTATAGGCAGGCTCTGCCAAGAGATCTAAAGCTGGAAGAACATATTCATAGTTCTCTGATTCGATAAGCGGTAAAGAATCAGACAAGGCTTTTTCATCTTGATCCTCTTTCACTCCATTATTTTCGCTTGATTCTAGTTCATCCTGAGACCTAATTTCTTTCTCATTCATAGAATAGGCTACCTCGACGAAATCATCAATGTCTGGTTCAGGATTAGCGTTTGAATCTGAAGTTTTGTTAATTTCTGGTGTCGATATCTCGATATTTTTCAAAGCTTTCTTTTCTTCTCTATTACTCTGCCATTTATTCTTAACTCTACTATAAATACCAGTTATTTTAGACATAAGTTTTGAAAATAAGTCTCCCAAAGAATACTCTGTCATAAAGATAAATCCTATTATCATAGAAAAAACAGCAACAATTTTTGCTCCAGCAGATGAAAATAAATAATAACAAAAAGTAAAGCTTATGGCTCCCACCATACCTCCACCTATATTTGTGGCAGGGCCTTGCCCATTTAAAAAGGCTGTAAAATAATGCCAAGTGGCTTTTATAATAGAAATTTCTCCAATATTAATCAGACGTTCGAAAGTTTGAATGTGGGTTAGTAATAATATCCCAAATAAAAATATGTAAAATCCAATAATTTTTTTATGTGTGAAGTCAGGATAACGCCTTTTAATAAGTAACATGATACCAGTAATGAATAAAAAAATAGGAGCGACAAAATACCATATACCTAAGAAAAAGCGAAAAATATTCTCTAATCCTCCCGGTATTGCTCCATCACTAATCACACTAGCACCACTACCAAAGACAGCTAGAAATATAAAAAGAAGTCCCAAAAGTTCATGTTTCACTTTATTTTTTAAATTATTCTTCCTTTTTCTTCGCTTTTTAGCCATTAAGTATCACTCCAAAAGATAAAACTACATTAATAACAGAACCCCCTGCACCAAAGCAAAGGGGGATATGGATTCATAATCTTAGTATAGCATAAATGGCTGTGAAGTTAAGATGAAAATAGACTAGCTTAACCTTTAAATGTAGTACCTGGATTAAATGTTGCATCCATAAAATCGTGAGGATCAGTTGATAATAACTGTAATAATTCATATGAACCACTTGAAGTCTCTTCTACATATAACATTTTACCGTTATGTGTGACACAACAACGCTTATTATATGTGTCTTCCGAGGTAGGAAATATATCTGTTTCAGATAATGGTGTATACAAAATCATTGGATGACCCCTTTCTGTCCTGTTTGATTTTCATCAATAAACTGATTAACTTTTTTCATGGCATTTTTAACGCCCCCGACTTCATCAATTAAGCCGTATTCAACTGCATCTTCTCCAACGACATTTGTACCTATATCTCGTGTTAGATTTCCTTTTGCAAACATAAGCTCTTTAAATTTCTCTTCTTTAATGTTTGAATGAGAGACAACAAATTGAATAACTCTTTCTTGCATTTTATCTAAGTATTCAAAAGTTTGCGGCACACCAATAACTAACCCGGTTAGTCTGATAGGATGAATGGTCATTGTAGCTGTCGGAACGATAAAAGAATAATCTGAAGCTACGGCAATCGGTACGCCTATTGAATGCCCTCCACCTAAAACGATAGAGACGGTAGGTTTTGAGATAGAAGCAATCATTTCCGATAATGCAAGTCCAGCCTCAACATCTCCGCCTACTGTGTTTAAAATAATTACTAATCCTTCTATTTTTGGATTTTGTTCAATTGCTATTAATTGTGGGAGAACATGCTCATATTTTGTAGTTTTATTTTGTGGTGGTAGTTGAACATGTCCTTCTATTTGTCCGATAATTGATAAAACATGTATATTTGAATCAGGAGCTTGTGGAACATTCGTTTGTCCTAATTGTTGAATTTTTTCAACCAATGATGACGATTTCGGCTGATTTTCCTCCTCTTTTTCCTCTCGCTCATCTTTATTTTGCAATCCTTTATTCTCATCCATTATCTAGGAACACTCCTTCTATTCTATAATCTGTCTTTAGTATGTTCCTAATCAAAAAAATAATGTGTTATATAGTTACTCAAATAAAAACATAAGAAAAAGCATCGATTTAAATCGATGCTCAATCTCTCATTTACTGTAATTTAAATTTCATCAATTATCTTCTGTAAATTTTCTTTTTCTGATTCTGTTAATTCAACAAGGGGCAAGCGAACACCGCCAACTTCAATGCCTCTCATTTGCAAGGCAGCTTTTACAGGGACGGGTGAAGGGGCCTTGAATAATCCAGTCATAATAGGAAGCAATTGGCGATGTATTTCGGCTGCTTCCTGCACATTTCCTGCAATAAATGCTTTTATCATCGATTGCATTTCATTACCGATAATATGAGAAGAGACAGAGACAACACCTTGTGTTCCCACAGCCATCAACGGCAACGTCAATCCATCCTCACCACTATAAACCGTAAATTTTTTATCTGTATTCTCAATTATGTCACATACTTGATTAAAGTCTCCACTGGCATCTTTTACGGAAACAATATTATCAATTTTACTTAAATCTATAATCGTTTCTCCAGACATATTGACAGATGATCTACCTGGAATATTATACAACATAATAGGGAGAGATGTTTCTTCTGCAATTGACTTAAAGTGTTGATATAAACCTTGTTGGTTAGGTTTATTATAATACGGTGTGACGAGCATAATACCATCGACACCACATTTTTCAGCTTCTTTAGTTAAGGCAATCGTAGAAGCTGTATTGTTACTTCCTGTACCAGCGATGACAGGAACCCGTTTATTAACAGCTTTTACAACATGTTGATACAATTTTATTTTTTCAGTCTCAGATAAGGTTGGAGACTCCCCAGTCGTTCCTGTAATGACCAAACCTTCTGTACCATTAGCGAGAAGATAATCAATTAGTATAGTCGTTTGTTCAAAATCAACATTACCTCGGTTGTCAAAGGGAGTTACCATTGCTGTTAAAACTTTACCAAAATCCATGACAATCCACCTTCTTTCTATGCACTCAATATCTGCTATGCCATGATTTTATTTGGACGAATTCCCGTCATCTTTACTTATTGAAAGGATTTTATGCCATTGCTAAGTTCAAATACATCATGTAAGGCATTAACAGTTTTATTCAAATCTCTTTCATGCACAAGGACCCATATCGTCGTATTACTATCGGCAGATTGCAGTATTTTTACGCCCTTAGCTGTTAAAGATCCAACGATACGAGCCGCAACTCCTGGCATGCCTGTCATACCAGCTCCTACAGCAGATACTTTCGCACAATTTTTCATTACTTCAGGATGAAGGTCTAATTCGTTTAAGACACTGATAGTTTTCTCTGTCAAATTATTCGGAACCGTATATATCACTTCATTTGGTGATATATTAATAAAGTCAACAGATATTCCAGCATCAGCCATCGCTTTGAAAATATCCGCCTGTAATTGATGAGTCTGATCTTCTGTGTAAATTTTAATCTGTGAAATAGATGTTAAATGGGCAATTCCTGTAATTAATCGATCTGAAACATCCATTCCAAGTTCATGAACTCTAGAAGCAGTCACTAATGTACCTTCATCTTTCGTATAAGTTGACCTCACACGCATTGGAATTTCAGCTTGCATTGCCATTTCAACTGCACGAGGATGCACAACTTTCGCTCCTTGATAGGCAAGATTACAAATTTCAGTATAGGTGACGACATCCAACTGATGAGCACTCTTTACAACACGTGGGTCAGCCGTCATAATTCCATTAACATCTGTGAAAATTTCAATTCTCTCAGCATTAACCGCTGCACCAAGAGCTGCTGCAGTGGTATCACTGCCACCACGACCAATTGTTGTTATTTCTCCATCTTCTGTAGCACCTTGGAAACCAGCTACCACCACAACATCATGATTTTCTAACTCTTTCAAAATTCGTTTAGGCTTAACTTGCTTAATTTTAGCTTGGTTAAAATTACTATTTGTTACTATTCCTGCTTGTGCCCCTGTTAAGGCAGTGGCGTTAACATGATTTTCTTTTAGTTCATTGGACAAGACAACTGAAGCTATAGTTTCACCACATGACAATAATAAGTCCAATTCTCTATTCGAACTATTGCTAGCGGGAAAATTAACCATTTCTAATAATGCATCTGTGGAGTATGGATCGGGTTTTCGTCCCAATGCAGATACCACAATAACTAATTTATATTCTTTTTCTAAAGCATCTTTAATGTGGTTAATAACGTGCTCACGATTTTCTTTTGATTTGACCGATGTTCCACCAAACTTTTGAACAATGATTTGCACAATTACACCTCTGTTTGTAATTTTTATCATTTATATTTTATTATATTATAGTTGGTTACTTTTTAATAATATGTTCAGCAATTTGTACTGTGTTTAAAGCAGCACCTTTTATCAAGTTATCTGCTACAACCCAAAAGTGAAATCCATTAGGTCGGTCTAAGTCTTTTCTAACTCTCCCCACAAATACTTCATCTTTATTTGCAGCAGATAAAGGCGTAGGATAAATCTGATTTTCAGGATCATCTTCTAAAATGACTCCTTGAGCTTCTTTTAGTACATTCCAAATATCTGATACTTCTAAACTATCATCTTCAACTTCAATATAGATACTTTCTGCATGTGATGTGAAAAATGGCAATCTAACACAAGTAGCTGCAACGGATAAATCTGGAGCATGCATAATTTTCTTGGTTTCGTTCACCATTTTTAACTCTTCCAACGTGTATCCACTTTCATCGAACATATCAATTTGGGGTAATGCGTTAAATGCAATTGGATAATGCTTTTTGTCCCCTTTCACTGGTAATAAGTTAGCTCCCAAATTCTTATTATCCAGATAATCTTTTGATTGTTCTTTTAGTTCATCGCAAGCTTCAGCTCCTGCACCGGATACGGCTTGGTAAGTTGAAACAATGACTCGAGAAAGACCAAATGCTTCTTGAATAGGCTTTAAAGCCGCCACCATTTGTATAGTTGAACAATTAGGGTTAGCAATAATCCCTTCATGTTGCTCTATATCCTCAGGATTCACTTCTGGTACAATTAGTGGCACTTTTTCATCCATACGAAAAGCACTAGTGTTATCAACGACAACAGCGCCACTTTCAACAGCAGATGAGGCAAGTTTTTCACTTATTGATCCTCCGGCTGAAAATAAAGCTATATCAATTCCATTAAAACTTTCAGTTGTCGCCTCTTCGATGGTTATTTCTTGATCTTTAAATTTCACCTTTTTACCTGCAGACCTTGATGAGGACAGAAGCTTTAGAGTATCAATGGGAAAGTTCCTATCCTCAAGTATTTTAGTTATAGTTTGACCAACTGCGCCAGTTGCTCCCACAATTGCAACATTATAGGTTGCTTTTGAATTCATTTTTTTACTCCCTTCCCAAACAATAAATAAGATTTTTTATCTACTAACTTTTTATTCTAACACATTATCATCATGAAATGGGATAATAATTGGTTGTAATTGTGTGAAATTTAACGCCGAGTCCACCGTTTGAGTTAAATAATCCATTTTGGAAACAAGTGAATTTGGCTTACTATGTGGAGCGTCCTGACCAAAAGGTATGAAATATATTAGTTTACTAGCTAACAGTTTCATCAGGTTTTCTCCATTTAAGCCAAGTGCGTCGTTAGTAGAAATACCAGCTACAACAGGATTTTGATTACGAAGGGTTGATTTAGCTGCCATTAGTGGGGCGGAATCTGTCAAACCATTAGCAAATTTACTTAATGAATGGCCAGTTAATGGTGCTAAAATCATTATATCAAGTGGCTCTTTGGGCCCTAGTGGTTCTGCTTCAGGAATCGTAGAAATGACTGATTTCCCAGTGATTCGCTCAATTTTATCAATATGATCTTTTGCCTTCCCAAATTTTGTATCGATATTTTTAACAGTATAAGATACAATTGGAACAACATCTGCTTTCATCTTCACTAATTTCTCTATTTGCGGAAATACCTTACTGTAAGTTGAATGGGAACCGGTTAATCCAAATCCAACCCTTTTACCTTCTAAAGTCATCACCTTACCCCTTTCTTTCAGATATAATTTGTTTAATGACATCTGCCAAAATTTTCCCCGCTGTTTTAGGTGCTACAACTCCTGGAAGGCTTTTAGCCAGGATTGCTTTGATTCCTCGCTGTTCAGCATATTCAAAATCTGTTCCTCCTGGGATAGAAGCAAGGTCAAATATTAAAGCGTGAGAGGGAAGTTGTTGGATTGAATCTTTATTTATCACCTTTGCGGGAATTGTATTAATTAATACATCACATTTTTCAGTATGCTGACTCAATCGATCAAGTGGTATGGCAGTCAGTCCCATCTCGGTAATACGTGCCAAGTCATAAATACTACTTGCAGCAACTGAAACTTTTGCACCTAAAGCTGAAAATTTATTAGCAACTGTATGACCAACTCTTCCGAACCCTGCAACAATCACACGGGATGAGTGAATCGTATAATCTGTATGTCTCATAGCCATCATAATGGTTCCTTCCGCAGTAGGAATTGAGTTATAAATAGCGACATCATCTCTCTCAAGTAACGGAATCAATTTGACATTATGTTTTTCTGTCACATTTTTCAGATAATCATTCATCATACCAGTAAATACCAGTGTTGACTTTTTCAACTCAGAAAACCACTTCTCTGTTAAAGTAATAACTTGATTTGAAAAGATAACTTCTACGTTGCCATGATGATCTGTTCCCGTGATTGGAAGGATAACAATGTCTAATTCGCTTGGTTCTAAATCAAAAAAATTCATTTGTTTTACCTCTGTAAAACCTTGCTCTAATTTATCATAACCTACAAGGATTGTTTCCATTTTTGATAATTTACGTAGTTGTCGGATAAGTTCTAGATACCTAGCATCTCCTCCAATTACCGCTATTAGTTGGCTCATGTCTCTTATACCTCCAAAGCCTATCTGAAAATATTAATTATTATTTTAATTTCCCTTATAGCTTATGGGATAGGTATCTTAAAGGTGATTAAATTTCTATGCGATTAAAAGGATTAAAAAAGCCGATATCTTAAAAAGATATCAGCTAATAAATTGCTTATACGATTTAATCATCTGATTCAATCATAATCATATCTTCACCAATTTTTTTAATTGATTCCCAATAAATCCTCGTTTCTTCATTTTCCTTTTTAAAGCCGAACCATTTATAACTCGGAATGATAAACGATTGGATATTACCTGTTGTTTTATCTATCTCTAAATCTGTCTGTCCAAGGATGCCTAAACGTTTTCCATGGTTAATATTAACGATTTCTTTTCCACTAATATCTTTATATCGCATGGGTATCCCTCCATAGTTTTGTCTATACTTCATTTATATGCATAAAAAAAAGACCTATGTTCTTACATAAGTCTTTTCAATTTGGCGCTATTAATGCGACAGAGGGAGACTCTTTAAATGTTCTATCAATAATTTCTTGAATTGATTGATGGTTGACTTTGTCAATTTCGTTAATAAGTTCATCAAGGGAGCGATGTCTTTTTAATAACAATTCATTACGACCGTTTCGACTCATTCTACTGTTTGTACTTTCTAAACTTAACGTAAGATTCCCTTTCATTTGTTCTTTGCTATTACGTATTTCCTTATCCTTCAGACCATCCCTTATTAGGTTCTGTATCGTCGTTTGAATAGTATCTTGTAGTTCTGACAATTGATCTTTTCCTGTTCCTGCGTAAATCGTAAGCATGCCACTGTCAAGGAATGAAGAATGGTAGGAAAATACAGAATAGGCGAGACCTCTATTTTCTCTAACCTCCTGAAATAATCTTGAACTCATACTTCCTCCAAGCACATTATTCATTAATATTAAGCTATAAACTTGTTCATCACCGACTGGTAAACCTGGATAGCCCATACATAGATGAGCCTGCTCAGTATCCTTTTGTCGTCGCACTGATTTCGAATGAAAATCAGGTATGAGTAAGTGTGTCGGACTAGCCTCAGATTCAAAAGAGCCAAAATGTTCTTCCACCTTGCTAATAAAGGCTTCATCTACGTTTCCTGCAACAGATATGACAATATTTTCAGGAACATATTTTTCTCTAATATAGTTTCTTAATGAGTCACTTGTAAAACTATTCAAATGTTCTTCTGTCCCCAGAATAGGGTAACCTAATGGGTGCCCGTCATAGGCGGCATTCGCCAATAAATCATGAATGATGTCATCTGGAGTATCTTCAGACATTTTTATTTCCTCCAAAATAACTTTCTTTTCTCTTGCCATCTCTTCTTCATCAAACTTAGAATTAAAAAACATATCGGCTAGGATGTCTAAAGCATATTCCTTATGACTATCAAGGACTCTTGCATAGTAGCATGTATATTCTTTTGACGTGAAAGCATTGACTTGACCGCCAATAGAATCAAAAGCCTCAGCTATATCTTGCGCTGTTCTCGTTTTTGTCCCCTTAAAAAACATATGTTCCAAAAAATGAGAAATACCATTAGTTTGTTTCGTTTCATTTCTCGAACCTGCTAAAACCCAGATACCTATGGTTACGGATCTGACAGTAGGTATATTTTCTAACACGGTGCGGACACCATTTTTGCATGTATGTTTTTGAATCAATGAAAAGCTCCTTTCGCTTTTAACGTTTACTATCTTTTTTCACTTAAAAGATTTTCTATTGTCCCTAGTTCATATCCTTCAGATTCTATTTCTTCAATCAAAGGTCCAAGTCCATTAGCTATTGATGCTGTTGGATGCATAAGAATTGTGGCACCTGGATGGATCTTATCCATGACTCGGTTAATCATAACAGAAGTAGATGGATTCTTCCAATCGATTGTATCAACAGTCCATAAAATAGTTTCCATGTTTAGATTATCCGCAATATCTACAACGTGATCAGAAAAACTACCACTAGGTGGGGCAAACCATGTTGGTTCTTCTTCAATAATTGCCTCAATTACATCATTTGTTTGATTGATTTCATCTAATATGTCTTGATTTGAAAGTCTGGCCATATCAGGATGACTATAAGCATGATTTCCAATGACATGTCCTTCTTCATAGATCATTTGGACGTGCTCGGCATTTTCCTTCGCCCATTTACCTTCAATAAAAAAAGTTGCTTTAATGTTTTTTTCTTTTAATACTGTTAGTATATCGGGAATATATTCGGTACCCCATGAAACATTGATTAAAAAGGCCGCCATCTCTTTCTTAGGATGTCCTCTGTATATTGGAGCGGCGGACAAATCATTTAATGATACATTTGGAGGTATTTCTTTATAAGCAAGCAAAGATTCATCAAAATCTCCATCCTCTTTCATTTGCTCATATGATTTTTCTATATCGATTGTTACCCCATTTCGACCAGGCGTTTTCTTCCATACTTTATCAATATATGCATCATCAGGTTTTTCATTATATACTTTACTCTTATCCTGAATTTCTTTATATAAACTACTTTCTGTTTTTGAAACGTCTACAAATGAAAATGTTTCAATATGATTCATTACAAATGGATTCTGCAGAGAGTTAAAAGATAAACCAATTAAAATAATAAAGACCAAAAGACTAATGATATTCTGATAGCGACGCATCCATATCCCCCCTAATAATCCATTAATATGAATTAAAAGGACAAGATATGTAATTGTTATCTAAAATTAAATTTAATACCCCTACCAGCTTTATATATAGCCAGCTTCTTACGTTCAGGTACCGCACAGTTTATGTAATATGTGACGTTAAAGAAGACTATGTGTTGTGTCATTTTTGATTAAAAAATATATATGAGTTGGCTACATGGAAAGTTGATCTTGAATTTAAACAATTTGGCAAAATAAAAAGAAACTGGGGTTCCAGCTTCTTATTAGTTATTTACCTTTTTGCTTTTCTTTATTAGCTTTTTCTTCTTTTAGAACTGCTTTACGTGATAAGTTGACTCGGCCTTGGTTATCGATTTCTCTCACCTTAACCATGATCTTGTCCCCAATTGAAACAACATCTTCAACTTTATTAACCCGCTCTTCGGCTAATTGTGAGATATGAACTAAACCATCTTTACCCTTAAATAACTCAACAAATGCGCCGAACTTCTCAATTCGTTTGACAGTTCCTAAATAAATTTCTCCTACTTCCACTTCACGAACGAGATCTTCTATAATTTGTTTTGCTTTATCATTCATTTCGGAATCAGTGGAAGATATATAAACACTACCGTCTTGCTCAATATCGATTTTTACACCAGTTTCATCAATAATTTTATTGATTTGTTTTCCACTTGGACCAATTACATCGCGAATTTTATCAGGATTAATCTTCATTGTAAGGATTTTTGGCGCAAATGGAGAAAGTTCGTTTTTAGGTTCATTAATTGTTTCAAGCATTGAATTTAGAATATGCATACGACCTTTTTTAGCTTGGGTCATTGCTTCTTGAAGTATTTCTTTTGATAAACCTTCAATTTTAATATCCATTTGCAAAGCAGTAATACCTTCAGACGTACCCGCTACCTTAAAGTCCATATCACCAAGTGCGTCTTCCATACCTTGGATGTCAGAGAGAATAGAATAATCATCTCCTGTTTTAACAAGTCCCATAGCAATTCCGGCAACCGGTGCTTTTATTGGCACACCTGCATCCATTAATGCTAATGTACTTCCGCATATACTTGCCTGTGAGGAAGATCCATTTGACTCAAGCACTTCAGATACAAGACGAATGGTGTAAGGAAATTCATTTTCTGATGGTATAATGGGTTCCAAGGCACGTTCTCCGAGTGCTCCATGTCCAATTTCACGACGTCCTGGTCCACGAATCGGTCCTGTTTCACCGACACTGAAGTGAGGGAAATTATAATGGTGCATAAATCTTTTAGACTCTTCAAGATCTAAGCCATCTAATATCTGAACATCCCCTAAGGCACCTAATGTACAAACGCTCAACGCTTGAGTTTGACCGCGTGTAAATAAGCCGGAACCATGTGTTCTAGGGAGAATGCCTACTCTTGAGGTCAATGGGCGAATTTCGTCAGGTCCACGTCCATCTGGTCGAATCTTTTCAGCAGTAATTAGACGACGGACTTCTTCCTTGGTAAGACGATCAAGAATGGCTTTTACTTGCTTGATTGTCTCTTCTTCTTCATCTTCATACTCAGACACAATTTCTTCTTTTACCTTTTCCATAGCGTCTTCTCTAGCATGTTTCTCTTTTACTTGAATGGCTGCCAAAAGATTTTCTTTTGCTTCCGCTTCAATCTTTTCGGCTAACTGCTCATCTTCTTCAATTAAAACAGGCTCAATTTTCTCTACGGCATGTGCTTTTATAATTTCTTCTTGGAATTCAACAAGGCGTTTCACTTCTTCATGACCAAACATAATTGCATCTAACATGACGTCTTCTGAGACCTCATTAGCTCCTGCTTCAACCATGTTAATGGCATCTTTTGTACCTGCCACTGTAAGATCTAAATCACTTTGTTCTTCTTGCTCAGTGGTGGGATTAATAATAAATTCACCATTGACTCGTCCAACATGCACACCTGCAATCGGTTCTAGAAATGGAATATCTGAAATGCATAATGCAATGGACGCTCCAATCATAGCAGCAATCTCAGATGAACAATTCTGATCAACACTCATAACAGTGCTGATGACTTGTACTTCATTTCGAAATCCATCGGGAAATAACGGACGAATTGGTCTATCAATTAAACGAGATGACAAGATGGCTTTCTCACTAGGTCTTCCTTCACGTTTAATAAACCCACCAGGAATCTTTCCTACTGCATACAATCTTTCTTCATAGTTGACCGTTAATGGAAAGAACGGCAAATCTTTTGGTTCTTTAGAAGCTGTCGCTGTTGCTAATACGGATGTATCTCCATATTGAATCATACAAGCGCCATTTGCTTGTTTAGCTAATTCCCCTACCTCAACGCTGAACTTATTTCCAGCAATTTCAGTAGAAAATACTTTTTTATTCTCTGACATATTCAAGTAAAACTCCTTTCAATGCGTTCTATATATCATTTTATCTGTTTTACATCCCATTGTAAATTTTATGTAGAAAACTGTTAAGAAAAGATTCTACATCTTTACTTAGTATTTTAATATACCGCTATTTAATTCTAAAGACAGGATATAATCTCTTTTAAACATTATTGAATTATAAAAAAAGCAGGATTTCTCCTGCTTTTTTTAAAGTTTATCGACGTAGACCCAATTTTCCAATTAGATCACGATAACGTGTAACATCTTTTTTACGAAGATAGTTAAGCAAGTTTCGACGTTGTCCAACCATCTTGAATAAACCACGGCGTGAATGATGATCTTTTTTATGAACACGTAAATGTTCGTTTAAACGAGTGATTTCTTCAGTAAGAACAGCAATTTGCACCTCTGGAGAACCAGTATCATTTTCATGTACTTTAAATTCGTTAATAATCTCAGCCTTACGTTCTTTAGTCATAGCCATGTGGTTCACCTCCATTTATTAAAATTTTATAACCCCGTTCCCCTAGCAAACGTCGGAGTTTACATTTTGCCAAGCGAAGGTTTTACATTGTATAGAATACATCTTTTAAGCCTAAAATGCAAGTGATAATTAATACAAAATATCTTTGTTATCAAGGACCTGCCTAATAATTTCTTCATCTTCTTTAATTTGTTCTATAAGCTTGTCCACATTTGAATATTTTTCTTCTTCACGTATAAATTTATACCATTCCATTTTTAACTCTTCACCATATAAATTATCATTAAAATCTAATATATTTACTTCTAAAGATAGATTGTGGCTATCTGTGAACGTTGGATTAGTTCCAAGACTCGCCATTCCATGATATTGTTCATTTTTATAACTGATTTTAACTGCGTATATTCCCGGCTTAGGAAGTAAAGCTTGTTCGTCCACGGCTAGATTAGCAGTTGGATAACCTAGCGATTTTCCCCGTTTCGCTCCTTCAATTACTTTTCCGTAAATAGAGAGCGGTCTACCAAGTAAAAGGTTTACCTGTTCAATGTTGCCTTTCTTAAGTAATCCTCTAATCAAAGTTGAACTAACTTTTTCACCATTCATTTGTACCTTCTCAATAGTTGTAAAGGTAAACTCATCTCTTGTTTGATCTTTTATTGTTGTCATATTTCCTTGACCCTTGTGGCCATAAGTAAAGTCAAAACCAGCAACAACATGCTTAATATTTAAGCCAATAATAAATTGATCAATAAATTTCTGGGGTGAAAGTGCAGCTAGTTTTTCATTAAATTCAATAATATATAGTCGATCGACTTGCATATTTTGTAAGATTGATTCTTTTTCTTTAAGCGGTGTAATATAATTAACTTTTTTCTTCCCTTTACTTAAAACGACTGAGGGATGAGGGTGAAAAGTAATTACCGCGCTTTTCATTCCCTTTTCTTTCGCAATATTGACTGCCGTATCAATCACTTGTTGATGCCCTTTATGTATTCCATCAAAAAATCCAATGGCAGTCACAGTTTCAGGTAATTCTTTAATATTCATTGTATGCGGATGTGTTAACTTGATCGTTTTCATATTTTTCACCTACACTATTAATTACTATTAAATACACGAACAGGTTTTATTTGGTTTATATGTTCAGGATGATTCTCATAAATAGCTAATAAATGATCTTGATATATAACGGCAAAAGGGTTTGTCTTAATTTCCTGGTCAGGTTTGGGTAACTTTTGACCATACTCAACTCTTTTTTTTGTTTCAAAGTCAACATAAAAGCGATCTAAATGAGTTAATCCACTTGTCATCGGCAAAAGTAATTCATTCTTTTCACCTTTTTGAATCGCTTCTTCAATTTCCCCAAAAGTAACAGTATCTTTTTTACTGATAGAACCTGTTTCCTCACGAATGAGGCTATACATATGAGATGGATAACCAAGAGTTCTACCTATTTCTACACATAATGTACGAATGTATGTCCCCTTGGAACAAACTACTTTTATTTTTATAAGACTATCATCATTATTATCTGACTCTAAACGTATTATATCAAAAATTGTGACTTGACGTTTTGGCCTCTCAACCTCTTCGTGATTTCTTGCGTACTCATATAGTTTCTTACCTTTTACTTTTACAGCAGAGTACATCGGAGGTATTTGTGTTATTTTTCCTTTAAAAGATGCCAACGTAGTGTCAATTGTCTCATTCAATAAAGGGCCCTTAATTCGCTTCTCCTCAATGATGCGACCTTCAGCATCTTCAGTTTCAGTAGCACTCCCTAATTTAATTTCTGCAATATATGTTTTTGTTGTGTCCATTAAGAATGGCACGATTTTTGTAGCTTGACCAAGACAAATGGGAAGAACACCCTCAACAGCAGGGTCGAGTGTCCCTGTATGACCTACCTTCTTCATATTGAATAATCTTCTCGTTTTAGCCACACAGTCATGTGAAGTCAGGCCTTTTGGTTTCCATAATGGTAAGATTCCATCCACTATATTAACCTCCAATTTTTCATTTTTCTAACAAAAAGCTGACTCATTTATTATTTTAAATGAGTCAGCAGTTAATTTCCATTACTCTTTTAAATCTCTTAGTATCGTTTCAATTCGGTTACCATATTCTAAAGCTTCGTCATATTCAAATGATATTTCGGGTGTTTTTCTAAGACGGATTCGCTTACCAATTTCTGTTCGAATGAATCCCTTTGCTTTAGCCAACCCTTGCAATGTTTCATTCTTCTTTTCTTTGTCACCAAGTACTGAGATAAATACTTTTGCCTGTTGCAAATCGCCAGTTACCTCAACATCTGTTACAGTGACAAAACCTACTCTTGGATCTTTAAGTTTTACAGTTAGAATCTCGCCTAATTCTTTTTTGATTTCTTCAGCTACTCTATTTGCTCGTAAATTCATCTAAATCACCTCTTTTATCAATCGAAATAGGCAATTCAATTTAAATTATCATTCGCCTCATAACCTAGCAACATCTGTAAGTGTTCGCTCTAATTCTGGATAAGTGTCTATGATGCGTAAAGCTTCTTGGATAACCTTTTCAGCATGAAGACGATCATTTGAAATAGTGACAATGCCAAGCTTAGTTCTTTGCCATAAATCATGGTAGTCCAGTTCGGCAACGGAAACATTTAATTGATTGCGCAGCTTTGCTTTAATGCTTTTAATCGATGAGCGCTTATCTTTTATAGAATGGCCATCATAAATCATACACTCCACTTCAGCATATTGAATCATGTACGCTCAATTTCCTCCATAATGAAGGCTTCTATAATATCGCCTTCTTTTATATTATTGTAATTTTTGATTGTTATACCGCACTCATAGTTCTGAGCAACTTCACGAACGTCATCTTTAAACCGTTTTAAATCTTGAATCTCGCCTTCAAATTGAACAACACTATCACGGACAAGCCTTATTCCTGAATCACGCGTGATTTTCCCATCAGTGACATAACAACCGGCAATGGTTCCGATTCGAGAAACTTTAAATGTTTCTCTTACTTCAGCTTGACCAATTACTTTTTCTTCATATTCAGGATCAAGTAATCCCTTCATGGCTGCTTCTATTTCTTCAATTGCTTTGTAAATCACACGGTGTAAGCGAATGTCTACTTTTTCATCTTCTGCTGCTTTTTGAGCATTAGCATCTGGTCTGACGTTGAAACCTATAATAATAGCATTCGAAGCAGAGGCTAAAATAATGTCGGATTCTTTAATTGCTCCAACTCCACTATGAATAATTTTTATTTTAACGCCTTCAACTTCAATTTTTTGAAGAGATGAAGCTAATGCTTCAGCAGAACCTTGCACATCCGCTTTAATAATAATATTTATTTCTTTCATATCGCCTTGTTTAATTTGTTCGAATAAGTCATCAAGGCTTACTTTAGTGTCTTGGCTGCGAGATTCCTGGATGTGTTTTTGTTGCCTAGCTTCACCAATTTGACGAGCTTTTTTCTCATCTTCAAATACAAGAAATTGATCCCCAGCTTGTGGAACATCATTCAATCCAGTTATTTCCACTGGCGTTGATGGACCAGCACTCTTGATACGTGACCCAAGATCACTTACCATTGCTCTCACACGTCCAAAGGTGTTTCCTACGACAATAGAATCACCCACATGTAATGTTCCATTTTGGACAAGTAAAGAAGCGACAGATCCTTTACCTTTATCCAGTTGTGCTTCAATAACAGTACCAAAGGCAAATGTATCAGGATTTGCCTTCAATTCTTCTACTTCTGCAACAAGTAAGATCATTTCTAACAAGTCATCGATGCCTTCTCGCTTAATAGCAGATAGATTAACAAAGATTGTATCTCCGCCCCAGTCCTCTGCAATCAATTCATGTTCTGTTAATTCTTGCATCACACGTTCAGGATTAGCTGTTTCTTTATCCATTTTATTTACAGCGACAATAATCGGCACTTCAGCAGCTTTAGCATGGCTAATAGCTTCAACAGTTTGTGGCATAACCCCATCATCTGCTGCAACAACTAGTACTGCAATATCTGTAACTTCAGCTCCGCGCGAACGCATACTTGTGAAAGCGGCGTGACCTGGTGTATCTAAGAACGTAACTTTCTTGCCATCATTCTCAACTTGATAAGCACCGATATGTTGCGTTATTCCACCAGCTTCACCCTCTGTCACTTTCGTGTGACGTATCGCATCTAGCAACGTTGTTTTACCATGGTCAACATGACCCATTATAGTAACAACTGCAGGGCGTTCAACTAAATCTTCTTCAGCGTCTTCTTCTTTATATTTAAACAAATCGGTGTCTTCCAAAATAACTTCTTTTTCTGCTTCTACTCCGTATTCTGAACAAATCAATTCAATGGCATCATCATCCAGATCTTGGTTTTTAGTAGCCATTACGCCTAAAAACATAAGTTTTTTGATAATCTCACTTGTATCAACATTAAGTTTTCCAGATAATTCATCAACGGTTAAAGTACCATGATATTTTATTTCTTTTGGTGTTTCACTCTTAGATGTTTTTCTGACCTCTTTTTGATTTTGCTTATTGTTTCTAGTTTTTTGTTGAGATTTATTTTGATTTTTATTTTTTTTGTTCTTAACATTTTGTTTTGAAGGTCTGGATCTTTCCTTACTACCTTCTTTTGTTTTATGATTTTTATTTGTTTGGTTGGGTTTAGAAGACGTTTCTTTCTTCTTGCCACCATCAATTTTCTCATCAAGTTGCTTAATCACATTTGATGTAATGGTTGCCATGTGATTGGAAACATCCACATCTATTTGTTGTAATAGATTAATCACTTCTTTACTTGACATATTCTTTTGTTTTGCATATTCATATACACGCATTTTACTCATACGTTCACCCCCGAAGTTAGTTACACGAGTAACGATTGGATTTTGTGGGCAAATCCGGTATCCAAAATAGCAATGGCTACTCTCTGTGGTTTTCCGATAGCATGACCTAATGTTTCACGGTCATCTACATTAATGATTGGTACTTCATATGTTTTGCTTTTATCCATTAATTTCTTTTTTGTTTGCGGACCAATATCACTAGCAATAAGAACCAATTTAGCACTTTTCACTTGTATAGCATGAACAATTGCTTCTTCTCTTAACACGCATTGGCCTGCACGAAAAGCTAATCCTAATATATTTAGATAATTACCCTTCATCGACTTGATTTTCCTTTAGTAATTCCCGTAAATCTTCAAAGACACTTGCATCTACTTTAGCATTTAATTGTCTATTTAATGCTTCAGACTCTTCAGCTTTATTGATTGTATCTAGATCCATGGAGAGGTAAGCTCCTCGACCATTTTTTTTACCTGTAGGATCAACGAATACATCGCCTTCTTTATTTCTTACAACACGTATCAATTCTTTTTTAGGCTTCATTTGACCGGTAATGACACATTTCCTATAAGGTACTTTTCTTTTTTGAACCATATAAATCCCCTTTATTCAAACAAGTTATCATCTACAATGTCAGAATAAGCGCTAGAATCATCTAGTAGTCCTTCTTCTCTTGCATCTGTTTCACTTTTGATATCGATTTTCCACCCAGTTAATTTAGCTGCCAATCTTGCATTTTGACCTCTTTTTCCAATCGCAAGAGATAATTGGTAGTCAGGGACAATAACAGTTGTAGCTTTATCCTCCTCATCTACTAGGACATCAACAACTTTTGACGGACTTAAAGCGTTTGAAACATAAACTACTGGATCTTCTGACCACTCAACAATGTCTATTTTTTCACCTTTTAGCTCATCAACAATGGCTTGCACTCGCTGTCCTTTTTGCCCAACACATGAACCTACCGGATCAATGTCAGGATCGATTGCGGCAACAGAAATTTTTGACCTGTCACCCGCTTCTCTAGCAACGGATTTAATCTCCACTATACCTTCAAAAATTTCTGGGACTTCCATTTCGAATAATCTCTTTAAGAGTCCAGGATGTGATCTGGAAATGAAAATTTGAGGTCCCTTATTAGTGTTTTCAACTTTAGTAACATAAACTTTTAGTCGATCATGGACATGATATTCTTCAGTAGGCATTTGCTCTGACTCAGCTAGTTTGGCTTCTATTTTACCTAAATTAATATAAACAAAACGGTTATCTTTCCTTTGAATAATACCTGTCATCACATCATCTTCGCGGTCTGCATATTCATTAAAAATAACTCCGCGCTCTGCCTCTCTAACGCGTTGGGTGACTACTTGCTTTGCAGCTTGAGCTGCAATCCTGCCAAAATCTTTTGGTGTGACTTCGACCTCGATTACATCATCAATCTCATAATTTGGATCAATATTTTTAGCTTCGTCTAATGAAATTTCCAGCTGATGGTCTTCCACTTCATCCACTATCGTTTTTCGAGCGAAGACACGCATCGTTCCTTCTTCCTCATCTAAATCAACTCTTACATTCGTCGCTGATTGAAAGTTTTTTTTGTATGCTGAAATTAAAGCTGCTTCTAATGCTTCCAGCAGTACATCTTTATCTATTCCTTTTTCTTTTCCCAAAAATTCAATTGCCTCAAACAATTGATTGCTCACAGTCTTCTCCCCCTTTTATAATGCAACAGCTAATCGTGCTTTTGCAATTTGATTAAATGAAATATCAATCTGTTTGGTAGTATGCTTAAATCTGTACTCGATTGTCGCGACATCGTTTACAAAGTCTTTTAATACTCCTTCAAGTTCTTTCTCTCCGTTTATTGGCGCATAAAGGTTTATATGGACATTTTTATTTATACTTTCTTGAAAATCTTTTTTAGTCTTCAATGGACGTTCAACACCCGGAGACGAAACTTCTAAAAAATATGCTCCCTTAATAGGATCTTCTTTATCAAGTGCTTCGCTTAATTCTTCTGAAACTTCACCACACTCCATTATGTCCACACCACCTTCTTTGTCAATGTAGACACGTAAA
Organism: Virgibacillus sp. MSJ-26; assembly: GCF_018918075.1. Lineage (GTDB taxonomy): Bacteria > Bacillota > Bacilli > Bacillales > Amphibacillaceae > MSJ-26. Next base: position 168,032 of record NZ_JAHLPW010000006.1, read on the forward strand.
AACCAATTAGGTCCTTCTTTGACATATTCAACATCTACTAATTCAAGATCACGTTTTACAAGGATTGGTTCTACAAGTTTTTCTGTTGTCTGAATAACATTAGACATCATGAATCATCCTCCCTGGCTGGAAACTATGCTATTTTCTTTATTATGGTCAACAACACTTGATTTCATTAACTCTTAATGTGCTTAAATTCAAATCAAATTCAATCAATATAAAACCCTTGCCTACTATTCAGGGCAAGGGACTAGTGGAAACCGGCAGAAGTATGAAGAAAGAGTGGGTATTCCCCACTCTTTTGGCGTTCATATCTTCACTCATAATAAGAATATATCATAAGAAAAAAACACATGCAAGCACTAGGGGTAATCCTTATAAAGTTTATTACTTTAAAATCTAAAATAAGGATAATTGATTTTCCTCTGGCATACCTTCTAAACAACCATGTTGATCTAAGTATTCCAACACGGTCTTTGAAATTTTACTTCTTTTACGCAAATCTTCTTTTGAAAGGAATTCACCTTCTTCACGTGCTTTAACAATATTTAATGCTGCATTCGTACCTAGACCGTCCACTGCGTTAAACGGTGGGGTTAAAGTATTACCTTCAACTAGAAAGTCGGTCGCACTTGATTTATAAAGGTCAACCTTGTTAAATGAAAAACCTCTTTCACACATTTCAAGGGTAACCTCTAAAACGGTAAGCAAACTTTTTTCTTTCGGTGGTGCGTCATTTCCTTTTTGCATAATTTCATCAATCCGCTGTCTTATCGCATTAGAACCTTTAATCATCGTATCAAGTTCAAAATCATTAGCCCTCACACTGAAGTAGGCTGCATAAAAAAGGATAGGATGATGAACTTTAAAATAAGCTATTCTGACTGCCATTAGCACGTAAGCTGCAGCATGCGCTTTTGGGAACATATATTTAATCTTTTTACAAGAGTCGATATACCATCCAGGAACATCGTGCTTTTTCATTTCTGTGATCCACTCATCCTGCAGGCCTCTTCCTTTACGGACCGACTCCATAATCTTAAAGGCTAAAGAGGCCTCAAGCCCCTTATGCATCAGATAAACCATGATGTCGTCACGACACCCGATAACATCGGGCAGCTCACAAATCCCATCATTAATTAATTCTTGAGCATTACCTAACCATACATCCGTCCCGTGGGATAAGCCTGAAATAATAACTAATTCAGCAAAAGTTGTTGGCTTGGTATCTTCAAGCATTTGACGAACAAAGCGTGTTCCGAATTCAGGTACTCCGAGCGTACCTGTTTTACAGTTAATTTGCTGTTCGGTTACACCTAAAGATTCTGTATTTGAAAATATCTTCATAACTTCATCGTCATCAACCGGAATTGTTTTTGGATCTTTACCACTCAAGTCTTCGAGCATTCTAATTACTGTCGGATCATCATGTCCAAGTATATCTAACTTTAACAAATTATCTTCAATGGAATGGAAGTCAAAATGTGTCGTCAACCATTCACTTTCTTTATCATTTGCCGGGTATTGAATTGGAGTAAAGTCAAAGATATCTCGATCACTAGGTACAACGATAATCCCACCTGGGTGTTGACCCGTGGTTCTTTTCACTCCTGCACATCCTTGAACCAATCGTTCAATTTCCGCGTTTTTATAGATTAATTGTTTATCCGAAGCAAATCCTTTAACATAACCGAATGCAGTTTTTTCTGCGATTGTTCCAATGGTACCTGCACGATACACATAGTCTTCCCCAAATAATTCTTTTGTATAATTATGTGCCCTCGGTTGGTAATCACCTGAAAAATTTAAATCGATATCTGGTACTTTGTCTCCCTTAAACCCTAAGAATGTTTCAAACGGAATATCTTGTCCATCTTTCTTTAAAGGTTGTTGACACTCAGGACAATTTTTATCAGGTAAGTCAAAGCCACTACCCACTGACCCATCTGTAATAAAATTGCTATAATGACAATTTGTACAAACATAATGTGGTGGTAGAGGGTTGACTTCTGTAATTTCAGTCATTGTCGCAACAAGCGATGAACCGACAGAGCCACGTGAGCCAACTAAATATCCATCATTTAATGATTTTTTAACAAGTTTATGAGAAATCAAATATATTACCGCAAAACCGTTATCTATTATACTTGCTAGCTCTTTTTCCAAACGATCCGTTACAATTTTAGGTACAGGATCACCATAAATACTTTTAGCATGGTTATAACACAAATCACGCATTTCCTGATCTGCACCTTCTATAGTAGGTGTGAATAACCCATCTTTTACAGGTGAGATATTTTCAATTTCTTCAGCTATGGCTTGGGAATTATCAATCACAATCTCTTCAGCAATTTCTTTGCCAAGAAATTTAAAGCACTCAATCATCTCTGTTGTTGTCCGAAATGGTGTATCAGGTAAGTTAACACGATTGAGCGGATTACCTGCTTGTGAGGCAATTAATATTTGTCGGTAAAGTTTTTCATGGTTATCGATATAATGTGAATTACCGGTTGCAACGACTCGCTTATTTAATTTTTTACCAAGGGCAACCAATTTTGAAATAATATCCAGTAATTGCGCCTCGTTTTGTACAAGTTCTCTTTCAACAAGATGAGTATAATTAGCTGGAGGCTGGATTTCTATATAATCATAAAACTCCGCTACATTTTCAGCTTCTTCAACCGATTTTTGCATCATTGTTTCAAAAACTTCACCTTTATCACATGCAGAACCAACAAGTATACCATCACGATGCTTTTGAAGTAGTGATCTCGGAATTCGTGGTTCACGATAAAAATAATTAACATGCGCGTACGAGACTAATTTATAAAGGTTTTTCAGTCCTTTTTCATTTTGTGCGAGCAAGACACAATGGTGAGGACGAGATCGTTGATAAGCATTTCCCTCACCCATATAATCATTTAGTTGATTATGGTTTATGATTTCTTTTTCCAATAAGTTTTGGAGCATTTTCCAGAAAAGATAGCCTGTCGCTTCAGCATCATAAATGGCCCGGTGATGCTGGGTTAACTCAATATCAAGATGCTTACATAATGTATTCAAACGGTGATTACCGAGTTGAGGAAATAAATACCTTGCTAACTCAAGTGTATCAATCACTGGGATGGTAACCTTTGGATAAGATATCCTTTGATATCCTTGGTTTAAAAATCCGATATCAAAGCTGGCATTATGAGCAACAAGTGTTGTACCTTTTGTCCATTCATAGAAATCTTTTAATACTACGTCTACTTGGGGCGCGTCTTTTACCATATCATCTGTTATACCAGTTAAATCACTAATAGTTTGTGAAATAGACTGATTAGGATTTGCGAATGACTCAAAACGGTCAATAATTTCGCCACCCTTAATCTTCACACCAGCTAGTTCAATAATTGTGTCATAGACAGCTGATAACCCTGTTGTTTCAACATCAAATACAACATAAGTAGCTGATTCCATTTCTAAATCTGAATCATTGTAAGCAATCGGAACACCATCATCTACTAAGTTAGCTTCCACTCCGTATATCACTTTAATGTTATTCTGCTCTGCAGCATTATGTGCATCAGGGAAACCTTGTACAGCAGCGTGGTCTGTGATGGCTATAGCTTCATGGCCCCATTTTGCAGCTTGTTCTATTAATTTTGAAGGTGAGACAACAGCATCTAATTGACTCATAGTCGTGTGGGCATGAAGTTCTACCCTTTTTCTATCTTCCTCCATATTATCTTGACGTAATGCCACTTTCACTTCATGAATATCATTAGCCATCATTGCTAACTCATTTGTATACATATCTGTCTGGATACTACCACGTGCTTTAATCCATATCCCGCTCTTCAACTGCTTAAATTTAGTGGCATCCTCATCATTCTTTGAAAACATTTTAAGTTGAAAAGAATCCGTATAATCTGTGGCATGCACAATTAGTAAGCTGCGTCCAGACCTAAGTTCACGCACGTCGACTGAAAATACATAGCCTTGTACAGTGACTCGGCGCTCTTCTTCTAGGATTTCTTCCATTGGGATGGGTTCATCCTGAATCTTGTATCCAAGAACAAACGGTTTATTTTGTTCACCGTTCAAGCGTTCTTCGTCACGTTTTTCTTTTTCTTTCATTGTTTGCATAACAATTTGCTGATCTTCTTTAGCAGTCTGCTCTTTAAATTCTTTTAAATTTAATGATTCCGAATTAACTTCTATTTCAAGAATATAGAATGCTAGACCAACTTTTTTACAGAAATGATTAAATTTATCTTCTAAACGTTTTTTTAAGGCGCTGGCTTCTACTTCATTTCGAGCTGTTAACTTAATTTTATTGTTGTCAACTTGTGGAGTTTGGTTATATACCAGGTCTTTATAGGCTGGAGATAAATCTGTTGCAGACTTGATAAACGAACCCCAATACTCGGAAACAATTGTCGAATCACTCTGCTTATTTTCTGTATAAATCGTTAAGTCGACGGTGGCAATTTTTTGAAAGGCATCGACCAATTTAGTAAATAAAAGTTGATATATATTAAATGGTAATATGTTTTGCACCTGAATATGAAAATGCCAAGTTTTTCTCTGTTTATACACTTCCAGACGTTCTAATAAACTCTCATTAAAGTGTGTATCGACATATTCCTTTGGCATATGTATTTGTTCAAGTAAGATATTAATTTTTTCTCGTTTTGAAATTTCCATCATAAATCCTCCCACTAAAAATGAGAAAGGTACCAAAATATCCGTTATTATTAAATCTATTAAGATTATTATATAGCTTTCATCATTCCTGTCCAACCAATAAACAAAACAGACCACCGTCCCCACACCAAACAGTACATCACATAAATTGGAACATAATATAAACTATTCACTAAATTTCAATCTAATATTATCTAGTTTTGAACAAAAATGACTGCTAGCCCTTCGCTACGGAAACACGCTACACTTTCCGTGAGCGGCTAATGAGCCTCCTCGGGCAAGGCTACATAAATTCTCTTCACTGTGTCACAGTTTATGATGATATGTAATGACATGGATATGTTTATCACATGTAATATTATCAATGGAAAACCCTTGTCTTTCTATTGCGACAAGGGTTTTATTGGCCCGACATGATTTATAAAAATAAACGCTGGATATCGTTCCATGTTACGACAATCATCAGTAACATAAGCAAAGCAAATCCGACGAAATGGACCAAGCCTTCTTTTTGCGGATCAATGGGCTTACCTCTAACAGCTTCAATTCCTACAAATAGAAGACGTCCACCATCTAAAGCAGGTAATGGAACTAAATTAACTATCCCAAGATTTATACTTAACATAGCCGTCCACATCATAAAATTCATAAAACCTGTTTGTACTACTTGGTCTGTTGCATCATATATTCCTACCGGACCAGAAAGCATTTCGATAGAATATTGACCAGTAATTAACATTCCAAGATTAGTTAAGATCAATTTTGTAATGTCATATGTTTGATCGATTCCATAGGTGAATGATCTGAAAAATGATTTTTCAAAAGCAGGTGTTACCCCGACTTGTCCTATATACATATCTTCCTGTAATTCTACTTTTGCCGGAACCACTGCTAAGGATTCTGTTTTATCGCCACGTTTTACAGTAAGGTCCACTTCTTTCTCTGGGTTATTTTCAATAATGCTCGTGAATTTATCCCAAGTAGAAATTTGTTCACCATTTAATTGTACAATCTCATCGCCACTTTGAATACCTGCTTCCTCAGCAGGTGTATCTGGATGAACTTCACCAATTAGTGCATTCTTAACAGGTACCCCATGTATAAGACCTATAATACAGAAGATTAGCAAAGCTAACAAAAAGTTCATCATAGGTCCAGCGAACAGTTGCATGGCACGTTTACCAACACTTTTTGATGCAAACTGACGATCGTATGGTGCGATTTGTGTTCTAACCTCATCCATAATAAAATCGGCTTTACGATCAACGTCAAATTTTAGTTTTTCTTCATGCTCACCAACATCATAGCCTTCAATAACTAAATCATGATCCAAGTCAACATATTCTACTTCAATCACCCGGGCGTTCGGATGTTTATCCTTATTATTAACGATTATATTTTTCACTTTACCTTCATCGTTAAATTCTATTCCAATATGATGACCTGGTTTAAGCTCGATAATTTCTGGATCCTCACCCGCAACTCGGACATATCCTCCAATAGGTAGTAAACGAATTGTATAGACTGTTTCATTTTTAGTAAAGTCGAATACTTTCGGACCAAATCCAATAGCAAATTCTCGCACTAACATGCCTGCCCGTTTTGCGAATATCATATGGCCAAACTCATGAATAAACACTAGCAGACCGAACATTAAAATAAATGCTATAATTGTGTTCAAACAACGCACCTTCCTTCGAATTAGGTGTATGTGATAGTGAAAAACATCATTCATTCAGTAATTTAGTTCTATCAATACATCAAGCCGTCACTCTTTTATCAAAATCAAATATATTTGGGATTAGTAATACAGCATCATTTCATTTTAACCTGTTAATTGGTCTTCCTTCAACATATGAGCTCCAAATTATTTCAAGAAATAAATTGAATAAAATGAAGTAAAGGGAAAACGAACATAATACTGTCAAAACGATCTAATATACCTCCGTGTCCAGGCAAAATAGTACCAGAATCTTTAACTTGAAAATGTCGTTTGAAAGCTGACTCAACTAAATCCCCAATTTGGCCGAAAATGGAAGCTAAAATCGTCACTCCGATAATCGTTACAAGGGTGTAGTTGAATGGATGAACCAAATTAAAAACGATTGCAATAATAACGGCAAGAATAATGCCTCCTACAGCACCTTCAACCGTTTTATTGGGACTGATTTTAGGCCACAGTTTATGTTTACCGAATGCCTTACCGAAAAAGTATGCCCCCGTATCTGTAGCCCAGACAATGAATAAAGCATACAACATTGTTGCAAGTCCATTTATACTATGTCGTGTTTCAAGAAAATAAGAGAATCCTATTCCTACATACAGTGTTGCCAAAAGAATAAATCCTGCATCATCAAATGTAAATTTGTTTTTCTTTAAAACGGTATAGGACAATAAGATTAAAACGAAGATCATGATAATTTCCGACTTATTAAACCATGTAAAGGATTCACTAATCGATACGGGTGCCAGGATAATCCACAGCATGGCAACAGATAATAAAGTTGGAAATAAATATTTTTGAGTCTCTTTCATTCTTAATAATTCCCATAATCCAATCGATGCAATAAGGTAGACAAAAATAGAAAAAGGCCAGTCACCATAAAGTGTGAGAGGAATAAATAGGATTAATGCTAAAAACGCTGTAATAATTCGTTGCTTCATAACTTGCTCATCACCTTAAATACCTCCATAACGCCTTTTACGATTTTCATAATCTTTCAATGCTTGAATAAAGACCTCTTCTCTAAAATCAGGCCACAATACATCCGTAAACCAAAATTCCGTATAAGCCAGTTGCCATAACAGAAAATTGCTAAGGCGTCTCTCACCACTAGTTCTTATTAATAAGTCTGGATCTTCTAGATTTTTTGTATAAAGATAATTCGAAAATTCATTTTCATCAAGCTCTTCTATGTTTAATTGGTTATTCTCAATTTCCTTAGTCATTTTTTTAACAGCTTGTATAATTTCATCTCTCCCACCATAGTTTATCGCAAAGTTTAATAATAAACCATCATTATTTTTCGTTTTCTCCTTTGCGTCCTGTATTGCCTCTTTTGTTTGGGATGGCAATGTATCAAACCGTCCTATCGTCTCAACTCGAACATTTTTTTCCATTAACTCAGGTAGGTAAGTATTTAGGAATTGTTTTGGAAGCTTCATCAGGAATTGAACTTCTGGTTTGGGTCTTTTCCAATTTTCCGTGGAAAATGCAAATAAAGTTAGTATTTTTATATTGTAGTTTGAAGCTGTTCTTACCGTCTGCTGAACAACATCCACACCTTCTTTATGTCCTGCAATACGGGGTAGTCCCCTTTTTTTAGCCCATCTTCCATTACCATCCATAATTATGGCAACGTGTCGTGGAACGTTAATTATTTCCGTGTCTCCTTCGGGCTTTTTTTTACTCTTTATAAAAGGAAGTTTAAATGACATAATTGGTCCTCCAAATATTAACTGCAAACTCATTCTATCTTTAATAACTATGTATGTACAAATAATATATGCTTTCTAGTTAGTTGGATAGTAAATTTTATTATAACATTAAAAGAGATCAATGGTGTTTTTTTCACTAAAAAAGTACAAAAGCCCCCTTAAACAAGAGGGCTAAAGCATCTTATTTTTCAACTCGCGCTACTAAACTAAAGCTGATATTTAAACTTCCATAATTTCTTCTTCTTTAGTTTTAACAAGTTGATCTATTTCATCAATAAATTTATCGGTCTGTTTTTGAACATTATCTTCACCTGCACGTAATTCATCCTCTGTTAGGTCGCCATCTTTCTCTGCCTTTCTTAATAGGTCATTAGCTTCGCGGCGATTATTTCTAATTTGAACACGTGATTCTTCTGCATACTTGCCGACAACCTTCACAAGTTCTTTCCTTCTTTCTTCTGTTAAAGCAGGGATGCTAATACGGATTAAATTACCGTCATTAGAAGGAGTTAATCCAATATCTGCCTTTTGGATTGCCTTTTCAATTTCTCCAATAGCCGTTTTATCGAAAGGTGTAATAACAAGTAGGCGTGCCTCTGGCGCAGATACAGTTGCCAACTGATTTAGCGGGGTGGGTGCACCATAATATTCAACATAAATATTATCCAAAATGTTAGGATTAGCGCGACCTGTTCTTACAGTTGCCAAATTTCTAGTAAATGCTTGTGTGGCCATTGACATTTTTTCTTTCATATCATTTATAATTGAGTTCGTCATCTTACTTCCCCCTTATTGTAGTCCCGATTGGCTGGCCTTGAACAACTTTTTTAATATTGCCTTCTTCTGTAATTGAAAAGACAACCAATGGTATATTATTATCCATACATAATGAAGATGCTGTCGAATCCATAACACCGAGCCCTTCATTTAGAAGATCCATATATGACAACTGTTCATACTTACGTGCTTGCTTATTAACCATTGGATCGTCAGAGTAGACGCCGTCAACATTATTTTTCGCCATTAATATGACATCAGCTTCTATCTCTGCTGCACGTAAAGCTGCAGTTGTATCAGTTGAAAAATATGGATTTCCTGTACCTGCCGCAAATATGACAACACGTTTCTTTTCAAGATGTCTTATCGCTTTTCTTCTTATATAGGGCTCTGCCACTTGTCTCATTTCAATTGATGTTTGAACCCTGGTTGGAATGCCAATAGCTTCTAAACTATCTTGCAAAGCAAGCGAGTTCATAACGGTAGCAAGCATACCCATATAGTCTGCTGAGGCACGGTCCATCCCCATTTCGCTGCCGACTTTTCCACGCCAAATATTGCCACCACCTACAACTACAGCAACCTCTACACTTAGTTCCACAATCTCTTTAACTTGTGAGGCGATTGACTGAATGACAGATGGTTCAATTCCATAACCTTGTTTACCACTAAGAGCTTCTCCACTTAATTTAAGTACAATTCTTTGGTAACGTGCTGCTGTCATGATAACCTCCATAAAAACTATAATGTAAAAACAAGAATTGGATGTCATTATTGAGAAATAGGGAACATTAAATGTTCCCTATTTAAGTTTATATAATAACTTCTATGTTATTATTATGTTAACTTAGAATTAGTTGTTTTTCATTTGGCTCATAACTTCATCTGCGAAGTTTTCTTCACGTTTCTCCATACCTTCGCCAACCTCATAGCGAACAAACTCTTTAACTGTAGCCCCTTTTTCAGAGACAAAGTCTTTAACTGTTTGATCAGGGTTTTTAACAAAATCTTGTTCAGTTAAGCAAATCTCTTCAAAGAATTTGCCAAGGCGACCTTCAACCATTTTCTCAACAATTTTTTCAGGTTTACCTTCATTTAATGCTTGTGTTTTTAATAGTTCACGTTCATGATTCACTTCTTCTTCAGATACATCTTCTCTAGAGATATAGCGCGGGTTAACAGCAGCAACATGCATGGCTACGTCTTTCGCAGCGTCTTCTTCAGTCGTACCTTCTAGTAAAGCAAGCGCTCCAATACGTCCACCCATGTGAAGATAAGCACCGAATGCATCTTGATCAGTTTTAGTGAATATATTAAAACGACGAAGAGAAATTTTTTCACCTATTTTAGCAACAAAAGAATTAATATGCTCTTCTACTGATTCGCCCTCACCATTAAGTTTTTGTTGTAATGCTGTTTCAACATCTTCTGGTTTTTGACTTAGGAGATGGTTTCCTAGCTCAGTTAATAACTGTTTGAATTGTTCGTTTTTAGTAACAAAGTCTGTTTCACAGTTAACTTCTAAAAGAACAGCTGTATTATTATCGGTTGCAATATAAGTTGAACCTTCTGCCGCAATACGGTCAGCTTTTTTAGCAGCTGTGGCCATACCTTTTTCACGTAGATAATCTACAGCTTTTTCCATATTACCATCAGTTTCCTGTAAAGCTTTTTTACAGTCCATCATACCTACACCAGTTTTTTCGCGAAGTTCTTTTACCATTTTTGCAGTTATTTGCATTTTATTATCCTCCTTGTAAAGTGACTCATTGACGTATTTGATTAATGATCTCTCTTTAAAAAAGGTGATAAAAGGTTTATCCTCTTATCACCTACCTTTATGCTTACTCTGATTCAACTTCTTCTGCTTGTTCTGTTTCAGCTTGTTCAGTGCTCAATTCTTCATTTTCTTCCGGAGCTTCTTCTAATTCTTCTCCCTGTTTCACCTCTAAAATAGCATCAGCCATCTTAGATGTTAGAAGTTTCACAGCACGAATAGCATCGTCATTTGCAGGAATGACATAGTCAATTTCATCCGGATCACAGTTTGTATCTACAATACCGATAATTGGGATGTTTAACTTTCTTGCTTCTGCAATAGCGATACGCTCTTTACGTGGATCTACAACAAATAGGGCATCAGGAAGTTTTTTCATATCCTTAATTCCACCTAAGAACTTAACAAGACGCTCTTTTTCTTTTAATAAATCTACAACTTCTTTCTTAGGTAGTACTTCGAAAGTTCCATCTTCTTCCATACGCTCGATATCTTTTAAACGATTGATACTTTTACGGATTGTTTTGAAGTTAGTAAGTGTACCACCTAACCAACGTTGGTTAACATAGTACATTCCAGAACGGATTGCTTCGTCACGCACTGATTCTTGCGCTTGTTTTTTTGTACCTACAAAAAGAACTGTACCACCATCAGCGGCTAAGTCTTTAACATAGTTATAGGCTGTCTCCACCATTTTAACTGTTTTTTGTAAGTCGATGATATAGATGCCGTTACGTTCTGTGAAAATATATTTTTTCATCTTCGGATTCCAACGGCGTGTTTGGTGTCCAAAATGTACACCAGCTTCTAAAAGTTGCTTCATGGAAATTACTGCCATTTCTTATTCCTCCTATTGGTTTTTTTATCCTCCGCTTGCATCCTATTCGTAAAAGACCTTTCTTAAAAGAATGGCACCAATTTACAAATCAACAAGCGTGTGTTTTAAATAGCGTTTTATCTATTACACTCTATTTACACCATAAATAAATATACCATAATGAAAAATAGCTATCAAGTATTAGCGTCCTTTTTTTCATGAAATTTAATAATTAATTCTACTTCCGTTTTTCCACAATTCAATTTTCGAGCTATATCATTAGGCGTATACATCTTTTGATGAAGATGTAAAACTTCAGCTTCTAGTGAGGTCTCCATTAAATCTACTTTTTCTAAAGGAAGTTCGTCGTTTTGAACAGGATGATTGTTTAGTTCATCCTCAATTACCTCAAATTCCTTTTCTTGTGATGAAAAAGACTTATTATTGTTAAGTTCATCCATAAGCTGTTTGTTTTCTTCTTTCAATTCATCTAAGTATAATTCCAATAGTTCACTAATTTCTTCCAAGTCTGTTGAATGATTTTGCTTCAGCTTATTATGTAAGGAATAGATCATCCAAAAAGCGACAATATGTAAAAAGAAACTGAAGAATAGAATGATTGATAGCATGTTATCCCTTCTATCTACTATAGTCTATATTAGCACCTAAATATGGATGCTGCATCTCTTTTTTACTCTTTTTCTCTTCATCTTTATTGTTACTGTTTTCTTCGTCCTGTGAATTTGATTCTTCTCGTTCTTTATCTTTATTAATACCTTCTACATCTTCATGCTCATTTACTATATGTTGCTTTATTTTCTCTTCTTTTAATTGTTGTTCTGAAAGTGTCTGTTGAAATTGTTGGTTTTGTTTGGTCATTTGATCTTGAATTCTTCCCGCGTCTTGAGTTCTAGGGAGCGCAACTTGCATTTCTACCGATTTCCAACTCATAAACTTCACCTCACAGCAATATTATAAGAATTTATGAGGATATTCTTAGTTGAAAAAATTAAGGGCAAAGAAAATTTTAGGTGTTTTTTATAATGACTTCATTTTTATCAAACGTTAATTCTATATTTTTTCTTATTTCTTTAATTTCTTGTTTGTATTTACCGAAAGTTACAAATGTATTAGGATAAATTTTATTATTTACTTTTAACTTTGCTTCTTCTTCACTTCCTAGAAAAGCATTAATCATAAATAAGTCTTCCTTTACCTGTAATAAACTTTCTTCTGTCTTTTGATATGAGTTTTTTTGCCTGAGTAGGGTAATTCGATGTTTAGGATTTTCTTTTAATTGAGTATTTTGATTTAGTTTTTCTCCTAAAATCTTAAGCTTGTTTAACGTTTGTTCTAATTCTTTCTTTTTAGCAATCAATTGCTGTTCCTGTTCAAAAGTAGATTTGTCGTACCCAAATGAAATCTCTGTTTTAGTACTTAATCTGTTGCCTATGTCTTTTGCTGCAATAGATACCCCGGCAGAGGTTGATCCTCCTATAATATTGCCTTGTTTACACAATACATTTTTTTTAGCTGTGCATTCACTATGGATGATAGAGTTCTCTACGTAAAGGTTTTCTCCTGCGTAGACTATTCCCTGATTAATATAACCAACATGGATATTTTCTGAAGCCGTAATCGATCCCTTAAGTAAACCAGCTATCCCCTCGGAAATATAAACTGACCCGCCAGCAATGACGGTTGCTGCTTCAACTATACCAAAAACCTTTATATCCCCTTCTGCTTTGACTGTGAAACCTGAAGGGATATCGCCATGAATTATGACAGAGCCAATAAAGTCTAGGTTACCAGTTTTCATTGAAAGTGCTTCCTTAACTTCGAAAACGGAATGGATATTAATACGATGTTTTGTTACATTGATTTGGCCATCAGATGCTGCATAAAAAGAAGAATTGCTTTCTTTATATACTACATTTTTCCCCGCTTTTTCCGGAGCCGTTTTACCTGGACGCGCTCTTACAGTTCTCCCTCTTACATCCTGCCCATCGATACCTTCAGTTGGATGGATGATTGTAGCTAATTTTTCTCCCTTAGTGACTGAAGGTATTCGCATCACTTCCCTAAAATCTATATTTTCTTTATGAGCAACCTGGGTTTCAAGATTCAAGTTATATTCAACATAACCATCTTGTCCCTGCTCCGGATAATTTCCTTTTGCTATCATTACAGGAAAATCATCTTTAGTAAAATTGTTATTTAAAAGTAATTGAATAATTTCTTCTTTAATGCCAGTTTTGACATTAAATTCTTCTAAAAACATTTTAATTGAATTGACATCCGATTCTAATTTGTCACTGTACTGATCTGTGCAATGTAGCTCGGCATGCATATCATCATTTGCTACGCTTACATAAAAATATTTTTTTAGCTGTTCCACCCATCTCCCCCCAAATCTAGAATAATTATTTATACTATCTTTTTAAGTGTTTTTCTCAATTTAAAGATAGCAGTTTTATGAATTTGTGAAATTCTAGAAGTTGTAAGTTCCATGACGCGTCCTATTTCAGTTAATGTTAATTCTTCGTAATAAAATAAGCTTATAACCAATTGCTCGTTATCATTTAATGCTTTTAATGAATTGGCAAGCTCACTGCTTATTTCATTACTCTCTATATACTCATCCGGTGATACAGTTTTCCCATCTGGGATCGAATAACCTATCCCTTCCTGGTAATCCATCCCGTGTGTTCGTGGTTTTTCATCAATTGATAATACATTTGAAAAAATAGTATCCCGAACTGAGGATTCAACCTCTTCAACAGTCAAACCAACCTTACCCGCAATTTCTTCTGCCGTTGGGCTTCTTTGCAACTCCTGCTCTAAAATTTGAGAAACCTCTGAGACTCTCTTCGCTTTATCTCTTGTTGCTCGTGAAAGCCAGTCTTCTTTTCTTAGTCCATCAATAATAGCACCGCGAATTCTAAAAGAGGCATACGTATCGAACTTTAAATTACGCTTAATGTCAAACTTTTTTAACGCATCATATAATCCATGAAGACCGAAGCTTTTAAGATCTTCTCGATTTACTGTACTAGGAACATGGCTTGCTACACGGTCCACGTGAAAAACAACGAGATACATATAATGTTTAATAAGGTCGTTTGCTGCTTCTTCATCATTGTTCGACCACCTATCCCATAGCACATCTTCTAGAGGAGATTGTTTATGATTAGAAGTCATTCTTTACCGCTCCTCTCTCCTTAAATAAGATTCTTTTCATGAACGAATAAGTAACTTAAAAAACAGTCTCTCCAACTAATTTTAAATAGTATTCGAAAGGTAATGTAAAGCATTCGCTGTTATAAAAAACAACTATTTTAAATATCCTTTTCCCCTTTATTAATGGTCCGGATATTTAAATAACCAGTGGCGGGATTGAATTCTATTGTTCTACCACTATTCCCTCCAAGATCAGACCCTACCACAGGAATTTTATAAGTATTTAATGCTTTTTCTACAGCTTCAATATTCCTCGGTCCAATCCGCATTGTGCTTGAGTTTGCTGTGAATTGGAACATCTGTGCTCCACCCGCTAGTTTCGCTTTTAGTGAGTATTTTGACGCACCATTATTGAGAAGTAATTCAATTAAATATACAACAGCGGTATCAGCATATTTATAAATGTTTTTCTTGGGTTCCTTTGCTAAGGCAGAATCGGGCAACATAACATGGGCTAACCCAGCTATTTTATTTGGAAGGTCATAAATGACAACACCGACACATGATCCAAGACCTGATGTGCGAATCATGTTAGGTGCCTTAACAATATTCAAATCAGCGATACCAACTTTTATTACGTCACGGGTTTCAATCATAATTATTGATTCCTAGTGAATTAAATATTTTTGACAGAGATTCTGGTTCTAGCATAAAAAAGAATTGACCATTTATTCCACTCACCATATCATGATCATTTATCTTAGTATCGATGATAATGGCATAATCTGTAACTTCAGATATTTCAACAAGGCCCACTGATAAAATCGCTCCTGCCATATCACAACCAAAATAAGGAATTGATGGCTGCATATCTAAATTTAAGAAATCAGATAATGCTGTTAAATATGACCCTGTCAATATATTTCCGGCTTCTTGTAAAATGGAAATGGCTAATGGATTCACTTCCGTACCCTTAAAGTTAGTTACAGCTTGCTCAGGCATCATCTTGCTAACCAATTGCTCTGCTTCTTCCTTTGAAAGAATAAAATAAACCGTTCCAGGTGTATCTCCTTCTATATGGAACATGATTGCAACTATAAGTTCTTCTGGACCCCCAATAATGTTCATCACTTCATCAAATGCAACGACTTTTACAGATGGGACTTGCATGTCCACTTTCTTATTAATTAATTGCGACATTGAGGTTGCTGCATTACCTGCACCAATATTTCCAACTTCTTTTAAAACGTCTAATTCTAAATTTGTTAATCCGGTATGACTCATTGTATTAACCTTTCACACTTTTTAAATCGTCAACTTCATCGTTTGAAAGAACACAATTTAAATTAAGTAAGATTAATAGGCGGTTATCAAGTTTAGCGACACCATCAATATAATCCACATTTACTGCTCCGATAACATCAGGTGCCGGCTCAATCGCATCCTCCGGAATATCAATCACATCATTTGCTGCATCTACAATCAAACCAACTTCCATATCATCAAGATGAACAAGAATTATCCTTGTGGACTCATCATAAGGAATTTCTTCAATATCAAATCTTTTTCTTAAATCTATGACAGGTGTCACCACTCCTCTAAGATTGATAACCCCTTTAACAAATTCAGCCGTTTGAGGCACTCTTGTAATCGGGAGCATTCGTTCAATTCCACCAACTTGTTGTACGGAAACGGCAAATTCTTCATCTTTCAGTTGAAATACAATAACTTTTTTATCTAAAGCTGAACTACTTTTCATGTTAAAGCCTCCTTATAAATATAATTTACTATTTTATCGTAGGTTAACTAACACTCAGTGGTGGAAGTATGAAAACCCCACTGATTGAAGTTTCACTTTATTAAGACATCACTATCAACGATTAATGCTACTTGACCATCGCCAAGTATGGTAGCCCCTGAGATGGCAAAGACATTTGTTAAATAGTCACCAAGAGATTTTAAGACGATTTCTTGCTGACCTATAAATGAATCTACAACCAAACCGGCTAGTCTTTCACCTTTTTTAACAACGACAATTGACAGATACTCCACTTCAGCCTTGTCATTGTCTAAGGGAATCGAAAATAAATCTTTCAAGAAAACCAGAGGAACTATCTTACCTCTAAAATCAATGACCTGTTTATTTCGAGCAGAGAATACATCACTCTTTTTCATAATCGCTGTTTCAATGATTGAAGATAAGGGAATAGCGTACTTTTCTTTTTCTACGTCCACTAGCATCGCTGAAATAATCGATAATGTAAGTGGTAATTGAACAGTAAATATCGTTCCCTTTCCAAATTCTGATTCAATTGCTATACTTCCGCCTAATGACTCAATCGTGTTTTTCACAACATCTAAACCAACTCCCCTACCAGAGATATCTGACACTGTTTCAGCGGTGGAAAAACCGCTAGCTAAGATGAGTTCATTGACTTCTTGATCAGATAAACTTCTGACCTCCTGTTCAGTGATGAGTTCATTTTGTAGCGCTTTGTTGAGTACAGCCTCTTTATTTATGCCACCTCCATCATCCGCGATTTCTATGATGACATGATTTCCGCTATGATAAGCTTCCAGTCTAATAGTACCTTCTTCCGGTTTACCGCGCGTCTGGCGGATGTCTGGAGTTTCTACTCCGTGATCTACCGCATTTCTTAATAAATGGATGAGCGGATCGCCAATTTCATCTATAACTGTCCGATCTAACTCAGTATCTGCTCCGACAATATTTATGTTAATCTTTTTATGTAACTCCCTTGATAAACTACGAATCATATTCGGAAAACGACTAAACACTTGATCAATCGGCACCATACGCATGGTTAATATGACATTTTGCAAGTCACCTGAAATCCTAGACATGCGCTCTACAGTTTCTCGTAAATCTTGATGTTCAAATTCTTGCGATATTTGCTCCAAACGTCCTCGATCGATGACAAGCTCTTCAAACAAATTCATTAAAGTATTGAGTCGATCAATTCTTACTCTAATAGTCTTAGAAGCTGCACGATTTGTTCGTTTCACAATTTCTTTCTCTTTATTATTATCATTACGGGGCAAGAGCGAGTTGTTGCTACCTTCTTCTTTCTCATAGTTTTGGATCGAGAATGGTTGGATAGTAACTTTGTCAATCTCAGATACTGTTAAAATCATTTCTCTCATTTCGTTTTCATCCAGTTTTGATACAAAAATAACAGTAAATATTGAATCAAAATTTTCCTCCTCTAATTCATGTACAGGAGGTTCTGCTTTTATCACTTCACCCATTCTTTCAAGTACATTAAAAACCATTAAGGTTCGGGCACCTTTAAGTAAACAATCTTTATTCAAGTGAACAGTAATTTCATAATTGATAAATTCACGATTTTCGGATTCTTTTAAAATAGATAGTTCAAATTCATCTAGCTCTTTGATTGAACGTAAAGTGTTTTCTGATTTGGCTATAGTAGGAGCATTTTTCGTCAGATCGACATTTGATTCCGCTCTATTCTTACCTTCTTCAATTTCATCTAACGATTCTACAATCTTACTTATTTCCTTAGAACCATTCCCTCCACCCGAGATATCCTCTACCATCCTGTTTAAATCATCTACTGATTCAAATAACACATCCATCGTTTCAGTACTAACTTGGATTTTTTCATCACGTATCCCATCGAAAATATTTTCAAGTTTATGTGTTAAATTAGCTAAGCTTTCGTACCCCATCGTCGCAGCCATACCTTTTAACGTGTGAGCTGCTCGAAAGATTTCTTCTATAATAGACATATCAGTGGGATGATTCTCTAACTCTAGTAATTGTTGATATAAAACATCCAAATGTTCCCTACTTTCATCGATGAAAACGTCTAAATAGTCTGCGGTATCCATTTTACATCTCTCCCGGTTTACTAATAATATTTTCAATAAAAGAGCCTATTTCGTGCAAGTGTACAATTGAAGTGACATAACCGGTATTAAGGGCTGCTTTTGGCATTCCATTAATAACTGCCGATTCAGCCGATTCAGCAACAATAATCGCTTTAGGGTCTTTCTTCATTATATATTCTATCCCTTGAGAACCATCACTTCCCATGCCAGTTAACACGATTGCAATTTTATTTACCTTTTCTATATGTGCAATAGACTCAAACAAAACATTGACTGAAGGACGATGTCCATTGACATGAGGGTCCTGTGTTAAATCAATGGTATTAGACGTTCCCATAGAGCGAACCTTTAAATGTTGATTTCCTGGTGCGATATATGCCGTCCCGCTCTGAATAACTTCACCATGAACGGCTTCTTTAACCCGGATACTTGCTAGGGCATTTAATCGATTAGCTAATGACTTAGTGAATTTTTCAGGCATATGCTGGACTATCAAAATAGGGGGAACATTTACTTTTGGAATCTTAGTCAAAACACTTTGTAAAGCCTTTGGTCCACCTGTAGATGAGCCAATCGCTATGATTGTCCTTTGATGATTCAACATGTGTTTGGAAACTGGCGTAGACTTATCCAATTCTTTTGATTTCATATGTTTATGTTTTATCTCTGTGGCAGCAAGTACTTTGGTAATGAGTTCATTCTTAATCTTTTTAATATCTAAAGAAATAGAACCTGATGGCTTTGTAATAAAATCTACTGCTCCATTGGTTATCGCTTCCACAGTTTTATTAGCTCCAAGTCCTGTCACACTTGCAAGCATAATAACCGGTAAAGGATGGGTTTCCATTATTTTTTTTAAAGTTGTTATGCCATCCATCACTGGCATTTCAACATCTAAAGTAACAACATCTGGATTATATTGTTTTATTTTTTTTAAGCCCATTTCTCCGTTACGGGCCGTGTCAATAACATGTAATCGATCATCGCTTGATAAAATATCTGTAATCATTTTTCTCATAAAGGCCGAATCATCAATGACTAGGACACGCACTTTATGCATACCATTTACCTCTCTTTAATTAGTGCTTTTAATTTTTGAATAAAAGACAACGATATTTCTTGATTCGTGTCGGGGCTATGAATTGCCAAAAAATTTTTCACCATGTTTCTCATTGCTATTGTTATAGGAGCTCGTTTATTTAATAGAACAAAAGGAACTTGCTTCATCACCGCCATAGAAACAAATTTATCATCGGGTAAAATAGCAATTGTCTTAATATCCTTTTTCAAAAAGTTCCAAATAACTTGTTTGAATTTACGGCTAGCCTTTCGCCCTGAAACTTCCGTACGGCTACGGTTCATCACGACATATATCGGCATATCTGGTTGATTAGTTACAACATGCTTAATTATTCCATACCCATCTGTAATTGATGTTGGCTCAGGGGTAATCACAACAATACACTCATCTGCTGCTAGTATAAAGTGCATACTATCTTCGGTAACCCCTGCTCCGATATCAAAGATTATATAGTCATATTCGCCGACTAGTTTGTTATATTGCATGAAAAATGTTTCTCGTTTCTGCTTATCCAAATTAAAGATAGTCTTCAAACCACTACCGCCAGAGATAAAGTCAACACCTTTTGGACTAGTATTGGTAACTTCGCTTACTGGAACACCTTTTTCAAACAAATCAGCAATAGTCTTTTCAGACGAGATACCTAATAAAACATCAATATTTCCCATCCCGATATCTAAATCGATTAGTAAGACCTTTTTTCTTTGCTGTTGTAATTCAATCGCAAAGTTTAATGCTACATTAGATTTTCCTACTCCGCCTTTACCACTGATAAAACATAAAGTCTTGGCCGATTTTTGCCTTTGCTTAATGGTTAACTTTTGACGTAAATTCTCAGCTTGATCAGTCATTGAAATAGTCTCCAGTAATTAATTCCGCAATTTCTTCAGGTCTAGGTTCAGATAAATCATCAGGGACATCTTGACCGTTTGTTACATATGCGATTCCTTTATTCATTTCTGAAACTATCGATAATAAACTACCATATTGTGTTGTTTCATCCAATTTTGTAAAAATCAAGGCTTTAATAGGAAGAGATTGAAATTGTTTTTGTATATCTAGTAAATCCTTTTGCTTGGCTGTTAATGATAAAACAAGATATGTTTCGGTCTCTTCTTTTATGAGTGTCTCATCTTGAAGTTTTTTGATGTATTGGTCTTCGCGAAAGTTTCTTCCTGCTGTATCAACTAATATAAGATCATAGGAAGAATATTTATCGATTGCTTTTTGTACATCAATAGGTGTATAGGCAACTTCCACTGGAACATCCAATATTTTAGCGTAGGTTTTTAACTGCTCAATTGCTGCAATACGATATGTGTCAGTTGTGATAAAGGCAACTTGTTTGTAATCCTCCAACACGCTCTTTGCGGCTACTTTTGCTATGGTTGTCGTTTTTCCAACTCCTGTAGGTCCGACAAACTGAATGATTTTCTTATCATAGGTGACTCCTTGAAAAGGATAATGCTCTAATCTCATAGATATTTCGTCATTTACTTGCAGTTTGATATTTTCAGTAGTTGGGTCAATATTATTTTCCTCATGATAGGAGATGACGTTGGTCATGACATCTCTTGCTAAAGGTCCCATTACTTCTTGATAAATTAAATGTTCATACATGAATTGATAAGCAGCTGGAAAAGAAGTTGTTTCTTTATCTTGTGATTGCTTTTCAATTAATTTTTTCAAATAATTAATCTCATTTAGTACTGTGTGATTGGAATCTATTTCATTTGAAGAAGCTAATGTCGATAGTTTGCTTGGTTGTGATGTCTTATTAATGTTCAATTCTTTTTTCTCGGTTGCATCTTCATCTAAGCCAGCATAAACTTCAATCTTCTTCTTTTTAAAGAATCCCAGTATTCCTCCTTGTTGAATTTCCTTGGAATTTAAAATAACAGCTTCAGAGCCAAGTTCTTTTCTTATTAAATTCATAGCTTCAGGCATTGTTCCTGCGACATACTTTTTCACCTTCATGCTACATTCACCACCCCAACACTTTGAACTTGAACACTTGGTTCAAGTTCGTTATATGATAAGACAACAACCTGTGGCAAAAATCGATCCAATAATTGTTTCAAATACATGCGTATCGCTGGTGAACATAATAAGACAATCACTTCTTCCTGAAGACTCACTTTCTCTACTTCCTGATGGATTATTTTCACTATCTCTTGCTGTACGTTAGGATCTAAAGAAAGATAGTTACCATGTTCTGTTTGTTGGATGCCTTCCGCGATTAATTTCTCGACTTTTCCGGTAACCGTAATGACATTCAAAGACATATCTTGTTTAACATATTGTTCTGTGATTTGTGAGGATAGGGCCTGTCTTACATATTCCCCCAAAAGCTCTGTATCATTTGTCAGTTTAGAAAAATCAGCTAAAGTTTCAAATATAACTGGCAAATTCCGTATCGAAACATTCTCTCTTAATAATTTACTTAACACTTTCTGAATTTCTCCGACAGCCAGTGGTTCTGGTGTAACTTCTTCGACTAAAATCGGGTAATTCTCTTGTAGATGGTCAATAAGTTGTTTCGTCTCTTGTCGTCCTAAAAGTTCGTGTGCATGTTGTTTAATGACTTCAGTAATATGAGTAGATATAACGGATGGTGGATCAACTACGGTATAGCCTGACAGTTCTGCACTATCTTTGTTTTCTTCACTAATCCATTTTGCCGGTAATCCGAAAGCAGGCTCTCTTGTTTCGATACCTTCTATGTCATCATCTAAATCTGGTGTCATGGCCAAATAATGATCTAATAATAGCTCATCCTTAGCCACTTCGATTCCTTTAATTTTCAATCGGTATTCATTAGGGTTTAATTGAATATTATCCCTAATCCTGACAACAGGAATGACTACTCCAAGTTCAACAGCTAGTTGCCTTCGTATCATTACGACTCGATCAAGTAGATCGCCACCTTGTTTTGCATCGACAAGTGGAATTAAAGCATAGCCAAATTCAAACTCAATTGGATCAAGATTCAATAGATTCACGACATTCTCTGGAGATTTCATCGCTGATGCCTCAGCTTCTTCTTCGACAACTTCAGGATCAGACGTAACCGCTTCTTCGGTCTGTTGTCTCATCAATAAATAAGCACTCAGCGCTAATAATAAAGCGATAGACGTTGTTAAGAAAAAGTTAATCGGTGTTAACCCTAATAAAAATATAGTGCCTGCTGCTATGAATAATAATTTTGGATATTGCAGCAATTGGTCTGTGACATCACTCCCTAAGTTTCCGCCTTCAGATGTTGATATGCGAGTAACAACTATTCCGGTTGCAGTAGATATAAGCAACGCTGGAATTTGACTCACTAAACCATCGCCAACGGTAAGCCTCATAAATGTATTGATCGCTTCTGTAAAGGTCAAATCCATTTGAACCATACCGATAATCAAGCCGAAGATTATATTGATCAAAACAATAATGATCCCTGCAATCGCATCTCCTTTAACAAACTTACTGGCACCGTCCATAGAACCATGGAAATCGGCTTCCTTTTCCACTTTTTCTCTTCTTTCTTTAGCTTGTTGTTCACTTATAAGTCCAGCATTTAAATCGGCATCAATACTCATTTGTTTACCAGGCATTGCGTCAAGAGTAAAACGAGCTGCCACTTCTGAAACCCTTTCTGCCCCTTTAGTAATAACTAAAAATTGAATAATAACTAAAATAATAAATACTACAAAACCTACAAGCGGATTATCTCCAATAACGAAACTTCCAAAAGTATCAACCACTCCACCGGCATCTGCCTTGGAGAGTATGGATCTTGTGGTAGAAACGTTTAATCCTAACCTAAATAACGTCAAGAGTAACAGGAGAGAAGGAAAAATCGAAAATTGCAAGGATTCTTGCGTATTCATGGAAACTAAGATAACGATGAGAGCAATCGATATATTACATAAAATAAGTATGCTTAAAAGCCATCCAGGTAATGGAATGACCAGCATAATAATGATTAAAATAACAGCTAATAAAACGGATAAATCGCGGGCTTTCATAAAGAGTTCTCCCCTTATTACTTAAAAGTTATTATATGTATGACTGATTTAACGATTATTTAATCGGTATACGTAAGCAAGTATCTCAGCAATGGCTTTAAAGAAATGTTCCGGTATTAGGTCACCGATTTCAGTTTCACTATATAATGATCTAGCTAGCGGTCTGTTTTCGACTGTCACAACATCATTATTTTTGGCAATTTCTTTAATTTTCAATGCAACCTGATCGGTACCTTTAGCTACAATATATGGCGCAGTGGCTTTATCTTCATCATACTTTATAGCTATAGCATAATGTGTCGGGTTTGTAATAACGACGTCAGCTGTAGGAACCTCACTCATCATGCGTCTCATCGCCATTTGACGTTGCTTTTCTTTAATTTTTGATTTTATTAGAGGATCTCCCTCAATGTTTTTATGCTCATCTTTAATATCTTGTTTAGACATGCGCATATTTTTTTCAAAATCATAACGTTGATAAGCATAATCAAAGACAGATAAAAATAGTAAAGCGATTGTCGCCGAAATCCCCATAATGATGGTCGTCTTCCCAAAAAAGCTTAATGCTCCCTCAATATCTTTAAAAGCCATCATCATCATGTCGTCTTTAAACTTCCATATGATAGCGAATGTAACAGTAGCAATAAATACTATTTTCAATAGTGATTTTAAAAGTTCCACGAGAGCGCGAATCGAAAATATACGTTTTGCTCCTTGGATTGGATCAATTTTTTTAAGATCAAACTTTAATGGTTCGGCAGTAAACAGGAAACCCACTTGCATGAGATTAGAAGCAAGACCAGCCACGATGGCAATTAATACAATCGGTGCAAGCATCTTCGCCACTTCTATAGAAGCTCCTGAAAATATTTGATGCACGCTATTTTCTGTTAAATCCCAATGAATAAATTCAGTAAACGTTTGACGGTAGAGTGTCATCATGCTTTCTTTCATCATCCCGCCAAAAATAAATAAAATTGAGAAGGAAAACAATAAGAGAATAGCTGTATTGACGTCTTGGCTTTTTGCTACCTTTCCTTTTTTTCGTTCATCTTGTCTTTTTTTAGGGGTAGCTTTTTCAGTTTTTTCTCCTGCAAAATATTGTATATCTAGTTTTAATCGCAAGCTAAGCTCCCCCTAACAACTCCATTAAACGATGCATCGTATTGAACATCGTCGAAAATAAACTTTTAGCAAGTGTCATATAAAGACTAAGAAAAACCAATAGAACAACAAAACTCACAAAGATTTTAATAGGTAAACCAACTACAAACACATTTAACTGTGGTACAGTACGAGCAATAATTCCAAGAGCAACATCAACTAAGAATAAACAGCCGACAATCGGAATAGACATTTGAAATGCAATGATGAACATATAATTAAATGTTTCTATGATAAAATCGGCAAGTGAGTCATTTTGAAAATGGGCCCAACTATCAAGCGGAATAAATTCATAACTAAAATAAATGCCATCTATTAACAAATGATGTCCATCAACCGATAATAGAAATAACAATGCAATGATATAAAAATATTGACCAATTAAAGGACTTTGTGCCCCGGTCTGTGGATCAACAACATTTGCAATGGCAAATCCCATTTGAAAATCTATAAATCCGCCAGCAACTTGTACCGCTGCTAGAATAATATAAGCAATTAACCCAATAAAAAGTCCTACAAAGATTTCTTTCATAAGTAATAAAACATACATATCATCAACATCTATATCAACCGTTCCAATAGCACTCGTCATGACTAGCGCGAGAAAAAAGCTAAAACCAATTTTAAACGGCATCGGAATAGTACGATAAGAAAACAGTGGTGACGTCACAAAGAAAGCAGCTATACGAACAAATATAAGGAAAAATACAGGTAATATATTTAAATTAATTATTTCTAACATTGTTTAACCTACAAACTGATTTAAGTTTTGAAATAAATCCGTCGCAAATTCAACCATTTTTGACAGCATCCATGGACCAAAAAATACCAATCCGATTAAAACTGCTACAATCTTAGGAATAAATGCCAATGTCTGTTCTTGTATCTGGGTTGTTGCTTGAAAAATACTTACTAAAAGTCCTACAACAAGTGCAAGAATTAATAAAGGGCCTGCCACAAGCAAAATAGTGTAGATTCCTCTTTCTGCCAATGATAATACGAATTCACTTGTCAAGCTTTAACACCCTTTCTTTTTACCACTTCGACCTATATATTTGGTTTAAACAAACAAATAATCAAAAACCACTCAATAACGATTGGGTAATTAGATACCAACCATCTACCAAAACAAATAAAAGTATTTTAAATGGTAGGGAAATCATAACAGGAGGCAGCATCATCATTCCCATCGACATCAAAACACTGGCAACAGCCATATCAATAACTAAAAACGGGACAAAAATCATAAAGCCCATTTGAAAGGCTGTCTTAAGTTCGCTAATCGCAAAAGCTGGCACTAATGTAGTTATGGGTATATCTGCCACTGATTCTGGCCTGTCCAAGTTTGCATAATTCATAAATAGTGCAAGATCTTTTTGCCTTGTATGCTCTGCCATGAAATCCTTAAGTGGGACACTTGCCTCTTCATATGCTTCATCTAATGTTATTTCTTCATCGAATAGCGGTTTTAAAGATTGATCATAGACATTACCAAATGTAGGTGCCATAATAAAAAACGTTAAAAAGAGTGCTAATCCGATTAACACCTGATTTGGTGGCATTTGTTGAGTCGCAAGTGATGTTCTCACAAATGATAGAACAATAATTATTCTAGTGAAACTAGTCATTAATATTAAAATACTTGGAGCTAACGACAGTACCGTTAATAAGAGTAACAACTTTACAGATGTTGCTACAGTTGACGGATCAGAGCCTGAAAACATATCTACAACATCACTCATTTTTATCTTTCCTTTGTTTGTGCTGCTTAATAAGATCGCTACGCTTTTCTTTTAAACTAGCTAACTCATTTGAAAACATTTCTTTAAATGGCTGATCCGTAGGTTGGGTAGAATTTTCGTCATCCTTTTGTGTTACCTTAGAAAATTTGGAGAGTATAGTACCAAACTGAAAGTCATTCTTTTCAACCGACTGATCTAACAGTTCCTCTATTAATGATTCATCCGTAATCTCTTTTAACATATCTACGTTTTCTCCAACTCCAATAAGATATAACTTCTTACCGACCCTAATAATCTGAACGGATTTACTTGGACCAACAGAAATTCCACCTAAGTTTTGCAACGATTTTTGCTGAGATAAATTATTGCGTTTGTTTAAAAACTTCAATAAAAAATAAATAAGTGCAAGCACTAACAAAAGTGCTAATGCCATTTTAATTAAATCAAAAACCAAGGATTGATTCCCTATCTTAGCCGAGTCTGTACCGTCTTCTGTTATA
The DNA here is from genome assembly GCF_018918075.1 of Virgibacillus sp. MSJ-26. Classification (GTDB taxonomy): domain Bacteria; phylum Bacillota; class Bacilli; order Bacillales; family Amphibacillaceae; genus MSJ-26. Next base: position 195,089 of record NZ_JAHLPW010000006.1, read on the forward strand.
TTATCATCAGTTTTATTCTCGCCTGGTTCTGAACAATCTTCCTTGTTTTCAATGCAATCTTTTACATTTGATGCCTTAGCCTCTGCCTGGGTATTAAAGCTTCCTAAGAGTAAAAAAAGAATCATTATACAGCAACTTAGTTTTTTTAACACAACTACCACTCGTTTCCTATTTTAGAGACTTTTCAATTGCTTCAATCACACGATCAGATTGAAATGGCTTAACAATGAAATCTTTAGCACCAGCCTGAATGGCATCAATGACCATTGCTTGCTGCCCCATCGCACTACACATGACGATACGAGCTTCTGGATTAATATCTTTAATTTCTTTTAAGGCAGTGATACCATCCTTTTCAGGCATTGTAATATCCATGGTGACAAGATCTGGTGTTAATTCTTTATATTTCTCCACCGCTTCTGCACCGTCTTGCGCCTCTCCAACAACTTCAAAATTATTTTTGATTAAAATATCTTTTATCATCATTCTCATAAATGCTGCATCATCTACAATCAATATACGTTTTGCCATTCGAAATTCCCCCATAACTTATAATTGTTTATAATTCATTCTCTTATTTTAATTGCATTAATCTATCAGACTGGCTAATAATGTCGGTCAATCTTACTCCGAAGTTTTCATCGATAACGACGACTTCACCTTTTGCAATAAGTTTCTGATTAACGAGAATATCAACTGGTTCCCCTGCTAATTTATCTAGCTCTACGATAGATCCAGCAGATAGCTCTAATATATCTTTAATGGTTCGATTGGTTCTACCTAGTTCAACGGTTACTTTTAAAGGTATATCTAATAACATATCTAAATTTCGTTGTTCATTCTGATTTAATGTATTTGGTTTAAAATTAGAGAAATCAGCATGTTCCACATGGACGTCTTTCTTATTGATCGGGTCACCAATGAATTGAGGTTCTTTCTTTGAATAGAAAGCCTGTGATGACTCATCTTCCACCCTATTTTCATGCGAATGTATGTGAGTTGATTTGGTTTGGTTACTCATATTTTCTACCACCGCTTTTTCAATGGTAGCTGCTTCTTCATCAGATCCATTTAACAATTGATTAACAAGTTCTTTAGCAAAGTTTATCGGCATTAATTGCATTATGTATGAATCGATAAGTGTGCCAATTTTCAATTGAAATGAAACCTTAACGATAGATTGTTCAACTGTTAACTCATCAGTTTCAATATCCTCATCGCTCTTTTTTAATTCAATCGACGGCGGAGATATATCTACGCGCTTTTCAAAAACTGTAGACATACTAGTGGCTGCAGCCCCCATCATTTGATTCATTGCTTCCTGAACAGCACTGAGATGAATCTCATTTAATTCTTCCTCAGGAGACGTTCCATCACCGCCAAGCATAATATCAGAAATAATGGCAGCATCTGATGACTTCATGACAAAAATATTTTGACCTGAAAAACCTTCCATATAATTCACTTGAATGTTCACTTGATCAAACGTATAATCTTCATTTAACTCTTCATGCGTTATAATAGACACTTCTGGTGTAGTTATCTCCACTTTTTGATTTAATAAAGTGGAAAGAGTTGTAGCAGAACTGCCTATAGAAATATTCCCGATTTCTCCTAACGTATCTACTTCAATATCTGATAGGAGTTGACTATTGTGTTTAGAGCTGTTTTCTTCGTCCTCTTCATCGATACTCACATTCAAAAGTGCATCGATCTCATCTTGGGAGAGCATTCCATCAGTCATTCTGTTCATTCCCTTCTTTGTAATCCCCTAAAATTTGCACAGAATTCTTATTCCTATACTTTCCGGGTTGAGCAAGATATTTATTCTCGTCATTAATTTTTAATAATAAGGGCTCACCAATATTTTGATTTAACTTAATGACGTCTTCTGTTTGTAAATTTAAAAACTCTTGAATATCTATTGTAGTTTCACCAAGGATCGCTTTCGTTTCAACGATAGCCTGTTCTAGACTTTTAGAAATGTTCTCATATGCTTCAGGATCTCGTTTGTTTTTCACTGTTTGCATTTGATAGTGAAACGATAGCTTAGGAATAATAGGTTCTAAAACAATATGTGGTATACAAATATTGATCATGCCACCTGATTCCCCTATTGTTGTGTTTAAAGTGACAACAACGACTGTTTCGTTTGGAGCTACCATTTGTAAGAACTGTGGATTGACTTCAAAGTCTTCCAGAACAGCATCTATTTCAATAATTGATGACCAGGCTTCTTCCAAGTTAGTAATCGCCTTTTCGAATAATTGAGTTAGTAAAATTGTTTCAATCTCCGTAAAACCATCAATTTTATCTATCGTATCACCCTTACCACCAAGGATACGGTCAAGCAAACCATATGCTATATTTGGGTTAACCTCCATAATGATATTGCCTTCAAGAGGTGACACACTATATACATTTAAAACGGTCACTTCCGGTACTGACCGGATAAACTCTTCGTATGGTATTTGATCAACTGAAGCGACTGATATATCAACATAAGACCGTAAATGTGATGAAAAGAACGTCGTTAGTAATCTTGCATAATTTTCATGGATTCTACCGATACTCCTAATCTGGTCTTTAGAGAATCGTAAAGCACGTTTAAAGTCATAGACTCTGATACGCTTTTCTTCCTCTTCTTTCTTCAATTCTTCAGCATCCATCTCTCCAGATGTGATAGCAGATAAAAGGGCATCTATTTCATTTTGAGATAAAATCTCTTCAACCAAAAAATCACCTCCAGGTAGGAGTATACCTATTTATTAAAGACAGTAAGGAGCATTATCATTTATTGAAGAACTTTACTTATCGTATAAACGTCTGTAATTTTTCCTTCTGTCATCACTTCATTTAATCTATCTTTTAATGCATCTTCTAAATCATCGAGTCCTTCTTTAAAGTCCTCTTCATCCATTTTTGCCATTTCTTTAATTAATGCGTTTTTAATTTGGAAATCTCGCTTAGATATCTCTTCTTTAGCTTTCTTCCCATCAGTAGTAATTTGAAACTGTATTCTTACAAAACTGCCATCTTTTAAGTCTGTTGTTATATCCGGCGTTTCGTAGGAATATTCAACTATATCGTCAATGGTCTGTGCCTCCGTTTTATCGTTCTTTCCTGGTAAGTTCAGAACAATAACAACGGTAATTCCACTAATCACGACGATACTTATTAAAGAAATGAGCATTGTTTTTATAAGCTTACTCACTATCTTCACCAGCCTCATTTAAAGCTTTTTGAATCCCTATCTTTTGGTAATAGTTTGTAATGAGTTGGGTAACATCACTTTCCTTCTCTTTAACTACGAGCTTTTTTCCATTAAGAAGTGTAATCGTAGTATCTGGTAGGGATTGAATCTGTTCAATCATAAGTGCATTCAATGTTAACTTTTCATCATTCAGACGGGTAAGTTTGATCATAGGTATTGGCGAGATTGAGAAGTTGTTGTAAAAAAGTAAAGAGGATCCATTTCTAATAAGTACTATTCGCTCCGGAAAAACACTTCGCTTTCCGTGGGCGGCTGATGAGCCTCCTCGTGCTACGCACTCCGGGGTCTCATCTAGGCCTCTTCTCCCACAGGAGTCTACGTATTTTTCCTACGCTGATTTTAAAAGTATTTTTTATTCAAATACACTTTAGTAGGTTCGCTCTTACATTAACTAATATACTTAAACCCCAATCTCTACCTCCTTATTATCGTTTTAGATTAACAAGTTCTTGTAAAATCTCGTCAGATGTTGTAATGATTCTTGTGTTCGCCTGGAACCCACGTTGGGCGGTGATCATTTCGGTGAATTCTTCTGAAAGATCGACGTTAGACATTTCGAGAGCGCCTGAGATGATGTCTGCTGTATTGTCTCCCTCTGTATTTGCGTCTCCTGAACTGTCTGTCTGTAACCATAAATTGTTGCCGGCTTTTTCTAATCCGCCATCATTAGAAAATGTAGCCAATTGTATTTTACCTGCTTCTCTTTGTTCCCCTTTATCATCAGTATATTTAACAGTCCCGTCTTTTTGAATACTAAAACTTTTTGCGGCATTAGGGATATTTATATTCCCATTATCCCCTTGTACATAATATCCATCTGCATTAACAAGATCACCGTTATCATCAAGATAGAAATTACCAGCTCGTGTGTAGGCATTTGTACCATCAGGCATTTCTACTATAAAAAATCCATCTCCGTCAATCATTAAATCTAGTGGTCTTTCAGTATTTTGCAAATTCCCTTGTGTATGGACATTATCGATGGAACCTATTTGAGTTCCTGTACCGACTTGCACGGCGTTGATGCCTCCTCTTCCATTTCCAGAACCTTGTGCCGGTGAAGATGTCTGACTCATTAAATCTTGAAAAGTTATACGCCCTTTTTTGAAGCCGGCTGTATTGACGTTGGCGATATTATTTCCGACAACATCTAATTTTGTTTGAAAGTTTTTCATTCCTGAAATTCCTGAATACATTGAACGTAACATTGTTTTATCCCCTTTAAATGTATTGTCATTTTTCAAGCTGTCTCATTCATTCAACAGCTTATTGGCTTCCCGGTAGGGTCCAGCCTTATTGTTTGTCCATTAAAATCGTTCCGTTAATATTGGTGAAAATTCGGTCTTGTGCTTCGTTGAGATTCATAGCTGTGACGACTGTGTTATTTTTCGCACTGACGAGTAATGCTGCATCATTCATTAAAACTAATGAATCGGTGATTCCTTTTTGCTTTGCTTCATCTATTTTCTCACTCAGTTTATCCCACTCAGCTTCATTGATGTTTATATTTCTTTCATGCAATCTTTCTGAGGCGTGTTTACTGATCTTTAATTTCTGTTCCTTTTCAAAAATGGATTTAAAATCTTCGTCAATTTGCTTCGTTTGCTGTTTTGCTTTGTTAAGATGTAATAAGTGCTTATGTGATAGCTGGTGAATGCGATGATCCATTTCCTTCACCTCTAACTTATCTTCTTTTTCACTTAGCTATTCACTTCTAAAATAGCATCAGCATAAACTTCCTCGCCATTTTCAAGTTTTAAAATAGCCCATCCATCTTGCTGGCTGACAGCTTTTACTTTACTTGTTTCAACATCTAACTTAGCTCCAGTTTCTTTATCAAAAGCTTGGTAAGACACTTCTTTTCCAATCATATGACTGTACTGGACTACTGGTGAAACAAGCTGACTTTCGACAAGGGCATCCACTGATTTTGATATGTTCATCATTTGCTCTAGAGAAGAAAATGTCGCCATTTGAGAGATAAATTCTTTATCATCCATTGGACTAAGTGGATCTTGGTTCTGTAATTGAGTCATTAATATTTTTAAAAATTCTTCCTTGCCTAAATCAGGACTTGGTGCTCGTGATGTTGATTGATTTTTTAAATATAGTGATGGATCTATTGCGTCCACTGTTATCACCTACACTTTCTCATTCATAAGTATTTCGCGAAAATCAACTTCATTGCTGTCATCGTTATGTTGGTTATCGTCGTGATTTTGTTGCGCGTTATTGTCCTGGTCATTAAATGATTCGTCATTCTGTTCTTCTGGTACATCAGCTGATTGCTGTAGGTTGATTTCCTGCCTTTCTACAACAACTTGATGAGGTGAAAAGATATTTCGTAATTGATGTAAATTCCTTTCAAGCAAATCTTTAGTTGCTCCGGAATTAACTGCTATTTTGACAACCATTTCTCCATCCATCTGAGTAAAATGAACTCGCATCTCACCTAAATTCTCGGGACGTAGCACCATCGATAACTGCATTCGACCATTCGGCTGTGATAAAAATTTACTTGATGCCATTATTTTTTCAATTTGGTCAATAACTTGTTGATCAACTGAAGATGATGATTGCATTTGATTCACATGTATAACGTATTGCTCTATTTGTGACATAGGCAAACTTGTTAAGCCAATGCCAATGCCACTGCTCTGCGTGATGTTGTTTTGATTGGTTGTTGTCTGTTTATTAATTGAATGAGACAACCATTTAGAAATATCACTTGTTTCCACGCTAGCATTTGTCCGATATGTTGAGGCTAGTTCTTTTCGCTTTTGATAGTTTTGAACCAATTCTTGCCAGATGGCTTTTTCTTTTGACGTTGCTTTATCTTCTGATATTTCTGGATTAAGAAGTTTAAGAATACCATCTTTTTTCAAGGAGCTATCTAACAGCTGTTCTATATTGAATGTTAATCGGTCGATACTACTTTCACTTAAATTTTGTTGCTTGAGTATGTGTTCTACTTGTGTTTTTAAGTTTTGAAATAGAGTTGCCTGTTCTAATAGATTAATAGGATTATTGTTTAACCAATCAAGTAGATTTTCTAACTGGTCTTCAATATTTTCTAATGGCTTATCATCATCAATTAAGCTGGCTTGAATATTCTCTAGCATTTCTACCAATATCTCACTTGATATAGAGTCCCGATTCGTTTCGTCGGTGGATATAACGAGCTCATCCTCAGGTTTGGCTATACTAGACCACTGTTCTAACAAGTGAAGTAACTGAGCGGAAATTTCCTTAATATCTTCTTCGCCATCCATTCCTGATAAAAGCATTTCAGCTTGCTCTTCCAATTCTTCTAAATTTTCGCCTTCACCTAAAAGTGTATTCATAGTTTCAGAAGGTTGAATAACTCCTCCCAAAAACATTTTAATGAGCTGGCCGGCCTCATTCTCTGTACCTATCCGGTTAGATTGCGATATATCTTTCATAGGCATAGAGCCATTTCCAAGTTGCTCTTCTAAGGAAGCTTCAAACAGTCGATTTGTTTGGCCCTTACTTCCCTTCATGGAATGATTGGAATTTGGAACAGAAACGTTATTCTGTTGAAATAAAAAGTTAACTGTATCCATATTCTCACCTCCCTTCAAGTACATTTATATTTTATTGGTCAGCACGATCGATTAAGGATTGAGTTAGTTCAGCTGCTTTTTCAGGATCCATTTCTTCTAAAATTTTTCCTCGCACCTTATTAGATAAGTTATCTAAGACCGATAATGCAGATTCTTCTTTTAGACGTTGGATAATATGTGCCGCTTGCTCCGGATTCATATCTTTGAATGTTTGTGATGTTTGCTTCAGTGAATCTTTCTCACTATTTCCCTCATCTTCATGATCAGTTTCTTCGTTATCAGCGGATTTTTTTAATTTCAATACTTCTTTTTCAAGTTGGTCGATAACATCTTCTAAGTTATCAACATTCGCAGTAAGTTGTTCTACCTCTGAATTTTTTTCTTCAATAGTAAGTTGCAATTTTTCATTTTTGCTTTGAAGGTCTTTATCTTCTTCTGTAGTGACAAGTGAAGAAACCACTGGGACATTGGATGCTTTATCTTTAATCCACCCTGTTGCATCTATACCAGCCATCGAAAAGATGATAAATGCCAATGCAATTGCAAACACAACAGGTATAACAATTGCGATAAGAAACCATATAAGTGGATTCATTCTATTTTTTTTAATGTTTTTATTATCTGCCATTTGTTTCACCTATTTTACTTGGCTTAAGTACTGCTGAATTGATATTTCATCTAAAAATGCTTCTTCTCGTCTTTTTTCAACTTCTTCTTCTGTTTTACGTCTTGTTTCAATGACTTTTTCAAACTTTTTCACTTCCACATGTGCTGCTGTGAGCTTGCCATGTTGTTGTTCCATCTCGCTTCTAGCCTTTTGGACTTGTTCTTGTAAACTAGCAATCTTATAACTTAAGTTCTCTATATATTCAACTTGTTGTTTTATCATATCGATAGATGTCGATTCATGAAATGACGCTTCATAGGTTTCTTCCGCTTCTTCTTTCTTTTTTAGCAAAGTGTAAAGGCGTGTTGCAACATCTTCAAACGACTTAATGGATAGATTGTATGCCTTCTGGGCATCAACTTTTTCCCTTTCACGAACAGTTAATACTTTGCCCAGTGCTACCGTACTCATTGAGCTCCACCTCCATTTAATAACTCTTCCATTTCTTTAATAGACTCATCAAATGTATAAGAGTCATGGACACCTTGTTTTAAAAAATCTTGAATGTTTGTCTGATAGGTAATGGCTTTATCAATTTCTTGGTCAGTACCTCGTTTATAAGCTCCAATTTGTATCAATTCACGGTTTTGTTCATATGTAGCCATAAGTGAACGTATTTGCTGAGCAACATCTTGATGTTTTGAAGAAGCTATTTGCTTCATGACACGGCTGATCGACTTAAGTATATTAATTGCTGGGTACTGTCCTCGTTCAGCTAATTCACGCTCCATTACAAAGTGACCGTCTAAAATTCCTCTGACAGTGTCAGCTATCGGTTCATTCATATCATCCCCGTCAACGAGCACTGTATAAAAGGCAGTAATGGATCCCCGTTCGTTCGTTCCTGTTCTCTCTAATAATTTAGGTAACGTTGCAAAAACAGACGGTGTATAACCTTTTGTGGTGGGTGGTTCACCTGCTGCAAGGCCCACTTCTCTTTGGGCCATCGCAAATCGAGTGACTGAATCCATCATGAGATTGACTTTGTACCCTAAATCACGAAAATACTCACTTATTGCAGTTGCAGTATAAGCACCCTTAATCCTCATTAATGCTGGTTGATCAGAAGTTGCAACCACAACAATCGATTTCTTCAAGCCTTCCTGACCAAGATCGTTATCAATAAACTCTCTTACTTCCCTACCACGCTCACCGATTAAGGCAATAATATTTATATCTGCTTCACTATTCCTGGCAATCATGCCGAGTAAAGTACTTTTTCCTACTCCAGATCCCGCAAAGATACCGATTCGCTGACCTTTACCTACTGTCAACATAGTGTCAATTGCCTTTACACCTACTTGAATCGGTTCGGAAATAGGTGGTCTTGAAAGTGGGTTTGGCGGTGCTTGTTCAGTAACATAGTTAGATAACCCAGAAGGTAGTGACGATTCATCAAGAGGTTCACCAAGTGAATTAACGACATTACCAATTAGTCCTTTTCCTACCTGTATACTTAGGGGGCGCCCTGTAGCTTCCACTAAACAACCAGGCCCTATTTCAGCCACCTCAGAATATGGCATAAGAATTATTTTTTCATTATTAAAGCCAACAACTTCAGCTATGGTAGGGTTTCTCCCATTTGATTTTGCGTGAATATAACAAACCTCACCTACATTGGCTTCAGGTCCTGCCGATTCAATCATTATCCCGACAACACGCTGGACTTTACCAAAATGTTTGTACGTATTAATTTGGTCAATTTCTGTTAACATCTTTTCTAGATTTAGCATTATTTTCCATCCTCAATTCTTTCAGGATATTTTTTATAGTTGCTAATTGTGTGTCAACACTTGCATCAATTTGTCCTAGCGGATGTTCAATTATACAAGCACCAGGTTTAAGTTCGTAGTCAATAAAAATTAATAAATCAACCTGTTCTCCTAAAACCTGAACCAATTCGGGTTTAAGTTCAATAACTGTTTTATAATTACTTGGGTGTAGATAGATTGAAATAGTCGTTTGTTCTTTGACTTCATTAATAGCTTTAGACACGAGTGACATAAAGGACTCTGGATCTTTTTGTAGTTTTGTATGTAATATTTTTTCTGCGATATGAACTGATAGGGAAAGAATATCCATTTCAGCTTGTTCAATTGATTGCTTATAATCCTCATTGGCTAATGAAATTATTGAATTAGCTTGGGAGAGCAGATCTTCAAATTTTTTTAAGCTTTCTTTCTTCCCCTTTTCAAATCCTGTTTTATATCCATCCTCTTCAGCTTTTCTAGTGATTTCAGCTTTCTCTTGTTGCCATTGTTCTTGAAGTATCTTTATCTCTGATTTTGTCTGTTCAATTAAATTAGTTTTTTGTTTTTGTATTGCTTCCAATTCATTGTTCATCAACTCTAATTCTTCATTCGCTTTTTCTACTTCTTCATTAGAAGGTAAAGAGTCCTGTTTAACTGGGTTTGGTGTATCTATCTCAAAGGGTCTAATCTTAATGACACGTCGTCGCTCACTTATATCTGGCTTCGGATGGGAATCAGACAATAATATCATCTCCTCCACCTCGTGCAATCACAATTTCCCCAATATCTTCTAAGCGGCGTATTGTCGAAACAACTCTTGTTTGTGCTTCTTCAACGTCACGTAAACGGACAGGTCCCATATATTCCATTTCTTCTTTAAATGTTTCAGCCATTCGTTGTGACATATTTTTAAAGATAACGTCTTTAACTTCATCACTAGCTACTCGTAAAGATAGGCGTAAGTCTTCATTTTCGACTTCTCGAATGACTCGCTGAATAGCTCGATTGTCCAATATGACAATATCTTCGAAAACAAACATCCGTTTTTTAATTTCTTCAGCTAAGTCAGGGTCTTGAACTTCAAGAGTGTCTAGAATCGTTCGTTCAGTACTTCGGTCTACACCATTAAGAACCTCTACAACTGTCTGAATGCCTCCAGTTTGCGTGTAATCTTCCGCAACAGATGCCGAAACATTCCGCTCTAAAACCTGCTCTACCTGACTAATGATTTCAGGCGAGGTAGAGTCCATTGTTGCAATTCTTTTAGCAACTTCGGCTTGAACTTCTTGATTAAGCTCCGATAATATTTGACCTGATTGTTCAGCATCCAAATAAGAAAGCACGAGTGCGATTGTTTGTGGATGTTCATTTTGTATGAAATTTAACAATTGTTGTGGATCAGCTTTACGGGCAAAATCAAATGGTCTTACTTGTAATGAAGCAGTTAAACGATTAATAATATTACTTGCTTCCTGCTCACCAAATGCTTTTTCAAGTACGGATTTGGCATAGCCTATACCCCCTTGTGAGATGTAGTCTTGCGCTAAAGCGATCTGATGAAATTGGTCTAAGACGTCTTCCTTTAATTCTGAACCCACTTTTTTAACAGAAGAAATTTCTAAGCTTAGTTGTTCAATTTCTTCCTCGGTCAAATGCTTATAAACTTGTGCTGAGACATCGGGTCCTAAAGAGATAAGAAGGATTGCTGCTTTTTGTTTTCCTGTTAGCCCTCTTTTTTGTCTTGCCATGTCAACACCTCCAAATCTAATCTTCTCCGATCCAGCTTCTTAATAATTTGGCAAACTCATCTGGCTTTTCTTGAGCCATTTTTTCTAACTGTTTCCTACGTGTTGTTGATTCCGATTCTTCCTCGTCATCAATATGAGGCATAGCTACACTTTTTTCTATTTCCTCTTCTTCTTCTTCATAGACTTCTTCTTGAGGTTGTTTGCGTCGTAACATTATGATTAGAATCACAATGAGTACTAATAGTGCTCCGCCAACAGCGTATAACCAAGTTGGAATACCTGCACTTTTTGTATCTGGGATAGAGAAACTATCCGGGAATTCCTGAAAGACTATTGACACTTTTTCTTCTGGAGTGACTTCTCCGTACTCTTTGTCTATTGAGGTGCTAATAATTGAATTAAGGATAGATTCAATGCCTTGCTCAACGACGTTTTGATCATTTTGGTTCAAGAATTGAACATCATCCCCATCTCTTTCAGTCACATTATTAACAGCAACCTGAATACCCATATCTCTAATCTTATAAGGACTTTCTACTATGTCCTTTTTAATTCTATTAAATTCATTATTGACTGTTTCTTTTACTAGTTCGTAGTCACCGTCATCAGTCTCAACTGCTTCATATCCCGGAATATCTTCTTCTCCAGTGCCAGCAACGCCACCTACTTCTGGGTTACCACTATACGTTTCATGTATACTTTCTATACTTACTGGTAAACCTTCCATATTATCTTCATCAACCGGATCCACAATTTCTTCAACTCTGTTTTCTTGTGTGAAATCAATGTCAGTTGTCACTGAAACAACAACATTTTCCATTCCAATCATCGTTCCGAGTAATTGTTGAGCGCGTCTCTGGATATCTTTTTCAATATCCTTCTTGATTGTTTGTTGATCTGAGTAAGTACTTCCAGCAACAGAACTGTCACTTCCACTTTGATCATAATACTCAAAGTATTGATTCATAATTGCAATATTCTCTGGTGGAAGATTTGGTACTGCTTTTGAAACTAAGTGATATAAGGAGTTAATCTGATTTCCCTCAAGCTGATAGCCTGGTTGTGTATTTAAAACAATAGAAGCTGTTGCCGGTTGATTCTCATCACTAACAAAAACCGGATCTTTAGGCATGTTAATCATGACTTTTGCATCTTCTATGCCATCAATGCCTTTCATTAAATTAGCTAACTCTGTTTGCATGGCATCTAATTTCATGATGTCAAACTCATTATCTGTTATTCCCCAAGATGTATTTTCACTAAAAAATGAATAATCAATACTACCACTATTCGGTATACCTTCTCCCGCTAAGTCCACAAGTAATGTGTCCACTTGTTCTTCAGGTACGGTGATGGATTTACCACCTTCTTTTATTTCATAAGGAATACTACGTGTATCAAGTTCTTCTTTAATTTGTGCGACTTCTTGGGTTGATAAATTATTGTATAAAGGAACATAATGATTATTAGATTTAAATAAAAAAGGAAGCGCAATCGCTAATAAAACAATCGCTAAAATCGAACCTAATAATATACCCTTTTGTGTTTTATTTCTTTTTGACCAAAATTGAGTTACTTTATCTTTTATCAAGTTATACTTTTCATTCATAAAATCCCCCGCCACATTACAAAACATTAATAAAAACTATAAGTTATATTTACAAGGTATAAGCTATTAAACTTGCATTCGCATTATTTCGTTATACGCATCAATTACTTTTTTCTGAATTTGTACAGATGTCTCCAATGTGACACTCGCCTTTTGAGCTGAGATCATAACGTCATGTAAATCATCAATCTGGCCTGAAGCCAATGCTTCTGTCTTTTGATTTGAGATAACTTGTGACTTATTAACATCTGTAATTGCTTTTTCTAAAACATTTGCGAATTTACCTTGGTTATTCTCCTGTTTATTCGCAGGGGAAGATAATTTAATACCGTTATTTACAGCACTAGTTACTTCATTTATGTATGAGTTCATTTACTTTTCTCCCATCTATTTTCCAATCTCCAAAGCTTTCATTAGCATAGTTTTATTAGCATTTAATGCTGTTACATTTGCTTCATAAGAACGTGTTGCACTCATTAAATCGACCATTTCTTTGAGAGGATCAACATTTGGCATATGTACATTTCCGTTTTCATCTGCATCAGGATGTGACGGATTGTAAACTAGTTTGAAAGGTTCTCTATCTTCAACTACACCACTTACTTTCACACCACCACTTTGTTTTGATTGGTTAGTTGCTTGATGTAGAAAAGATTTGAAGTTTCCACTGTTTGGTTGTAGATGTACCATTTTTCTTCGATAAGGCTCATATTGACCTGCCTCATTTGTTGTTGCCCTTGTTGTCTGTGCATTGGCTATATTGGATGAGATAACATCCATTCGAAATCGTTCAGCAGTTAAAGCACTTGCACTAGAATTAAACGAACTGAAGATAGACATTTTTACCTTCCTCCTCTAATCACTGTCTGTAAGTTATTAAACTTATCATTCATACGATCGACTAAACCTTGATAATAGATTTGATTCTTTGCCAACTCAGACATCTCCTTATCAATATCTACATTATTTCCATTGTGATTATAAGAAGTATGCCCCTTTGTGAATTCCTGATACGGAAGTCTCATATCGCTATTAAAGGAAATATGCCGGTCGTTAGTTAATTTAGTTGGCATTTTATTTTGAAGAGCTTCGTTCAGTGTCTTTTTAAACATAACGTCTTTCGCTTTATAGTTTGGTGTGTCGACGTTTGATATATTTGTGGATATGACTTTGTTTTTTGCACTAGAGTATTGCAGTGATTGTTCTAAAGTATTAAATGTTTTTCCAAATAGGTCCATTGTTACCCCTCTTTCGTCCCTATAATTCAGTTAACTCGACATAATCCGACGCATTTTTATTTTTCTCTACAGTTAGTTTAAATTAAATCCCGACTAAAGTCTATGGAATTACGAAAATGTACACAATTAAATCTAAAAATAGTTCTAAAGACCCATGAATTTGAATGTATTTATACAAGAATTTAAACATAAGAAGTAAACGTTACAAAAATAATGGTTTGTTTTACCTATCAATCACTAGAGTTAAAGAAATATTCAGCGGGGTGAAAAAAGTGGTAATTAATCCTTAAGGAAAAAATGAAGTTTCCTTGGGAGTGTAAACTGAACTGTGTAAGTGAGAGAGCGTACGACTCTTGCTTCGCAGTTCAGTTTTTTTATTGTAAGATAAAAATATAACGATTGGGAGGTTATTCTATTGGCCAAGTCAAA
>NZ_JAHLPW010000007.1 GCF_018918075.1 Virgibacillus sp. MSJ-26
AAGGCAAAATCACTTGATTCATGGTATAATGTTTAAACATAAGAGCACCTCCGGTGAGTAATGGTTTGGTCACTTTTATCTTACCAGAAGGTGCTCTTTTTGTTTACTAATTATTAGCAGAATAATCAATTATTTTAAATCTAAAGCGAAAAAGGAATCCAGTATACTGAATTCCTTTTTCGCTATTTAGCTGAGTTTTGTCCCAGCCTCGAAATAGCATAAATTTTTTTAAAATAATTTTGTTACTAGCCATGGTGCGGCATATAACGTCATAAACAACACACCATAGTTCACGCCCCAGCGGTGAAGCACACCGGCAACGAGACCAACTAATAAAACACCACCAATATTAATCCAACCTGCATCCATATAAGCGAGCATCAATACGAGTCCAAAGAACAGACCTAGCATTGCCTCATGCGGAATGTATTTAAAGACGAACGCACAAATTTGTTGGGAATACTTTATTGTTACATAATAGGTCAAGCTTATAGCTACAGCTGCGCCAATGACTGTCGCAATGATAAAATCACCAGTTGATAAAATATGATGTAAATTATGCTCTTCAGTAAAGACAGGGGGTGCGTTGAACAAAGCAATTCCTGGCCCTAGTGCTGTTGGAGAAAGTGGGACACCTAAAGCAATTAAAGGCACTAAGACACCTGCCAAATAAGCTGAGTTTGTTAACCCGTCCATACTTGAGATGGCTCGTGCTGCCTTTTTCACTGGATCTTTAATACGACTTGTTAAAGTTTCCCCTAGAAAGATTGTCATCCCGACTGGACTCATAAAAAAAGTCAGGACACCTAAAGACGATGCTAGTGAAGTAGTTCCAATTTCTTTTTTATCCAATATTTTAAAAGGATTGGGAAACCCTTTTTCTCCTGCTCTCCGTTTAACTTTAATTTCCTTCTTATCTTGGTGTGGTAAAGCATTTCGTATATCAACATTCAACAATTCAAAAAGCTTTAAAATAACTGGTCCAATCGTTATTCCTAAGAAAAAGGATGTAAACACCGTCGTATCTTCAGGTACCACTCCAAGTCCCCAATACAAATGCCTGAGACTTTGAATTAATAAGGCAAAAGGGACAATAGCAATAAGGGCAAGCCATCTATTCTTTGTCATAAAAGCTAAAAATAGCGCTCCACCAAAAAATATCTGATCTGAATATTGTGTAATATGACCTCCCCAAGGCGCGATTAAGCCTGCCAAAAGAAGACTTAATGGTACACCTATTAATGTCCCGATGACTGAACCTGACGCCATTTTTCTAATACTGACATCCGGCATGCCATATTTTTTTAAAACCATAGCATGATCGACCATAGGTGCAGACATTACACCGCCTGGGATACCAGCAACAGCTACAGGGATTGAATCTGTCAATTTTTTTGCAACAATGGCTGATATAAAGAAAGATAAAATGACTACTGGTTTAAATCCCATCATAACAAGTACTAATGTAACAGGAGCGAGAACCGCTGTTTCATCTGTACCTGGAGCAATCCCAATTAAAGTATATAATACAGCTGCTAATACAGCTGCTATAATCATTTCCATTATCAACATGATATCCATGGTTTATTGCTCCTCTTCATCTATGTACTCAAATGTTCGTTTTGGTTTAAACAGTACGCTACAAATTACAAATCCTATCACTGCCCCAATCAGTCCAAAAATAAGTGGTTTGGACGCATCGTTTGGAGCAATTAAATATCCACCAAGTGTTGTCACACTACTGATGATCAAACTAAAAATCAAATCTCGAATATTAACTACATCTTCCCAAACTTCAATGTTTTTGCTAGTTGTTTCATTTGACGGTTTTTCAGTCATTCAGACAACCTCCTGTATCCGTATGAAGCATGTTTACTTAAATATTAATAAACAAAAATATCATTGTTCAGAATATCACATAAAGCCCTTTCACTCAACAGTTATTAACGTATATTTTATGCCTTTACGCTCAAAATAACCATGATCACTTAACAAGGAGGAAATTCCGATGCAAAACCAGCAACCACAACAAAATTTTCAACAATCAAGTCAAATGTCACCTCAAATGAATCATGGTGCTCATGAATTGATTGAAGCGCATAGTGCGATTGGTGGACTCGTTGGATCAATGGAACAGTCCCTGCTCTATGAGCAACATATCCAAGACCCCGAATTAAAAGCAATGTCCAAACGTCATAAAGCTTTTAAAACACAGATTTATAACACGATAGTTGATACGTTGCAGTCCGGCCAAGATCCTAACACACCGACTCAAACGTATGAAATGAATGAAAGTAATAATGTCGTTTACGGTATGAAACCTTCTCAACCTAAATCACCAGCACAGTCTGTTAATGAAATTAATGATGAGTGTATTACAGGTTTTATGATGGGGAACATAAAGTCTTGTGCTACCACATTTACAACTGTGGCGTTAGAAGCAACAAACCCTGTATTAAGAAGAGTATTCGCTGATAGCATTCCAAATATCATTGAGATGGGTTACGAACTGTTCCTATACCAAAACAAGCACCAGTATTATCAAGTGCCGCAGCTGAACCAACAAGATATGCAAAATTATATGAATTCATTTTCACCGGTTCAAGGCGGCGGTCAGATGTTCCACTAAAGTTAAAAGTATGAACTAAAAAGGTTCCGAAAATAGAAGAAGTCAGGCAGCTTAGAAGGCGCACCTGACTTTTTTTATGTTAGGAAAGAAAAATTAAAATGTCGATTAGGAAGGGCTAGCGTACCTGGAATAACACCTACTGTGAATTCTAGGGAGGATAAGTGAGCTAGCGTACCTGGAATGCACTCACTGTTTATTCCAGGGGGGATTAAGGGGTTAACGTACCTGGAATTGCGCTCGCTCTGAATTCCTGGGAGGATAATGTGATTATCGAACCTAGAACGACTGCCGACTTTAATTCTTATTCCAGAGATGATATGACGCCTTTCGCATCTTGCAAAGTGATTTCATGGAGTTTCAGAGAATCACCCACAAAAAGTATTGTATCCGGTTAACTTAAAAACAAAGAACCTTGTCTCTGAACTATCGATAATAGATAGTTATCCGAGACAAGGCATTTTTTTGATTTTTGTTTGATCTGTGAGTTCATTAGTCGCATTTAATCTAACAAACGATTGTTTTCATCAACAGACATGACTTTGGTATTTACAGTTTTATGGATGCCGTCGCCGTGACATACGCTACACTCATACTGCCATCCTTCGTCGTCAGCTAACATACCTGTTCCATCACAGGCTTTACAGCGATCAGTTTTTTCTGCCATGACTACTTTCTCCTTTTATTAGATATTATGTCCGGTCTTTTACCCAGTTAATAATACCGCCTTTGAGCATGATATCAATTTGCCTTTCAGATAAAGCATGTTCAACGTTAATTTTTTCATTTTTTCCTTTGACCGCAATATTAAATGGCTTAGCTTTCCTCACATTTTCCCTTAGGTTATTAATTTCTAATACGTCACCTTGTTCAAGCAAACCATAATCTTCTTCGTGAACAAAGGTCAAAGGTAACACGCCAAAGTTAACAAGGTTCTGCCAATGTATACGGGCAAAGTCTTTAACGAGTGCGACTCTAAGTCCAAGATAGCGAGGCGCTAAAGCTGCGTGTTCGCGGCTTGATCCTTGCCCATAGTTATTTCCCGCAACTACAGCATGGCCTCCTTCTTCTACTGTTTCCCTACCCCGGGTATAATATGTCTCATCCACAATTTCAAATGTAAATTTACTTATCTCAGGCAGATTACTACGATATGGTAGGACCCGCGCTCCACCTGCTAGGATTTCATCTGTCGAAATATTATCTCCCATTTTCAGTAAAACAGGAATCTCAACTGAATCCGGTAAATCATCCATCGTCGGGATGGAGGCAATATTAGGTCCTTTCTCTAATTTTACCTCTTTTGCTTCTTCATATGGTAAAGGTTTATCCAATAAATTGGCGTCAATTGTTGGTTGCTTAGGATCTTCTAGTTTTGGATACTTCATGTTCAACGTTCTTGGATCAGTAATCTTTCCTGTTAATGCAGAAGCTGCTGCAGTTTCGGGACTACATAAAAAAACACTATCTTCCTTTGTTCCTGAACGTCCTGGGAAATTTCTCGGGGTTGTTCTTAGGCTATTTTTACCTGATGCTGGCGCCTGCCCCATACCGATACACCCGTTACATCCAGCCTGGTGCATGCGAGCACCTGCTGACAGTAGACTAGCTATATGGCTCTCTTTTACAAGATCAGTCAGCATTTGCTTAGATGTTGGATTAATATCAAAAGAAACCCCATCTGCAACCCGTTCACTATCAACAATTTCTGCTGCTACTGCAAAATCTCGGAATCCAGGATTAGCAGATGACCCAATATAGGATTGATAAATAGGTGTGCCTTCCACTTCTGTAACTGGAACAACATTTCCCGGGCTAGAAGGCTTCGCAATAAGCGGTTCAATCTGTGATAAGTTTAATTCTTCTTCAATATCATAGGTTGCACCCTTATCTGCCTTAAGTTCTATCCAGTCATCTTCTCTTCCTTGAGATTTCAAGAATTTCTTAATCTCTTTATCAGAAGGGAATACTGTCCCTGTTGCACCGAGTTCAGCACCCATATTAGCAATCACATGGCGATCCATTGCACTTAAAGTCTCTACTCCTGGACCATAGTATTCAATGACTTTTCCAACACCACCCTTAACATCATATTTCCTTAATAATTCTAAAATGACGTCTTTTGCACTAACCCAATCAGGGAGTTCGCCAGTTAATTTAATTCCCCATACTTGAGGCATTTTGACAAAAAAGGGCTCTCCTGCAATTGCTAAAGCAACATCTATTCCACCTGCTCCCATGGCTAACATCCCCATACACCCATTTGCACACGTATGGCTGTCAGATCCCAGTAACGTTTTTCCCGGTTTTGCTAAATGCTGCATATGAACAGGGTGACTGACGCCGTTGCCCGGTCGACTATGGTACAGGCCGAACCTTCTCGTTGCACTGTATAAAAACAAATGATCGTCTGGGTTTTTACTATCTTCTTGTATAAGATTATGGTCAACATACTGGGCTGAGGCTTCCGTCTTTGCCCTGTCCAGTCCCATCGCTTCTAATTCCAACATCACTAAAGTACCTGTCGCATCTTGAGTTAATGTCTGATCAATTTTCAAACCAATTTCTGTACCAGGTTGCATTTCCCCAGAAACAAGATGATCCTTGATTATCTTTTGTGTAATATTTAAGGCCATTACGTTATCTCCTCCCATTAAAATATAATCTTCATTACTTGCCTTATTAAAATTGGCTAATGAAAAAATATCTCCCTCCTCAATGAAAGGTTTTGTTTATGATTGAGTCAATTTCATAATCATTAAGTAACATCATTGATTTCCATGTAACACTTACTCATGATATTGATTCGATTAAAATGATAATAAGTATTTCGGAATTTTGATAATAGTGTAGGTAACATTTAGTTATTAATAGGTCTCTTTTGGATTATTCCCTTAGATGTGTTTTTTACCCGAAGAAATTTGTAGAAGTATTTTGTTTTGGTGAACTATGTAGTATGTTATTAAATGTAAAAGACATATAAAATCGCCGTCAATCCCATCATACCAATGCTTTGAATTGAATATCAAGATAAGCAAGACTAGGCCCACTATTATTATATGAATGTTTTTAATTAAGTATTAATATTTTCATAAAAAAGCTGTCGGTTTGACAGCTTTTTTTATGTTTTTTTGATTGTTAGAGCTTTTGACCATAATACTTTTCTAATGAAAACCCACGTCCTAATATATCTGAAGCATCAAGGAAAATCACAAAAGCATTTGGTTCTTCCTCTTGCAATATTTTTCTCAAGAAAAATGCTTCTTGCTTTTCTGCAACACAAAGAATCATTGTTTGGCTTTGATTGGTATAGCCCCCAACTGACCTTACTTTTGTCAATCCACGATCTATACCATCTTTAATAAGTGATTGAATTCTTTCCTCTTTATTTGTAATAATCATAACTAACTTAGTTGCTGAAGTCCGTAACTGAACAGCGTCAATGGCTTTACTTGTTATATAGATAGCCGCTAAGGCAAATAAAGTTAATTCTAAATTAAATACGATTAATGAAGATGTGACTACAATTCCGTCGACAATTAATTGGGAATAACCACTTGAAAGGTTGGTGAATTTCTTAACGATTTGTGCTATTGCTGCAGTGCCACCGGTTGATCCATTTCCTTTATATACAATGCCAAGACCAATACCGAGTATAATTCCTCCATACAAAGAGCCTAACAATGGATTTGTAACAGTAATTGGAATGTCTTTGCTCAACCAAATGACAAACGGTACCCAAAATGTACCTAGAATTGTTCGACCGCTAAATTCTTTTCCTAATGTTATCCAGCCTACAATAAAAATAGGGATATTCATAATAACTTGTGTATAAGCTGGACTCCATTCATATAATTCAAATAAGATGGTACTTACACCTGATAAACCACCTGCAGCAATCTTTGCGGGCAGCAAGAAAATATTATAGCCAAGACCGACCAGTGTCGCACCAATAATAATATATACATAATCTTTAACACTTTTGTTTTTAAATATCTTGTTGACCATTCCTCTTCTTTCCCTTCATTAGAAACCTTATCAATCATCACAGACCGTGATATCAAATTGTTATACGCTTGTACTTAGTTAAGACTACCTTTTTAAAACACAAAATTCATTTTAACATAAACCCCTTATATTGACAGGATGTAATTCAGCTCTTTGAAGAATTTAGTTTAGATTTCGTCATTAGGGATATAGGGTAGTTAATAGAATGCAAGTGGCGAGCAATTCAAGTAGTTAGAAAGAATGGTAATTATTGTAGAAATAGATATGATTACAAGGTGATAATTTTTAAAAGTTTGTAATGGCCACATTCTTAACTATCCATAGTTCAATAGTCACTACTTTTATTTTCGCTTTTTAAAGTTGCTTTTTTGACTCATATCAATTATAATAAGTTTTTGCAAGAAAAAATGAGGTGACATATATGAAAAATATAAAAGTGTCAAAAATGAACTTCTTTTTCATAGCAGTTATTCTACTTTGGCTGAAATCGTATGTAATTTATCTTACCGAATTTAATTTAGATGTTTCAAATACTATACAACAATTTCTATTATTCTTTAATCCTTTAAGCTCTGCGTTAATCTTTCTAGGGATTGCTCTTTTTGCCCGGGGAAGGCGTGCAGGAATTTGGGTCATAGTCATTCAATCATTGATGAGTATTTTCCTTTATGCTCAAGTCGTTTTCTTCCGAGCAAATTCGGATTATATAACACTACCAACTCTAACACAGACGAATAACTTTGGAAGTCTAGGTGGAAGCATCGCTAGTTTGGTGACTTGGACTGACCTGTTTTTCGCACTAGACATTGTCATACTGATTGCTCTTTATGTTGTCTCTAGAAAAGATTGGTCATTATCCCGTTTACAAATCAGAAAACCTCTATTTGTTTTAATGGCTGGTGTTATTGCTTTCACAGTTAATCTTGGACTAGCTGAAGCAGATCGCCCACAACTACTAAAGAGAACATTTGACCGAAACTATATTGTTAAATATTTAGGTGCTTACAACTTTGCAGTTTATGATGCTGTTCAAAACATCAAAACATCGTCACAACGTGTTTTAGCTGATAGCAGTGATATTACTGTAGTTGAAAACTATACTAAAAATAAATTTGCAGAACCAGATCCAGAAATGTTTGGTATAGCGGAGGATAAGAATATAATTAAAATTCACCTTGAATCCTTTCAAACTTTCTTAATAGACTACGAGCTTCATGGTGAAGAAGTAACACCTTTCTTAAACTCTCTTGTACATGATCAAGATGAAGATTATACGTATTTTGAAAACTTCTTCCATCAAACCGAGCAAGGTAAAACAGCTGATGCTGAACTTATTTTGGATAACTCGATATATGGAACACCACAAGGTGCAGCTTTCATGACTAGAAGTAATAACACGTATCAATCATTACCGGCGATCATGCACCAAGAAAAAGACTATACATCAGCAGTATTCCACGGTGATGATAAATCATTTTGGAACCGCGATGAGATGTATAAAAAGTTAGGTATTGATCAGTACTTTGATGCAAGTTACTATGATATGAGTCCTGATAAAGTTATTAATTATGGTTTAAAAGACAAACCATTTTTTGAAGAATCCGTACCCTTACTTGAATCAATGGATGAACCATTTTATGCACACTTGATGACACTGACACACCATCATCCTTACTTAATCGATGATGATGATACTACCATTGATCCAGCTGAAACAGGCGATGGCTCAGTAGATAGATATTTCCAGACGGCGCGTTATTTAGATGAAGCTTTAGAACAATTTATCCAAGACTTAAAAGACGATGGCCTATATGATGATTCCGTTATTTTAATCTACGGTGATCACTACGGCGTATCAACAAATCATAACCGTGCAATGGAAGAGTTACTTGGAGAAGAAATCACGCCATTTAAAAACGCACAACTACAGCGCGTGCCTTTACTAATAAAAGTACCTGGTGTTGAAGGAAAAGGAACTGTAGACGAATACGCAGGACAGATGGACGTTATGCCTACACTGCTTCACTTAGTAGGGGTTCATGGTCAAGATTATATCCAATTCGGTACGGATCTATTTTCCGAAGATCATAAAGACTTTGTGCCATTCCGTAATGGTGATTTTATTACACCTGACTATAGCATGATACAAGAAACATTCTATGACACAGATACGGGTGAAAAATTAGAACCAACTGAAGAAATGGAAAAAATGCGAGATACAGTTCGTAAAGAATTAGAGCTTTCAGATAAAATGTTAAATGGTGACCTGCTCCGTTTCTACTCACCAACAGATGACTGGGAGCCTGTCACACCATCAGATTACTCATACGGTAACAAAGAAGAAAAAGAAGTGACCAATGACAATTAAACAAAAGCGCAGGTGCCCGGTTAGCCTCGAATAGCTTAAGTAGAAAAACGTAGTGGTGGCTTTTGCCACGCAGTTTTAATGCTTAAGACCTCGAGGGGCTGGGCCCCTGAGCTGGACATGGCAACTTCAAGATGAATGTATCCACAGAAATTTTAATATTTTAGTTTCCTAAACAACAAGCAATCCAAAAGGCTTCCCCTTTTTGATTGCTTTTTACATTTTTAAAAGCTTTCACCACATACTAAAAGCTAAGCTTAAGTGAAATGAGGTGAAAAAGATGGGAAGAGATGAACACAAAAAGTCACGAGGGAAACGCTTTATGGCACAGACTCCAAAAAATCAATTATCAGATGGTGTAGATGTGGAATTATCAGCAGAGCTATCCGATGAGGATGATAAAAAAGCGCTAGAAAGAAGCCGCCAAGCAGATCGACGTGCTAGGAATAAATAAGTAGTAAGTTATTTAATCCGAACAGATTCGAATCTTTTAAAAAGTCCATTGAGATAACTGTTCGGATCTTTTTATTCATTTGGTATCATTCAAAAGTTTCTTCTTTCTTTAACTCGGATTAACGCTATTTTTTTGCATATTCAACCTTATCCTCGTACAATTAAATTAGATTAAATAAAGTGAGGAATTTCTATGACTAACAAAAATATTGATGATTATCTCACCGAAGGCATGCATGGAACACGTTTACCTAAACAAGCTGAACGTGATTACTTTTTAGGTACCCTAAGAGAAAGAGTCATCTTGGCACTTAAAATTGGTGAAGTGATGCAAGATAGAGGTCTAAAGGAACTAGATCAATTTATGCGTGAGTATCCTGAGGCTAAATTAATATTTAACGGACATGTGGCACATCGTTTTCAGGTTGAAGAAAAGAAATTAGCCGCTAAACATAAAATTGACTATACTGTCATAACGAATGAAGAAAACCAAACTGATATCGGTGCAGTCCTAGCATTTGATACAGCGGTTGATCGAGAGAAAATTTATCTAGCTGACTTTCAAACACAAGAGGATCAATTGCCTGATAAAAAAGAAGAGTCATCGCAAACATCGTCAAAATTTTTTTCGCGAATTAAAGATTGGCTTTCATAACCTTTCCGCCTTTGCCTGCCCTAAACCACTTATCACTTTTTCTTAATTAGGGCGGGCAGCTTTTTCTTTGTATAAATCACCCACCATATCAAACACTAACGAATGGAGGTGTTCGATATGAGTCATAAATATTTATGCCCCAACTGCAAAACTAACCGTTCACGATTCAACTTAATTAAACAAATAGCTGAACCGATAAAAGTGGATCCAAAAACCGGCGAAATTACAGGTGATTATAAACATGAAGAGACAGCCCTGTTTCACGTACAATATCAAGGCCCAGATTATCGGGTGCAGTGTGGTGTTTGCGGATTGATTGAAGAAGAAAATTCTTTTATCCAGTATGCTAAATATGATCCCCTCTAATAAGGCAATCCTCTCCCGCTACATAAAATCATCTTTCTGTTAGATTGGTGATTAATAGGGATAAGTGCAGATGTGATTAAAGGATACACGAATCAATTTAGCCTCTGTAGCATAACGTTACAGAGGTTATTTTATTTGCAGACAGTTCTTTAAGTATTTTTTCACCTTTACACAAAGTAAACGGTTTCATATAATGGTAGTTATACAATTATTGTTTGCAGGAGGATTTAGATGAATAAGATACAGGAAGGCACATTATTATGGGAGCCAACCGAGGAAGACAAAGTACAGACTGCTCTCTATGATTATATGAAATGGCTTAAAGATCATAAACAAATTTACATTGACAACTTTACTGACCTATGGGAATGGTCTGTTAATGAAGTAGAATCCTTTTGGAAATCTCTTTGGCAGTATTTTGATATTCAATCTAAAGATCCATATCAAACCGTTCTTACGACGCATGAAATGCCAGGCGCAGAATGGTTCCCTGAGGCAACCATTAATTATACTGAACATATTTTTAAAAAATTCGTTAATCAAGAGACAGCCATCATTCATGCTGCTGAAAATCGCAAGACGACGGAGACAACGTGGAATGAATTATATAAAGACACTGTCGGCATGCAGCAGACATTAAAAAATTTGGGCATAGAAAAAGGAGATCGGGTTGTTGCATATAGTGCAAACATCTATGAAACTATTGTTGCCTTTCTTGCTACAGCAAGCCTTGGAGCCATTTGGTCAAGCGCTTCGCCAGACTTCGGAACCGAAAGTGTGATTGATCGTTTTAAGCAAATTGAGCCTAAAGTTCTTATTACTGTTGATGGCTATTTTTATGGCGGCAAGGAATTTGATCGCTTGCCTATTGTTAAAAAGATACAAGATGAGCTTCCGACTCTTGTAGCAACAATTGGAATTCCTTATCGAGATGAGCAGGCAACATTCAAGGAATTGGATCAGATTATGTTATGGAAAGATGCCATCAAGCCTGGTGACCAAACAGAACTCGAGTATGTTCATGTCCCGTTTAATGATCCGTTATGGGTGTTATTTTCTTCAGGGACTACAGGTAAACCAAAACCAATTGTCCAGAGCCAAGGTGGAATTCTAATTGAACATCTCAAGGCCTTAACATTTCATTTAGACCTATCAGAAGATGATCGCTTTTTCTGGTTTACAACAACAGGTTGGATGATGTGGAATTTCCTTGTTGGCGGTCTGTTAACCGGAAGTACAATTGTTTTATACGATGGAAATCCTGCCTATCCAGATCCGAAAAGTTTATGGAAATTTGCAGAAGAAACCAAAATGACAGTCTTTGGAACAAGTGCCACCTATATTACAGCTTGCATGAAAGATGAGTCTCTCGTCCCTAAAGATGAGTTTGACTTAAGCCACTTAAAAAATATAAGTTCAACGGGATCTCCACTTCCTCCTGAAGGCTTTCAGTGGTGTTATGACAATGTGAAAAGTGACTTGTGGATTGCATCTTCTAGTGGGGGCACTGATGTATGTACAGCATTTATTTTAGGAGCTCCCATCCTTCCTGTATATGCAGGTGAGCTTCAGTGTCGTGGTCTTGGAGCTAAAATAGAAAGCTTTAATGATCAAGGTAAACCCGAATTAGATGAGGTGGGTGAACTGGTCTTAACAGAGCCCTTCCCTTCCATGCCAATCTACTTTTGGGGCGATGAAGATGGAACACGTCTACATGAAAGTTATTTTGATGATTTCCCTGGTATTTGGCGTCATGGTGATTATTTAAAAGTAACAAACCGTGGTACATGTGTTATTTATGGTCGGTCTGACGCAACAATTAACCGCGGAGGCATCCGAATTGGTACAAGTGAAATATACCGAGCAGTCGACTATATAAAAGAAGTGTCTGATAGTTTGATTGTTGACATTCCTGATGGAGAAGGAGATTCTTCTGTATTTTTATTTGTTATGATGAAGGAAGGCGCTGACTTGGATGATTCTATAAAGAAAAAGATAACTAAGCAAATTAGGACACAATGTTCACCAAGACACGCACCAAATGAAATATATCAAGTACCTGACCTTCCTCGAACTTTGAACGGGAAAAAACTTGAAGTACCCGTTAAGAAAATACTTATGGGGAAAGATGTGGATAAAGTTGTTAATAAGGGATCTCTCAGCAATGAAAAAGCCCTAGACTATTTCATTCAATTTGCAAATAAACAAAAAGAATTGAGTTAATGTATAAAAATACGCCTTCCTCTTTTAAATGAGGAGGGCGTATTTTGTTTTTAAAAAGTAACATCATAATATTGTCTATACCGTATTAACTTAACTTTCGCATCAATAGAATAAGCTTAAATAGCGAACAGGCTATGAGCTTACAGTTCATCTAATCATCTTCTTGACACAACCTATTTAAAGGGGGTGTTTCTAAAAAGTTGAACTATGATTACCCGTTGAACCATTAAAAAATAACTATTTATACACAAAAGATATATAATGTGCAGTGACATTAGACTGAATTTCTCTATCCACTTGAAAAATAGTATTAAACCATCGCTACGGAAATACATTTCGCTTTCCAGGGGCGGCTGGTGAGCCTCCGAATGCTAACGCATTTCGGGGTCTCACCGAAGCCTCTGGGGCTGCGCGTGAATGCTCGCCCCACCGAAGACCATAGCTCCCCTAGGAGTCTCAATGTATTTCCTTCGCTAGATAAAGACTCCTGATTCCAATATATTGAAAATTATTATTTTGGTAGTTTGAGGTGGAGGTTTTTCGACTCTCGCGAGAAAAACGGTTTTCAATGGCGAGTAATTGCAGCTCAGTAAGTGTCTGAAGTTCCCCGGAGAGAGTACTACTTAATTTACTCCTCGTAAGGAAGCTGTGACTTAGCATTACTAGAAAGCAAGGCGAATAGTTATAGAAAAACAACATAGTGACTCTATTAGACAAAGTTTCGTTTATAATTATGCTTAATACGCGGGATTAGTCCGTCATAACATCTTGTAATCCTTTTTTAGCGGAGGAAAAAACACGGAGACTCCAGCGGGAGAAAAAGCCTAGGTGAGACCCCGCAAGAGCGACAGCTCGAGGAGGCTCAGCAGCACCCGCGGAAAGCGTAGTGTTTATTTCCGTAGCGTGGTCTAGCACTTACCCATCATTAAAGATATGAGAAAATCCTATACCTAGTTACTACGCTTTATATATCAACTGTACAATAATAAAGATTTTGTGAACTTGATAATCCCGGTTTTCTTATGGTTGGTTCATTAGCGAAAGTTGAAATATTAATTAAGTTAATTTCCCGGGATGGTCAATCCGTTGATGTGTTGCTAAGCTCACGAGCACATAGGCAAAAAAGGCTATCACTACTGGTAGGACAACTGAGTGCAGTCCAAATGGCTCGGGATAAAACGTATCAGACAAAACATATAACCCGACTCCAGCCACGATTGATGCCAAGGCTCCATATTTATTCCCTTTTCTCCAGTATAACCCCATAACAATTGGCCAAATAAAGGCTGCTTCCAGACCACCGAATGCAAATAAGTTCAGCCAAATAATTAGATCTGGTGGGTTTAACGCGAGTAAGAAAACAATGACTCCAAGAAATGCTGTTACACCAATGCTTAAACGCTTGATTTGGTGATGACTTGCGTCGGGCTTCAAATAATTAATATAGACGTCTTTCACTATTGCTGAACTAACTAGTAAAAGCAACGAATCCACTGTTGACATAATCGCTGCCATTGGCGCAGCAAGAACAATACCCGCAAGCCAAGCCGGCATCACTTCAAGAGCAACAAGTGGCATGACTTTATCAGGAACGTCAATTCCTGGCAAAATAGGTCTAGCAAAAACCCCAATTAAATGCATATTCAACATAATAAATCCAACGACAATCGTTCCAATAATTAAAGCGCGATGCATCGATTTAGAACTTTTATAGGACATTGCTCGAACAGCAATTTGCGGAAGCGCTACAACCCCTACCCCAACTAAAATCCAAAATGACGACACAAATTGAGGTGTTAATGTCCCCTCCGCCCCATAAGGTGTGATCAAATTAGGATTTTCCGCAGTTAAATCGGAAATGATATTAGGAATGCCCCCGCCAGCAATAATGACAGCGATTAATAGAATCAAAGTTCCGATAAACATGATCGAACCTTGAATGGCATCTGTAATAGCTACAGCTCGAAAACCACCAATCGTCACATAAACAAGCACAGATATAGCAAAAATAAATAAGGCAGAAATATAAGACATTCCTGTCAATGATTCTATTAATCGTGCGCCACCAATCCACTGGGCAGCCATAGCAGAAAATAAAAAGATAATAATACTAAATGCTGACAACAAGACGACCCACTTCGATTGGTAACGTTCTTTTAAAAAATCTACCATTGTTACCGCTTTAAATTTTCGCGTAACAATAGCAAACTTTTTCCCAAGGACCATTAAGATAAAATAACCTGTTGCAACCTGTGTCATGGAAAGCAATACCCAAGCAAGTCCCTCATTATATGCAGCTCCAGGTCCTCCTAAAAAACTACTCGCACTTCCATAAGTAGCTGTCATGGTCATCGCTAAGACAAAGCCGCCTAAGCTGCGTTCACCAAGAAAGTACTCTTCTAAGAAAGATTTAGATGAGGCAACATATTTACTCGCCCAAAATCCAATAACAAAGATAACTATTAAAAATACTATAAGAGGTATTAGTGCTTCCCAATTCATGTGTCATCCCTCTTTTCTTCCTCATCAAAAGAGACTTCTACAAAAAATAATTTAACAACTACTGTGACCAAGATTGACATCACGACAAACCCTAAAACACAACTATAAAAAAACCATGCAGGCAAACCAAAGATGTATGTATACTCTGATGGATCACGACTGCCTAACCCATAGGCAAAACCATACCACCAGATGAAGTTGAAAATCACTAGTCCAACGCCAATCAAAGCTTCCCGATTAGCTATATGAAACCGACTATCTTCTTCCGGCCACATAAAGCACTCTCCTTCCTACTTCATAACTATATGTATTAATATAGCTTATATAGCAAGTAAATGTAAATACTAGAAAGCTTTCAATTGATCATTTTTAAAATAAAAGAGGTTGGGACAAAACTAAGTATTAGTAATTAAAAGACGAACAATTTTAAGCGAGCGTTATTCGCTTCGGAAAAATACTTCGCTTTCCGCAGGCGCTGATGAGCCTCCTCGAGCTACGCTCTGCGGGGTCTCATCTAAGCTTTTCATCCTGCAGGAGTCTACGTATTTTTCCTACGCTGATTTTAAAAGTGTATATTAAAAGAAATATACTTTAATACGTTCGCTTTTACATTAACTAAAATACTTATGTCCCATCCTCTCTATCACAGTAACTTATTTTATCTAACACCTTTCATATAACTTTGAATTTTAGGTGATAGAAGGTATAACATTAATCCAAGTAAAATGGATATCCCACCAATGGCGCCAAAATATATAATTTCTGTTTCAGGTTTATACAATTTTACAATTTGCGCATTAATAGCTTGAGCAGACGCATTTGATAAAAACCAAAGACTCATCGTTTGGGCCGAAAAAGCTTTAGGTGCTAATTTTGTTGTCGCTGATAACCCCACTGGAGATAAACATAATTCCCCAATCACTACAAATAAGAAACTAAAAACAAGCCATATCGGACTTACTAAGGTATCCACACCTCCAAGCATAGCAGGAATGATCATCACTAGAAATGACAGACCTGCAAAAAAGAGTCCATATGAGAACTTTTTCGACGTGGTTGGTTGGCGTTCGCCCATTTTCAACCAAAGTCCAGCAAAAAGGGGTGATAACGTTATAATAAATAAAGGATTTAATGACTGGAACCAAGATGATTGCAGGTTAATTCCAAAAGCACTTAATTGTGTGCGTTTATCCGCATACTCAGCAAGTATGATTGAACCTTGTTCAGCAATCGCCCAAAACATAATTGCTGCAATGAATAATGGAATATACGCTATCAAACGTGACTTTTCATCTTCGTTCGTTTTCGGACTACGGTACATAAAGATAAAGTATAAAGTAGGTATGATGATTCCTAGAATACTAACCAAATATGTGAAGCCGTTAATCGTTAATATGCCTGTTGGAATCGTAATCGCAGCAATAACCGCAATAATGATACCACCAATGACAAATCGGGAGTAAACTTTTTTCTTTTCGTCACCTTGAAGCGGATTCGGAACATATGTCCCGGCAAGCCCCAAATATTTCCCACGAGTGATTAAAAAGATCACCAACCCTAAGAACATTCCTACAGCAGCTGTACCGAAACCTAAATGAAAGTTATACTCTTGACCAAGCGTACCCACGATAAATGGAGCAATAAAGGCTCCCATATTAATACCCATATAAAAAATACTAAAGCCAGAATCACGGCGTAAATCTTGAGGACTATACAGATCCCCTACAACGTTCGACACATTCGGCTTCAATAGTCCAGTTCCAATAACAATCAAGAACATCGAAACAAATAAAGCTATAGCTCCTAATGGCAAGGCTAGAACAATATGCCCTAGCATAATAAGTACACCACCGTAAAACACGGTCTGCTGAGTCCCCAGTAACCTGTCAGCTATCCAACCTCCGATAATACCTGACATATAAACAAGAGATCCATAGATAGCCATAATTGATTTTGCCGTACCATCGTCTATTCCAAGACCACCTGCTGAGACCTCTGTATACATATAAAATAACAATAAAGCTCGCATGCCATAATAAGAAAAACGCTCCCAAAATTCAGTGAAAAATAATGTAAAGAGACCTTTAGGTTGTCCAAAAAAACCTCTTTGCGGCACACTCTTCAAAATTTCTTCTTTGCTGATATTGGCCATGATGTAAAACTTCCTTCCCTAATATTTAGACAATTTATAATTTAAAAGTAGAGATATAGCCATTTTATGATTCATCCCCCCTATCGTCAATGGCGTATAATTTAGTCATACTTTTTAGAATAGTTGCCTTATTTCGATAGTACTATAAAAAAACTTTGCCCTTGCCAAATCAGTTATAAGGTTATATAATATTCTTTGGTAAGTCCTTCGGGGCATTAGCTCAGTTGGGAGAGCGCTTGCGTGGCACGCAAGAGGTCAGCGGTTCAAGCCCGCTATGCTCCATCTACATGAAACGCCTATACATCAATATGTATGGGCGTTTTTACTTGTGGCTTATTATTATTACTGTTAGACCTATTCTACCGAAACTAATTGTTACAAAATAATAGTGTTAAACTGGCCTCACTGTAATTTCATTCACATTCACATGGTCCGGCTGTGTCACAGCATAGATAACTGCTTTTGCAATATCAGCTGGGTCAAGTTTTTTTCGATCAGATTCAAAAGGACTTTTTGAGCTTAATGGAGTTTCCACCATTCCCGGTGAAATGTTGGTGGCCCGTACACCAGTATTGGCGAGTTCTTTTTCTAATCCAGTGGAAATTGCGCGCACGGCAAATTTTGTGGCACAATATACCGTAAGTCTTTCAATAACCTCAAAGCCTGAATCAGAGGCTATATTTACAATGTGTCCACTCTTTCTCTCAAGCATCGCTGGTAAAACTGAATGAATGCCATACAAAACACCTTTAATATTGATATCAATCATTTGATCCCAGTCAGAGACTTCCCCTTCCAAGACTCTACTAGACCCCATCTTCCCAGCATTATTCACATAAACATCTATACTTCCAAAGGCTTCTCTTGCACGTTCTGCTAAAAAATCAACATCTTGTTGCTTTGTCACATCAGTTTGGACACATATTATTTTATCTTTTTCACCAATTTCTGTAACTAAGTTTTCAAGTTTTTCTTTATTTCTTGCTGCAAGGACTACATTGGCACCTGCCTTAGTAAGTTCTTTAGCAATTGCAGTCCCAATACCACTACTAGCTCCAGTAACAATGGCTGTTTTGTTGTTCAATTCGTTTGACATAATATTTTTCCCCCTGTTTATAACTTAACCCGATAATGGGTTACAAAATCCTTTATTCGATTAAAGTGACCATTAAAAGTAATCTAGTTAAACCCAACTGATATTTTAAATTTATCTAGTATTCATTGTGATAAGAATATTAATGTTCATAATTAATTTTATCAACAGGTTTACTTTTGGCTTCTCTTGGGCCAAGCATTATTGAGATAATACCCATAAATCCATAGATAACAAAAGTTGGAGCAAATCCGACAAAGTCAATAATCACACCGGCAAATAAAGAACCGATCACTTGCCCGATTGCCAGAAGTAAAAAGGGTGTTCCAATGCCTAACGAAGCATTCGTCATAAATACTCTAATTCCCCAAACCATTAACAAACCTGTGATAAAGATATATGAAATTCCGAATAATGCAGCCGAAAGATAAGACATAGACCATTGTTCTGGATGCCAAGCAAGCAAGAAACTAGCTGCACTAATGATAAGGCATCCCCACTTGTAGGTAAATGAAAGACCGAATTGTTTAACAAGTCTTCCAGAGAACCCTCCTAATAAACCAAAAATGCCAAGGATAACCCAAAATAGAGGAAGCTGCCAACTACTATAATTACCCGTTGATTTTATAAAATCAATAGCAAAGGTCCAAAATACTGCAGTCGATATTCCGAGCGTGGTGGAACTGATAATTAAAAGTGTGGCACCTCTCACTCCTTTAAAGGATAATTTCCCCATTTTAAAAATGACGTGCTGGTTAGCCTCGGCACGTGGTAACACTTTTGCATTCCATATGAATGCAATCAATCCAATAAAGGCATATATCAAATAAGTGAATCGCCATGATGATGCTAGAAGGATTGCACCGATTCCTGATAGGACAAGGCCAATGCTGGTTCCAGAATTAATCCATGTATTGGCGCTTCCTTGCTTGTCACTTTCAATCCAAAGCGTAATCGCTGTACCATATGGTGGTGATGCAAACCCTGTACTGGCACCAGCTAATAGGACACCAAAGCCTAGCACCCATACATTAGGGGACACTCCCATGATGATTAATCCAACAATCGCGAGAGCCCCAGCGATAAGAACTATGACTCGAGGTCCCTTATCCACTGTCAAAACGGTGGAGAGAACAATAGCAAAGCAATAGGATAAATAAAAAAGAGATGAAATGATGCCAGAAATCGATGGGGACATGGCTAGATCTTGGCTAATATTTGGAAGTAATAAACCATAGCTGAATCTTGCCAGCCCATAAGTAACGGCAATCATCGTAATCCCCGGAAAGACCAACCTTGACATTCTCATGACATTCGTCCTCCCTCTCCATTATATAGAACGACCTTTCTATTCCTTGGTTAAAAAAATATTATATAGAATAAACAATCTTTTTTGCAATATCTTTTGCGTATGCTGTCGCTTCCTTTGGTCCAATTAATGGTGTCATTGAAGTGGCTCCTTCAAGTAATAGCGTAAAATAGTAAGCTAAATCTTGATGGTTTTCCTCATCAATTCGTTTAGCTAGGTCTTGAAAATAACTTAGTAATTTTGATTTATGTGAACGAGCGATATTTTCAATATCATTATTTGTTCCTGCATAATCTTCAATAGCTCGTAAAAACATGTCTCCTTTATATGATTCTTCCTCTAGCCATTTTCCATGTGCTTCGACTGCAACAAGAAACGGTGTATCGTTTTCTCCTTGTACAAAATAATCTAGATATGACCAATATCTTTCTTCTCTTTGCTTTAGAACCTCTTCAACTAAATGTTCTTTAGATGAAAAATGATTATACAGCGTCATGTTTGCGACGTTTGCCTCACTAATAATTTGTTTTAAACCAACGCCTCTGAAGCCATGTTCATAAAATAATCTTTCTGCCGCATTTAAAATATCTTCTTTTTTCTGTGATATATTCATCAATCCTCCAATTATAGATAGAATGACCTTTCTACCCAAGATATCATTTTGTTATTAATGAGTCAATCATTATTTGTCCATTCCAGAGCTTCGCATTCGCACTGCTTTTCACCTAATCATTAAGAGCGGATGACAGGGTTATGAGACTTCAAAAGTGCCCGTGTTTCACTGAAAGTATTTTTAGGATAAAAATCAAAATATAAAAGTTTTCTTCATCTGGATAAGTAGTTAAGATGATGAACCGTCTTATTCATCAAAACGACACTGCCTATTCAGAATCCATGCCAAAAAAGAAGATAACGTGTAAAATAAATACAGTACTCTTTTAAAGGAGGTTGTCAATATGAAACGAAGAGTGGTCGTGACTGGGACAGGCACTGTTTCCCCACTTGGTCATGATACAGAAACACTGTGGGAAAATATTAAGCATGGGAATTCTGGTATAAAGCGGCTAACTTCTGAAGGTTTCAAAGAAATTAACACGCAAATCGCAGGATATATTGAAGACTTTCAAGGTGAAATGTATCTCAATTCTAAAGAAATGAGACGATATGATTTATTTATCCAATATGCTTACGCTGCAGCTGTCCAGGCAATTAACGAATCCCGTGTAAATCTAGAGAAAATAGATAAAGACCGGGCGGGAGTTTATATTGGATCAGGTGCCGGTGGGCTCACAACTATGCTTGACAACTATCAAACTATGCTTAATAAAGGAGCTAAGCGCGTGTCTCCATTCATGCTGCCAGCTTCAATCACCAATATGGCAAGCGGGTTAACTGCAATTAAAACAGGATTTAAAGGACCGAGTTTTTCACCTGCATCTGCTTGTGCAACAAGTAACCATGCCATCGGGGAGGCTTACCACAACATCGCACATGGTTATTCAGATGTTATGCTTGCGGGTGGTACTGAGGCAACGATTACTCCATTTTACTTTGCGGGTTTTTCAAAAATGAGAGCCATGTCTACATATAATGATGATCCTGAAAAAGCATCACAACCTTTCAACAGGGATCGAGATGGGTTCGTGATGTCTGAAGGTGCTGGCGTATTACTACTTGAAGAGTATGAACATGCTAAACGTCGTGGAGCTGAAATTCTAGGTGAAATCATCGGTTATGGAAGTACAACAGATGCCTATCATATTACAGACCCCGCACCCCATGGAGCACAGAAAGCAATGCAACTTGCGATTGAGCGAGCCAATATTCAGCCTGAGGATGTTGATTACATCAATGCTCACGGAACGAGCACTCCAACGGGGGATGTATCTGAAACAAAAGCCATTAAGGACACCTTTGGTAACCACGCCTACAAACTAAAAGTCAGCTCTACCAAATCAATGACTGGTCATTTGTTCGGAGCTGCCGGTGGAGTAGAAAGTATTATTACATTAAAAAGTATGAATGAAAATATTTTTCCACCAACAATCAATTTGCATAATCCTGATCCGGATTGCGACCTTGATTACGTTCCGAATGAAGCAGTGGAAGGAAATATTAATATCGGCTTATCCAATGGATTCGGCTTTGGCGGTCATAATGCCGTCCTTTGTTTTAAAAAATGGAATGAATGAATAGATAGTTAATATTTTAACGAGGTGATTACATTGTCTAAACTTTCATTAGAAAGCATTGAGGATAGACGAAATAACATAGAAAGTCGTTTTTCTGTCTGGTCCCGTGATACTGTAGCCAGACATTTCGAGAAAGCATCTAAAACATATACTGACAAGCCTTTTCTTTACATAAACGGTGAAGAACATCGTTACGGAGACATTTGGGATCAGGCAGTCGACTATGCAAAAAGCTTCATGCAGCTTGGAGTAAAGCGCCGTGATCATATTGCGATTTTAATGGAAAACGATGCGTCATTCCCTTCTTTCATGATTGCTACGTCCATGATTGGGGCTGTATTTATTCCCATTAATTCCATGCTTACTAAAGAAGAAATAGAATATATTTTAACTCAGTCAGACACAAAGTATTTAATTTTACAGGAAAAGGTTAAAGATAAACAGCATGGAAAAGCTGTGAAAGAACTTTTGTCCACTCCTTCTTTCCAGAAACAAAGTAACCTTGAGGAAGTTATCTCTTTTGACACCGAGGTAAAGGAACTAGTAGATGAGCAATTCCTGACTTGGGAGACCTTCTTAAAAGGAGCAGAGGCAGTTTCCGATTCTGAATTGAACGCACGCTGGGAGCTATCTCGTTATCCCTATGAAGTCGCCATTATTATGTATACATCAGGCTCCACCGGTAGTCCAAAAGGGGTGATGCTGACTGATGACATGCTCCTCAGGTGTGCATATGGTACCGTCTTAAGCAGGGCGATTGAAGAAGGTAGAGTGACATTTGCACCACTGCCATTCTATCATTGCTTTGCGATTGTAGAAGCAATATTAGCTATGTCATTTGTCGGTGGTTGCGTGATTTCCGCGTTAGGCGCATCCCCACTAAAATCACTAGAACTCATGGAGAAATATAAAGCAAATGATTATCTCTGCGTGCCGTCCACCCTCATGCCTTTATTGAATCATCCGAGGGTAGAGGAATTTGATTTATCTAATCTTTTTGCAATGTGGTGCGGAGCCGCTGCAGCTCCCGTGTCAGTCTGGCAAAAAGCGATTGACGTCCTCGGAGTAACCGAAATGATCACCGGATACGGTCAAACAGAAGTCGTCTCATCTGGAGTAACAACGGAAATTGGTGATCCATTAGAACGTATCTCTTCCCGGGTCGGCCGACCTAAATTAAATGGTGTGAGCGGGCTGCCTGAGTTTAACGGTAGTAGTGTGCAATATAAAACAATCGACCGTGACACTTATGAAGATTTACCAGAGGGCGAGGTTGGCGAGCTTGTTGTTAGAGGCGCCACGGTAACACACGGCTATTATAAAAAACCTGAGGAAACGTCAAAAGTCATTGATAAAGACGGCTGGTTAAGGACAGGGGATGTCGGTCGAATTGATGAAAATGGATATATTCAAATGTTAGGCAGAAGTAAAGAGATGTATAAAGTGTCCGGAGAACTTGTTTCACCAAGAGAAGTTGAAATTATCATTTCTCATCATCCGGCAGTTGAAGAAGTGCAAGTCATCGGAGTGAATGATAAGATGACCACGGAAATTGGAGCAGCTTTCATCGAAGTAAAAGAAGATAAAAGCTTAAAACGAAAAGACGTCATCGACTGGTGTGCCGAACGATTAGCCAAGTTTAAAATCCCGAGACACGTCTGGATGGTCGAGTCCTCAGACTGGCCCATGACAAGCACGGGCAAAGTTCAGAAGTTTCGTTTGAAAAAAATTGCTGAGGAGCGGCTCATGAAATAATGAATTCTCAACCATTAATTAGCTTTTTCACTGAAACTAAACAAGAAAGGAGATAGTCATATTGACAGCAGCATGGCATCAAACAAATTACCGCGTCCCTTATAAGGACACAGACCGTATGGGAGTTGTCCATCACGGAAATTACATCAACTGGTTTGAAGTAGCTCGCACCGAATGCATGCGTCATTACGGAGTCGCCTACAGCGATGTGGAAAACAAGGGCTTATTACTTCCAGTCCTCAATGTTGAATGCAATTACAAAAAGTCAGCGACGTTTGACGACTGTATCGCAATTTATACAAAAATTGCTGATTATTCACCTATCAAACTAACATTTACTTACGAGGCAAGAAAAATAACGGAAGATGATTTTGCAAAAAGCCATAATAAAATTGTCACTGATCCAACAGGTGAACTTATTACAACTGGCATCACGAAGCATATGTGGGTCAATAAAGACTTTAAACCAACCCGACTCCATCGGACTGCACCTGAATTTTATAGGGTTCTGGAAAGGTTTGGAGAGAAAAAATAAAAGATTCGCATTATAAATTTCAACTTTTTTGGCTGGAACTTTACTGGCAATGATGAACCTCTTATTATTAACCTGAACGATCATTCGATTTCTTAAAAGAATTCGAAAGTTCGTTCGGGTTTTTTTATTGCAATTTTAATCCGAAAAATTGTTTTTCTACTTATATCTAGCAGCAAACCTATCACCTCTTAACTCAACTCGCGATGACCTTTTTTAACATGATGTAAAAAGTATGTTACCAATAAACAAAATTTCCATGCAGACAGCAGCACTATTCTTGTTTTTCATAAAAATTTTCTCTGATATTGAATCGGGACATAAGGCACGTATAACGGAAAGTTTTCCAGTACTTTTTATCCATCAAATCTTCTTTGATATAAATGATACTATGAAAAATCAAGAGGTATGGGAGAGGCAAAACTTAATAGATATATCTATGGTCAAATCGATTCATTTTTCTTTCATTTTATCGAGAAATGATTTTCAGCTTTTCAATGAAGGACGGTTTATATAACTTAGTAAAACCTCTATGACGAATCTCACAGCCTATTTTAAGTTTTGTCCTCAGGTCGATAGAATTGGCAGAACAATAGGTAAAATTGTTTATTTTGCAATACCTGAATTTTATTCGACGAAATCCGACACATTTAAGTTATCTTTTATTCTATAGTTTAGTTAGCACCATGAAGGGATAGACAACCATTTCACTTCATTAAGAAAGGAGGCCTTTTAGGAACTTTCTATTTTAATTAAATTATTAAGGGAGGACTAGCATATTGAGTTATAACAAAAAACGATTTGCAAAGTTATTTAGCATATTCGCAACAATTCTGATGGTCTTTTCGTTATTTGCTCCAACATTAAGTGCTGAATCCTTATCAGTATCAGTTGGAAAAAATGATAATAACGGAAAACTACATGAATCAGCAGTTGATTCTAATAAACTTGCCAAACAAAAAGTAAGCGATCGTTTAGTGAATCAATTTAAAGATAATGATTCCGTAACATTTTTAGTGAAATTTGAAGAAAAGGCAGATACGACAAAAGCGGCCAATGAAGCTAGGAAAGCAGCTGAATCCAAGCAACTTTCTTCACACAAAGCAGAGCTTAGTCAAAGATCTGCTGTCATCTCAGAATTAAAATCCGTTTCAATTGAATCTCAGGCTAACGTAAAGGAATTTTTGGAAGAACAAGTTGAAAATGGAACGGTAGAGGACTTTCATTCTTACCACATTGTTAATGGAATGGCTGTCACAGCACCTAAAGAAATCGCTGAGAAGATAGCTAGTTTTTCTGAAGTAGAAAAGATTCTACCAAACGAAGAACGTACATTAAATGAAACAGTCACTATTAAAGAGGAAGCACCAAAAGCGAGTTTACAAGATGACGATATTGAGTGGAACGTCAATCAAGTTAATGCGCCAGATGCATGGGCATTGGGCGTTGACGGATCTGGTACGGTAGTGGCGAGCTTAGACACAGGTGTTCAGTGGGACCATCCTGCATTAAAAGAACAATACCGTGGATATGATGCTGAAACGGGTGTTGTAGAGCATGAATACAGCTTCTACGATGCTACTTCTGATAATTACGACGAACCAGCTGATGATAACGGCCATGGAACACATGTAACTGGTACCATGGTTGGACATGAAACAGATGAATCCAATCAAGTCGGTGTTGCCCCAGGTGCAAAATGGATTGCTGCAAGAGTTTTTGATGCTAGTGGTAATGCTATGGATGCGGATTTACTTGATGCTGCAGAATGGATTCTAGCTCCTGGTGATCGTGCTGACATGGCACCAGATGTTGTTAACAACTCTTGGGGTGGCGGTCCAGGCCTTGATGAGTGGTACCGTGATGCTGTTCAAGCATGGAGAGATGCTCAAATTTTCCCGGAATTCGCGGCTGGTAACACAGATTTATTTAATCCGGGTGGACCTGGATCAGTTGCAGCTCCAGCTAATTACCCTGAATCATTCGCTGTTGGTGCAACAGATAAAAACGATGACTTAGCAGACTTTTCCTTACAAGGACCTTCACCATATGATGAAATAAAACCAGAAATTGCAGCTCCGGGTGTTAATATTCGTTCTGCTGTACCTGGTGATGGATACGGATCAATGAGTGGAACATCAATGGCTAGTCCAGCTGTTACAGGAATAGCTGCACTACTTCGTCAAGTTAATGCTGATATTAATGTTGATGACATGGAAGAAATACTCATGAATACAGCTAAACCTTTAACAGATAGTGAGTTTGAGGAGTCTCCAAATAATGGCTATGGACATGGATTAATTGACGCTCAAGCTGCTGTCTCGTCGATACTAGACGGTGTTGGATCGATTGATGGAACAGTCACTGATTCTAGTGATAACTTACCATTAAGTGCAAAAGTTAGTGTACTTGAAACAGGTAGCTCAACTAATACAAATGCTGAAGATGGAAGCTACTCTATCATGAGTTCAGAGGGTACGTTCAATGTCAAAGCAGAAACATATGGATATGAATCAGCTGAACAAGAAGTTTCAGTAGAAGTAGATGAAACAACAGAAGCAAATTTCGAATTAGACGAACTTGCTCAATCTACAGTTTCAGGAACGGTTACAGATGAAGCAACAGGTGACCCAATTGCTGGAGCAACCCTTCTTCTTGTAGAAGATGCTAACATTGACCCTGTTGAAACAGATGAAGATGGAAACTTCTCTCTGACGGCTTATGAAGATTCCTACACATTAAAAGTTATGGCTAAAAATTACCACAGTACAGAAGTAGAAGTTGATCTAAATGAGGATGTCGACTTAAACATCGAGTTAGAGCCATTCTATACAGTACCTGGTGGAGAAATAGCATATGATGACGGCGTTGCAGATAACGCTCGTGCCTTTTATGATGCAGGTAATAGCTGGGCTGTTAAGATGTCCCTTCCTGAAGGCAAAGAAAAAGCAGTCGTAACAGATGGTGTATTCAAGTTCTGGAATCCTGAATTCCCAGTACCAGGCGGAACAGACTTTGCGGTTGAAGTATGGGATGCAGGCGATGATGGTCTACCTGGTGAAAAACTAGCAGGACCTGTCGATGCTGAAGCAATCCGCGATGAAACAGATTGGACAGTCGTTGATCTATCAGATCACAATATCATCGTTGACGGAGATTTCTTCATGGTTTATGTGCAAACTGCACCTAATACAGGCGCCCCTGGTTTAGCTACAGATGAAACAAGCCCGAATGCGGAAAGAAGTTACCAAGGAGTTGGCGGTTCATGGGAGCCCTCTCCAGCAAATGAAGGAAACTACATGATCCGTGCTCGTGTAGCTTATGAAGTCGAAGAACCAGTCATTACTTCACCTTCCGATGGATTGATTACAAATGAAACAGACGTTACTGTTGAAGGTAATGCATCTGAGGGCACAACTATCGAACTATTGAAGAATGGTGAAGCGGTTGAATCAGATGAAGTTGGTGATGACGGTGCCTTTTCATTTGAACAGGAATTAGATGAAGGAGAAAATGAGTTTGAAGCTGTTACGAAGGTCGATGGTGCTGCAACAGGGGAATCTGACCCGGTTGTTGTCACACTTGATACTGAAGCACCTGAATTAACAATTGATAACCCAGTTGATGGTGACAAAACTAATCGCGAAACAGCTACAGTTGAAGGAACCGTACAAGATGAACATCTAGATTACGTTGAAGTTAATGGACAAGATGCAGATGTTGACGAAGACGGGAAGTTTTCTAAGCGCATCTTATTAGATAACGGTGAGAACACTATTGAAGTTGTTGCAGCTGACGAAGCTGGTAATACAACAACGGAAACTGTGACTCTTGACGTTAAATATGATGCTCCTGAAATTGATAACTTAACTCCAACTGAAGATAAAAGTCTTAATGCCGGAGAAAGTGTCATGATTGAATTTGATAGTGAGCCTGGAACTCGCGCAACATTCGTTGTTCATATGCCACTAACAAATGCAGGTCTTACGCAAAATCCTACAGAACTACCTATGATGGAAATGGAAGACGGCCATTATGTAGGATACTGGACAGCTACGAATAACGCCTATGCAGAAGGCGCGGTTATCGAAGTCATTGCAGAAGATGCTTACGGTAACAAAACACGCGAACAAGCAGACGGTAAATTATTCATAAATGTAGAAGATTAATAGTTTAAATTAAGAGGCCGAACTCTTTTATAGAGTCCGGCCTTTTTTATTCAACTCTTACACACCCTTCGAGCCCCTTTAAGTATATTTTATAAAAATTGACGTCTGTCAAAGCAAAGTTTTCTCTTCTAACAGATAATGAAGAAAAAGCAGGTACTAGGAGGGTGAATCAAAATGAGAAAATACATTTATTTAATTTTAATATTCGTATATGCCTTTATTCCTTTATTCGTTATGAGTGATCAAATTGTCAATAAAAATTTTGATGAAACACTTAATATTTCTTCACATGAGATCTCAAAATTAACCATGGATACGCCGAGCAATCGGCATTATAAAAGCACTACAAATAAGAAGGAAATCAAACGCATTACTGATTATTTTAATTGTGTAACATATGAGCGTATGTTAGCTGACCGTACTGGCTACATGCCTGATCGTGCTTCAATTATATATTTAGATGGTAACGGCCACACGAATTTTATTGTGCCTTACAAAAAAGAAGTGATGATCAACCATAAACTTTACAAAGTGAAAAATGGCGAAATTGAAGGCAAATTTTTAAAGTCCTTTTATGACTCTCTAGGTGATTAATTTACTAAACATAAGCACTCATTCTTTTATCTTCCAGCAAATCTTTTCTTCTCACGTCTCCCTTCTCTTGAACTATCATTTTAATCTGATTAACATGACAAAACCCTTTTCTTCTGATATGGTGAAAGTAACAACTGAATAATAAGTAACTACTAGGGGTGCCCAATATGCGGGCTGAGAGGAAAGCGCAACAAGCTTTCTGACTCTTACGGACCTGATCTGGTTAATACCAGCGGAGGGAAGTAGTCGGAGAAAATATATATAATAGTCCGAGCCAGGTCCCGTCCGTAGACCTGGCTCTTTTTATTATTATAAGGAGGTAAATAAACAATATGAATCGAACCCGTTTACTTACCCTAATGGCAGTATTTGTAGCTATTGGGACATTAGGCTCACAATTTCTATGGTTTCCTGCAGGAATAGCTAAAGCCTACCCTGTTCAACATGCCGTCAATGTGATGGCCGCAGTAATGCTCGGCCCCGGACCCGCTGTAGGCATTGCATTTATGATTGGATTGCTTCGTAATTTACTTGGCATTGGCTCATTGTTAGCTTTTCCAGGTGGTATGATCGGTGCTTTTCTAGCAGGATATCTTTATAAAAAGTTTCGTAGGGATGGATGGGCAGCTTTTGGAGAAGTGGTGGGTACTGGGATACTCGCTTCATTATTCTCCGTACCTTTTGCCAAGTTAT
Source organism: Virgibacillus sp. MSJ-26 (assembly GCF_018918075.1). Taxonomy (GTDB): domain Bacteria; phylum Bacillota; class Bacilli; order Bacillales; family Amphibacillaceae; genus MSJ-26. The sequence goes on from NZ_JAHLPW010000007.1 coordinate 29,688, forward strand.
TGATGGGAAGTTCTTTCGGTGCACTTTTCTTCATGCCGTCATTTCTCGTCAGTAGTATCTCAGGCGCAGCGATAGGATGGTTGATCGTCGGCAGAGTTAAACAAGCCGCTCAAGTACCACGTATGTCAACAAAGTAATTTTTTTGAAAATCTATCTATTATTTTATATCAACTGTTTTTAAATACTTTTGTACCTTAGGTGCAATCAGAAAAGGATGAGACTTATAATGAGTAAAACATCATGTGCTTTAACAATTGCTGGAACAGATCCAACAGGCGGCGCAGGAATCCAAGCCGATTTAAAGACGTTTCAAGAATTAAAAAGCTACGGAATGTCAGTGGTTACTTCTGTCGTGGCTCAAAATACAACAGGCGTTCAAGACGTCCATCATCTGCCCCTCTCCATGATTGAATCGCAGTTAAATTCAATCATAGACGATGTGTCACCTCAAGCATTTAAAACAGGCATGATTGCTAATATCGAAATGATGAAAGTTATTAAAGATAAAATACCATATCTAAATGCACCATATGTGATGGATCCCGTCATGGTAACAACAAGTGGGGATACTTTAATAGATGAAGATGCCCGTTTGTTTTTAAGAGATGAGCTGCTTTCTATGACAACAGTTGTGACCCCTAATATTCCTGAAGCAGAGCACCTACTGGAACGAAAAATCGAAACAAGTGAAGATATGAAAAGAGCAGCGAAAGATATTGTGACGACACTCGGTGCAAAAGCTGCTCTCGTTAAAGGCGGTCATTCTAAAGGAGATGCAACCGACTTTTTATACGATGGAAGTGAATTTCACGCGTATTCAGTTAAACGAATAGATACAGAAAATACACACGGAACTGGGTGTACTTTGTCGGCGGCTATCACGGCATATTTAAGTAAAGGAAAGTCACTAACTGAAGCTGTTCAACAAGCTAAAAATTATGTGACGCTTGCAATACAGCATTCGCTCGACATCGGACGTGGAAGTGGACCGACCAATCACTTTGCACCGCGCCTTGAAATGGTGATAAAATGAACCAAAATATTATTGCAGATGTTCGCCGCAACCAGCCGCTCATTCACCATATTACAAATCAAGTAGTCATGAATTTTACAGCCAACGGATTACTAGCCTTCGGTGGCTCGCCTATCATGGCTAAGGCCACTGAAGAAGTAGCCGATATCGCTTCAGTTTCTGACGGTTTACTTATTAATATAGGCACATTAATGCAAGCAGACCATAAAGCTATGATCTTAGCGGGGAAAGCTGCTAATGACAAGGGCATCCCTGTTGTTCTTGATCCAGTTGGCATCGCCGCTACGCCTTATCGAACAAAGGTCGTTCATGATATTCTCGACCAAGTTGATGTGACAGCGATTAAAGGAAATGCTGGAGAAATGGCCCACCTGGCAGAGATAGCTTGGGAAACCAAAGGTGTCGAATCACTTGGGGATGGTAATGTCGATGAGATCGCCCGAAAGGTAGCAAAGACATATCGGACCGTAGCAGTCGTCACAGGAAAAACAGATACCATTTCAACAGGTAAACGTCTTTTGCATAATGATAAAGGACATTCTTTGCTTGAACAGGTAACGGGGGCTGGCTGTTTACTAGGATCCATATTAACAGCATGCCTAACAACAGATCACCCTACTGAAGAGCAAGCATTATCAGCCCTCATATTCTATGGACATGCAGCAGAATTGGCTGCTTCTCAACCTAATGTATTAGGACCAGCATCATTTAAAACTAATTTTATAGATGCATTATCTTTTGACGTCACACGACTTCAGGGGAGGTAGAAGATGCCTGAACTTAGACAAAAATTGCGGAAATACTTTATTATGGGAAGCCAAAATTGCACCGGAAATCCGGTTGAAATTTTAGAAGAAGCTATTGCCGGTGGAATAACAGCCTTCCAATACCGTGAAAAAGGAACTGGTTCCTTAACAGGGCAAGCTAAGCTAGAACTAGGTAAACAACTAAGGGAAATATGCCGAGTTAACGGTATTCTCTTTTTTATTAATGATGATGTTGATTTAGTAGTTCCATTAGAAGCAGATGGAATTCATGTTGGCCAAGACGACACTCCTGTCGATGTAATTCAACGGCAATTTCCCAATAAAATTATTGGTCTCTCTGTATCAAATAATCAAGAAGTAACTCAGAGTCCAATTGAATTGGTCGACTATATAGGGGCCGGCCCCATGTATGCTACAACTACAAAAAAAGATGCAAAAACACCTGTTGGCGTGAAATGGATTCATACGCTAAGGGACAGATTTCCACTACTACCCATTGTAGGAATTGGTGGAATTACTACCAACAATGCTTCCTCCGTTATCGAGGCAGGAGCAGATGGCGTCTCAGTCATCTCAGCTATAACAGAAGCAAGGGATATAAAGAAAGCGGTTGGAAAGTTGTGATGGAAGTGTTTTTAATGTAGTGTCGCTCGATTTGGGTGGTTTGCTGTCGATTTGGACGGGATGTCGCTCGACCTGGGGGTGGCACCGCTCGAGTTGAACAAGTTGTCGCCCGAGTTAGGAGGGATGTCGCCCGACCTAGGGGCAGTACCGACCGAGTTGGGCGAAGTATCGACCGAGTCGGAGGTGGCACCGACCGACCTGAACAAGTTGTCGCCCGAGTTGGGGGCGTCACCGACCGAGTTGGGCGAAGTATCGACCGAGTAGGATATTTACTACCCGAGTGCTTAACAAAGGGAGGTTGATGTATTGCCACACCTCCCTCCCTTTAAAATTTTACGAGTGGCGATTCGCATAAACTGCCATCGCATCACACATAAATTGGGCTAAGCCTTCCCCGTATCTATCAATGTTCTTTGTAAATCTTTCATCACTGACATACATCTGCCCTAATCCTTTAAATGCATCTAATGGGTAGGTTCCTATTTTATTTAAATAGTGATACCATTCTTCAATCTCTGCTTGAGCTTCTTCTGAATCTGGTGCCTGATGACGAAGTTGGGCAAGCTTTTTATAAATCATATCAAAGTCATGAGCCAAGTCCTGTTTCCCCTCTTCTGACATTTTGTTAATCTTATCTTTTGATTCCTCAACCGCTTGGTCACCCCACCGCTCGCGTGCTTCTTGTTCATAAGGATTATTTTTAAAATCAAATCCTGAAAATCGTTCGTGCTCTGACATTTTCCGTTCTCCTTTCATATGCTGGATTGTTTTATCAATCGTGTGAAGCATGTCGTTGATATGTTCTTTTTTCTTACGCAACATCTTTTGTTGGATGATTAATGCTTCTTCTTGATTGAATGAAGGGCTGTTCATTATTTCTTTAATCCTTTTCAACGGGAATTCTAACTCTCTAAAAAACAAAATTTGTTGAAGCATCTCCAAGTCACGCTCAGAATAAATCCGATAACCAGAGTCAGTTATTGAACTTGGCTTTAGTAAGTTAATGTCATCATAATGATGAAGTGTCCGCACACTAACACCTGCTAAGTCAGCAACTTCTTTCACTTTCACTTTTTAACCTCCCTTCAAATTTTACTATAATCTATTACGTAACGTCATAGTCAAGGTTTCTTTTCAGACATACAAAACCCGTTTATTCATCCATGATGGAATAAACGGGCTATTGTTCAGCTTAAATAATATATTAACCTTCATTAGTTAAGGCTTCCTTAATGGCTCCTTGTGTAATACTGGAATGAGACGTATTCCATAGTACTTGCTTATCTTTGACCAAAAAAATTTGCGGTGACTGATGTTGAATTCCAGTTTCTTCTGCAATTTGATTTGATAGTTCACGTGTTTCTCTTACCTTAACAAAATAAGTTCCAACATCTAAATCTGTTTCGTCGATGAAAGCATTATATTGTTTGAAAGCCTCAGCGCTGATCGGACAAGTTGTGCTTTGTTTAAATAATAAGACTGGCTTTTCTTTTGACATATCCCAAGCTTTTTCTAAGTCTTCTTTTGTTAGTAATTCAGTTAATTGTGCCATTTCTTTTCCCACCTTCGATTATTTTTGTTTATATCTATTCTTCCCTTTATGTCCAAAAATTAACTTATGAAAAGTACCATACTAGACATTTGTTCATATATTAGTACTGTAAGTTATCATTAAGGAGGAAAATAAGATGTATCATCATTATCCACCCAATTCAAATGAAGAAAGACAGATGAATATCCCAGGGATGATAGGTGGCTTGTTTGGTTTTCCGACTACCAGTCCACCTTTTTACGGACCACCACCTATGCATCCTCAATATCCATATTATCCAGGAGGAGGTTCATATCCTAATCAACCAACAGCTCCACAGACAGGAGGCCCACCAACAACCCCACCACCAAATTTTGAACCGACACAGCCAAGCTTTCAAACATTTGCTATAGATCCAGGGGCCATTCGTGGATGCTTGTATAAGTTCACGTATGTTTGGTTGAACCGTGAGTCGTTTTGGTTTTACCCTGTCTATATTGGGCGTCAGTCAGTCGCTGGATATCGCTGGAGAAGAAACAGGTGGGTCTACTTTGGTATCGATTTAGATCGAATCCAATCTTTCCAATGTTTTTAATTATCTCTCTGACATTCATACAATCTAACCCCCTTTCCATTTCATAGAAATATAGTGAAAGGGGGGTAAAACTATGAATAATTTAGTTTTGACTTTTTTAGCGTCAATATTAGCTGGTTTTGCATTAGCTAACCTACCCACCTCTACTGTTATCACCGCTGGAGTAGCCCAGTTCTTTACAGTTATCGGCGGAATAGCGATTGTCGTATTTGCTTTAGCTTTATTATATCTTGGCGTAAAGAGCTTAATAAATAATCGTCGGTACTAAATTCTAGAGACCATTTATTTGGTCTCTTTTTTACGTACCAAATAACGAACCTGCTCTCCTATACAAATTCTTGCGAGATTCTCATAGATTTTTAATCTTTCACACAGAGAACTATAAGGCTCCAAGGTTATTGTATAAGTATCGAAGCGAAAGGAGATTGTATGACATGGCCATTGAGATATTTACACGCCGTGAACAAAAGTATCTTATTACCATCGAACAATATGAGGCATTAATTGAGAGAATTTCCCTCTACATGAGGCCAGATCTAAATGGAGTGAACGGCAGGTACACGGTTACAAGTCTATACTTTGATAATGCGCAGCACTCTATTTATTTTGAAACAAAAAACAAACTAAGGTTTCGTCAAAAACTGCGATTACGTGTGTACGATGAAACTGATATTAATGGAACTGCTTTCTTTGAAGTAAAGCAAAAACATAAAAAGGTTGTGAATAAGCGACGAATGGTTTTACCGTTAATGGAAGCTTATCGGTATTTAATAGAGGACTCTAGTATTCCACTAGAAGAATATAAAACATCAAACACCCAAGTTTTAAAAGAGATTGACCATTTTCGCCATCTGTACAATTTACGTCCCGAGATGGTAATTAGCTATGACAGACACGCCTTGCATGGAATTGACGATGACGGTCTACGAATCACCTTTGACTTGAACTTACGTTGTAGAAATCATGATTTGTTCGTCGAAAATGGCCCTCAAGGTGAACATTTTATCGATAGCAATCTCGTTATACTCGAGGTGAAAGTAAATAATAGTGTTCCATTATGGCTAACACGTATTTTGCAGGAATTGGAGTGTAAGCAACGAGGAGCCTCAAAGTTCTGTACAAGTTTAGAGCATTTAAGAAAAGATGAATTACCAAATGGAATTGAAGAAGAAAAGATATTAATTGGAGGAGGCGTTTAAAATGGACTTTTTAGAGAATTTATTTTCATCACAATCGGTTGCTGACGAATCAACAATATTTATGATTTTACTAGCAATGGTTACAGCAACAATATTGAGTCTAGTTATTACTAAAGTATACCAAGTTACGTTTACAGGTGAACGTTACTCACAAGCATTTGTGCATACAATTATTATGATGAGTGTCATTGTCTCCGTTGTAATGAATGTGATTAGTGATAATGCTGGAGTAGCTTTTGGATTGTTTGCTATATTTTCATTAATTAGGTTTAGAAGTGCAGTAACTGATGCTAAAGATATTGCTTATATTTTCTTCGGGCTTTGTGTAGGGATGACGAGTGGTCTTTATCATTTTGATCTAGCAATTATTTTAACCTTGTTTGCTAGTTTCATATTTTATTTGTTGTACAAATTTGAATATGGTAAGGGAAAAGATACACAAATTTTAAAAATAACTGTTCCAGAAAATTTGAATCATGAGAATATGTTTGACGATCTGTTTGAAAAGTTTACAGAGAATCATTCTCTGCGTCAAATTGAAACGACGAACTTGGGAACTATGATTCTATATACGTATGCTATTCGTAGTAAAAATTCTACCAAAGATAAGGAATTATTAGACCAAATACGAGAAAAAAATGCTAATTTAAAAGTATCTCTCACTTATTTAAACAATGAGGACTAGCTTCATTAACAGGTTGATCGGTTGTTAAAGATTCCCAATAAAAAATACCGATGCTCACCGTGGACATCGGTATTTTTTCAAGGTTTATTATTTAGTCATTAATAATTTCATCGACGGTTTCTTCAACTTCTTGACGTGACATCTTTTCTTTGCCACTTTTAAGTGCTTTTAACGTTCTTTTAGCTAAGCCGAGTGGGATTTTACAAAACAGAGTGATGTTTCTTGTCTTAATGTCTTTCATATATTCATCTGCTTTGTCTAAATTCTCATTTGCATACGCAAACATATCATCTCGTGTCCAGTTTTCAGGGAAGAAACGCACCCCGCGCTCTGCATCTTCGTCTTTATTTCGCAAGACGTTAACAGCTTGCAGGCCACGTCCATAACCAATCGCCAAGTCGCGGTCTGTTTTCGTCCCATCATACCATTCCCATATATCAGACAGCATGACTCCAACCAATCCTGCTACATAGTATGTATAGTCATCAAGGTCTTCTTCTGTTTTAACTTGCCATTCTTTCCCAGCCCATTTTGCCATTCCTGTTGCCATAACGCTTGTTGACTCGGTCACTTTTCCAACAATTCCTTCTGGACAAAAGCGAATCCAATCTCCTAGTCTTAGGGTCACTTCAGGCAGTATATCCCTGTAAGGTGCCAGAAGTTCTGAATAAGCTTCCTCATCAAAATCACTTTTTAACAAGACGCTCGTCTCATTAAGAAGTTGTTGTTTGACGTCAATATCTAAGGTCTCATGATCTTCAATTTCATCAATTGCACGCATGCATAAATAAGCAGATCCCACGGTCTCTCGCAATGTTGGCTTTAATAACTTTATCGGTATATAAAATGTCCTGCTTGTCAGCTTTAACATATGCATTGCTTCTTTTTCTAAGATCTTATCTGTTTGGCTCACTAAAGTTCCTCCTTAAAAATGAGGTTACTTTAAGTATATCAAACAATTGCTATTTTTTCCTGAAGAATGACCATTTTTGTTTTTCCTTTTCTCATTCTATAATAATTGAGTTCTTGTATTTTGAAGGCTAGGAGGTTAAGATTAAATTTGTATCTTAACTAGGAAGGCGTCTGTTATATGGATAAACGTGTTTATTTTTTAATGATCGTATCTTTTGTAGTCGGTATGGTTGAGCTTATCATTGGTGGAATTCTTGATTTGATTGCTGACGATTTAAATGTGACTGTTGGAATGGCGGGGTTACTAATCACGATATTTTCATTGATTTTTGCCATTGCCGCTCCGATTTTACTCGTAGTAACTGGTAACATCGAGAGGAAAAAGTTAACCCTTATTTCTTTGTTAGTTTTTTTAGTTGGTAATTTTGTCACGATTTTCAGTCCTACCTATACAGTTCTTTTTATCGGTCGTATTATTTCGGCATTAAGCGGGGCTTTACTGATTATTTTATGTTTAGTGATGGCTCCGAATATTGTTGAACCTAAGTACCGTGGTCGTGCGATTGGCATCGTATCTATGGGTGTCAGTGGATCGATTGTACTTGGTATTCCTGTTGGGCTAATTCTAGGGCAGGCCTTTGGTTGGCGAGCGCCGTTTGTGCTCATTGCCTTATTAACCATCCTTTCAATGGTTGGTGTGTACTTCTTAATGGAACGTGTGGAACCACGACCAGCCGTGCCACTTAAAAACTTATTAACAACCCTTAAGGTTCGTAAAATACTCACAGCTCAATTAACGACATTCTTCTTTTTAACTGGACACACTGTTTTATATGCCTATTTAACTCCCTTTGTAAAAGAGACTATGGGAATCGGTGGCGTTTGGATTAGTGTTATTTATTTAATATTCGGGATAGCAGCTGTTAGTGGTGGTGGAATCGGAGGAGCTTTTTCGGATCGATTTGGAGCAAAACTAACTATTTTCATTTGTACTATCTTATTTACATTTGTGCTGTTTGCCGTTCCCTACACAACATTTTCAATCCCCGTTTTCTTAGTTACACTAATGATATGGGGCATATTAAGCTGGGCTATTACACCCGCTGTGCAAAGTTATCTGATTGTCACTTCACCAGAGACGTCCGATATTCAACAAAGCTTGAACAATTCGGCTCTTCATTTTGGAATAGCATTTGGATCCTTCATTGGTAGTCTTATTATTGATCACGCTACGGTTGAAAGCAATGCCTCTGTTGGCGCTATATTCGTTATAATTTCTCTAATCACAGCTATCATTTCTGTTAAGTCGAAAATAAAAACGACCTCAAAAATGAGTGGTCATACAGAAGCTTAAATATAAAAAGCTCTTTCATTAAACAAAAGAGTTCCTTATATTTAATATCTTCTGTATACTTCTAATAAGTAATTAACTTTCGCAGAATGGCATTAACAACTAACCTTTAGGATCATGGGGGTAGGATAAAATCCATTGCACCAGTTGACATTTTAATGAATTGACCCGAAGGAACTGGATCATCAAGCCAAAAAAAATCTTTATTACTGCGCAATTGATATAAACTGCACTGCGACATAGTTTGGATTAAGAGTCTTTCCCACTTCTGTGAAAGTAAGCAATAATCCGAACGCTACGGAAAAAACGCTGATTTCAGCGTAATATCATTGTACAGAAATGCCTTATAATAGCATTAAATAACTTTAATAGTCTGGGTGAGCGCAGGGCGGTGACTCCTGCGGGAATAGCGCGAGTCCGAAGACCCCCGCAAGAAGCGTTCTTTGCTTCTGAGGAGGCTGAGGCCGTGCCCGCGGAAAGCATCCGCCCGGAGCGATCCCAGACGGTGGCGATTACGCTTGCTCTGAAAACAACCTTATTGGTACTGCACAGTTTATAACTTTTGTGTATAAACAGCTATTTTTTAATGGTTCAATGGTAAGCATAGTTCGATTTTTTAGTCTCATTTAAACAGATTGTTAAGAGGATGATTAGACGAACTATAAGCTCAGGTCCTGTTCAATATTTAGGCTTATTCTATTGATGCGAAAGTTGAATAATTAATTTAAGACAGGAGTGTGTTAACGTGCTATCTGAGAATAAAAATGAAACTTTACCTGAAAAATCTTGTACGATTGAAAAGCTGGTCACTATTCCCGAAGATGTCGCAAAAGTGGTTAACGGTGAAAAGACAGCTACAAGGCGAAATGGCATTTATGCAGATATTGGCGAGGTTATGGAACTAGAAGGCCATCAATTTAAGGTCGAACGCATCTACTCTCAGTATTTAGGCGACATGTCTGATGAAGATGCGAGGCAAGAAGGATACACGGACCTTGAAGCTTATAAACAATCCATTTTAGATATTCATCCAGGGATGAAGTGGGCTCCAAAAATGAAAGTATGGGTTCATGAATATGCGCCCCTAGAAAAATAATAACTTTTTCCATAAAAAATAAGCGCGTGTTAATCCGTCACAGAGCCATTAACACGCGCTTATTTTATATTTAATTTACCAAAGGACATTAGACTCACTAAAGTACCCCCTGATCCATCATTTCTACAATGTCATCGATGATAAATCTTTTCCCTTTTAAGATATTTTGCTTTGTAGTTTTGACCTTTTCCTTAAATTCTTCGCACTTAATATCATTATTTTTTATCTGTTCAGGCTCCTCAATCAGTGATAAATAATATCGCTTATCATCCATTTCAATCACTGCATCATTTTCATGAATAATATCCTTAATGAGGCTAGCTTCCTTTTCTTTTAACTTTTTCACTGAAGTACCTCCTATACACTTTTTTGTATGTTCCCTATGTAAATTTCCTCTAAATTCATATACCCGACTTTAGATTTCTTTAAACCATTCGAGGGAAAACTTATTTTTATGAGGATAATAATCAAAAAGTAGTTCACAGCTCATACTTTAATTATCTTAGTAAGAGCTTTAATATATTAATAAGAGAATTTTCTTTTGAAATCAGTTATAATATGTAATTAAGTTTTTCTAATAATTGTACTCATTTATCGATGAAGGAGCGATGTATAGTGAATCTCAAACGGCCAACCCCTTTAATGAAGTTCATTGGGGGGCCCAATTTAATTTATAGTTTAATTGTTTTAATTTTAATTGGTATTACTATATTCATTTACAGTAAGGTATCTTTTATCTTCCATCCATTGATTATTGTATTTTCAACTATTGTTGCTCCGACTATTTTAGCTTTTATAGCTTATTACTTATTGAATCCCATTGTAGATTTGTTAGAGAAACTTCATATAAAAAGAGTTTGGGGCATTATAATTATCGCATTAACTGTTACTGGTATTTTAACCGGGATTATTTTAGTGACCGCCCCTATCATTGAAAGACAAATTACAGAATTAATAACTGCCTTTCCGCGGTATCTCAACCAAATGGGTGATAATATTCAATCATGGTTAAAACATTCGATTCTCGGCCCTTATTATGACGAAGGCTATAATTGGCTTGTGGAAAATTTAAGTGATTTACCTAGTAAAATAAGTGACTATCTTGGTGGGGCGGTTGAAGGTTTTAAAAATGTGGCAAGTACTTTAACCAACGTAGTTGTCGCCATCATTACGTTCCCTGTCATCTTATTTTTCCTTTTAAAAGATGGCAAGCGATTCAAGGAATATTGTCTAACCTTATTGCCGCCAAAATTTCGGAAAGATATTGATCAAATCCTTAAAAACATGGACAATCAAGTTGGTTCCTATATCCAAGGACAAATCATCGTTGCACTATGTATTGGTATATTACTTTACATTGGTTATTTAATTATCGATCTAGATTATGCGATTGTGCTAGCAATTACGGCGGCAATCACGAGTGTTGTTCCTTATCTCGGACCAATGATTGCTATTTCACCTGCCATTATTATCGCGATTGTGACGTCTCCGTTTATGCTGCTTAAACTTGCTGCAGTCTGGGGAGCTGTTCAATTTTTAGAAGGAAATTTCATTTCACCGAACGTGATGGGAAAAACTATGAAAATTCATCCTCTCACTATTGTCATTGTCTTACTTGTTGCAGGAAATTTATTCGGGCTAATTGGAGTCATCTTAGGTATTCCAGGTTATGCCATCGTTAAAGTCCTTGTCGTTTATTTATATAACAAATTTAGGTATAGATATAATCGCTACTTTGGTGATGATTATGGTTATTATCAAATCTCAGATAAGAATGATGACTGATTTTATATAAAAGAGGAGGTAAGTTATGAATAAGAAGGCTTTTGCTTTGGCTTCAATCGCCATTATTATCTGGGCTTCCTCTTTTGCTGGAATCAGAGCGAGTTTATTAGGCGGCTACACACCGGCCCATTTAGTCCTTGTTCGTTTTTTAGTCGCCTCTGGTGTCTTTATTCTTTATAGTCTGCTACCGAACGTTCACTTTCAAATACCTAAAACGAATGATTTAGGTCAAATTTTCCTTTTAGGTTTTCTCGGTATTACTGTATACCACATCGGTTTAACATTTGGCGTAGAAACAATACCCGCAGGAACTGCAAGCATGATTGTTGGAGCAGCCCCAATATTTACGGCTCTTATTGCCGTTCTTTTTATGGAAGAGCGCCTAGAATGGTTTAGTTGGATTGGTCTAGTGATTGGATTCATTGGAATTATATTGATCACTATTGGAAGTTCCGGCGCTTCGTTTTCCTTTAATGTAGGAGCCCTTTTCGTCTTAATTGGGGCTATATCTACTGCGGCTTTCTTTGTTCTGCAGAAACCACTCTTTGCGCATTACAAACCGATTGAGCTCACTGCCTATTTCACATGGGCTGGAACCCTCCCTCTGCTCATTTTCTTACCTGGCCTTTGGAATAATGTACAGCAAGCAACAGTTGAAGCCAATTTATCAGCTATATTTGTCGGTATTTTCCCTGCAGCCATTGCCTATACAGCCTGGACCATCGCCCTTTCGTTAGGTAATGCCACCAAAATATCAATGATGCTTTATATTGAGCCTGCTATAGCGATAATCATAGCTTGGGTATGGCTTAATGAGTGGCCTGAGAACCTCTCGTTAATTGGTGGATTAATTGCTATTTCAAGTGTGTTAGTTGTCAATATCTTAGGCAGAAAGTCACGAATAAAGGAAGAAAAGTCATAAGCATAATATTGAACCGTTTAGGAATCCCAAGCAATGATGTCACCGCTTGGGATTCTTTTTTATATAATCTGTTGGTTAATTTTCTAGTTACCATATTTTTTTATAGTATTTTGAAGTGGAGTGTTATATAATTAGATTGTGAATAAGTGAACTTTATTTCATGTTAAAACTTGTTACTATAATAACAATTCATTAACAGAGTTTGAACAAAACATTAAAAAGTCATAAGTCATACATTGTACAAATCTCCGACATCAAATCGTCAATAAACCTTGCCAATTCTGTAACCTATAGGTATTTATTTAAATGAATAAAGTTATATAATAGTAGTGTATAAGGTTTTCAACACATCCATAGTATTAAATTTAATTATAAACATTTGCTATTAATTTATGGAAAATATGTGAATAACATCACTTATTAATAGGAGGTTAACCATCTTGGGCACATTAGAATTAGCTAGACTTCAATTCGCGTCCACAACGATTTTTCACTATTTTTTCGTCCCTATGTCGATTGGTTTAGCTCTCATTATTGCTATCATGCAGACGCTGTACGTAAAAAAAGGCGATGAGATTTATAAACGAATGACAAAGTTCTGGGGAACTCTCTTTCTTATTAACTTTGCGGTCGGAGTCGTTACTGGTATTCTGCAAGAGTTTCAATTCGGTATGAACTGGTCCACTTATTCTCGTTTTGTTGGAGATGTCTTTGGCCCTTCATTAGCCATCGAAGGTTTGCTTGCATTTTTTATGGAATCTACTTTTATCGGAATTTGGATTTTCGGTTGGGATCGACTTTCTAAGCGAGTACACCTGATTTCAATTTGGCTTGTTTCAATCGGAACAATCTTATCTGCGTTTTGGATATTATCAGCGAACGCTTTTATGCAACATCCTGTTGGTTATGAGTTAGCTGACGGTCGAGCACAAATGACGAGTATTAAAGAAATTTTAACGAACGGGCATTTATGGGTACAATTCCCTCACACTTTATTTGCAGCATTCGCAACAGGAGCTTTCCTAATCGCGGGTGTGAGTGCTTGGAAGATTGCTAAGAAACACGACGTCACTATGTTTAAAAAGTCATTTAGAATTTCAATTATTGTAGCGACTATTTCGGCTATGTTTGTGATGGTCTTTGGCCACCAACAAGCACAGAATTTGGTTGAAACCCAACCAATGAAGTTAGCTGCTGCTGAAGCGTTATGGAATACAAGTGATGATCCAGCACCATTTACTGTACTTGCAGGAATAGATACGGACGCTAAGGAAAATAGTTTCGAAATTCAAATTCCATATCTTCTCAGCCTATTTTCTTATAGTAAGTTTAGTGGTGAAGTTGAAGGGATGAACCAAATTCAAGCAGCCTATGAAGCAAAATATGGACCGGGAGATTATATCCCACCTGTCAAAACCGTATTTTGGAGTTTCCGTGCCATGGTAATGAGCGGAACAGCAATGCTATTACTTGGCCTTTATGGCTGGTATGCTTCTCGAAAAGATTTACTAGAGAAAAAACCCTGGTTTACAAAAATTATGGTTTACGCTATATCACTTCCATTCATCGCCAATACAGTTGGTTGGATTATGACGGAAATGGGACGCCAGCCTTGGGTTGTTTTTGGAGTGATGCAAACAAAAGATGCTGTTTCACCATCTGTAACCTTTAATGAAGTGTTATTCTCCTTTATTTCATTTACGTTAATGTACGCCATTTTAGCTGGCGTCACTGTTTATCTATTTGTGAAACATATTAAAAAGAAAGATCAACCAGAAGATACATCTGGTAATTTAGACGATCCGTTTGATGTATCAGAAGAGGAGGCTACTCCAAATGTCACTTAATGAATTTTGGTTTTTACTCATTGCAATTCTTTTCGTTGGTTTCTTCATTTTAGAAGGGTTTGACTTTGGCGTTGGAACCGTTGCACGGTTTTTAGGTAAAGATGATGCAGAAAAACGAACGTATATTGGAACGATAGGACCATTCTGGGATGCAAACGAGGTATGGCTGATCACCGCGGGAGGTGCGATGTTTGCAGCCTTCCCTCATTGGTATGCGACTTTATTCAGTGGCTTTTATATTCCGTTCGTTTTTATGTTACTGGCGCTTATTTTACGAGGAGTTTCATTTGAATTTAGGGAAAAAGTTAATACAGAACGTTGGAAAAACATCTGGGATTGGACCCTGTTTATTGGTAGTGCCCTTCCTCCTGTCCTTTGGGGTGTGGCTTTAACCAATTTTATGACTGGGATGCCTATTGACGGCGATAAAGAAATGGTTGGAGGCTTCTTACAGTTTCTGCATCCTTTCGCGTTATTAGGTGGCGTGATGTTTCTATTGCTTTGCATTGTGCATGGTCTGCAATTTATCACGATCCGAACTGAAGGTGAATTACAAGAGAGGGCGCGACGAGCCAGTAAGAGATTTGCTCCTTTCGCCTTGATCTCTTTGCTCGCCTTTGCAATAATCGGATGGTTAACAACAGATATCTTCACGTATCATGGAACTTTCTGGATCATACTTCCAATTGGAGCATGGGCAGCACTTTTAGTTGCGAGCATGCTTAATATTAAAAAATCAGATATCTGGGCATTCACATTAACAAGTGTTACGATAGGGCTACTTATAGCAAGTGTCTTTATTGGTATGTTCCCACGTGTCATGATCAGTACAATCAGTGAAGCCCATAATTTAACGATTTTAAATGCTGCATCGGGAAGCTATACGCTTAAAGTTATGTCTTACTTCTCGCTCACGTTGTTACCATTTGTGTTAGGTTATCAAGGATGGAGTTACTACGTTTTCCGTCAGCGACTTAAAAAAGATGATGAGTTGGGATATTAATGAAACGAAAAAAAGGTCTGCCTTCCTATCCGGGAAGTCGCAAGCTTTACGCTAGTCTAACCATATTAATAATCTTTGAAACCATTGGTATAATTGCCCAAGCTTATTTTTTAGCTCGGGCAATTACACTTTTATTTGATCGTGTACCTCTTAATGACACCGCTCCATATATAGCGTTATTCTTTCTCGCTTTTATTCTGCGTCACGCCTTATCACATTTCCAAGAGTATTTAACTGAAAACTATGCTCAAAAAACGAGTACAAATTTACGAAAGAAACTAGTGAAGGCCTATTTCCGTCAAGGACAGCAATTTATTCAAACAGAAGGAACAGGACGCTTAGTTACACTCGCTATTGAAGGTATGGATCAATTAAAAAAATACCTTGAAATTATTTCAATCCGTATGATTCGGACGTTCATTGTACCGCTGATGATTGTACTTTATGTGTTCACTCTTGATAAAATCTCAGCTGTTATCCTCGTCGTGACTGTACCGATTATAATAATTTTTATGATTTTATTAGGACTTGCGGCACAAAAAATGGCTGATAAACAATATGCGACTTATCGTGTTTTATCAAACCACTTTCTTGATTCGTTAAAAGGCCTGGAAACTCTTAAATATTTAGGACAAAGTGTTAAGCATGTCTATAAAATAAATAAAGTTAGTAAGCGATACAGAGAAGCTACAGTAAAAACATTGCGTGTGGCATTTCTTTCTTCATTTGCCCTTGATTTTTTCACCAGTCTTTCAATAGCTTTTGTGGCTGTTGGACTTGGTTTTCGCTTAATTGACGGGGCAATGGTACTTTTTCCGGCTTTAACAATCTTGCTTTTAGCTCCTGAATACTTTTCACCAATTAAAGAAGTTGGTAGTGATTTTCACGCTACACTAGACGGGCAAGTAGCGATGGGAGAAATTGATAAAATTATTGCGGAAGACGAAAAAAGTGACATGACAGATCAAGTCACTTCATTTACGTGGACACCATCGAGTCAGATCACTTTAAAAGAAATCAATGTTGGCGATAAAGGATCGCTTATATTAAAAAATATTAACTTCTCTTGGCAAGGTACAGGTATGATTGGCATTATTGGCGAAAGTGGGGCTGGAAAATCGACACTGATTAACTTATTCGCTTCATTTTTAAGTCCAACAAGTGGGGAATTTAAAATAGACGAAAAAGATGTTAATACGATGAAAAATGATTGGTTGAAAAACATTGCATATATTCCTCAACATCCGTATATTTTCCCTGCATCACTTGCCGATAATATTCGCTTTTATGCTCCAGAAGCGACTGACGAAAGAGTCAAACAGGTTATTCGTGAAATTGAACTTGAGGATTTTGTAAATGAAATACCAGAAGGCATGCACCAAAAGATTGGTGAAGGCGGGCTTACGTTAAGTGGTGGTCAAGAACAACGTATAGCGATGGCTCGTGTTTTACTAAGTGATAAACCAATTATCTTACTTGATGAACCAACAGCACATCTTGATATTGAGACAGAATACGAGGTAAAGCAAGTCATGTTGCGCGTCTTTAAAAATCGTCTTGTTTTCCTAGCGACTCACCGCCTGCATTGGATGCATCATATGAATGATATCATCGTTTTAGATAATGGACGAGTTGCTGAACAAGGAACTCATAACCAATTAGTCAAAAAAACTGGCACTTACTTTAACCTACAACACCGGCTTAAAGGAGGGACTTGAAATGAAGGATTGGATTTTGCCATATTTAAAACATCATAAAGGACGAATTAGCCTTGGTATTTTCTTTGGTTTATTAGGCATTGGCTCAGGTGCCATGTTACTATTCGTATCCGGTTATCTTATTTCAAAATCCTCCCTCCGTCCGGAAAACATCATGCTAGTTTATGTGCCCATTGTCGCTGTAAGAGCGTTTAGTATTGGGCAAGCCGTTTTTGTTTATTTAGAGAAGCTCGTTAATCATGATATCGTGTTACGCATCCTTGAAAAGATGAGAACCCGATTATATAAAATGGTCGAGCCACAGGCTTTATTCTTAAGTAGCCGTTATCAAACTGGCGATTTACTCGGTGTTTTATCGGACGATATCGAACATTTACAAGACTTTTATTTACGGACTATTTTTCCAAGTATCTTCGGAGTGATTACTTATGCTGTTTTCGTAAGTGTTCTTGGAGTGTTTGATTGGATTTTTGCTTTATTGATGCTCCTTGTTTTAGGTACGCTCGTCTTCCTTTTACCACTTTTATCACTGTTAACGACGAGACGACAGCATACAGATGAAAAACAACAGACAAATAAATTATATAGTCAATTGACAGACGCCATTTTTGGGCAAGTTGATTGGCAAGCCAGTGGCAGAACTGATGAAATTCTAGGACGCTTGGAGGAAGAAAATCGTCTTCTTGTAAAAACGGAAAACAATCTCCGTAAGTGGAAACATGTCCGTAATGCTCTGCTCCGCCTCATTATAGGTTTTGTTATTGTTCTGATGATTATTTGGACAGATAAACAGACAGGTCAGGGAGCCTTTTCACCGACAGTCATTGCTGCTTTTGTTCTAATGACTTTTTCCATTATGGAGGCTCTTTTACCGATATCAGAGGCCGTTGAACACGTTCCGACATACAAGGACTCTTTAACGCGTATTCAGAAAATAGAGGACGAACAAGCGGAAGCAGTTGAATACGCAAATGATATTTCCCTGGACAACACCTCCCCAACGGTAACGCTTAAAAGACTCAGCTATCACTATCCAGGCCAATCGAAAAAAGTAATTGATCAACTATCTTTAAACATATTACCTGGTAAGAAAATAGCTATTCTCGGGAAAAGTGGCATGGGGAAATCAACATTGTTAAAACTCATGGCTGGAGTGCTTCAGCCTAATGAAGGCAATGTATTAGTTAACGGACAGTCAATGACAAATGAATTATTATCAAAAACGGTATCAGTTTTAAATCAAAAACCTCACTTATTTGATACAACAATAAAAAATAATATACGTATGGGACGACCTCAAGCAACAGATGAGGAGATATTAGAAGTTATCGAGCGAGCTCAATTAACCAACTTAATCGCTTCCCTACCTCAAGGTTTAGATACACCCATGCAAGAAATGGGCCAGCGATTTTCAGGAGGAGAACGACAGAGAATTGCATTCGCACGTGTGCTCCTTCAAAACACGCCGATTATTTTATTTGATGAACCCACTATAGGGCTTGATCCAATGACAGAGCAAGAAGTGTTAAATACAATACTAACAGCAACAAAAGAAAAAACAATCATCTGGGTAACCCATCATTTAGCAGGAATTGAAAAAATGGATCAAGTCATTTTTCTAGAAGATGGCAAAATTGCCATGCAAGGATCCCACGAAGAATTAGTACAAAACAACAAACGTTACCAAAAATTGTATCAAATGGACCGCGGGACATAGGGGCAGGTGCGCTGTCCCAGTTTTACTGGGACGCAGTGCCTGTCCCCACGTCCCGAATTAAGAAATCACTGATTAGTGACATATACTTATCCGTTTCCTCTATTCCTGGAGCATGGCCAGAGTTTTCAAATTCTACAAATCTTGCGTCAGGAATCAAATCAGCAATTTCTTTTCCTTCTTCAGGTGGGTTAAGCCCATCATGCTTTCCGCTAATGATTAGAGTTTCTGCTTTTACATTTTTTAGGTTTGGTCTGAAATCAAAGTCAGCAAGTGCATCAGCCGCAATCACTTGTTGTTCAGGTGTCAATCCTCCTGGAATACTCTGCAACCACTTACCGACTGCTTCCATATTATAAAAAATATGACCGGCCATCTCTCCCATCTGGTCTTCAAAGCTTAAATGTCCAATTTCCTCCCGATGTTCAGCTAGCAAACCCTCGGCTTCACCCTTGGCATGTGTGTTGCCGGAAACTAGAATCATTTTTTTAACTCGTTCAGGAACCTTAATAGCCACGCCTTGAGCAATATAAGTCCCCATTGACATACCAATCAAGTTGACTTGATCTACGCCTAGTTTATCCATTATAGCAATGGTGTCCTCTATATGGTCATCAAGTGTGTAGGATGACGGTTTTTCCGACTTACCATGTCCTCTGGCGTCTATAGCGATTACTCGGAAATAGTCTTTAAAATACTCCATTTCTTGCTTAAGCATTAGATGATTACTGGTTAAGCCATGGAGTAAAATTAATGCTTCACCTTCCCCTTTTTCTTCATAAAAGAGTGTTGTATTATTTACATTTACTTCAGGCATTCTACTTTCCTCCCATTCATTAAACTAAAGCTTCTCTTAGTATAACATGTCCCAACACTGCCTTCGTAATAATCCGTTATCGCACTCTAAGAAACGGGACGCAGTGCCTGTCCCCTTGTCCCGCACTAGATTAATTGACAAATGAACTTTACTCCTTTTACATAGAGTTTGAGAATTGATAAATGAGCAACAAAGGGGTTTATTATGAAAATATACGTTGATGCGGATGCAAGTCCGGTAACAGATATTGTGATTAATGAAGCTAAGCAATACCACATTCCTGTTGTACTTGTGAAAAGCTACAGTCATTTTTCACCAAAACAAGAAAATTCAGGTGTACAAACTATCTATGTCGATACGGGGGCGGATTCGGCCGATTATCGAATTTTAAAAGAAGCTAAAGCAGAAGATATAATCATTACTCAAGATTATGGTTTAGCTTCTTTAGGTTTAGCAAAAAGTTGTATAGTGCTTCATCATAAAGGGTTTTCTTATACTGATAAAAATATAGACACACTACTGCAAACACGCCATTTAAGTGCACAAGCTCGGAAAGCTGGCAAAAAAACAAAAGGACCCAAACCTTTCACGGAAGAAGACCGGAAAAAATTTAGGGAACTACTTATTTTTACATTAGAAAAATATCATACCAAGGGGGAATAGAAAGATGCCACGATCAAATGTTTATCAAACCATTTCCAACCGTTTCCCAGAGATGAGTAAATCTCAAAGAAAAATTGCCACATATATTTTGGAAAATACCCATTCAGCTCCTTTTTTAACAGTCGGCAAATTAGCTAAGATGTCTGATGTTAGTGAAGCGACAGTCGTACGATTCGCTACATTTCTAGGCTATAGTGGCTATAATGAACTACAACAATATATGTATGATTCTGCTGAAAAACAATTGAACACGGTTGAACGACTACAAATGTCACGTGACGTTTATAGTGAAGAAGAAAAGGGTATCTATGAAGTATTTGAGGATGACATTACAAATATTCGAATGACAATGGAAAATTTAAAACTGAAAGACTTTGAAAAAACAGCTTCATATTTATTAGAAGCTGAGAATATTTATATTGTGGCTAGCCGTAGTGCCGTTTCATTAGCGTCATTTTTACATTATTACTTAGATATTATGTTTGGAAACTGTGAACTCATCCAATCAAATGAAACAGCCATTGAACGACTTTATGATTTAAATAAAAACGATGTCGTCATTGGCCTTAGCTTCGCTCGCTATACCAAAGCCACTCTCGATATAGTTAACCATACTAAAGGTAAAGATGTCCCCATCATTGCCATAACAGATAGTTTATTATCACCAATCACTCAACTCGCGACGATATCTTTAGTAGCTTCGAGTAAAATGCCCTCATTTCTTGATTCCTTCGTCGCACCCTTAAGTATAATCAATGCTCTTGTTACCTATCTCGGAAAGCAAAAACCTGACCAGATTAATAATAGATTAAGGGAATTAGAACAATTATGGGACGATAACGATATTTTTCATCAACACAGAGATCATATGTAATGAAATTAATACTTCATCAATGATTATATTATGAAATATTAATTGCATAAATATCCTTTAATGCATATACTATAATTAAGTCATATAATTAAGGGGCTATAAAAATGGGATTAAAAGTTTCCTTTGAAAGTGGGAAAAAAGTACAATCACAAGGTTTGTTTCAAAAAGCAGAAAAAGTGATACCTGGAGGAATTTCGGCTAATATCAAATACTTCCCACCACATCCTATCGTGATGGAAAAAGCGTCCGGAAGTAAATTATTTGATGTTGATGGTGAGGAATATATCGATTATTCATTATGTTATGGCGCGCTCATTACGGGGCACGGTCATGAACGGATTACCTCGGCGACTACTAAATACATGGAATCCATCGGGACAGCGATCTTCGGCACACCGCATAAATTAGAAATTACAATGGCAGAAAAACTAATCGAACTTTATCCCGGCATCGATATGGTGAGATACACGAATTCAGGTCTAGAGGCGACGTTATTCGCCATCCGTTTAGCAATCGCTTATACAGGAAGAGGCAGAATCGGTAAGTTTGAAGGTCATTACCATGGTGGTTATAACGAGGTTCTCGTTAGTGTCAATCCTAATGAGCAGGAAGCAGGTGAAGCAGGGAATCCTTCAGCTGTCCCAGAATCAAAAGGAATCCCAGAAGATAAACTTAACCAAACAATTATTCTACCCTTCAATGATTTAAAAGCAACAGAGCAACTTTTACGAAAACATGCTCATGAGCTTGCAGCAGTTATTTTAGAGCCAGTTCAGGGGGGCTTTATTCCAGCTGAACCTGAGTTCTTAGAAGGATTGCGGAAGATTACCAAAGAACTTGGCATTCTACTCATATTTGATGAAGTTAAAACAGGTTTTAGAGTCCATCTTGGCGGAGCTCAAAGCGTTTATAATATTACACCTGATTTAACAGCGCTTGGAAAAGTCCTTGGTGGGGGATTTCCGGTCGGAGCCATCGGAGGCCGTCGAGATATCATGATGTTAAGCGCACCGAATGCGGGTAGCGATGTCTTCTCAGTCGACGGAAAGAGTCACAAGAAAAACGATGTCGTATTCCATAGCGGAACATACAATGGGCATCCAATTGTCTTATCTGCTGGACTAGAAACCATCCAGTTACTAGAAGAAGACAATACAATGGGACAACTTTTTATGCAAACAAATAAACTAAGAAAGCAACTGGAAGAACTTTATGCCTCCTACGATATTCCAATGCAAACGATTGGCATGGGTAGTATTTTTAATATCGTTCTCAGCTCAAATCCCATCCGAAATTACCGTGACATGTGGCAAGCTGATAATAAGCTTCGTGAAGCGATTGACCGTGAACTGCTCGATCTTGGTGTGTTCTTGAAGCCACTTAACCGGTATTCCATGTCAACAGTTCATGACAACATTGATATCAGAAAAACTGTCGATGCACATGAAAAAGCGATTAGACGTTTATATTATTAATTAGGTTGGAAAAGGCTAGGATAAAAGCTCGGACATAAGTGTGTTTAGCACAAAAGTATCCGAGCCATCGTAGCTGCATATCACCCGCTCCGGAAATATACTTCGCTAAGACAGCAAAAGATTTCCATTTCAAGTTAACTATCCCAATCTTCTTCCTAGCCTTGTTAGTTTCATCAAACCTTCCTAACTTTAAATTCGTTTTTTAGCACTGGCCAATTTTGGGGAAAGTCATTCCCAAGCACCCAGTAACTTACACCCCTTATGCCATATTTCTTAACCGTTTCATATTTGACCTGCATACTTCTAGCATCTTCGAACCATACTTCATGTTCCTGTCCCGTATTATCTGTATATCTAAAGAAGGGCGATTGGTATGTGTCATTGTATTGAATGGACACACCATTTCTAGCAGCCAAATCAACTGCTCCCTCTGGACTAACGGTTCGTGCAAACGTTCCTTCTTGCCACGGAACTTTCCAATCACGTCCATAAAGTGGCGCACCCATCATAATTTTTTGTCTTGGGATGACCGTTACGGCATAGTCCAATACATCGCGCACTTTATTAATCGGCGCAATTGCCCATGGCCTACCGCCTGCCCAACCCCATTCATAAGTCATAATGATGACAAAATCAACAATTTCACCGTGAGCCGCATAATCATGTGCTTCATACAGTAACCCTTGCTGGTCGCCACTTTCTTTTGGAGCGACAGCGGTGGATAGTAGGAAACCTTCTGGACGTAACCGAGCCGCAAGTCTTCTTAAAAAGTCATTATAGTTCTTTTGGTCTTCTGGATAAACATATTCAAAATCAATATTAAGCCCTCGATAACCTTTAGCTCGCATTGTTTGTAGTAAGTTGTTGATAAGTGTATTTTGAAGTGTCGGATTCCCGAGGATTGTCGCTGCCAAATCCGAATCAAAATTATTGTTTCTAAAGTTCGTTAGCGCAAGGAGTGGTGCGACGTCATTTACTTTAGCAGCATTAAGAAGTGCTTCTTCTTGCATTGATGTCAATGAACCATCTTCTTTTACGCTGTACATAAAGGGCGACAAATAAGTAAAATTGTTTCCAAGTAAGAGAACTTCATCTCTCCCTCGCTCATTGATCGCCGTCGTATACGCATTGACTTCTTTAATTGGCCGTGGTTTTTGTGGAATTCGTAAGTCCTGACCTACTGTAAGTTGGGAGGGATTGGTTAAATGATTTAATTGAATAAGATTATTCACTGAAACATTAAAGCGCTCACCAATCGCCCACAATGTATCTCCCGCTTGAACAGTATACGTGGAATAAGGTAGTTTTAACAATTCACCAACATGGATTAAAGTTGGGTCTGTTATATTGTTAGCGTGCGCTAATTCTTCAACTGACACCCCGGACTGAAAAGCAATTTTCCCAAGTGTGTCACCTGCTTCGACAACATAGTCACTCCCTGGTTCAGGAATAACAATCGATTGTCCGACAACAAGCACACTTGGATCCTTAAATTGATTAACTAAGATAATTTGATTCAAATCCGAACCATACTGAGCGGCTATCCGCCATAAGGATTCGCCACTTTTAATAACATGAATTTTCATCTTTCTTTCCCCCAATAAAAATAAGATCTCTTTTCATGTTATTCTAGTGGCCTATTTTTGTGTTGTGTTACAAAAGGGAAAGTTATTTTCTCTTAACGTTAGTCATTATAAAACGGCTCTTCGGCAAACTAGGCATCCGGTTCATACTAAAGTCTAAATCTTGTGGTGGAACGTCATATTCCATATGATTAACCATCATATCTAGACAAGCCTTCATAATTTCAATCGTTAACCATTCGCCTGGACAACGATGCCCCATATAATAATCCCCTCCACCTTGTGGGATAAAATCAAAGGGGGTTCCATTCCAATCTTCAAAACGCTCAGGTATAAATTCATTAGGCTTATCCCATAAATTCGGATGATGATTTGTTCCATAAAGATCTAATATAACTAATTGATCTTCTTTAAAGTCATGTCCATTCCAAACAAAATCATGACGAACCCTTGCTGCCAAGATTGGGAAAAACGGATAATAACGGCGTACTTCTTGGACAAACATTTGAAAGTCGCTTTCATTTGATGTATCTCTTAACTTTTCTTTTTCTTGAGGATGATCATGAAGAGCAAGCGCACAGAATGCAATATAAACTGAAACAGCAACTGTCGGACGTAAAATATTGACCAATTCAACAGCAGCAATGTCTGTACTCATTAGTTCCCCATCCAATTTGCGATGCCAAGACATTTTATAAAGGGCTTTTTCTTCAGGAACATCTAATTGTCCATTCCGCACCTGATCAATCAATTCTCCAGCCCACTTTTCAGTTTTTTCTCGAGCGGCTCTTCCTTGCCAGTGTCTTAATCCGACAGCTCCACCCGCTTCAAATAGGGCATTTAAATCTTTTGTTCGTTCCTCAACTTCATTTGCCCGCAGTGGAACTCCTGCCCATTCACATATGGTGATTGTCAAAATTTTATTGGCTTCTTCATATAAATTTACTTCACTCATTCTATCCCACTCGTCAAGAGCCTCGTCCCATCTTTGTTTAAAAATTTGGGCGATATCAGATATACGCTCCGAACCCATCAGGGACATAAACAATTCCTTCCTGTTCTTATGGGCATCATCATCTAACGTTTGAAGACCACCTTGTCCAAATAAGGTTTTTAATACACGTTTTGGCATAGCATCCGCACGTCTGAACTTATCATTATCATAAAAAAGACTCGCTCCATCTTCTCCTGTTAAGCAGACTGCCTTTTGTCCTCCAAGAAGTCGTGTTTCAAACATATTCGTATCTAAACGACGACGCTGGTTAGGGATGTAGCGGTAGCCTTCAATAAGAAATTTGAATGTATTATCAATTCCACGATCAACTTTTATTTCTTCTCTATATACCATGTTTATCCTTCCTTTTTCCTTAGTTAATGTTAGAATTTACTTATCTTCTAGCTTTATTCAAACTATAATTGTTCTCTACCCGTTATTCTCCTTTCAAACGCGTAGTAAGCAATTAGTTGCGAAAATGGATAAACAGGCTATTCTTTGTTAAAATCAGTCGTAAGATAAAATAAGGAGTGATACTTATGAAAATTGTTTCGATTGAACCCACACCTAGTCCACACTCCATGAAAATAAACGTCGATGAACATCTAGAAGATGGCGAGACATTAAACTATAAATCCGGTGATGACTTAAGAGAGGCGCCCGAGTATATACAAAAGTTGTTTGAAATCAATGGAATAAGTGGCATTTATCGTGTGATTGACTTTATTACCATTCAGAGACGACCTCGTGTGGAGTGGGAGGATATCCTTCCAAAAGTGCGGGATTTGCTGGGTGGAGCAACAAATGAAGCGATAGAAGATATCTTTGCGCCTTCATCTCAGTCAAGTGAAGACGCTTATGGAGAGATCAACGTCTTCGTTCAAGAATTCCGGAATATTCCGATGCAAGTCAAAGTGGAAGAACATGATCATGAAAAACGCTTCGGCCTCCCAGAACGTTTTACCAATGCAGCTATTGAAGCGTCAGAAGCCTCAGATAATATGTTAATGGAAAGAAAATGGGTCGAGAAAAACCCACGATATGGGAAGATTGATGACATTGGCCAAGAAGTCGTTGAAGAGTTATCTGCAAGTTATGATAAAGAAAGATTGAATGAACTCATCAAAGCCGCTTTCTCAGAAGACCCGGAACAACTTTCTTCAGACAAGCAGAAAAACAAAGTGACATTAAGTATGTTGGATCAGCCTGACTGGCGTGACCGCTATGCCGTCATGGACAGGATGGATCCTACAATAGAAGATTTACCCGTATTAGATAAAGCGCTGGAAGATGATAGGTCATCAATTAGAAGACTGGCAACTGCTTACTTAGGTATGATTGAAGAACCAGAAGTCTTACCTTATCTTTATAAAGCATTGAAGGATAAAGCAGTTAACGTTCGTCGCACAGCAGGGGATTGTCTCTCAGATCTCGGCTTTACTGAAGCCATGCCTGAAATGATTCTCTCATTATCAGATCCCAGCCGCCTCGTTCGCTGGCGTGCAGCCATGTTCTTATACGAAGTGGGTGACGAATCAGCTATCCCTGCACTAGAAAAAGCTTTAGAAGACCCGGAATTTGAAGTAAGAATGCAAGTTAAAATGGCTTTGGACAGAATTCAAGAGGGGAAAAAAGCAGAAGGTTCCATTTGGCACCTCATGAATCAAGCAACAAAACAAGATTAAATAAGTATCTGATTGTCTAATCTTTTCTAAACATAAGAGGTTGGGACAGAAGAATGAACTACAATTCTTCTTTGCCCGCAGAAAGCGAAGTATATTTCCGAAGCGGGTGATAAACAAACCATAGTTTGGATATTTCCGCAAAACACTTATGTCCCAGCCTCCCATTTAGTTAAAACTAAATCTATTATATTTACTTTAACAACTCGTCCATTTTCTTATCTCTTTCTAATTGTTCTTCAGGTGAGGCAAGATCATACTTTTTTAATAGATGAAATAACTCATTTAAAGTTTCTTGTGATCTGGGGCTAGATAAAAATCCCTTAATCACATAATATGAATCACTGGTAAGATATTCTTTTTGACTATTCAACTTCTCAACAACAGCTTCTTGTGAATGATCTATATTACATTTACTCATAATCTATCATCCTTTCCCCACTATTTTACTCAGCATACCATATCAGAAAAGTTTATTCATTCCATATCTCACGAACTATTTTGAATATAATCACTTATCTCCCCTATACCATCTATAATTTAAAACTAAACATCTGCAGCCCGTTCATACTGCATTCATACTGCATTCATACTGCATTCATACTGCATTCATCCATTAGACACATCGACTTCTTATAATTAAATCAGCTTATAAAAAGGAGTCGAAACTGAATGTTAAAACCGATAAGAAGCTTAGTAAAATACACAAGCAGCTCAAAAGGAGCGAAAGTAACACTCATTGGATGGATTTTGGCAGTTATTCTTTTAAGTGTTCTCGCCCCTTCTGCTAAAGATTATGAAGGGAACAGTACTGAGGGAAGTGTTAATCAAGATCAACCATCTGAAATAGCAAATCAATTGGAAGAAGAAGCTTTTCCAACGGATGAAGGACTCACTGCTCTGCTTGTCTTTCATCGTGACAATAAAATCAACGATGACGACAGAGTAAATATTACTGAGTTAAGTGAGTGGCTCGCCTCTGAAGATAAACCTGAATATATTGCAAGTGCTTTGCCATTTCATCAGTTTCCTGAAGAGGTTCAAGATCAAATGTTTTCTGAAGATGAAACAACTTTATTATTTAATGTTGCATTAGAAGATGATCTTGACTCTAGTCAAACCAATGAAACGCTGGAAGCACTCTCAGACAAAGTGGAATCCATTGGCATAAATGATTTACAATTTGAAATTACTGGGCCGGCTGGTATTTCCGCAGACACTTCTAACCTATTTAAAGATGCGGACTTTGTCTTAATGTTTGCAACGATTGCGTTAATCTTTGTGATTTTAATCTTAATCTATCGGTCGGCTATTTTAGCAATCACACCGCTCATCATAGCAGCCATTGTATATGGAGGTGTCGACAGGGTCCTTGGGATTGCTGGAAAATATGATTGGTTTGTAGTCGAAAGCCAAGCTGTTTCTATTATGCTTGTCCTATTATTTGCGGTCATTACAGACTACAGTCTATTTATATTTTCCCGTTTTCGTGAGGAATTGAGGAAAAATGAGTCGAAGTATGAATCGATGGGTGAAGCGATATATCATGTTTCTGAACCGATCTTCTTTAGTGGTGGAACTATATTTATCGCAATGATGACTTTATTTGTCACCATTTTTCAACCATATAATCATTTTGCGCCTGTCTTTTCAATTGCCGTTGTATTTATTTTAATCGCGGGATTAACATTAATTCCAAGTTTATTTGCTCTTATGGGCCGACGTGCTTTTTGGCCATTTATTCCAAGAGTGAACGATAAGGAAAAGAAGAAAGAACACTTTTGGCATAAAGTTAGTCGCCGTGTTAAAAAACATCCTGCTGTCATTGCCGGTGTACTCTTAATTGTCTTACTAATTGGTGCGTTTAATTTCACATCAATCAATTATTCATTTAACCTATTAAAATCATTTCCAGATGACATGTCGTCAAGAGTCGGATTTGAACTATTAGAGGATCATTATCCGGCTGGACAATTAGCTCCTCTCGATGTAATTTTAAAATCTGATGAACAAATTGATACTGATGAGGATTTTTTAAAGCATATTAATGGACTTAAAGAAAATATTGAAAGTCAGGGTAATATTGCTTCGACGTCTCCAGATATTACAGATGAAATGATTAATGGAGACGAAGACTTACCAGACAACTTTATTGGCAACGAAAAAAAAGCCATTAAATTAAGTGTCGTTCTTGATAGTAATCCATACGAGGATAAAGCGTTAAACACCGTACAAGACCTTCGAGATAATGGGAAAAAAATAATTGAAAACAGTGGACTTTCCAAAGATCAATATGAACTTCATATTGCGAGTCAAACAGCTGAACAGTTAGATGTGAAGCAAATGAACACAAGAGACACTATCTTACTGTTCTCGGTCGTTACGATTTTACTCACGTTCATTCTTGGTTTCCAAACTCATTCTATCAAACTACCTTTATTGATGATGGGAACTATTTTATTATCTTACTTTGCTACGGTTGGATTTGGTTGGTGGATATTCGAACATCTAATGGGGTATGACGCCATTAGCTATCGTTTACCAGTGTACACATTCATTTTCATGGTGGCACTAGGAATTGACTACAACATTATGCTCGTTTCGCGCATTAAAGAAAAAGCAGAACATTTACCATGGAAGGAAGCTGTTGGAGAAGGGATTGCCTTAACAGGCGGCGTGATTTCTTCAGCCGGACTTATCCTAGCCGCTACTTTCTCAGTGTTAATGACCCAGCCATTACAAGAACTATTCTTATTCGGGTTCACCATGGCCATGGGAATATTACTTGATACGTTCTTAATTAGAGGATTCCTATTCCCATCCATTTTGCTGTTAACTCACAGAGAAAAGAAAAACAAAGAAAAGTTTAGTATTTCATATAAATTTTAAAATGGTACCCGGAAAAAAGGGTAGAAAGTTAAACACTATAAAAACATCGCTGATAGTGTATCTGCTTTATCCTCTCTGGATTTACTCCTAAACCATATTCCAGGTAAAAGTCTGTTGGAGATTATGTCATAACGTTGAAGCACTTTTTCACCGGCTTCCTACGCACTGCGGGGTCTCATCGAGTCCTTAACTCCCACTAGAGTCTCACATATTCCATTTGCTAGTATTAGTATCATTTAAATTTTCCCACATACTAAAACACTTTCCTTCAAAAAACGTCTATACTCTTTTAAAGAATAGACGTAAAGTTGAATCCTATACATATTTAAAGAGTACTCAATTTCTTATAATAATATAAATAAAGTATAGTATATATACGGCAATAAGGGAAAGTCCTTCAATTTTACCGATCTTAAAGTTAGTTCGGGAGAAGATTAATAATATAGCAGTTAAGATAAGCATGACAAATACGTCAGTAAATACTTTATTATTCACAGCAAGTGGACTAATCGTGGAAGTAATACCAAGCACAAATAATATATTAAAGATATTGCTGCCTACAATGTTTCCGAAAGCAATTTCACTTTGCTTTTTTAAAGCTGCGGTAATTGACGTTACGAGTTCAGGAAGTGATGTCCCAATTGCAATCACAGTGAGACCGACCAGAGTCTCACTCATGCCGAGAGAATAAGCGATTGTAGTAGCATTATTTACAACCATGTTTCCTCCAAATAGAATACCAACGAGCCCAATAAGGATAAGCAAAAGGCTTTTTCCCCATGATTCATCAACCGGTTCTGTGTCGCGGTGAGCCTGTTCTCGATTATTTCTACCTACTTCAAACACATAACACAGAAAAATGCTTAAAAACAGCAACAAAATAATACCATCACTACGATCAAGTGCGTTATTTAATCCCCGTAATGTCGCATCACTCATAAATACCAATAAGACAATACCGGAAAGAAATGTAAACGGGATTTCTTTTTTTATTGTTTGAGTTTCCACTTTTATGGGATAAAAAAAAGCCGCCGCCCCAACGACCAAAGACGTATTCAAAATATTACTTCCGACAATATTACCGATGGAAATATCGGAACTGCCGCTGATTGCCGCCATAATACTCACCGTTGCTTCAGGCGCACTTGT
The DNA here is from genome assembly GCF_018918075.1 of Virgibacillus sp. MSJ-26. Lineage (GTDB taxonomy): Bacteria > Bacillota > Bacilli > Bacillales > Amphibacillaceae > MSJ-26. The sequence continues at coordinate 60,596 of NZ_JAHLPW010000007.1, forward strand.
CCCAAAAGCAACAATTGTTAAGCCGACGAGCAATGGAGAAATCCGCATTAAATGGGCAATTGCTGATGCTCCATCAACAAAAAAGTCAGCTCCTTTTATTAATAAAACAAATCCAATTACAAGCAATATATAAGCCATTATTTATCTCCTTTGATTCCTCTTCCTTTATTGTATATCTTTACCCTTTTATCGTGCAGGCATGCTTAAAATAATCAACATGTGGAATTTATACAAGGAATTCATGGCTTATTCGAAAACTAGTCTTGGTCAGTTTTTTTCTGTTCATCATAAAGTTCTTTTAATTCATCTACGGTTGTTGTTTCGGTCATTTTCACATTTGATTTATACGCGGCCCTAATAATAAGATGCCCAGCAGTTGGTGAAGTGATAAATACAAACACAATTCCTAAAATCAATCGCACACTAACCGTACCATCAGTCATCCAAAAGAAAAGGAATGCTCCAACAAGCGTTAAGAGAACAGCGAGTGTCGAACTTTTTGTAGCTGCATGAGCACGACTATAAACATCTGGGAAACGAATAATTCCAAAGGCGCTTATGACACTAATAATACTTCCAATTAAAATTAAGAGTGCCGCTATAAACTCATCGATCTCGTTTATGTTCAATAATGACACCCCTCTCGATAAACTTAGAGAGGGCAATGGTACTTATAAATGCCAAGATGCCCAGGATTAAGATCACTTCAAGATATGCTCTTGTATTAAATATGACAGATATGACAGCAATAGCAGAAATCAAGTTTACTCCAATAAAGTCTAAAGAAATGACACGATCAGGAAGACTTGGCCCTCGAATGATACTAAATAAAGCAATCCCTATTGCAATCGCAAATAAAATCATCGATGTTACCAACATAGCTTTAATCATTATCGTGTCACCTCCATAATTGCTTTTTCAAATTTAGCTAATGATCTTAATAAATTATCTTTATATTTTTCAATATCCATCGCATGTACATAAAAAACGTTCCCCTCTGGCATCACTTCCATAACGACTGAACCTGGCGTTAATGTAAGTAATAGAGCAATAAGTGGCACTTCCCACTCTCCTCTTAGCACTGTTTCATATCTGAAAATACCAGGTTTTAAATCTAACTTTGGAGTGAGAATCGTTTTAAGAACAAGATAAGCTGATTGAAATAACTCGGAATTGAAGATGAGAATTAACTTTATGATCGCGTAAACTCGGTGTAAATAAAATTTTCTTCCAAAGAAACGGTACATTAAAAAGATAATGATAATACCGACGAGATAGCCTTCAAAGAAAGTTGTATATAGAAACATATCCTCATCTTTAAACAAAACCCACAGGAAAGCAATAAATATATTTAAAAGAAATTGGGCGGCCATATGCATCTCCTCCTCATCATTTTAGCAACTTGCTTATCCTTATTTATCAGGTAAAACAGCATCTATATAAATTTCTGGATTCATTAATGTATGTGCCGCATCATTGACATAAACAGCAATTGATTCTGCTCCAACACCCAAGACAAAGGTAGCAACACTTAGAATTATTGAAGGTATTAACCAACTCTTTTTTAATGGTGGTTCATCTTCAATACTTAAAATGGTCTCGCCCCAGAAACAGTTCATAAAAATACGCAATAACGAATATAAAACAAATAGACTTGAGATAAACGCTAGAGCAAGAAGAACAAAATTCCCCTTTTCGACTGCCGCTCCTCCTACAAGCACTTTACCCAGAAATCCGCTAAAAGGTGGAATGCCCGCTAAGGAGAGTGTCACGATAAAGACAAGCCATCCTAAAACTGGGTAGTTGCGAATGAGTCCACTCATCTGATTCAATCGGTTTTTTCCCGTTAAGGCAATCATTGTTCCTACCAGTAAAAATAGAAGTGCTTTAACGATCATATCGTGAATAAGATAGTATATTGACCCTTCCAATGCCACTGTACTAAATACTGCTAGTCCAACCATGATAAATCCAACGGCAATTACAACATTAAAAGCTGCTATTTGCCTCAAATCTTTATAGGCAATTGCGCCAATGCTACCAATGATTAACGTTACAGCTGCCATAACTCCTATTAACGTATGGGTAATGGCTGGTTCATGATTGAATATAAGTGTAAAAATCCGAAACATCGCGTAAATACCGACTTTAGTTAAAAGTGCTCCAAATAATGCCGCTACGGCTGTGGGCGGTACACTGTATGATCCAGGCAGCCAGAAGTAAAGTAATAATCCAGATTTCAAACTAAACACAATTAATAATAAAATACTAATTGTCGTTAACAACGGCGTTTGACCAACTTCTGAAACCCTCACGGCTAAATGGGCCATATTCAATGTTCCTAAAGTTCCGTATAAGTAAGCAATTGCTACAAGGAATATCCAAGATGATAAAACATTGATTGCAATATATTTAATCGATTCACGAAGCTGATCTTTTTTTCCACCAATCATAACAAGAATATAAGACGCCACAAGCATAACTTCAAAACAAACAAAAAGGTTAAATAAATCGCCTGTTAGAAAAGATCCGTTTACACCAGCAATAAGAAATTGAACAAATGAGTAAAAAAACATCGATTCAAGGGCTCTTCCAATCGTCGCAAAGGCATAGAGTAAACAGACCAATGTCACAAAACTGGTCGTTACAACTAGTAACATTGAGAATGAGTCAGCCACGAAAACAATCCCGAAAGGGGCTTTCCACTCTCCAAACTCTAATGTTAAAATACCATTTGTTTGAATTTGTTTAAGAAGATAAAGCCCCAAACCACCTGAAAAAATAACAGATAGAACACTCACCCAACGCTGTATTTTTATATATGGTCTAAGAAATATAAGGATAATTCCAATCAAAATAGGAATCACCATGGGTAAGACAATTAGATTACTCATCTTTGAAACCTCTCAATGCATTTAAATTATCAGTTCCCGTCTTTTGATACGTCCGATATGCCAAAACTAGAAAAATGGCTGTTACAGCAAAGTTAATGACTATGGCTGTTAAGATTAGAGCTTGTGGCAGTGCGTCTGTATATGTTTTTAGTTCTTCACCGAGAAGTGGAGGTCCCCCTTTTTTTAGACCGCCCATCGCCATTAAGAGTAAATGTACAGCATGAGAGAGGAGTGCTGAGCCCAAAATGATTCTGATAAGATTTCTAGATAAAAATAAATAAGTGGCAATCATAACTAAAATGCCTGCTAGAATAATAATTACACTCTCCATCAGCTACACATCCTCACTTATGCCTAAAATAATTGTCACCACAACACCCACAACAGCAAGGGACACACCAGCTTCGAATAATGTGACTGTCCCCATTTCAGTCTTCCCAATAAGAGGAAATGTTTTGCTCGTAAACGTATGTGTTAAAAAAGACTTTCCGTTAAATATTGCTAAAAAACCAGTTGTTACTGAAAGAAAAACACCTACCGCAGCAACCACAACGAAATTTAATGGCAAGCCACTATTGACTGTTTCAACATCAAACGATAAATAAAGTAGAACAAAAGCGGAGGAAAGAACCAATCCTGAAATAAAACCACCACCAGGTTGGTTATGCCCAGCGATAAATAAGTAAATCGCTAAAGTTAGGATGATAAACACAACGACTTTAGTCACCATATGCAGTATGACATCATTAGTCTCCTTCAATATTTTCCTCCCCTTTCCACTTCTTTAATTTTAGTATCGAATAAACACCAATACCTCCAATGAATAAAACAACCACTTCAAGCATCGTATCAAAGGCACGGAAGTCTCCTAAAATAGCATTCACGATGTTATTTCCACCAGCCAACTCATCGGCATCTTCGAAAAATAATGACACTTGTTCAAATAAATTACCACTGTTCACAGAAAGTCCGATAACGATAAAAATGAGACCAACAGCAACGGAAATAAGCATATTCGTTATTTTTGAAGACGGAGGAGAACTTTCTTTTTTCCATTCAGGCAGAAAGTAAAAACAGAGTAAAAACAAGACAGTGGTTACCGTTTCAATAATCGTTTGAGTCAAAGCCAAGTCAGGGGCGCGGAATAAAACAAAGAAAAAGGCGATTGAAAAACCTATAACGCCATTTAGTAAAATTGCAGTCAACCTTGACTTAGCAAATAATATTGCAAATCCCGCAGTGAGTATGATGACAACAAAGATCCATTCATACGAGCTAACAGGAGAATCTTGAGATAAATCAAATGAAAATGCCCCAGTATAGATAAATACTCCACCTGTTACGGCAACTAGGAAAAGATAAATATAAACTAAATAATCACGTAAAAACCCTGTCATATAGAGTTTTGTAAGTTTTGCTGATCCTTTTTCCATTCCTGATAACGAGTGATTGTACACGGCATCAAATGACCGTGTCTCCGGGAATAATCGATAAACCCCTCTCCAACGATGAAGGGTTAGATAAAGGAATCCTCCAACCAACACAATGGCTATAGTCATCATAAGTTCCGTATTAAACCCATGCCAAGCTGTAATGGAATACGCATCAAGTTGCAATGTCATTGAGGGAAATATATGCCCCAAAGCCGGGTAAATTAAATACTTTCCAACAAGGTTTGGGAAGAAGAAAATTCCAACTACAAATAAACCTAAAATAATAGGTGAAATAAGCATTCCTATTGGAGGTTCAAATTGCTTGTTTTCATGATGTCTTCCTTTGTACTCTCCGAAAAATGTTTTAAACACGATAATCATACAATAAACAAACGTAAATACACTAGCACCCCATGCAATAACCGAGAAAAGAGTTCCCCAAGTGTTTAAAGAAAATATATCCAAATTCGAAACATTTAAAGCTGAAGTAAAAAACATTTCTTTACTCAAGAAACCATTGAAGGGTGGTAATCCAGCCATTGAAAAACTACCTATCATAGCAATTGTAAAAGAGACTGGCATTAATGATATTAAGCCACCTAATCTGCGAATATCTCTCGTCCCCATTTGTAAGTCAATAATTCCAATGACCATAAATAAGGCACCCTTAAATGTAGAGTGGTTCACTAAATGAAATAAAGCTGCAAACACGGCCTGAGTATAAACAACCGATTTCGGACTATAACCAGCATGTAAAGCAGCTGAACCAAACCCAAGCATACTCATAATCATTCCTAGCTGACTAACGGTTGAATACGCAAGAAGGGCTTTTAAATCGGTTTGTTTCACGGCAAAAAAGGATCCCACAAACAAAGTAATAATTCCAACTCCACTCACAAGCCAGAACCATAAATCGCCTCCACCAAATATTGGCGTAAACCTGGCAACGAGATAAATCCCCGCTTTAACCATTGTGGCTGAGTGCAAGTAAGCACTAACAGGTGTAGGTGCCTCCATTGCGTCAGGCAACCATATATGGAAAGGGAATTGAGCCGATTTTGTAAAGGCACCGATTAAAAGTAATATGAGGGCTGGAATAAATAAAGCATGATCTGAAATTGAATCAATTGATGAGGCAATCTCTCTAATACTCAATGTTCCAGTCATCGCATAAATCATAATAAAACTCGCAAGCATCGCAAAACCGCCACTTACCGTAATGAGTAGTGACTTCTTAGCACCATACCGGGATTGTTTACGATGGTACCAAAAAGCAATCAGTAAAAATGATGAGATACTCGTCAATTCCCAGAACACGTATAATGCCATCAAATTATCCGAGAAAATGACACCAAGCATTGCTCCCATAAATAAAAGCAGGTAAATATAGAAGTGAGTTAATGACTCTTTTGTGGATAAATAATAGATAGAATACAAAATAACAAGACTGCCAATCCCGGTAATCAACAAGCCGAAAATCATACTTAACCCGTCTAAATATGTAGTAAACTCAATCCCATACGAGGGAATCCACTGCGATGAATTAATATAAGTTTCACCACGAGCAATCGTTGGGATGAATCTCAGTAATGCTATAAATAATACAACTGGCACAACAAGTATGAACCAGCCAATGTGAGTTTGTTTGAATCGATTATTTATAAACGGAATAAAAATAGCGGCTAAAAAAGGAATGAAAATCGCTAAATTAATAGTTAACAAAATGAATCCTCCAGTAACATGCCAGATATTTCAAAAGTTTCCTTTTAGACTTCTTTTAGCAAGACAATTTGAGATCATTCTATTTAAGTCACCCTTTTAAGACTTATACCTTGAAAACATATGGTCACTTGACTTATCGCACGGCAAGCAGGATAATTAGAAGTTAAAAAAGGAAGTTAAAAATGACTTACATATATGGATAATAGGTATTATATATATCACCATCTATCCATAGTGGTATAATGAGGTTTATTTTTATATAAAGTTAATCAACTGTCACTCTAATTCACTAAAATACAACTATAGAATAAGCTATAGAGATAGTACAATACCTTAATTATACAATAAAGAAGTATGCTCTGCATTTATAAGGTTTTCATACAGCAAATCACACACAAAAAGTTCATTATAATTTGGTTTATCTATGCGATTTTAATCACTAAATTACAATTTAACCGGTTAGAGGTTTACGAAGTGTAAACAACGTGTTAAAATGATTTAGCTTTTGAAATACATTCTTAATCATAAATACATTTTTCATTTAAAATTATTGCAGATTATGCGCATTTGGAGAGGTGAATCGTCATGAAAAAAATCAAAGGTCGGATGGATGAAAGTATTCTTGTTTGTACCTACTATGGTCCAAATGGGGAACGATTAATCAGGCGCGGCCATAAATTGGCGACTATTCTTGATTGCCCTTTATATGTGTTAACTGTAGACCCACTTCCATATGATAAGTTTGATGCTGAAAAGTCGGGATATGTTGACCATTGGAAAGAGTTGGCTGACGAGCTTGATGTCGAAGAATTCATGCTGATTGACAACGAAAGGCGTCCTGCTGCCAAAGTCATTGCTGAAGTGGCTTATAACCTTAATATTACACAGATTATTATTGGGCAAACCCCTCAAAATAGGTGGGAAGAGATTACGAAAGGATCTTTCTCCAATGCATTATTAAGGGAAATTACATTTATTGATGTGCATATTGTTTCAGTTGACCGAAGAATTAAAAGTACAGAAGAAGCTACGTTTGAAACAGGCGTCCTCGGTTACCTGCGAAAATATGAGCACGAGTACCGACTAAGCTTTACGAGTTCGCATGATAATCATTATGAAGGTATTTTTTATAAAGAAATCGGAACAGACTTCAATAATGGAATCTTTAAATTTGTCATTGACGGAAAGACATATCAAGTAAACGTCCAAGATGATAAAGTGCTTGATCCAATCAAACCACCGCCTAACTTAAAAGTTTAAAACAAAGGCCCGGACAGGGGATTTAGCTGACTAATCAAAAACGCAAGCGTCTTATTAGACACTTGCGTTTTTATATTCTATTTATCACTTATTTTAGTAGGCAGGTCATGTAATTCATTGTTTAACTGTTCCATCATGACTTCCATACCTTCTTTTCGTGACATGCCTTTAGGTAAATAAATTGGTTCTCCAAAAATGATTCGCGGTTTTGTTCGTTTAAATAAATCACCAAAGTTATTTGGACCAACATAGGCAGCTGGAATAATGGGTACTTTTGAATGTCCTGCAATAGTCACAGCACCCCGTTTTAGAGGTACTTCTTCACTAGTACGCGTTCCACTAGGGAATATGCCCACAACTTTATCTTCAGCTAGTAAACGACGAGGAACTTTAATGACACTGGGCCCCGGGTTTTCACGGTCCACTGGAAAAGCATTTAACTTTCTCATTAACCATCTGAGCGGTCCCTTTTCAAACAGTTCTTTCTTCGCCATATAATGAACTTGAGTAGGCATCACTGAAACACCGAGCCAAAGAATGTCCACCCAACCTGTATGTGTACATGCAATTACATAACCGCCTGATTTAGGTAAATTCTCTTTTTGAAAAACCTTAATCCTACCAAATAAACTTAAAAAGATTTTCACAACATTCGCTGCAAAATTATACATAATCGACCCCTCTTACAATTCTCTAATTTAATACCATTTTACCACAAACTCTTATGACCTGATACTAATTTCTTGAAAAAGTCGCTTTTTATTTGAGTTTGCTCTAACATTATATAGTAAATCAATGTATTAATGAATCAAATAACTTTTCAAAGGGTGATTGAAATGAATAAAAATATTAAAGTCAAACAACCCATGCTTCCTCCCCACCTTGACGAGAAAACCTTTAACGTTCCACAAGATCACATCATATCCAATTGCATAATTGAGAGCTGTACTATAACTAATGATGACGTTGAACGTTTGATTTTTGAGCAAGTCATTTTTAACAATGTTGTATTCGAAGAGATTAATTGGCCAAGGGCTGAGTTAACCGATGTTCAATTTATTAATTGTGATTTGTCAAATGCTGACTTTAGTGAAAGCATTCTTCACAGAGTTGAATTTATCGACTGTAAAATGCTGGGGATCATCTTAGCAGATGCAACGTTCGGCAACGTTCTGTTTAAAAATGGACACGCCAATTTAAGTTCATTTGGATTTTCTAAAATGAAGCAAGTTATCTTTGATTCATGCGCACTTGAACAGACAGATTTTTATGAATGTGAGTTTAATAAAGTAGGCTTTGATGCCTGCCACCTTAATGAAGCAAATTTTGCTAATACATCCTTAACTGGAGTTGATTTAAGTAATAGTTTCTTTGAGAGATTACAAATTACCTTAGATGGCCTAAAAGGGTGTACGGTAACTAACGAACAGGCAGTTGGGTTTGCTAAAGCGTTGGGATTAAGGGTTAAGGATACTGAAGAAGGAGAATTATAATACTTATATTGTGAAAACTTTTGCGGTCACAGTGACTGAAGTAACGTGACCGCTTAGCATATATTTTGCTCATTGTTTAATCCCATAAAACTGAATAACGTGGGACTTTCCTTGGTGGAGTTCTCCTTCCTCCCGTTCCACTTCACCTAAGAAGAAATGCTTTATATTCCAATCTTGAAATGTTGCAAAAAATTCTTCAGGTTTATATAACATTTTTTCATCACGTGGCCCGCCAGTACCGTAGTTTAATTGATCTGGTGAATACACTTCACACAAAAAGCTTCCTCCGGGACGGATTGCCTTTTCTATGTTATTTAACGTTTTTTTCCTAAGTTCAGTCTCTAAATGACCGAAAACAAGTATAATATGGTCCCAAGTTTCTCGTTCCCAGGGTGCTTCACTAAGATCAACAAATGCTGTTTCTACATTAACACCTTTTTCTTCGGCGAGTTGATTTGTTTTCTTTAGGCCTTCTGAAGAAAAATCCCATGTCGAAACATCGTGCCCTAAAGTAGCTAAGTATACAGCATTTCGCCCTTCACCTTCAGCGACCGCCAACACTTTTCCTTGACGGAGTAGTGGCCCTTTTTCTTTAATAAATACGTTTGGTTCTTTGCCATATGCATAATGTTTTTCACCAAAACGATTGTCCCAATGTTCTTTCGCCATGATCAACATCCTTTAATATATTGCTTTTCTACATAATAGAATAACGTTAAACTATAACTTAGTCGATTTATCAGTCTCTACTTCATATTAACATTTAAGACTTATCTAATACATTTTGAAATGCCGATTATTGAGGCTTCCTATTTTCCCTTTTGATTTTTAATAAGGAAACGTCTATAATTAAATAGTTTAATATGATGCTTTCGTGGTTCGAGACCATCCCACGTTAAAAAACTAAGGAGAGAATTAAATATGAAAATAAGAACACTTGTTACCAATGGACTGATAGCTGCTCTTTATATTGCAGTAACAGCACTTATTCAACCGTTTGGCTTTACAAACATCCAATTTCGTTTATCTGAGTTATTTAATCATTTAATTGTATTTAACAAAAAGTATTTCACAGGTATAGCTTTAGGTGTTTTGTTAGCAAACTTACTTATGTCGGAATTCGGTATTTATGAAATTCCCTTCGGCTTAGGAATGACCGTGATTTCGCTTTTAATATCGATGGCTGTTGGGAAAGTTGTTAAAAACATATGGGTGCATATGACTTTAAATACAGTAATTTTTTCATTCAATACAGTTTTTCTTGCATGGATGTTTAAATTAGCAGCAGGATGGCCCTTTTTATTCACCTGGGCGACATCAGCGATTAGTGAGTTTCTTGTGATGACTTTAGGGATGCCAATCATCTATATTCTTCATAAACGCCTTCATTTTGATAAACTCATTTAATATAACGCACTGTTGATGATGAAGGACAAGGTTCAAGGTTTTCACGAGATTTTGTACTTCATCTTGTACATTTATCACGTATAATAGGTTATAGTCTTATTTAAACTCTATTAAGAGAGAAGGGTCTATACGTTGAACTCAAACAAACAATCAATCATATTTATTTCAGTAGGTATTTTATTTCTTCTGTTATTTGGTGTTATTAGCTTTGGTGTTTATTTTGAAAGTAGCTGGGTAAATTCACTCGACATGAACTTAATAGAAAAAATTCAGGGCAATATTACTGAAGGTAAAACATCATTGTTAAAAGTATTGACCGAAGTAGGAAACATTCGCCTGGTCATTGTGTTAACAATTATCTTGGCAGTCATCCTTTTTATTAAAAAATGGTATGCAGCCGGGCTCTGGTTTGGTGGAACTATACTAGTCTGTGCCGCGATTGGAACAAAAATCCTCAAAGAAGTTTTTGATCGAACACGACCGGATTTTATGCAGCTCGTTGAAAAGTCAACCGAGAGTTTCCCAAGTGGGCATGCAACATCAACAACAATCTTTTATGGCTTGTTAGGTTTAGCTTTAATTTTACTAACAACTCATGTGTGGAAAAAAGTTGTGGTTGGTTTTATTACCTTGTTAATAATCAATTTTATTTTAATTTCTAGAATTTATCTCGGGGTTCACTTTCCGACCGATGTCATTGCAGGGTTCTTATATGGAATGGCATCAATTTTAATATCTGTTGGGGTCTACCAACTATTAGCCCAACCGCTCCAAAAGTTGCTTAAAAAAATTGGTTTATCAGATCAGAGTGACACTTTCACAAAAGAAAAATTATATATTCGTGGATAAAACGTTTAGATGTATTCTAAATTAAGAAAAGGCACCTTCATAGCTAGGTGCCTTTATATTTTACTAAACCCCCATAATTTATCATCCTTCACTTTTTATATCCCGCTTTTTATAGCCAATCATGCCAGCCACTGACGTTAATGCAAAAACAATTGTTAATATAATGACGTTGTTCCACTCCATATCTTCGATGGGCAGTTTGGATATATATCCGAATGGTGTCAATTTACTAAGCCAATCGGGCACATCGAGCAATCCTCCTAAGTACAGCACAAAAAATGTATAAAATATGTATATCCAAATATAACTGCTTGCTTTTGGAATATAGCCAATTAATAGCATAGTAAATCCAATCATAACAAGAACTGCTGGATAGTATATAATTGCTGAACTATATATCGTTCCAAATGAAAGAGGATTGTCCATGACAGAATATGCTGCAGTCCATAGCCCTATTGCCGAAAAAGAAATCATCATAAAACCAGTTAAAATGGAATTAAATAAGTAACTCCCCAATAACTTTATCCTAGAAACCGCTCCCCCAATAATTAGTTCGATTCGTCCTTTTTTCTCTTCGCCATAAACTTTCAACAAAGACATAAGCGTAGGAATGGCGGCAAGAATAGACATAATAACCATTAACATTGGCAAAAATTGTTCAGTAAATGAATAATTTCCCTCAGTGACTAGCATTTGTTCAAGTAATTCATTTCCTTCAAAGAAGGAATCTAAATCGCCGAACACAGATCCATATGAAGCGCCGAGTACAAACATTCCAATCGCCCAAAAAATAAGAGTCACACGTTGTATTCTGAATGTTAAACCTAAGGGGCCTTGAAGAAATCGACTTGCATGTTTTCTACCAGGATTTTCAGGTAAAAATCCAGCTTCTAAATCACGAATCGCATTTAAATAATTTGCGATGATTACTAGAACAATAGATACAATAACTATTAGTGATACTGGCCACCACAAGTTATTAGAATAAGTTTCTGTCTTGGTCACCCACCCAAAAGGAGAAAACCATGATAAAGTCTCATTACTCACATCACCAATAGCTCGAACAAGGTAAGCAATGAGCAAGAAAGCAATTGAAAGTCCTAATGTCCCACGTGCACTTTCTGTGATTTGCGCGAATAATGCTGTTAGACTTGTGAAAAAAACTCCCGTCGCTCCTAGTGTCGCTCCATATAATAACGAGCCTTCTAAATCTATGCTTTCAATGCCTAACTTATATAAACCAAAACCTGTTATAAATGCGAGAAAAACATTCGTTACAACATATACAATCAAAGTGGCATTTAGATAAGAGAGCCGCCCGACTGGTAAGGAGCGAATCAATTCAATCCGCCCATCTTCTTCGTCTGCTCGAGTGTGACGGGTAACAAGTAAAACACTCATTAAACCCACTGCAATAGCGGTAAACAATAACATTTCATGAGCAGTCATTGCCCCGATCGTATAATTATTTAAATCGCCTGGACCAATCATTGCCGTCATTGCGGGATTTTTCATTGTTTCGGCTAAAGCATCTCGCTCTTGCTGGGATTCGTACATTTTTTCAAAAGCCAGTGGAACAATTAATGTAAAAAAAGTGATTCCAATCAGCCATAAAATAACTTTCATTCTGTCTTGACGTACAATAAATTTAATTATCTTTCCCGTCCGTGCAAAGTCACTTCTTCTCACTAGGAAGCACCCCCTGCTCCTGTTCTCCCTGATTCATTAGTACCTTCATAATGGCGCATAAACAAATCTTCAAGCGTTGGCGGTGTACTTTCTAACTTTTCGATCTCAAATTGACTCAAAAACTTAATTACTTGATTGATATATTCGGTGTCAACTTGAAATGATGATGTTTGTCCCTTTACTTCTATTCCGTGCACTCCGCTTAAATCTTTTAAGCCTTTAATTGGTTCTTCCGTTTGTACCACAAAATTAGTCCGAGTTAAATGGCGTAACTCATTTAATGTACCTGTTTCTATAATTTGGCCTTGGCGAATAATTCCGACCCGATCACATAGTTTTTCTACTTCAGATAAAATATGACTGGATAGTAGCACACTTTTGCCTGCCTTTTTTGCATCCATAACACAGTTTTGAAAGACTCTTTCCATCAGTGGATCAAGACCTGATGTCGGTTCATCTAATATATACAAATCAACATTTGAGGAAAAAGCTGATATTAGCGCAACTTTTTGTCGATTACCCTTTGAATATGTTCTACATTTCTTTGTTGGATCTAAATCAAATCTTTCTATCAATTCGTCACGCATTTTTTTATTATCATTGCCACGTAAGTTAAGAAATAGATCAATAACTTCCCCACCTGTTAAGTTGGGCCATAAATTAACGTCTCCCGGTACATATGCAATCCGCTTATGTATGTCGACTGCGTCCTTCCATGCATCTTTCCCAAAAATATGTGCTGACCCTTCTGTTGCCTTTAAGACCCCTAATAATATTCGGATTGTTGTTGACTTGCCAGCACCATTAGGTCCGATAAAACCATAAATTTCTCCCTCATTGACTTCAAGATCAACGCCTTCTAGAGCAGTAAACTTACCAAACCTTTTCGTCAAATTTGCAGTCTTTAATATACTCAATTTCTCCCCTCCTCTTGTGTATAAAAACTAATTTTTAGGACATCAAGATAATCAAAAAACTCTTCAAAATACGGATCAAAATCAATTGAACTTAATTTTTTATTATATAATCGATATTTCATTTCCTCTTCATAACCAGCAATGGCCCATTTGATTAATTGAAAAGCTTTTTTAACATCAAGATCACTTCTAAATAATGTTAAGTCAATGTTTTCATAGATTTTCAGCCAACCATAGGTCTTTAACTCAGTAAGTTTTTCTTGTATTTCATCACTAAGCTGTTCAGTATTAGTTAAAAATACCGTCCCTAAAAAGTTTAGGACGTCTGGATGTTCATACAGTAGTTTCCATTTTATTTTTGAAGCATGCTTCAGTCGTTCAATTAAATCGGGTTCATTTGTATCAATTAAATCAAGATAGTCAAGTCGATTAATTTCCAATGAGTAATCAATTAAATATAAATACAAATCTTGTTTACTATTAAAGTAATAAAAAAGCATCCCCTTTCCTATCCGTGCTTGTTTCACAATAGTGTTGGTTGACGCTTGTTGAAAGTCTTTTTCTGCAAATTCTCTTAAAGCTGCATTAATTATTCGTCTTTTCTTATCTGACTCTAGATTGTGGAAAGCTTCTTTAATAAGTCTCTCCTCCTATTCACTTAATTTTATGCTCTTCCAAAGTAAATAGACCACCCTGGTCAGTTTGACTATAACAAACTAGACCAGAGTGGTCAATTCCCTATTTCAAATTATTTAATTCATCTTAAAGTTTCCATGGATATTCATTTGGTGGTGGACATTCTATTTCTATGATGTCATCTTTCGTCGGATGCTTAAAGCTTAAATAATTTGACCATAATGCAATTTGTTGTCCTGGTTTATTCACGTGTTGCCCGTATTTTTGATCGCCATAAATTGGCATGCCTTCTTCAGATAACTGGACGCGAATTTGATGCGATCTACCTGTTTGAAGCTGGACAGATAAAAGGCTTAATTGATCGGTCTGCTTTATTAATTCATAATCAAGGATTGCTTTTTTACCTTGCTTATGCTTGTCTGAAACAGTATGAACTTTATTTTTACGATGATCTTTTAATAAAAAATGCTTCAATCTTCCTTTATTTTGTCGAGGTTTCCCCCTGACTACTGTTAAATACTTACGAGTTAATGCTCGTCTACGAAGAACATCAGACAACCTTGACGCTGCCTTAGAAGTTTTCGCAAAAATAATCGCCCCTCCAACCGGCCGATCAAGGCGGTGAACAAGCCCGAGGTAAACATTACCTGGTTTATTATAACGAATCTTGATATCTTGCTTTAAAATAGATAATAAATCTTGGTCCTTTGACTCATCTGCTTGTACTGGGATATTCACAGGCTTTTCAACAACTAATAAATGATTGTCCTCATATAAAATATTGATATCTACCAATCTTTTTGCTCCTTATTTTTTGATTATGAATTAAGATTAAAATGCCAGGAAAGTTGTCCTATCCTGGCAAGTAACACTGTTTTTATAAGTTGCTATATCATGCCTGATGCTTTTCCAAAAAATCTAACATGAGTTTATACACTTTAATTTCATTTTCTTTTTTAGAAAAACCATGCCCTTCATCTTCAAGAACGAGGTATTCAACATCACGATCTTCTTCTTTAAGTTTTGCAACGATTTGATCCGACTCTTCTTTCACAACTCGCGGATCCTTAGCCCCTTGGATAACAAGCATTGGTTTTGTCATACCATCCAAATAAGTAACTGGTGAATCTTTCACAAAACGCTCTTTATCTCTTTCTGGGTCACCTAGCCAGCGTTCCATGATTGGTTTCCAGTGAGGGGGAACAGAATTAATAAACGTGAATAAATCTGACGGACCAAATATATCAACGACCGCCTTAAAGTATTCAGGGTGACGACCGTGAAGTAACAGTGCCATGTAACCACCATAACTTCCACCAACGAGAAACAACTTTTCTTTACTAGTTACTTTATTATCAAATAACCAATCGATACCAGCAATACAATCAAGACGCGGACCATGCCCCCAATCTTGTTCAACAAGTTTCACAAATTCCGAACCATAGCCTGTACTCCCACGGAAATTTGGTGCAAAAATAGTGTAGCCTCGATTGAGAAAGCTTTGAAACATTGCCCGGAATGTTTTCCTTTCAGCTGCTTGCGGTCCACCATGCGGCCAAAAGATTGTGTGTCCATTATCGTATTCAGGTTTTGCTTTAAACAATAAAGCTTCAATTTCCATCCCATCGAAGGATTCATATGAAACGACCTCTGGATCAACCATTTCTTTTTCCTCAATCCCGAGAACACCGTTATTTGTAAGCTTATTCCACTCTTCATTTCTTGGCAATTTAAATATATTAGGCGGCATTGTAGCACGAGTTCCTAATAAATAAAGGTTTCCAGTTTTTGCGACATGCACTTGCGATATGGTATCAACAGGTATCGTAACACCTTTCAATTCACCTGTGTTTAAGTCGTAGGAATAGAGTTTATCGGTAACGCCTTTTGTTGTAATGAAGTAAAACAAATTATTTCGCTTGTCCCATTTTAAATCGTCAATATTCTCATTTTCAATTTCTAAAACCTTAGAGAATGTTTTTGTCTCGATATCAAATTTAGCTATGTAAGCATAATTACTTTCATAATCTGTTGTGAAGTAAATGGTTTTATTGTCAGTGAAAATAGGGTTATACGCTAAATGGACCTTATCAGCGTCGGGTGTTAAGTTGTATGTCTCATCACCGAGTTTAACGAAAGCAGTTGCATATGTGTTAGCAAATTGGCGAACGAAGACATAGGCTGATTCGTCTTCAGAAACAGCTGATAAAATAGTTGGTGAAACTTCTCCCTCATTAATTAATACGTCAGAATCATCTTCAAGATTCCGCATACGTGCATTTAGGAAAGATGGATTATCTTTTGATGTAATATAGTATAATCGCTTTCCATCTTTACTTAAATGACTATAAAAATACTTCTCCGTTTCTTCACCCGTAACAAGGGGTTGTGGAATACCACCTTCATAAGGAATCGCATAAATTTGATGATTCTCATCACCATCTCGATCAAATCCCGCTAGAACATATCTGTTTTCTGGGTCGAATTTAATAAAATCACATGATTCTTCTTTCTGAGCAAATAAGTAAGGAAAAGTATGAGGCAAGTCGATAGCCCATAAGTTCATCTTTCCATTCAAATTCGTATTAAAAACGAGTTGCTTTTCATCATCACTCACTGCAAAATGCGTGATGGCATACGTTCTGAAAAATTGTTCCACTGTTGGCTTTGGAAACTTTATCATTCAAATCCCCCTCGGTCATTAATTAATTTATATCTTAAACTCCTAATATGTTTGCGACTTTTCAGAAGATTAAGCTACATCATCTATAATAACAGAATTGTTGATAAAAATTAATAGCCAAAAGGGGGATATTGGCTCATCCCCAAGTCCTACTTCTTCTATTTTAATTGTCTACTTAGGCAAAATAACTTGAAAAACTGATCCTTCACCAGGTTTACTTTCAATCATAATTGTGCCTTGGTGTAATTCAATAATCTTTTTAACGATGGCAAGGCCAAGTCCTGTACTATTTTCTGTACGTATTCGGGCCTTATCAACTTTAAAGAAGCGATCAAACAAATGAGGAATCTGATCTTTGGCTATCCCTATCCCTGTGTCTTTTACATATACATTAACATTTTCTTTTTTGTTTTTGAGCTGAACAGTGATTTTGCCTCCTTCGTCACTATATCTGATAGCATTTGTAATTAAATTCATCCATACCTGTTGTAATAAACCGGCATCTCCAGTGACGTAACCTTCTTCAATATCCATTTCTATAACTATGTCTTTCTCACGCCACTGCCATTCAGTCACTGAGATGACTTCTTTTAATTGCTTAGAAATATTAACAAACGTCTGCTCAATCTCCTCACCCTCACGCTCTAAGGTGGATAGCGTTAGCAATTGTTTGCTCAGAGCTGATAAGCGTTTTGTTTCACTTTCAATAATCGATAGATAACGGACTCGCATTTCATCAGAGAGTTCTTCTTCACGAAGAGCTTGCGAGAATCCTTGGATTGATGTTAGTGGTGATTGAATCTCATGAGAGACATTTGAAACAAATTCCTGCCGTTTCTCTTCCGTTAACGCTAAGCTACTGCTCATTTTTGTAAAGTCATACGCTAGTCTGCCGATTTCGTCTTGACGATTGACATTTAGT
Source organism: Virgibacillus sp. MSJ-26 (assembly GCF_018918075.1). Lineage (GTDB taxonomy): Bacteria > Bacillota > Bacilli > Bacillales > Amphibacillaceae > MSJ-26. The sequence continues at coordinate 78,501 of NZ_JAHLPW010000007.1, forward strand.
TTCAAATGATAGTTTCCAGCTGCAATCTTTTTCGTTGCATCAGTTAGCTTCTTAATAGGCCTAACAATAAATGTTGTACTCACTAGAACGAGCAAGAAACTAAATAATAGAGCTAAAACCAGCAAAACAACAATAAAAATACGCATTTCGCCAAATTGATGATTAGTATCAGGCCGAACAAACAAAGCATGAGTTTTTCCATTCATTTCGAAGGGAACACCCACTGTATTCGATAATTTATTATTAAAAAAACCAGTAACAAAAAGCTTCCAAGGGTAGTTGGCAATTCCATGATAAATCTCTCCATTTAAGACCCGCTCAATCTCTTCTGAAGGCAGCTCATAAGTTCTAAACGGAACGCCATACATCTTTGTATTTCCTTCTTGGTCAACTATATAAAATTGATAACCTAAATCAGTTAGTGTAGAAAAGTAGTCATCAGCAGATCGATCATCATTTTCTTCATAAATGGCTACACTATTTTCAGCTATATTAGTTATTTTTTTATCATTTTCAGGTTTTAAAGAAAAATGATAATAAATATTAGTAACAATAAAGGCGAGGAGCGCACTGGCAATCATAATACCAATGGTTGTAATGAATATTCTTACGTATAGTGTTCGCATAGTGCCTGCCTCCGTTTAAGCTTCAACTTGACTCAGTCCATATTCCTGAGAGCAAGGATGAAGATCATTTAATTTTTTTCTTTTTTTCTTTTAGTTTATAACCAACCCCACGAACAGTTTCAATGACAAATAAATGCTCTTCAGGATTGAATCGTTCGCGGAGTCGTTTGACATGAACATCAACAGTTCGGTCATTTCCTATAAAGTCGTTCCCCCAAACTAGTTCTATCAATTGCTCCCTGGTAAAAATTCGGTCTGGAAAATTCGCTAGTTGAGTGAGCAACTCAAATTCCTTTAATGGCAAAATAACCGTTTTTCCATTTGCCTCAACCTCATAGCTTTGCAAGTTAATCGTTATATTTCCAACTTTAACTATTTCTTCGTTAATCATTTGAAAGCGTCTAAGTAACGCTTTAATCCTAAATAAAACTTCCTTCGGTTCAAATGGTTTTACAATATAATCGTCAGTCCCTGAAAGGTATGCTTTTTCTTTATCTGATATTTCACCTTTAGCCGTAATCATCATGACAGGGATGTCATAATAACTTCTTATTTCTTCACATAATTCATAACCATCAACATGAGGCATCATAATATCAACAAGAGCTAAGTGGACTTGTTCTTTCTCAAGAACATCTATGGCTTCTTTACCATCTGCCGCCTCTAAAGTAGAGTAACTTTCTTTTTGTAGGTAGAAGCGGAGTAATTCACGGATATTTGGATCATCATCAACGATTAGAATTGTAATCATGATTTATCTCCTCTCAAGTTTGATATGTTTATCCTATCACAAAAAATATAGTAAATTATAGTTTTAACCGCTATCAATTTTAACCCGATAAAAAACCTGCTCTCCTATATGAGAACAGGCTAGTTAAATATACTAGAAGAATCCATTAGTTCTGAGTGCCAAGCACAGCGTTAATCATATCAACAACTCGATCCGCACTTCTTTCACATTCCTCTTCTGTCGGCGCCTCAACCATGACGCGCACCAATGATTCTGTTCCTGATGGACGTACAAGTACACGGCCATTATCACCAAGCTCATTTTCAACAGCTTCAATTTCACTTTGGATTTTGGGGTTGCTCAATACTTCGTGTTTATTAATAACACTAATATTTTTTAATACTTGTGGAAAAATTGTCATCTCGTCAGCAAGCTCCGACAATGGTTTGCCTGTTTCTTTCATGACATTCACGAGTTGAATTGCCGTAAGCATACCGTCCCCTGTTGTATTATAATCTAAGAAAATAATATGACCTGATTGTTCACCACCAAGATTATAACCGCCACGGCGCATTTCTTCCATTACATATCGATCGCCTACGGATGTTTTGTCACTTCGCATTCCATGTTCTTCAAGCGCCTTGTAAAATCCAATATTACTCATGACTGTAGAAACGACCGTATTATCTTTTAAAAAACCACGTTCATTCATATACTTTCCACATATAAACATGATTCTATCCCCGTCAACGATGTTTCCCTTTTCATCTACAGCAATTAACCGGTCGCCATCCCCGTCAAACGCCAAACCTATATCAGCTTCTTTTTCTACAACCAATGCTTGCAATGCTTCAGGATGAGTTGAACCAACACCATCATTTATATTTAAGCCATTCGGAGATGAACCAATGGAATCAATTTCAGCCTCTAGATCCGCGAATAAATGAGTCGCCAAACTTGAAGTAGCTCCATGTGCACAATCCAATGCAACTTGAATACCGTCAAAGTCATTATCGATAGACTCCTTTAAGAAAGAGAGGTATTTTTGCCCACCTTCAAAGTAATCATTTATTACCCCGACAAATTCTCCGGTAGGCCGTGGAAGATCATTTTCCTCATTATCAAGAAGTTGCTCAATTTCTTCTTCTTGCTCATCCAATAACTTAAATCCATCCGGTCCAAAAAACTTAATACCGTTATCTTCTACTGGATTATGTGAGGCAGAAATCATAATCCCTGCCTGCGAACTAGTAGCTCTTGTTAAATAAGCTACACCCGGTGTTGCAATAACACCAAGACGCATCACCTCTGCTCCAATGGATAATAGACCAGCAATTAATGCACCTTCAAGCATATCACCTGAAATACGAGGATCACGACCGATAAGGATTTTTGGTTTTTGAATATTTTTAGTTAATACGTAGCCACCACAGCGCCCAAGTTTATAAGCTAATTCGGGCGTTAAATCTTTGTTTGCTACACCTCTTACGCCATCTGTTCCAAAATATTTACCCATTACGTACCTCTCCTTTTAAATCCATTTAAACTGAATGGAGCCATATCTTCTGAAATTTAAGTTTAGGAATGAACTTATAATTCAACAGTGACCTCACTTATTTTACTATCAATTTTAACGTCAGCTGGCGATTCAATATTGAGTGGGAGAGTATGCTTCCCTTTATCTAAATCTGCTACGTCAATTGATACTTGAATATCTTCTGGTTTTAAGTTCTTAATGTCTTTCTTATCTCCAGAAGCTGTTAAACTAATCGACTGATTTTTCGGTTTAATAAAATTCACAGTTAAATCTTCATCATTGTTTAAAACGTTTATAGGAATATCTTTAACAGTCTTTGTTGAATCTTGAGATTCCTCTTCATCTTCATCTTCTTCGTCTTCTTCTGCTTTTGTTTCTTCTACTTTGGCCGTTTCTTTTAATTGCTCTATCTCTATGTTAACATCCACAGTATTGTTACCAGGAGCGACAACTCCATCCGGTAAATCCAACTCTGCTTCCACGGTGCCTGATTCTTTAATGTCCGATAAATCGATATCTTTCGTTTTAATTTCGTTAATCTCATCTAATAAATTACTTGCAGCAAAGACTTCCACCTCATCTACCGCTGCTTCTATGGAGTTTAATGAATAATCATCAGGTAGCGAGCCTGTAGTCGAGATATCAATTGGAACAGTTTTGCTTGGATTATCAACTGGTATAGAGACTTCGACAACTTCAGGCTCAATTTTGGCTCTGAGTTCGTTACCTTGTCCATCATACACGTTTACCGGAACTTCACGATTATCAATAGGTTCTGTTAAACCAGCTACATCCACATAAACTTTTACAATCGCCACTTGATCAATAACGCTTTTTGAACTTGTTAATGTTACAGTCTCGGGCTTGACGACTGGTGTGCCAAGTTCAAAACCATCTGGTACTTCATCTTGATTTATAAGATCAACAACAACTGAGACGTCTTTCGTTGCTTTTTCTTCAATGGTTACGTCGATTGATTTTGGTTCGATATAAACTGCAATATCATGAGGAATATTGTCATATTGTATTTCGACTGTATGTTCACCCTCGCCAAGCCCTTCTAAGTCAACAAATATATCGAAATTTTGCTGCCTAACAAGTTGTGTTAATATACTTGTTTTTCCTTCCAAAGAAACTGAAACATGCTCGGGTACACCACTAACAACGTATTTTTCGTTATTTATGTGTATTTGAACTGGAACCTCATCAATTGTTTTCATTTCTTCTGAGGTACTAGGGAAAAAGATTGAATTTTCATTTTTGGATAATTCAGCTTCTTCAATACTTACAAACATAAATAACATAATTGAAAAGGCTAAAGAGATAATACGTACAAACCATTTGCTTTTAAACCATTTATCCATTCTTTTTTCCCCTCTTTCTCTCATTCGATAGCTTTTCAGGGGGCTTGAAATTGATTGATAAATTGCCACGTAAATAATCACGTAAAGCTTCTTCAGATATTTCGCGACGTAATTCTCCATTTTTAGTCGCCGAAATATAACCAGTTTCTTCGGATACCACAATGGTGATTGCATCTGTCACTTCACTAATCCCCATCGCTGCCCGGTGTCTCGTCCCCAGTTCTTTAGAAATAAAAGGACTTTCTGACAATGGTAAGTAACAAGCTGCCGCCACAATTGTGTCGCCTTTTATAATAACAGCGCCGTCATGAAGTGGTGTATTTGGAGTGAAAATGTTCGTTAACAATTGATGAGTTAACTCAGCGTTAATCGGGATACCTGTTTCAGTGTATTCACCGACACCCGTTTCACGTTCAATTGTAATTAAGGCACCGATACGTCTTTTTGCCATATAGTTGCACGATTCAACAATACTATCAATAATCTGTTGTAAGATTTCTTCCTCTGATTTCGTACTTCGGCTGAAAATACTTCCACGCCCCAGTTGTTCGAGGGCCCTCCTAAGTTCGGGTTGGAACAAGATTATGATAACTAGAAATCCCCAGTCAATTGCCTGGTCTGTAATCCATTTAATCGTTTGAAAATCAAATAAAAAGCTGATCAATCTTACTACAAAAACAACCACAATTCCTTTTAATAGTTGGATTGCCTTTGTACCTCTAATCAACATGATTAACTTATATAAAACATACCAGACAAGGCCGATATCGATAACGACTCTAAGTATATTTAAAAAATCGATTCCCCCATCAAGCATGTTGACACTTCCTTTTGCGCATGTATTCTACCCGCCTATAGTTTAGTGATGATGTATATTATATCATATTTTCCTACGTCATATGCTATTATTATCCCGCTCCCTCAAAAGAGAATACGCCTTTGAATAAGTTTTTCATTTGGAACCATATCCATTCAAAAACGCGATCAACCGTTTCGAACTCACCATTCACTTCCCCAACAGAGGCCATTAACCCTTCTTCGTCAAGTGTGCCATCATCATCTCGAATCAACTTCCCATTAATCAACGTGACATCTCCATCTACTGTTCCATCTATTTTTAAGTTCCCATTCTCAACAACCAAGTCACCTTTGACAACAACATCTTCGGGCACAATAACTGTGTCACCTTCAATAATTAAATTATCTTGTTTTGATACGGTCAGTTTTGCATCTTGGTTCCAAGCAGAAAGCAACCCACCAAACATGAAAATAAAGAAAATAGCAGCAGCAGTTAAAACAGGATGTATTTTAAACCAACGCATATATTTAACATGTCTTTTCTCAGTCGGTAACTGTTCCATAACATTTCTCGCAAAATGGCTAGGTGCAGAGATGCTCTCAGTACTCTGAATAAGAGTTATTGTTCGTTTCAACTCATGAAAATGCTTTTGACAATCACTGCAATCCTCTAAATGACTACGAAGCTTGTTTTCATTTTCTTTCGTTATGTCACCATCGAGATAATGATGCATTAATTTAATGGCGTCTTCTTTACAGTTCAAATGGATCACTCCTTTACACATTGCGAAGTTTTTTCCGCAGTACTTCTCTTCCACGATGAATCCTCGTTTTAACTGTCCCCAAAGGTATATCTAATATCTCACTTATTTCTTTCAAGGAAAATTCTTCTAAGTATCTAAGCATTATAATTGAGCGATAAATTTTTGGTAAACTAGCTATTTGCTTGTGAATATAATTTTGTAGTTCTAAATTCTGCACTTCTTCTTCAGGAAGTCGTTCTTTTGTAGCTAGTTGTGAATACCAATCAAGACCTTCAGTACCCCTTATTTCTGCATCAAGATGATAGTCAGGTTTTCTTTTCCTCAATCTGTCAATGGTTAAATTAGTTGCAATCCGGTATAACCATGTGGAAAATTTACGATTGTGATCAAAGGTGTGGATATTAACATACGCACGTATAAAAGCTTCTTGGGCTATGTCTTCCGCTTCGTGGGTATTACCGAGCATCCGCAAACAATGTTGATAAATTCGATCTTGATAATATGCCACCACGTCTTCAAAAGCAGTTTGATCCCCTTTTTTGACCTTTTTTATTTTTTCTATAATCAGTACATCCATAATTTATACCTCCGCTAACTATGCGGTCCTTATAGTTACGTTTCTACTCATCAAAAAGATTCACTTAATAAGAAGTTTATACTTTTTGAATATAGGGAATTAAACTAAACAACTAGTTCAATCGTCTATTGTAAGGTTATATTTGAAATTTTTCTAAAAATGTCAAAAAAAATATTGATATTTCTATTGCAATTTCTATTCTAATTCCATATTATATTATATTGGATGGGAGGACAATATTGTGGGAAATTTATTAAAGGAAATTGAGCAGTGCCGAAAAGAAATGATTAAACTTAGTATTATCCACGGGTTAACTTCAGATGTTGTCGTCCAGTCAAGCCAAAGGCTCGATAGATTAATTAACGAATACCAAAAACAATCTGCAAGTTGACCATCATCATAAAGGATAAAGGCAACTTAGAAGAATACATAAAGAGAGAGAAAAAATAGTATATAGGGTAAAAAGACATCAACTTTCTAATAGAAAATTAATGTCTTTTTTATTTTCATTAATTTCACCTAAAATTACTTAAGCTTCTCTCCAAATAAAGAGCCCATAAGTCCTACAGCAACTGTTGCTGTTGTATTTTTATCGTCTAAGATCGGATTAACCTCCACAAACTCTGCTGACGTTAATATATTAGCTTCAGCAATCATTTCCATAGCTAGATGACTTTCTCTATATGTGAGCCCTCCCATTACGGGCGTACCAACACCTGGTGCTTCTGAAGGGTCAAGTCCGTCTAAATCAAGGCTGAGATGGACACCATCCGTTTTGCTTTCAAGATAAGTAATCGCATCTTCCATAACATGTGACATCCCTTTCCGATCAATCTCATGCATCGTATATACCTTGATTCCTTTTTCTTTAATAAGTTCTTTCTCACCCTCATCAAGTGATCTCGCTCCAATAATAACGATATTTTCAGGTTTAACCTTTGGAGCGTAGTTTAAAATATTGACTAACTTCGGATCACCAAGGCCAAGACTGACTGCCAGAGGCATACCGTGAATATTACCTGATGGACTTGTTTCTTCCGTATTTAAATCACCATGCGCATCATACCAAATGACACCTAGATTTTCGTAATGATGGGCAATTCCTGAGAGACTACCGATAGCGATACTATGATCGCCGCCTAAAATTAAAGGAAATGCACCCTTTTTCACTTCCTGATCAACCATCTCAGCTAATTTTTCATTAGCTTTTGCTACTTCTTTTAAATTTTTCAACCCTTGGTTTGTCTGTGTATTGTTGTAATCGGGATCCACATTGTTCACAACGATATCACCAAGATCATCTATTTCATAACCAAGTGCAGCTATTCGCTTAATTACTCCCGCATATCGAATAGCACTTGGTCCCATGTCGACACCACGCCGACTTTGGCCAAGATCCATCGGCAAGCCTATCATTGAGATTTTCTTAGACATCAAATCCCCTCCTCGAAACTAGTTTAGCGAATCAAGAGGGCTTGGTTCAACTTGACATCTTTTTGTATAAATATACATTCCGACTCAGCTGTATGCGAATTGAGAAGTCACTCACTTAATACCGTTACTCCATAAGGATAGACAGTCAGGTCAAGTACTTTGATGTTCTCCTTGCTCCATGCTTGTTTGAGTTGCTCAACCTTCTCTTTAGACGGCATAAATGCAATTCCACAATCTCCACCACCAGCGCCTGATTGTTTTCCAACACCACCATTTTCTTCAGCCTGATCGCTTAATGTCTGAAGTAATGGCGTTTCTAACTGGACATGTGCTTCTTGACCGACTTTGGCTAACGCATGCCGATTTCTTTTGATTCCTTCAAATAAAAGTGGAATATCACTGGTTTTCATTCCCTTTAAAAAGTCACGGACTGCCTGATCACTATTGTGAATAAATGTATCAAATTTGCTTGGTTCATTCCTTTTCAATAAAAGAATATGATTCACCAGGTCAGATGTTGATGCGGGATTTCCTGTCCATCCGATACATATTTCGAGCCTTTCTGGTATTGTAATTGATTTAACCGTTAAATAAGTCCACTTCTTTTCAACTAAAGCAGTTAGACTTTCCGTGCATTGAATTTCTTCTAAAAGCCAATCAGCTTGAAAGGAAGAGTATTCTAGGACACCACCATACGTAGCTGCTGCAATATCTGCACCAGAACCATTACCTTGTGTTTTCACATGTGAAATTGCCGCTAATTTAAATATAAGCATATCTGCTGGTTTAATTGGTAAGAAGTAATTTAAGATGGCTGCAACTGCCGATGTGACAACAGCCGCGCTTGAGCCAAGCCCATATTTCTTTCCAGATTCATCATCTAACTCGCTCTTTATTATTAAAGAGAAAGGACTTAGCTCTATATCATGTTCACGTAAATAAATAAGCGTATTCTTCATCGCTTCCTGGACAAAATTAACATGCGGATTTTCTGAAGCAATCAATACCGAAGTGCCATCAAAATCCCAACCAGTATTTATATTAAAGTTTTCCAGGGTCAATGAATTAATGTTACTAGCTTGAATTTGAGCATAAACAAACCGATCAACAGCCATGACAGCTAACTTTTGATACGGCTCTAGAACAGCAAATTCTCCTGCAATCATTAGTTTACCCGGTACTTTGATAGTCATTGATTTATTACTCATTTATCCCAACCCCTATTTATAGGTAATTCCTTTCCCAGCACGACTTAATACAACGTCTTTTACTCCCGGTAGAGCTTGGAGTTCATTTTTAATTATATCTTCAAATTCAGGAAGATAAAGAACTTTAACATTTGGCCCAGCATCGATTGTAAAATAAGCAGGAATACCCTTTTTACGCATAGATTGAATGGCTTGCATGACAAGAAGCGTTGAATGATGCCAATATGTAAAAGGCGGAGTCGCTCCTAAAGTAGTCGCATGCATCTTTAAGCAATTTGCTTCGGTAACTTCGCCTACTTTTGTAAAGTCACGACTTGAAATGCCCTCTTTTATTGTCTTTAAGTCAGCAGGAATACTATTAACCCATCCTTCAAAAAACGGAGAAGTATCCACTGTCCGTTTCATACCTTCTCGACTTGATACGTCTTTTTCTTCCGCAGATAAAACGAGGGCTGCCATACGGACATCCCAGTGGTCTTCAGATGCAATTTGAACGGCGTAAGAATCCGCTCCGTCTAGTTGACTTCCTTGCTGCCACTCGGCAAAGCCACCATATACAGACCGGCAGGCAGAACCTGAACCTTGGCGAGTTAATCGAGATAACTCTTGTTCGTTTAAATTTAAATTTAAAGCACGTGATGAAGCTGCAGCAAGTGCTGCAAAGCCAGAAGCTGAAGAAGCGAAACCAGCTGCTGTTGGAACTTTATTCACCGAGCGTATTTCAGCAAACAGATTCTCCTTCCCCGCCAATGATCTAACTAAATCCAGAAAAGACGTCACACGGTTAAGTGGGACGCCTACTACCTTTTTGTTATCAAGAAAAAACCGATCTTTTTCTAAATATTCACTAAAATGAACTGTTGTTTCAGTATAAAAACCATCCAAAGTAAGGGAAAGACTATTATTCGTCGGTAAAATCAATGATTCATTTCTTTTTCCCCAGTATTTTATTAGAGCAATATTCGTATGTGCTTTCGCCGTAGCCTGCATTGTTTACTCCCCTTATTCACTCTTTTAACTTTATGTATTTTAAAAATAAGCAAAGAAGGATATAACCAAAACGGCATACCCTTCTTAATTTCTACAGCCAAAATAATTTCTATCTAGTCATTCCTATTATAGGATACTTATTCCCCGTCCTGCTTACTTAGAACGAAGGGCCACACAGCCTGTGCTCCGACTTGTTTTAATTTCTCTGCTAATTGTCGTGAATGGACTTCATTTTGCGCTAAGGCAATTATGCATCCACCATTCCCCGCACCAGTTAACTTGGCACCAAGAGCACCTTCTTGTCGAGCGAAATAAATTAACCTATTTAAACCAGCATCACTAACACCAAGAGATTCAAGTTCCTTTTGAGCTTCATTTAGCATTTGTCCTAAAAAACTCTTCCCTGCTTCTTCAAGTGCATGTTTTGCTTGAAAAGTCAGTTCGCCTATTCGCTCAATTTTTCGCTGAATCTTTCTTGGAGCTTTCTTTAATAAATTAGCAACAGATTCAACAGCAGTTCTCGTATCACCAATACGGCCAGAGTCCGCTACGATAAAATGAAAATCATCACTCGGTTTAATAAAACAAGCGGTATGCTCCTTCTCAAACCAAACAGGAGATCCTGACGTAATCGTTAACGTATCGATGCCGCTCGGTGCACCGTGGTTATACGTCTCAGCAATATTGGCTAGATTTAATAATTCTGTCTTTGAATACTGCTTACCAACATAAGAAAACAATGACTTAACAAGTGCAATTGCGACCGATGCACTTGAACCTAGGCCTTTCCCAGGTGGAATTGATGATTTAATTTGAATTAATAAATCTTTAGCGGGTAATTTAAGATAGTCCAATGTGGCTTCAACACTATTCGCTATCCCTTTCAGCGAAGATGGAACTGATGTCATGGGACCATGGTAAAATGAACTGTCAAGTTGTATTGACCCTGGGACATGTTCGACAGTCGCTTCGACTCCCACTAATGGAAATGGAAGAGCAATAGCTGGTTGTCCGTGTACAACTGCATGCTCACCAATCAATATTAACTTACTATGAGCTATCCCTTTAGCTATTTTTTCGGTTGTTGTAGCTTTCTCTGCACTCATTTTGTATAACTATCCACCAATTCTTTTGCTTTACCCACACGGATTTCTTTTGATTCAATTAATTGTTTAGCAATCACATCAACCATCTCCCCCGACGCTCCAGCTGCAATCGCAACTGAGCGAGAATGTAGGGCCATATGACCTTTTTGAATCCCATCTGTTGCAAGTGCCCTTAATGCGCCTAAGTTTTGCGCTAATCCAACTGCAACAATAACTTGCGCTAACTCTTGGGCCGAGTCGACTTTTAAAAGGTTAAATGCAAGCTTTGATACTGGATGAATCTTAATTGACCCACCGACTGTCCCAACAGCCATAGGCAACTCTAATTCCCCAATGAGATGGCCATTTTCTCCGATAGACCATGTTGTCATCGAACCGTACTGACCATGACGAGCAGCATGAGCATGAGCTCCCGCTTCAACCGCGCGCCAATCATTCCCAGTAGCAATCACAACCGGATCAATTCCATTCATAATCCCCTTATTATGAGTCACTGCCCGGTAAGGATCTGAAGCTGCAAACTCATAGGCATGGACAATGCCATCACGCACTTCTTCTCCACTAAAGCCATCTGTATCCAGAAGTTCAGGTGGGATAGAACATGTAGCTTTAGCAAGACAACGGTCTGCATAATTAGATAGGATTCTTAAATAAACTTTCCCCGCTGTTAACTCTTCAACAGTTGGTGCTAGAGATTCGACCATTGTATTAATCGTATTAGCGCCCATCGCATCACATGTATTTATATATAAGTGTAAAACGAGCATTTGCCCGTATTTAGAGTTTGATTCTTCATTAAGCACTCTAACTTCTAAATCTTCCGCTCCGCCGCCGCGGGCAACTAAACTTGGATATGCCGCATTCGCATCTGCGATCAACTGATCCTTTTCTTGTAGTATTGCTCTTTTAGCCACTTCAAAATCAGGGCAGCCGACTACCTGTATTTGACCAATCATAACCCTATCTGTAGCTTTCGTTTTAAACCCACCGGCATCCCTAACTATTTTTGCCATATAACTTGCTGAGGCAACAACTGAAGGTTCTTCAATAACCATTGGAATAACATAGTCTTTTTCATTAATTAAGAAGTTTAAGCCCAATCCAAGCGGGAGAGGGTATGTCCCAACAACATTTTCAACCATATTATTGGCAATATCTATTGGTAACGGGCCTTCTGATGAAAGGGTTGCCATGTCTTCTTGGGGAAGTTTGCTATTTTCATTTAAAAATTCCCTGCGTTTTTCAACAGTCATTTTATAAAAACCGGGGATTCTCGAAGACTTCATAAATATATCATCCTTTTATAGATTATGGTTAAGCCTCATAGAGCGGAACTTGTCCTATTATATTTAAATTATAGTATATATAGTAACTTTCTGCATTCTAAAACTTTAAATAAATGACTTCTCTGATTTTCACTCTATCTATTATGTAAAAACATTTGATAAAATGCAAATAAACAAGGCTGTCTGCATTCATAACAGCCTTGTTTATTTAACCATAAATTCTATGAATGGTTTTAAAAGGATATAAAATCGCCTTATTGATGAGCCATGCAGGAATCGAACCTGCGACCCTCTGATTAAAAGTCAGATGCTCTACCGACTGAGCTAATGGCTCGTGTTGTTTAATGTTCTGATATTTAATGGTGCATAATGTTTAAAAGATGCTCGTCGTGTTGTAAGATTATTCGATGAAGTGGGCACTCCTCGCAATCCTACACATGGTAGATAATTCGATGAAGCAGGCGGCTTGACTCTATCGACTGAGCTAATGGCTCGTGTTATTTGGTATTCCTCATAAACGCTGATTTCAAACTTATTTTAAGCAATAAAAAAACTGGGCTACTAGGATTCGAACCTAGGGAATGACGGGACCAAAACCCGTTGCCTTACCGCTTGGCTATAGCCCAATGTGAAATAATATATGGTGGAGGGGGAGAGATTCGAACTCCCGAACCCTGAGGGAGCGGATTTACAGTCCGCCGCGTTTAGCCACTTCGCTACCCCTCCGTAATTATCTTATACTAGTTTATTCTTTTTAATACATAAAAGATTAAAAACAAAAATGCCGGCCAGAGGACTTGAACCCCCAACCTACTGATTACAAGTCAGTTGCTCTACCAATTGAGCTAGACCGGCATATGGTGACCCGTACGGGATTCGAACCCGTGATACCGCCGTGAAAGGGCGATGTCTTAACCACTTGACCAACGGGCCAGTACTTTTTATGTAAGCATGAAAATTTAATTAATTGCTGTTCCAAGCCAGCGACATTTATTATATACATTATTTTTTAATTTGTAAAGGGGAAATTTGATATTTTGTAAAAAACATTACTTTTATCAAACTTGATGCTGCTTAACTTACTATTTTTAGAAACTTATTTAACCTTTGGTTATATTATTTTTCGTATAATTAATGCTAATTATCACAGAATACCCTATAAAATATTCTGTTTTAGAAATTTGAGTTATAGATTATCTTACCTAGTAATTGCTAAGTGAAGTAGTTATCATGTGAATTATCGTTCTTAGTCTTTGTTCATTTATTTATACAGTGGGGAGAAAGAGATAGCCCCCACTGTATAAGATTATTTTAAAGTGCTAATTTTTATTGAAATTGATCAATTAAATATTGAGTATCAATATTTAAAACAAGGTAAGCATCTTCTGATATTAATTTATTTTCCTTTTGATAATCAAGTAGAGAGCTAAAGCTATTAAGATGCTTAACAACTTTCTCGCTTGAACCAACTTTTTCATAATGTTCTATCGCAGTTAGATGTATCTGCATTATACGAGCTGTAGTCTCATCTTCAAAAGCACCTTTTTCATCATAGTATTCCATGACTTCTATTAAATCAGCTGTTGTTTCTGGAGATGTTCCTCCGTTATGACCAGTTGCATCATTGAATGCTTCAACTCCACCTATAATTGGAAGTTTCACATGACTCTCTTCAAGAATCACATCAACAGTTGCTTCATTGTCATCAGTTGTTAACCAATTGCGATCACTTCCCGTTATTATAATCCCAAAACGGTGCCCCTCTTTAAACACATAATCCTCTGGAAGCGCATCCCATTGAAAATTATACTCTTCCTCAGGCTCCAATGGAGTAGAATAGTCGAGTGATTGCCAGTTTTGCGCGTCTAACCACCCATGTGTAACAATTTCATATGGTGCTTCATGTGTAACCTTTTCAGTTTCTTTGTAGCAGGCACTATCATCATCCGAACTCTCACCCCAACACGTTACAGTATCAAGTGTTCGAATACCTTCTTCATTAGAACGGTGATCTACTCTTTCGTCTCTACCATAGTCTACAATTAAAGCAGTTAAGTTGGTATCTTCTTTATCTACAGTTGCATTAATACTTATTTCCGGAACACCACTTAATCGCATATCCTCTTTTAATTCATCTGTTAAGAATATCAATCTACTCTCTTTTTCTGTAAATTCATCTTCAACCATTTGTTTCTCCGTCTGTCTAGGATTATCAACAAACAACTTATTTGACTTATCTAAAAGCGGAGCTGTTGTTAAAGTACCGGGTAAATCATCACTGCCAGGTGCGAATTTGACTTCTATTGTTTCAGCCTCCTCATCTGGCCAAGCATTATGTGTTTCCCACTCATCAGCACTTCTTTCAATATCTACTGCTGGTTCATCCATAATTCCATTTTCAATTCCTAATAACCAATAATCAAACCAACGATGTAATGTTTCAACCCATTCCTCTCTTCTAAAGTCAAATGGATCAACATGACCAGTTTGAGTGATCCATAGTTTTCTAGGTACATCATTTTTCGCCAATTCTTCCCACCAATTAGAAAAGTGATTTGCCTTCACGTTATAATCATTTATTCCATGTATAGCAAAAACACTAGCAGTAACGTTTTCGGCATCTTTAACAAAGTCACGCTCTGCCCAAAACTCATTATAATCTCCTGTTGTGTCGTCTGAACCGACTGTTAGTTCTTCACGAATTGGGGCACAATGATTAATACGCTCACTATTTGTTACGGTTTTAGATAAACCTGCAGGGCCATTAAGGTAAAATGGAATTCCTCCATAACGATAATAGTCATACCAGCTACTAATAGCACCAATTGGTACAATTGTTTCCAAGCCTTCTATACCCCTTGCAGCTGCCCCATTTGCTAATGTTCCATCATAAGACTTTCCAATCATACCTACTTTACCAGTGGACCAATCAGCAGTAACTTCCTGCCCGTCTTCATTCCAGGCTTTACCTTTACCATTAAGCCAATCAATGACAATTTCAACACTATCTATTTCCTCATGACCGCCAGTCGTCGGACAGCCATCTGAATTATTAGTTCCTACCATATCAAGTAAGACGACAGCATATCCTCTTGGAACAAAGTAATTATCATAATACAATGGAAACATAGTGTTTTCTCCATCACCGTTAGGATCTTTAATTTCACCTTCATTTCCACGACCTAGACTCTCATAATAAGGGCTTGCATCCATGATAATTGGAACTTCTAAACCATTTTCAGTTTCTTCTGGTCGCATCACATCAATAGCGATTCTATCAGAGTTACCATCGTTATCACTATCAATAGTAGATTCAACGTAAATCGTCTCTTTAATCGCATCGTCATAAGAGTAGACAGGCTCAGTAACGCCTTCCTCTAGATCAAAACTAGGAATATCTATTATCTGTTCTGATTCTTCAGCTGTAACTGTTGACATCATTGGTGTCAAAATCATTATTATTGTAATAAATGAAAGAAAAATTCTATGAATGTTTTGTTCTGTCTTTTTAAACAAGATAATACCTCCAATATTAGTTTCACTCTATCTACTAAATCTTTAATCTTTGTTCTATTAAATGAGAAGGGGGAATCTCTCCCCCTAACTAGTAGAAGCTTAACTCCATTTATTTATTACTCTATCAGCCTCGGCATTTAATATCTTGAAGGCTCTCTCGGACATATCTCCAGATGCTTTCTGATGTTCTAATAACAACTTTAACCCTTTTGTATGTTTGACAACCTTATCCGCTATTTCCCTATCTTCAAAATGATTGATAGCAGTTAAATGTAAACGGAGGGCATAAATTGTATCTTCACCTGAAAATTCATTTGTTTTAGTAAATTCTTCAACTAATAGTTCGATACTTTTCGTAGTTGTCTCATAGTCTGAATCATCGCCAATCTCTAGACCTGATACTTCATTAGGGACACCAAAATCTTCTAATTTATCATTGTTATTATAAGTAGCCAACATACCGTCAATTGAGTTTCCGACTACAACTGGACCATAGTCACCATACTGTTCATTAGCAGAAACCTGTTGATTATGAATTAACATGAACCATCCTTTAATTTCATTTCCTACTAAAGTGATATCTTCACTTGTATTAGATATTTCTACTTGTCCATTAATCTCAGAATCAAATATTTGAATAGCATTAGCATAACTTGATTGTATATCTCCATTCACTTCACTATTAGAGATCATTAATGAAGAGTTTTTATTAATGATTATATCTCCATCAATTGTTATATTTTCTAGACATGTTACACCTTCCTCACTAATAACCAAATCACCTGTAATATCATTGGTTTGCGTTTGGGTACATGCAAGTAATTCTCCTGGTAACACAGTTGCTGTAAATTCACTAGCATCCCCGATGTTACCCGCAGCATCTATTGCACGATGTTCAATCTTATGTGTGCCAAAACCAGGGATGAACTTTCCACCTGGATCATCTTCTGTGTAGGATTGTTCAAAGGTCGCCTTCGCTATACCACCTGCTCCAAGATTACCGTAAGTCAACTCCGCCTCATCAATTCCAGAATGGGAGAAATTAAATGGGTCTCCTACCATTTCCTTAGGAAAACCAGCATAGCTATACCACCCATCATCATTTAGACGTAACTCTCCAACAACAAATCCATCTTGGTCATCCTGGGGATCTATTATCATATCAAACTCATTAAAATAAACATGATGTTCATCTTTTTCATATAATGTTACTAGAGATTCCGATAACTCTTTGTGAGCTTTTGGTAATTTATTATCTATTGTCCAGCTAATCGTTTCAAAACCATTATCTTCATTCTCTAAATCAGTGACAGTTGCACTCAATGTAGATGCACCTTCTGGCAAATCAAATTTGTCCAATTCTATGAATCGACTATTATGTGAGCTAGTCATTTTCTCACCATTAAGTTTCCAAGTAACATCTAGCATTCTATCAGTTGGATTAGTAGTATGGACAAAGACCACTTCATCATAAGCTAAATTATGTTCTAACGGAGAATGATTGGTAAACTTCACATCTACCTCAGTTTCTTGGTTTTGTTCACCTACAATCCATTCACGATTTTGTGACATTCTTGGGCTTTTTAAAAAATCAGGGTCTCTTACAAATTCTGTTTGATCACGTACTGTAACCTTAATTACATCATCACTTTCAACATTTAATTTTCCCAAGTCAAGATAACGTGCATTGTCTGTTCCACTAATTTTTTTACCGTTAACCTCCCACTTAACATCTAATACATGAAACCTTGGGTACATTGTCTCTACCCATAATATTTCTTTCGTACCAACTTCACCTTCTGGGGTTGAAGATAATGGCATCTGTCCTGTTTCACGCATACCTGTAATACGTTGAGTTATCTGTTCCCGAGACACTTGATCAAAATAAAAACCAGTATGCCTCATCATTGAATGATTACTAGGACGCCAAACATTCGATTTGCTGTATAGACCACTTTCATAACCATCTGGGTCTGCAGCCTTTATAACGCCTCCAGATTCACTTTCTTCACCCAACCAACGCCACCACTTGGCTTTATTTTCAATCATTTCTTCGGATGTCATGCGTGTATGATGTATTGATGAAGGTTCGTTGTCTGAATGTGCCTCTCCTGGGACACCGCGATTATAATACGCATATTCATCTTGAAGATTTCCTAGTGAATGTCCTAATTCATGTAAAGAAACAAGTGGTCCTTGTGGGCTACCACCCGTTGTCGTTGCATAAGATCCCCCGGCCCCACCATAAGTAGTTGTATTAGCCATTGCTAGTATTTGTAAGTTTTGTGAGTCTGCTGGAATGCCAAGCTCTGGTCCAACCTGTTCCTCAAGTATTGTATTAATAATTTGTTGCCCACCAGGACCAAACGTAAGAAGACGTTCAATATCTTGCGCAAACTCCATATTTAACGCTGTATCACGTTTAACATTACCGTCGCCCCTATCATAACTTACACCGGAATCAACTGATGGTGTTTCAACGATGTACACATTAAAGTAGTTTCTATAGCTACGGAAAGGCTCCTGACTCCACTGTATATTCTGATTTCTATCAACATCTTCGTGAAATTTGTCCATTTCATCAGCCGTGTAACCATCTCCAAAAATAATTAAGTTTAAACGTTCCTCTGCTGGTCCACTTACCTGTAATGGAATAACATTGACATCCCCTACTTTTAAATCATTTGCTTCTCCTGATACACTCGGTCCCTCTAACCATCCCAACTTATCCGCTGATATAGTTAATAAAGGTAAAAGAATGATTATTAAAAAAACTTTTTTTATAAAAGAATCTCTATGAGGCATTAAACCACCCTTTCGTTATAATACTTAGCCTTCATTAAAACGGCTCAATGCAAAAGTCTAGATAATCTCTTATCAGAGAATTAATTAAAAGTGATTCAATTCTATTGCCATTTATTCAGCAAAGCATCCGTATCCTCAATCAGAATGTGATATGCATCATCAGAAATCAAATTACCTTCCAACTGATAATCAAGCATTATTTTAAATCCGTTCAAATGTTTAATTACTTTCTCCATTTTCTTGGTGTCTTCATAATGTTGAACAGAGTTTAAATGAGTCTGTAACATTCTTACAGTTTCT
Source organism: Virgibacillus sp. MSJ-26 (assembly GCF_018918075.1). GTDB lineage: Bacteria > Bacillota > Bacilli > Bacillales > Amphibacillaceae > MSJ-26. The sequence goes on from NZ_JAHLPW010000007.1 coordinate 97,542, forward strand.
GAACTCTCAAATTCACCTTCCACATCAAAAAATTCTATTAATTCCTTCATATTTTCAATACTTTTTGGCTCTTTCGTAATATCACCTACTAATGGTAATGTTATATGGCTTTGTTCTGGATAAACAGTGATATTAGTTCCTGGTTCTGGGCGAATAGTATAATCATAATCACTGGATACTATCACCAATCCTATTTTATGTCCTTCTTTAAACTCATAATCTTCGGGTTGCATATCCCATTCAAATGTATACTGCTTGTTTGGGATAATTGCCTCTGACTCAGATATTGAATTATAGTTCTGCGGGTCCAACCATCCCCGAGTAACTATCTTTGCTTCATCTGGTCCATAATCAACAAGTAAGGCTGTTAAGTTAGCAACTGGACGATCAATACTAGCTCTAATGGAGACATCTACTGTTCCACTCAAACGATATGCATTTGTTAATTCCGAGCTCAAATAAACATCACGATTCTTAACATGTGACAGAGGGTCCTGGATAAGTTCGTCAACAGCTTTTGAAGAATCGTCGCTAAAATGATTAACTTGACCCGAATCTTTAACAGGGCGATATCTTAAACCACCATCTTCATTGCTATTTGCAGCTAAATATAGTGTACTATCCTTTGCATCGGGATTTGGCCAATTTTCTTCTGTTTCCCAACTCTCGTCTTGCCTTTGTATATCGACCATCGGTTCATCCATTACATCGTTATCGATATCGTATAGCCAGTAATCAAACCATTTATTTAATGTTGTTAACCATTCCTCAGTTCTGAAACTATATGGGGAAGAATGCCCATTTTGATGTAGCCATAGTTTTCTTGGGACATCGTTTTCTTCTAGAGCATCCCACCACTGAGAAAATTGTTTGGTTTTTACGTTCCAATCATTTAATCCGTGAACAACAAACACACTCGCTTCAATACCTTGAGCATTATTTAAATAGTTACGTTCATCCCAAAATTCATTATAATCTCCAGTTAAACGATCTTGAGATTCCTCTATTTGATTCATCATATCTTCACATACTTCAGAATTATTACGTGTCAGTACTGCTCTAGCCAGTGAATCGGCGTCTTCACCTTGATAACCGCCCGGAGCAATCACAGCACCATTTGCACGATAATAGTCATACCAACTACTTATTGCACCAATTGGAACAATCGTTTCCAGTCCTTCTACACCAGTTGTTGCTAAGCCATTTGGTAATGTACCATTATAAGAAACTCCGGTCATACCTACTTTACCCGTAGACCAATCTGCTAGGACTTCTTCTCCATCTTCATCATAGGCTTTAGCATTGCCATTTAACCAATCAACAACCGCTTTAGTAGCTAGAATTTCCTGCTCATCTCCAGTTGTAGGGCAGCCGTCAGATAGTCCGCTACCAATACCTTCAGCTAAGATAACAGCATAACCTCGCGGCACAAAATAATCATCATAGTATCCTGGTAAACCTTGAGCATAAGGTATCCCACCTTGCTGATTATCATCAACCGGATTTAACTCAACATCTACATCATGAAAATCTATTGGATTAAGACCAGCTCTATAAGGACTCATTTCATAAATAACAGGAACCTTTAATCCATCTTCAGTTTCCTTAGGGCGAATCAAATCCGCACGAACTTTGTCATATTCCCCATCACCATCACTATCAACTGTTGTTTCCACATAAACGGTTTCAATGATTGCTTCTTCCGAGGAAAAAACAGGTTGTGTCATACCATCTTCTACTTTTATCGTTTGATGATCTTCTATATTGTCACCTATATCTAAACCCATCAAAATGGGAATAAATAATAACAACGATACCGATAAAGATAAAAGCCTTTTCATCTAATATTACTCCTCCTTTGTTAAACCTCAAAAGTAAGACTCTCCCTGTATCAGCTTGTTCTACAGGGAGGTCTACTTAATCTAATAATCTACTTGTTCAATAAAATATCAGTATAATCTTCGAGTGATTCAAAGGCCTTATCAGTTATCAAATCACTTTCTTTATAATGCTGAATTAAAGGTTTAAAACCTTCAAGATGTTTAACTACCTTTTGGTTATCTCCTTGTTTCTCATAGTGCTCAACAGCTGTCATATGCATCGTTAAGGCATGTCCTGCTTCCGCTTCAACATCTCCTGTTTCTTCTAACATTTCGATAAGTTCTTTAACACTTGAAGCACTTACCTCGCTTAATAAAACATCTTCCGATACAGCGACTTGTTCAGAATCCGTTTCAGATGTAGCCGTCAATTTTAGCTTGGTAGGTTCTTCTTCACCTTCTGGTACTTCTACATAAACAGGAACATCTACAGTCTCACCTGGTTCTACTTCGATAACGTTATGCTCGACCATTGTTTCCCAGTCTAAGTCCGTTTCAACACCAATTCTAATGAGGTCTGTTGCTTCTCCAGTATTTGTTATACTAAAATTCTGTGTTGCAATTTTACCTGGCTCAGCATATTCAACTGTACTAGTGTCGGTAGATACACTACGATTAAAGTCACCTGCACCGTCCAAGTGGCGTACGGAAACTCGATATGATAGGATACCATCTTCGTCATATGTCTTATCTAGTACATAGAAATGTAAGCGATTATGTTCATCAACATATTCGCTAACAATATCTTCATCTGTTCCCGCTTTAAATAAGGCATCTGATAATTGTCTGTAGTCACCAAGTGAATATTTCGCCTCTGTACCATCTGGTCTTTCAAAGTCTACCTCATCGATGTCTTCTTCATTAGCATCAATAACCCAAATATTAGGTGCCGATTCAGCGTTCTTTGTCTTAGCCATTAACACACCAGAATCAGGTGTAAATGAGTCAAATCCTACACGATCAACGACTTCAACCGTATAATTGTCATACCATTTCTCACCATTTTGCATATCTGCACGCCAATCATCATCTAAAGAATTAGCTGGTGTTAAGTCCTCCATCTCAATATTAATTCCGTGTATTCCTGTACGCCCAAATACTTCCCCTGTCGGGGTTGACCGAGCAAGAATATCAGCTGTCACTGGTCCTGTTTCAACTAACTCATCACGGTCTACGTTGAGATACTCATCTTCCGTGAGAAAGCCCTGTTTAATTTTATTACGTAACATATGGTGTGACGGAGCTGATCCACCTTCTGTCGGTGTAATCATCCATCTTGTATGAGGTCCACCTGGTCCGTTAAAACTTCCTCGACTCATCAACTCCCATGGTCCTGAATATGAACGAGAAACAGGTTCCCCATAAGGATTATTATAGTTATCTAAAAGTTCCATTATATGTCCGAATTCATGTGCAAAGGTTCCCATACCATCGTTTTCACCTTGAACTGAAATGCCATTTCTAATGTCAGCATGTGACCAAATAGATTTAGCTGCAAACCAGGATGTCCATGGTACATAGCGTGTCTTTGCCCAGTTGGGTACACCATCTAAGTAAGATGGTGGGCCAAATTCATCTGTTACTGAATCTCGGTCATGAAACATCATTTCGCCAAATTCCTGCCAAACACCTGATTGATCATACCCAGCATGAAGAATAAATGTAAAGTCATACTCTTCTTCCGAGGCATCTAAGTCCTCTTGTGCTAAATCCATTGCCTCGGGCTTAATATCTCTTGATTGGAAGCCTTCTGGCATTTCATTTCCATAGGAAAGGCCATATTCAAATTCATTACCTTCTAATTTGTAAGGACCAAACCCGTCTAGGTCAACTCCCCATTTTCCAAATGAGTTCTCACGCCAGTATTCATCAATAGTTCTATAGTTATTTAACATCTGAGGTTTATTTAAAAAGTCCACCCAGTATTCACTAAGTTCTTCCCGTGGCACATCTCCCTTGTTCACTGGGTTGCCTGCTACATCTGAACCTTTGGTTTGACTTGATATAAATTCTTGATCCTGAAAGTCCACCAGTACAATAGCACCCTTAATGGTTCTCTCAGGATCTACTGGAGCATTATTCCAATCAATACCTGGAATTGGATTATAATCCTCCCATGCCATATCCTCTGGAAGAACCCATGATTCTTTATCAACGGCTTTCGGAAACTCATCTAAGCCAGAGTGTTCCGCTGCAAAAGTGGTTGGTGAAATTGATAGAAATAAGGCTGCAGATAAAGCAAATGTTCTTTTGAATAGTTTCACTATAATATACCTCCATTAAATTTTCATAAATTATTAATAGATATTAGCACCTTCATTTTTTATTCTATCTCCTCACCTTCACCTTGCTCTGCAACAAATGTCCACTCTAGATTTAAAGAATCTCCTTGAAATTGATTTTGGTCTTCATCATTATCAATAAAGTTAAACTTAACTACTAAATCATTTTCAGATCCTACAGCAAGACCTTTTTCTCCGAGCGCAGGATAAAATATATGCTCGCTTATCGCTTCAGGTGACATTTCTTTTAATTCACTTAAAGTAGTTTTATAGATTACTTCATCTAACTTATCCGCATTATATAAAAACTCAACTTCAATATGCTCTCCAAAATCTTCAGTATTGTCACCGTTTGCATCAATCACTGAATAATCAGTTTCCAAGGTTACTTTTTCTATATCCAGAGTTCCATTATTTTGAAGTTCAAAATTTCTTGTCATTGAATCACCTGGTTTTAGATTATCAACATCAATGATTGCTGTCGGCTCAACTGATAAATCTAATGTACCGGCTGCAAATGTATTATTAGTAACCTCACTATCACTAAAATAAGCGTAAGTCCCTCCTGATACCAACGTCAATCCCAATGCCGCTGACATGACTCCCATACCAAGTTTCTTTTTAATATTCATTAAATTTTCCTCCCCTGACTTTTTAATCTCTGAAGGGGGGGTAAACTTCTCAATATCTATTTACACCTCCCAAACAAAAGCGAAGTAGTCCCCTTCGTTAGTAGGCTCATAGATGTCTGGTTTTGTTTGATAGTATTGTAACAAAGTTGGTGATTAAATTCATTAAATTTTCAAAAAACAGTGATAACCTCCTATCATAATGTTTTAACATCTAGTATTTAATGCCTGGAATATTAGTTGTAGCCTGAAATCTTTAGCAACTAAAATCTACTACTTTATATACATGTAATTTCTATCTGAACATGAATAAACTCAAAACCCCCGAGTTCATATACTCGAGGGTTTCAAGGTAATTATTTTAATACATATGCTAATTTTTCATCTTAGGGTCAAGAATATCTCTTAAACCATCACCAATTAAATTAAAACCAAGAACCACAAGCATAATTGCTAACCCTGGTATGATTAAAGTCCAAGGTGCTATTTGAATAAATTCCCGTGAATCAGCAAGCATCTTTCCCCATTCTGGTGCAGGTGGTTGTGCACCTAACCCAAGGAAACCAAGTCCAGCCGCGTCAAGGATTGCTGTTCCGAAACCCAGTGTACTTTGTACAATAATTGGCGCTAAACTATTAGGGAGAATATGATGAAAAATGATTCTCCCGTTTTTCAAACCTTGAGCTCTTGCCGCCATAACAAACTCTTCTTCACGTAAACTAATGACTTGAGATCTTACAAGTCTCCCAAAAATAGGCACATTAACAATTGCAATTGCAATTAGTGCATTTTGAAGTGATGCACCTAGGATAGCAACAACTGAAATCGCCAGTAAAATACTAGGAAACGCTAATAGAATATCAAATATACGAGAAATGACCATGTCAATCCAACGCCCATAAAAACCAGCAATAAGTCCTAAAAGTGTTCCAAAGAACAAAGCACCGCTAACCGCAAAAAATCCAATTTGTAAGGAAAGTCTTGCACCATATGCAATTCGCGTAAAAATATCTCTTCCAAGGTTGTCCGTACCGAATAAGTGTTCAGAAGAAGGTGGTAGTAGTCGATCAGATAAAACTTGTTCCTTATATCCATAAGGGGTTAAGAGGGGGGCGAATAAACCTAATAAAACAAAAAATATAATGATAATAATCCCAATCATAGCAAAGCGGTTTTTTCTTAACTGGTTAAAGAAGTCTTTCACAGGTGATTCGGGTTTAGAATCATCTTCTACAATCAAATTATTATTAGTTGCTAAAATCAAATTTTCATCTTTTTCTTTTATTTTCATCGTCTACCCCCCCTTTAATATTTAATCCTTGGATCGATATATGTGTACAACAGGTCGACAATTAAATTGATTAAAACAAAGAAAATGGCAATAATTAAAATACCTGATTGAACAACTGGATAATCACGATAATTAATAGCATCGAATACATAGCGTCCAATGCCTGGCCAACTAAAAATTGTTTCCGTTAAAATTGCTCCTCCCAATAAAACCCCAGACTGGAGACCTATAACTGTTATAACTGGTATGGTTGCATTTTTAAGAGCGTGTTTATAAATAACTAACACTTGTCCAGCACCCTTAGCACGCACTGTACGGATATAATCTGATTTCATCACTTCTAACATACTAGAACGTGTCATCCGAGCAATGATTGCCATCGGAATTGTCCCTAAAGCAATAGCAGGTAAAACTAAATGCTTTAAGACAGTAAACGCTCGAGAAAAATCTCCATTTAAAATAGAATCAAGAACAAACAAGTGGGTAATTGGTTCTATGGGATCTCGACTTTCCTGCCTACCGAACGCAGGAAGCCAGTCAAGTTCTTGTGCAAAAATCCATTGTTCCGTTAAGGCAAGCCAAAAAACAGGCATAGATACGCCTAGCAAAGCAACGATCATGGCAAGAATATCAAACCACGAATTTTGTTTCCATGCACTGATAATACCCGCATTGACACCAATAACCACAGCAAAAATCATTGCAAAAAAGGTTAATTCAAATGTTGCAGCTAGGCGAGGATATATTTCCCCGGAAATTTCACTTCTAGTTTTTAAAGAAGTTCCTAAATCACCCTGTAGTAAGTCTGTGACATAAACCCCATATTGAACAAGGTAGGGCTCATTTAAACCTAACCTTTCTTCCAGGTCTTCAACCGCTGAGGGTGTTGCAGCTTCACCTAGTATTACTTGTGCAGGATTTCCTGGAATGAGATGTACAATCGCAAAAGTAATAATTGTCATACCGATCAAGACTGGTATTAACAACAAGAGTCGTCTAACGATGTATGCAAACATGGTTCCACCTCGATTTTATATTTCCACAATATATAATGCCTAAAGCATGACTATGATGATTACTAGTGTTTAATTTACAATAGAACTGCTCTAGTTAATAATAAGTAAAACCTATAAAGAGGCTGGGACAAAATTAAGTATTAGTAATTAAAAGACGAACAATTTTAAGCGAGCGTTATTCGCTTCGGAAAAATACTTCGCTTTCCGCAGGCGCTGATGAGCCTCCTCGAGCTACGCTCTGCGGGGTCTCATCTAAGCTTTTCATCCTGCTGGAGTCTACGTATTTTTCCTACGCTGATTTTAAAAGTGTATATTAAAAGAAATATACTTTAATACGTTCGCTTTTACATTAACTAAAATACTTATGTCCCATCCTCTTTTACACCTTATTAATTACTCAGACAGCTCTACTTCCTCCAAAGGATCAGACGTAGACGGATGTGGTATAAAGTTCTTTACTTCACTTCTTGAAGCTACAAGTGGAGTAGAGTGAACCATAAAAACAGATGGAGCATCTTCAAGAATCAATTCTTGTGCCTTTACATAAAGGTCAGCACGTTCATCTTCATCAACAGTACCTTTCGCTTCATCCAATAATTTGTCAACTTCTTCATTAGAGTAAAATGCGCGATTTTCTCCTCCTATACTGTCACTATGCAACAAACTTGTTAAGAAATAATCTGGGTCACCATTAGAACCTGACCACCCGAGCAAGAACATCTCATGCTCACCATCTGTCGTCTTCTCAATATATGGAGCCCACTCTTCTCTAACAATCTCCGCATTCACTCCAATTTTATCCAAATCATTTTGAATAATTTCGGCAACTTTTTCAGGATCCGGCATATATGGTCTAGATACTGGCATCACCCAGAACTCAATGTCAACGCCATCTCCATAACCCGCTTCAGCTAACAATTCCTCTGCTTTATCAAGATCAAATTCATAGCCTTCAAGGGTTTCATCATATCCAAGATATCCTGGTGGTAATAGGCTCGTTCCTTCCTCTGCATAACCAGAATATAAAGCTTCAACAAGTGCCTCAGTATCAATTGCATGGCTAATAGCCTGACGAACTAACTTATCATCCAATGGTTCCTTTTCGACTTGGAAACCTAGGAAACCAACGTTATTTGCTTCACGAGCATATAGTTCTAATCCATCTTCAGCTTCAAGATTCTCTCCCTCATCAGGGTTTACATCGTCAATAATATCTACTTCTCCTGAACGTAGTGCAATTAAACGCGCAGCATTATCGGGAATTACTTCGTAAATAACTTTGTCTAATTTTGGTAAACCGTCTTTTCTATAATCTTCAAACTTTTCCAATACGATTTGTTCATCTTTACTCCAACTAACAAACTTAAATGGTCCTGTCCCAACCGGATTTTCATCAATGTCTGGCCCGTATTCCTCAAGAGCCGCCGGAGAGGTTATCGCAAAGTAATGTGACCCTAGATTTTGTAAGAAAGGGCCTAGTGGCTCTTTTAATACAAATTCAATTTCATAATCATCAATAACATTTATTTCATCAATAACATGCCCCTCATCTCCTTGATATCCACCGAATAAAGATTCATAAAGTGCATAAACATATCCTTCATCTAAAAAAGCATATTCATGATCTGGATCTGACCAACGTTCAAAGTTTAATTTAACTGCATCTGCATTAAAATCAGTTCCATCATGAAACTTAACGTTTTCTTCTAAATAAAAAGTATATATTTTACCATCCTCTGAAATATCCCAGTCCTGGGCGAGTGCAGGGACAATTTCAAATGAATCTTTATCATATGTGACAAGACTTTCAAAAATATTCCTTGTGACACGAGATGACTCACCATCTGATGTACTTGCAAAATCTAGACTTGTTGAATCCCCACCACGTGCGTAAATTAATGTCTGTTCATCATCGCCAGTTGTACTCCCTTCCCCTTTACTCGTCTTCTCGTCATCCCCTCCACATGCTGCAAGCAACACAACAATAATGAACATTGTAAATAGTGAAAATTTTTTCCTCATATTAGATTCCCCCTTGTGTTAATTCTCATGAATGCTAGATTAAAGCATTGACTTCTTTATTCATAAAGGTGACATGCCACGAAATGGTTCTCTTCAACTTCTTGAAAATTTGGAGTTATTTCCCTACAAACATTCATTGCTTTTGGACATCTTGTATTAAATGGACAACCTTTTGGTGGGTTTGAAGGACTTGGAACATCACCTTTTAAAATTATTCTATCTTTTATTTCATCTGGGTCTGGATTTGGTATAGCCGAGAGCAGTGCCTGTGTATAAGGATGTTTTGGATCATCATACAACATTTCTTTGTCCGCCAACTCAACCATTTTCCCTAAATACATAACTCCAATTCTATCGCTAATGTGCTTGACAACGCTTAAATCGTGAGCAATAAAAATATAAGTTAAATTGAACTTTTTCTGTAAGTCTTCCATTAGATTTAATATTTGGGATTGAACAGAAACATCCAAAGCAGAAACCGGCTCATCACAAATTATTAATTTGGGATTATTAGCTAGGGCACGTGCTATTCCTATCCGTTGGCGTTGGCCACCACTAAATTGGTGTGAATATCTTGAGGCGTGGTGTGGTTGTAAACCAACTACCTCAAGTAATTCTTTTATACGTTCTTTACGTTCTTTTGCTGATTTCATTCCATAAACCAATAACGGCTCGCCAATTATTTTTTCAACAGTATGTCTTGGGTTTAATGATGCGTATGGGTCTTGGAAAATAATTTGAATATCTCGGCGCATTTTCCTCATTTGTTCTGGACTTAAGCTTAATAAATCTTGTCCCTCAAATTTAACTTCACCTTCTGTAGGTTCAATCAATCGTAAAATTGATTTCCCCGTTGTAGATTTTCCACACCCAGATTCCCCTACAATTCCTAATGTTTCACCGTTTTGTACATCAAAGGAGATTCCATCAACCGCTTTAACCTCGCCTACCTTTCGACCAAAAACACCTCCTTTAATATCAAAGTATTTTTTCAAACCATTAACTTCTAAGAGTTGTTGCTGCATCTTTTGCTACATCCCCTTCTTTGTTGTCATGTAGGAAACATCGACTTTTTCGACCACTATCCCCTAATGAATATAATTCAGGGTTTTCCTTAAAACATCGATCAAATGCAAACTCACAACGTGGTGCAAACTTACAACCTACTTCTCCCAATTTAGGTTGTTTAACAGTCCCAGGGATAGAGTATAATTTTTGGTCTCTTTCTTTAATATTAGGTAATGATCGAATGAGACCTTGTGAATAGGGATGTTGAGGATCCTTCAACACCTCTCGCTTTGTTCCCTCTTCAACAAGTTGTCCAGAATACATGACAACAACGCGGTCACACACTTCTGATACAACACCTAAATCATGAGTAATAAGTAAAATGGCTGTATTTTTCTTTTTATTTAATTGGATCATTAGATCTAATATTTGCGCTTGAATCGTCACGTCAAGGGCTGTTGTTGGCTCATCTGCTATTAACAATTCGGGTTCACAAGACATCGCCATCGCTATCATAACTCTTTGTCGCATCCCACCAGATAGCTGATGCGGATACTCGTCAACGACCTCATCCGCTCTTGGAATTCCGACTTGTTTTAGCAAATCAATTGATTGATTGTACGCTTCTTTTTTCAAAGTTTTTTTATGTAACCTAATACCTTCCACTAATTGGTTACCAATAGTATATAAAGGATCTAATGATGTCATTGGATCCTGAAATATCATAGCAATCTCATTACCACGTATGTCTCTCATTCTTTTTTCTGAAACCTTTACAAGATTTTCGCCTTTGAAATTAATTTCACCTTCTACAATTTTACCAGGCGGACTGGGTACTAGTTTCATAACTGATAAAGATGTAACACTTTTTCCAGAACCTGACTCACCAACAATTCCGACAATTTCACCTTTATGTACACTTAAATCAATCCCATTCACAGCAGGAACTTCTTCTTTATCTGTTAAGAAATGTGTATGCAAATTATTAAGTTGCAGCAGAACATCCGACATAGTTTACCCCCTTATTTCAAAAGTATAGCAATAGCTTTATAAATATTCAACTTAATTTTAAGAAATTTTAAAATCAATTAAAATTATATAAAATTCGTAAAAATAGGTTTGGACTTTTATTGTCATTATATAGATACTCCCGTAATTTATTACCGCTTTTATTATTATAAATAATTACGAAGTAAAAACTTATTCACGTAATAATACAGAAAAATATACATTAAATTTGAATTTTATTTCTTTCAAATAACTTGTTATGTATAATGAAAAAGAAAGAGCTATTTATGGAGGTGCAATCATGTCAGAGTTATTAAAAGGAAAAAATGTGGTTGTGATGGGAGTTGCCAACGAACGTAGTATTGCTTGGGGGATTACAAAATCCTTACATAATGCCGGGGCGAATTTAATATTCACCAATAGACAAGAGCGCTCCTATAAGAAATTAACGAAACTTCTAGAGAAGAATAACATAGAGGCAGAACTTATTGTGTCATGTGACGTTGCTAGCGACGAAAGTATTAATGAAGCTTTTAGTGAAATTAAGGAAAAAGTTGGTGTTATTCATGGTGTCATACATGCTATAGCTTTTGCCAATCGTGATGAGTTACAAGGAGAATTTGCGGACACATCCAGAGAAGGATTCCTTTTAGCCCAAGAAATTAGCGCCTTCTCACTTGCTGCTGTTTCACGTGCAGCAAAGGATTTGATGACTGAGGGTGGAAGCATTGTTACACAAACATACATAGGTGCTGAACGTGTTGTGAAAAACTATAATGTTATGGGTGTGGCAAAGGCATCCTTAGAAGCAAGTGTCAGATACTTAGCAGAGGATTTGGGTAAATACGATATTCGTGTGAATGCTGTATCAGCCGGTCCAATTAGAACGCTATCTGCCAAAGGGGTTTCTGGCTTTAATGAGATTAACCAAACAATTGAAGAAAAAGCACCTCTAAGACGTCATGTAGATCAAGATCAAGTAGGCGACGCAACCATGTTTCTTGTCAGTGATCTTGCTCGCGGGGTTACAGGCGAAGTCTTACATGTAGATTCCGGTTACCATATAATGGGGCTTTAAAATTCTCAATCAAGGTAGTGCAATTTTCATAAAACGCCAGTTCAATATTTGAAGCTGAACTGGCGTTTTATTATAAGACACGTCTACTATTTAACCTTCTGGCATTTTCAATTGTTGCATTGCAAATTCACGGTATTTTTCGTGTTGGTCAAAGAGTTCTTTATGCGTACCACTTCCTGTGATTAAGCCTTTATCAAGAAACAAAATTTGGTCCGCTTCCACAACGGTGGATAACCGGTGGGCAATCACAAGTGTCGTGCGTCCTTTCATAAGGTTCTTTAATGCCTTTTGAACGATAATCTCTGATTTAGAGTCAAGGCTTGACGTTGCTTCATCGAGCATCAGTATTTTTGGATCTCTAAGTAATGCACGTGCAATTCCAATACGCTGACGTTGTCCTCCTGAAAGCTTGATACCTCTTTCCCCAACTTCTGTTTTATAGCCATTTGAAAGTTCTTCAATAAACTGATCTGCGTAGGCTAATTTAGCTGCTTCGATAACGGCATCCTCACTTATATCATCATTCAAACCATAAGTTATATTTTCACGAACTGTTCCGGCAATAATTGGGCTCTCCTGTGATACATATCCTATTTGACTCCGCCATGAATAGAGCGAAAAGTCGCTAATCGATTGATTTTTTAAACTAATAATCCCTTCCGTTGGAGTATAATATCGCTGTATTAATGAAAAAATGGTCGTTTTTCCGGCGCCACTCGGTCCAACAATTGCAGTAACCTTACCATGCTCAACTGAAAATTCTATTCCTTTAAGGAGCATTTCGCTTTTTTCATAGCCAAATGATATATCGTTAAATACTAAAGGGTGAGCAAAATCGTTCACTATTATACCACCCTCTAAGTCTTCTTCATTCTCTTCTAAGGTTGTTATAATACGTTCAGTCGCTCCCTTAGCTTTTTGTAATTGGGTAAAAAAAGTTGCGAACTGCGCCATTGGTAGAATGATTTGGAATAAATATAAAATAAATGCTACCAAATCTCCTGCTGAAAGAACGCCAGTCGAAACACGCATACCTCCATATCCAATAATGACGACAAGTAAAAGCATTAATACAAAGGAAACAAGTGGGCTGATTAACGCTTGAATTTTCCCCTCTCGTACACCGAAACTAAATAACTTATTAATGCCTTTCTTTCCACTTTTATATTCTGGGGTTTCCGCATTTGACGATTTTACAAGCCTGATTTCAGATAATACTTGGCTAATGAGAGCGGTGAACTTTGCTGTTTCATCCTGCAATCCTTTTGAAATTTTATGCATTTGCCCACCAAGTGGAAATAAGATAGCTAAGGTTAGCGGGGCGGCAATGAGCATGATTAACGTCATTTGCCAATCTAAAATAAGTAAAATGATAACTGAGCCGATGATAGAAATTATTCCTGTGAAAAAGCTCGTGAGGTGGTCAGTGATCAAACCTCTAATAATAGCCGTATCGTTCGTCATGCGACTGATCATTTCTCCGGATCGATTTTTATCATAAAATGGAACCGGTAGTAAGAGGAATTTTTTCCAGAGACGCTTTCTTAGTTGCGAAACAACATTCTGACCAACATAATTCAGTAGATAAATTGATAGCCCACCTGCTATAGCTTGTAAAATAAAAGCTATTACGAGCAGTAAAACGGTTGATGTTTTCAAAGACGCCATTGAAAAGTGATCAACTAAGTTTCTTGTGAACAACGGAATAAGCAACCCTACTGCGGTCGTAATTAAACTCATCGTCACAGCAATAGCTATCATCCATAATGAGGGTTTTGTTTGCTTTACTAAGTCAATAAATTTTCTCCAATTGACATATTCCTTTTTCTCTCTTGTTTCCATAAAAGCCATCCTTCCTATATGTCCCACTCCTACTATACATAGTTTATAGCAATTCTTGTAAGGATATATGCTATATTTCTCAGGAAGTTATCTCTTCCCCCGCTTGGAGCTACGTTTTTTTCATAAGACTGGTTAGAACCCAGCAAATCTAAAATATTTATAACGACAAATTACTCATAATCTTTCCTTATTATATCGGCTATAATAATTAAAAGGAGGTGAACATAATGAGTCAACAGAAGCAGCAATTAGATAGAATGGAAGATATGTTAACATCTTTAATTAAGACAGTTGGAAGCATGAGAGAAGAGCAAACTACTATGAAAGAGGAGCAATCATTTTTCAAAATGAACTAACTTCTTTAAACACGGACGCTGAGAACAGGCATAAAGATATGAAGGAAATGCAGTTTATGAAAGTAGATAATGACCTTCTTTGGGAAAAATATAATGAACATGAGCGGGAATTAGGACATATTAGCAAGACGATTTAATCACCAATAGCCTCTAAAAGATTGCATTCAATACTAATGAAAAATACTTCTCAGAACTCTTCACACATTAATTTCCTACAAAATAATAGGATGCCTGTCATCAATATAAAGCTTGTAGATTGGTATGCTATCATTTTAGACGACAGGCATCCATAAATTGAAACCTCATTCTTTAAACGTTCTCAGTTTGTTAACCCGCGATAAACACACTCCAAAACTTCTATTTTCTCTTCTTATTACACAATCAATCTGCTACTTTGCAATATATCAACTACTCAAAAGCATTGTTAATCATCCCGTCTCGTTCTAATAAAGCAAATATAAGCAAATAAAGCTGCGCCAATCACCCATAAACTGACAACACCTAAAGGTGCCCAGGAATTGTCTTCGTGCATTTTGAGCAATTGTATAATTGGAAAGGTCTCCGCTACCTTCATGGCTGTATCGGCAAGATTGAAAGCTTCAAACATCGGTGTAAAGCCAAACAAGAACATAATTGGCAATAAATAAGCACTAGTGATTCCCACTGACTTTACAAATAGACCCACTCCCATACCTAGAAACAAGAAGAACAGAAATAAAAGTATTAAGCCTGTCATTGCTTTAATATTGAAAAAATGTTCAATATCAGTAAATAGTAATGAAATAATTAAAGTTACTAAGGTTAATAATGCAGTTACGAGACTTTTCCCAATTATAATATCCCAAAATGAAGCCGGTGACATAATGAGACCCCGAAGTGTCATTTTTTCATTTTCTTCAGCCATCATTATCATGATAAGACCAGATGTTGTTGTAGAGAAAACAACGCCCACCACTAAATAAACTAAAGAGATAGGCATTCCATCGCCTTCTCCCATACTCATCTGACTATATAGTGCTGCTAGAAGGATTGGAGTAACTGGCATGAAAAGTAGCATCGTATTTTTCATAAAGTCTTTCATGTCTTTTTCAAAAATCGCATTTATTCGTTGAAAATTCATTATACTAGCTCCCTTCCAGTCACTTTTAAGAAAATCTGTCCTAATGTCGGGTTATCCGTGTACATTCTTTTCACAGATCCTTCGATAATCAGTTCTTTTATTTGTTCCGCGTTTTCTGGTACATTTTCAATTTCCAATTTTTCTCCACTAAATGTCTCGATGTGAAAAGTATTGTTTGAATACTTATAGCGTAAATCGTCAGGTTTATCTAGCTCCTGAATCTGTCCTTTATGCAAAAAGGCCACCCGATCACAGAGCTCAGTTGCTTCTTCCATATTATGTGTAGTTAAAAAGATCGTTGTACCAGCTTTATTTAAAGCTCGTAACCCTTGATGAATATGAGCCATATTCCCCGGATCAAGGGCCGACGTAGGCTCATCTAAAAAGATAAGTTTCGGTTTATGAATAAGTGCTTTAGCCAGTAATACACGTTGTTTCATTCCTTTTGATAATTTTGAAACAACCTTTTTACTATCGTTCTTTAAATTAACTTGAATTAAAACCTCGTCAATTTGTTGTAATGGAGCATTATATAACTTACAAAATAACTTTAAGTTATCATAAACAGTCAGTCGCTCATATAGTGTGCTATTATCTGATAAGATACCAATTTGTGATTTGAAGTCAGATGATGTGAATAAATCTGGTTTCATATCCAGTACACTCACATTCCCAGATGTTTTTTTCAACTCACCTGTTAAAATTTTAATCGTCGTCGTTTTTCCCGAGCCACTCGGACCGAGCAATCCAAAAATTTCTCCTTGATAAACTTCAAAATCAACATCCTCAAGAGCCGCTTTTTTATTAAATTCTTTACGTAACTTTTTTACCTGAATGGCATGTTTCAACTTCCTCACCTCCCTTTCTTTTAACAATTCATATATTACATTACTTTTCACTTAAACTCAGTCATATCAAGGCGAGATGTACTTAAAAATAGTTGAAATGTACTTATTTCAGGTTGAAAATCCCCTGAATTTCCTGTATTTTTGTTCGAGATAATGGAATAGTTGACTCAACTTGATTATCGATTTTAAGTGAATATGTATTCTTGGACCAAGTAATAATTTCTCTCACTTTTTGCAGATTTACAATATAGGAACGATGACAACGGAAAAAACCATAGACCTCTAATTTCTTTTCAATTTCAGCGAGTGTTGAATCCAGTGCAAAAGATTCATTATTGATAACGATTTGAGCTTTTCCTTCCTGGCTTTCGATATAATCTATTTCTGTTGGGTCAAACAGAATGACTTTATCGTCCACTTTCGCCGGCACTTTGTATAAATTGGCTATAGATGGAGATGCCGCTTGCACCTCAGGAATCTCTTCTTTATCTGTTTCTAACTCGATATGATGAAGCCCCTTTTTATCCACTCTATAGGCTTGATCTCCAATTAATAATGCATGTTCAAGATTAGTTACTAAAACAAGAACAGGAGCCCCGATGTCCTGTAGTTTTTTGATCATATTTAAAAATGTATTGATTGTTGTAATATCCACGCCATGTACTGGCTCTAAAAAGACAAGTGGCACATTCGAACTGCTCATAAAATATTTAGCATAATAAACGCGGCGAATTTCAGATGGTGTACATTTATGTAAATGCTTTTTTGCACAGCTTTGCAGCTGGAATAATACCAATACCTCGGCGAAAGGAAACTTACAAGCAAACCATTTGTGATAAAAACTTACATTATCTTCAACCGTTAATCGTTCATATAATCCATCATGCCAGTCAAAAATCATGGCTCGTCTACTAGATTGTAAACCATTTATAAGTTCAGCTTGCAAATCTGTATCGCTATACAACGCCAATACATTTGAAGCTTCCACAATAAAAGAAAACTCAGGAACATTAAACTTCTTTATTAATTTATTTGTTATTTTAAAATTGGTCATATTCAAAGCTCCTAGGTTATTTCAATATGTCTCAAAAGATAGACAACTAGGCGATAATCTTACCGAAATCAATACATAGCTGCACATCATCCGTTCATTTTACGTATTTTTACTTTAACACAATTTAATCTTATTTTAATATTTTATTTTTTATGTCTGTTTAAGGGGAAAAATCAGATGAGGTGGTTTAAATAGGTTAAGAGGTAACGTGTTAAATGTAAAAATTAAAACCCATCTTAAGATGAGTTTTTTTGAATCACTATTCTTCTTTGTCTTCATCAAATGGAATAGCAAAGTTCCTTTTCTTCTGGGTAGGACTTAATAAAAGGTGACTTCTTATCGAATCGTTTTTCATGTACTTGTGGCCTTTAAAATAACGTTCCAAGTCCTTTTCCGACTTCACACCTTCATCTTTAAGTTCACTTAGTAATTCTTTTATATCATCTTGATTTAACTCAAAACCATCGATGATTAACTTTTTCATTCTTTCATGCCTCCTGCCTGCTTTTGCTTGGCTTGCCTGTATAACCGTTCATTTCCTTCAGCAAGCAGTCGTGCCGTCACTTCCCAATTTGCAGTACTTAGTTGAGTCATTTCATCTTTCGTTAGCTTTAGCGTGTAACCATACGGTACAGTTTTTCCATCGATACCTATTCTTGCAGCATTTTCAGCTATCTCGCTACTTACCTTTTCAAAATGACTGCCCGGTAATGTGTTTTGAAAATACTTCCGAGCTTGGTCACTTTTAAATACGAGAATAAATTTATTTTGTAAAAAATTCGTTTGATGACGAATGTAAAATTGCAACTCAGACAACGACAAGCACCTCCAAAAGTATTATAACAAATCAATAGATGCCTTTGTATAATAATGTGAACAAAAGATGCATTAATGTCTTTCTTCCATGCTTAAGATAAGCTATGATTATAATTAAATATCAAAGAAAGGAAGCGTTAATATGGTTTTCAAAACATTAAATAATAACTTACATATCCCTCAACTTGGTTATGGAGTTTGGAAGGTTCCTAATGAAGAAGCAACAGAAGCAGTTGAACATGCTTTAGATACTGGCTATCGCCTCATTGATACGGCAAAGGTATATGGAAATGAGCA
Source organism: Virgibacillus sp. MSJ-26 (assembly GCF_018918075.1). GTDB lineage: Bacteria > Bacillota > Bacilli > Bacillales > Amphibacillaceae > MSJ-26. Next base: position 116,089 of record NZ_JAHLPW010000007.1, read on the forward strand.
AGGTGTTGGAGAAGCATTAGCGAATAGTAGTATTCCGCGTGAAGAACTTTTCATTACAACTAAAGTCTGGAATGCTGATCAAGGTTACGACAACACATTAAAAGCATTTAACAAAAGTATTGAAAAGTTAGGACTCGACTATGTAGATTTATACCTTATTCATTGGCCTACTCCGGAATACGATGAATATGTCGACACGTATAAAGCTTTGGAAAAGTTATATAAAGATGGCCGTACAAAATCAATTGGGGTTTGTAATTTTGATATTGAGCATCTAGAACGTCTAATGGATGAATGTGATATTGTTCCCGCAGTCAACCAAGTTGAATGTCACCCATATCTCCAACAAAAAGAACTTAAAGATTTTTGCCATAAACACGACATTGTACTTGAAGCGTACAGTCCACTTATGAATGGAACTAAAGTTCTCGAAGATCCTGTTATAAAACAGATTGCCAAACAATACGATAAAACACCCGCACAAGTGATATTGCGCTGGCATCTACAGTCAGATGTTGTCATTATACCGAAAACTGTTACTCCTTCACGCATGAAGGAGAATCTAGATGTGTTTGATTTTGAACTTACTGATTCAGATATGGAAAGAATTGCTGAACTGGATCGTGGCGAACGTCATAATTCTGTACCATCTGAAATGAATATACGTTAGTTCGTTTTCTTCTTTTATCAAGGAAAGTTAAAAATGAAAAACACCTCTCATCGTTAAATAGTATACTAATAACAATGAGAGGTGTTAAAAATATTAGCCATTTTATCGACTCCCTAAATTAATTAGATAGTAGCACTATTATGAATCGACAACAAGCGAACAAAATATGACACTTAATGTACTCGATACTTTAAAAATTATCGTTTATATTGTTGATTTTTATCTTTTCCATAGCCGTTCTTACCATAATTAGTATTTTTCTAGATTTAATGTACATAAAATAACACCTCCGCTTATTATTAGTTTCATAACAAAAGGTGTTGTTGCCGATCAACTAATTAGTTTTGAGAAGAAATAAAACTTATCATATTAACAAATTGCTGCACCGACGATAATGAGCAAAATGAACAATACAACAATCAAAGAAAAACCTCTGCCAAAACCAAACGCTGGTCTAGTAACTGGCTCTGCATAACTATACCCACCACAACAGCATCCAAATTGATTTCCAGACATACAGTAACCTCCCTTATATTACTAGATGTAAAAGCACCTTAAATATTTTACTTCACTGATTAATATCTGAATCCACCCACATAAGATGAACCTACAATAATTAGTAGAATAAACAGTACGACTACAAAAGCAAAACCTCCACTGTAACCCTCTTTCCCTTTTGTTTCACTCATGCAACATGGCACCTCCTTAGGTCCTTTACTCACTATCAATATATGTTAAATGCTCAACTTTGGGAGGATTATTAAACGTTAATTTAACAAATGGGTTGTCACCTATTGATTAACTCAAACTACTCCTTAATTTGAGCTATTTCCTCAGAAGAAATAGCAAGCAGCTCTTTTGATTTCAGATCATTTTTCTCCAGATATTTCTTGACCAAGTAATAACCAACAGCATAACCCGCCATTTTTGGGTAAAAAGACCTCCCATACAATATTATTTGATGTCTATGGTGGTGTTTTGGAAGTCGACTTCCTGGCAAAATAAACCGTTGCCACATTTTCTTGAGTTCATCATTAGAATAATATGTTGTCCATTTCGCTGTGCATTTTTCTCCTAATTGTTCTAGTACTGCAGTTTCAGCTAAGCCCTCAAGAATTATCGTATCTAACAACACATAGTCATCTTCATCTTTTTCATATTTCGTTAAGCGACACGTATGATTGTATTCATGCGTAAATAAAGCATGAATTTCACTTTCCGAGTTGTGTGGCGAAACAAATAGAAATAACTTATCAGCGAAAGCTAACCCCGATTTACCGTTAAAGTTTCGATGGAGACCGCGTTTTTTTGGGTCTGCTGGAAAAATGAAAATAGGTACGTCAGGTCCATCCCACTTTTTCTTTAACTCTAATTCACATTTTCTTACTGTTTTCCATATGTTATTCTCTCGCAATTTTTCTATTAACCTTTCCACTCCCTCTAATGGATTTTCGTACATGCCATGCATTGCTAAGTGTTGATAAATTTCATTTGAAGAAAAGCCCATAAAATTCTTTTCTAATTTCTTACATATTTTCAAAGGGCTATTCCAAGATTCCAGCCATTTATCTGTACGAATAACGCTCATGCCACCACCTCCATACACTCCTATCTATATTGTATGTTTTTTAAAAAGGAGTGGAACAATCCGTTTAAACTTATTTTCAATTAACCCTATTTATAGGGCACCTACCTTTTCATAGAATCAATGCGACGAATAATATATAACAGAGAATAAATGAAGGAGGTTTTATGCGTATGTTTTCTCTCGGTCCGCAGCGATCACCTGGTCTGCCTAAATCATCAAGACCATCCCGGTCATTTAGATCTCATTCTTTAATCCAACCACCAAAACAATTGAATCATCAACAAAAAAATGAAAGTCATCCAAGTTTGTTATCCATGTTCCAAACATCTGAAGGAAAGATTGATTTTGATAAAATTTCTGGCACAGTTGAACAAATACGTGGACTTTATGGAACATTCAGTCCTATGTTATCCAGATTTATAAAGAGATGACATTTAACAGTATGGATGAGTTTACTCAGTATTTTTAACAACTTTAGAGCCAGTAAGCGTAATTGTCATTGGCCTAGTGGCTTTTATTTGAATTGAGTTATTTAGAAATAACTCAATTCATCTTTCTTCACCTACAATATTAGAGGTAATCTTAAACTTGTCTCAACATTGACACACTTCTCCTCGCATATTATCATTTCAATAACTATTAAAAAGATATTTTGATTCAAAGAACTTAATCACATGCCTCCCGAAAGGATGGAAATCATGACATTTAATACTGAACTAAAATATGCACAACAATTAGATTCAGAGGATAAATTAAAAAATTTTAGAAATGAATTTTATCTTAAAGAAGATAGCATTTACATGGACGGGAATTCCCTCGGCCTCCTTAGTAAACGTGCTGAACAATCAACACTTGCTCTACTTGAATCATGGAAAGAACATACCATTGATGGCTGGACTGACGGGGAGCACCCCTGGTTTTTCTTATCAGAAACACTCGGGGGAAGTATGGCGACATTAATTGGAGGGAAGAAGGAAGAAGTTATTGTAACAGGATCCACTACCGTTAACTTACATCATCTTGTCTCAAGCTTTTACCAACCAGAAGGAAAGCGAACAAAAATTTTAGCGGATACACTTAATTTTCCGAGTGATATTTATGCATTAAAGGCACAGCTCAAGTTAAAAGGTTATGACGACAGCCATCTTATCCAAGTCGAAAGTAAGGATGGCCATTTGCTTGATGAAGAAGACATTATTAAAGCCATGACAGAAGACGTTGCACTCATTGTCTTACCAAGTGTCCTTTATCGCAGCGGGCAGATTCTAGATATGGAAAAGTTGACGTCGGCTGCACATGAACGGGGCATAAAAATTGGCTTCGATCTATGCCATTCGATTGGCGCATTACCTCATGATTTGCATGAGTGGGGTGTTGACTTTGCTTTTTGGTGTACATATAAACATTTAAATGGTGGACCTGGTAGTGTTGGGGCATTGTTTTTACATGAGAAACATTTTGGTGTTGAACCTGGTCTTGCGGGTTGGTTCAGTTCAAATAAAGAGGAGCAATTTGATATGGAACATACCTTAACCCATGCTGGAGATGCGGGTGCATTTCAAATTGGCACTCCACATGTTCTCAGTGCAGCACCACTTCTTGGGGCACTTGAGTTATTTAATGAAGCGGGGATTAAAAGTGTCCGGGAAAAGTCCTTGCAATTAACTGATTATATGATGAACTTAATCAAACATGAACTGAGTGAGTTTGATTTTGAAATTCGTAATCCAATTGATCCAAAACAGAGGGGCGGACATGTTTATCTAGAGCATGCTGAAGCTGCCCGAATTTGTAAAGCTCTAAAAATGCATGGCGTCATTCCTGACTTTCGTATGCCTAGTGGTATCCGCCTCGCCCCGGTCGCTTTATATAATTCTTTTGAAGATGTCTATCATTGTGTGCAAGTTTTAAAGACAATTATGGAAAATAAAGAATACGAGCAGTTCGAAAATGAAAGGAACATTGTATCATAATGACAAATTGGATTGATATTTCACAACCACTAAATAATACATTAGCACACTGGCCGGGCGATACTGCTTTCCATTACGATACACCACTTACGAAAGATAAAACTGGTTCGGTCAATATCGGTCGTATTCAGACTAGCACACATGTCGGTACACATGTTGATGCACCTTTTCATTATTTAAATGAAGGTGAAAGAATTATAGATTTAGAACTAGGACGGTTTGTCGGTAGGTGTCAGGTGGTTGATATGGGGCATGCGCAGGCAATCAATGAACAGGCACTTAAAGGCAAGGATATTTCACAAACTGAGCGTTTATTAATTCGCACGTCTTTACCTAATCGGCCGGATCGATTTCCTAGTGAGGTTACACCAATTACACCGGACGGTGCTGCGTATATGGCGTCTCTTGGTGTTAAGCTTGTCGGAATTGATTCACCATCAGTTGACCCTGTGACGAGCAAAGAGCTGCCTGGCCACCACGCACTCAATAGCCATAATATTTATATTTTGGAAAATGTGATGCTTGACGGTGTCACGGAAGGTCATTATGAACTCATCGCCCTGCCATTACCACTTGAAGAAGCAGATGGTAGTTTAGTTCGCGCCATTATTAAACCAATTGAGGGGGACAACAAATGACTGATGAATACGAATATAAAGCTTTTAAAAATGAAAAAACAATCCACACTGATTTCAAGGAGAAAATGACTTACAGTGATTATCTCGGACTCGATACATTACTAACGAGCCAACATCGTCTAAGCGACCATCACGATGAAATGTTATTTATTATCGTTCACCATGTCAGTGAATTATGGATGAAATTAATTTTACACGAGATCCAGTCAGCGATTCATGATATTCAAGGCGGTCACTTTTCTTCATCCTTTAAAAAATTAGCTCGTGTCTCACAAGTACAAACACAATTAAAAGATGTCTGGAACGTGCTTGCCACTTTAACACCGAGTGAGTACATTGAATTTCGTGATTTTCTAGGCCAAGCATCCGGATTTCAATCCTATCAAAATCGCTTGATTGAATTCGCTCTAGGTTATAAAACAAAACATGTCTTGAAAATCTATGAGAAGGATCATGAGCTACATAAGAGAATTGAAAAAGCCTACCACGCACCCAGTATCTATGACGTCTCCATACAAGCCTTGGCAAAAGCAGGACTACCCATTGACGATGCAGTCCTAAATCGTGATGTCACAACACCACATCACCCAAATGAAAGTGTGAAACAAGCTTGGATGACGGTCTATAAAAACGTAGATAAGTACTGGGAGCTATACGAACTAGCAGAAGAACTCGTCGACATTGAAGATTTATTCCAACAATGGCGCTTCAGACACATGAAAACCGTAGAACGAATTATCGGCTTCAAAAAAGGCACAGGAGGCTCAGGCGGCGTACGCTATCTAAAAAAAGTTCTCGACCAATACTTCTTCCCCGAACTCTGGGAACTAAGAACAGAACTATAGTGGGACGTGGGGACAGGCACGCTGTCCCAGTTTGCTCTATTTCTTTGGGGGAAATCAACATACTAGCCGAATTCCACCATTCAAGTTTATACAATCATTTTCTATACTTATCGGGATCGGGACGCCGTGCCTGTCCCTCCGTCCCTTCCTGCTCTTCCTATGACGCTTTTGGATATGCCTGTTACTCGGGCTAGTTGGCGGATGGATACTCCTTCTAGTTCTCTTAAGCTAGCTAGGATTTCGTCTCTTTTTTCTTTTTTCATTTGCTGAATGAGGCTCGCTCTGGGAAACCCTAATTTTGCTAAGTATTTCTTTATTTCCTGGTCGGACTTTTTTATTCGAGTAGTAATTTCTAGGCATTTATCGTTATTTTTCTGTTGCATATAATTGATATAAAGCTCTATAGCCTCTTCTTTAATAGAGGAAAATAATTGGAGACCAAACTCAATATCAACCAAGTCTCTTCCAAAAATATACTCTTGTGCACTTGTCCACTTACATTTAAACACATTACTTTCTATTTTTGCTTTTACCGGGTTCTGATGAATATATCTTAAGACAGTTAAAAAATACCGCTTATCTTCGACATTCTCACTTTTAAATCTCTCTTGAAACAAATGTCCTGTTCGTTCGTATTTTGCGTTGTACCAATGTACATAACTTGAACAAATTCTTTTCATTGACTCAGACACACTTTCCTCTTCAGATTCGCCCCATAGCAAATGAATATGATTATCCATCAAACAATAACTGTATATCTTATATTTGCTAATCTCCTTATACCTCGTTAGCGTATCTAAAAATCTTTGTCTATCATTATCTTCCTCGAATATGGTCTGTTGATTTACACCTCTCATAATAATATGGTATATTCCATTGCGGCTTTTCTTCCTTGCTTTTCTAACCATTGGTAAATACCACCTCAAAAGTATTTTCGCACCATAGAATGTAAGTAATCTAGTAAACAAAAAATACTGAATACTAATGAGGTTGTCAACATGTGAAAAAGCCATAAATGGAATCTAAACCGAGTAGATTTAACGTTTTCCACGCAGTCTTCGTCAATTTTTCAGCGATATTTGTAGTGAAGATTCTAAGAATGATAGTTTCTTATTAAGGGGACAGCGTGCCTGTCCCCTTGTCCCAGTTTGGTAAAATGAGTACTTCTACTCTTCTATTTTTTGCTCGGTTTTTCTTATTGTTATTTTTAGAGACTGGGCGATGTTCACCGAATCCTTTGGAGCTGAATTTGGTTGGGTCTAAATCATCGTTTGCTGCTAGAATAAGAGTCATGAAGTTTATTGCTCGCATGGCACTTAGCTCCCAGTTGGAGGAAAAGTCTGCATTATGAATTGGTTGGTCATCTGTATGCCCACTAACAACAATCTGGCGAGGCGGGTCTGCATAAAGTAGTGTTGACATTTCTTCAGCAATTTGTTTTCCGTTTTTATTCACACTGGCACTGCCGGAGTCAAATGAGATATCATTTAAAATTGTAACGAGTAACCCTTCATCTGTAAGTTTCGTATCCAAAACTTCAGATAGTTTGTTTTCTGTAATATAATTATTAATTTTTTCTTGAAGTGCCTGTAATTCGCTTACCTCAACAACTTCACTATCTACTTCTGATTCAGCCTCTCTTTGTTCACTTTTTATTTCTTCATCTGGGTTATCAATCATGCTGCCACTTTCTCCGGGTATCCCTTCATTATTCCTGAACTCACTCTTAAACACTTGTGACATTTCCTTGTACTTTTGGGCATCTATTTCACTCATGGCAAATAGTACTATAAAAAGAGCAGCTAATAATGTTAATAAATCTGAATAAGGTAGTAGCCATGATTCATTAATCTTTGAACTTTTATTACGCTTCTTTCTTTTCATTGGCCCCCTCCTGTTCCACTTTTAAAATAGAATTAGATGGAAGGTATGAATATAATTTATCTTTAACAACTTGCGGCGATTCTCCGTTCGCAATTGATAATAAACCTTCTGTCATAATCATTTTGACTAGCGCCTCATTCTCAGACTTTTCTTTTAGTTTATTCGCAAACGGATGCCAGAGGACGTAACCTGAAAAAATCCCTAGTAATGTCGCAACAAACGCAGCAGAAATAGCTTTTCCTAAGGCTTCCACATCTTCCATATTACCGAGAGCTGCAATCAATCCAATGACTGCTCCTAATACCCCTAGAGTTGGTGCATATGTACCGGCTTGTGTAAAAATTGAGACCCCTTTTTGATGCCTCTGTTCCATGGCATCAATTTTTTCTAACATGACTTCTTTAACAAAATCAGGTGATTGTCCGTCGACAATTAACTGTAATCCCGAAACTAAAAAAGGATCATTGATGTTATTCAACTGTCCTTCAAGCCATAACAGGCCTTCTTTACGCGTAACGTCAGCCCACTCTTCAAATTGTGTAATAACTTCTTTATAGTCTTGATTCTTTTCTTTCGTAAATATTATTTTAAATAGTGCCGGAATATTTTTAAGTGTGCTCATTGGAAAAGCAATACAAACTGAAGCAGCGGTTCCTAAAAAAATAATAACTAATGCTGCTGGATTAATTATGGCTACTGGGCTGACTCCTTTTAGAAACATCCCAAGACTAATTGTAATCAGTCCCAGTAGTAATCCAATACTTGATCCCTTGTCCATTTTCCAACCTCCAAATCAATAATAATTCATATGTGTCGAACGCTCATTTTTTCAACAACATGAAGAAACTGCAGAAGCTTATTCTTACCATCTGTGTTTCTGCAGTCTCTTCTTATATAAAATTTTTTTAGCTTACAATTTGAACTGATTGACCAACTCAGATAGTCCCTCGGCAAGTTTTGCAAGGTCTTTGGAGCTCGTTGAAACTTCCTCCATGGAAGCACTAATTTGCTGTGCAGAGGCTGATGTTTCTTCAACACCTGCTGCTGACTCTTCTGAAATAGCTGCTATTTCTTGGATAGAGCCATTCATCTGCTGACCGCTTGACGCAATATGGTTTAAACTAGAAGAAATTGACGTTACATTTTTAACCATGTATTTTACAGCTTGATTGATTCCCTCGAGTTTATCGCTTGTTGCTTCTATTTGACTTGTGCCTTGTTCAACTTGTTCGTATCCACTTTGAAGTGATTTTGCAACAATACTAGACTCGTTTTGAATGCTCGTGACGATATCTGTAATATCTGTAACTGAATTTGATACTTGTTCAGCAAGTTTTCTCACTTCATCAGCGACAACTGCAAATCCTTTGCCGTGTTCGCCGGCTCGAGCTGCCTCTATCGCTGCGTTGAGTGCCAGGAGATTTGTTTGATCGTTGATGTCTTGAATAACTGACACTAACTTGGTGATTTTTTGTGAATGATCATCAAGTCCCTGAACTTTTTCAACGGCGTCCTGAACGATGTGATCAATTTTCTTCATTTGTCCTTTGGAAGCATCCATTAATTCGCTGCCTTCATTGGTAATATCTAATACTTTATCCGTACTTTTTTGGATATCTACACCATTACTGTTGGCGTCATCAATATCTTTTGTGAATTGTTGCATGGTTGCTGATAAGTCACTAGCCGTGCTTGCTTCTGTTTCTGACCCTGAAGCAAGTTCTTCCATTGTGAAGGAGACTTGTTCGGCTCCTTCTTTCACTTCATTAGCTGATTGCGTTAGTTCTTCACTCTGGCTAGATACCGTTTCAGAAACGACGCTTATCTGACCGAGCAATTCTCGCATATTATTATTTAAGTTATTTGTTGCTGTAACGAGTTGACCTGTTTCATCTTTTGATGATGTTTCTAACGGTTCCTGACTCAAGTCACCATCTGCAATAGCTTTCATGCGATTCATAACAAATCTAATCGGTTTTGTTATATTCCGTGCAGTGACTACTGAAACAATGATGGCCAAGATTAAGACGATAACAAAAGCAATCAAGATCGGTACAAAAACACCACGCGCTTGTTTTTCAAAGTCTTTTAATTGGGCGGTTCCAGCGACAATCCAGTCTGTCGTCGGATTTTTGACAAATCCTGCGATTCTTTCATCACCGTCCAACTCGTAGTCGATCAGACCCTGTTCTCCTTTATTCATCATCATTTGGTAGAAATCCGCATCTGATTGATCTTCCCCAATTAACTTTTTATCGGGATGGGCAAGGAACTTACCAGTATTATCAATAACGACTGCGAAACCAGAATCACTAATTTTCACGTTGTCAATCATATCGGTCAGTGTATCCACCAGAATATCCGTAGCCACAACACCAGCTAATTTGTTACCTTTGTAATAGGCCTTTGAGGCAGTTACGATGAGATTTCCTGATGTTGCATCGGAATAAGGTTCAGTCCATACAATGTCTCCATCCGCTTCAACGGCATTTTGGTACCAAGTCCTATCCGTGGCATTGTAGTCATTATTCTTTTCAGTTACAGGATAATCAATCATATCTCCATCAACTGTGCCAATATATAGTGATATTGCAGATGGTGTGGTTTCCTGCGTCTCTTTAAAAGCTTGCAGCAATTCGTCTTTATCATCTGCTTCATAATTAATGAGAAGATCATTATTTGAAAAACGTTCCAATACGCCGCTTATATTTGAGAAAAACATTTCAAACGTATCGTTCATGCTAATCATTTGGCTTTCAACATTTTTTGTGAGTTCTTCTGTTGTGTTGCTCACACTAAACTTAAAGCTGACAACGGAAATAATTCCTCCTGTTAAAATAATCAAGATTAAAAAAGGAATTAATATTTTATTTTGCAACGAGTTTTTATAAATGTTGCCTAATTTGAATGATCTCTTTTCTTGTCGTTTTTTATCAGTACTTTTCATTTTATATTCACGCTTTCGTTTTAATGTGATTTCACTAGACTAATTTTCCAACAGCTTCTTTAATTCGCTCTCGTGTAAATGGTTTGACGATAAAGTCTTTTGCTCCTGCTTTAATGGCGTCCAACACCATGCTCTGTTGCCCCATTGCTGAGCACATCACAATATTTGCCTTTGGGTTTATTTCCATAATTCCTTTGACTGCTGCAACGCCGTCCATCTCAGGCATCGTAATATCCATGGTCACAAGGTCTGGTTTTAAATCTTTATATTTTTCTATCGCATCTAATCCATTTTTCTGCTTCTCCGACAATGTCATGTCCTAGTTCCTCAAGATTATGTTTAAGCTGCATACGCATAAATGCTGCATCATCAGTAATAAGTACTCTCGCCATTACCATATCCTCCTTGGATTAATTACCAATTATTTCTTTCACTTCATTTAATTCTTCAGTTTTTAAAATATAGTCTAAATCAAGCAGTATTAATAAACCTTCTTCTAGTTTTGCCAGCCCTTTGAGAAAGGATCGATCAAGTCCTCCTACTACATCTGGTGCGTCATCTACTATAGATGGATTAATATCAATCACGTCTGTAGCTGCGTCGACAATTAAACCGAACTGTGTCTGATGAATATTGACAATCAATAAACGTGTCGTTTCAGTATATGTCGAATTCCCAAGCTGCAACCGTTCCTTTAAATCAATAATTGGGATGACTTCACTATGATGATTCATAACCCCTTTGACTAACTTGGATGTTTTGGGTACTTCAGTAATCGATGACATCTTTTCAATTGACATCACTTGATGGACATCGACTCCGTATGATTGGTCATTTAATTGAAAGACAATATATTTTGATGAGTTTTCCATATTTCGACCTCCTCTAGTTATTTGATTAACTCATTCGGATCGATAATCAAAGCCACGTGACCGTTCCCGAGAATCGTGGCACCTGAAATCGCGTAGACATCCTGTAAATAATTACCTAATGATTTTAAGACGACTTCATGCTGTCCAATGAATGAATTTACGACCAACCCTGTTAATTTATCTCCTTTTTGCACTATAACAATTGAAAAATAATTCTCCTGCACATCAGACAAATCACATGGAACCTGAAATACTTCTTTCAAAAATACAAGTGGCACCACTTTCCCTCTAAAATCCATCACATATCTTCCGCGAGCATGCATAATCTGTTCTTTCGTGAGAATGGCTGTTTCAACAATCGATGAAAGAGGCACGCCATAGATCTCGTCGGCAACGTTAACCATTAACGTTGACAAAATAGATAGAGTTAAAGGTAATTCTATAATGAATTTGCTGCCTTCCCCTTCAGCCGAATGTATTAAAATTTTTCCACCGAGAGATTCGATTTTCGAGCGAACTACATCAAGTCCGACCCCGCGTCCGGAAACGTCGGATATGTGATCTGCCGTGCTAAATCCTGACGATAAGATTAATTGATGAATCTCATGATCTGACATATGTTCCGATTGCTCTGAATCTACCAATCCATTTTCAATAGCTTTATGCAAAACTTTGTCACGATTAATTCCCGCACCATCATCTTCTACTTCAATAAACACATGATTTCCACTATGATAAGCACGTAAAATCAACATACCTTCTCCTGGCTTACCACTATTCAACCGTTCTTCTGGTGATTCAATACCGTGATCTACAGAATTTCGAATTAAATGAACAAGTGGATCTCCAATTTCATCAATCACCGTTCGATCCAGTTCTGTTTCCGCACCAATTATTTCAAGTTTTACTTTTTTATCTAAATCTTTCGCAAGCCCTCTGACCATGCGAGGGAAACGATTGAATACTTGCTCGACCGGCACCATCCGCATCGATAAAATTAAATTTTGCATTTCTGAAGAAGCTCTTGATATTTCTTCAACCGTTTCTGTAAGCTCATGATTTTCTAGTTCGCTTGAAAGTTGTTCCAAACGGCCACGACTAATCACTATTTCTTCAAATAAGTTCATGAGTCCATCAATTCGCTCCATATTGACTCGAATTGTTTTTGAAGGAACACTTTTAGATTGATTACTTTCCGACTCATCACCGGCCTGATGTATTTCTTGACTTGATTTAGACTCAGGCTTTTCTTTAACAGAGTCCGTCACATCAAATGATGAAATAATGACTTGATTAATTTCAGAAATTCGGTTTACATCGGTATCAATTTTTTTCGCGGACTCTTTTGATAACACGATAAGTGAAAAACTTTGTTCGAAGTTTTCAGCCTCTAACTCTTCAACAGATGGGTCGGTTTGAATTATTTCTCCTAGACCTTCTAGAACTTCAAATATCATAAAAACACGAGCCGCTTTTAACATGCAATCTTCTATTAATTCAATTGTGATTTGATAGCTATTGTAACCTTGTTCATTACCTTGCTTAATAACCGTTAATTGGTATTCATCTAATTCTAAATGAACATCGGGTTTGTCTACAGTTTTCATCGTCTCAATGTTTTCCGAACTTCCTATTTGATCTAACCGGGCGACAAGACTCGATATGTCTCTTTCTCCAGCCCCACCCTCTGCTATCGACTTAACCATCTCTTCCAACAATTCAACCGCATCGAACGATATGTCAATCACATCTGTAGTCACATTTAATTCCTGATTACGAATATCATCCAGTACATTCTCCATATGATGAGTCAGTGTTGCAATATCACTATATTCCATTGTGGCAGCCATACCTTTTAGAGTATGAGCGGATCTGAATATCTCATTGACAATATCAAGGTTCGTAGGCTCCTCTTCTAGTTTTAAAAGATTATCATTCACTGCTTGTAAATGTTCATTGCTTTCATCGAGAAATAGCTCTAAATAAGGGTTTGTTTCCACTTAAAACACCTCTTCTAACCTTTTAGTTAATCCATCAATAAAAATAATTTCATTTCCTTATCAGCTTCAAATATAGTAGTTACTTCAACACCTTTTCTATAACCTGATAATGTCGTATCACCTGTCATGATTGTTGGTGCGGTAATATTTATATTGATATCTTTTTCCGCAATATTCGTTGAAAGACCGCCGGCTATCATATTACCTAGTTCACCACTAAAAGAATTCAGCATTTCCCCTTCTAAAGGCATGCCAAACATAAGTTCACCAATTGAACTAAAGAGTTCTGTAGAGCTTGATAAAACCAACTTTCCTTTAATATCACCTGTAATCCCTATAAAAACCCCAAAGGTTAGACGAAAATTCTTTTCAATTAGTTGAGGCTTCATAACTTCAAATCGCATTGGAACGACTGTTTTCAAAGACAATAACGTTCCATTTAAAAGATGTGTGATAGAACCACTTCTTTGTTTTGTTGAAATAACCATTCAAAAAACACTCCTCTAAAATTTATAATCATTCAAGCGTATCACTTTAAAATTTAGGGAAAACGCTGTTTATCGTCCTGATGTCATAGTTCTTATTTCCTACTTTTTTTATATATCGTCACTTTATTTCTTCTTTCAATAGATATATCCAGTCTGTAATAAAAATATCTATTATTAATTTTGCAAAAAATAATAATAGATATTAATAAACGCATTATAAAAACCCCACATCCTTATAACTACTTGGATGCAGGGTTGGGACAAAGGGGACAGGCACCGCGTCCCAATGCACTAATGGGACGCGGTGCCTGTCCCTCCGTCCCACTTCCTTTTGTTATCTACTCTTTTTGTGTAACCTAACCGATCAAAAAGTTCGAGTAGGGGGACTAGGTTTTTTCTTGTTAATTGTAGAGCGTCTCTCGCTATTTGAAGGGTGAAATCTTCTAAATTAGTATGTGCTTCGAGCTTGCTACAAGCCTCGTCAACCGCATATTTCGTGATTAATCTTCCATCATCCAAAATATATGCTCTATTTGTTTCAATTAAATAATTATAAAACTCACTCTGTAAGTCTTGTGGGATGTGGTGCTGTTTGATAAGCTCATTCCAATAACCTACTTCTAATCCCTGTTCTCGTAACTCTTTCACCACGTTTTCGAGTCTCACTTTATATTGAGGTGGTAATGAAGGCGTCTCATCAACTAAAGAAATATACTGGTCCATCACTTTGACCTCGTCAGCCTTATGTAATGATTTAATGGCATCTTCAAGCATGATAACTGGATATCTATGTTTTAACTCTGATATAATCTCAGCTTTATTGATTCCAATCCGCATTGGAAGTCGCAAATGAAAACCTTCCAGTAATTCAATAATGTCCTCTTTCGTTTGATTAAAAGTCGAAGGTAAGACAAAGAAACCATTCTCTATTTTCAGTAAATCAGCACTAACTTCATTCCATTCCTCCTCGGATATAGATGCTTGTTTTAAAATGTCCTCGCGAGTTAACGCTAATTTTTCTTTTAAAAGCGACTCGACTCGGTCTGTTGACGACCCTTCTTTTTTCAACATTAATTCATCAATCGTTGCTTGTCCAAATCGATGTTTATTCGCTTCAGGTTCAATTACCCAGCCTCCTCCCATCGTTTCAATCGGAGTCGGCTTTCTCAAAATATATCGATCACCACGAGTGACCACAACTTCTTCTTCCAATTGAATTTGACAAAGAATTTCTTGCCCATCATTTACTTTAACTTCATTTCGATCATAGAAGATTAACTTCCCCATAACTTCAGAAGTACCAATAAAAAGCTTAATTGGTTGGCGTTGCTTAATTTTATACTTTACGTCTTTTAATGGATAAAACGCGACATCAATTCGATTTGACACGGAATAAAAATCATCAGCTACTAAAACTTCCCCTCTGGATACGCTGTTATGCGACACACCGCTAATATTGATGGCCGTACGCTGTCCTGCTGAGACGAAAGTTTTTTGTTCATGATGACGTTGAATTTGCCGCACGCGTACCTCTTTATCAAGTGGTAATATCTTCAGGCTTTCACCTTGCTTTAACGCTCCATCGTAGACAGTCCCCCGTACGACAACACCTTGGCCTTTCACTGTGAATACTTGATCAATCGGAAGACGGAATGAGCTTTTTTGATCTTTTTTAATTAACTGATGCAACGTGTTTATTAAAGCTTCTCGCAACTCAGAAACACCCTTATTTGACAGGCTATCCACCATATAAATTGGAGCATCTTCAAGAAAGGTTCCTTTCATTGTTTCTTTTGTATCGTCGATAACTATATCTCGTAATTCTTCGTCCGTTCGATCTATTTTTGTCATTACAATGAATCCATCTTCTATTCCTAATAAAGATAAAATATCAAGATGTTCTTTTGTCTGCGGCATGACACCTTCATCCGCCGCAATCACGAGAATAACCATATCAATCCCAGCTACACCTGCTATCATCTGCCTGATGAATCGTTCATGGCCTGGCACATCAATAATAGAGACTTCCATATGTTCATTATTAATAAACGGTGCAAACCCTGGTTCGATTGAGATATTTCTTTCTTTTTCCTCTTTGAGTCGATCTGTGTCTACTCCGGTTAACGCTTTTGTTAAAGTCGTTTTTCCATGATCAATATGTCCTGCCATACCAATTGTAAAATACTGACTCATTTCGTTCACCTGGCCTTTTCAGTAAGTA
Organism: Virgibacillus sp. MSJ-26; assembly: GCF_018918075.1. GTDB lineage: Bacteria > Bacillota > Bacilli > Bacillales > Amphibacillaceae > MSJ-26. The sequence goes on from NZ_JAHLPW010000007.1 coordinate 132,215, forward strand.
TTTTCTTGGCTTAGAAATTAAAATAGATATATAATAGATATATATAAATCTTCACGGGGTCGGATGAGGTACTGGTGTTCTCCTTGGTCTTCAAAACCATTTGGGAGGCGCGTGACGTCTCCGGTGGGTTCGATTCCCACACGATCCCGCCAAAGAAATATTATAGATTCTCCATATCAATTTGCAAAAATGCCTTAATCACCTGCTCCAATTCTTCATCGTTAACTGTCCTGAAATCCAAAAGTACTGCTTCACTTTTTACTCTCACAATAATTGGATTCTTAAAACAACGGAGCTTTACTGATAACTCCTCACTGCTATAAAAATCATGTTTCACATAAACGACATACGTATCAATTTTTTCGTCAGGCATTGTTCCACCACCGACTTTTGACTTGCCGGGTTTGATATCACAAATAAAAGAAGTACTCGCTCTGTTTAACTTTTCCACAAACTTCGTCGCCTTTTCCCAAACGGATTGGCTTGATGCTATAATGTCATGAATGGTCGGAATGTCGTTTCTTTCCTGTCCCCTTATATAGGATTTCAAAGTTGCTTCCAGACCCGCTAAAGTGAATTTATCAACTCGTAAAACTCTGGCCAGTTGGTGCCTTTTCAATTTATCAATAAACATCTTTTTGCCTACAATGATGCCTGCTTGTGGCCCTCCTAACAATTTATCGCCACTAAACGACAAAAGATCAATCCCTGATTTCACCTTAGCTTGGACAGTTGGTTCTGCACCTACATTTTCTTTTTGAAAATCAAACAAAGTTCCACTGCCCAGGTCTTCATATATTGGAATATCGTGTTGCCTTGATACGTGGACAAGATCATCCGTGTCAACTTCTTCAGTAAATCCAATGACTTTAAAATTGCTTTTATGTACTTTCATGAGTAATGCAGTCTGTTCTGTAATAGCTTTTTCGTAGTCGCTGACATGTGTTTTATTCGTTGTCCCAACATCGATTAACGTAGCTTGGCTTTCTTCCATAATTTCAGAAATCCTAAACGAACCACCGATCTCGACAAGTTCACCACGAGATACAATGACCTCTCCCCCTGAAGCGATCGCTTTTAATACTAAATAGACTGCTGCAGCGTTATTATTCACGACCATAGCACTTTCAGCATGAGTTAATTGTTTAAAATATTCCTCAACAATATCATGCCTAGAACCGCGTGTGCCTGTTTGTATATTATACTCTAGGGTTGAGTAAGAGGAAGCTGTCTTGTGAATATGCTCAATAGCTTGCTTACTCAACCTAGCCCTGCCTAAATTTGTATGCAACACAACGCCAGTCGCATTGATGACTCCTTGTAGATTATTTCGATAAAATGAATGTATTTTTTCATTAAGTTGATCAAAAATAAGCACGATTAGCTTCTCTCGATTTAGAGCTTCATGATTTAGTTCATTGTTAATCACTCTGTTTCGAACCACATCAATTTGTTCAGACAGCCAATCTGTCAATACTTGTTCTGAAACATCTAAGACCGTGATGAGTTCCAAAAAACGGTCGTGCTTTTTTAATTGATGAACAGCGGGTATTTGAGAAAGTACATTCATTTTTAACACCTTCTATTGTTTTATATAGTTTGTTCGCTTTTTTTAAGTATTCGATTTATACTCTTATTATGACACATCTATTTCATTATCAAAAGGAGGATGAAACTGTGGACAATCAACTAAAACTCACATCTTTATCAACAAAAGCTGGATGAGGATGTAAAATCGGTCCCAAAGACCTGACGCAAGTTTTGCGTCATTTACCAACTGAAAATGATGATCCTAACCTCCTAGTTGGCCTAGAACATTCAGATGATGGTGGTGTGTACAAGCTAACGGATGATATTGCACTCATTCAATCACTTGACTTTTTCACTCCAATAGTGGACGACCCTTATATGTTTGGGCAAATTGCCGCCGCGAATGCTTTAAGTGACATATATGCCATGGGAGGTTCACCTAAAACAGCCTTAAATATTGTCGCCTATCCGATTAAGGACCTTGGCCCAGAGATTCTAGCAAAGATATTACAAGGATCCGGGGATAAAGTAAAAGAAGCAGGGGCCCATATTATCGGTGGACATTCCATTGATGATCGTGAACCTAAATTCGGTTTGTCTGTGACAGGAACGGTCCATCCTGATGAATTCTATAAAAACATCGGTGCTCGTCCCGGTGATGTGCTCGTGTTGACTAAGCCAATTGGAATCGGCATCCAAACGACAGCAATAAAGAAAGACCGCTTACCACAAGAGGAAATTGCTTATGTTTCAAATATTATGGCCACGCTGAACAAGTATGCTGCTGAAACGGTGAAGAACTTTAACCCACATGCCGTAACTGATATTACAGGGTTCGGCTTACTGGGACACGCTTATGAAATGGCTAATGGAAGTGATGTCAGTTTTGTCATAAACAATAAAGATGTGCCGCTTTTACCGGAAACTAAAGAACTGGCTGAAGAAAATATTATTCCAGGTGGCTCAAAAGCGAATCATCGTTGGTTAGAACAAGCTGTTGAATATTCACAGAACATCCAGACGTATGAGCAGTATATTTTATGCGACGCTGTGACTTCTGGTGGCTTATTAATTAGTATGCCTGAAGAAGAAGCAATGCCATTTATTGATGCTCTAAAAACTAATCATTCTAGCCAAGCGCACGTCATCGGTGAAGTAACAGTAAAAAAAGATAAAACAATTTATGTAAAATAGTACCTGCAGAACAAAAGCGCGGGTCGCCCGTTTAGCAACGTACGGACTGCGCCTCGCCAAGCAAGGTGGGTCAATGTTGATGCCCAGGAGCATCGGTTTTAATTGACCATTCATTACATAGGAGATAAAGGAAACATGCCCCTGCAAAAGGGGTATGCCGACGTTAGCCGCAAAGGCTGAACTTAGTCGGCCTTCCTTATTGTTTTGAGCCGATGTTGACTTATCGTGTCATGAGGTGAAGGAAGTCTCGCAAGTTTTTTAATGCCAAAACTTGCCTGCTAGTTTGCTGGGCACCCGAAGCTGGACGATCAAAAGCTGAAGCGGCCGGTGAGGAACGTACAAGCTGGAAAAGACCTGACAAGATAAAGGAGAACCGAAGAGCGGAGCGATTCGAGTTCGACTTATCGTAGGAAGGTATTCGAAGCTTGGTAGTTGCTGGGCGCTGACGCTGGACGTGGCCAATTTTCAGTATAAAGTTATCCACAGGAGTTTTTATGTTATAGTTACAAGAGAGGGAGAATACTTATTTCTTCCTCTTTTTTTCTTGTTTTCTTAGGACATAACATTAATAAGAAACTCATTTATTGATAATAGACCTAGCACTTGTTAATATACCCTTATAGGTATTATACAATATAACAAAGGAGGTGGGGTGCAAATGGAGCAAAACAAAAAGAATTGTTCGGGTAGTGGATGAGGCATCCAGCAAAAAGAGTCCAAACATAGGAAAAGGCCCCCGATATGACCGGCTGTTTGGATTTGGCTCCTGGTAGGAGTCTTTATATTAATTCAAAGTTTATTTTCATTATAACAGTTATTAACAAAAGAATGTTATCGCAAATGGAATATAACGTTACTTATAAAGTAAATTAGGTGAATATATTCCATTTGCCGAACTTCTATACACAAATATTTAACATATTACTCTTTCTGGATGAGTGTAGATGATAATTTCCATATAAATTGAAGCTTGATTGCTTTATAATGTAGACAAAAATCTTGTTATAAAAAGATTTTAGTTACCAACATACTTATACAGTTTACTTAATTTAACCTATGGTATGCCGTTTACTTGCGACTCTTTCACATATTAGCCATGACATTTCGGATTAATTGTGAATTATTGAACATAAATCTTCCCCCAATCCCTTAAAACTGCTATTATGAAAGCGTATACAAAATATAATTTAAAGGAGATGAGATTTGTGATAGTCGATTTTATCCGTAATAATAAGGTCATGGCGGCAATCTTAGCATTTATTCGAATTTATATTGGGTACGCTTGGTTAACTGCAGGTATAGGGAAAATAAGCGGATTTGACGCAAGCGGATACCTACAGGGTGCCATAGCAAGTGCAGCGGGAGAAGATCCGGCTGTACAAGGTTGGTGGGCAGTATTTCTGGAATATGTTGCTTTGCCAAACGCAGGACTCTTCAGCACTTTAGTTGCTTGGGGAGAAGTTTTGGTAGGGGTCGCACTTATCTTAGGAATCTTTACTAACTTCGCAGCTCTCATGGGCATCACAATGAATTTCGCCTTCTTATTCAGTGGCACAGTAAGTACGAATGCGCAAATGGTTTTACTAACAACCTTCTTACTTGTTGCAGGGTTTAACGCTGGAAGATACGGACTTGACCGTTGGGTGATTCCATATCTTAAAAGTAAACTTACAACCAAAGGCCCGAAACCCTTACAGAAATCAGCCGCATAAAAATTGGTCAATCTGTCTTTTATAAAAGTGCCGGTCAATTAAATGAATCATCATCCTGTTGATCGCTTTCTTATACAAGACATCGCACCTATGACTATCATACTCATTTCAATGAATCCTATAAAAACAAAACGCATCGGCATTGTAAGATGTAATCAAATTGAATATAAATAAGTATTTAGAAAACGATTCCCTTAGATGAGGAATCGTTTTATTTTGAGAATAATCCAGATATACGTGCTCAATGTTTTAAGCGTTGACCTCAATTACTAACTATGAGCTAGCCCCTGCTGTAATCAGCCTTTTGACTATGCTATATGATTCTAAAAAGGAAATACATGAGCGCTTATCAAGATGCGTGAGGGGAAAATTGAAGAATCATACATCTTGAATAATCAGTTCAGTTATGGAATATAAAAACGAAGTCTCGCAAGTTTTTTAATACCAAAACTTGCCTGCTAGTTGCTGGGCGCTAAAACTGGACGTAACAAAAGCGCGGGGCGGCCGGTTAGGAACGTACAAGCTGGAGAAGACCTGACGAGATAAAGGAGAGCCGAAGAGCGGAGCGATTCGAGTTCGACTTATCGTAGGAAGGCATTCGAAGCTTGGTAGTTGCTGGGCGCTGAAGCTGGACGCGGCCAATTTTCAGTATAAAGTTATCCACAGGAATTTTAATCTTATAGTTTCCTTAACTATAAGAAAAAGACACTCGAACTTTTAATTGTTCTAAGTGTCTTCCAACAAATATTCAAAACATAATAATCGAGAAATCTTAGTTTGTTAACTAGTTCTATTTTTTGTTATCTTCAGCCTTCGTGTCGTTTTCTTCTTCATCTTCCATAATACCCTTGGTGGAAAGCTTAAATTCTCTTAAAGTTTTACCGACAGCCTGACCGAGTTCGGGTAACTTATTAGGGCCAAATATAATCAACGCAAGGACAAGGATTAAAATTAGACTGGGTATACCTATGTTCGCCATTAGAAATCCTCCTTTTTATAGTGACATGATGTACACTTAAAGCGACGACTCTTATATTCTTTTGTAAAAGCTTCAGCTTATTTTGTGGGTTACTTTTTCTTCTGGTTCTTTTTCTTCATGCTCTGTAACATCATTATACCACAGTTCGTGATGATCTTTTGCATATTCACGATCCATGTAACCTGTTGTCATTGCATTAAAGGATGTTCGTTCATTTGGATGAAATGCAACCAAATAAACGTGAACAAAGAAAAATAAAGTTAACATAACAGCTGACAGATCATGGAGAAATAGCATGATAAGTCCAACTGTTGGTGAAAACAAATTGAACCAAAGAATTAGACCAGATACGGCTAACAAGAAACCAAAGACAACAGCGAACAGGTAAAACATCTTCTGACCGGTATTGTATTTCTCTTGAGGAGGCATGTCACCTCCTCCTACAAAGTAATGTTTAGGAGCCGCTAGCAACCAGCCGAAGTCACTTTTATTCCATTTAAAAGCTTTTAAAAACCCAAATCGCTTTTTAGAAAAGATGAAGTAAAGAATCGGAGCTATTATAAATATAACACCACCAATTCTATGAATAAGCCTAATAACATAACCTGCCTCGGTTACTAATAGTTTTGACGACCCTTCAAAGAAAACTGCATACCCTGTAAGCAAAGCAAGGATAAATCCGATAGCCACTGTCCAATGCAATACCATATCTACTCGATTATATCTCTTCACTAACGTCTTCTGCTTTTTACTCATTTTCTTCGCCTCCATCGTCCGGGGGTTCCTCTTGTGACTCTTCATTTCCGAACGTTGCCGATGACACAATAAAGTTAGTCAATAAACCAACTGCTGTGGCGCCCATTAGAAGTTGTGTTGCTGGTTTTAAAACATCACGGCGATAAGAGATTAATTCATTTGTTTCTGGCTCTACAGGTAAACCGTACGTTTCAGGTCCTTCCGTTAAAATGTAAATATAGTGTGTTCCCCCCATTTCAGTATCTCCGTAGACATTTGCATTCGGAAATCTATCTTTAATGCTGTCTACACGAGCATGGGCTTTCTCTACTGCGGATTCCCACGTGTCAAATTCAAGAGCATTTGTAGGACAAGTTCGTACACAGGCCGGCAATTCACCATTTGTCACTCTATCCTGACAAAAATCACATTTATTCATCCGCTTATTCCCAGTTAATGTATCTGTTTCATAACGAGGAATATCAAATGGACAAGCCTTTGAGCAGTACGTACAGCCAATACATTTATCATTGTCAAAACCAACAAACCCATCCTCGTGAGTAAATAACGCCTCTGATGGACAGACCTCTACACACGGTGCATCAGTACAGTGCATACACTGATCTTTTCTTATTAACCAATCCATCGTGCCAGTGTCTTCATCATATTGCTCGATAAAGTTCATCAACATAAGCGTATTTACAGAACGATCAGCTGGGTTTTGATACGTTCCAGGAACCTTCTCGAATTCCGTGGCTGGGAGGTTGTGCCATTCTTTACAGGCTATTTGACAAGCCTTACATCCAGTACAAAGGGTAGTATCCACCAAAATAGCTTTATCATTTTTCTCAGCCATGATTATTTCCCTCCCTTTGTCACATTACATGCGCAAGACTTATACTCAGGAGTCCCTGTATTTGGGTCATAACCTGCATTAGTCACTGTGTTAATAGTTTCTCCCTGTACTAAACCTTTGAATCCCCAACCCCAAGGTACACCAATCACTTCAACATCTTTACCATCCACTTTTAATGTTTGCATACGATCTGTAACCATTGCATCAATTGTAACTTCACCACGAGGCGTTGAGATTGTAACTGAGTCACCCGATTTGACACCTAGCTTTCTCGCTAGGTTTTTACTAATTTCTGCAAAGTTAGATGGCATCAATTCATTTAACTGTGGTGTATTTCGTGTTACACCACCGGATAAGAACTGTTCTGTTACCATATATGTCGTTAAGACATGCGGGTAATCATTTCCTCCATCATTAACTTGGAACTCAGGTAATCCTTCATGCGTCGAAGTCGGATTTGATTGCTGACTAAACATCGGATTCTTAACAGGTGATTCCAGTGATTCATAGTGAGCTGGGATTGGCCCATCACCAATGCCACCTTCTTTACTAATAGGGGCTGCTTTAAATACATTCGGATCATACCCCTTTTTAAGTTCGATATTAGGCGCATCTATCTGTGGCATGGTGAACGCTCCACGGAATAATGCTCCTTTTCCTTCTCCATTTGAGAAGACTTTACCTCCTTCTGGCGTATCTGGAGCTTTGTCTTTCGCAGCGATGTGTAGGACATCATCTCCCACCCATTTTTTTCCATCCCAAGATACTAGAGCTCTATCTTTATCACGAGGTTGCCCTTTTTTATCCACAGAGCCTCGGTTCCAAAGTACTCTTGTATTGTCCGGCCAAGCAAATGTCCATTGAGCATGAATTCCAAGTCCACTTGGATCTGAGTTATCATGTCGTAATGAATTATTTCCTTTTTCGGTAATAACGCCTGAATAAAGTCCACCTAAACCGGAAGATACCTTTCCAGGTTCTATACTTTGAATCTGTGAACCGGATTCTAGCAATTTACCAGTCTTTAAATCATAACCATTTATTTCTTTCAGTACAGCCTCCATGTTGATACCATGGCTCTCAACCGGGTAGTCCCAAGTCGAGTCAAGTATACCCTTGTCCTTTGAATCCTTACTTTTAGCGTAAAGCTTTTTAATTTTCCACATTAATTCATAGATAATGTCAGCATCTGGCTTTGCCTCTCCTGGTGGAGGAACAATTGCCTTTTTGCCTTGAATCCAACGAGAAGAATTGGTCATAGTTCCGTCCTTTTCAAAAGTGACTGCTGCTGGCAAAAGTATAACTTCTGTTTTAATATCTTTAGGATTATAGTCTGGATGTAACCAAAAAGAACTTGTTTCTGTTTCAAAAACTTCAGATACCACTAGTAAATCTAATTTACTTAAACCTTCTAAAGCCATATCTAAATTTGGTGTACTTACTGCTGGATTTTGTCCAAAAATAAAGCCCAACTTAAACATATCTTGGTTTAACTTCTCAAAAATAGGAACATAAGCAGCATTCGATATTTTAGAATTACGTTTCGGTATATTTTGATATCCGAATTCATTTTCAGGTGTTGCTTTATCACCAAACCAAGCTTTTAAGAGCGATATCATTTTTTTACCTGTTGATGTTCCAACAGCTTGGATATAATCATTCAATGTCGGATGTGCGTCAGTAGGGATAGGTATATAACCTGGTAAAATATGTGCCATACAAGCAAGGTCTGTTGTCCCTTGAACATTAGGCTCTCCACGGTTTGCGTTAATTCCGCCACCTGCCATTCCCATATTACCAAGTAATAGTTGAATAATGGCATACATTCTGATTCCTTGCGTTCCTACTGATTTTTGAGTCATGCCTAGTGCATATAAAATGGTTCCAGGACGATTATTAACAAATGTTTCAGCCACCAATTTCATTTTATCGACTGGCATGCCGGTAATGTCACTAGACTTTTCAAAAGTATAGTCCTTAAAATGTTCTTTTAACTTCATCAATACGCAATCAGGATCATCTAAGGAGTCTGCTTTTAGAGGTAAACCCTCTGAATCGAGTTGATATGTCCAGCTATCTTTCTCATAAGAGTTATTCTCTTTTATATAACCTGAGAACAGACCATCATGAAAACTAAAGTCTGGATTGACTTTATACAATGCATTGGTATGCTCTCGAATATAAGTTTCATCATACAATTTATTATCAATAATATATTTGACGATAGCACCTAAATAACCAATGTCTGTACCAGGCCGGACAGGAGCATATATATCAGCAACTTTTGCAGTTCGGTTGAAGCGTGGATCTACAACAATCAATGTTGCGCCACGTTTCTGTGCTTCTAGTATCCAGCGCATGGCTAAAGGATGGCATTCCGCTGTATTGTTTCCGCCAATTAAAATAACTTTTGAATTCTTCATATCTGTAAAACTATTTGTCATTGCACCGCTACCAAATGAAGGGGCTAAACTAGCCACCGTAGGAGCGTGTCATATCTCGGCCTGGTGTGAATAATTATGAACGCCCAAGGCACGATTAAACTTTGTATAAAGGTAAGCTTCTTCGTTATCTATTTCAGCACTACCAAGGCTAAAGATACCATCTAACCGATTAACAGTGACGTCTTCTCCGTCAATATTATCCGTTTCAACAAATGTATCTTCGCGTACTTCTTTTACTTTATTTGCAATTGTATCAAGAGCTTCTTCCCAAGAAATAGGTTCCCATTTATCACTGCCAGGCTTTCTAACGAGAGGATGTGTTAAACGCTCCTCTGAATTAGTTAATTCTTTCATGGAACGACCTTTTGGACATAAGGCACCCTCATTAATTGGGTGATCAGGTAGACCTTCTGTGGAAATAATTTTGCCGTCTTTCACTTTTACTTCAAGACCACAACCCACAGAGCAAAAATGACAAAGACCAAGTGCCGTTGCCGCTCCTGCCGTCATTAATGGAAACGCTTTTTCTCCAGCTAAAGTTGTAGCCTGAACAGTTTCCTTATCTGCTAGTGCCGCAGCTGCAACAGAAGCTGCTGTAAACTTCATAAAGTTTCTTCGTGAAATTTTTGGCATGATACCGCCTCCAATTTTAACTTTTTATTACTATCTAGAATCTAGGAACTTACTAAGACCAAAGGGTTATAATCCGTGTTCTTAGCTTGTTTTAGACCTGTATCGTGATTCCTTTGGTTATCTAAATTATATCACCTGGATGCAGTGCCAAATGTGAGTGTTTTTTAACTTTACTAGAGTTAGTACTGTAGACGTAGTTAAAACTTTAATTGGAAATCCGGAGTTAATAACTGATGAAAATAGTAGTCAAATGAGACCGTTTGCGTTGAGTTCATTGTAACGAAAGCAGAGGGATAAACCTCATCCCAGTGCTGGCTAATTATGTTTAAGAATTTAACCTTTATCACTCACCCACTGATTTTACTATTTCGAGTCATCTTTCCCTTGCCCATGATCATCTTCCATAATGCCTTTAGTTGATTGCTTGAACTCCCTTAATGTTTTTCCAACGGCTTGTCCAAGTTCTGGTAATTTATTGGGACCGAATATTAATAAGCCAAGGACAAGAATTAAAATTAGACTAGGTACACCGATATTCGCCATTAGACTTCCTCCTTTTATTTAATAGATAAAAGATCCTTCTTCTTCTTGCAACCAACACAGATATTCTGCGATTCATTTAGAGTACTAAATGGTTCATGACATTCAGAGCAAGTTTGACTATAAATTTGGTGATTCACCAGTGTTGCTCTTGAAATAACTTGTTTAAGAGTTATAGCATTCTCTGGACAAATGTCCTGGCATAAAGAGCAATTGGAGCAATGCTGGGCAGAAATTGAAAAGCCTTTCTCACCAATTTGCAAAACATCTTTTTCACACAAGATCTCACATGCCGTACATAATGTACATTTCGTTGTATCTATAGATATATCAACAAACTGATAATCCAAATAATATTTTGATAGATCTAAACTTTCATGATTAAAGCGCCACTTAGCTGGGGTCATCTTCTTAGCAATTTTCTTAAGATCTTTTTCCCATGAGAAAAATAATTCTCTTCGAGTCATAACATGGCCGTCTTCTAATAACTCTTGTCTGTTGTTGATTTCAAAAGGCTGTTCTCCCAACTCACCTAATATATTGTTTGTATCTTCAATTGTATTTTTCCATGAAAGACTAAGTTCCTGCTTGTCACATACAAGAGTAGTAATACCTTTCTTATAGTAAATAAGTAATTCTTTTATAGTTGGTACAGATTGAGAATCCATGATAAACTGTTTATTCACAATAGAGCGTTTAGGTAAGAAACCCTCGACTGCTTGAACAGGGCAAATAGCAACACAGTTGCCACACTGCGTACATTTAGTTGTATCTATCAATGGTTCTGCATCCTTTATTTCAATAGCATTTTCAGGACATTTATCTATGCATTTTGTACAACTCGAGCGAGGGCTTTGATAAAGTGAACAATGTGGTAAAATTTTATAATCATAATCCAAACTTTCCAACCAAGAACTTATAAGTCCCATTTTAAAGCCCCCTTATTTTTTTATTATGAACCTAATAAGTAAAATACATAACGACTCATACCTTCTGATAGCACAAAAACTAATAAAGTAACAATTGTTAAGATCGTATATGACTTTCTATAAGACGATAATGTTAAATAACCTAACAATGAAACACCTAAAATTGAAATAACCCATCGTATCCCAGTTATAACTTTATACGTAGCCATCACACTTGCTGAAATTGAACTGCTTACAATGATGATTTCTGTTGCTTCTGGTGTGTATAATGCCGTACCAAGTATATGCAAGCCAAAACCTGCCAAGGCAGTGCTTAAACCTATTTTCAAAAACTGTTTTGCCTCAATTTCTATGCCTTTTTTATATAAGCTCGTGGTCAGTAATGTGACAGCAAGCACAGCGCCTAGGATAAGAGTTGTTCCGTAAAATGATAAAAATGTGTTCACGGAATGCCAAGGTCCAATTAAGGAATGGGTATAGATGGCTGCCATACAATAAACATCTACAAAACCAACGAGTGCTGTGACAATTAACAACCATGGAAGGACTTTTTTATGATAGAATAGCCAAGTCACATTCAATACTGCTAATCCTATAAAAGTTCCAGTCACTAAAATTTCTCGGCTCATCCAAGAGGAGCCGACATGTCTGATCGTATTTAATGCATTCGTAGGTGTACCAAGATGCGCAAATGAGGCAGCTAAGCCGACAACAGATAGAATACCAATAACAATAAGTGGCAGCTTGAACAGAGAAAATAAATTTAAATCTTTGCGTCTATTAATAAATTGAAAAACCCATAGCATAAAAGTTCCACCGATAGCTGCTTGTATTGATATAGTGAATATTAATAATGGCCATTCATTCATTATTTATTCCTCCTTAATTGCTAGCATGTTTATGTGCATTGATTACTAAGTTTGGTTTTGTAATCTTTGAACTTGGTAATCCTTTTACATCAGCATTGTCTCCATATTTTTTTCTCAATTCATCAATAGGCCCTATCTCAATAGCTCTAACGGGACATGCCCCTTCACAAGCTGGTCTTTGTCCCTCAGCTAAAAGATCTACACATAAATCACACTTCGTCATTTTTCCTAGTTCTTCATTATATTGAGGAGCTCCATAGGGACAATTCCATTCACAATATTTACAACCCACACATTTATCATGATCTATCACAACAACACCATCTTTTTCTCGCTTGTACATTGCGGTTGTTGGACAGTTCTCAACACACTTAGGCACGTCACAATGATTACATGAAATAGATAAGAAGTAGGATTGCACGTTTTGAATAAAGCTACCATTGTTATCCTTTGTAAACTTTCCTTCTTCAAATGAATAAACTCTTCTAAAGTTTACACCCTCCGGATTATCATTTTTATCTTTACAAGCAATTACACAAGCTTTGCATCCAATACAACGGGCTTGATCAATATAAAATCCCAGTTGAGTCACATCATTCTCCTCCTTTTATTGGGCTTTCTCTACTTCCACTAGATTTGTATGTTGAGGATTACCTTTAGCCAATGGGGATGGCTTCTGTGTTGTTAAAACGTTAATAGAACCCCTTGTATCTATTCCTTCTTTGTTTGGTGTATACCAAGCACCCTGCGGAATAGCCACTACACCTGGAACAATTCTATTAGTTACTTTAACTGGAATATGGACAATCCCTCTGTCATTAAATACCTTTGTAATGTCCCCATCATTTATATTTCGTTCAGTAGCGTCTATTTCATTCATCCACATTTCTTGTTTTCCTGCTTCTTCCATCCATGGATTGTTGTCATGTGTTGAGTGACAACGGCGTTTATAATGCCAACCAATTAATTGAAGAGGATATTTTTTAGTTAACTCACTTTCAGGACCTTCATCAACTGGTACATGCTTTGGTATAGCAGGAATTTCCTCATGTTTATTCATATCCCATAAATCTTTAGAAAAAATTTCAATTTTACCTGATGGAGTTGGAAATGGATTATTTTCTGGATCTTTTATTTCTTTTTCAAATCCTATTGTTGGTTTTTCAAATTTCCATTTATGAATGCCTTGTTTTTGCATTTGCTTCCAAGAGGGGAATTCAGGATCTTCTTTTCTAGTTTCTTCAATTACCCAGCGGGCCCAGTCCTTTTCCGTTTTTCCTTCAGTAAATTCTTTTTCCACACCCATTTTCTTAGCTAGAAGTGTTAACCATTCATAATCAGACTTCGACTCATACAAGCTTTCCGACACTTTCTGTGATAGTATTGCATAATCACCATAACCCCAAGGTAAACCAATATCATACCTTTCAAAAAAGGTGTTAGAAGGTAATAATATATCCGCAAATTTTGCGGAAGGAGTCATAAATACATCGCTTACCACGATGAATTCTACTAGGTTCTCATCTTCTAGAATTTCCTTAGTTTTATTAATATCTCCATGCTGATTAACTAAAGCATTTCCCGCTAAATTAAATAACAATTTTATATTAGTTGGTAAACCCTCACCTTCTTTTAAACCGATAATACCATCTTCAGCAGTCATATCTGTTCCATGAGTTATGGCATCAGTATACAGAAAACATGGAATGGTAATACCTAGAGGGTTTTCAACATTTGGAACAGATGCCACAGACGTACGCCCAAAGCCTCCCGACCCTGAGGCCCAACCGCCATTTTTCCCTACATTACCAGTGATTGAAGCCAATACTGTTGAGCCTCTTACTATTTGTTCTCCGTTCATATGCCGTTGTGGACCCCAACCTTGAATAAGTGCTGCTGGTTTAGCCATTGCATATTCTCTTGCGAGCTGTCGAATTTTATTTGCAGGTAATCCACATATTTTTTCTGCCCATTCCGGACTCTTTTCAACACCATCTTTTTTTCCTAATATATAACTTTCTAGTGATTCTCCTTCAGGAATATCCTTAGGCATATGTTTTTCATCATGTCCAATGCAATATTTATTTAGAAATTTTTTGTCATGAAGATTTTCAGTGATTATGACATAAGTCATTGCATCCATTAAGGCATTATCTGTTGTCGGGCGAATTGGAAACCATTCATCAGCAAGTCCAACTCCTGTATCTGAATAACGTGGATCAACTACATAAATTTTAGCACCAGCTTCTTTTGCCTTCTTCAAATAAAAGTTTGATGTGCCAAAGATTGTTTCGGCTGGATTATGTCCCCATAAAATAATTAACTTTGAATTTACCAAAGAATCCAAGCTACTACCCGAAGCTCCAGTGCCATAGGTATAAGGTGTGGCTATAGAGGTTTGAGCACTACTATACGTGTTGTGGTAACCTAAATAGCCACCTGTTAATCCCATCAATTTATTAAACATCGTTCTGCCACTTGTTATACCCCCCCAGTTACCGGAAGCATAGACGCTATATCGAGATGCTGGTCCATATTTATCCGTAATTCTTTCTGTTTCTTTATGAATAGTGTTAATTGCCTCTTCCCATGTTATGCGCTCAAACTTACCTTCACCACGCTTACCAACACGCTTCATTGGATACTTTAACCGGTTAGGGTTATAGATAAATTTTCTATAACTACGCCCTCGAATGCATGCACGGATTTGTGGACAGATTAACGAATCCTCTTCAGCGTCATCAGTTGAAATTCGAATGATTTTACCATCCTTAACATGAGCTTTAACTAAACATCTTCCTCCGCAGTTTGTTGTTCCGCATGTAGGAATTACTTTTACCTGATCTTCCATCTTTTCAGCTCTTACTTCCTTTGGTTTGAGATATTTCTTAGTAGATATACCCCCAAGCACTAAAGGAGCGGTAGAAGCACCTGACCATTTTAAAAAGGTTCGTCTTGATATTGAATTTTCTTTGATTTGTTTAAATATACTCATTAAATAGTACCTCCCTTGTGTAATACTTTATCTAATTTCCTATAATGAAAATTCTTTAATATATGCCGTATCAAACGAAATGAAATCATTAAGTAAAAGAGCGAAACCCCTGTAAAGGGTTGACTCTGTATTATCAAGTACATCTTTTGTAAAGTCAGGAATCCATTTAGAAAGATGCTGTGACAGCATTAAATCTTGTCCATCTATAAAGCGAGAACCAATTTCATTTTCTTTTGAACTACTTTCAATTAAATGAATCATAAATTCGAGTTCAATTACTAAGTGGTCTTCCGCCTCTATATTTCTTTCTACGAGCTCAAGTCCAAAACTGTCATATATTTTTGCCACTTCTAATGAGGGATAATCATATAGTATCCTATCTTTTCCGCGATAGATCGACTCCCAAGGGGGAGCCAATAAAGTACCTGGTCCAATAAAAAGCTTGTAATATTCTTGTTCATGAACAGACGAGTTTGTTCCATTGTCCACCTTGAAAAAATTGTAAATTATTTCACCACCTTCACCAAATCCTTTAATCACATCTAGATTTCCGTTATTCTTAATCTGAATATAATCATTTTTAGATAATGGTTGTGAAAGTAATTTTTGCAATAAAATATACATGTTCTTTCTCAATTCCAACAAAGGGAAATAATCAACTTTAGGGTTAGCTACATTACTTCGCATAATGTCACTCCTGTAATTTATTTTACTTATAACATCTGTTACTATTAGATGATCCCCCAATCTTTTATAATCTATTGATTTGGATATCCTAATGAAGTTTAATATATATGTGAGTAATTTCACATAAACTTGCAAAAAAAATTTATATGATTCCCGTACCTACTATTAAATAGACTAGGATATCTTTATTTACTTTTATCATAAATATTGCCTAGCAGTCAATACCCTGATTTTTGTCTCTATTTTACACTACGGCAAACTTACAAAGGAAGTTAACTCTTAAAATAATAAAGTACTTTGTATATTACAAATTAGATAACTAATTTGGTCTTTAATATAAATACTCACCGATGTTAATTTATTATTTTACGCTTTTTATATGTATGTTTATTCGCTTCATAAAGCCTTTTTAGAATAAACATAAATAAAGAAAATATAATTTATAGCATGAAATTTAGGATTTATATTTAACGAACTTATGATAAACCCTTATACCATAGTTTTCCATTTTGTCGCAGTTTGCACTATAATAAGTAATTTAAATTAAATTTTGTCGAAAAAAAGAAATTTAAACTATGAACTATAATGAAAGAGTGTTTTATTTTTATAGTTACAGTAATGTTACTAAATAAATAACCCTAAGCCCAATCAATAGATTTATGTCTGTCTTTTTGACTACCCAAATTAAGCAAATAACTTTTCTTTTCATACCTTATAGGGTATGATTCTTAAAAGGATATAATGCAACGATTGATTTTATAAAGGAGTGTGGAATAATGTTAAAAGCCACTCAAGCAGCAATTGAGAGTATCAAAGAAGAGTTAGATGATATGAATGAAGATATTGACACGTCATATATTCGTCTATTTATGAGTCCTGGCTGAGGTGGGCCTAGATTAAAATTGGCTCTGGAAGAGTCATCTAGCGAAAGGGATACAATAACAGAAATAGAAAACATTAAATTTCTTATTGATGAATATCAATACCACTTCTTTAAGGATGTAAAACTAGATTACGTCAAAAACACCTTTGGCTTTGGTGAATTCACTTTATTAACTGTCTAAGAAAACAAACAATCCTAAGTACCAAATACACATTCCTTAGGATTGTGTAGTATAGGGGTATCCGGTGAATTGGTTCCATCTTATAAGGCTGAGCAACCGGATTGATATTTAATAATTTCACATTAAACACAATGAAAAGTACCAAAAAAGGTTTATTACCGCCAATATGTCGGCATTTCTATGTAAATATAAAAATAGCACTTGCCGACAATGTGCCGATAAGCGCTATGTATCAAGGTTTATGCCGAGAGCTTCCAACAGGATTTGAACCTGCGACCTCTTCCTTACCATGGTAAATCGATAAAAATATAAGCAACTTATACGATAAAGACCTTGTAAAATCAACGTTCTTAGAAAAGCAATTGAACATAAACGACTTATATAACCATGAAGTCGTCACTGTTTCGTCACTGAAAAAAATAAAATGAAGAACAGTTGCATACAAAAATTATTAATTTGCGGGCCCAAAGTTCTACAAGATTTCATTTGACAATATTTCATCGTCAATGGCTTTTTTGTTTTTTATTGATGATTGACTTTAGTAAGGATGTATGGATGATAAATATTTAAATATGGGTTTAAAAATAGGTAAGACTGAAGGAAACTATAAGTATTTAGTTGAAGTAATCAATGAATACGATAAAAATCAATAGGTTCTCCATCAAGATTGGGAGGAAGAAGGATATTGCGTAAAGGCAGTATCTATTTTTTATATTTCAGATTAATGATTTATTCAAAGTTTTGAAAGCGTGACTGTTCCTTTACTTATTATCCCAGGAATGTGAACGTTGAATGGAATTATAAGAGAGCTGGACAGGCTTTAGGACACAAAATCTTTTTCAAGCTGATAGTACATTTTAGGAAAGTGACTTCTTTCTAATCCTTGTCTGTCAATAGCCAGACGCAAAGTGGCCTAGGGATGGCATTCAAGATCAGTTTAATTTTCGGGTTACTTTAGGTCGTATGAGTGAACTTGGGTATGGAACTATGCTCAGATTGGACGTACAAATACAATTTCCTTAAAGCAGATTAAATGTTATTTCATTTCGGAATTTTATACACCATTTATCCCGAAGGAACATGATTTTTTTAAGTGAAATTGCTAAACAGCCCAATAAAGGCTGCCCAGTACAGCGGCGTGCGAAGCGAAAGCCGCTGTGCTGGGCTAAGCCTGCGTGGCGATAGCCACGCCTTAACCCTCCGTTTCTAACAGGGGGGTAGAAAAACAATAAGAAACTGTTTCAAAAGTCTTAAAGCGCTGTTGCATCAAGGATTCAGGGCATGTTACGAAGAAGTCAGTTTTTAGCCTTTAGTTGACATCTTTTTTCTGTTGTGAGAAATGCACATGAATCACGTTGGTATCAAAATTCTTCCTTCATTAGCTTAGTTATATCATTTACATGCGTTCTAAATTATTTCTTGCGTAGACTTCTTTGCTCATACATTCAAGTGAATGTTACTTTTCTTTTACTCTAGCAATGACAAAACCGTCAATCCCCGGAAGTAATGTTGATTCTAAGCGACTATCAGAAGAAACCATTTGGTTAAAAGTCCTAATCGCCTCTGTATTTTCGGATTTATCGTTATAGTCAATTACTCTTTCACGATTCAAAGTATTGTCAGCCGCAATAATTGTACCTGGTTTTGATAAGGCTAGTGATCTTTCTAAAAATGCTGGATAGTTACTTTTATTTGCATCAATAAAAATTAAATCAAACTGCTGCTTTTGCTCTTGTAAAACACTCATCGTAGATAAAGCATCTCCAACAATTACCTCAATTTTCTCCCCAAAATTACAACTCTGAATCGTTTCTCTTGCTACTAGTGCGTGTTTTTCTTCAACCTCTAAGGATGTTACCTTTCCTCCATTACTCAATCCTCTTGCAAGATATATACTTCCAACTCCCCCTTCACATCATAGTATTTTTAACATACAAGCAAACCTCCGAAAACCGTTTGGATTCACTAATATGCGGCGAGTGGCCTGAATGCTCAAACCAAAAGATTTGCTTTAATGGAGTTCTTAATTGTTCAATGTACTGTTCTGCCAGTTCAAATGGTGCTTGATAATCGTGGTAACCTTCGCATAAATAGACAGGCACGTCTAATGCAGGAACCTTCTCAAAAAGATCAACCGCCATAAATTCGTTCCAAAGCGCCCTATTTGATGACAGAACATTTTTGGCGAAGAAAAACCAGTCCTTCAACGTATATTCTTTTGATGAAGGAATTGCTCGCAATAAATAGGAAGATGACAGTTCCATCGGTAAAAATTTGAGCAGCCACTTTCGCTGTTTCATCATCGCTTTAAAATTTTGGTAAGGTGGAGCACCGATTTTAGATAGGGCTGCAATGGCATTCTGATGATTGGCTTCCTTTGCTCGTTCAAGAGCAAAAGCATAACTTATTTGTTCGTTCAACTCGATATTAACCAATTGAGAAATGCCGATATAGGCATGAATGCTTTCAGGATACTGTTGAGCTGTTAGTACACCCAATATACTGCCCCATGAATGCCCTGTGAGAAACAGTTGTTCCTGCCCAAACCGTGATAACAAGTATGTGATTAATTCGTGGGTATCCTCTACAAACTGTGCTAGGTTCATGGTCGATGGATCGATCTTCCTTCCTGATTTACCTGCTCCACGCTGATCCCAGTTGACTACAATAAAGTGCTTTTCTAACTCCTGTTCATATTTGCGAATAAAACCGATTTGAGCAGAACCTGGTCCTCCATGAAGAAAAAGAAGTAAAGGATTGTTTTTGTCGGCTCCACGAATTAAAACCCATTGTTTGATTCCGCCAATTCGAACAGGCTCAAGTGAGGCAATACTATTTTTCAAAATTCTCCCCTTATTATCTCGGATTGGGGGAGTTCTGCTTTTAAACATAATTGTTCCTCCCGTAAAGAGTAATAAAAAAATATGATTTTTAGTTCTTTTTGAAAAAAACGAAGCGTGGCAACGAATATAAGGAGTCAACGAGAATTACTAAAGTCCAAATTCCGCTAATCTTGCTGGCTAATTCGTTGTTAAAAAAACCATTTCCAATTAGATATACAATCTTATCAACAACGTTATTCTCTGTTGAAAGTTCCAATGGTTTAAAACCATATAGCAACATAAATTTTCCCATTACTAAATAGATGATAAGATGGAGACCTAATCTTTTAATCTCTTTTTTTCTGTTTTTAAATACATCTACCGTTTTATTATGGGAATTGATTTCATCATTAAGAGGTGGCTCTTCCCTCTTTTCAAATTTTCGCTTTATCATCCTATCAAGTTTCTGAAGATCACTTTTTCCTGCAGTAAATGCATATATCAAAACAACAACAATAACAATCTGAAACGCGTCAATTGTACCTGATTCAATATAGTCAAGAACACCAAGAGCCAGCAGCCAAAGATCACTTAGCAACCATATGATTATTAAATATTTGCTTAATTTATCTAACCCTAATCCGTATCTAAGGAGGAGAAAACCGATAATACTTCCCCAAAAAATAATCTCCCCAAAAATAAAGAATAACCACTTGTATTCAAGTATAAAATATATCATCTAATCTATCCATTTCATAAAGGTTAATCACTTAATACATAACAATAATTTATTTCATTTTCTTATAACAGCAATCAAATTTAGAATTAGCCCATATCAGATATAAATAGCCTCCATAGTAACGTTCTTCCCGAATAAGTTTTAAATTAGACTTTTTTACTATTTCAGTCATATTTCTGTCTTGGTGGCACCCCGCTAGTCTTAAAGCTAAAGGATTGGAGAGTTTTTGCAACCATCCAACGGTTCTGTTCGTACAAAGTCCATGCTCTAACAAAAGAATTTTCCCTTCTGGCTTACACCACTTTTGAAAACGATTTAGAACATGGATAGGGTCTTGATAAGCACATAAACTTGCGGAGGATATAATCGTATCAAAGCTGTTTGGGCTTAATTCAACAGTTTCAACATCTTCTTGAATAAATTTTGTTTTAAAAGGGTAATTTTTTGCAGCATGCCGTGCTGTTTTTAACATTTCATGGCTAAAGTCTATTCCAGTCAATTCAATATTTCTGTTATAGTAGGGGAAATTAAGTCCAGAACCAATTGAAACTTCTAATACTTTTCCTTCAGCTTCTTGAAAAATTCGTTGACGAAACTTAGAAGCATGATTATTTTTTCTTCGTTCATTATATTTCTTTGCTTGCTTGTCAAATTTTTGAATTAATGATTGGCGATCCATATCATCCCTCTATTCCATTATTCGGATCTGTTTTAAGATCTGGCTGATCTTTCTTCTTGCGTATTAATTAGATTAATTAAATTCCTGATCGCTTCAACCACTTCATTTGGACAGTCAGTATGGATTGTGGTATGACCTGCACTTTTGAGTATACGATGTTCTCCACGCGGAACGGAATTTGCTAATTTTGTGTAAACAGTATTTTTAATATTGTTGAATCGATCAAGTGTATCACGCAGAAATGCTTTACTCGTGATCGGAATCATGAATGGGTCGATTCCCATCCCTGTAAATACAATTAATGGGATGTCAGGTAAGCTTCCTCCTTTACGTATCTCTTTATAAAGTTCGCTGTTTAAGTTTTTTCTTTCTTTCACTGTTTTTGATAATGTCTTAAGATGATATTCAATTAGTGGCTCACGGATTTCATCTGGCCAATTTGCAAACATTTGATTAAACAACATACGAAAGGAATTCTTGTAAGTTAAGAGTGCCCGAAGGATAGTAACCCCCTGCTGGAAAAGGTAACGCTTTTTAAATTTTGGTGTATTAGTGAGAAAGTCCTCGTGAGGCGGTTCTAGCAAAACCATACCAGCTACCTCTTCTGGAAATCGTTGTGCATACCGCTGGGCATATATTCCGCCTAAAGAGTGACCGACAAACAGATAGGGAGCTGGAACACCAGCAGCATGCAGTACATTCCGCAATTCATCAGTTACCTCAAGGGCACTTCGTGGAAGCATAATATGATCGCTCCAGCCTGTTCCTAATCGATCATAAATTACTGACGTTGCACACTGACTAATTTTATGATGAATATTTAGGTAATCCAGTCCGACCATCCCAGCAGCTGGGATGAATACTACTGAAGGACTTCCAGACCCAGAACGATCGAGCAACAAACGATGTCCCTTTACATCGTAGAAACTTCCAATCAGTGACTCACTGTCTAAAGAACCAGACTTATCAACTTGCTGTTTCTCTGTATGAATCATTATTTGAGACCTCCTCTAGTTATTATTTTTCATGTCATAAGAGCCTGTTACAATTCATTTATAAAATATTTGCTTGAGTTCATTCAGATAACCATCTAGATCTGCAAGTACTTTATCATAATCTAATTCGGTAATTTTTGAGTTACGAATATCTTCCAATATCTCATTTGTAAAACCCACATTCGCCCAAAAAATAAACTGCTTGCATCTTTCAAGGTTCAGTCCTTCTCTGAATTTAGTTTCATCAACAATTTCAAACATTTCCTCTTGGCATCGTGATAACTTTTCATTCACTCTTTCTTCTAGCTTTTTATTGACTTCATCGGAGTTTGTAATGTCAGTAATCATAATAAAGTCAAATATCCAAGGATATTGTTGTAGTAACTCGATCTGGAGTATATAGGATTGTCGAAGCCTTTCAAAAATATCTTTTTCATTAAAATTCATCAAATCAATATATTCTTTATTAATCCTATCAGCGCAGTAATCATAAAGGAATAGAAAAAGATCCTCCTTACTATTTATATAGTGGAACATCAGCCCTTTTGAAATCCCAGCCTCTTTTGCAATAACATTTGTCGAGGCATCATCGAATCCCTTCGTGGAAAATTCTTTTAGAGCGGCATTTAAAATAGCATCTTTTCTTTTAGGTTCCAACTTCGAAATTTTTAATTGCATGATAACCACCTTTGCTGTTTTATATTATTTACCTAACAGGTAAATAATATTATAACTGCGTTTACCTTAAAGGTCAATAAAAATATGAGATGAGAATGATTTAGTAACGTTTTTATAAACAGTGATAACTTGATATGATCTATTTGTTGAACACTTCATTTTCACCAAATTACTTATTTTACGGCCTTCCAAACTGTCCATCTATCTTTTTCAATTATGCTTTTCTCAACTGAAATCGCACCATCAATGTGGTTAATTAATAATTGCAATTCACTGTCATCTAATTCGTGCAGAATGCTTCTCCCTGTTCTTTCACTTAAATCCTTAAGCAACTGTTTTTTATTTTCATACTCTTTCCTTACCTCCCACAGTTTTACCTCTTCTATATCTTTAAATCCTGCTACTTTAAGGTTTTTAATGACAAATTGACTATTATATCTGCGATTCTTCTCCTTTTCGGCTAACCTCGGGCAGCGTTCAAAAATATACCCTCTTATATGATAATCATTACCTGCTAACAAACAATCATCTGGAGTACGATCTTGAATGATATATATGCCATTCTCTTGCAATACCCGATAAGCTTCGTTAAAACAAGCCTGTATATCATTAATATGATGTATCAAGGCCCGCTCAAGCACTAAGTTGAACCTTTCACTTCCCATACCCGTTTCATATGCGTCAGTTATCCAAGATTTGTTAATAAGTATTTCAAAAAAGGAAAAACTTTTACGAAGTCCTTCCCAAGTAGCTAGATAAAATTATGGAACCTTTATTTCAGCCCAATAATGCGTCTGTGCAGTTCTATTATTGACTTCGAGCAATATGAAGTAATTTTCTACCCATAGTCAAAATCACAATACTGGTTATCCATAAAATCGACATAGAACCAAAACCAACCAAGGTCCACCATGCGTCAATGGAATGTCCTCTAACATTGATTTCTGACGGTACAAAAAGTAACGTCACTATCGCTAGCAAGCAAAGAAGCATTCCCGTCACATAATACGCACTTGCTTGAAAGAGATGAGCTAGCGGAAAGAAATGCACGCCAATAATAATAGCCATAATCGGAAAAAACCAATCGAAATGCCCTATTACATTAGTTACAATAGCAGCAATACCAATTAGCACAAATTCTACCGCAAAAACAATATTAAACCATTTTTCTACATTCTTAGCGTTACGAAACTTATTTGTATTAGGTAGATGCCGTGACTGTCTTATCATCATAATTCCTGAGAAAAATAATGCAGCCCCGATTAATATGGCTAAAATCATTAACCAGATTGCAACCGATACCCGTAATCCTCCAATACCAATGTCCGCCCATACCGTTCCAAAAAAAGCCATAAACATTACGCCTGAAGCCGTACCACGTACATCTGCTTTTGTAACAACATTTTCTGTCACACTCACCCCAATTTCGATTATCGTGTGGAAAACCCGAACAACTTCATACAGAAAAGAACTATATATCGCAATATCATCGTAATACACAATAATCAAAAAATTGGATCTTCATGGTAACGCTACCATTACATCCATGACACTATCTTACATAAATAGTAGTATACTCCGGTTGGATTATCTTTTATGACACTAAAGGTTCAGTTTTACGCCAATTGTGGTTGGAATAAATGAATGACAATACAGTCGCTCCAACAACACATGGCAGTAAAATAAAAGCAAAAAGTTTAAGTGTCATGATCCCGCTCACATCAAAATGTCCGTGAATAGGTCCTAAAATTTGAAATGCGGTCATGATTGCAACATGAAATCCAATGGATGTCCACACACTTCCCGATATTGCCCTAAACACACCTAAAATGATTGCAAAACTTGGAATAAATTGAAGTTGTTCTACAGAATATATTGCCCCTATAAAATAAGCAAATAATGAGAATAATAGTGTTTGTAAAATGAGTGTGCCCCAATGAGGGAAAACTACATTTAAGTACCGATATATGTACCCTCTAAAAATAAATTCTTCAGGTAATGCTTCTATTAAAAATACAGTTATGAATAGAATTAAAATACTCATCAATAGGTAATTTAAATTTGTATGGATTTTTATTTCAACCCATCCAAATATTACACAAATAAATAAACCAATAGATGCGGGAATCGCCCAGAGAAGTAAGCCTAGAAAAAATGAAAAGATATTCTTTTTAAAAGCCCCTTGCCCGAGTTGTTTCCACGGAATCTTGTCAATTTTAAGTGCTGATTGAATGAGAATAAAGGTTAATATGGTAGTAATTATAGCAATGAAGAAATGATTAATTCGGCTATATTCTTCACTTATAAATATATCATTGAGGTAAGTTATAAAGTGCCAAATGACGATGCCTAGTACCAATACAACTAAAATTCTCATCCATATATTTTTCATGTTAAATGATGCCCTTTCACCCAATATAATCCACTCCCATTTATAGACTTGAATTTATAAATCCCTTCCTTCTTCTTGCTTAAATTTAATTTTAATTTAACAAGAAGCTGTAACCTTTTCAACATGATCATTCAAATTTCTCTTTAGGCTGTATCCAAAACCCCTTTAGTACAAAATTCTCTGAAATTTAAGGGTGATCAGAAAAAAGTATGGGTTCTTCTATGTGTATCACCTAATTATTCCACCACATTCTAACTAATAAATGGAAAGAAACAAAGCGTAAAAACGTCATCTTTATACCAAGTTATCAATTAAAGTTCTAGTAATAAACTTTTTTGCTAATGGATAACAAATCAATCCCAATATGGCAAAACAAAATAGAGACATGCCAGAGACTATCCCAGTGATTACACTGTTGGCAACACTATTTTTCGGGGCTGACCATGGTTATAATATTGCAATTACCCTCATAATTACAGCTAATATATACAAACTGAAATCTTTAAAGACGTTAACTACCCAAAAAAATGAGCACCTGCGATAAAGGAAATCCCTCATTTCATTGATTTTTAATAATCTTTCTAGTTAAAAAATTGTCTCCCACTTTTATATCCAATTTAAAATGCCAATTATTATTAGATACCTTCACCCATTAATTATTGTTTCGATTTATTCACTAGATTGATTGCCCATGGAAATAGCAAGCCTATTCCACATATTAATTTGATTAATTATTATGACTAAATCCACATACTCTTTTTCATTGTAATGTTCTCTCACTTGGTTATATAACTTATCACTAACACCTTTTTCTGAAATTAAAGTTATGTTTTCTGCTAACTGCAGTGCGACTTTCTCCTTTGAACTGTAAATCCCCGTTTCATTCCAAGATTTTAAATGATCAAGTTGCTCTTTCGATACCTTTAACTTTTTAGCTGCTTTTGTATGCATGTTTATACAATAGGAGCAACCATTAATTTGTGAAACTCTTAACTTGATTAGTTCCGCCAGATCTTTATTAATAAGCAATTTTTTTACGTATTTCTCCAACCCCATTACTTTTTCTAGAGCATCAGGGGCTACTTTAAAGTAATTGATTCTATTTTTCATGTTCATAAATCCCGCCGCCTTGACAATACCCTTATTAACCAGTTTGCTCATAAGATCTCTCCTCTTATCATTTTAAACTTTACAGTCAAGGATTAAATATTTTTTGTTATTAGGATATAATGTCGATTTTTCGATACATCAATACATTGGTATTAAACCCTTAAACAATGTGCCCCGATTGTAAGTTTGTAATTATAAAGTTTTTATGAAATGCTAATCACATAGAACGGTTATGGCTAATTTTCCTTCTATCATTTAATATTAAAAACGATAACACTACAATACTAAATATGACAATAAACAAAAATGATAAATATAGCGACATGAAGCCTTCAAACGTCTCATCAAACTCTAAAAGCGCAATGCCTGATTCATATGCGCCGCCTAGAGAAATATATCTAACGACTTCAAGGTAAACGATATGAAATATTATATTCATCCATAATGAACCGGTATATATTCTATAAAGCTGTAGAGCAATTCCAAATGCAAAGAGTAATATAAAATAATCTATCGTTATTGCAAATGGCCTATCAAAGAATATTGATTCCATCGCTATCACCGTTATCGGTACACAAATAAATATTAACGGTTGCAATAATAACGATACAAAAAAGCGGAACTTTTTTTGTAATTCTTCAAATATTAAACCACGTATAAAAACTTCTTCTGGAAATGCTTCGTACATAAATGCTGTTATTGTATTGATTAAAACGGAAATAATAACGCTTGTTGTCAAGTTCATACTGGGGTTTTCAATTCCACCGAATAAATAGGCTGTTAAAATACCTACTCCAAGTAATATAAAAGGCAAAGCAATTCCAATCGCCATCTTGGATGATGAGTTTACACCTTTAAGGCCGATACTTTTAAAAGATTCAGGGCTTTTTCTTTTCAGTACATATAGTACAATGAGCGTTAGCCCAGTAAAAATCATCCCTTGTAGAAGTACAGCTACTTTTCGGTCCATATCTTGAGTTTCTATTAAATATCGTCCAACATTACCCGCTACAAAGAGAAATAACGATACGAGTATAAAATACAAAAACAATCGACTAATCCTAAAATTCGACGAGGCCAATTGAATGCTCCTTTGTATTAGATTTTAAGATTAAGGCTAAGTACATCGTTAAATCTGCACTAATCAAATAATATGTTTTCAATAAATTCGGACTCTTTCTTATAAATTTTATACATAAAGTACATCAAAATAATAACAGCAAAAAGTAAAGATGATTCGTTAATATTGTCTTCGATAGATATAGTTGTTTTAAAAGTAAACTCATTTGCCTTAATAGTCGAGACATGTATGTTATCTATTTTCACTTCTATCTCACTACGCCAATTTTCTTCTGTACGTATATCCTGTCCATCGATATTTCCTACAACACAAAAATAGAGAAGGCTATTCCCTGGCTTATCTTTCAAAAAATAAGTCTCTTCTTCTGTTTCAATGATATATGTAGCAACAAGTAAGTTTTTGATCTTGCGCTTCTTAATCCCGATCTTAATTTTGGATCCATTGTGAGCAGTAAAGGATACGACATTTCCTTTTTCACATCCCGATATATCAGCTTTTTCAATGTTTCCAACACTTTCTTTCGCCATGTTTTCCACTTGAATAACATTCTTTTTCCCCATGTATAACACATCTTTGAATTGATATTGTTTCATTTGTATCCCACCTTTCTTAATCGTTTATTCGTGGTTATACATTTTGTATATTCCTCTTTCTATGATTTATTCAAATGTTTTTCTACTGTCTCCTATCATCCTAAACATGAAAAACAAATATTTTTTTGAATTCAAAAGTCTTCAGGATACTGATAATAAGACTAACCTTTAACAATCGAGCCGTTTATGGTACAATCTTATTTAAGATTATTTTTCACATAATCAGGAATATCCTTTGGTTTTATTGATGCCAATTGTTTAAACGAGACACCTTTTTTTAACTCTGAATCAACGAACTCCCAACCAGCATAATACGCTTCTCTTTTATGGCCAGATGCTCCCGTACCAAATATGAATTTCTCAATCACTTCTCCTTTTGATTTCGATAAATAAGGGGTGATCCCATTTAAGATCTTTGTTCTATGCTCATGACATGATTGTAACCAACCTTGTTCTACTCCCATTTCAATATATACCTCATCCCTTTCTCCGGGTACGAGGTGTTTACTAACATGTAATGCCAACCCTTCTTGTAAAACAATTTCAGCAATTGGACGTTCCCAGTTCATTTCTAATGAAGCTGTTTCTGCATGTACAATATGAGTTAGCTCATGAACAACAATAATGTCAGAAAGCTGATTTTCAATAGGCAAACAAAGCATAGATCTTTGTTCATCGTATGGAGCAACAAAAGCACTGTTGTCAAACGAGCTTACAAAAAACACAATGACAAGAGGGATATCCTCATCGCTTCCTAATAAAGTTTTTACTTCTGCAAAACTCTTCTCGAATTTAATTTGATCTGGCTTCCAGTTTCGAATCTGATTAATGTTGGATTGATACTTCATCCATGTTTGATTTAATTGTTTTTTTGCCTGTTGATCATAACCAGGTGGCAATGCTGCAAAATTATAATGTTCTTTCCATAAGTTCCATCTTTCTGATTCGTTAACATCCTCATGATTCGCAAGCTCAAAAAAATTTAGGAATTTAGGCACAAGATTAACAACTTCTATATTTACCAACTACAAAACCTCCTTCTGATTAACCTTATGAGTTCATCTATTTCTAAAACCTTAATCAGCAAAATGACCCCGTTTGTTGAGAGAAACGATGGAAGTTAATCATTCTTCTTTTCTTCTATATCAAATATACGCCCAATATGGCTTAAATACACATCTTCTAACGATGGTCGAGAACAACTCCCTGATTTGGTCTTGACAATGTGGTCATCACCTTCACCGCAGTCGATTTCCCAGCACCATTTGGACCAAGAAGTACAAAAACCTCTCCTTTTTTGCTCATTCTTTCTTCATCTTCCAGAATCATGATCTGAAAACATTAATCCTCTTTTCGTTCATACATAATACGTACAGCACGCTCCATAAACTGAACGATTTCCTCGTCCATAGGGTAAAAAGCAACTTCTCCCGAATGATCTCTAATTACGTTCCACATCTTTTCTTTTAAAACGTGATTGTCGCCGAACATGTCATGTACTTTTTCCATCCATTGTTTAGCTAGACGTTGAACTTTTTCCGATCCAGGATCTTCGTTTAGAACACTACGCACATCTCGAATAATATGTGTCCATTCTTGAATGTCATCTTTGTTCCTTTCAGACTGCAAATCCATAATCGTCTTTTGGTCTTTTTTATTAAGGTAACCATCATAAAGATGTTTAACAACATCTTTATCTCGCTGGAACAGTTGAATAATTTCAAAAACGAGAGGCCATTTAATCTCTTCTTCGAACTGAATGGAATGCAATACTCCGTTTAAAGCCTGTTCTAGAATCTGTAACTGTTTTTGTTGCTGCTTTACCATATCCAACTGCTGTCCAAGGGACTGTTCCCAGGTTGTTTCAGGCTCATCCAATTTTTCCTTGATTTGCTCCAGTGAAAACCCCATATATTTCAAAGCCAATATTTGCTGTAATCGTAGTACATCATTTTCATCATATAGACGATGACCTCCTTCCGTTGAAGAGGACGGTTTGAGTAACTTGATCTCGTCATAGTAGTCCAATGTCCGTATTGTTACGCTAGTCTTTTTTGATAATTGACCAATAGAATACACACTATCTTCTCCTTTTCGTTTTTATTACATTTCTAGTATAAAACAATACGCCACGTGTGATTCAAGAGGAAAATTAAAAAGCTTTAAAACAATAGGATAGTACTTATTTAATTGTTAGTAAGCACTATCCCATCTGTTAAACAAATGCATCCGCTAATTAAACAGATAAATATATTTTTATTATATCTGCTTTTTAAAAAGTTAGTGATAGACGATCCGTTATTTACGCTGCGTTTGTTCATAATTTGTTCATTACTATTTTCTAGCTTCCGCCTGCTCATGAGAGGTCATATCTTTCATTGTTTGTGTAATTTGCCATGCTTGTCTGGATTATTCATATATTCTTTGAAACCTATACCTCGATAAAAGTGGATTGCTTCTTCAACATTTTGCACTCGAATCCCTATTATAAGTGGCACATCAGGCAATTTTTCATTATTGATAGGTGTTTTTTGATTTTGGTCTTCTCTCAAACAAATCCCTCACTTCAGTGATTTTTAATATCCTTCCTTATTTTCCAACATTAAATGTAATGCTTACAATTTCCAAAAAATTACAGATAAAGGCTGTCCCCTTGCTCTTTCAGGCTTATCCTCCCGTTACTTGAAAAGGATTCAAGTTAATTTACATTATAAGCCCCTTCAATCCAATAAATTGTCAATTATCTTTAATTGTCTTCTTCTTTCCTTTGTTGAAGCATCTAAAGAATTACTCGTTAAAGAATTTACTACTTGTATTGCATAGTCGCTGCTAACCATGCATGTCCTCTCATGTGTCCAGTTGCAATTGCTTGAGCAAATGAACGTGAAACATACTTACTAACTTCGGTTTCGGACTCTTTGGCTAATTCATTTACAATAAACCCAATTTTGCGTAAATCATATGCTCTTATACTACCTTGTATTCGCTTTTCCAAAGTTTCTATTCCTAACTCTATACGTGAATCATTTTTTAAATGGTTATCGAGATAATCCAAAAATGGGGTCGCTACTTTTAAAGCCCATTGAGCAAGTATTTTTTGTGGTAATTTTTCAAGATTTTCTTCAATTTTATTCCTTAATTCTTTGTTGTCTATTATTTTAATTTTTGGGTTGCTGTGTGTCAACTCTGTCTGTTCTTTCATTTTCTGTTCGTGTTTATTCCATGCGTAATCTTCTATATCCAATATTTCTACTCCTTTCATTTTTGTTGAAAAGACTCTTTACTTTCTCTATATTTCTGCACCGTAATTGAATGTGAAAGAATATTTATATTGTGAATTCAGATAATCTTGTCGTATCATAAGTTTCTGAATTCTGTATCAGATTTCCTTTAATAATCAAGTCATTCATTGTTACTTCATTTCTTTGGTGTTGGATACTTTCCAAAACCTGAAACCAAGCAAGGTAATTGTTTAAATACTTGGTTGCAACACCATTAAATCGTTGTATCCATCCTTTTAGTCTTCTATGATAATTATTCACGTTCTGGATGTGGTAAAGCCCCTTAGTACGAATTTTGCCATCGGACTTGAATTGGTAAATATCCATTTCCTTTTCAGCAGCATATGTTTTAAATGCACGCCAAGAATCTGTACATAGTATATTTTCATTTGAAAGCCTATGCCCGATGACTTTGTCTAATTGGTCTTTCGTTAATCTACCCATACCTAATATCTGCGAAAAAGTGGTCTTGTCACGGTCCCTTGCAACCAATACACATACTTGTTCATTGCTTATACCACGTTTCTTTGCAGAACCACCACGCTTGCGTGGCTTTCTACCTTTAATTTTTCTTTGTCCTTTTTCTGAGTACAAGAAATAGGTCTCGTCCATTTCAACGATACCTTCGAAATTAGGTATTTCCATTTGCTTTAACGATGATAATAGTTTGTGTCTCCAATAAAATAGAGTGACGTGGGTGATGTTACCTATTAAGTCAGCAGACTTCCGTAGAGAATAACCTTCAATCATACACTCAACAAATTTAATCCACTGGTTAAGGTGACGAGTTCGATAAAGAATTGTATTTGTGAGGTCAGTAATGTCTTTTTACAAGCCTTACAGCGATAGCGTTGTTTTTTAACCTCTTCGCCATCAACCATTGTTGTATATTTACCGAATCGAACAATATGTTCTGATGCACAATCAGGACATTCATACCCATTCTTATTCTTACGTTCAGTTATTTCGTGAAGAACGGTTCCAGTCGAACTTGATGCAGTAAGAGCATCAATTAAGTATTCACATAATCTGTGCTTCTCTACGGGATTTAGTTTTTGAATGGCTATAAGGATTTCAGTCGCTCTCACAATCATCACCAACCCTATTGTAGTTAGTCTAACTATAGAATTCTTGTTCCTGTAAATCAATTATCAACAACTAACTTTAACAGAGCCAATTTTTATTATCCTTTAAGAAATCATTTTTGCGTTCCCAAACTTCATTATAAACTTTAAAATAAACGTAAAGGAAAATGAAAGGTTATTCTAAACTCGCGGGAGCATAACAGTAAATGTCGTCCAATTATTTTCTTTACT
Organism: Virgibacillus sp. MSJ-26; assembly: GCF_018918075.1. Classification (GTDB taxonomy): domain Bacteria; phylum Bacillota; class Bacilli; order Bacillales; family Amphibacillaceae; genus MSJ-26. The sequence goes on from NZ_JAHLPW010000007.1 coordinate 165,068, forward strand.
TGAAGCATGGATTTCTCCCCCTAATTCACTTGTGATTGATTTTGCAATAGATAACCCTAAACCAAAACTGTTCTGTTCAATATGGCGGGAACGATCACCTCGATAAAATCGGTTAAATATCTTCGATAAATCTTCCTCGGCTATTCCTTTGCCAGTGTTTCTGACCCGAAAAACAATCATTTTTTTATCTTTTTCTAACGTGATATCTATCTTTCCTTTTTCATTTGTATATTTATGGGCATTATCAAGCAGGATCATCACTAACTGTTTTATTTTATCGGAATTGCTATTCAACATTATTTCTGGCTCAATTGAATGGGTGATATGAATCTCTTTTTCTTTCATAGCAGCTTCCATGGTTAAAACCATTTCTTCTACCATACTGCTTATATGTATCTCCTTCATTTCTAGTCGGGTGGTTGGCTGATCTAGTTGTGCCAACTCTAACAAATTCATTATCATTTTTGTCATTCGATCGGTCGCCATTTTCATATAACCAAGCCATTTCATCTGATGATTAATGGTTTCATCTCGGTTATCCATTAGGACATCGTAATTTGCCTGAATAATCGAAAGTGGTGTTTTTAGCTCATGCGATGCATCGGCAATAAATTGTTTCTGATTTTCCCATGCTTTAGCAATAGGTTGTACTGCACTATTTGCAAAATACATACTAATAAAGAAAATAATCACTAGCAAAATGAATCCAACAACAAATAATGTAACCAACAGGCTCTGTAACGTTTGATCCATCTCTGTCACATCTAAAAAGGTCATTTGGTACAGGCGATCCGTGACCTCGAATTTCTCGCCATTATCTTGTATTACATTCACTGATAAAGGTGTAATCTCAAATTTCCACTGTTTATCGTTAAAGGTGATATTGCTTTTTTCCTTCATCTTCCATGCAGTTTCGGCAATTTTTATATATTTTTCCTCAGGTAACTCCATGGATGAATCAATTTCTACAACTTCTCCTTGATCATTAACTATTAAAACAAAAGAGGAAAATCCACTGGTTGAAAGTGCCTGACTAAGGGAAAAAGCTGCATCCTTTCCACCGTTGTTAAATAGATCATCTCCATAAACAGTCATTTCAGTTGCAGCACCTTCACTTAGTTTTTCTTCAATGTCCGAAGAAATATTATGATAAATAACCGAATAGATGATTACAAAAGCTACTATAATGACCAAAGAGGTGATCGACATATTTAAGAAAAGGAATTTATTACGAAGCTCAGTAAACATCATGATGATTCATCCTTTTCTGTTTGCAACAAATAACCTGCACCACGAATTGTTCGTATCGTAACAGAGGAACCTAATTTTGTTAACTTTTTTCGCAACAAAGAAATATGTATTTCCACACGGCTTTCATCGGCATCGGTGTCAAATCCCCACACTTTTTCAATCATCATTTCTTTTGAGATAATCATATTTTTCCGTTTCATTAACAATTCTAGTAATTGTGCTTCCTTTAGTGTGAGGGATACCTCCATTTTGTCATAACAGAGTGTAAGCGTATGCTGATTAAATTCAATATCTCCATAAATAAAAGTATTATTATGGGCCAAATCAGTAAATCTCCGTCCCAATGCGCGTAATCGTGCTAGCAATTCCTCTGTTTCAAATGGTTTTGCTAAATAATCATCTGCTCCACTATCTAGTCCTGTTACCCTATCTTCGGTATCACCTCTTGCGGTTAGCAAAATGACTGGTGTATGGACCTCGTTTTGGCGTAGCCTTTTAAGTACACTGAAACCATCCATTTCTGGAAGCATAATATCCAAAATAATGACATCATAAATGCCAGACAGTCCGTAATCTAAACCATCTGTCCCATTATCGACAAGATCAACTGTATAATGATGTTTTTTTAGAATGTGAACGATGGCCTCTGCCATATACGTTTCATCTTCCACCATGAGAATTCTCATATTGAATCATCCTTTTTTACTATTAATCACCCGCCGCAAGACATCTGCCTATACTTTTTCGCGGCGAGTGTTTATGTTTTGTGACTCGCATGATTGTTACATGTTAGTCTTTTTGAGCAGGATCAGTGATCCAAGTATCTCCTCCATCAGTAGAATACTTAAGGACACCATCTACTATTTTCGTTTCAATGCTGCCAGTATTTTGTTCCGGGTTAGACTTAGTCACAATCCATGTCTCTCCGCCATCTAATGAATAGCGAATTTCACCTTCCTCTAAAGGTGCCATTTCATCATTTCCAGAAACATCAAAAAGGTCGCCATCCGTAATAACTTGTTGATTCCCCTCCTCAATGACAGTCAGACCTTCTGGAATTTCTTCGCTCCATGTTTGTCCGTCATCTACAGAGAATCCAACCACACCATCTTCCTCTTCTATCGATATGGAACGATTCGATTCTGCTGCTAGAACGGTGCTTACACTGAGAATTCCAATCATTAATCCAACTCCTAAAAACACTCCAAACTTCTTTTTTGATAAATGTACAAAATTTGCATTCATGTTTTCATACCTCCTATATTTCTAATGAGCAGATGCCTTATATTAATTATTATAGGAGGGATACCTTTAGTGAACCTTTAATAAATTATAAAAGTAGTCTTACATTTTCATGATCTTTACATCATTACTTCGTATCGGAGTTTTCCCTATTATTACAACACATTTTGATTAAAAGAAAAAGTTAGTTCACACTACACAATTTAACATACTTAAACTTGATCATCCGATTACCCATTTTTTAAAGTACGCCATGGTCAAAAACAGTGATGGAAACAAATCAGTTTGCATGAATCATTAAGTAATGCTATTTGGGTTGGGTTAGTTCATATATTGATTAATTAGTCAATCTGATTCTCGTCTGAGCTGTATCGCCAAAAGATGATTCGAACCCTATATTATTCTCTACTTTAATTTCATCCCCATTTCTAAAGAAACTGGATTTATCAATTCTGAAAGCAAACTTGTTTAGGCTAGAATGACATTTAAGTTATTCGGGTCTTTATTCATTTTTTCAAAGAAAACGTTTCATTCCTTTTGACAAAATATATAGTCCCACTTGGAATAATAGTAGAAAATAACAAAATATCGTAGCTACCTGAATCTATATAATTAAAAACTTTTATTAACTTTTTTATAAATCATGCAACAAATCGACCTTTTGTGTAGGGACTAAGTATAAGGAGAGATGAAAAGCCTTTTTCTTCTGATGTCCATCCCAATTCATCTGCTTGCTTACGTACAGCACTTTTTTGCAATTCAAGAAATTAAGGATGTCATTTGGCATTTCATAAAAAAATTTGTTGAAGGTTATGAAAGGGAAATCCATCACCCAACTTTGCAGTTGCGAAGGGAGAGGAGATACATGATAGAACCAGATCGAACTAATTCGCCAATTCGTTGTACCTTTAAAGCTTTTTGTAAACGAGTTTTGAAAAGTGAAGCAATCAACATTTAAAACAAAAGGCAATAACAAGCAAAGAAGAAGAAATTGAAAGCTTTCAAGTGACTGGAAATAAAATCACTCCGAAATTACTTGCTGAAGCGATGTGTACCCTGCCAAGGAAAAACGTAATACTGTCTTATTATACTATTTTTTCAACTATCTGATGTGAAAATTGGTCAATTACACCATATTTCACGCACCACAGTACAGTATTAGACGGACACAGATCTTTTGAACGGTAAAAACGATTTTTGGAGGAGCATTCGGATGAATATGATGGTTAATTCCAATACAGAAAATAACGAACGTCGTTTATTGCCAGATTCAAATATTTTAGCTACAGATACGGGTGAAACTAAAACAAGGAAATACTTACTGGGGCATCTGTATAGGTACGCATAGCCATTTACGGTAGACGCTTATACATCTGTATTAGATTTCAAGATTTGATAAAGTAATAACTAAGTTTTCTCCTTCATTAATCATATATTTGTTCTTTGACAAAGAAAACACGGAAGATAGATCCGTGAATTATAAACAAAAAATCAGATATGTTCTACTGATGACGAGCTACTTGATTCGTATGCACCATGACTTTCGTTAGAAACGAGCGATCATATATGAGTCTAATACAATCATGGTGGATTGCTGGCGATAACTCATCAGTATGGATAATGATACTACCCTACCGTCATGGTTCGAGCGTTCAAAGCGTCGCAGGCTATGAGTAGGGCTGGAAGAAATACTTGCAGGGGTGAAATTCTCGTGGAGCTGTACCAACAGCCGTCTGATTTTAAATAATCAATTTATCTACGTAAAAAATACCTTTATATCTGAATGCAAAAATAAACAAAGAAAGGTGAAATGTAATGGTTGATACATCTTTTGTAAAAATACAAATTGATGATGATGCTTTAGAACAACAGATTCTTAAACAGATTGATGAAAAAATGAAGGAATTAGGAATGGATAAATTATTTTATAGCCTTGATGACTTAATGCAAATCACTTCATTTTCAAAAGGTCATATCATGAACACTTTTTTTGATGATTTTCGATTTAAACAAATCAGACGAAAAGTAGGCAGAAAATGGGTGTTTCCAGTCGCAGAGACAAACAAATTTTTAAAAAAGTGGGTTACAGAGCAACCCAATAAATAAAAATTTGCATCTGGGAGAACAGTTCGCTATTTTAATAGTATGTATGTAACTGTTCTTCTTTAATTTGAAAGGATTGAAGGAGAACATGGCAGTAGAAAAAATCAAGGAAAAAGGAATTGTTGTCGCATATCGCTCTAATGTGCACTATAAAGGTAAACGATATATCGGAAAACGTAGGCAATTAAAGGAGGAGGCCGAACTAGATGAACTAGAACAAAAAAGAGATTTACTTACAGGTAATTATTTGGAAGAATCCAGAAAAACTTTAGAGGATGGATTCAATGATTACATGACGCTCGTTGCTCCAAAACAATTGAGTCCGAGTTCTTATCGAACTGCTAATTCCTATTATAAAACACATATTAAACCAGCTTTTGGATTCCGGGAAATGACGAGTATCAAATCCATTGAGATTCAAAAGTTTCTTGTACAAAAAGAAAATGAATTAGCTAATTCATCTATTATAAAGTTATATACACTCATGAATCAAATATACAAGGCAATGATTCAATGGAATGAAATAAAAGATAATCCATTAGATGGCGTAAAGAAACCGCCACCTAATTATAAAGAAAAAAGCACCTGGTCAAAAGAAGAGTGCCATAAATTTTTGTCAGTTGCAAAGGAATATCAAAGTTACCCAGCGTTTTGGCTTGCTTTACAGTTTGGTTTGCGATTCTCTGAAGTTATTGGCTTACAATGGGAAGATATCGATTTTAAGAATAAAATCCTACACGTTAACCAAGCATATCATGAACGTGAAAAAAAGCTAGGTCGTTTAAAAACCAAAACATCAAGACGGTCTATTCCTATATCAGATAAACAGCTAATTTTTTTAGAAAAACACAAAGAGAAGCAAACACCTAGAAGTAAGTTGGTTGCTTCAAATTCAAATGGCAGTTTCTTAATAAAAGGGAATGTAAGGCATGCGATGAGACGTATTTGTAAACGTGCGGAAGTAAAGTTAATCACCTTCCATGAATTAAGGCATACCCATGCAACCCTAATGCTTGAGTTAAACGAACACGTTAAAATTGTTCAGCAAAGATTAGGACATGCTAAAGCTGAAACAACAATTAATATTTATTCGCATGTTCGTCCGCAAGTTCATCAAGATTCTGCACAACGTTTTTCGGATTTTTTCGAGGTATAATAAGCCAGTAGCGAGAATCGAACTCGCATCACCAGCTTACCATGCTGGTGTTTTACCATTAAACTATACCGGCAAATAAAAAGTCGTCACTGTTTCGTCACTGGAAACAGGAAATATAAAATGAACAGTAGCCTAAAACGTTGATATGACAAGGTTTATATGTTGAAATATTTAGATGGTATTTGCCTTACCATGGAAGCGCTCTACCTGCTGAGCTATGGAAGCATAAAAATGGCTCCACAGGTAGGGTTCGAACCTACGACCGATCGGTTAACAGCCGATTGCTCTACCACTGAGCTACTGTGGAATAATAAAGAGTATTTTTATACTTGTGTGAATCTTCTTATAAGTGACGCCTGCATCTTCTAGCTTATTCAGAGATGTTTAGTGCTTCGGCGTTACTCGTAGCTTAATCGTCGGAGATTTTGCACGTTGCTCTACCACTGAACTACTGTGGACTGTGGAATCATGTAAATGAAGATTAATTATATTACTTCATTCACTATTGTATGTATTATACCATAACTTTATTCAAAAATCATATGAAAAAAGTAAGCCTGGCGGCGTCCTACTCTCGCAGAGACAAAGTCTCAACTACCATCAGCGCTGAAGAGCTTAACTTCTGTGTTCGGTATGGGAACAGGTGTGACCTCTTCGCTATTGCTACCAGACCTACATTCTGTAGGTCGTTCTCTATTGTTCATTTTAAATGAACCCTATGAACTTCCTTAACTAGGTATAATATTTATACCTTAAAAACTAAATAAGAGTATATGTCTACACATCTGCGATAAAAAAGTTAGTTAAGTCCTCGATCAATTAGTATCCGTCAGCTTCACGTGTCACCACGCTTCTACCTCGGACCTATCAACCTCATCGTCTCTGAGGGATCTTACTCATTTAAAATGATGGG
>NZ_JAHLPW010000008.1 GCF_018918075.1 Virgibacillus sp. MSJ-26
CCCATCATTTTAAATGAGTAAGATCCCTCAGAGACGATGAGGTTGATAGGTCCGAGGTAGAAGCGTGGTGACACGTGAAGCTGACGGATACTAATTGATCGAGGACTTAACTAACTTTTATCTATGTGATGTCATTGACCTCTACTCTTATCTAGTTTTCAAGGTATAAATTAATAAGAAATAACTTTTTCATAAAATGACTTGCAATCCTGTAGAAATATAGATATAATAGTCATTGGTCTTGAAATTAGGTCTGGTAGCAATAGCGAAGAGGTCACACCTGTTCCCATACCGAACACAGAAGTTAAGCTCTTCAGCGCTGATGGTAGTTGAGACTTTGTCTCTGCAAGAGTAGGACGCCGCCAGACATATTATTTAATTTAACATTATCTAATAATTTTCACATCGCGGGGTGGAGCAGTCTGGTAGCTCGTCGGGCTCATAACCCGGAGGCCGTAGGTTCAAATCCTGCCCCCGCAACCAAAATTATTCAATTTACTACGTTGAATTAACTACTAGTTAATTGAATATCAGTCGTACTGTAAAGTGCAACCAAATATGGTCTGGTAGTTCAGTTGGTTAGAATGCCTGCCTGTCACGCAGGAGGTCGCGGGTTCGAGTCCCGTCCAGACCGCCACTAAATTTTAAATACATACAACACATGGTTTCTTTTGAAATCATGTGTTTTTTTAATGGCTTAGGAAATTATAACATTAAAACTTCTGTGGATAACTTCATACTGAAGTTGACCATGTCTAGACATTGACCGACCTCGCTTGGCGAGGTGCAGTCTATACGTTGCTAAACGAGCATTTTGTAATTCAGGGTTGAGTAAATTAATAGAAAGTATCAAGCTCCAAACAAAGCTAAAAGTGATCTTATTTAAAATCGGCAGTTATTTTTCAATTGAATTCTATTTTTGCTATGATTAACTTAGCATGTATGAGGCGTGGTGATATATCATGGACGAGTTTTCCTTTATTAACTCAATTAAACCGTCAACTTATCGTCAATCAAGTATGATTAAAGGAATTGGTGACGATGCGGCGGTCATTAGAGAAAGTGCAGAGGATATTGTAACCGCAGTTGATGTATTTGTGGAAAACGTGCATTTTTCCCGTGAAACGATGAATCCCTTTCATATAGGTTATCGAGCACTTGCAGCTAACTTGAGTGATATGGCGGCCATGGGGGCTACGCCAACTTATTATCTTGTGGGTGCTGTAGTTCCGAAGAACTGGTCGTCAGGTGAATTACATGAAATATTTAAGGGTATGAGACATTTAGCCGATAAGTATGCTGTTGATTTAATTGGTGGCGATACTGTTTCCGGTTCTGAGCTAACATTTTCTATTACTGTTTTTGGAAAGGTACGAAAAGATAAAGCGCGTTATAGGAGTGCAGCACGTCCCGGAGATATTGTGTTTGTTACGGGTACTTTAGGTGACTCTCAAGCTGGCTTTCATATTTTAACAAACAATCAACAATCTGAAAGTAATTCCTATTTTATAAAGAAACACCGGATGCCAACACCGCAAATAGAATTTGCAAACGCGCTTGGTGGAATTAACCGGTTATCTTTGAATGATATTAGTGACGGACTAGCGAATGAAGCGAGAGAAATCGCTGAAGCTTCAAAAGTAACGATTAATCTCTTGGATGAGGCCATTCCAACAAGTTCTAATTTAAACCAGTTTTCTTTGTCTTTACAACATCAATGGAAGTATTTTGGTGGGGAAGATTTTGAATTGATGGGAACGGTGGCTGAAGGAGAATGGGCAAGAGTGGAAGAAACTGCGGAGAAGACTAATACACTTATTACAAAAGTAGGTAATGTAACATTAAACGAGCATGATAAACATGGAGAAGTATACTTGTTTCAGGGAGTTAAGAAACAAGTTTTAAAAAAAGAAGGGTATACACACTTAAAGTAGGTGAAGATATGAGTGAAACATATAAAATTGAAACGCATACGGAACTTGAAACAAACACATTAGCAAAACGATTAGCACTTCTTTTGAAAGCTGGTGATGTGATTACGCTTGAAGGAGACCTAGGTGCTGGTAAAACGACCTTTACTAAAGGACTTGCTCAAGGACTTGGTATCAAACGAACAGTAAGCAGTCCAACTTTTACCATTGTAAAGGAGTACTCAGGTGAGTTGCCGTTATATCATATGGACGTGTACCGCCTAGAAAACTCAGATGAGGATATCGGCTTTGATGAATATTTTCACGGAAATGGCATCACAGTGATTGAATGGGCACAGTTTATTGAAGAATACTTACCGAAAAATTTTTTAAATATTAATATAACCTATGTTGATGAACATACTCGTGCATTTGAGTTTATGTCAGTCGGCTCTCATTATGCAGACGTAATAAATGAATTGAAAAGATTATAATCTGAATCTCATTAAGGAGTTATTATATATGTACAGTTTAACAATTGATACATCCAACCATGTGCTGGGTGTGGCTCTTATGAAGGGAAATAAAGTAATAGGAGAATTTGTTACTAATCTCGCTAAAAATCATTCGGTCAGACTGATGCCGGCAGTTGATCAGCTTATGAAAGAAGTTGATGCCTCTCCTGAGCAGTTAGATAAAATTATCGTCGCAAAAGGTCCTGGCTCATATACAGGCGTTCGTATTGGTCTAACAACAGCGAAAACACTTGCTTGGGCACTGGATATACCTGTTGTTGGTGTCTCAAGTTTAAAAGCTCTAGCTTATCAAGGTCGTTTTTATAATTCAGTGATCTGCCCGTTTTTTGATGCTCGGCGTGGGCTAGTTTATACAGGCCTTTACGAGTGGCAAACAAATGAGATGGTGGCAGTTCATAAAGAACAGAATATTTTAATGTATGATTGGCTTACTGAACTTAGCAAGCGAGAACAAGAAGTTTTGTTTTTAAGCCCTGATATTGAAGGGTTTAGCGACGCCATTCAAGAAAAATTAGGTGATCTGGCAATTATCCCTGAAGATATGTTTCATATTGCGAAGCCCTCTGATTTAGCCCTTGCAGGTAGTCACCAAGAATCAGAATCAACACACCATTTAACACCTAACTACTTGCGTTTAGCCGAGGCAGAGGCCAACTGGATTAAAACCCAAGGGGATTCGAAGTAAATGGCTGAGCTAACAATTCGAAAAATGGAAGTCGATGATATTAAAGACGTCATGAAAGTTGACGAAGTTTCCTTTTCTAAACCATGGACAGAAGATATATTTCATTTAGAAATTGAAAAGAATGACCAGGCTCATTATTTTATTATGAAGTTGGAAAATAAGATCATTGGCTATGTAGGCATGTGGGTTGTCATTGATGATGCCCAGATTACAAATATTGCCGTGATGCCAGAATTTCGTGGTCATAAGTTCGGGGAAAAATTATTTGGTTTTGCTTGTCAACAAGCAATTCACATGGGTGTTAAACGTTTATCATTGGAAGTCCGTGCATCAAATATTGTCGCACAAAAGATGTACCGGAAATTTGGCCTAGTACCTGGAGGCGTTCGGAAAAATTATTATACAGATAATCGCGAAGATGCGATTGTAATGTGGGTGAATTTATAATGAGTAGAGATATTTATATTTTAGGAATTGAAACAAGCTGTGATGAGACCGCTGTCGCTATTGTAAAAAATGGGCGGAACATTGTATCAAATACAGTCGCTTCGCAAATAGAAAGCCACAAGCGTTTTGGCGGGGTCGTACCTGAAATTGCATCACGTCATCATGTCGAGCAAATGACAATTGTGTTAGAAGAGGCTTTTAATGAAGCAAATGTTTCTTGGAACGATATTAATGCGATTGCCGTGACGGAAGGGCCAGGTCTCGTAGGAGCACTTCTAGTTGGGGTGAATGCTGCGAAGGCGCTCGCTTTTGCAAAACAAAAATCACTTGTAGGTGTCCATCATATTGCAGGACATATTTACGCGAATCGCTTGGAAAAAGAATTTGAGTTTCCTTTGCTCGCTCTCATCGTCTCTGGAGGACATACAGAGCTCGTTTTGATGAAAGAGCATGGTCATTATGAGTTAATTGGTGAAACGAGGGATGATGCAGCTGGAGAAGCTTTTGATAAGGTTGCACGCATGTTGGATCTACCTTATCCAGGTGGGCCTCAGATTGACCGGTTAGCTGCCGAAGGAGAAGAAACGATTGATTTCCCCAGAGCATGGCTTGAAGAAGGAAGTTATGATTTCAGTTTCAGTGGATTGAAATCAGCAGTTATCAACAAAATACACAACGCCAAGCAACGTGGGGAAGACTTGAAAAAAGCAGACATTGCCGCAAGCTTTCAGGCAAGTGTCATTGACGTGTTAACGAAAAAAACAAGTCGAGCAGCCAAAGAGTATGAAGTGAGGCAAGTAATTGTAGCTGGTGGTGTGGCTGCGAATAAAGGATTGCGATCTGCTTTAGAAAGTGAATTTGCGGACTTAAATATCCCTCTTCTCATCCCGCCATTAAGTTTATGCACAGATAATGCGGCAATGATTGCAGCTGCTGGAACGATAGCTTATGAACAGGGAAGACGATCCGGTCTAGATTTAAATGCCAATCCGTCCTTGATATTAAAATAAAAGTGTTATCTACAGGTATTATACACAGCAATGTGCATAACCCTGTTGAAAGGTATAAAACTAAGGTTAATCTTGTGGATATAAAATGTGAGTATCTTAATCTAAAGTTGTGGATAATGTGCATAACTTTGTTGATATCCCCGTATTACCACCCTTTTCAACAAAAAAGACTGTGGATAAGTACGGAAGCGAGAGGGACCGTCTAACGACGTATGAACTGGACTGAGCCGGAGGAGATAAAGGAAACACGGCGAACGGAGTGAGTCGATGTTGACTTATCGCACGGAGGTGAAGGAAGTTCACTAGTCGTTGGTCACTCGAGCTAGACGCCCCAAAAGCGCAAGCGACCGTTTAGCAACGTATAAGCTGGAATTCCAACGATTGAGATAAAGGAGACACGAAGAGCGCAGCGATTCGATGTCGACTTATCGTAATGAGGTGGGATGAAGCTTACTAGTTGCTGGTCGCTGTAGCTAGACGCCTCAAAAGCGCAAGCGACCGTTTAGCAACGCTAAAAAACTGCACTCTCGACGTTATCCGTCGTGGAGTGCAGTCCATTCCTCGAGTAATTGCTCAATTTTTTGTTTAATATCACTGGTTTTCTTCGTGTATTCAAGAGCGACCTCATGATCTTCGTAAACTTCTGGTTTGGCCATTTCTTCTTCAAGCTTGGCCTGCTCTAATTCCAATTCCTCAATCTCTTCTTCAAGTTGATTGATTCTACGTTCTATTTTTCTTCTTTCACTTTGCAGTCGTTTTTCTTGTTCAAAACTCAACCGACCTTCATCCACAGTTTCAATAATTTCACTTGTTTCCTGCAGACTTCGAATTTCCTCTTCTTCTTTCTTTTTATCGATATAGTAATCATAATCCCCTAAGTAAACAGTAAATTCGTCGCGCTCCATTTCAACAACATGATCCGCAATACTGTTGATAAAATAACGGTCGTGAGATACGAAAATGATCGTTCCTGGAAAATCTGCCAAAGCGGCTTCAAGGACTTCTTTGCTGTCGATATCAAGATGGTTTGTAGGCTCGTCAAGGATTAACAAATTTGAATTTTGCATTTTCAGTTTTGCCAGAGCCAGTCTTGCTTTTTCTCCACCGCTGAGTGAACTAACATGTTTAAGGACATCTTCTCCAGAAAATAGAAAGTTTCCAAGGACAGTACGGATATCTGCCTCGTTTATTTGTGGATAACCATCCCATAATTCATCTAAAACAGTTTTTTGTGAATTTAAATCAGCTTGTTCTTGATCATAATAGCCAATTTGTACATTAGTACCTTTTTGGATCACACCACTGGAAGCATCTAACCTCCCAAGAATAACTTTGAGTAATGTTGTTTTCCCAACTCCATTCGGACCAATTAACGCCATCCGGTCTCCGCGATTGATGTGCAGATTCAGACCATGGAATAGCTTGTCCGTATCATCTTTATATTGAAAGCTTAAATCCTCCAACTTGAGAACATCATTGCCGCTTCTGCGATTGATATCAAAGCTAAATGAAACGGAGCCTTCGCTTCCAAGCGGTTTTTCAATACGCTCCATTTTTTCTAATTTACGCCGCCTGCTCTGCGCACGTTTTGTTGTGGAGGCTCGGACTAGATTTCGTTGGATAAAGTCTTCCATTTTATTGATTTCAACTTGTTGCTTTTCATATTCTTTTAATTCCTTCTCATAATCTTGCGCTCTTTGTTCAAGAAATTTAGTATAACTACCATGATACTTTTTCATTTTATGGCGTGAAATTTCATAAACAATCGACACCGTTTTGTCTAAAAAGTAACGATCATGTGACACGATGACAATAGCACCGGGATAGCTAGCAAGATAGCCTTCAAGCCAGCTTAACGTGTCGATGTCGAGATGGTTTGTCGGCTCATCAAGAATGAGTAAATCGGGTTTCTTTAATAATAATTTACCTAAGGCGAGACGCGTTTTTTGCCCACCACTTAATGTATTGATATGTGTATCATAATCGAAACTATCAAAACTGAGGCCTGACAGTACTGACTTGATGTCTGCTTCGTAGGTATATCCACCATTTCTTTCAAAAGCCTGTTGTTTCCGGTCATATTCTTCAAGCAGCTGCGTGTATTCTGAAGAAGAGAGCGAGCTTGCTTCTCCCATTTTTTCTTCTAGATGTCTTAATTCTTTTTCTTGTTTTAATAAGTGGTGAAAGCAGGTCATCATCTCATTCCAGATGGTTTCATCTGAGTCAAGGTCAGTATGTTGTGATAAATAACCGGTATTGACACCTTTAGGTCTGATGATTTCGCCTGTGTCATGCGACAACTCACCAGCCATGATTTTAAGCAAAGTTGATTTTCCTGAACCATTCCGACCTACAATCGCAATCCGGTCTTTGCTTTTCACTTCTAATTTTATATTGCTCAAAATATCTTCAGCCCCGTAGGCCTTAGATAATCCATTGAGTTGCATGATAATCATCGTTCAGTTCACTCCAATAAGTTAAAAAACGTCATAGTATCAGTGTATACTTTCTAGTGAATCGAGGCAACTCAGGTAATGAATTGTGAAGTTAATCACGACATTTTACCTTTTTTCTGGTAATATAGTAGTAAGAATACATATTGGAGATGAGCAAATGTCGAACTTTACTCACTTTAATGAACAAGGGCGAGCGCGCATGGTAGATATTAGCGCCAAGAAAGATACAGAGCGTGTTGCTTTAGCAAGAACAAGTATCCTTGTGAACCAAGAAATATATGAAAAAATCGCTTCCAAAGAAATTGAAAAAGGCGATGTACTCGCAGTGGCCCAAGTGGCGGGCATTATGGCGGCAAAAAATACATCTGACTGGATACCTATGTGTCATCCACTTCAGTTAAAAGGTGTCGACATCAACTTTGAATGGCAGGTTGAAGATGACATTTATGAGCTAATCATCTATGCTTCTGTTAAAACAAAAGGTAGTACTGGCGTAGAAATGGAAGCGTTAACGGCAGCCAGCGCTACGGCCCTCACCGTATATGATATGTGCAAAGCTATCGATAAAGGCATGACCATCGGGCAAACTTACTTAATCGAGAAGAAAGGCGGTAAATCAGGAGATTATCACCGTCAAAAAGGAGAGAACAACTAGTGGAACCAAACAAAATTCCTCAGGCAACAGCCAAACGACTGCCATTATATTATCGTTTTTTAAATAATTTACAACATCAAGGAAAATCGCGCGTGTCTTCAAAAGAATTAAGCGAAGCGGTAAAAGTTGATTCAGCGACCATTCGCAGAGACTTTTCATACTTTGGTGCTTTAGGTAAAAAAGGATATGGCTATAATGTTGAGTATTTATTAGGTTTTTTTAGAAAAACGTTAGACCATGATGAATTAACGGATGTCGCGCTCATTGGTGTAGGCAATCTTGGGACAGCCTTTTTAAATTATAATTTTACGAAAAATAATAATACAAGAATCAAGATGGCGTTTGATGTGGATCAAGAGAAGGTCGGAACGGAAATTGCCGGAATACCGATCTATAATATTGATGAGATTGAGGAGAAATTAGGCGACACGAAAGTTGCTATTCTTACCATTCCAGGAGCTGAGACTGATAACGTAACGAATCGATTGGTCGAGCAAGGGATTACAGGTATTTTAAACTTCACCCCAGCACGAATCAGCGTACCGGACTATGTTCGTGTGCATCACATCGATTTAGCAGTTGAACTTCAAGCACTTGTATACTTTTTAAAACATTATCCATTGGTTGAGCAGAAATAATATATACTTTATAAATACATCCTAATATTGAAATCTCAAGGCCACTCTTTGATGGAGTGGCCTTATTTGTCTGAGGAGAAGGAGTCTTTATCGTCCCTGGAAATTAGAGTATCCGCTAATCCAGGAAGTGTGCTGCGTTTCTCCTTCCTAGAAAGTGGGTTGTCCAAAAAACCAGGTAGTGTATTGCGGTTATCCTCCCAGGAAATTAGAGTATCCGCTAATCCAGGTAGCCTGCCGCGTTTCTCGTCCCCGGAAAGTAGCCTGTTCTTAAATCCAGGTAGTATGTCGTGCTTCTCCTCCCTGGAAAGTAAAACCCCCTCTAATCCAGGTAGTGAATTTGCATTACCCTCCCAGAAAAAATAGTTTACACTCGATTCTAGGAACGATAAATGAGCATGATACGACTAGCTTCATGGATTGTTATTTTACCAATTGTACGATATGCTAGAATAGTTCGATACTCGAAATACATAGGGAGTTTGATGATAGATATGAGTAGAATACACTCAAAATGGCTAGTTGTGATATCTGTTCTATTTGGAACGTTTACGGTTATATTAAACAATAGTATGCTCAACCCGACACTTCCATACTTTATGGAAACATTTGACGCCGATGCGGTGGCGGTGAGTTGGTTGTTGACCATTTTCATGGTATCGATGGGGATGACCATGCCGGTGACAGGGTATTTAGGTGATCACTTTGGTAAGAAAAAGATTTATATGATTGGGCTTGCTGTATTTATTGTCGGTTCGGTATCGGGAGCTCTTTCATCGACACTCCCGTTAATCATCACATCACGCGCGATTCAGGGAATTGCTGGTGGTTTAATGATGCCGATAGCGATGGCGCTCATCTTTAATTCATTTCCGAAAAATGAACGTGGACTAGCCATGGGGCTCTACGGTATCGCTGCCATGGTCGCTCCGGCAATTGGCCCGACAGTTGGTGGCGTTGTCATTGAATTTTTTACGTGGCCATTTTTATTTTTATTTAATATACCATTTGCTTTAGCAGGGATTTTCTTTTGTGGTAAATTCTTGAAACCGACTGAAAAGGATACAGAGTTGAAATTTGATTTAGTTGGTTTTATTTTAATCACGATTGGAGTAGGTTCGATTCTTTATGCCCTCGGTCGTGGCTCAACGGTAGCTTTACTCCTATCTCCACTAAGTTTGTCACTGCTTGTTTTAGGAGTTGTTTTCATCGTTCTATTTGTAAAATATGAAAACAGGCAAGTGTCGCCACTACTTGATTTATCCATTTTTAAAATACCGACATATTCCGTGTCAATCATGGTGACAGCTACAGCGTCGATTGGGCTATTCTCGGGTATCTTCTTGCTACCTTTACTATTGCAAAATGTGTACGGATTTAGTGAGATAGAAACGGGTTTATTATTTTTGCCAGCGGCTTTAGTGAGCGGGGTATTTATGACGTTAGGTGGAAAACTTTTAGACAAAAAAGGCCCTAAATATGTCATACCAGTAGGTTTAGTCATTCTTGGGGGTTTCACGTTAGCTCTCGGATTTAATACGTTATCAACGTCATTTTGGACAATCCTAATTTTGAATTGTATCCGCAGTGCGGGTCTTGGAATGGGGAATATGCCTGCAACGACGACGGGGATGAATGCTATTCCTGATAAAGTAGTCACGCAAGGATCAGCGATGAATAACGTGATCAGGCAAATTTTTGCCTCGTTCGGTATCGTCTTTTTCTCCATTTATTATGAGGTGCGTAAAGCACAAGTGTTCACTCAAATTAACGACATGCAAGAAGCGACATTACAAGCTATAAATGAAGCTTTTATGGTAGCGGGTGTGTTTATCTTGCTCGTTGTTCCAGTGTCATTCATCATGAAGGGGACTGAAGAATTAAAAAGACGAAAAAAATCTGTATAAATATTAAACAAAAAAGTAACCCGTTAATTATAACTAGTTCAGTTTATAATTGTCCGTTACCGGAAAAAACGTTGAGGCGGTATGACTTTTTCTTTGTAGTATGAAAAGTCTTGAAAGGATGTAGCCAATTGTTTCTAAAGTAGGAGGCTGTTCTTATAGACAACCTCCTATTATTATTGAGAAATATACATTTAGTTATTAGTCTAAGTAGTAGCTTGATTTTCTTTTATTTTTAAATGTAATGTTGACGCATCCATTTGTTCAGCTTGAGGCAAGCGTCGTAGATCAGGATGAACTAACCAAACAAGCGCAATAAATATAAAACCCAGTGAAGTACTTGTGAAAATAATTCTACTATCAATCAATGTTGCTAAGGCGCCACCTGCTAAAGAACCAATGGGCATGGCAATTATGCTTACACTGTACATAACTGAGTTCAAGCGGCCGAGCAGTCTGTTTGGTATAACGGATTGATGGACAGCCGCAAACAATACATTGACTGCGCCGATTGGGATCCATGCGATGCCTAATAATAGAGGTGTTATAGCAGGGAGTGATAACCAACCCGATAGGAACAATGATACAGCCCCCAACACAAAACACAACCCAGCTAACCTTCCAACACGAAATTTACCAAGAACAGATCCCGAAAGAGCACCTATCAAAGCACCAGCAGACACCGAAGTTAATAGAAAGCCATACATTTTAACACCACCCAACTCATCTGCATAGACGGGTAAAATTGCCATAAGAATTCCGTTAGCGAAATTAAGAACAATTGGTCCTGTCAAAAACACCCACAGTAATGAATGAAAAACAACTAAGATACCTTCAGTTAGATCTTGTTTATAGGAAGAAAATTTTTGTTTTAAGCTGCTTTGTTTACCTTGTTCTTTCAAAGTTTTCTGAGGTATCGTGACAAATGAAAATAAAATCATTGCAATTGCAAATGTTGCTGAATTGACAAGGTAAATGACAATCGCACCGAATAAAGCAACTATAATACCTGATACAGCGTTAAATATAGTGTCTACACCTTGATAAGCAAATGAAAATAAAGAATTGCCCTTCACAAGTTCCGATTGTTTAAGAATTAACGGCAACGCTTTTGTTTGGGTTGGGTAGGCGAATTGTTGAATACAGGCGACACATGGAATAAGTACTAAAATTAATGTGACACTGAGAAAATTGAACACATAAGCTAGAGGTATAATTAGAATTAACACAGCCTGCAGCCATTGCGTTGTGATCAGTACCTTTTTTATTCTCCATTTATCCACAAATGGTCCTGTTAAAAACTGAAACGCTCCGGGTAGTAAAATTAAAAAACCCGCTAATCCAGTATAAAATGGATTACCACCTAATTCATGCACAAGCCACATTGATGCAACATAGTATAAACTGTCGCCAATATTCGCAACAATTCTTCCGAGGAATAACAATAAAAAATTGTCCTTTTTCAGTAGTTTTAACACTGTACCCACTCCTTGTTAAATAATTTTACCGGTTAAAATTATTTAACCACTGTGTAAAAAAGAAAAAGAAGTGACTACTTTTCTTCTTTTTTAATATTTTCTTCCATCATAAGTTCATCTATTTCGAAAGCCATTGTAGAAACGAGATAGTAATTGGCATCGGGATTATTTTTTGTTTTCCTGGAGATTTCTCGAAGTTCATCCATTAAGGTGAAATATTTTTTAATCCATTTTTGGAAATCTTCTTCCGTCAATTCTAATTGCCATATTGATCCGACAAAATTCCAATCAGATGGATCCTCACTAGCTGTCTGCCATTCAAATGACTTTTCAGGAGCGGAAAGAATAGCGCTTTTTGTACTTTCATTCATTTGTATGAGCATCTGACGTGCCGATTCGCTAACATCACTAAGATAGGGCAAGAGATCCGCAGACGGTGTAAATCCCCTGGCTACTGACTGGTAAAACTTCTGAATAACCCCACCTTTTTCCTCTTTTCGGACAAGTTCAATCAAATGGTTTTTTTCCAATTCTTTTAAATGATAATGAATGTTAGCGCGAGACATTTTTATCTTATCAGACAGCATTTTTCCCGTAAGTGGCCTTTCTATCAGCCGCATAAGAATTTCGGCCCTTATAGGGTCACTGATTGCTTTTAATTGACTGTAATCTGTTAGAGTTTTCATTTCTTTCATTGATTCGTCACCTCAAATTGTTTTACCGGTTAAATTTTATTAACTGTATAGTAACATGTTTTTTTCTCCCTTGCAAATACCTTCATAATTAAATGTCTACCTAAACAAATCTTCTTCAGCGGTAGATTCTGGAGAATTACAGATTGCCTAAAATAGACATTAGGCGATAATGGGAAACCTGATTATTAAAAGGAACTAATCCCCAATCCCCTTCGACTTTCAAGAAGTGCAACTTTCAGAGTGTGAATCTTAAATATCTCATGCATTATTAAGTTCACTAAGCATTATTTTTACAATAAAAATAGAGCATCAAATTGACATGCAATTCAATGCTCTAATTTCGTATAGGCTACTCTTTTTTATCCTTCTTTTTAAAAAACATTCTAATAAAACGAATACCGACACCGAAATCAAGGGCAGCAATAGCAGCTAAAGCAAGTGTTGCTGCATTCCAAATAGTCTCGTCCGCCGATTTGATAGCGAGGTTTGTAAAAAGGATACCCATGGCTATATAGATAATAGCCATTAGACCTGGAGATGTTTTCTGCATTGATTAACCTCCATTTATAATTAACTGTAAGTTTTCGAATTGTTCCTGCATCTTTTTAATGTCTTCCGGATCTGTATTGAACTGAACCAAGACTGTAATCGAGTTCATAGCCGCATGGACGATGATTGGGGTTAAAATACTCTTTGTTTTGACATAAAGAAACGCAAACACGAGTCCCATCGACGCGTAAATTAATATATGCTCAGGTTCCTGATGAATAATCCCGAAAATAAATGCAGATAAAATCGCTGCGATAAAGAAATTCATCCGTTTATAAAGTGAACCGAAAATAATTTTTCGAAAAATGATTTCTTCTAAAATAGGCGCGATAATCGCTGGGATGATCACAAAAAGCGGGACTAACCGAGCGATTTCCATAATACCTTGTGTGTTTTCAGATCCTGGAACGGTTTTGAATAAATTTAATTCGATGGTGACAGCGATGGATTGAGCAAAAAACGCCATAAACACACCGATGATTGACCAGATAATAATTTGTCCAGCTTTTGAATGATCACGTGTATCAGCTAGTTCCATATCGGGTTTCATTAAAAGTAAAGTTATTACTAAGGCCAGAGCGAAACTGGCTACCGTCATATACACATTCGTTTGTATATTAGTGATTGAAAACGCCACAACGATAATGGGTACAGAAATTTGCATAATAATATATGTAATGATGACCCACCAATATCTTTTTGTCAAAATTCACGACTCCTTTATTGAGACTTTCTATTTATATTTTCCTATATAATATCCACTCGGGAATATTTAAATATATTATGCATTTTATCATATTTCATGCCTGCATAATAACAGAAGGATATGTAGTTCAGTTAAAAATAAATTTTCTAAATACATTACTTGCATTTTTTTAAGAAATTATTTATTATATTAAGTGGTGTTAGCACTCAAAGCAATCGAGTGCTAAAATGCAAAAAATAATTGGATAAAGAATTAAGGAGGTTGTCTACATGATTAAACCATTAGGGGATCGTGTTGTAATCGAACTTGTAGAGCAAGAAGAAAAGACAGCAAGTGGTATTGTTCTTCCTGACTCGGCACAAGAAAAACCACAAGAAGGTAAAGTCGTTGCCGTGGGTACTGGCCGAGTAACTGATAGCGGTGAAAAACTTGCTTTGGAAGTGAAAGAAGAAGACCGCGTTATTTATTCAAAATTTGCTGGAACAGAAGTTAACTATGAAGGTAAAGAATACTTAATTCTTCGCGAAGATGACATTTTAGCTGTTATTGGCTAAAACTTACACAGATATTAATGAATTAAACTTAAGGAGGGCTTTATTCTATGGCTAAAGATATTAAATTTAGTGAAGACGCACGCGGCGCAATGCTTCGTGGTGTTGAAACTCTCGCAGATGCTGTAAAAGTAACACTTGGACCTAAAGGTCGTAATGTGGTTTTAGATAAACAATTCGGTTCACCATTAATTACAAATGATGGTGTGACTATCGCTAAAGAAATCGAACTCGAAGATCGTTTTGAAAATATGGGAGCACAGCTTGTATCTGAAGTGGCTTCTCAAACGAATGATGTTGCTGGTGATGGTACAACAACAGCTACAGTTCTAGCTCAAGCTATGATTAGTGAAGGCTTGAAAAACGTTACTTCTGGTGCAAACCCAGTTGGTGTGCGTCGCGGAATTGAACAAGCTGTTTCAACAGCAGTAGACGGCCTAAAAACAATTTCTAACTCAATTGAAAGCAAAGAATCTATTGCACAAGTTGCGTCTATTTCTTCAGGTGATGATGAAGTAGGAAACCTAATCGCAGAAGCAATGGAACGCGTTGGTAACGATGGCGTTATCACAGTTGAAGAATCAAAAGGATTCAACACTGAATTAGAAGTTGTTGAAGGAATGCAGTTTGATCGCGGTTACACTTCACCTCACATGGTGACAGACCAAGAGAAAATGGAAGCAGTTCTTGAAGATCCATACATTCTAATTACAGATAAGAAAATCGGTAACATCCAAGAAGTACTACCTGTACTTGAAGAAGTTGTTCAACAAGGTAAACCACTTCTTATGATTGCTGAAGATGTTGAAGGGGAAGCTCTTGCAACATTAGTTCTTAACAAGCTTCGCGGTACATTCAACGTTGTAGCTGTTAAAGCACCTGGATTCGGTGACCGTCGTAAAGCTATGTTAGAAGATATCGGTGTTCTAACAGGCGGAGAAGTTGTTACTGAAGATTTAGGCCTTGAGCTTAAAAACACAACAGTTGAGCAATTAGGTCGCGCAGCTAAAGTAATTGTTACAAAAGACCACACAACAATCGTTGAAGGTAGCGGAAATCCAGAAACAATTTCTTCACGCGTATCACAAATCCGTGCACAATCTGAAGAAACAACATCTGATTTCGATAAAGAAAAACTACAAGAGCGCCTAGCTAAACTAGCCGGTGGCGTAGCTGTCATCAAAGTAGGTGCAGCAACTGAAACAGAACTTAAAGAGAAGAAACTACGTATTGAAGATGCTTTAAACTCAACACGTGCAGCTGTTGAAGAAGGTATCGTTTCTGGTGGAGGTACAGCACTTATTAACATTTACAATAAAGTAGCTGAACTTAAACTAGAAGGCGACGAAGAAACAGGAGCTAACATCGTTCTTCGCGCACTAGAAGAGCCTGTACGTCGTATTGCAGAAAACGCTGGCCTTGAAGGTTCTATCGTTGTTGAACGTCTCAAAGGCGAAGACCAAGGTGTCGGCTTTGACGCAGCAACTGGCAAATGGGTAAACATGATTGAAGCAGGAATCGTTGACCCAACCAAAGTAACCCGTTCAGCATTACAAAACGCAGCATCTGTTGCAGCAATGTTCCTAACAACAGAAGCAGTCGTAGCCGACAAACCGGACGAAAACGGTGGCGGCGGAATGCCTGATATGGGCGGCATGGGCGGCGGAATGCCGGGCATGATGTAAGCCTAAGTAAATAAAGATTGGTATGACGGGGTTTGCCAGAGGGCAGACCTCGTTTTTTGATGAAAAGGTAACAAAAAGGTAACATTTATTTTATAAAGATAAATTTTCAAGTAAATCATTGTTCATTTTTGACAAATTCTCGATAGATTTAACCTTCATTTTTTCTGTTACATGGGTGTATACTTTTAATGTCGTATCAGGATCTTCATGTCCCACTCGCTGCATAATTGTTGGTAAATCAATTCCAGATTCTGTCATCATTGAAATATGAGAATGTCTAAATGAATGAGGAGTCAGTTTTTTCTTTATATCAGTATATTTCATTATCCTTCTCATTCTGTCACCTAGATTCTTAACTGCATATGGATATCCATTTGATCGTTGAAATAAAAAGTCCTCATCATGAAAATCCTCAATCATCGTCCGATATTTTAATTTATGTTGATCATTTTTTTGAATTAACTTTCTTAACATAGCCATAATTTTTTTATCCATATCGATTATACGTATTTTATTCGTTTTAGTTGGTCCAAGGGTATATTGTTTCATATTATTGTTTTCGTTATACAACGTTTTACTCACTCTAATTGTATTGTTTTTAAAATCAAGATCTGACTTCTTTAATGCCGTTAGTTCCCCAGGACGCATACCAGAAAAAGCAAGGGTATAGAACCTTTCCTTATCTAGATCTAATCCAATTTTTAGTACGGAATCTAAAAAGGTTAATAATTCATCTTTTTCAAAGTAGGTTTCTTCTATAGTTGTTTCTTCAAGTTGTTTTACAGTAACAGCTTTTTTAGGGATAAAGGCATCTTCTCTTGGATTTTCCGCAATCAATTTATTTTTCATAGCATATTTAAAAATCATATTTGCACAAGTGTTTACTCCACTGATTGTGTTATAGGCATAACCATCTTTATCTAACTCAATTAACATGCTTTGATACATATGATGGGTAATTTCTGTTACCAATAAATACTGAAAATGCCTATTTAGAATTTTAATTTCTTTTTCGCGTATTCTTATACTTCCTTTTTTTACACCTGTGGCAGCATATATATCTAACCACTTTTTACTCAATTGTCCAAATGTTATTTTTTCACTTAATAAATCGGGATACATTTGTTGGTTTAATTTGTTTATTGCTTTTTCTAATCGATCTTTTGCCTCCTTTTGGGTTTTAGCTCTTCTTTTGATTAATTTTCTTTTTCCTGTCCTAGGATCTCTAGGTGCATCTCCAAAACATTCCCACGCATAGCCTGACTTTGATTTTACCTTTCTGCAATGCATTTTTATGCCTCCCATTTAGTCATAACTGACATAAGATTCTGCTGCATGAATTAGTTCGTTTTTATACATGTCAAACCTCTTTGCAGCAAATTCAAATTCCACATTAAAGACTCGTACTACATCATGAATAGTCACCTCCTTTAATTGTTCTAACATAAAAGTAGGTATACAAAAATGGTATGCAAAATATTCTGCTTTTACTTCCTGATAATATATGAAAGAGTTAAATAAGTCATTTTGATTGCCTTGATCAAAACAATAATGCTTCATTTCATGTCCAAAATCTTGCCATTGTTGTTGTTCAGTTAACTGTTGGTTGATAAACAAATTATATTTACCATTACGTTCAGCAATAGCACTAGAAAAATCCCAAAAAACAATTTTAATACCTAACTTTTCAGTAATATGCTGCATGTTTAATTGTTGCGGACTTTTAATTAATAACGATTCAAAAAAATTCTTTACATAATATGCTGTTTCTTGCATTCATTCACCACCAATAAATAAACTTGTTCTTATATTAAATAATATAACAGAACACATGTTCGATAAACAGGTAAAAATATGGGTGTACAACTTAATGTACACCTAATGAATGTTTTAATCAGATTCCTCAAACGACTGGATCATCTTACGTAACATACGAAGCTTTAATTCTTTATCTTCAGGTTCATTTTTATACCACACATTCATTTCTGATAAAAGTTCTCTTAACTCTTCATCAATATCATCTTCTGTTTCACTGTTTCTATTACTTGTTCTTCCAAGTAAATAATCAGTAGAGACATCATATAGTTCAGCCAATTTTAAAATCATTTCTGGGTCAGGGGAACGAGTACCATTTTCATACCCTGAAAGAGTATTACTTCTTACGCCTATTTTATCAGCGACAAACTTTTGTAGATATCCTTTTTCTTCTCGAAGTTCTTTTAACTTTTTGGATATTAGCTTATCTCCCATAGACGTTCCCCCCCCTCTTTATATTATCTAGTATATCGCATTTCATGATTTTTTAGTTAAAAAATCGCGAAAAGTGATAAAAAACATTTACAATCGCGTTATGAGATGTTAAAGTGGATTTATAATTCACAAATTGCGATTTTAAAGAGGTGAGTAAATGAATGAAAATATTAAGATTAACAAGAACTTAAAGCAATTACGTGAAGATAAGGGGGTGATGCAAAAAATGATAGCAGAAGAATTAGGAATTAGTGCGAATTATTATTCGCAAATTGAGAACGGTCACAGGACATTGCGAATCGAACATCTATTACAATTAAGAGATATTTTTAATGTTAGTTTAGAAAAAATTATTGATTAATAAGATAAAGGTGGGATGTAGAATGTTAAATATTGAAATCAATGAAGAATTCAGTAAAGAACTAGTAAATGATGTGGTAGAGCAGTTGGTGCCTATTCTTTTACAGGAATTAAAACAAAATGAATTACCGCATTTATTAACTAGAAAGCAGTTTATGGAATTAGTAAATATTGGGGAAAGTAAATGTAATGAACTTTTTCACAGAAAAGATTTTCCAGTAAATAGAGAATTGGGCCATCCACGTGTTCCAACTAAAGAATTCTTTAAATGGTTGTCTGCAACAAATCAAAACGCAAATGAAATAAATAGGAAGTTTCCATACCAACTCGTTTAACAACCAACTCCTTTAATAGGTGAATTTTAAATAACACAGGAGGTAGGGAAATGAGCAATATAAAATGGATTAAGTTAAGTACAACCATGTTTGATGACGAAAAAATAAAATTAATTGAACAACTACCGGAAGCCGATACGATTTTAATTATCTGGATTAAACTACTCTCACAAGCCGGAAAAACGAATTCAAATGGATATATTTACTTAAATGAGAATGTCCCTTATTCAGAAGAAATGCTTTCTACCATTTTTGGTAGGTCACTAAATACCGTGAGATTAGCTTTAAATACACTAAAAGATTTCGGAATGATATTTATTGATGATGCTTCATTTATTAGAATCACAAATTGGGAGAAACATCAAAATGTGGAAGGGATGGACCGTGTAAGAAGATTAGCAGCAGAAAGAAACAAACGTTACCGTGAAAGGAAAAAAGAGAAACAATTAACAGAAGCAAAAACAAAAGACGTTAGCGTGACGTCACGTGACGGAACAGAAGAAGAATTAGATTTAGAAAAAGAAGAAGATACAGATGGAGATAAAGACAAAGAACAAGAAAGAAAAGTGGCTGAGATCACTCAGTTTTGGGATGAAAATGGATTTGGTATCAATAATATTCATGCTAAAAAGCAGTTGTTGTTGTGGTTGGATGATTCTTCTTTTAAAGAACCTAGTAAGGTCATCTTAAAAGCATTAAATATTGCTTGTGAAAATGATGCTAGAAGATTGAAGTATATAGAAGGAATTCTTAAAAATTGGGAAAATGAATCTTTATTAACCGTCGAAGAAATAGAAAGTAAGAATCAGAATCCGAAAAAACAACCCAAAGAACAATTAGAATATAATCCAAAGAGAGATAGATTTTAGGAGGTGTTATACGTGGAATTAATTAGTTCTATACTTGATACAAAATTTCCAATAAAAAAATATGACGAAAAAGAATGTGAAAAATGTGATCATATATATACATTGTATGAAACTCCTAGAGGTATTATAGGAGCATGCAAGCACTGTATAGACCAGCAACTAATAAATGAATTGAATGTAACGACGAAGGAAGAAAGAGAAAAAAGAAAGGAAAGAAAATTCATTGCTGCATTTGAACGTGTTACTGAAGATTTACAAGAAGCAACAATTGAATCTTATGAACCTATAGAAAAGTCACAAATAAAAGCCAAAAAAATAGCGACAGAATACGTAGCGTCTTTTGATGGTATTCACTCACTTATTTTTAGTGGTAATTGTGGATTGGGTAAAAGTCACTTGTCCTTTGCTATCACAAAAGCATTGCGCCAAAAAGGCTATAAAACACTCTATATTAAAGTTACGGATTTATTTGATCATATTAAAAATACTTACAAACCAGATTCGAAAATCAATGATCTGCAAATTTTTAAGATGATTAATGGCTTAGATTTATTAGTGCTGGATGATATTGGCTCTGAATATGTGAAAGCAAACGAATATGGACATGAGAGTTGGGCATCTGATGTGTTGTACAAAATATTTGATATGAGACTCAATAAATCTATCATCTGTTCAACAAACTATTCAGAATCAATGCTTACAGAAAAATACGGAAATAATGGTCAGCGAATTATTGATAGAATGATGGATCTTTCTACCGCAATTAGGATTGAAGGAGAAAGTTACCGAAGAAAGGAGCGATTTTAAATGTTTCGAGGAACGAAAAGCGTTATGGTATTTGATCCAAAAGATAGTCAAGAAGAAACGGAGCGTAAGTGGCTCGAATGGAATCACCATAAGCATAAGAGTCCGAAAACTGAAAAACACGTTCCAACAGTCAAAGAAATAAGAGAAAAGCTAATAAAATAAGAACGCCATAATAAAAAGTATGGTAAGTAGCTTAAATATAATATACAAGGAGGAATATAATGTTTCATTTACTTGAACAAAGACATGTATATGAGTTTTTAGGTAAAGAAAATGATCCACTTTATCATGAGATACTCTCTTTACAAGTTAATCAATCTGTAGGTGTTCAGGGAATAACGATATCAAGAACTGCATTTGAAATGTACGAAATTGAATCAAAGACATTCCATGAAGGTTTTACTTCTTCACAATCTATTTATAATCGAGTGAGTGCAATGTTAAATACCACGTCACCTATAGGAAAGGAATGATAGTAAATGAGTCTGACAGCTACAATTGAAGGTTACTATACCAAAGAAGAGTTAAAGGAAATATTAAAAGATGAACAGCAATTTTATATAGAATATGCGGAAGAAAACTGGTTGAATCGCTTTTTTAAAATAAAAGCCATGTCTCATAAGACACAGGTTCCAAGCATTACTTCTGTTATTACAGATGTACCAGGTGGAACAAATTCTAATCATAGCAAAACAGAACAATATGCGTTAAAATCTGTAGAAGCATGTGAGTGGCTAGAAACACTATATGCTGCAATGGAAGCATTAAATCCTGCTGAGAAGAAACTAGTTAAATTAAAATATATGCAAAAGCGAAATGATGGCTCTAGGTATAGTGATGAAGTTATTTATCCGCAATTGTATATCGGTAGAACAAGGTATTATGAATTGAAAAAAGATGCACTAGAAATGCTGGGTAGAAATCTATATGGCATGTTTAATGAGAGAGTGGGTTTATAATGATGAGTTTAGTTCATGCTGCAAAGAAAACAGTATTAGTCATGTTTTGGCTAATACTGTTTCTTCTATTGTTGGTATTTTGTGCAGTTATAATTTTGGCGGCACTTCAATGGTTTATGCATACCGACTTTTATTTAAACATAGTTGGTTCTGTTGTGTTTTGGAAATGGTCGTTAGGGATTCCAATTATTGTTATTGTACTTTTATTTTGCGCAAGCGTTAAATGAGAGGGATTTCAGTAGGCTATTGTACATTTATCCCTTATCAGATATAGTTTATTTAGAAACTTGATGTTGAGGTTTATGGTATTCGACAAACGGGCCAGATTGTGGAGCAGGATACTTGATAAAGTAAAGTATTATATTTGACCGTGTACTATAGTACACGGTTTATAATTGTTCTAGGGGTGACTTATGTGATTTATCGCATCAGTGAGTTTGCAGATAAATGCGGAGTTAATAAAGAAACAATTAGGTTTTACGAACGAAAAAAATTATTACAGGAACCTTCCCGAACGGAAGCTGGTTATCGGATATATTCAGACGATGACGTTAAGCGTGTAGGATTTATTAAACGAATTCAAGAGCTTGGTTTCTCTTTGAGTGAAATTTATAAATTACTTGGGGTTGTAGATAAAGATGAAGCTCGTTGCCAAAATATGTTTGAATTTGTTTCTAAAAAACAAGAGGAAGTTCAAAAGAAAATAGAGGATTTAAAACGAATTGAAACAATGTTAGATGACCTAAAACAACGTTGTCCAGATGAAAAACAATTACATTCGTGTCCAATAATAGAAACATTAATCTGAGATTACGAAAGGAGTTTTTTTATGAAGAAATATAAGGCAAACATTCAAGGAATGACTTGTAAGGGTTGTGAAAGGCACGTAGTATCAGCACTTGAAAATATAGGTGCTAAAAATATTGAAGTTAGTTTTCGTCGTGGTGAAGCAATATTTGAATTGTCAGACGGTGTTGGGGTTGAAAATGCAAAAATAGCGATTGATGAAACAAATTATCAACCTGGAGAAATTAAAAAAATACCATCAGAAGAAAATGTGGTTTTGTATAATGAAGAAGGTTATGACCTTCTTATTATTGGCTCTGGTAGTGCTGCTTTTTCTGCTGCTATTAAGTCGACTGAATATGGTGCAAAAGTTGGAATGATTGAACGTGAAATAGTTGGTGGGACTTGTGTAAATATTGGTTGCGTTCCATCAAAGACACTACTAAGGGCAGGGGAAATTAATCATTCAGCAAAGGAAAATCTGTTCACAGGCTTACAAACATCTGCTGGGGAAGTTAACTTAGCCTCTTTGGTAAATCAAAAGGATGATTTAGTTAACGAACTTCGAAAACAAAAATATATAGATTTAATAGATGAATATGACATCGATTTAATAAAGGGTGAAGCTAAGTTTGTTGATGAAAATATAGTTGAAGTAAATGGAGAGAAATTTTCAGCAAACCGCTTTTTAATTGCAACGGGTGCTTCTCCGTCACTACCGCCAATTTCAGGACTTGAAGTAGTAGATTATCTTACAAGTACAACACTACTTGAATTAAAAAAGGTGCCAAAGCAATTAACGATTATCGGTTCAGGATATATCGGAATGGAGCTTGGGCAACTGTTTCATAATTTAGGTTCAGAGGTTACGCTTATGCAAAGAAGTGAGCGACTTTTAAAAAAGTATGACCCAGAGATTTCAGAAACAGTAGAAAAAGTCTTAATTGAACAAGGTATAAACATTGTAAAAGGGGTAACTTTTGAGCGTGTAGAACAAGTTGGAGAACTAAAAAAGGTCCATATAGCAGTAGATGGTAAGAAAAAAGTGGTGGATTCAGAGCATTTACTTGTTGCAACAGGAAGTAAACCAAATACGGATTCGTTAAACTTAAGTGCCGCAGGGGTTGAAGTTGGAAAAGGAAAAGAAATTCTAATAAATGATTACGCTAGAACAAGTAATGAAAAGGTTTATGCAGCAGGAGATGTAACATTAGGACCGCAATTTGTGTATGTCGCAGCTTATGAAGGTGGAATTGTTGCTGATAATGCGATTGGTGGTTTAAATAAAAAAATAGATTTATCGGTTGTTCCTGGCGTGACATTTACAAATCCATCGATTGCTACAGTTGGTTTAACAGAGGAACAAGCAAAAGAAAAAGGATACGAAGTGAAAACATCTGTATTACCGTTAGATGCCGTTCCAAGAGCAATTGTAAACCGTGAAACAACAGGTGTATTCAAGCTTGTTGCAGACGCAAAGACATTAAAAGTACTTGGGGTACATATCGTATCTGAAAATGCAGGAGATGGAATTTATGCAGCGACATTAGCGGTTAAGTTTGGCTTAACTGTAGACGATTTAAAAGATACCCTTGCACCATATTTGACAATGGCAGAAGGTTTAAAATTAGCTGCACTTACTTTTGATAAAGATGTATCGAAGTTATCTTGTTGTGCAGGGTGAAATTCCAATTTAATAAGTGTCTTATGTGAAGGAATACACTTCAACAAAAGGGCGCGATTGTGGCATAATGGTATTTCAGAATTGGAACAGTTTGCTTAATAATATATGAAATGGAAAAGGGGTTTATGATGAAGAGTTATAAGGATGAATTGAATGATGACGACATGAATTTCTTTGAGAGAATGATTACTGTTCCAAGCTGGGGTGCACGAAGATCTTATTATAAAATACTTAAAGATCGGGAATCAGAACAATTTATACGTTTCATAGAGATTTACAAAACCGTACGTCCTCTGCTTCTCGACAGATTATCAAAAAGAGAATTGTTTATATTGGATGAGTTTTACGGTTTGATAAAAGCATCAACTCCTATTAATCAATTAGTTTCCACCTTATGCATATCCAGAAATCGTGTTAACCAAGTTCGTAACAATGCTGAAAGGAAAATTAGAAGAGTATTCTATGAAGAAAAACGAAAGAAGCTCCATCAAATATGATAACGGCCCATTTGAAACTTTTTTCTTCTTAGTATGTAATTTATTGAGAAAAGAAGAGAAATTCTTCTCCCGACTATTGCTACAACAGATACTCTGCAGCCATACGAGGTGTACTGGAAAATTAAAAACCAAGGAAAGGTCTCAAAACAAAAAGACTGTGTTAGAGGTGAGCAAACGGATAAACTTAGTCACTATGAAGAGACTTCTTTTAGAGGAAATCATTATGTAGAGTGCTACATTGTTAAAAGTGGGATATGTGTAGCAAGACGAAGAATTGATGTTCCAATCAGAGTATAAGATATTAGATCAATCTTTATTTTAATTAAATCATTTAGTGAACTTTTCCCGTACTTTCTCCGAACAAACAACGGACAAATTTCCATAAAAACAGTGTTAAATTATTAGTATCAGGAAGTTTTGGACTTCCGACAATGAACTCTTTTCTTTCACGAGAAAAGGGTTTTTATTTTGTTCAAATTTAGGAGGTGATACATATGTCTAATCAACCACATCGGGAAAACCAGCAAGTTAAAACGTTAGAAGGGAGAGAGAAACAATCAATGGCTGCATCAAAGAAGTCTGCGCGTTCCAAAAAGAAAAAGTCTGCAAAACCAACTGGCTTTAAGGAGTTTGAAACATTGGCTAAGGAAATATTAGAAGCAAATGATGGTTCCTATTATGAATGGCTTCATAAGCAGCATCAGGAAATCATATTGAATTTTAATGTGCAATATCAAAAGCAAATTACAGATGTAGCAAAACAATCTGAATGATAGTTATTTCGAATGAAAGGAGTTGAATATGTATGCAAGATGCAATCCAGACAATCACAAATATTACAGACGGGATTAAACCGATAGCACCAGTTCTAGCCGGACTGGTGCTTGTAATTATTGGTTTGCTTTGGACGTTTGCAAGAGATCCTCAAAAGAAAGAGATGTATACAGGATGGATGGTTAACGTGGCTATTGGTTTTGCGATTGTTTATTTAGCGGCAAGTCTTGTTAGTTGGCTTGGTGGACGTGTTGTAGGATTTTAATTTTGTTTATGTATGGAGGTATTAAATACGATGAAAGAGTACAAATATTTTGTTGTTTACATTTACGCAGAAGGGTGGGGGAATATCGATGTTACATTAACAGAACCAGTTCAAACAATTGAAGATATTCGTTCGTTGGAACAAGCAATTACCGAAAACCAACAATTAGAACAAACAGTATGTGTTCAAAATTTTATTGCATTATAAAAGAAGTGGATAAAGTTTTTGGATAAGAAAAGAACAAAACAGCTAAAGTTGAAATGTGAGGTGACATAAGTTGTTAAAAAAGCCATGTAATAAGACAAATAAAGCCCCAAATGGAAGGATAACTGCTCCCTTTGAGGCATTTGAAAGTCGAATTCGTAAAGTCCTTTGTGAACTATCCAAACAAGATATTGTAATAGAGTTTAACCCAGAACAATTAAAGATGCTTTACAATAAAGTGTTATCAGTTGTTGAAACAAGTATTTTTGCAGAAATGGAACAAATCATGAATGCCATACAGAATAGCTTACAAGTTGTTATTGCGATGAAGGGTGGGAGTGAATCACTAAATTCTATGATAAGTCATAAAGAAAATTTTAAGAGAATTACCACTCACGTTGTTGCGAATTATCAATCACTCGGAGAACAGCGCATTAATATATTGATGACGCACAACCCAAAGTATCAAGATATGGAAGATGAGTTGTTTGGGAAGAAATTCATTACTGAATATGGCTTTGAGAAAGCATTCGATATTCATCAACAGATGATTCAAGCATTCCATAATCGTTATCATGAATTGTTATTTGAAGGGGTGGTATTAGATAAGGATAGCAAAATAGAAACGAGTGTGATTGAACCTGTTATTCAGCGATATGAAAAGGAAATACAAGTAGATGATGAATTTGAGTAATCAAAGCTTGTATAAAAAGTTAGTCTACCAAAATATCGAAAATGCATTAGATGACTTAAATGCAGAAGATAAAGGGCGTTATTATATTTGTAATTGTCCGGAATGTAATGAACATGAAGCATTTATCTACAAGAACAATACAAACTTTATTCAATGTAACAGGGAAAACTATTGTGGTGAAAGAATGTTGCTGCAATTTCATGAAAAGAAAAAGACACATCCAACTACAGAAAAAGTAGATGAGAGTTACCTCAACCTTTCAGAAGACCAAAAGCGAGCATTAGCTTGGTCGATGAGGTTTTTTCCTTTTGCCAAAAAAGCACTGAAAAGTGAAGCGATGGACAAGGGTTATCGGGGATTATCAAAAGAAAATGTGAGACAGCATGTCATCGATTTACAGAATAAAGAGGTAGTTCAGTATTTCTTTAAAAAAACAAGTAGCTTGTTAGGTAAGGACTATTCAAAGAGTAGTTGGATGTGTGAACGAAATATAATGATCCCATTGTACGGAGTAGATAACACAATTGATCGACTGTTATTGCGTTCTAGTATAAATCCAAGTACAGAGCCAAAAGAAATACAATTAATCTTAAATCCTTCTAAAGAAACGAGGGATTTTTTTGTGGATATTCCAAAGAATACAGAATCGGTAGTCTTTTGTGAATCATTATTAGATGCTCTTTCTTTTCGGGAAATTGATAAAAATTGTGGTTTTGTTGCTTTAACTGGAGCAGCGAAGACAAGGCAAGTGGATTCGTATATTAATAAAAACAAACATATCTTTAAAGATAAACAGTTATGCATTGCAATGGATGATGATAAAGCTGGACGAGAGGCAACACGAAAACTTACCAATATTTTAAAGAAGCAACAATTAGAAGAAGGCACTTCTATATTTCGTTATGACGCTGCTTGTAAAGATCCAAATGAGTTTTTACAGACGAATAGAAAGCAATTTAAAAATAGGTATAAGGAAAATATGAAACAATTAGAATCAGTCAAAGAAGCCGAGAGATGATTCGATTCATATATCAAATCATGGAAAGGAGGAGAACATGCACACGAGTGATAAAAAGTCGTTCACAGAACGTTTAAGTAACCCTAAAATGCTGAGCTTATTTATCATAAGCATGATAATCATAGGCTTTTTCTTTGCTAATTTTTTATTGCATTTTTTACAACAAGTATTATTTCTAGTAGATGATTTTGCTACAAACCCTCAAGAAGTAAACTTTTATAATTTTTCAGTTGATTGGCATCACTTTTTTATCTTTCAGAAAAAATGGATAGTATTTTACCTAGGATTTTATATTGTAATAGGAATTAGTATTGTAAAACTTCTTTACAAGATGAAAATGAATTATCAATCTATAAATAAAGGACAACATGGAACCAATGAATTTGAAAAGGTTAAAAATATGAAAAAGCAATATTTAGTAATACCTTCTAAAACAGAAGAATATGAAGGGAAGGGAGGAACAATTATTGCAGGACTCTATACTGGAAATAAATATCAGTTATTAATCGATGACGCTCCCGTCCATACGATGGTGATTGGGATTACGCGAAGTGGTAAAGGTGAAACATTTGTTGTACCAATGATTGATGTGCAAAGCAGGGCTAGTGACAAGCCATCTATGATTGTCAACGATCCTAAAGGAGAGCTAGCAGCTGCCTCATATAAGACATTAATAGAACGTGGATATGAAGTGCATGTCTTCAATCTGATTCAGCATGACATGAGTATGGGATTTAATCCATTACAGTTAGTTATTGATTCATGGAAGCAAGGTCGTTACAGTGAAGCACAAAAATATGCGAATAGTGTTGCTTATAGTTTATATAATGACCCGAACGCAAAAGATCCTTTCTGGTCAAATAGTGCAAAGTCATTAGTAACAGCTATCATTCTAGCATTAACAGAAGATATGGTGAATCAAGGAAAAGAAGAACGTGTGACAATGTATTCTGTTGCTAACTTTCTTTCGACAAAAGGAAGTGACAATGACGATGATGGCGACAATGCTTTAGATTTATTTTTCCAGGCAAGAGATGAAAATAATCCAGCAAGAATGATGTATGCAACATCGAACTTTGCAACAGGGAATACGAGAGGAAGTATTTTCAGTGTTGCGATGGATAAGTTACAAATATTCACCCTCGAACCGAATGCTAAGGTAACCGGGTATAATAGTTTGGATTTAACTAATATTGGTTTTGGAGATAAACCAATTGCTTTATTTATTGCCACACCTGATTCAGATAAATCAAATGACGTGTTGGCGAGTATGTTAATTAGTCAGCTATATAGAGTGAATTCTGAAAAAGCAACGAAAAGTAAAAGTGGAAAAATGAATAGAAATGTTCATTTCTTACTAGATGAGTTTGGTAATATGCCAACTATTGAGGGAATGGCTAGTATGGTGACAGTTGGTGCAGGGCGAGGGTTTCGCTACCACTTAATCATTCAAGCTTATTCTCAAGTGAAATCTATGTATGGAGAAGAATCAGATACGATCATTGGAAACTGTTCCAACCAAATCTATATTTTAACCGAAGATAAAAGTACTGCCGAGCACTACTCGAGTATGTTGGGGAACAGAACGATCACGGATGTGAGTCGAAATGGTTCCTTGCATTCATTTGATAAATCACATAGTGAATCAACTAAAGAGAGAGCGTTGCTTACTCCAGACGAATTGATGAGACTACAAGAAGGTCAATCTGTAGTAATTCGTGTGAATAAACGACAAGACGTCAAACGTAGAAAAATTGAACCAAAGCCTATATTTAATAAGAATCAAACGAAACAAAAGTTTAGATTTGAGTATTTAGCCGATGAATTTGATACTGATAAGTCTATTCTCTCTTTACCAATTGATTCTGATAAATACAATGACATGAATCTCAATGAAATGG
Source organism: Virgibacillus sp. MSJ-26 (assembly GCF_018918075.1). Taxonomy (GTDB): domain Bacteria; phylum Bacillota; class Bacilli; order Bacillales; family Amphibacillaceae; genus MSJ-26. The sequence goes on from NZ_JAHLPW010000008.1 coordinate 29,306, forward strand.
TCTACACAGCAAAAACGCAAGATGACTTGTACTTACGTATGGCAGAACTCATGGAGAAAGATCAATTTATGAGATTGAAACGAAATGTAATGCAAGTGGAGGGAATCGCAAATAAAAAGGTATTACAAAAATGGATGAAAGAAATGGATCAATGGTCTTTCTTACATCTATTAAGTTATCTTGTTTATCGCCCGAACATAGAAACATTGCATCTAAAATTAATCGAACCACTTCACCAATATTTACCTGAAGAAACCCTGGAGAGTTGGGAAGAGGTTATTCATGAGAAAATAGAACAACAACTGGAGGAAAGAAAAAAACAAATAATAAGTGAACAAGCAGATGAAGAAGAAATAGATGAAGAGGATGCATTAATTCAAAAAGCAACAAAGGCAAATTAAAAAACGGAGGAGATTGTTATGTATGATGGAAAAGAAATATCGAGTAGATTGGAAAGTAATTGAAGAAATCGTTGTGTTATATCGCAGTCAAGGTGGGTGGACAAAGGAACTTAATTTAGTCAGTTGGAATGGGGATCAACCTAAATATGATGTCAGATGGTGGAATGATGATAAAACAAGACTAGGCAAAGGATTTACTTTTACCAGGGATGAATTAAAGGTGATGTATAATACTTTAACGACGATGCTTTAAAAAACAGAAAAATATTTCAACCTTAATCCATTATTGTTATACTGAAAATAATGAACAAGAATGGAGTTGATGGGAGAATATGAAAAGGAACGGATTAATTGGGATTATGCTACTGTCCCTGGTCTTGATTATAACTGCATGTGGCAGTAAAGCAGAGATTGGAATGAATGAAATTGATATGAAAGAATTAGAGAAAAAACTAGAGAATGAAGAATCCTTTCTATTAGTAACATTTGCAGCAAGCGAAGACGAGGTTGAAGAATCCGAGTTAGTAGAAGCGTTTGATCAAGCGTTTAATGAAAAAGAAAAGACGGCATTTTACGTGAATGTTGATGGAGAAAGCCAAGAAGCACTTGATCAATTAGGGGAAGAACACAGCCCTCCAGAGTATGACGGTGATACATGGGAGCCGAAAGATGATGGTCTTGTTTTGATTCAAGATGGCGGTGTGATGAAAAATCCAAGAGAAACATTACTTGGCCAATCATTAATTAAAGGAACAGCAAATGACGAAGAAGGTTATGAAGGAAGCTTCTTTGAGTATATGGATGATATTGATGCAGGGATTGATAGTGCGTTAGATTTTGCTGACCGAAATGATATTGAATTAACTTATTAATCTAAGTAATTAGTTAATGCATGGTACTATGGCTAATTGAAGTATATTAAACTAATTGTGATCTGAATAAAAATTTCATTATAATAATTTGAAGAATGTATAAAATATAAATATTTTTAATTCAATTAAAGTTTAGGAGAATTAAAGCATTAGATTAGATGATTTTTATTCATAACGAAAGTAGAAAGGAGATATATTAAATTTCTATTGTTGTAAATATTATACTAGTGATTGTTACCCTATACGTTGCTGTGACACAATACAGGGCTAGTCATGCTCCTTTGTTAAGTGTCATTAAAGTTAACCACAGATTATCAAGAAGTGATGATTTTGGAACTCATTTTAAAGTCACAGTTAAAAATATGGGAAATGGTTTATGTTTAGATACATTTCTTCTTATTAAAGAGATTCCAAAAGAAAAATCATTTAGGACAAAAAATAAATCTAAATTTCACCTATCAAAACCAACTAGAGAAATAGAATCAGGTGATAAGTGTGAATTTATTATTCATCAGGAAAGTATTGATATAAGGAATATGGACGTAAAATATATGGTAGTATACATGGACTATTTTGGAAGAAAGTATTTAGCAAGTGACGTGTTCAATGGGGTGCTAAAGGATAGCGATGGACGTGACAATAAACACTTAGAAAGATTTTCAAAAAAGGCCAAGTTTTTATTATTTTGGAGTCCGACAAAATGGAAGTATATCTATTGGAAAAGGAAAGCAATAAAACAAAGAAATACTGCTCTTGGTAAAGCTGAAAAAAGACAGAAAAATAATTCACTATTTGTAAATAGTTTTTTTGATCTCCTAAAAGATAAAAAACTCAAATAATATATTTATAGGATTTGATTTAGTATTTGTTAGTAAAAACAAGAGATTAAATTCTTCCAGAAAAGGGCCAAATTGTGGAATAAGTGAAGGCTATATAATCATTTAATTAATGTAAATCTATAAGGACTATAGTGGAGTGAAATCAGGGGAGGATGATATTTAGTGGAATTTGGGCAAAAGGAAGTTAAAAGGTCAATAAGAGATTTTGAGAAAAGTATTGAATTATTACAGTTTGCAGGATTTAAAGTTTATCCAACTCGAGTAAGGGAACTTATGGAATTAATATCCCAAAACAAAGTATTGAATTTTATTATTGGTCCATATTTGTCAATGAAAGTTAACTTTGAGGATATCGAAAATGCTCCCGGCGGTGACTGGTTTGATTTACAATTACCAGTAGATAAAGATATACAGATTGCCTATGCTTTACAGATAATGAAACGTTCATCTGAGGGTGAATTTACAATTGAAGAGTATGCTTTTCAGATATTTATTAAGAAAAAGCTCAACGATAACATTAGATTATGGAATGAACAGATTCTTTTTCCGTGTTTAGATGTTTTGGTCGATAAATTAAATGATTTAGTAGAAGATGAGGTTGAGGGTAAAGATCATGTAGAAGCAGCATCTTTGCAAGTTGTTAATTATGGAAGTATTTCCGCTAATCATGGAAATGTTGCACTTGGTAAAGATATATCACAGACAATAGAAGTTGAGGAGTTGTCCCAAGAACTTATCAAAAAGGCTTTAGAAAAAGGTTTTATTGATCAATCTCAAACTGAAGAAGTAAAAGCAACAACCGATAAGATTCTGAGTGAATTACAAGAAGTTAATCCTTCTCAAAGTAAACTCCAAGAGTTTGCTTCATATATTTATAGTATGGGCTCAAAAGGTTTGTTAAGTTTATCAACCAATGTAATAACTAACCCAAAGTGGGGAGAAGCTGTAACCGCTTTTTTGTTTAATTTGATATAAAGAAATTAATGGTGCACTTCCACTAACTGGTGCAGTTGTTGAATAGAAGCTGCGCCTTAAACGGGCCAGATTGTCGCATAAAATTATTTGGTAAATTTGATTGGGAGGGATATTTTTGAAGAAAATTATTTTATCACTTACTTTGTCTTTTTGCGCTTTACTTTTATTTGCTTGTCAATCTCAAGACAAGCAAATGACGATGTTAGATGATATTTCATCGATTTCTATTTTTGAATCTGATGGCTATGGTGGAATAAATGAAAACTTTGTTACAACAATCGATAAGGATACAATCATATCAAGATTTGAAGAGGCTTTTAAAGATGCAGAGGGCAGGAAACAGAAAGTTGATGTCGATACTGAAAAGCCTGATTATGATATTTTAATTCGTTACGAAAATGGGGAAACCCACGGATTACATCTTGTACTTGGGAATACAGGAGAAAAAAGCAGAGTAATGTATGTTGGTCACGAAAACAATGGTTTTGACATATCACCTGAAGGTACAAAGGGATTAAGGGGTGTCTTGAATAATCATTAAATGTGTACCGCAATTGGGCGCGATTGTCGCATAAAGAAAACGTTTATAGTGAAAATAGTAGATAGCTCCACAACACACTAATTTTTATTATAAAAGAAATGTAAAGAATCCATTTTTATGGGTTCTTTTTTTATGCTCAAAAAAAGGTGGTGAAGATAGAAAATGGATGATGAAAAACTAAAGAAACTTTATGCAGATCTAGCCGATATCCTCGATATATCTAGTGGTTGGCTGTATGATGATCTACTCCGAAATATCGGCTGGGGAATCATACAGATTTTAGTTTGGATTAATGATTGGATTGAAGGTGTGGCAACGCAAATCATTTCACTAGGTGGACTATATGACAATAGTGATATGAATGGGTTTATTGATATATTACAGCCACTTGCTATTGGGTTGTTTGTTGTATCAATAACTGTTTTAGGTTTTATGTTTATGCTCAACAAGGTAGAGAAAAGAAATGAAGTCGTTTTGAATATACTAATCGCGGTAAGTGTCATTGTTATTCTACCTAGTTTAATGGGGATGATGGAAGACTTGCTGCATGAAGGATTAGACGTAGTTGAGGTAGATGGAAACATCTCTGACAATGTGTTGAAAAGAAATATTGCAGACGTTAAATACTATGTAGACAGTGATTTCACTTATACAGATGGACAGAGTAAAGACACTGTAATGGGAGATGAGAATACTTTGCCACATCCTCCACATTTAATAGATAAGGATATCGGTACAAGTAATTTCACTTACGCTAATAAACTAACGAACCCTGATTTAATTGATGTCACGGAAAAACTTGATATTTATGAAGATGAGGGATGGTTTAGCTGGACAACAGAAGATTGGGTCAAAGACTTAACAAATGATCAAAAAGAGTTTTTGAAAAACAGACTGGTTCAGAATGGAGATGGTACTTCTCGAATTGGAGAGCTTAATAAAAATGCTGTTCCTGCAACAAATTTAGGGCAGCAAAGCTATTATCGTTACCACGTCAATTGGAAAATAGCTATAGCTATTCTGGCAGTAACGGCATTTGCCTTAATCATTACGACATTAAAGATTGGTCGTGCGATGTTTGATTTGGCCTTTCATCAAATCTATGCAATGTTCACGGCATCGACAGATATTACAGGTGGGCAACGACTGAAAAAAGTATTAACGGAAATAGTGAGTACTTTTGCAGTTATCTTTGTCATGATCGTACTTTTGAAATTGTTCATTATATATGCACAATGGGCAAATGATTTAGAAGAAGAAATTGGAATGGTTGGTGTGATTATCTTGCTTATTGCTGGTGCATGGGCATTGATTGATGCACCTGATATTGTTCAAAGAACGTTGGGCATTGATGCTGGACTTCGTTCAGGATGGCAAGCAATGATGGGAGCTTATGCTGGTACGAAGGTAGCTGGTGCTGGCGCATCCATGGCAGGTAAAGGAGCAGGAAAAGTTGTTAAGACAGGAGGAAAAGCAGCTGGAAGTGCAGGTGCTGGAGGCGTTGGTATGTACAAAGGAATGAGAGATGGCAAGCGAAACGGAAGCGTGAAACCTGTTCCGCCACGTAGTCCAAACAAAGGTACCTCCGAAGATAAGCAACAGTTTTCAACAAATACGATAAATAATCCAAACGCTTCAAGAGCTAATAATACTCCAGTAAATGGATCAAGTACTATTCCAACAAAACCTAGCTCACATGGCTCAAGCACTCCAACTGAGCCACATGTAAATACAAAGTCTATCAGCGCGAGTAATGCTACAAATAGTAGTGTTGGGAAAACATCGACTACTCCAAATCAGTCCACTCCCGTTGTGAACACAGGTAAGCAAGGGCATATTCACCCACAACGGAAACATACCCTTTTAGGCGGTAATCGAACTGCGCAGCGTGCTGGACACTTTCTATCACGAGCACATAATACGGGATATGATATCGGACAAAAAATGAACCAATTTAAAGGGAAAATACAGCAGGCTAAACAAGTGAAAATCGAAAAAAGGGGGCTGAGATCTGATGAAATACGAGATACCGAAAGAGATTAAATCCAAACCTAAAATTATGGGATTAGAAATGAGAGAGCTAGTCATTATTTTGATTAGCTCCCTTTTATTATTAACTGTTTTGCGTGAGTTAGTGCACAGTCTATTTATACTTTTTTATTTTGGTGTTGCTATTTTGGGCATGATTTATTCGTTTTTACCGAGTGGTAACAATCCTGGAAAACGAAACTATGAATCGATTGTATTGATGTTCAGACATAAAACAGGTGTTTATCATGCAATGGATAAAAACGAGATTGCTAATGAACAAATTCAGATGGAAAGGGGGACAAACCATCCTAATGAAACCCTTAAAATGGATCAAGACAAGCATGAAAAAGCCAGTTAACGTTTGGAAAGGTAAGTTCTCAAGAAAGCATACGAGGAAGAAAATTTCTATAAAAAAAATCAAACTGTTCCAGCAAATTAAACAAAAATTAGCAAAACGAAAAGCATTACAACAAGACATGAAAACACAAGGTAAAAAACCGAACATGCTAAAGCAAACGTCTCAAATTCTTCCTTTTATGCAGATTCATGATGATTATATTTTATTAAAAGATGGAGTAATGGATATATATCAAGTGCAAACTAAAAATATTCATGCATTAAATGATGTTGATCTCAATTACTTATTGTTAAATCGATCACAGTTTTTAAGAAGTTACTTCCGTTCGTTTAAGGAAGTCATCTTAAATTTTCCAACGAATACAGAGCTGCAACGTGCTTATTGGTTGAGAAAGAAACAACAGGCCACAAATACGTCGCGCATAAAATATATTGAACAAAAGTTATTTGAATTTGAATTTTTGGAGAGGGAGCGTTATAACCGGGAGTTTTTTATGTTCGTGTATGCAGGCGATAAAGAAGAATTAGTGGATAGAAAACATGATTGTAAGCAAGGCATGCAGAATTCTTTTCCACTACTAGAAATATCCAAAGATAAGAAAGAACAAGTACTATTTCTGTTAAATAATCAAAATACACAAATATGAAAGGTGAGATAGATGATTACCAGACAAAAACAAGACACGACTGATAAAGAAAAGAAACCAAAGCTAGATAAAGAATTCTTAACAACTATTCAACCGCAAGGAGGTATTCGTTTTAGAGATAAATATATTAAAAAAGGGGATGGATATGAAGCATGTATCCATGTTTGGGATTACCCGTCCAATGTTAATTTATTGTGGTTAGATAAAGTGATGTCGATGTATGATGCAACGGTTGTTGCAGATATTGCCACGATGGAACAGGATGAAACAATTAGTGCGATTAATAAAAGCATGGTAGAACATGATGTGCGTTTTCGTGGTGCAAAACAAGAATCAGATCGAATGGATGCACAAAGAAGTTATCAGGAAATGGAAGATCTGTATCAGCAAATATCCGAAATGGGAGAAGTGATTAAACTGCTGCATATTCGTTTGTTTGTTGCTTCTCCCACGATATGGGGGTTAGAGAGAAAGGTAGAAAAAGCGATTACTAGACTCAATTCTATTGGATTTAAAGGGCAAATATTTTTAAATGAAACCTATTATGAATGGCAATCCTTGTTTCTTCCTTATGAGCAACAAATTAAATTTCCTAATAAGCGAAGTGGAAAAGGAATGCCAGCAATTACGCTTGCATCTGGATTGCCGTACCATTTTTCCGAGTTAAATGACCGGACAGGAAGCTTTTTAGGAACCTCTTTTACAGGAGGGAACGTGTTGTTCGATTTGTTCCATAAAGATAAATTAAGGCGGTTTTACAATGCGGTCGTTGTAGGAAAGATGGGAGCTGGGAAATCCACTGCCTTGAAAAAATTACTCATGGATAATGAAGCAAGAGGAAATTATATTAGAGGATTTGACGTCACAGGAGAGTTTAAAACGTTAGTTCACGCATTAGGCGGTCAATCCATTAGTTTGGACGGAAGTGATGGCATCGTTAATCCACTGCAAATTTTCAGAGCAGATGATAAAAGTAATTATAAAGATGGACAAGAAAGCTTTGAACAATATGAAGCTCAATGTTTTATGCAACATATATCAAAGGTAGCTACTTTCTATGAATTTCTTGCAGGCAGCCCTTCTACGGAAGAAATTGAGGAATTTAAAAAGATTTTACGCATGTTTTATGACTCACTAGGTTATATGGAGAAATTAAAGTCCATAGGTGTCACCACATTAGAAAATAAGGAATATCCAATCTTTAGTGATCTACTTGATTACATTCGAGAGCAACTCTATGACAATAAAGAGAAACGAAATATCCGTCCGGAATTATCGACTTCTCGTGTAAACCGTCTCGAAAAAATTGAATTAGTCGTGGATAATGTCGTGCATAGTTATGCCACTTTATTTAATGGGCATACAACCATTCGCGATATAACAGACGAGCAAGTCATTTTCTTTTCCATTCGTAATCTAACGAAACTAGAAAGAAATGTATTTCAAGCACAGATGTATAATACATTAAATCTAATTTGGGATAATTTAATTCAGGTTGGTGCTAGACAGATGCAACACATGTATCAACATGAACATTTTAATGCAGATGATGCGGTAAGGTTTCTAATTATGATTGATGAAGCACATAGGCTAGTGAACGCAGAAAATATGTTAGCCGTATCTTTTCTAACAGACTTTGCAAGGGAAGCACGTAAATATTTTGGGGGGTTAATTTTAGCAAGTCAATCGATTCGTGATTTTGTCCCAGATAATCAAGATACAGCAACGGTCACAAAAATACGCACCTTATTTGAATTGACACAATATAAATTTGTTATGCAGCAAGATTCAAATACATTAGATGCACTGAGAACGATTTTTGAAGGTCAACTAACAGAAAGTGAATTAGAACATGTACCTCAATTGCAACAAGGAGATTGTGTATTAAGTATTTCAGGTGTTGGCAATATTATGTTATCGATTGAAGCAAGCAAAGAAGAGTTAGAGCTATTTAGGGGAGGATTATAAGTTATGCGGGAAGATAATTCGGATAAGCGAATGTTCTATAAGTATATTTTTCTCCTAGCCGTCACTTTATTAATAGGGCTGGTGTATTTATGGAAGTGGACGGCTGATAATCCGAAAGAACAAGCTCCAGAAGAAATGTTTCAACAGGAAGAAGAGGTAGAGAGTAGCAACAAGCCTAATGGATTAGATAAGGAAAAAATAGATCAAGTCTTAACAGAGGAAGAAAACGATAATGATGAAGTAAAAGAGGAAGAAACCCAACGAAAACATGATAATGAGGATGAGAGTTTAGGAAAATCTTATATCCAAAAACATGGTGAGAAAGAAATAGAACAAGCGAAAGAGCAAGCAAAAACAGTGCTTGCTCTTTATTTATTGCAAGTAACGGATTGGGAAAAGTGGGATGGCACTGTCACAGACAACTATTTAAAAAACGTTCAAAAAGAGATGAGTCATTCTACACAAGAAAGCGTCAAAAGAGAACTAGATAAGATTGAATTTTTTGCTTCTCAACCACAAGGAAATACCACAATAACATATGGTGCGTTTGCTAGTTGGTATGTAACAGTGAATGGAAAATCGACATCCAAACCAATGCAGTTGTATTATATCACTTTAGAAAAAGAAGGAGATACATGGGTTGTTAGTGATATGGTGACACCTGAACAACAACACATGGAAGGAGAAAGGAAAGAGAGAAAGTGAAAGATCTAAGGAACATCGCGAAACACTTTATAAGAAAAAAACTATTTGTTGGAACCATTAGTTTTATAGTAGCAAACATTATTCCAGTTTTTATTTTCCTTATCCTTTCTACGTTGTTATTAGCCATGATTGGCGCATTGAGTGGTAGTGTAGACAATCAACAAAATAGACAGAAAGAGACTGGAGAAAATGGGATAGGTTATGTTTGTTCTCCGACGGGTGATATAAATCAAAAGGCTTGGGACAATTATTTTAAACATGAAGATAAGTCTGGCGTCTTTGCAGAATATGGGGATGATATCATTGAAATTGCAGAAGAAAAGGACATTGATCCAGTTCTTTTTGGAGCTATTGCTCTACATGAAACAGCTTATGGAACATCGAAAGGAGTTATTGATAAGAACAATCCTGGTGGATTAATGAATCCATCAACAAACATGCAATCATTACAACGATTTTCCACGTTAAGAGAAGGCTTAGAGGCAATGGCAGCAACCCTATATAACCGGATTATTGAAGATGGATTGGTAACAATAGAACAACTTGGAGAGATTTATGCTCCAGTTGGTGCGACAAATGATCCAAATAATTTGAACCAACATTGGATACCCACTATGAAAGAGTTAACGAAAAAACTAGGTGGATTAACAATGAACTGTGAAGCTAAAAGTCAAGTTGATGCTGACTTAATGGATGGCAAATCATGGATAGCATCTCACACTAAAACGATTACATCAGGATTTGGTTATCGTACTGGGTGTGGTAACTGCTCGTCAATGCATGCTGGTATAGATATTGCAAGTGCAGGTATAAAGGGAACACCAATTATCGCGTTTGCAGATGGAGAAGTAACCATCAGTGAAGCAAATGGAACTACATTTAATTCTACATTAAAAAACATGGGCAATGGTTATGGATGGTATGTAGAAATAAATCATGGTAATGGTATTAAGACCCGTTATGCCCATATGAAGAAAAAAGGCATTTCAGTTGGGAAAAAAGTAAAGGCGGGTGAAGTCATTGGACAGGTAGGGTCTACAGGTGCATCAACAAATCCTCATCTACATTTTGAGATTTTAATAGATGATAAAAAAGTAGATCCATTGCCATATGTGAAGCAATTTTTAGTAGGTGAATCGTCATAAAGGAAGGAGATAAATCGCATGAAAAGTAAGCTAATTCATGGCAGGGAAAATAAATTTTATATCGGGATCATCATAACACTTTGCATTTTTTTAGGTGTTTTTTTTACGTCTAAGTATTGGATGTATGATGATAGTGCCATTGCCCAAACGGAATATGACAAGTCTATTAACGGTTTAAGTGAGACGACATTGACCTTGAGAGGTTGGGAGTATAACCCAACGAATCATCTCATGGAAGTGACAATTGAACGAGAGCATACTGGGACAGATGCGGTTGAACCAACTTTTACATTTGAAGCGAAAAGTAAGGAAACAAAGGATATATATCCCTCAAAGAAAGTATATGAATCTGACGATATCATGGTCATCCATATTGAAAATGTACCAAGTAGTTATCGTGTTATTGGCTTATTTATAACGGAACATCGGGACAGCAAAATATTGAAACAGGAGTACAAAGAACAGTTCAAAGATGACAATAATGAAGTGGCAACTGATGCAGACAAGGTGGAACAATCGACTTTTCCAAAACCAGAGGAGGTTATCATTGTAGGTGATTATCGCAAAATTAAAGACAATAAGAATCTAGTGATTAAATCCGAAAAAGAGTATAAAAAAGAAAATATAATTGAAGAAATGAAACGAATCGAACAAGAAATTTCACTTATCACTGATGAAAGTATCCCATTCGAAAAAGAGTTAATAGATACATTAATGAAAGAAAAGGGCATTCTAAAAGAAGATATGAAATATGAAACGGAAGATGAGAAGGACCAAACTGAAAAGGAAATAGAACAAAAAGAAAATGCAATTGCAAGTGCTGAAGAAGAGATAGAACAATATAAAAATCAGGTCATAGAACTAAAAGAAAAGTATGAAAATCGTGAAGAAAAACTCGAAGTATTACTACACCCTGAATGTGAAATGGAAAAAGAAAAACCAGATAAAACAGACAAGAAGAAACAGAAAGAGAAAAAAGAGAAGCAGGAACAGAAGTAAAAGGAGACAAAAAAGAAAGAGAAAGCAGTTAAAAATAAAGAAAAATAATGATTTATGACCTATATAAAAGCTATATACGCACCTATATGATACCTATATATTTGAACGAAAAAATGGGCACTTCGGAAAACTAGGCACTGCCTAGTCACCCACGCCATGTGGGTACACTTTCTCCTTATCCTGTTCAACAATCCCTATTCCTTTGAAGGGGGATTTTCCTATTCATTAAAATCTTCATGAAAAGAGGTGTTCTGATGGAAATAAAAATCCGTGATGTAGATGTTCGAGCAATCAAAGTGCTAGATGAAGAAGCAAAAAAGCAAAAAGTATCTAGGAATACTTTATTGAAACGAATCGTAGAAGACAAGGTGACATTTGATGGCATAAAGGGTGCTGAAAAAGAATTAGATGTGACATTGAATCGAGTTGCTGATGGTATTGAAATGACCTATCAACGATTAAATCATTTGGAAAAACAAACATTAAAAATGTATTTATTGTTATGTGATGGATTAGGAATTGATCCTACAGATGCAGAAGGTATTTTGGAAAAGACATTTAATATGGAATCAAAGAAGGAGGAATGAAATTGAGTTTAGCGGAGAGTAAGAAACAAGGAAGCTATTTTATGTTACATCCTGAAATAAAAGAAAAGATTAAAGTGATAGCGAACGAAAATCATCTGTCACAAGCAAATGCAATCTCTCTAATGGTCGATGCTTATTTTGAAAGTCGGGATGAAGAACATGCTTTATTGAAACAAATGATTGATAGTTTATTAGATGAGAAGCTAGCCTTCATGAAAGAGAAAATGAATCGTATTCAAGTTGCCAGTAATGTGATTGACCGTGATACAAAAATCATATTGGAGTTCTTAAATCATTACTATCTTGTGAACAAATTCCAGAATTTAATTACAACTGAAGAGTACAAAACAAATGGTATGGAACAAGCAGAACAACTAATACAAAAGCGAATTCACAAACAGCGAAAAAAGAAATTAGATTATGAACGACAGAAGGAAATGAAACAACAACACAATACGGAAAGTCCGGAATAAATCATGAGTCCAGCGGTTGTATTACGAAGTAAATTTGTCACACCCGGGTCTACCGTATTCAATAATTACATTAACTATATGGATCGTGAAGACGCAAAAAGAAATGTGGAAATCAATTACGCATCAGACCATGAGAATGACTTTGATATGTTCTATCAGTTCATGGATTATATGGATGATGATACGAAACAAGGAGAATTATTTACAACAGATCAAGATTATTTGAATGACACAGAGAAGCAAAAAGTGAAAAAGAAATTTCAACTTGCGCAACAAAATGAATCACCTATGTGGCAAGATGTTATTTCTTTTGATAATGATTGGTTAGAGAAACAAGGGGTGTTTAATTCGGAAAATCATTCAGTTGACGAACCCAAAATGAGAAGCATTGTCCGAGAAACAATGCAAACAATGTTGGCAGCTGAAAGGATGCAGCAATCAGCAATTTGGACAGCATCCTTACATTATAATACTGATAACATTCATGTTCATATTGCAACAGTAGAACCCTATCCAACGAGAGAAATTATGAATGTGTTTGATAAAGAAACGAATACATGGCGTGAAGAGTATCGAGCAAAAAGAAAGCCAAAGACATTAGATAAAATGAAATCCAAAGTAGCGAATTGTATTTTAGATCGAGCCAATGAACGAAATAAAATAGATGAATTACTACGGGGAACAGTACGTTATAAAAAAGATAATCAGATTTCATTAGCTTCGTTTCGTAAAACAAATAAGCTGTTTAAAGAAGCTATTAATCGTTTGCCAGAAGATAGAAAACAATGGCGCTATGGTTACGAGTCTATTAATGAAGCGAGACCCTATATCGATGAAATAACAAACATATATTTAGAACAATTTCATGCAGAAGAGATGGAAGAATTAGTTACAAGTTTAGACAAGGAAGTAGAAGTCATGAAAGAAATGTACGGGGAGGAGAGTAATTACCATACCTATAAAGAAACCAAGATGGATGATTTAAGGAAGCGGATGGGGAATGCAATTCTAACTGAAATGCGTAGCGTAGATAAAGAAGAAAAAACTTCTTTGTTTAGACAAAAGATTGCAGCAAGACAGTTATACGCAACAGAAAAGGGCAATCAAGGAACATTATTTCAAAGTTATCATGGGAATAGAAGTAACCATTTGCATGTTTCCGTAATCCGTTTAAAGCAAGCGATGCGAAAAACCTTTCATGATTATAAGTTTGAGAGACATATGGATGAGTTTGATCAAATGATGGAGAAGGATTGATTTAGTGAAGTCTAACAATTCTTAGTTATGTTTGATATACTTTTAGTAAATTGAATAATTTATCTATAGAGCTATTTAGCGGCGTATTTAAAATATTAAAAGGAGTTATTTAATGACAAATGAAGAGAAGGAGAGATCTTTTTTAGATAATATTGAAAAGAAAGATCCTTTGCAAATTGTGGTTAGAGGACATTTATTTTTGGAAAATGAGTTAATACACTTGCTAGAAGCAACTTTCCCCCAAAAGGATTGTTTAGATCCTTCTGATTTGAGATTTCCTATGAAGGTAAAATTAGTGGGAGCGCTTGGATTATTACCTAAAGAGTCAATATCTAGTTATTTGAAGTTTAATAGTTTAAGGAATAAATTTGCACACAGATTAGATATGGAAATAACAACGGAGGAGATTAAAAAGATTATAAACTCGTTATCAAAACAACAGTTCTATATTTTTGAGAAGAGAAATAAAGATACCAATATAGAAGAAGATCATATTGAATATTTACGGGATATAATATCTATTATGTTTGTTGAGTTAAAAAGTGCTGTTGAGAATATAAAGAAAAAAGGCTATCTAATTACAGACGAAAAAATGGGCAGAAGATTAAAAGGTATCTTAGTGAATTATAACTTAGAAATGAATGACAAAATGAAACAAATATATGGTGTTGAAGCACACGAACCTGAAGATTTTAAAAGAATAAAAAGAATTAAACAAGAATTAGAAGAAAGTGATTAGATAACCTTAAAAAGAGGGGGTTAAATCTTGGCTAATAAAAAGGAGTATATTGACTTAGACAAATTAATTGAGAGAACTGAACCTTTATTACATGCATCCTATAGGTATCATTTGGAAAGGCTGAAATACAATTCTAATGAACAGTATATTGATAGTAGTCTGATAGAAACTGCAGAGTACAACGTAAAAGAAATTCGTTCTTTGCTAGGTGGGGTGCCAGAATTATTAATATTAGGAAGAGATGAAGATAAACCTTTCTACGATACTTATGTCGATTCCATGATAAACGAATTAATATTTTCTATTAAAAAATCTTACGATACAATGGTACAAGTAATGCTTTATAGACGTATAGAATATTTTAGCAGATATTATGAAGATCAAAAATTAGCAGACTTGTTGGTTGATACTTATAAAAAGGAATTTTGGAGCCATTTAGAAATGGCTTATATCAGACTGGCTTCAACATGGGATAGAATCGGCCGTCTACTAGATTTTGTTTACTTCAATATTAGGCAATATGATAAAGATGGTTACTTATCAACTATTCAAAAAATAAATGTTAATTTAATTCCGATGAGTGTTCAATTAAGGGAATCAAATGCTTGGAAGAAGGTTTGGGATTACTCTAAAAGTGAAAGTGTGAATGGTTTAAAGTGGCTATTAAGTAGAAGAAACTTAATTGTACATCAGATTAGCCTGCAAGAAATTGAATACTTTGACGTTGAAGATACCGAGTTTTATAACTCTGAACATAATCACATTTTAGAAAATACGGTTAAAAAGAAGTTGAAACCAATGTCCCCAAACGAAGAGGTAACACATTTAAAAAAGCATATAGAAATAACATTAGAATTATTTGAGGATATAAAGGAACTGTGTAATTTAGGGACAGAGTTAATACCCAAGTTAAATAATTCTACAAGATAAGTGTAAATCTACACTAGTGATAATACAAAATTGGGGATCAATCTTTTAAGAAAAAAATATTTTAAGAGCACAGAGATTTTTAATTCTGTGCTTTTTTATATGCAATTTTAAAACAAAAAGAAAGGAAAGGGATGATTGAAATGGATATTAATCAAAAAAGTATTTTAGATTATTTTAATATGAATAGTCAACAGGAGTTAATAGATTTTATGAAAGAGCATCCCAATAATCAGGATGTTCTTCTACTGAAAGAATTGATTGCTCGTCTGGAAAATGACGGAGGTGATTCTTTTGAGTAATTTATATGAGTACTTTAATTGTTCTTCCAAAGAGGAATTATACCAAAAGGTGAAGGATGACGAGGCTTCCGTTAGAAGTCTTGTAGATTTTATTGATTATTCAAAAGGAAGTATTGAAAATAAACATAAGGGGATTGCTTCGCCTCAAGATTTTATAGATTTTGTATCTCATAATAAAATGCCGGAAAAGGATGAAATTGTATCTGTTTTTTGTTCAACTAAAAATGAACCTTTACATGTAAGTCGTTTTGATATGAACAATGCATCCAATTTCAAAAGTACTTTAAAAGAAAGTTTAAATGCTGGTGCTGTTTCTATGTTTTATGTATCAAATAAAGCAAACAGCAGGGATGTTGATATGGAAATAAAGAATTATTTTAAAACATTTGATATCCAAGTTATTGATGGTTTTCAATATGACGAGATGGATAAAACCATTACATCGAATAAAGAATCCATTGCTTATCCAATAGAAAATAACATCCCAATGAATAATGTGGCAGAAAAAGATATGGATAACATGTACCATGAAAATGATAACGTAACTACTTATGGAAATTTTGACGAATTTACTTCTTATTTTGCCAGACAAGAGATTACAGGATTGGATGTTGTAAAAGATAACTTAACAGTCAAAAAGAGTTTAAAAGCAGGTTATCAGTATGATTGGCAAGAGTCATTTGGGGTCATTACTTGTGATGAAGATGGAAGAGTGATATCTGTAAATGAACTATTTAAAGGATCACCAAACGCTAGCATCGTGGACAAAAAAGTTTTTGCTAAAGAGATATTGTCAAAGGACGATATTGCAAAGGTTGCTGTTTTTCATAATCATCCTTCAGGAAATCCCGAACCAAGTATTGAGGACATGAAAGTCACGAAAGGTTTAAAAACGCTATCTGAAAAGGTAGATATACAACTGCTAGATCATTTTGTTATTGGAAAAAAGAATGTGTATTCCTTTGCCAAAGAAATGCCTGAATATGTGAGTGACAATCGAGATTATAAACAGGCCATTCGAGCACAGGCAAAAAAGAAAAATAAACAACGTGAATTTGATTTTGAACTATAGCAATTGAGAAAAAAGATTATGCTATAGTATTTTTTGATTGAAAATAAAGGAGAAGAAAGAAAATGGGACATGTATTAATACTTGCAGAAAAACCAAGTCAAGCAAAAGCGTATGCAGACTCTTTTCAACATACTAACAAAAAAGAAGGATACATCGAAGTAACTGATCATCGTTTCTTTGATGATAGGGCATTTATTACCTGGGGATATGGCCATTTAGTAGAATTAGTTTCCCCGGAACAATATAACGCAGCATGGAAACAATGGAGGTTAGAACAGCTCCCTATGTTTCCAGAGCATTTTCAATTTCAGGTAAGTAAAGATAAGAAAAAGCAGTTTAACATTGCGAAAAAACTTTTAAATGATGCATGTGAAATTATTGTTGCAACGGATTGTGATCGAGAGGGAGAAAACATTGCACGAAGTATCATTTCTCTTGCTGGCGCAGCGGATAAATCGACTAAACGATTATGGATTAACTCATTGGAAGTGGATGAGATTCAAAAAGGTTTTCAAAAATTGAGAGAAGGAAAAAATTATCTGTCTTTATATAAAGAAGCTCAAACGAGACAGTTTAGTGATTGGTTAGTTGGTATGAACGCATCCAGATTATATACATTGCTCCTGCAAAAACGAGGGATGAAAGGAGTATTTAGTGTTGGAAGAGTTCAAACTGCAACTCTTTATTTACTATACAAACGTCAACAGGAAATAGAAGAATTTGTTTCTCGCCCTTACTTCACGTTTCAAGGAGAAGCGACAATCAATAATGAATCCTTTGATGTGAAACATAAACAACGTTTTGAGACAAAAGAAGAAGCCCAAAATATATTACAAGAAAAAGGTATTGTGTCTAGAGTAAATGATGGGCTTGTCCAAGCATTAACAAAGGAATTGAAAAAGGAGAAATCACCAAAGTTACATTCGTTGTCATCGTTGCAGAGCACAGCGAATAAGAAATGGAAATACAGCCCATCAGAAGTATTAAAAGTTGCACAGGGTTTGTACGAAAAGAAGGTTTTGTCTTATCCAAGAACAGATAGCCATTATGTTACGGACAGTGAATTTAACTATATTAAAGATAATCTTACAAACTATCAAAAGTGTTTGAATGTGAATATGGAAATGGCTTATCCAGAAGCCCGCAAACGATATGTAGACAATTCCAAGGTGATCGAATTATCTAGAGTATAATATACGTATGTAGTTAAAGTATCTCAAGAATATAGATGCTTATTTTTTTAACTTAAAACACTAAATATCTATATGAGAATTTTAAAGTCTTTAAGGTATTTAGAGATAAGGGGTGTAGTATGGCAAAAGTGATTAAATTTAAAAATGAGGACTCTGATGATATTTATCTTTTAACTTCCAATAATGGTAAACCTTTTCTTTATCCTAATAAATATCTGAAGTTCTTAAAGACTATAAATATGGCAAATAACACAATTAAGTCTTATGCTTATAGATTAAAATTATATTGGGATTTCATAGAATTATTTCAAATAGATTTTAAGAATATCTCAATGGAAAATTTATTGAAGTATATAGGATGGCTGCAAGGAAAATCTACTATTAACAAAACAATGAGGCAACCTAAGACTGTAAATTATAACGTTATGGCAATTTTTGGTTTTTACAATTACTTAGAAAGATTCCATTCAGATATACTCGAAAGCCAGTTGGACTTTTATTCTAATTCAAACAAGAAGCATTCCTATAAATCCTTTCTTGAACATACAAAGACCAGTGTTAAATATAAGTTAAATGCTATAAAACTGAAAGAAACAAAAAGACCATATAAAAAATTATCTGAAGAGCAATTAAACCAAATATTCCAATCCAAATTAAATATAAGAAATATGCTATTAGTAAGTGTCCTTTATGAATCTGGTATAAGAATTTCGGAGGCATTAAACATTAAACTTGAGGATATCGACCTCTCTGATAAAAAAGTAGTGATAACTAAATCTAAAACATCCTCAGGCGAAAACAGATTAGTTTTTCTATCCGCAGACACAATCAATTTATTGCAAGATTATATATATGAAGTACATGAAAAAAACAACTTTGATAGTGATTATTTATTTTTAAAATTAAGTGGATCCTCCAAAGGTCAAGTTTGTGATTATGAAACTATAGATGCATTTTTTAGAGATTTATCCACAAAACTAAAATTCAAAGTTACTCCTCATATGTTTCGGCATACCTTGGCTACTGAACTTCACGAAAAAGGAGTTGAAATATCAATAATTAAAGCATTATTGGGTCATAAGGACGTTCAAACAACCATGAACATGTATATCCATCCTTCAGAAAAATCTATAAGAGATGAATACAACAAGGTAATGTTACATAGAGAGAGGAGTTATATAAGATGAATCCTGAAACTGTCAGAATACAAAATATTATTGAAGATTTTTTTGATCATAATTTATGTTTTAAACCGGATGTTTGGAATAGCGATAACTTGAAGGTAGCAAAAGAATCCAGCAGACCAGTGAATAAGTACAGAAATACACTTGACTTTACTATATGTAAAAATAATTATATAAAGAATGAGATTAAATATTATTTCGGAAAAAACCTGAAAGATAGTTTATATTCTGTTATTACTATATTCGAAGGAAAAGGACATCACTTAAGACGAATGCTTAGATTTATGGATACAAGATATCCCTATATAAAAACGGTGTTGGACATTCCTAAAGAAGAATTAATGTTAAAATATACAAACTACTTAATTGATGCTGGTATAAAAGTTAAAAGAATTAACAAGAAAACAAACAGTATGCATGTGACAGCAGTAGTTTCATTAATGAGTATATTTTATGATTATATATATGACGTCTTTGATCAGACACCTGAGTATGAAAAAGATATCTGGGATGGAAAGAAATTACCTATAGAATTGAACTATACTAATACAGGTACAAAAAAAATAAAATTTACAAAAGTAAATCAAGTACACAAAGAGTTAGTGAAAAAATATCTATATACTCGAATTGTAGAATTGAAAAACTTAAGTTTTTCAATTGGAATCCGATACGTTCGCGAAATTACCTTATTTGTGAATTTCTTAAATAATAACTATCCAAAGTTACAATTAAAAGATATTGACCGTAAACATTTAGTAAGTTATTTACAATATATAAAGAACAAAAAAATATTAAACAAGAAAACTCGTGAGAAAATAACGGCTACCAATGTTTATGTAAGTAGCAATCTAACAATAGTAAGAAAATTCCTGACAGACTTGAAAATTTTCAACTGGAAAGATGCACCAATTGAGCATATCGAAGCTTTATTTCTACCAAATGATAATCCCCGTCGAACTAAAAGTCAGAGCTACGACAATCCCAAGTATATTCCAGACTATATATGGGACCAAGTCGTTGAAAATATTCATTTAATTGGTGATAGGTATATACCCATTATCTTAATTATGGAAGGTACAGGGTTTAGAGGGACTGACGTATTAGGATTAAAGATTAATTGTTTAGAAAAAGATAATAAAGGTGATTATTGGTTAGTTGGTGATCAAAGGAAAGTAAACTATAAAGATCATAAAGTTCCGATCTCGGTAGAATTAGCTAAAGTTGTTATAGCTCAACAAGAAATCTGTAAGCAAAAATCAACTTCTGAAAATAATCCAGATAACTATCTTTTTGTTTCTTACCGAGGTCCACGAAAAGGTAAACCACAAACTACGGCAACTCTTTCTACTGTTTTAAATAACTTTGCTAAAAAAGTGAATATAAGGGATGTCAATGGTGAAATCTATAGATTTAAAAATCATGCTTTTAGGCATAGGTATGGTGTAACACTAATTAACAATGGTATGAGTATCGTACACGTGCAAAGATTAATGGCTCATGCTTCACCTGAAATGACATTAGCTTATGCAAAGATACATGACCAAACCTTAAAGGATGCTTATTTTAAAGCGAAAAGTAAAGGTGGAGTCAGATTTGATATAGAAGGCGCTCTAGTCAAGTCTAATATTGATGAACAGGCTTTGGAAAATGATTTAGAACTAGAATGGGTTAGACATAATTATGATTCGATAAGAATGGATCATGGAATGTGTATTAAGAGTACAAAAATGAAATGTGATTATGCGGAAAAGGTCATAGAACCCCCATGTATTGCAAATAATTGTAGAAGTTTTCATGTAGATAGTTCTTTTGGTGATTACTACAAATCCCAAATAACTGCTTTAGAAAACGATATACAAATTTACGAGAAAAATGGACATGTCCGATCGTTAGAGTTTGCTAATAAAAAAATTGAAAGCTATAGAAAGGTTTTAAATGAAATTACTGAACATGAAAATGTAAGTGGTATACCTAAAGAAAGACGTGAATACGTGGGAGAGGAAAGAGTAAAGAGTGGCCAATAAAAAACCAAATACATCTAAAATTATTGCTTTAGCTAAGCAAAAATCTTATGATACAGAAAAAAAAGTGTTCGATACTATTAAAAATATGATTAGAGAGAAAAAAGTAATCAATTACAATACGGTGTCGAAAGAAAGTAAAATCTCCAAGTCCTTCCTATATAAAAATGATGGGATTCGAAAAAAAATAGATATGCTTAGAAACGAGCAATCCAAATTAAAAAGTGTAGTCAATCATAAACCAAATACATCGGATAAATCCAAAGATATCATAATTGAGTCTTTAAAATTTAAAATTGAACAGTTAGAAAAAGAAAACAAAGACTTAAAAGAAGCTCTAGCAAGTAAGTATAACGACTTCTATAAAAATTTGTGATTGTTGTAGTGAGCTTTTTTGTCTATTTTCATCTCAACTTTGAAGTTAAAGTATTCTCAGTTTAATTATTACCAAAAAGTCATCCGTCACCCAAAATTGAGATGCTTTCAAAATAAAAACCAGAAAAAATAACTATTTTGAGAGTAATATATCTTATTATTATTGGAGTGTTCGGGTATTTCCTTTCATTTTATGATGCAAAGATGGAACATAAAAAGCCTAATTCCTGTTTTTGTAACGTATTGAGATCCCAGCTGCCTATTACAACCATACCTATATTTTCATTATTCGCATGTTCAATAATTGTAGGACTAGGATAGCAACGTAATATTTTTACCCCATAAACTATATTTTTTCTTTTGTTTTTTATCAACAGGAGCAAGTTTTTTACGTCGAGAATATTCCAACTCTGCTTTTCCTTGTAAATGAAGAATTTCATTTTTAGCCTTTTCAAAATCAGTAACATAAATTACAGAATTTTTATATTCTGGAATTAGAGATGCAATCTTTATTGCTTCATCAATTAATCACAAAGAGTTCCCTGATTCGTCTACAGTCAATAATATTTTTAATACATTTCTTTTCTCATTGTCTTTTTCACGATATTTGCTTACGACTTTATCTAATACACTCACAGCAGAATCATCCCAAATATATGTATTTGAAAAATTAATTGTTATTTCTTTGTATTCAACGCTAAGATCAAACGACTTTAAAAAGTCCTCAATTTGGGATTGAAATAAACATTCTTGGCAAAATGATGTGCTTTAGAATTAATTCAATCCCTTGTCATGAAAATTTTCGAACATATCTAATCATACTCATTTTCATTGACACATCTTTTTTAAAAGCGTAATATAAAACCAAGACACATCAAAATAATTCGATGGGAGGAAAACAGCATGAAAACACAAATCGATATATGTGCGAATAACCTACTTAATTATCAAGAAAAATTTAAAGCTCTTTCTGATGAATATAGACTATATATTTTAAATATACTATCAAAAAATGGAGAAACATGTGTCTGTGATCTTAGCGAGCTATTAGAGTTAAGTCAATCAAGATTATCTTACCACCTTAAAATATTATTAGATGCAGATTTTATTTCAGTCGAAAAAGAAGGGAAGTGGAATTACTATTCTGCGAATCCAAAAGAAATAAAAGAGATTTTATCAGAAGATCTTTATTTTAAATTATATCCTATTGATAAATAATTTTTATTTAATACATCAATTTTTTTGATGTGAAAGAAGGGAATTATATCAAATGATTGAGTTCTTAAAAAACTTTATTCTGCTTTTTTTGGAATTAACAGCTCTATTTATCATAATTAGTTTTATTGTTAGTTTATTACAGCAAGTTGTTACAGAAGAAAAAATAAAAGGAATTTTACAAAAAGGTAATAAAGCAACAGGGTATATTTCAGGAACATTATTGGGTGCACTTACTCCTTTTTGTTCTTGTTCGACAATACCTATATTGGCTGGTTTATTAAGCTCTGGCGCCCCTTTTGGACCATCTATCTCTTTTCTAATATCTTCACCATTATTAAATCCTGTTATTGTTATTCTTTTGTGGAAACTGTTGGGCTTTAAGTTAACCGCCTTCTACGTTATTGCAATGTTTATATTCGCAGTACTGGCTGGTGTAACTTTTAATGCTTTAAAATTAGAAAAGCATCTAAGAAATGTAAGAATACGTAGTTCACAAAATGGAGTAGGACAGAAAGAATCGAAGTGGATCATTGCATTAAAAGATGCTTGGAATTTTTTCTATCCAGTATTACCTTATTTGGTTATAGGGGTACTCATCGGAGCAATCATTCATGATTTTATCCCAGCGGAATTTATTACATCCATTGCCGGAGATGAACATCCATTTGCAATTCCTATTGCCGCTATAGTAGGAATACCAATGTATATTCGGGTTGAAACGATGATTCCAATATCAGAAGCATTGGTAAGTAAAGGAATGAGTATGGGGGCTGTCATTGCACTTATCATTGGAGGTGCAGGAGCAAGTCTTCCTGAAGTTCTATTGTTAAATAAACTCTTTAAACCACGCTTACTGATGGCGTTTATTATTGCAATTCTTCTTGGTGCTACTGTTACAGGTTATATTCTTTACTTCATTTTTTAAGGAGGTGTGATCTATGAAGAAAAAATCAATATTTAAAAAAATATTCTCTTCAAATAAAGATTGTTGTTCTGTTGAATTTGAGGAGGTTGAAGAAAACAATGAAAAGGAACAAAATAAAGACAAAACGACCAAAAACGAATCTTTAAGTTGCTCGTCTAAAGCAGAATAAAAACTAATTCCATTCTATTGAAGAGCAACTCTAATATACCGTCTAATATTTTAGACGGTATATATGTTTTTACTAATCTATATGTAAATAAATTTAGTAACGTATACTTCACTTCACAACTAGGAGGGAATCATATGATCTATAATAACGATAACATTAATAATCTGCCAGTTGCTATTATAGGTGGTGGACCAGTCGGTTTATCTGCAGCATCCCATTTAGTAAGTAGAAATCAACCATTTATATTATTTGAGTCTGGTGAACAGGTAGGAACAAGCTTTTTAGATTACGGTCATGTTCGCTTGTTTTCCCCTTGGGAATATAACATAGATCCTGCCTCAAAAAAACTTTTAATCGAAAATGGATGGAACGAGCCTGTTCCTAAAAGGTTACCATATGCTAGCGATATTTTTTATGAGTATATAAAGCCACTTTCAGAGCATCCTGATTTAAAACCACACATTCATTTAAAAAGCGAAGTTATTGCTATTGGGAGAAATAATAAAGACAAAAGGAAGTCAACAAATAGAAATAAGACACCATTTATTCTTCATGTGAAATCTTCCGGAAAAAGAGAATCCTTTCTTGCAAAAGCAGTAATAGATGCATCTGGTACATGGCAACAACAAAACCCGATAGGAGCAGGTGGAATTTATGCACGAGGTGAAAAAGAATCCTCAAAACATATATTTTATGGGATTCCTGACGTTTTAAATAAACATGAAGAACGTTACATTGGGAAAAAAACGATGGTTGTAGGAAGTGGTCATTCTGCTGTAAATACATTGATAAACTTAAGTAAACTAAAAAGAAAAAATCCAAATACAACGATTGTATGGGTGTTGCGAAAAAAAGAAGTTTCTGAAACATTTAGTACTCCGAAAGATAAAATATTAGGTAGATACAAATTAGAAGAAAAAATAGAACAGCTAGTAAGTAAAGGATATATAGAGGTTCATACACCTTTTTATATAAATGAAGTTCGACAAAAAAACAACAAAGTAAACGTACTTGGAAAGTTAGGTAAAGAAGAGCAAATCATTACAAATGTAGATGAAATTATATCCACTACAGGATCTCGACCTAATTTCAAATTTTTAAGGGAAATTCGTTTTGACAGGGATCCAGCAATAGAGTGTGCACCGAAATTAGTTGATATTATTAATCCAAAAAAAGGAATTGTACCTCCGCATGGAGAAGAAAGACTTCGACAGCCAGAAGAAGGCTTTTATATAATAGGAGCTAAAAGTTTTGGAAGAGCTTCAACGTTTTTTTTAACAACTGGTTACGAACAAGCACGTTCAGTTGTATCATACTTATCAGAGGATATTACTTCATCTCATCAAACAAAAATAACATTGCCATCATTTTGGTACGAAAATATATAGATAAGCATGCAATGTTTAATAACAAAAAATCCGAGGGCATTTTATCCCTCGGATTTTTACTTATTATTTTCAGCAAACTCTTTAATACGTTCCTCAATTTTATCTCTTACCCTCTGAAAAACACCCCACTTTTCTTCTTCTGTGCCTTCTGCTTTCGCAGGGTCATCGAATCCCCAATGCCATCTTGTAACATGTGGTGGTGTCGTTGGACAACTATCTTGAGCATCCCCACATAACGTAATTACAAGGTCTGCATTGTTTAAAACATCTCGATCAATGAGATCAGATGTTTGTGTTGAAATATCCACATCCACTTCCTTCATTGCTTTTACAGCATTAGGGTTTAGTCCATGCGCTTCAATCCCTGCTGAATATACATCGTACTCATTGCTTAAGTGCTTCTTCCCAAATCCTTCTGCCATTTGACTTCTACAAGAATTGCCAGTGCATAAAAAGTAAAGTATTTTTTTCGACATAATCATTCTCCTTTTAAAATATAGTAAGTGTTAAATAAAGACCTAATAATGTAATAAGTAGGATTGGTATTGTTATAACGATTCCCGTCTTAAAATAAGTTCCCCATGAAATTTTTATTCCCTTTTGAGATAAGACATGGAGCCATACTAAAGTGGCGAGTGAACCGATTGGTGTTATTTTTGGTCCTAAATCAGATCCAACCACATTAGCATAAATAAGTGCTTCCCGCATTACACCGGATGTATCAGTTTCGGCAATAGCCAAGGCATCAATCATAACCGTTGGCATATTGTTCATAATGGATGATAAGAAAGCAGCGATAAAACCCATTGATATTGTAGCGATGAATAAGCCTTGTTCTGCTGTCGCTTGAATAACGGTAGCCAATGCATCTGTAAGTCCTGCATTTCCGAGTCCATATACCACCACATACATTCCGATTGAGAAAAATACGATAGCCCATGGTGCACCTTTAATAACTGTTTTTGTATCCACTGCTTTACTATTTCTTGCCATAAGGATAAAGAATATCGCTATAACACCTGCAACAATAGAAACAGGAAGATTAATGAACTCACTTACAAAGTAACCAACAACCAATAATCCAAGAACATACCATGATACACGAAACATTTTGTGATCCCTTATGGCATCTTTAGGTTCACTTAATTTAGATACATCATACGATCTTGGAATACTTTTTCGAAAGTAAATTAATAATACAGTGATCGTTGCACCCAGAGAAAAGAAATTTGGAATAACCATTCTAGATGCATACTCCACAAAACCGATACCGAAGAAATCGGCTGAAACGATATTAACTAAGTTACTTACAACAAATGGTAAGGATGTTGTGTCTGCAATAAATCCACTAGCCATAATAAATGGAAAGATCATTTTTTCATTGAAATTTAAATTACGGACCATTGCGAGTACAATTGGTGTAAGTATTAATGCCGCACCATCATTTGCAAATAAGGCAGCTACGATTGCACCTAAAATACTTATATAGACAAACATTTTTATTCCATTGCCTTTTGCTATTCTAGCCATATGAAGTGCAGCCCATTCAAATAATCCTATTTCATCGAGTATTAAGGAAATAAGAATGATAGCAACAAATGCGAGTGTTGCGTTCCAAACAATTTCTGTTACTGCAATTACATCACTAAATCCAACTACTCCTACTATTAAGGCGAGAATAGCTCCACCAATTGCAGACCATCCAATCGACAACCCTTTAGGTTGCCAAATAACTAAAATGAGTGTTACTAAAAAAATAAAAATAGCCCAAAAAAGCAAAATAAAGCTCCTCTCTATTTCATCATCGATTAATCACAAAGGACTCTTCTTCCTTCAACCACGAATGATTGAATATTTTCTTTCTTTGAAGGTAGCATGCTAGTCAAATGAAGAACTAATGTATATAATTCATGCTCTTTATTTAAAGAATAGAAAATCCATTTTCCTCTTCTTTCTTCCAAAATGACTTCCACCTGTCTTAATCTCCTTAAATGCTGACTGATGGATGGCTGACTCATTTGAAGAAGCTCAACCAATTCACAAACACAAAAAGAATCAATCGTCAAATAGGAAATGATTTTTAATCTTGTTTCTTCGCCAATTGCTTTTAAAATTTTCTCCGCATTCGAATAAGTTAACATGAAATTCACCACCTTTTACATAACTAAATGTTAATATCAATAAATGTGACAAATTGATTAATGCCATCAAAATTAATTGACAAAAACAATCTACAGGAATAGTATATAATCAAACACTTATATAAGCAACTGTTTATGTGAGTTTTTTAAAAAATAAAGGGAGTGCTTATTACAATGAAAAAAATTGAGATTTTTGATCCTGCGATGTGTTGTTCCACTGGTGTCTGTGGACCAAGTGTAGATCCCGAGTTAATACGTATGGCCGCTGTAACGGAAAACTTAAAAGCCAAAGGATATGATATCACGAGATATAATTTAGCAAATGAACCACATGCTTTTGCTGAATCTACTGTTATTAGTCAACTATTAAATGAAAAAGGTCCAGATGTTCTTCCAGTCACAGTTGTAGATGGGGAAATTAAAAAAGTAAAAGAGTTCTTAACAAATGAAGAATTACAGGAGTTAACAGGATTAACTAAAGAAACACTTGCTGCAAAGCCCCGAATTCAATTATAAAAAAGAAAGAGGGAATAAATAATGAATACACTTTTCCATCCGAATAAATTAGAGTTAACACCATTTTTATTTTTTACTGGTAAAGGAGGAGTAGGAAAAACTTCTACAGCCTGTGCTACTGCTGTATCTTTGGCAGAAGAAGGAAAGAAGGTATTGCTTGTTAGCACAGATCCAGCATCAAATTTACAAGATGTGTTTGATGTAGAATTAACGAATAAACCAACGCCTACTCCTAATATGCAAAATCTTTATGTTGCTAACATTGATCCAGAAATATCTGCAAAGGAATATAAAGATAATGTGGTCGGACCATATCGTGATAAGCTTCCTGAAGCTGTTATTAATCAAATGGAGGAACAACTTTCAGGTGCTTGTACGGTAGAAATATCTGCTTTTGATGAGTTTTCTTCTCTATTAACAGACGAAGGGATTAGTCAAACTTACGATCATGTTATTTTTGATACCGCACCGACTGGACATACGCTTCGACTATTGCAATTGCCAACTGCTTGGAGTGGCTTTTTAGATGAAAATACTCATGGAGCGTCTTGCTTAGGGCCTTTAGCAGGTCTAGAAGAAAAAAAAGAAATGTACAGTGCGGCTGTTCAATCGCTTTCAGATCCTAAACAGACAACGTTAATGTTAGTTACACGTCCTGAGGTTTCTCCATTATTAGAGGTAACAAAAGCCTCAAAAGAACTTGGTGAAATTGGTATTAATAATCAAACATTACTTGTTAATGGTGTAATGAAAAATTATGTCAAAGAAGACGAAACATCTACTGCGTTTTATCAACGTCAACAACAAGCTCTTACATCAATGCCAGACGAATTAAAAAACATTCCAACTTATGAAATTCAGTTGGCACCATTTAATATCGCAGGAATTGAAAATATGCGACGTCTTTTTGATGAAACGTTCTCGAATGATAATGAAAAAGAATCGTTTATCGATATAGAGACACCTCATTTACAAAAATTAATAGATGATGTCCAAGAGAGTAAACAGCGAATTATTTTTACAATGGGGAAAGGAGGCGTGGGAAAAACTACTGTGGCAGCAGCCATCGCCATAGGATTGTCTGAAAGAGGAGAGAAAGTTCATTTAACGACAACAGATCCAGCTGCCCATATCGATGAAGTGCTGAATCATCAAACTGGAAATATCACCGTTAGTCGGATTGATCCTAAAGTGGAAGTAGAAAAGTATCAACAAGAGGTTATCGAAGCATCAAAACATGAATTAGATAAAGAAGGAATCGCTTATTTAGAAGAAGATCTTCGTTCACCTTGTACAGAGGAAATTGCAGTGTTTCGTGCATTCGCTAGTATCGTAGAAAAGGCAAATGACGAAATTATTGTAATTGATACAGCACCGACAGGGCATACACTCTTATTATTAGATTCTACTCAGGCTTATCATAAAGAAATGGAAAGATCTACAGGGGAAGTACCTTTATCGGTTCAACAACTACTGCCTCGATTAAGGAACCCAAGAGAAACAACAGTTGTTATTGTGACATTGGCTGAAGCAACACCAGTACATGAAGCGAGCCGTTTGCAAGATGATTTAAATCGAGCAAATATAACCCCTAAATGGTGGGTAATTAATCAAAGCTTATATGCTACTCATACAATTGATCCCATCTTACATGGGCGGTCAGTATCAGAAATAGAGTGGATAAAGGAAGTAGAGAAACACTCAAAAAACAATTATGTGATTATCCCTTGGAAAATTAAAAACCCTGTTGGATATGAAGCGATAAAAGAATTAACAGTAGATAAAGAGGCGATTTATTAATGGTTATAACCGAAAGAGCAAAGCCATATATTGAAAAAATGATGAAGGACAATGGTGAAACAAATCTGCGTTTCACTTTTGAGGGATTAGGGTGTTGTGGTCCAAATTTTGGAGTAACTTTATCAGAAAAGCAAGAAGATGATAAAGTTGAAATCATCAACGGAATAAATGTAAGTGTCGATAAAAGAGTAGTGGATGCTACTGAGAATATTACATTGGATTTTGAGGGAACAGAAGTAGATGGAGGGCTTATCTTTAAAAATAACAATAGTTGTTCGTAATGTAATTATAACGGGTTATCCTGATATAGGTTAACCCGTTTTTTTATTGAATTTTTTCATCTGTTACAACTTTAAATGTAGATACATACTTGGAACAACTATATTGTTATAAAGTTGCTCATAATGCCCACACGTTTTTTGTTTTATAACTTCTTCTTATAACGATTGAATTTCAGTAAGCTTTTTTCGTAACTTTCTTCTTTTGATTTGCATTCTTGTATTCTTGTAGAATTATATGTTTTGATCCTCTTTATGCAATACATTAAACACATATATTCGATGAATTGGATATTATTAAATAAGAAAAATTATTAATATACTCTTGATTTGAAGAACACTATGCCCTTGTACCAACGAAACAAACGGCTAATATAGGGTCCTTGAATGAAAAGGAAAGAAACATTTACCAAGAAGTAGTGGCAACCACCTTGGCTATGTTTGCACCTGATTACGAATATGAAGAAACAAAAGTAGAGATTGATGTAAAAGGGATTAACTTTGAAGCAACTGGAAAAGTGGAGAAACAAATAGGCTGGAAATCACTATTTAAGAATCGACAGACTAAGAAAAAAGAAACGGTCTTACCATTAATGGAAAAAGGCCAAGCGTGCCAGGTAGATGTGGAAATAGCAGAAGGAAAGACAAAGCCACCTAAGTATTATACCGAGGGACAACTTATTAACGTGATGAAACACGCTGGAAAAGAAGTAAATGACGAAGCATTGCAGCATACATTAAAAGAAAGTGAAGGAATTGGAACAGAAGCAACAAGAGCAAGCATCATAGAAACATTAAAACGCCAAATGTATATTGAGGTCAGAAAGAATCAAGTGACTGTATTGGATAAAGGAAAGATACTTTGTCAGGCTGTAGAAGGAACGTTACTTGCTAGCCCAGAGATGACAGCGAAATGGGAAACCTATTTAAAGAAAATCGGAAAGAATGAAGGATCGCAAGAATTATTTTTGGATAGAATTAAGCAGATGATCCAGTCTCTTATGGAAGATGCACCAGCGAAAATTGGCCATATGCAGCAAGTGTTGCAACAAGTAGAGGAACAGTCTAATTTTGGTAAATGCCCATCTTGTAAAAATGGCATGATCCAAGATAAGGCGAAGTTTTATGGGTGTACGAATTATCAGGGCGGATGTACATTTACCTTACCAAAGAAAGTCCTTGGTAAAACAATTAGTCAATCTAACATAAAGAAGTTATTGAACGGGGAAAGGACAAATCTCATTAAGGGATTTAAAAGTAAGAAAGGGAAAAAGTTTGATGCCTTTTTGCGGTATGATGCAGAAGGTCAAAAAGTAAAATTTGAATTTCAGAAGAAGGTGACGACCAATGCATGATTTGGGCTATATAAAAGAAATAAAAACTGATAGTGTTATTTTCATTGTTGATGCTGGAGAGGTAGAAATTGAAGTTGATCTGATGACAAAAGATGCAATCGAGGCGATTTTTCAGGAAGATGACGAAGCGTTGATTCCGTTGGATGTGGAACGTGAAAAGGTGATTCTAGATAGTTAGAAACCAATTGTTGTAATAAAATGGAAGTACAAACTGAGTTCCCTAGTAGGAGCTCTTTTTTTATTTTGTAGAAAGGATGGATGAAATATGAGGATGAATGAAAAAGAAACAAATAAAGCGGAAATCACTTATGTAAAAGATACGAATTGTTTAATGATGACAAAAAATAATGAGCTTGTGAGAGTAAAATTTTATAATCATATAACCGAGGTACCACAAACGAAAGAAGAGCAGCATTTTATAAAAGTTTTAGGAAAAGACGCGGAAACAATGATGAAAGAGGATCATTTCAATAAGGCGACATTGGACTTGCAAGCATTTGGAGAAAAAAACAAGTACTAAGTAACGATAAAGAAAAGTCTTCACTAGATAAAAATAATAGTAACGAATTAGAAATGTAGGCTTCCCAATGATGGGAGGCCTTTTATTTATGGTATTTGAAAACCCCTGGCTATGCCGGGGGTTCCAAAGAGCTTCCAGCGTGGGGTAAAAAAAGCCTCTCTTCATGGTAAGATAAGGTTGGTTTCCCGACCACCAGATCTCGTCATAGAAGGAGGCATGTCCAATGAAGGACAAGAATAGTTTAGCACATACACAGTGGAGATGTAAGTATCATCTCGTTTTTGCCCCAAAATACAGAAGGCAAATTATATATGGAAAATACAAACGAAGTATAGGAGAAATAATAAGAGAACTATGCGAAAGAAAAAATGTTGAAATACATGAAGCAAATGCATGCAAGGACCATATTCATATGTTAGTCAGTATCCCACCAAAGTTGAGCGTGTCTCAATTTATGGGATACCTAAAAGGAAAAAGTAGTTTAATGATTTTTGACCGGCACGCTAATTTAAAGTATCGATATGGTAATCGCAAATTTTGGTGTCGAGGTTACTTTGTAGATACAGTGGGAAGAAATAAAAATCAAATTCAAGAATATATAAGAAATCAGCTTAGAGAAGACTATATGAGTGATCAGTTAACGTTATTTGAAGAATATGACCCTTTTACTGGGAGGAAAAATAAAAAGAAATAAGAGATTCTTTTAGAATCAGCGAGTGAGTGTGGTGCAAGAGGGAGGACCATTCGGTGGGCCTTTAAGGCCAAGGCCGGTAAAAGAGGCTTTTAGCCGCAGAGCAAACCACCAGTTCACACTGGTGGTTTTGATTTTATTTTGAGGAGGATAGTTTCATGAAGAAAAAAACATTTGAACAAAAACGTGAAGAAATTAAAAAGTTAACAGAAACAATGAATGAATCTATCGCATCATATTTTGAAACACCTGAACAAATGGCAGAACATCTGGAATTTATGATGCAGTTTTATCACTATTCATTACGTAATACAGCACTTATTCAAAATCAGTTTAGTGGTGCACAAGCTGTTGGAAGTTATAAGTTTTGGAAAGAGAAAGGCTTTCAAGTGCAAAAGGGTGAGAAAGCAATCCGAATTTTAGTTCCAAATAAGACAAAGCCTAAATTTAAGGGAGACGATGGGAAGTGGAAAGGTATCAAATATGCCACCACTCAAGAAAAAGAGCGTATAAAGGCAGGAGAATTGGAGAAGAAGGATGGAAAAATGTATTTTGGTAAAGGAAGTGTGTTTGATATTTCTCAAACAAATGCTAAAGCGAGTGACTTACCTGAAATTTTCCCGAACAAATGGATGGAAGGGAATGTAGCAAACTATCAAGCTATGCTAAAAGCTATGAAAGAAGTTGGAGACAATTTTGATGTAACAATTGGTGAGCCAATAGAGGAATTAGGATCCGCAAAAGGTGCTTTTTACTATGGTATGGGAAATCGACAGAATCATATTGGATTGAACCCTCGTAATGGCGAGTTACAAAACGTGAAAACATTGCTGCACGAATTGGCACATGCGAAATTACACAGCTCGGCAGAAAATCGTATGAATCTTTCATCAGAAGAAAAGGAATTCCAAGCAGAAATGACAGCCTATGCCGTAGCCTCTTATTTTGATATTGATACAAGTGATTATTCTCTAGGTTATCTAGCGAATTGGACACAAGGAAAAGAGCTGCAAGATAAAGCAAAGTTGTTAGAGGAAGTTCGTGCTACATCGATCGAGTTTATCGAAATAATGGAACCTGAGTTGATGAAGGAGCAAGCAAAAAGTTTGGGAAACGGAAAAAATTTATTCTTGCAAGCTATTCAAGATAGAAAAGATACATCAGAACTCATAGAAGTTAATCAAGAAGCAATGGATTATATCATTGATCATATGGAAGAAGAACATACAAAAGGCTTGTATTATCGTGAGGATGGCGATGTAGTTATTGGAGTAGACAATTCAACGAACGAAGCTTGGACGGAAGAATTTGATCACGTTGTAAAGTGTAAGGCATGGTTAAAAGGCTATGACTTGGATATTGAGAAACCACAAATGTTTATAGAAAAGTCGGAGGCCCCAGAGCTACAAAATAATACGATGATGGAATTTGCAGAAGGTAATGAACTGCTAGGGAAATTAGAAGAGAAATATCAGGGAAAAAGTCAGGTTTACGAAACGAAATACAGTGCCATGTTTCCGGAAATAAGAGATTCGGACTTGGAAGTAGTCGATGCAGGAAAATTAAAAGTAGGTGAAGATAAATACTTAAATGCTTATCATCAATTGAAAGATGTTGGAAATCTAACTAAAAAACAGCAAGCAGTTCTTGATGATAATGTCTATAACTCATATTTGTTAAAAGAAGATGTGAAATTGGAAGAGCGTAAGAAAACAGATAAAAATAAGGATATTCAAGAAGTGGGCATGGAAATGATGTAAAAGTATATTATTTTGCTATAATTGGAGTGAATAGAATAAAAAAGCTCTGATATAAACGTAGACCAATGATGAGGGATTTTTGATCTTTCAATTAAATCAAAAACATATTAAATATAATGAGATAATTTAATAAATTATGTGGTGTTTATTAGATAATGGAGGGAATACACTTGAATACAAAGATAAATGAAGCAATTAAACACGTATTACAACAGTTTGGAGACAAGTATTTCATTGGAGATATTGTCAACAAAAATAAGGTCATTCAAGACTTAGATGGTTATGATGCACCATTGCTTGAAGCATTCGTTACAAATGAAACTATTAAAAACAACTTTACAATTGACATTGCAGGAAACATCGTCATGCAGACAAATAAGTTGATTGAACTATTTGAAGCAGACGAGTACTGGCAGGATTCATATACAAAGTACTCCAAGAAGATTGGATTAACGGCAGGTGGAAAATTCATCGATGAATCAACAGATGTCGTACTAGACTTCCCTTACAAAGACACCGTGTTAAAGGCAAGCATGAGTAAAGAAGACACGGACAAAGATGATTTACGTCCAGATGAACCTTTTTTAAATGAAGTCATTGCTAAGGAAGAAATAGATACCTTGTTAGATAAGAAGATTTTAGTCAATGCGGAAAAGTATGATGAAAATGGCGTACATAAGATTAATAGCTTTAGTGAAGATGATAACTTAATCATGAAGGGAAATAACTTACTAGCTTTACATACATTGAAAGAGAAATATGCTGGAAAAGTTAAAATGATTTACATAGATCCACCTTATAATACAGGTAATGATAGCTTTAACTATAATGACAAATTTAACCGTTCCACTTGGTTAACATTTATGAAAAATAGGTTAGAAGTTGCAGAAGATCTTTTAAGCAAAGATGGTGCCATTTTTGTTCAATGTGATGATATGGAACAATCTTATTTGAAAATTTTAATGGATAACGTCTTTGGAGGAAACAACTTTAAAAACATGATAACAATTGAGGCTAAAATTGCAGGGGTCAGTGGAAGTCATCAAGGAAGATCTCTCCAAAATAACTGCGAATATATTCTTATGTACTCTAAAGATGAAGAAGAATTTTACCTGAAGTCCACACCCCAGAAGGAACAAGAACTAATGCAGTATATAGATAGACTCAAAGGTGAAGGGATAAGTTGGAAGTATGTACAAGTTTTAACTCATCTGGGGGAGCGAAAATATCTAGGAGAAATAAAAGATGGTTCAGGAAATTCAATAAAGATGTATGAGCATCGAGAGTCAACTACTATGAATATAAATGAATTAGCGAAAAAGAAATACAATGGTGACTTAAGAAAAGCCTATTATGATAATATTGGTAAAATTTTTGATACAACAAACGCTCAATCATCAATTCGAAAAAGAGTCATGGAAGCAATGGAAACGGACGCAGATATTACGAGTATTGAGTATGTGCCGACAACCGGAAGAAACAAGGGTAAAGTAACGTCTCTATACTACAAAGGACCTAAAAGAAGGCTATTTACCTGGTTAAGTGATATAACGTATAGAAATTCAGATGGTGACATTGTTCGAAAAGAAAATGCTGGCAATCTATGGGATGATTTACAGTATAATAATATTAATAAAGAGGGAGAAGTCTCTTTTACAAATGGCAAGAAACCAGAGATGTTAATTAAACGAATCATTGAACTTTGCACAGAAGAAAATGACTTAATTTTAGATTTTTTCATGGGCTCTGCAACCACACAAGCAGTAGCTCACAAAATGAATCGGTGTTACATCGGAATTGAACAGATGGATTACATAAATACAGTGTCAGTACCACGTCTACAAAAAGTAATTGAGGGTGAACAGGGTGGAATTTCGAAAGACGTTGAATGGCAAGGTGGCGGAAGTTTTGTCTATCTAGAATTAATGGAAAAAAATAGAGGTTTCTTAATATCCATTCAACATGCAAAAACACAAACTGAATTACATGAAGTATTGGAATTCATGTTAAAAGAAGCCGAGATTGACTTCCGTGTCGATTTAGAAGCAGTGAAAGACACATTACACGAACTTTCACTTGATGATCAAAAGAGAACTCTCCTTAAAATCATCGACAAGAACCAACTCTACTATAACTATTCTGAAATCGATGATGAAAATGTTCGTGACTTAATCAATGACAGTGATTACTCCTTTAACAAAAACTTTTACGAAGGTGGTGAATAATTGTGGCTAAAAAGAAAAAACAATTGCCCTTACCGCTTTATGAAGAACTAAGACGGCTAAATGAAAGTTTATTTAATGAACAACTTGATTGGGTGACACCTACATACATTTCAAAAAACATGGTTCACACGTTTAGATATTATCAAGATGCCGCTTTGCGTTTCTTTCATTATTCACAAACAGACGCTTCATTTCGTTTTAGGAACGTGAATCACGTGCTATTTAATATGGCAACGGGTAGTGGAAAGACAGATCTGATGGCAGGACTTATATTGTATCTCTACCAAGAACATGGCTATCAAAACTTTTTATTCCTAGTCAATACAAATGGTGTATTAAGTAAGACAATCGACAACTTAACCAACCAAGGCTCTGAGAAGTACCTATATACTCCAAATATTGAAATTGGCGGGGAACGAATTGAAATTAGACAAGTGGAGACGTTTCCAAAGACTCAAAGTAAAAACACCATTTACTTAAAACTAGCAACTGTACAACGTGTTGCCGCAGACATTTACACACAAAAGGAAAACTCCATGGGAGAAAAAGATTACGCTAGGGATAAAACGGCCATCTTAGGAGACGAAGCCCATCACTATTCTGCTGCCACCAAGTCAGAGAAAGAAACAGAACAGTCATGGGAGAAAGCAATTTCTACGATCTTGAATGCAAATGAAGACAACCGTTTACTAGAGTTCACGGCTACAATTGATTTAGAGAACAAAAATGTGTATGAAAAGTACAAAGACAAAGTATTGTATCGCTATGCTTTGGATCGCTTCATTGAGAACAAGTACTCTAAAAATGTAAAACGAATTCAATCAAGTAACACAGATGTCGACAATATGCTGAATGTCATTCTATTAAGTGAATACCGTAGAAGGTACGCTCTAGAAGTACATGACGTGTACATAAAACCAGTCATCATGTTCAAGTCACAACGAGTGGATGCATCGAACGATGCACATGAACAATTCAATGACCTAGTAGACACATTAACCACTGAATCATTACAAGCCTTTTTAGAAAGACAATCACAAATTACGTCTGAAGACGATAGTGAAACATTATCTCTTGCACATGACTATTATCGTAATCACGATGATCTTGGAGCTGTTGTGAGAGATATTAAACGTGAAATGAGTCCTAATCGTATCATTAACGCAAATGATACGAGTCAATCAGGTATTTTAGAAAAAGGACACTACGAAGCTTTAAACAGTTTGGAAAGCCCATCGAACTTATACCGTGTGATTTTTGCAGTGGCTAGACTTACAGAAGGGTGGGACGTGTTAAACCTCTTTGACATTGTACGTTTAAGTGATGACCCTAAAGTAAAAGGAACAAAAGCAACTACAATGTCAGAGGCACAGTTAATTGGACGAGGCGCAAGGTACTACCCTTTCCTCCTTGAGGACGAGCGATCTTTCACACGCCGATTTGAGGATGACGGGAAAGATAGTCTAATCATGGAGACGATTCACTACCACACAATTAACGAACCACAGTACTTGAAGAACTTAGTGAATGCACTAGATGAAATGAATTTGCCTACTGGTGAAGACAAAAAAAATCCACCACGCGACGTAAAAGTGAAACCATCCTTCAAACGAACAGATGTGTGGAAGCACGGGAAAATCTACTACAATGAAACAGTTGAAGTAGAGAAGGACTATTATGATTCTCTAGAAAAATATGGCGTGAACACGACAGAAGATGTAAAAATACCATATATCTCTACCTTAAAAGAATTGTCCTACAAAGATACGGAAGTGCATGAAGATCTTTCGAATACGTATGACGTAGCATTAACATTTGATCGACGCTACTTAGTAAAAATTATGAATCGATTGTCATTTTATCATTTTTCTAACTTGAAAAAATATATTCCATTGCTAAAGTCGAGGAAAGAATTTTTAGGTGAACAATGGTTAAATGTCTTTAATCGAACGATTTACGTAACGATTCCATTGACAATGGATAGTAGTGTACTTACTCCAGTAGAGAAATTAAACATACTAGAACGATATTTCATAGACGTGTCTAAACAAATTAAAGCTGGGTTCAGTAAGGAGCGTGGAACTGGTAAGTTCATTGGTTACCCTATCAAGGAGTACATTGCGAATTACCGCAAACGTGTACCGAAGTATGACACGGGTAAGTATATGCAGAATGAACCGCAGGATGTACAACGTTACGAGTTAAAGGAAGATTACTTTGTGTATGACTCAGCAATCATTAACAACACAGAAAAACAGTTAATTGATCGTATTGCGGAACGAGTGGAAGAACTAGAGGAAGTGTACAGTGATGTCTATTTAATTCGCATGGATGAAAACATGCACCGAGAGTCAGCAAAGAACAACAAACTAAAACTACATCAATTTGGAACGAATCACGATGAAGTGAATCTAGCTGGTTTCCAACCAGACTTCATTTTGTACTTGCAGGATACAGACTATTTCATTCAGATTTTCATTGAACCTAAAGGTAGAAATATTGAAGAGGAGCAATGGAAAGAAGACTTACTTATGTACATTAACAATCATGAAGCAGAAATAATGTTTGAAGATGAAACGGATGATGTGAGGATTAAAGGTGTGAAGTTTTATACGATGAATGATGGAAGAGGTGCGATTAGGCAGATTGGTGAAATTGCGCTTGGTAGAGCGTTTAAAGGATTGAGCATAAAATAAAAAAAGTTATTGATTAATTTTCTATACCAATCAAGATAGTTACATTGATTTGATATGTGACTATCTTGATATTTTATAATATGGTATGAATTTAAATTTTATATTAATGAGTTATGAGGTAAATAGAATTAATTAGGAGCGTGAGTTTTGAACAAACTAGATTATTTGTATAGAACCAGTCAAGGACAGTACATGCAATTTATAGAGCGATTTAATCAAATATTAAAGCTAGATATACCAATGGAGCCTAAAAGTAAAAAGGGCATCAATGAAAAAGATAAACAACTTTTTCAATATCATGTTTATAATCAAATGGTAGAATCAAATAGACGTGCTTTCCGTAGTCCAGTTATTATGAAAATTGATTTTTACTCAACAATTAATAATCCACCACACATTCATACTTTGACGAAAAACTACTTAGATTTACTTTCTACGCCTCTCGAACAGAAAAAAATAAAACGTAAAAATCTATTATTTAAGGATGACCGACAAGTGGAAGTTCTGATAGTTAATCACCATATAGAAGAAAGATACAATAAACCATCGATTCAAATTGAAATAATGCGCTATTCTAACTTTATAAAGGATTTAAAGCTGATTAATCAAATACAACGGAATGATTTTAACTGTGATGCTGAAAATTCAAATTTTGATATGGATGAATTACTAGAAAAGCATAACGATAAAGTATTTACAAATTGGGAACAGAGCTTAGAAACGTATTATGACATGAAGGATTTTTATAAACAGCATGTAGAAGAAAGTAATCATAGAAATTTTGAAGATATACATTTATATCATGCGCAGAGAAGTTTTTTAACAGAAATAGAGTTTAATATTATTAATTTAGTTGATTTCTATTTTAATGAATCTATAGAGTTGCCAAGGGGATTTGATGATTTTGAATTTGATCATCGAAAACATTGGTTTTCGCTTGGGGGGAAAAGTGGGTTTAGTGGCATTAATATTCAAGACTTGCCAACTGCGAAGGGTGAAACAAAAGTATTTAAAAATGAAATTGATAATATTCTACAAAATTTTTCTAAAAACTTCTCATTTATGTCCCCGCTATTAATTAACTTATCTTTACTTATACTTTATATTCCACCTAAAAATATAGATATTGATTTAGACAATTTGGCTAGGAGAATTGTACCTCAAATTAATAAAAGACTACAACCAGCAGGAAAGTATTTTTTTAGGGATTATGAGGAACAAGGTAATAGGGCAAATACTGTTACAGAATATCAAGTTATAAGAATTCCGCGGCAAGAAAATGATTCAAAGGAAGGCGCTGTAAGAATAATGTTATACCCCAAGTCTCCATTTAAAAATATATGGGATGATGCTCAATCTCTAATATTTGATTGGTATGATATGTTAGACTAATAAAGGTATTCTTACTATAAAAATGACCTGTTGATAAACATTGAAAGAGCATAATAATACCATAGGTTAATTTTGTTTTGTACTTTAAAGGATTTATGTAGATTAGATATAACTAAAAAAAGTAACAAAAAAGTAACAGAAATAAACAATAATACAATATCACACACAATTACCTTTATCAAGAGGCACTCAAAACCATTGATTCAACAGCATTTCACAATTAAGCAAAACACAAAAAAACGGCTCACAACACGCCGGGCATGATGTGATCCAAAAACTAAATAATGAAATGTTGATATGACGGGGTTTGCCAGAGGGCAAATCCCATTTTTTTAGGAGATGTCACAAAAAAGTAACATGAATAAGCAATCGTGAAAAGTGAGACGCAATAAAATGAAGAAAAGTTCAAAGTAATCAATGGATATAACAATCCAACGCAAATGAGCATATTCTTGTAGAAATTCAATTGTTTCGAATTACATGATACCTGTTTTATTAGACGTTGCTTGGAACAGGATTGAGCGTAATGTTTTTCTAGAATATAATATGGATAGGCTACACTAAGTTGGACAGAAAAAATAAGGGGTAGTAAACTTAAACTATTAATTTAAGGGAGCGTGCTGGTATGACACATCAGCGTCGAACTTTTACACCCGAATTTAAACTGCAATTAATGAAGCTTTATGAAAATGGAAAATCTCGTGCTGATATTGCCAGAGAGTATGATATCACGCCTTCTGCGTTAGATCGCTGGATTAAAAATCATAAGGAAACTGGTTCATTCGCCTCCAAAGATAATCGTTCCGAAGAGGAAAACGAATTGGCCCGATTGCGTAAGGAAAACCAGCGTTTAATGATGGAAAATGATATTTTAAAGCAAGCAGCGCTGATCATGGGACGAAAATAGATGTGATTCGAAATAACGCTCACAAATATTCGGTATCAGCAATGTGTGACGTCCTTAATATTCCAAGAAGCACGTATTACTACCATGCCAATTTGGATAACAAATGTACTCTTAAAAGGGAAGATGAAGAGATTTCCAAAGAGATTGCCCGGATTTTTAAAGAAAGCCGAAACAATTATGGTACGCGAAAAATCAAGAAAGAGCTGAGTAAATTACCACAACCAAAACATGTATCACGTCGCCGGATTGGCCGTTTGATGAAAGAACTGAAACTTGTATCAACCTATACGGTAGCACAGTACAAGCCTTATAAATCATCAACGTGTAATGAAGCGTTGATCAAAAATGAATTACAGCGTCAGTTTGAGCAGGACAAGCCGTTGGCTGTCGTTGTGAGTGATTTAACATACGTCCGTGTCGGAACCAAGTGGCATTATGTATGCTTATTTGTCGACCTTTTTAATCGGGAAATCATCGGGCGCAGTGCTGGCGCGAATAAGGATGCAAAGCTTGTCTATCAGGCGTTATCGAACATTAAAGCTAATTTGAACGACGTTCAAATGTTCCATACAGATCGCGGAAAAGAATTTGATAATGGCCTTATTTCAGAAGCACTTGAAACATTTGGCATCCAGAGATCACTGAGCATGAAGGGATGTCCTTATGATAACGCCGTAGCTGAAGCAATGTTTAAGGTATTCAAAACAGAATTCGCTAACAGGGCTCATTTCACTTCTTTGGAACAGCTCACTCTTGAACTGGATGATTATGTTCATTGGTTTAATCATATTCGAATTCACGGAACACTAGGCTATTTAACCCCAGTGGAATTTAAGCAACAGCCCTTATAATTTTTGTCCAGTTTAGTGTTGACATTCCAATCTTTAAAAAGTTCTTTACCAGCAGCACGAAAACAGCCAGCAAGAAGGTTATTGCAGTGTATGTTATATTTCGTGCAATTGCTGTTTTTATGCTAATCAATCAGATACCTATGCAAAGATGGGGGGATGCTTTTCTTCTTGCACTGACGCTTTCTTTATTTGCTATCCCACAACTTGTGGAACACGTGTTTAAAATTGAAGTTCCCAACTTATTAGAATTGATTATCATATCATTTATTTTTAGTTCGACTATTCTGGGAGAATTAAGCGATTTTTACGGTTATTTCAAGTTTTGGGATACAGTTCTTCATACACTCAATGGCTTTCTAGCTGCAGGTGTTGGTTTCTCACTTGTCTATCTGTTAAATAAAAATGCCAAGGGTTTGAATTTGACCCCGTT
This sequence comes from Virgibacillus sp. MSJ-26, assembly GCF_018918075.1. Classification (GTDB taxonomy): domain Bacteria; phylum Bacillota; class Bacilli; order Bacillales; family Amphibacillaceae; genus MSJ-26. The sequence goes on from NZ_JAHLPW010000008.1 coordinate 72,178, forward strand.
GTTTCTTGCAATAGTCACTTTCTGTTTTTCTATGACTGTTGGCGTAATGTGGGAGTTTATTGAATACTCAGCAGACCGCTGGATGGACCTGGATATGCAGAAAGACCGAATTGTTCAAGAAATTAATAGTGTAAGTATTGGTGCGGAAAAAAATGTTGTTTATCATATTGAGAATATTGAACGCACCGTTATTGAAAGTAAAGACGAGTCGGGAAATAGTATTGAAACAGTGATTGATGACGGATATCTTGATATTGGAATTCATGATACAATGAAGGATTTATTTGTCAACCTGCTTGGTGCTATTGTCTTTAGTGTGTTCGGCTATCTATACGCTCAGCACGATCAGAAAAGGTATAGGTTTGTTCAGAACTTTATACCTAAAAAAAAGGAGTGAACTAGGTCAAGTAGTATAGGTTGTATTGCCGTTTACTTGTTGATGTTTTATTATCAATATCATTTGGTTATTGTACTAGGTCATCAGAATACTATCCAAAATTTGATTTTTTGAAGTCGTCCTTATGGCAAATTAAAGTGCTATTGGAAGTGTCAGACGAAGCATTAATGGTTATTAAATTAAAAAAGCGGTCTCTTGATAATGTTTCTGGTGTCATGAATCCATGTGTTTTTTGAATAAGTGTTCAACTATCGTGTTGATATCGCTGAATAAAAAAAGGTATATACGTAAAATATAATATCGGATCTTATAAAATAACATACACAATATGAGGAGTTAAATACCGTATAAAAAAATATCAAATAATCATTACAAATAAAACTTAAAACGCACACTTGACAGTCGTAGTAATGTGACATACAATGTAAATTATAGGTGAGGGAGCTATCCCTTACCTTAAAAAATAACATTATATACGACAGTCGTAATATTTTGATGAACAAAGACAGGTGATAAGAATATGGGTGGAAAATTATCAAGCGATATTTTACGTGGACATACGGATACAATAGTTTTAGCGAGCTTACTGGATCGTGACCGATATGGGTTTGAAATTTATAATCGCGTTCTTAACAAGACAGATAATTTATATGAGTTAAAAGAAACGACTCTTTATTCCAGTTATAAACGATTAGAAAAAGATGGTTTTATTCAATCGTATTGGGGTGATGAAACACAAGGTGGTCGTAGAAAGTATTATCGTATCACCGAACTTGGACGAGAACTGTATCAACAAAAGCTTAAAGATTATGAGTTTACAAAGAAAATTTTAGAACGATTATTTATGGAGGAATGATTATGGAACTGAAAGAATTTATTGATCATGCATTTGAAAAATATGAAGAATCACCAGAATTGATTGATTTTAAGGAAGAATTATTAACAAATCTACAAGACCGTTTAAAAAGCTTGGAAGCAACTGGTTTAAAACGAACGGAGGCTTTAAAGGAAATTAGAACAGAGTTTGCAGATATTAATAAGATTGCAGATGAAATGAGTTTGGATAAAAAGAAAGAAGTTTTTGAAATTCAATATATGTCATTTCGACATTTTGTTACTAGACCACGAGCCGCCATATACACATTATTAGGAGTTATTGCTCTATTTGGATTGATTGTTTCAGGGTTAAGCTATCTTACATCAGGAAAAATTGAAGCTTTAACAGGTGTATTGATGGTTTTTCTAGCTTTGCCTTCAGCAGGATTTGTTTATATGGGGTTAACGCAAGAAACGGCAACACGTCATCCAATGCGTCCATTACGTGCATTAATATATGCGATTGCGGTATTCGTTTTCTTATTCGGTGCTTTACTTGTGCCGATTTTAGTATTCGGTGAAGCTAGATCATTAGAAGCTGCGCTTGCCACTTTAATCCCTTTCGCTTTACCAAGTATTGGTGTGATTGCATTCTTAATGATTACGGAAGCTGACTATCGTAAAGCATGGGTACTAAAAGAAGCTGAGAAACAAATTGAATGGGCAAAAGGCTTTGAGGATTCAGGTAATGCACAAACATTCGGAATAATGACAGCGGCGGTTTGGATTTTAGCGATTGGGTTATTTGTTCTATTATTGATTTTAAAACTGTGGCTCTACAGCTGGATTCCATTAGTAGTAGCACTCGCTGTCATGATGTTTTTACTTGCACATTATATAAAGAAAAGTAACTAAAGAAAGGGGGATTCAAGTATTATGACTAATGCAATTAGTGTTGAGAATTTAAGTATGACTTATGATAATAAAGGGGAGAAAAATATTGCCGTTGACAATATTAGTTTTACAGTCGACCAAGGTGAAATTTTTAGTTTTCTTGGACCAAGCGGAGCAGGCAAGACCACGACACAACGGATACTTACAACCTTGTTACCAATTGAGAATGGAGAGGTTAGTATAGCTGGATATAATGTTTTAACTGATGCCAAAAAGGTTCGGGCGAATATAGGCTATGTTAGCCAACTTGGTGGTGCTGATCCAAATGCGACAGTACGTGAAAATCTAGAATTAACAGGAAAGTTATATGGTCTTTCAAAGAAGTTAACAGTGCAAAGAATTGATAAATTGAGTAAGTTGCTTGATTTCCATGAATTGCTATCGCGCTTTGTTCGTACATTGTCCGGTGGGCAAAAACGTCGGGTGGAGATTGCTCAAGGAATTTTACATGAACCTGAGGTGTTATTTCTTGATGAGCCGACAACAGGGCTTGATCCACAAAATAGAGCTAATCTATGGCGACATATTAAAAAACTACGAGACAATGGCATGACTATTTTCCTTACTACTCATTATTTAGAAGAAGCTGATGCTTTAAGCAACCGTTTAGTTATTCTCGATCAGGGCAAAATTGTAGCCGAAGGAACACCAACGGAATTAAAGAAAAAGGTTTCGGGTGAAGCTATTTCTCTTGAACTGAAATATTTGCAAGATGTTGAAAAAATAAATGTGTTCTTTAATCAAATAGGGATTGATAATGTTATAGAAACAGACATGAAATTCACCATTTACACGTCTAAAGGTGAAGAATTGATCGGGAGAATTTTTAAATATTCAAAAGAGAATCATGTTGAATTAGTCAATCTATCATTATCCATGCCATCTTTAAATGATGTATTCCTATCCTTAACTGGTAAAGAATTACGCGATGGTGGAAAGAGAGGTGAACAATAATGCAGATAGTAAGAGAAATAAATATATTCTTTGTTCGTAAATTAAAAGAGTCTATTCGTCAAATGGCTTGGGTAATCTCAGGGTTGATGACACCGTTTTTGTATATTTTATTATTCAGTCCATTGTTGAAAAAAATAACACGGCCCGCCATGAGTACAGCTGAGGTTTTAGATATGTTTGTTCCAGGAATATTAGTTCTATTAGCATTTGGTTCTGGAATGGGGGCGGGATGGTTAATGGTTTTTGATTTAAATAATGGCATTATAGAACGTTTACGTGTCACCCCCGCAAGTCGGTTTGCTATGTTAATGGGTGGAGTGTTAAAAGATGTCGTAGCGTTTATTGTTCCAGCAATTATTGTTTTAGTCATCTCAAGTCTATTTGGATATGAAATTCATTTTGTGGGAATTTTGTTACAGTTACTATTACTTTCGATTCTTACGATGATGGTTTCGGCATGGTCTGGAAGCATAGGTTTGTTGTTGCAAGATGTAGGTGGTGTTGCTGCTGTAGTAACCTCGTTACAACTGCCGTTAACTTTACTTGCTGGTATTTTATTACCGATATCATTTGGACCAAAATGGTTACAGGTACTCGCTCATTTCAATCCACTTTATTATGGTGTAGAAGCTTCTAAAGAATTAGCAGCTGGATCGATAGTGAACCAGTCTGTTTTCATAGGTTTTCTAGTCATAGTGATTATTACAATAATCACACTAGCATGGTCAACTCGCGTTTACAACAAAGCTGTTGCATAATAACTAAAAGAATAAAATGTTGAACGATGTTTTTAATCATTGCTATTTTAAAATGGTGTTTCCTTTATAAAGAATAGCGGCAAAACAGTCGAAGTTTTGCCGCTTTCTTTTATTCACATTCTGTTGTACTCTCTTCTTCGTCTGGGCTCGCCCGATAAACTTTTAACGCCATGATAACTGCAAAAATAGCGATGATGAAGGCGATGAAATAAACAAGTTCAACACCAGCTACCATTGCTTGATTAATGGTGGCTGGATCTTCTGGATTATTAGACTTATTTAAAAAGTGAAGCTGTCTCGTATTCATAATACTAATAAATACTGAAACTCCAATGGCGCCAGCTACAGGTTGTAAAGTAGTCATCACAGCTGTGCCGTGTGGATATAATGCTTTTGGAAGTTGATTTAATCCATTCGTTTGTGCCGGCATCATGATTGCAGAAACACTAAGCATTAACAAAATATATCCTACAATGATTACCCATACTGATGTGTCTACAGTTAATCTGCTCATCATAAACATCGTCCCACTTAAAACAATCGTTGCAGGAATCATTAGAACGCGCGGACCAAATTTATCAAATAGATGCCCCATAAATGGCGACATCGCTCCATTCAAGATACTACCAGGTAATAGAATCAATCCGGCAGTTGCAGCAGTTAATGCTAACGGACCTTGCATAAAGATTGGTAATATAAGCTCAGAAGCAAACATGGCCATAATGATAATTAAAAACATAAAGATAGCATGTGTATACATTGGGTATTTGAATACTCTTAAATTCATCACTGGTTCCTCTAACTTAAATTGTCTTATCGAGAATAAAACAATACTGATTACTCCGATGATGATGGTTAGGTACACGCTCGGACTTAAGAAGCCTTCTTTACTTTCTCCAGCAGAGCTAAAACCATAAATAATTGTTCCAAATCCAACGGAAGAGAACAATATAGATGGAAAATCTATTTTTGGTTTTGTGACTTCACCGACATTAACTAAAAATTTATAGGCAAACATAATGGAAAATAGAGCAAAAGGAATGACAGTAATAAATAGATAACGCCACCCTAAATATTCAACAATAACCCCGGATAAAGTTGGACCAATAGCAGGGGCAAACATAAAAACTAATCCAACGATCCCCATGATTTTTCCACGCTTCAGTGGTGGATAAAGTAATAAGAAAACATTAAATATGATGGGCATCAATAACCCTGTTCCAACAGCTTGTGTTAAACGTCCAACTAATAATATTGTAAAATTCGGTGCCATGGCACTAATTGTTGTTCCGATTGTGAAAAAAGTCATCACACCGATAAATAATTGTCTTGTTGTAAACCATTGTACTAATAATGCGGATATCGGGATAACTATCCCCATAACGAGCATGAAACCTGTAGCCATCCATTGTACGGTTGGTAATGTAATATTAAATTCTTGCATTAATGTTGTTAAAGCAATATTTAGTAATGTTTCATTTAATACAGCAAAAAAAGCCCCAATGATTAGTGAAATCATAATTGGTAGCGTTTTGACATTAGGGTCATCCGCTAAGTATTCGTACTTTTTGCTATTGTCCATAATAACACCTCTTTATTTTATTGATTAAACGTAGGGGTATAAATTCCAACAAGATATAAAATGAAAAAACCTCCTATCCAATTCTGAACAGGAGGCATCATACATTAATCAATAGATAAAAAGGACGTAAAACAGAGCAGTCACAATTATAGTATCTATGATGAATTACATGCTAATCCTATTTAGAAAAGGTTCGTTATAAAAGGTTGATTTTAAAATAAAAAGTATAAATGTAATTGAAAATTACTCCATACCTATTATGTTTAAAAGAATCATTTGTATTCTATAACGGAATTTTTTCAAAAAATAGGATTATAAAATCATGTAATTCAATCACCTTTCTTAATTTAATGAGTTAATTCTACACACGGAAGTAAATTCTGTCAAGACGCACTTCTCTTATTTATTATATCAGGAATAATTCTGGCACAAATAATCCAAATTGGTTACCTTCTATATCTTGTATAGGAAAAATGGGATAAGAGATTACCGAGAAAAGTCCTTGCATTTTCCTAAAAAGACGTTATAATAGCTATTGTAAAATAAATGACATTAGATAAAAGGAGAATTATTAAAAAATGACACATGCAATGAGACTTCGATTCCCAACTTTGAACCAGTAATTGAATACGGTTAAAGGCTCTGTTTGTGGAAACAGAGTAAACGGGATAAGTCTGTCCTTTTTTAATATTTCTCATAACATATTGGGAAAAGTGATATACCTCAAGAAGATTGTTTTCTGCTATATTTTTATAGCGGGCAATTTTGAGGTAAATAAATATGATATGATTAGAAAGGCGGATGATTCTGCCTTTCTTTATTTTTGTTTGTATTACTTACCTAGCAATGGTGAGTTTATTTGTTGATATTTCTTAACATATTACTACTAAATCTAAGGATAAGGTCTATTTTAATTCCTTTACTCTTTTATCACAGGCAGATGCCTGTGATTTTTTTATTATAGAAAGGAAGAGTAACATGACGAATAAAGAAAAAAGTGCTAAAAAATTACGTGAAACGATAGATTTATTTCGATGTCCAATATGCCAAAGTCCCATAAAGGTGTTTGATTTAAAGAGCTTAATTTGTCCGAACAATCACACGTTTGATATCGCAAAGCAAGGATATATAAACATGATGACACGTCCTACTAACAGTCTATATGACAAGAAGTTATTCGAAGCTAGGCAACAGATTATTACTGGAAGTAACTTATATACCTTGTTGCACGACAGGGTTTCGAAAATAATAAAGGAGCATTTAGATTCAACAAATGATTCCATTGTCATTCTCGATGCTGGATGTGGTGAAGGCTCTCATTTACAAAAGGTTACGGAAACAGTGGGTAATGTTGCTACTACGAGAATGGGATTAGATGTTTCCAAAGAAGGCGTTATTATGGCAGCTAAAAATTATAAAGATACGATTTGGCTTGTAGGTGATCTAGCAAATACACCAATTGGAGATGGTTCATGCCAGGTTATTTTGAATATCTTTTCGCCTGCAAATTATATGGAGTTTAAAAGAGTCTTGGCTCCAAATGGTCTTGTAGTGAAAGTGGTACCTCGGGCGAACTACCTAAAAGAATTACGAGAAGTTTTTATTCCTGAGACATCTAACGGAATGTATAGTAATGATGAAACTGTCTCTCTATTTAAGAAACACTTTCATTCAGTAAGCCATTATCAGCTTTGCTACTCCAAAACATTAAACCAGGAGGACTTAATACATTTAGCTGAAATGTCCCCGCTCGCTTGGAATGCTAAAAAAGAACAAATCGATGCATTTATCCATCAAGACGCAACGGAAATAACGGTTGACTTGGATATTTTAGTTGGAAGCTATGATGCGGAAGGGGGTAGAGCGTAATGGAAAATGTATGTGTAGAGTTGGAATATATAGAACTTTCATTTTTAGATAGAATGGTGTTATCGATTCCTAGGCTCGCAATCCATCAGTTCGATCGTATTGGAATCGTGGGAAAGAATGGGGCAGGTAAGAGTTCGCTTTTAAAACTTATTGCAGGTAACTTAACACCAGATAAGGGGAATGTGAAGCGCCTGATTGATTTTGCTTATTTTGATCAATTAGATTCGGTAGATGCTACAGATGCTGATTACGCGTTAATGAGTAAGCTATCTATCCCAAAAACAGCTATCCAAAACTTTAGTGGAGGAGAGCAGACAAGATTGAAGCTCGCGAGCTTGTTTTCCAATTACCATGAAGGGTTGTTAATAGACGAACCAACGACTCATCTTGATGAAGAGGGTAAACAATTTTTACTAGATGAGCTTGAGTATTATTACGGCGCACTCGTACTTGTCAGTCATGATCGGTATGTATTGGATCAGTTAGTGACTAAAATTTGGGAAATAGAAGATGGACAAATAACGGAGTATACGGGAAATTATACAGATTATGTGGAGCAAAAGGAACTTGCAAAACGACAGCAGCAGGAACAGTATGAAAAGTATTTAAAAGAGAAGTCACGATTGAAGCTAGCTGCAGAAGAAAAGATGAAAAAAGCTGACAACATAATTAATTCTTCTGCAAAGTCGAAAAAGAAGACGAAAGAAAAACCGAATCGTATGTTTGAGACCAAATCTAAAGGTACAAGTCAAAAGGCTATGCAACGTGCAGCAAAAGCACTTGAGCAAAGAGTGGAACAATTAGAAGCAGTTGAAGCACCACAATCAGAAAATATAATTCGTTTCAATAAACCTAAATCACTTCAACTGCACAATAAGTTTCCAATTATGGCAAATAGACTAACTCTTGCAGCGGGTGATAAACTACTACTTGATGGAGCTGACTTTCAATTTCCTTTAGGACGAACGATTGCCATAACTGGAGAAAATGGGTCAGGTAAAACGACCTTACTTCATCATATCTTACAAGGCGGTGAAGGGCTTACAATATCTCCTAAAGCTGTATTTGGTGTGTACGAACAGATGGATTATCAGTTTACTGAGGATGAATCGGTTCTTGGATTTATGAAAGATAGGAGTGACTATGAAGAAGGGAAGATACGGGCGGTTCTTCATTCAATGGATTTTACAAGAAATGATTTGAACAAGAGTGTCCGTGATTTAAGTGGTGGAGAAGCAATTCGACTTGTACTTTGTCAGCTTTTTCTCGGAAGATTTAATATATTGATTTTAGATGAACCAACTAATTTTTTGGATGTTTTCAGTATTGAAGCATTAGAACAATTGCTGGAAGGATATGAAGGAACTGTACTACTTGTGTCACATGATAAGACTTTTATTGAAAGGGTGGCGGATTACGTGTATGTGCTAGAAGATTTTAAAGTAAAGTTTAAGAGCAAATAGTATTCAGGAAGCAGGAATGATCCTGCTTCCTGAATTATACTTAAGGTATCTATAAAATGAATCAATGTTTTAGAAACTGCAAAAATCTAAATTTCTTGGAACCATTGAAAACATAGAAAGGTTGTTATATATGGAGAAAGGGTATACATCAATTACACTAAAAGAGCGACCAGATTTAAAAGCGGAAATAAACGTATTGTATAACATTGGTTGGATAAACTTTATGCGAGAAGACCTAGTAGCGGTAAAATATTGGAACAAATTACTTTCATATTTTCCTGAATTTCAATATGTATTATTGAATGAAAAAACGAATCAATAGCTTGTGGTAATGCCATACCCTTTTATTGGGATGGTGATAAAGCTAGTTTGCCAGAAGGATGGGATAAGGTTTTTGAAAAAGGAATATTAGATTTCCAAAACAATATTCAACCTAATTCTCTGTCAGCCTTATCCATTGTCATTCATCCAGAGTTTAGAGGAAAAGGTTTGAGTGAGCGGATGGTTAACGAAATGAAAAGTTTAGCTATTAAAAGCAAATTTAAAAATATGGTAGCTCCAGTTCGTCCTTCATTAAAAAGCATGTATCCACTTATTCCGATAGAAGAATATATAAAGTGGAAAAGTATAGCTGGTACTCCTTTTGATCCTTGGATTAGAATTCATATAAAGGCAGGTGCTTCTATCATAAAAGTGGCAGAAAAATCTATGGTCATCCCAGCTTCAATTAAAGAGTGGGAAGAGTGGACAGGAATGAAGTTACTGTCTTCTGGAAGTTATGTTATTAATGAGGGATTAGTGCCATTAGAAGTAGATATGTCAGCCAATAAAGGTGTTTATATTGAACCTAATGTGTGGATGAGACATTATGTAGATTAATAACCATTTATTATTAAGTGATAATTTGGTCATTGAATAAAGATTATTGAAGAAAAGATCTGGCAAAAGTATTGTGTTATTGTAATAAAATAGATTTAAAAAAATAAAATGAATGACTTGATTGATTAAAAGAAGATACTCTTAGTCTTTCAAGTGTATGAAACCGTAAATGTTCGCGATGTAATATTACTCCAAAAAAATAGAGAGGGGCTTAGCAGTGAAACAAAATAAATATGATGATCCAAATTTCTTTTCCGCTTATGAACAAATGCCGCGATCAGTTAAAGGGCTAGATGGTGCCGGAGAATGGCATATTTTAAAAGAACTAATACCAGCTCTTGAGGGTAAAAACGTACTTGATCTAGGTTGCGGTTTCGGTTGGCATTGTCGCTATGCTCGTGAACAGCATGCTAGATCCGTAACGGGCGTAGATATATCTAATAAAATGATTCAGAGAGCTCGTGAAATGACAAATGATTCATTAATATCATATATAAAAGCCCCCATTGAAGACATCGATTTTTCTAATTCCGAGTTTGATGTAGTCATCAGTTCACTGGCTTTTCACTATATTCAATCATTTAAGTCAAGCTGCAAAAAAGTTTATGATAGTTTAATCCCTGGGGGTTCTTTTGTTTTCTCCGTTGAACATCCTATTTTTACTTCCCGAAGTGAACAAGATTGGTATTACGATAACCAAGGCAATCGACAACATTGGCCTGTTGATAACTATCAGTCAGAAGGGATTCGTCAAACTACATTTTTGAATAACCATGTTACAAAATACCATCGTACAATTTCAACATACTTGAATGATTTAATCAACGCCGGTTTTATAATTAGAGCAGTTAAGGAATCAGTTCCATCTAATGAGATGTTAAAAAGTATTCCCGGAATGGAAGATGAGAAACGAAGACCTATGTTTTTAATGATCTCAGCTCAAAAAGAGTGAGAACTCACTTTTTTACGGAAGTATGTAGACGGACCCTGCTATGGGTGAAATGTCGGATAAAGTGAAAATAGGGGGAAGTTAAATGCGTAAAGAAAATGAGGTGAGGAACCTTCTAAAAAATATAGTTATAAATGATAATAACATCAGATTATCAGTTCTTGAGGGATCTAGAACGAATAAAAACATACCGAAAGATGATTTTCAAGATTATGATATCTCGTTTTTTGTGACAGATATGGAATCTTATAAAAAAGACGATAGTTGGCTTGGAACATTCGGTGATCTAATTTTCATCCAAAAACCTGAAGATATGGATTTATACTCGTCAGAGTTAGGAAATTGGTTTAGTTATATCATGTATTTTAATGATGGCATTAAGATTGATTTAACTTTAATACCTCTAATGGAACTTGATGATTATTTATCTAATTCAGATGGTTTAGTGGAAATATTGATTGATAAGGATAATCGAATCAATGAAAAAATTGTTCCAAGTGACAAGAAATATTGGATTAAAAAACCATCTGAGCGAGAGTTTGATGATTGCTGTAATGAGTTTTGGAATGTATCAGCCTATGTAGCCAAAGGCTTACTTAGAAAAGAACTTCTATTCGCATTGGATCATTTCAATCAAGTTCTTCGTCCTGAACTTTTACGAATGATATCATGGAATGTTGGTATAAGAGAGGGATTTAATTTTAGTGTAGGTAAGAGCTACAAATTTATGGATAATTATCTTACTGAAGCTGAGTTAGAAAAACTGATTAACACCTATTCGCAATCTGGTTATATAGAGTCCTGGGAATCCTATGAGTTATGTTGTGAATTATTTAGAGCCTACTCCAAGGAAGTTGCATCTTCATTAGGTTATAAATACCCTGAGTACGGTGAAAAAATGACGAATTTCATTCAAAATATTTATTTTAAACTAAGTGAAAAGTAGCCTTGCTCAATAAAAACTTAGTATAATGGACGATGTTGTAGGATAAGGTTCGCACTATTTCTTGGTTTGATGGGCCAGGTTATCGAATTTATTATACCCATAATGGCTTTTGCCTTCAGTAATTGTAGACTAAAATAATAACTATAAAAGAGCAACGCTGAATCTGCGTTGCTCTACATAGATTATCAATAGAATGATTTTTATTGTTTATTTTTTCCGTACTGGAAGCCAAACTTCACTATAGGCGTAATCTTTTTTATTTTTATCCATTTTAGTAAAAGAAAAAGTAGGGGCATTGATTACTTCATAATCAGAAGAAGGAAGCCATTCTGAATAGGTTTTTGCCATTGTATCCTGCAACGTAGATGGAAATGGCCCTTCATTCGGAAAAATTGCCCAAGTATAGGCTTTAACAGGCACTACGTCTAATAGATCGCTCACTTGATTTTTAGTCGTTAATACACCTATCAGGTGAGTTAAACCTCCTTCTTCTTTTAAGAAATTAGTGTCAGCATCATAAGAAGCATTAACAATTTCATAAGGCTCTATATTTTGAAGAGAATGCATTTCTTCTCCTTGTTCATTTGTTATGCTTTCTGCAAGCTTTTCAATCTCCTGATTAACACCTTCAAATTGCATGGGAACACGCTTGCTTACCCCGACTAAATTAAATGCTGGTTTGTCTTCAATTCTAAATTCCATACTGGTTCCTCCTTTAACAGTTATGATGAATGAAAGTTTGGGGTACGATTTGCTTATGCCTTTTTTTATTACATCTGAGGGTAAAAAGCCACTCCAATTTTTGAATGCCCTAGTAAAGCCGTCTACTGACTGATAGCCATATTTAAAGGCAACATCTGTTACTGACTCCCCATTCAATAAATTCTTATTAGCTTCTGACAATTTTCTGTTCCTTATATATTCACTTAGCGTCAGCCCTGAAAGGTAAAAAAATATCTTTCTAAAGTGATAGTCGGAAACCCCGGCATATTCAGAAATCCTTTCAAGAGACAGTTCATCAGTTAAACGATGTTCTATATATTCCATCACCTGATTTAATTCCTTTAGCAAAATATCCCTCCTTCATGAGTACATCATAGCAAAGCAAAATGAAAGATACTCGACATTTTCAATATAAAATATATCGAATTGTTAATTCTATTCAAAAATGTAACTACGGCTAAAATATTTCTCAATGTTCAAGAGACGTACGCTGTCTGGGATATGATCACCACTCAATTTTGAATATCGGGTCATTTACTCACGAAATTATATTTATATATGAAAATTGGACGGTACAACGTAAATTCCTGGATGAGTGTCAGTGTTATATTGTAGCTCTCAAAATAAAAATTATTTATTATAAAACTATTATCTTTTACCGTTAATGAAATCACTTTTTATTTTTCATTGACCGAATTGGTCAGTTTTGTTATATTATAAATGTGACCGATATGGTCATGTTTGAGTTAGTAGAAAGGAGATCATAACGATTTATTCAGTATTCAACAATTTAAAATCAGACAAACAAGAAGTAATTATTAATGCAGCAATAAAAGAATTTGTCCAAAGTGGGTTTGAAAAAGCGTCAACAAATGACATTGTAAAAAGAGCTAACATTTCTAAGGGTTCACTGTTTAACTATTTTAATAATAAGAAAGATCTTTACACCTATTTAATTAAGCATAGTATTCAAATTATCGAGGAGATGTATGAACAAATTGATTTAAGTGAAACCGACCTATTTAAAAGAATTGAAAAAATAGGGATACAGAAATTGCATATACAGCAAAGATTCCCTCGTGTATTTGACTTTTTGGCCTCTACCATCCAAGAGGAATCAGATGAAGTGAAAGAAATTATTAAACAAAAGGTAGATCCTATTTATGAACAAGGGTTAGAAAAAATGTACGATTGTATTGATTATTCCAAGTTTCGTAAGGATATTGATATCGAAAAAGCGATTGAAATCTTAAATTGGACGATGTTCGGATTTGGCGAGAAGGGTCTTAAACAAATAAATTCTTTTGAAAATCTTAGCGAATTTGGAGAGCAATATCTTGAAGAATGGAATCGTTACGCTGAAATATTAAAGTATAGTTTTTATAAGTAAGGAAAATGGCGATTTTCACAAGGAGGGCTTCACTATTATGAAGAAAATTGTGAAGGTACAAGGTTTACAAAAAATGTTCGGCAAGTTTCAAGCATTACGTAATGTAACGTTTACGGTGGATGCGGGAGAAGTGGTTGGTTTTATTGGTCCCAATGGCGCTGGTAAATCAACGACTATTCGCACCTTATTAGGCATTATTAAGCGAGATGCCGGTACTGCAGAAATATTCGATAAGGACGTTTGGAAAGACAGCCTTGAAATTCATAAACGAATATCTTACGTCCCTGGAGATGTCGCGTTATGGGGGAGCTTAACAGGCGGTGAAATCATTGACCTGTTCATGAAATTACATGGTGGCGGAGATAAGCAAAAGCGTGATTATTTAATCAACCGTTTTGAACTTGATCCGAAGAAAAAAGCCAAAGGATATTCGAAAGGAAATCGTCAAAAGGTTGGGTTGATTGCTGCATTATCTATTGATTCAGATTTATATATTTTTGACGAACCAACTTCTGGTCTAGATCCTTTAATGGAAGCAATATTCCAAGAAGAGGTTGAGAAGATTAAAGACGCGGGTAAATCTATTTTATTATCCTCCCATATTTTAAGCGAAGTGGAGCGTTTGGCAGATAAGGTTGTCATCATTCGTCAAGGTGAAATTGTGGAAACTGGAACCCTTGATGAATTACGACACTTGACTCGTTCTACCGTCAATTTAGAAACGGAAGGCGATGTAACTCACATGGCTAGTGTAAATGGCGTGCTTGATTTTGAACAAAAAGATAATCAAGCAACATTTTCTGCAGATAATCAACATCTTAGTGATATTTTAAGCGAAGCAAGTAAATTAGGTGTTAAGAAATTTGAATCCGCACCTCCGACTCTTGAAGATTTGTTCATGCGTCACTATGAAGGTTAAGCGCTTGAAAGGAGGATGAATGATGAAGGAAAAATTTGCTCGTTGGGATACACTGTTCCAGTTGTATCTAAAACGTGATTGGAAAAAAATAATGATATGGGTTTTGGGGCTTGGTCTGTTTTCATCAGGCTTTATTCCCGCATTCAAAGAGATAGCGAAAGGGCAAGGGTTACTCGGGATGTTCGAAACGTTACAAAACCCCGCTATGATTTCTATGGTCGGTCCAACGTCAGTAGAAGTAGCATCAGATTATACTTTAGGAGCAATGTACGCCCATGAAATGTTGTTGTTTTGCGGTCTGTTTGCGATGATTATATCTATTTTACATGTTATCGGTCATACTCGAAAAGAAGAGGATCTTGGACTTACCGAATTAGTGCGCTCCTTTCAAGTAGGGCGCCAAGCAAACTCTTTTGCTGCAATAGCAGAGGTAGTTTTTATCAATGTCATATTGGCACTTTTTATTGCTGGGGTTATGGTTAGTTTTAGTGTGGATACGATATCTATTCAAGGTTCCTTCCTATTTGGATCATCTGTCGGAATGGCTGGGATTATTGGAGCTGGGATTGGTCTTGTGATGGCACAAATTATGCCTACTTCATCGTCTGCAACAGGGTCAGCACTTGGAGTTGTAGGACTTCTTTATATTGTTCGAGCTGGAACAGATGTGTCAAATGTAGACTTATCTATGATTAATCCTATGGGTTGGACATATTTAACATATCCCTTTACGGATAATAACTGGATTCCACTTATTATTGCCTTGATTTTCAGTGTGATTGTGGTGATTATTGCTTTTATTCTTGAAGGGAATCGTGATATGGGAGCTGGCTATCTTCCCCAAAGAGAAGGAAGAGCAAATGCAAAGAAGTCTTTATTATCAGTCCGTGGTTTATTAGTCAAAATTAATAAAGGCACAATCATTAGTTGGATGATTGCTTTCATTATTATGGGAGCGGCTTATGGTTCGATTTATGGTGATATGCAGACTTTTTTAGAAAGTAACGAAATGATGAAGGAAATGTTTTCTCATTCGGGTGTTTCTATTGAAAAATCATTCACTAGCACAATTATGATGGTCATGATTGTCTTAGTTAGTATTTTACCAATTGTTATTGTTAATAAATTATTTTCAGAAGAAAGTCGTTTACATTTAAGTCAGATTTATGCGACAAAGGTAACTCGCAGTAACTTATACTGGACCAGTATAAGTTTAGCGATTTTCGTAGGTGTAGTAGGAATTTTATTAGCGGCAGGTAGTCTCGGTGCTACAGCGATTACTACTATGGAAGATAGCGGAGAGATGGAAATAGGGGATTTTATTGCAGCTGGATATAACTTCTTACCATCTGTATTATTCTTTGTTGGTCTTGCGGCTCTAGCTCTCGGCTGGGCACCAAAACTAGGTAAAGTGGTGTACGTTTATTTGATATACTCCTTCATGCTAAACTACTTTGGTGGTATATTAGATTTACCGGAATGGTTTTCCAAAACTGCTATTCAAAGTTGGATTCCACAAATGCCAACGGAGGATTTTGATGTTCCAATTTTCATTACCATCACTGTAATAAGCATTGTTTTAATGGTAATAGGTTTCCTTGGTTATAAGAGACGGGATATGATAGAAGGGGTTTAATAAGGATATATTTTAGAAGTTTTTTAGATTAAGAGGTTTGTCCAGTGGCAAATCTCTTTTTCTTATGTCACATGAATAAGAAAGTAATAGCAATGAAACTGCTGGTCTACTAAAAGGTTGACGAATAAAATCATAGCAGTATAAAAAACATATGTGTATTATTGATTTATACACATAAGTGCTATATGGGAACGGAGTGAATCAAAATGGAAATGGTTGATAATATTATTCAACGTATAAAAGAAGAGTTAGATGGACTGCCAGGTGTGGTAGGAATCGTGTTAGGAGGATCTAGGGCTAGAGGAACTCATCGTCCTGATTCTGATATAGATATTGGAGTTTACTATGATGAATCAAAAGGATTTAATACTAAAGATATCGAAAAATCAGCATTAAATCTTAATGACGAAAAAAAAGAGCATTTAATCACTGCCTTAGGTGAATGGGGGACATGGATAAATGGTGGTGGCTGGTTAGTTGTTAATGGTTACCATGTAGATCTTATTTTCCGTGATATCAAAAGAGTCAGTGAAGTTATTGATGACTGCCTGTCAGGTGTTGTATCCATTCATTATCAAACTGGACACCCACATGGCTACTTGAATGCCATGTATATAGGTGAATTAGCTATTTGTCATATTTTATCTGATCCCGAAGGCATATTGGCTGAATTGAAACAAAAAACGAAACCTTATCCTGGGAAACTTAAGAAAGCGATAATTCAATATTTCTCTTTTGAAGCATCATTCTCTCTTATGTTTATGGAAGCCAATACGGATAAAGATGATATTTCATATGTAATGGGTCATTGCTTTCGAACAATTTCTTGTTTAAATCAGGTTATCTTTGCGAAAAATGAAGTGTACTGTATCAATGAAAAGAAGGCGGTATCCATGATTGAGGATTTTCCGATAAAACCGAAGCTCTATAAAAAAAGAATAGATGAAATTGTAACCCTTCTTTCAATGGATATTGACAAGGTGAACCAAGCTGTAAAAAATTTAAAGAAATTAATTTCTGAAACAGAAGTCTTATAAATTCATATTGCTTGTACACTATAGCTATCCTATGTATAATGTATCGTCCAATATAAACAAGGAGTTGTTCTAATGACAGAATGGATAAGTATTGCGCATGCAAACGAACATAATTTAGTGTGAAATCAGGTATTATGCTCAGAGTATCATTTTAAACCAATGTTTTCTTATCTGGTGGATATACCATTTGTGGAATCTATTCGAAGAAGACGTCTCACGCTTGCAGCAATAGAATTAAATATAATGATAGAATTATTGATATGGCATTGGAATGAACACGGCATAAGAGAACAGTTTGAAACGGAGTAGGTTTTTTAGAACTCCCAAAGTGTTTAATTAAAAAAGTAACAAAAAAGTAACAAAAATAAACAATAATACAAAACCACGCGTAATTATCCTTGGTTGGAAACGCTCAAAATCATTGATTTAATAACCTTTCACAATTAGTTAAAGCACGAAAAAGTGGCTTACAACACGCCGGGCATGATGTAAGTAAGCCCAAGAACTGAATAATAATAGCTTGATATGACGGGGTTTTCCTAAGGGGAAACCTCGTTTTTTGTGTTAAAGTAACATGAATAACGAAATGAGACACAATAACACGAAATAGATTTAATGATAACGTGATTATTAAGTTGGTTTTAATAACAAAGCTACGAAATTGAAAATATGAAATTTCTAAATGCGCTTAGTAATCAAGAGAGCATTATATGAATTAAATATGCATACTTTCTCGATAAATAACGGGTATAATGTAAATGTATTAAAAAACTGGGAGGCGCTGAATATGATGCATGGAATGCATGGAATGTATGGATATGGATCAATTTGGATGATTGTTTTTTGGGTTATTCTAATAGGATTTGGTATTTATTTAGTAAAGAGATTCATTAATGGAGATAAAAATAGTGTAAACAAAAATAACAAGAATACCCCTTTACAAACACTTCAAGAACGATTGGCCAGAGGGGAAATTGATGTGGAAGAATATGAACATTTGAAATCGATTATTAAGCGGGATAAAGACTAAGTTGAAACAACTTTGGTGATGCTTGAACATAAGGGAGAAAATGTAGTGTGAAAAGTGATAAGGAACGTAGAAAGAGAGCTATTAAAGGGGAAGCGATAACACATTTTCATCATTTCTATTATGTGATAAATGCTGATTGTATTAGGAAAGAAATATCGATTGATATAGGTGTTCGCTTTATACTGGCGTATGTAAGGAGAAACAATGTTTAACAAAATTTCATTTAAAATAGGTTTATTATTTTTTGTATTTATATTAATAATTGAATCCTTTTTATTTTTTATTTTATATATTAATTTGGCAAATAATCGGATTGACGAGGTAATGGATAGCTTGCTTGCGCGTGGTAACACACACCGTGATGTACTAGAAGATCACTTTGATCAATCGACACTTGAACATGTAGTGATCATGGAATCTGAGTCAGAGTTTTCTGTTGTTATTACAGATGAAAACGGAAAGATTGTTGTTTCGTCCGATCCTACAGAAAAATCTATGATGGATGTTGTGAACCATTCCGACGAGAAAACGGACGTACCTATAGAAGGAAAAGTAGTTGAAGACCGTTGGAATGAAAAACAGTATATTGCAACCGACAGTCCAATTACAGTGAATAATAAGCATCAAGGGCACGTATTCATGTTTGCCGATACAGACTATGTGAAACAAACAGTCAATCAGCTAAACAATCAGTTTTGGATTACAGGCTTGATAACTGTTGTTTTAACAATTATAACTATATTTGTATTATCTCGATTTATTGCTCATCCATTAATAAAAATGAAGAAAGCAACGGAACAATTAAGCAAAGGGAAACATCATGTGGCACTACATACCACACGAAAAGATGAGTTGGGAGAATTGGCGAATTCAATTACAAAGCTTGCGGAAGATTTAAAAACATCAAAAACAGAAAGAAATGAGTTTTTAGCAAGTATCGCTCATGAATTGCGTACCCCATTAACTTATATAAAAGGTTATGCCGATATTATCAATCGAAATGATACGACGAAAGAAGAAAAAGAAGAATACATCGCAATTATCCGGGAAGAAACTGAGGAACTAACGATGTTAATCAAACATTTATTTGAGCTAGCAAAGATGGACGAACATAGTTTTTTGATACATCCTAAATGGCTGAATTTATGTGATTTTCTCCATAATATAATAGAACGAATACAACCTGTTTTAGCGGATAAAAAAGTAACGATTCATATTAGTTGTCCAAAAAGTTTGATGGTCTATATTGATCCGGAAAGATTTCAACAAGTATTTATGAATATATTTGATAATGCACAGAAGTATTCAGATGAAGGATCGACAGTTAATGTGCTGGTTTCCAAAACGGATGAACACACTGTTATTAATATAGTCGATCAAGGGGAGGGTATCCCCGAAAAGGACCTACCATATATATTTGATCGATTGTATCGGGTGGAAAAATCTCGATCAAGACAAAGTGGAGGTGCTGGATTGGGTTTATCAATAACAAAAGAGATTGTAGAGGCACATAGTGGCAGTATTGAAATTGATAGTCAACGGAACAAAGGGACGAATGTCATAATTAAGTTGTTAAGAGGTGAACATACCGATGAAAAAGGTGCTGATTGTTGAGGACGAAAAGCGGATGGCTGATTTAATTGCATTATATTTACGTCCGCATGATTATACATGTGAAAAAGTATTTAATGCCAAAGAAGCATTGGATTATATAGAAAATGTAGTATTCGACATTATTTTACTTGATATTATGATGCCTGAAATAAGCGGATGGGAATTATGTGAAAAAATCAGGCGATTTTCGGACATTCCAATAATTATGATTACGGCACGCGATCAGCAGGAGGATATTGTAAAGGGTCTGAAAATCGGTGCGGATGACTATCTTACAAAACCATTTGATGAAGATGAACTGCTTGCAAGAATTGAGGCTATCTTACGGAGGCAGGCACCAAAAGCCTACTTGGAAATAAATGATCTGATTTGGGATAAAAATCAATTCAATTTAACATTTAAAAATAAACCTATCCCTTTAACACCAAAAGAATTTTTGATGCTTGGGCATTTTATTCAAAATCCAAATCAAGTGTTTGCAAGAGAGCAATTAATTGAATTGCTTTGGGATTTTGATTCAGAAACAGAAGGCAGAACGGTTGATTCTCACATCCGAAATATGCGCGATAAAATTCGTAATGCAGGATTCCCAATTGATGATTACCTTCAAACAGTATGGGGGGTAGGATACAAGTGGATAGCTGGGTAAGAATGTTATCTATTTTGTAACTTGTCCTTCATATTTTCTGCACACCTTTACTTTAATGTAAACACTAGGAAATATCTATATGAATAGAGGGTGTTGTTAATGAAAAGAGTGGTTTTGATCATGACAGGGTTAATTGTTTTGTTATTTACAAGTGCATGTGGCAATATGAGCCCATTTGATAATGATGGGCAAATCCCAAGTGATCATATGGATCCATCAGAAGAAGATAATGATTTTTCCGGCCATGGTATGGGAATGACGGGTCATGACCATGATATGCCATTGCAGTCTTCTACAGGGGAGAATGAACTGAACATTCCACCAATGTTAGAAAGTGATAAAGAAACTGAAGATGAAGTGTACTATACCATTGACGCACAGCAAGGACAAACAGAAATATTTGATGGAATTCAAACAAAAACTTTAGGTTATAATTCATCTTTTTTAGGCCCAGTTGTCAAACTTAAAAAAGATCAAACGGCACATATAAAGTTAAAAAACAGCTTAGAAGAGGAAACGACTTTTCACTGGCATGGACTTATTATTGATGGAGAAGCAGACGGTGGACCGCATACCGTCATTGAACCAGGAGAGGAAAAAGAAATTACGTTTAACGTACAACAGGATAGGGCAACACTATGGTTTCATCCTCACCCGGAGGGAAAGACTGCGAAACAAGTTTTTGGTGGGCTTGCTGGTTTGTTGTACATTGAAGATGGTTTAAAAGATACTTATGAATATGGAGAAAATGATTTTCCTTTAATTATACAAGATCGGACCTTCAATGACCAAAAACAACTGGATTATGAAGCCGTTAAAGATCCTGACGGTACTATGGGAGAAACATTACTTATAAATGGTACTTTAAATCCTCGCTTAACCGTTGATAAGGAAAAAGTACGTTTAAGATTATTAAATGGGTCAAATATGAGAAATTATACAATTAAGTTAAGCAACAACCAATCTTTTAAACAGATTGCATCAGATGGTGGATTATTAAACGAATCAGTGGAATTAAAAGAAATACAATTGACGCCATCAGAAAGGGCGGAAATTGTCGTTGACTTTTCTAAATTTGAAACGGAAGAAAACGATGTAGAATTGGTAATGGATGATGGGAATGATGAAACGGTATTATTGCCATTTCAAATCAATGAAAAAGATAATAATGGTGATAATAAAATGGAGCCTCGAGAAAATCCTGTAACGATAAATGATCAAGTAATGAATAAACAAGTAAGCAAGGAAATCACATTAAAAGGTATGGGACGTCACGTCACAATTAATGGTAAGAAGTTTGATAAGGATCGCATCGATTTAACGCAAAAACAAGGTGAAACAGAAGTATGGGAAGTTTATAACGAGCCTGACATGATGGGTGGTATGATTCATCCATTCCATATTCACGGGACACAATTTAAAGTTATCTCTATTAACGGAGAAAAGCCACCAAAGAATTTACAAGGGTATAAGGATACTCTTTCTCTAGACCCCGGGGATAAGGCCAAAATTGCAGTAAAGTTTAAAGAAAAAGGCACGTATATGTATCATTGTCATATTTTAGAACATGAGGACAACGGTATGATGGGCCAGATAAAAGTAGAGTAAATATTTAAGTGAAGAAAAGTTTCTCGTATGAATCGATCCTACGTTACCACAGGCATTGGAATACTTTTGTGGGACCTCCCTACAATGCCCAAATATTTGAGTTATGTGGTACCTATTGGAATTGCAAGATTAGCATTATATATAAGTCCCGAAAGTTTTTTACCTATTGCTGATGATGGTTCATACCGAAGAAAATTTAATAATGACCAAGGCAATCTTAGCTTGGAAGGGTTACAACAAAAAGGTTGTTAACGAAGCCAATAATATAAAAAATAATATTAACAAAGCAGTTGATATGAAATTTCCTTCTAATATGCCAGTATTATTCTTCACAACGCAAGAAGATCAGGTAACAGAGGATGGCAAAAACAATGTGACTTTTTATGAAACACAACTTACTAATTATTCTGCCAGTAAAATTGTTACTTTACAGGGGCATCATTATCTTCATTGGACTCGTTATAAGGAAATGAGTAAAGAAGTTAATGAATTCATAGAATCATTAGCTGGGGATTGATAATGTAAATGGGTGTAAACCTTCTTCAATTAATGGGCGTAGTAATCGAATAAAATCAGCGCCCAATTTGCTATTGTCGGGCCAGATTGTGTAACAACATATAAAAAGTTGCCTACCTTAATCAAATGGAGGATTAAGGGGGCAACTTTTATTAATCAAACTATTACTTTTTTACAGCATGGATGTAATGAATTGTTTCAAATGCTTTTAAATAATCCGAACGATCGCTGAAGAATTTACTATTTATAACATCCGGTGATAAATATTCGTAAATAAGTAATCCGGCATCTTCTAACAATTTTTCTATTTCATCATAAGTAAAACATGATTTCATTGGTTCGCCACTAGCTGATGCCATTTGCACCATATTTTGAACACGGTTAGACACCCCTTTTTCTTCAAATAGTTTATCATCTGCATAATCAAAAACGATGGAACTTCCCAATGGAATCTCTGCAAATAATTCTTTAATTAAATTAGAAATTTCCTCTTTTGTTAAGTAATATGAAACACCTAAAAGACTGTAAAAAGTTTTTTTGTTCGGTTGAAAATTCTCATCAATAAGATTTTGCAGGATACTATCTTTGTCTTTGGTGAAATCCATTGGAACAAAGTGAAGATTATCCGGAATTTGATAATTAGATTTGTATAGCCTATTCCTTTTAAAGTCTTGTGTAGATGGATAATCAACTTCAAATATTTCCAACTCAGTATCTAACTCTGAGTTCCGAAAGCAAAATGTATCCAATCCAGCTCCTAAAATGACGTATTGTTCAGCTCCTAGTACTATCTCATGGAACAATACTTTTTCACAATAGGCAGCACGCGCTAATGGAGTTGGTGAGAGTTGGACTTGTGTAATCCATTTTAATATTTCATCGGGTTGGTCTTGGAATTTTATACCAATTTCGTGATTAAAAAAATGAATTCCTTGAATCATGTTTTTACGAATATCTTCAAATTCCTTTTGGGTAATTAAATCTTTTGCAATATAATCATCAAAAATCTTTGGTGTGTCATATTTACTGTGGTATGCTCGACCAAAAGCTGATATTAAGGAAGTTAAACTTGATTCGTTTTTCTCCATACATCGATCCTCCCATATAACAAAAATAAGATTCCCCTGGCCAGGAGAATCTTATTATACACAAAAGAATGATAACAGTAAATTATAGCATAAAAAAATATTTTGTCAATAAAATGGATTTGTTTTTTGATGTTATCGTTAAAAAAGTAAAAAATACAATAAAATAAACGGAGCGCGATTGCAGAAAAAAGGAATGTTACTATAAATTTGATACTTGTATCAGGCTTTATTGTCTTTATAATAGTTATACTTTCAGTCATTAAGATAGAAACAAGTAAGGTTACAGTACCGAAAAACAATTTTTAAAAAAAGGATAGACGAAATCGAAAGCGAAACGAAAATTCAGTGCGTGTATTAATTATATTATTTAGTCCCATACTCATAGGATGTGGTAAGGCTGATATGCAAGGCATGTAACAGATACAGCGGAAAACGGATTAACACTTGCTAGGGAATTCACTCCTGATAAATATGAAAAAATCAAGGGTATTTCTCCGCGAAATTGTATAATAAGGATTGGATGTGAAAGGGAAAAAGGAACTAGGTTTAATTACTTTAAGATACGAAGATATGGATAAAATAAACAAAGGTGATGAAGTCGATGTCTGGATTGGCGGAGATATAAGGGAGTCTTATCCACCCCGAGCTGATGCGAAAAAAGTGCCAAAGAAGAAATGAACTTTATAATACGAACGGGCGCATATCAGGAATAAAGAAGTGTGCCCACCATTGCTTTTTAATACTTAATTTGTTGAATTAGCAAAGTTTTTTCTAATGATAAAAATAGTGGCTTAACGTCTTTTGTAATTTTTTCTTTTAAGTGAACGATTATTCCAGCTAGTCGTATTATATATAGGTCATTATTATTTGGAGTAGATTTCATGGATGATAAGGATTTAATTCAAAAGGCGAAAAAAGGAGATACATTAGCTCTTTCAGAATTGCTACAACAGAATTATTCGTTTCTAATTAACTATTTAATGAAAGTTACACTTCATCCACAAATCGCAGAAGATTTAACACAAGAGACGATGATGAAGAGTATTGAAAAAATCCAGCTGTATAATGGTAAATCCAAGTTTTCCTCTTGGCTCATCACGATTGCAACGAACCTATTCATCGATCAACAGCGTAGAAAGAAGCGGGAAAAAAACTGGCTAGAGCAAGAACAAGCACTCAGAAAAATGAAATGGAATGCAGCCAATATGTACGAAGAATGGACAGATGTACTTGATGTACTTGCCCGAATGAATGAAGAAATACGTATGTCGATTGTGTTGAAACATTATTATGGGTACACCTATGAGGAAATTGGAAAAATGATGGGAGTTGCTGAAGGAACAGTAAAATCCCGAGTTTCAAATGGTTTAAAAAGGATACGAAAGGAGTTGGAGAAGCATGAAGAATCGTGAGTTTGAAAATAACCATTCTATGTTGAATGAAGAAAGTGAATGGGCGGTGAAGGAACTCAGAGATGGTTTGGAAAAACTGGATGAATGGCATCCAGTCACTACTCCGAACTTGCAGTGGTTTCAACAGCAGGTGGCATCAGAGAAAAAAAGAATTCAAAAAATGCAATGGAAAGCTCTCTTCTCGTTTATCTTTGTTGCAGTATTGGTGCTTTCGGTGGTGATTGCTGTTGTTTATCATCAGCCAATTCTCTTTCTATACTTTCAGCTAGCGGGGATTATCTTGCTGCCCTTTGTACTTAACAGAACGAGAAAGAAGGTCAGTAATGAATGAATTCAAATGAACTAAGCAGCATGCCGATTTGGCTATACGTCGTAATTGCATTTATTCTGATTTGCCAAGGTTCGTGGATGTTTTGGGATGCGCGCAAGAGAGGATACAATGCTTGGCTATGGGGCTTATTGGGGCTTATCCAATTTCCGATATATCTTATAATCTACCTCATTTTTGTAAGGAAAATATTTAAAAGAAAGGTTTCAGGATCAAATTCCTGAGACCTTTTATTTTCTTGCGGGTGAACGATTAGGCGAACGTAATCGTATTAAGGGTGAATAAACAATTTGGAGGAGAAAAAAATGAATGTACCGTTAAATGAAATTCCTTGGGGAGCGATTGCGCCAATTGCTGTCTTACAATTAATTCTTATGATTACTGCATTAGTTTCTTGTATTAGAGAAGAAAAAACGAACGGACCAAAATGGTTGTGGATCCTTTTTATTCTCTTTATCGGCTTAATAGGACCAGTACTTTATTTCGTTTTTGGAAGGAGAAATAATTAATGGAGTTATTAAAGGCAAGCGATTTAGTAAAAAGATTCGGAAATACGAATGCTGTTAATAGAATCAATTTTTATATTGAAGAAGGCAGATGTGTTTCATTACTTGGACCAAATGGAGCAGGTAAAACAACAACATTAAAAATGCTATCCGGACTGCTTGCACCGACTTCAGGTAGTATTGATTTTAAAGGGGAAAAAGCAAGGGATTTAAGGCCGTTTATTGGGTATTTACCTCAATATCCTGCTTTCTATAATTGGATGAGCGGAAAGGAGTTTCTTGTTTTCGCAGGACAATTAGCAAAACTGAATCGTAAAGAAGCAGAAAAAAGAAGTGAAGAATTACTTGAACGAGTGGGCCTAACGAATGCGAAGAAAAGAAAAATAGGGGGGTATTCTGGTGGAATGAAGCAGCGCCTCGGATTGGCACAGGCACTAATTCATCGTCCGAAATTACTTATTTTAGATGAGCCTGTTTCAGCACTCGATCCACTTGGGAGACGGGAAGTGTTGGACATGATGAGAGAGATTAAAGAAGAAACAACAATTCTCTTTTCAACCCATGTCCTTCACGATGCAGAAGAAATCAGTGACGACATTCTTATCATGCATAACGGGGAAATTGTGATATCAGGTAGCCTAGGAAATGTAATGGAAAAGTATCGGCAACCTATTTTACAAATTGAATTCGAATCACAGGCTGCCGATTGGCTAAAGAGCATAGCAAGTTATAGCTTTATATCTGAAGTAAACACCCAAGGTAATAAAGCCAGTATCGTATTAACAGATATGGTAAATGGGAAGCAGACATTATTAAAAGATATCGTGGATAAAAAAATTCCGGTTCGTAAGTTCGAGATTTCTCAAACAACATTAGAAGATTTATTTATGAAGGTGGTGAAGGCATGACACAATGGACTGTTCTTTATCGAAAAGAAATGTTGGAAATGATACGGAATTATAAAGTGCTATGGATTCCAATCGTCTTTGTTTTGCTGGGCGTCATGGAGCCGGTCAGTGCCTATTATATGCCGGAAATACTGGACACACTTGGCGGTCTTCCTGAAGGCACTATCCTGGAAATGCCTACTCCAACTGGGACAGAAGTATTAATGAAGGTTCTATCTAATTATGGGATGCTTGGTGTACTTATTCTTGTTTTGGGTGCAATGGGTGTCGTTTCCGCAGAAAGACAGAGTGGCGTAGCAGGTATGGTCATGATGAAACCAGTTCCTTATTCCTCGTATATAATATCGAAATGGGCTGGGTTAGTTACAATTACACTCATCTCGTTGTTTATCGGATATGTAGCTTCTTGGTATTATACAAGTTTACTCATTGAAACAGTCGCTTTTGAGCACATTTTTCAAAGTGTAGTGATCTACAGCATATGGTTAGTTTTTGTTGTTACTTTGACGCTTTTTTTTAGTACGATAATGAAAGGAAATAGCAGTGTCGCTTTTGTTACAATTTTTGTGGTCTTTGCTATTTCGACGGTTACATCCATTCTAGGAAAGTATATGGAATGGAGTCCGGCTACGATGACTGAGCACGCAGGACAGGTCTTGTTGTCAGGAGAACTAGATTCTAGTTTCTTGCTAGCCTTTATTACAACTATTGCTATTATTATTGTCGTTCTCATCTCATCCATAAATATCTTTAAGCACAAAGAGCTATTGGAATAAAAAGGTAACAAAAAAACGGTCATGATGTGAAATATATTATTAAAGCTTGATTTAACAGGGGTTGTACCATGCAATCCTTGTTTTTTTAATTAAAACCTAACATTTCCTCTTTAAATTGTTTTAGCTTGTTATTTTTTCTAGAATGTCGCTATGAAGCTGAGATACGCTGTTGATTGATTTTACTTTCATATTATTCGTGACGCGAGTATAAACTTTTAATGTTGTGTTTGATCTATGTGACCGACACTTTCCATAATGTTGGTAATTCTGCTCCTGATTCTGTCATCATACTAATGTGTGTATGTCTAAAACTATGTGGAGTAAGATTATTTGAATGATACGGAGAAACATAAAATGAAGTTGCAGCAACAAAAATAATTGATGTCAATAGGGGTCAAGAAATGTTAAAGTTTGAGTATAAGATATACACAAATTATATGCTACTGTTCTACAATCGGGCTCTCTAGTTGAAGGTGCCTATAATAATGATTTGTGTTTTATTTTGTATGAATTGGGAGGAATATCAAATGGAAGCGAAAGAATTTCAAAAGTGGATTGCTGACTATTATAAATCAAGAGGTTGGGCTGATTTAGATATTTTTGTACGTATTGGCTTCCTGTCAGAAGAGACAGGAGAAGTCGCTAGAGCAATTAGAGCACTTGAAATAGGACGAGATCGTCCAGATGAACAAGCCGGTTCATTCACTGAAAATAAGAGTAATTTAACAGAGGAACTAGGAGATGTCTTAGGTAATGTAGTTGTCATTGCGAATAAATACGATATCGATCTGGAAGAAATCTTCCTAGAACATAAACGTAAACTGTCAAACAGATATCTTTAGATTGATAAAAAAAGAACAAAGGTGTGACTGAAATGGAAATTAACAATCTTGCTGTATTTTGTGGATCAAGTACGGGAATAAACAGCGTTTATATAGAGCATGCAGAAAAATTCGGCAAAGAGTTAGCTAACAACAATAAGACTTTAATTTATGGCGGTGCACAAGTCGGATGTATGGGTGCATTAGCTGACGCTTCTCTACACAGTGGAGGTAGTGTCATAGGGGTGATTCCCCAAAAACTAAAAGCTGTAGAAATTGCTCATGACCAATTAACGGATTTGCATGTAGTTAATACAATGCATGAGCGTAAATCAAAAATGGCAGAATTAGCGGATGGATTTGTTGCTTTGCCTGGAGGTTCAGGGACGCTTGAGGAATGGTTTGAAGTATTTACCTGGTCACAACTTGGTTATCATGCAAAACCCTGCGGATTGTTAAACGTTAATAATTTTTTTGATCCGTTAATCAATATGTTAGATCATACAATTGAACAAGGCTTTATGAATAAAAATTATCGAGAAATGATAATTGTATCCTCAGATCCCAAAGAATTATTAGAAAAAATGGATCGTTATACTCCGAGCTATGCTGTGAAATGGACTTAAATAATATGAGTTCTCTAGCAGCGCTTTTTATTGATGTAGTGGACTAAAAACTAAATTTTGTTCACCAATCGGACCATATTGTTGAACAGTTCTGGTTATTTTTAGAAGGGATTTTTATTTAATGCTTATTTTTATAACTATGATTATATTAGGTCTTTTGGTTGGTTTTATTGGTGCAGGAGGCGCTGGTTTTGTTATTGCTATTTTAACTACCGTTTTCGGTGTTCCAGTTCATACAGCGTTTGGAACATCGCTTTCGGCTATGGTTTTTACCTCCATATCGGGGGCATATAGTCATTTTAGAGAAAATAATCTCGTTTTACGAGTTGGTCTCACCACAGGATTATTTGGCGCTATTGGTGCTTTCGTTGGCTCATTGATTGCCGATCTGATTCCTGGAGATATATTAAAATGGTTAACAGCAGGAATGATGTTTTTCTCTGCTGTATTATTATGGTTTCGATTATTCACGGGTTTTGGAAAGGTTTGGGCAAATATCGGTGGTAAAGGGATACAATCTGGTATTCGTTTTTGGATTGCCGCATGTGGTGTGGGATTTGTGACTGGCGGATTATCCGGTTTGTTAGGTATTGGCGCTTCACCTTTTATTCAAATTGGTTTATTGGTCTTTTTTGGTTTATCTGTGCAACAGGCGGCAGGTACTACCATGCTCGTTATATTGCCAGTAGCCTTTGTTGGAGGGATTGGATATTACACGGCAGGGAACTGGGATATTCTGCTATTTACAGAGGTGGCAGCTGGAATGATCATTGGTTCCTATATAGGTGCTAAATTCACAGCACGTTTGCATCCGATGATTTTGAAAACAGCGTTGATCACTGTTCCTATTGTTGCGGCGATAGTATTAATTGTTTGAACAGGTAATATCGGTTTTGAAGAATAGGAGCGGAATTCTCTAACTAGGATTAGCGAAGATCATGCAGCAGCGAGCCAAGATGAAATGAAAGAAATCATGAAGGACTAATATGATTACTATAATACAGCCTTTCTTTATACCTTTATAAGGTAGTGAATTATCTATTTTATTAATTAAAAAATTATCATTGAATATTCGTAACAAGAAAATTTTTATAAATGACGTCAATCTTATTGCAAAAGAACTTATATGGCCTGAGGATAATCGTGATGCATAAGCACTAACCAATGCTTTATGTGTTGGCTTGAAATAACCGAAACGGCAAAAGTACAATTCGTAACCTTCTAATTGATAGAATTGGTGTTTTGTAATATTTTCAAGAAAAATCATGAGTATTATTTTGGAGAGTTGTTTTGACTTGCGCGGAGTTGTTTTTTCGTTGTTTCAAATATAGTTTATTTGAATTCATTGCGCTGAATTGAATCAATCATTAAAAAGGAGAATGATGATATATGTCAATATGGGAGAAAATGAAAAGTGGAAAATTATATTTCTGCACGGACGAAAATGTTATGAAAGAGCAGATGCAATGTTTAGACATATTATATGATTTTAACAATACAAGACCCTCAGAATTAGAAAAGAGACAGGCTATTTTACATAAACTGTTTGCCAAAGTTGGTACGAATGTTTATATCGAACCGCCTCTTCATGCCAACTGGGGACGAAATACACATATGGGAAATAGTGTTTACGCCAATTTTAATTTAACATTAGTCGATGACACTGATATTCAAATCGGCGATAACGTTATGATAGGTCCGAACGTGACGATTGCTACTGGTACACATCCGATTCATCCGGAATTGCGCAGAAAAGTTGTCCAATTCAATCTACCAGTCATCATTGAGGATAATGTCTGGGTCGGTGCTGGTGCCGTTATTTTACCTGGTGTGCGTGTTGGGAAAAATACTGTCATCGGAGCTGGAAGTGTTGTTACCAAAGATATGCCCGCCAATGTTGTCGCTGTTGGCAACCCTTGCAGAGTCATGAGAGAAATCAACGACCATGACATGACGCATTACTATAAGGACATGAAAATTGAGGAAGAGGACTTATTGTAAGGCTCCCCTACGTAAACTGACAAACGACTACGGAATTCTTAAATGACTTATCAATCGTAGCCTGTTGTTTTGAATAGCTCATAAAATAGTAACAAAAAAGTATCATGAATAAACAAAACAATGCTATCACAACACGTTGGGGATGATGTAAACCTAAGTAAATAATGATTGATATGACGGGGTTTGCTGATGAGTAGACCTCGTTTTTTGATGTAAATGCTAACTCTTAAAAAATTTAACACCTCGCCGTGCTATCTTCCAAGTGAGCTAACATTAAGAAAAGGTTTATCTCACACTTTCATAGGCATTAAAAGTAAAAATGTTTAATAAGTCTTCACATCAGGGAAATAATTAATTGAAAGGTCATTAAAAAATGAATATAAATAAGAAGTGAAAATTGAACAAGGAGCATAAATAAAATGACTAATATAAAATCCATGTTATTGAATGACGGAAGTAGTTTGCCGGCAATTGCTTTTGGAACAGTAAATGTTAAAGGGGCTCCTGGCCTTTATGATGTATTAAACGCCATTGAATCGGGATATCGATTGATTGATACATCAACGAACTATAATAATGAAGGAATGGTTGGAGAAGCGCTGAGACGAACCTCAGTCCCTCGGGAAAAATTAATGATTAGCTCTAAACTACCGGGTGCTGCTCACTCCTATGATGACGCGATTCAAATGATTCAGGAGTCATTGTATCGGATAGGTATTGACTATTTTGATAAATATCTAATTCATTGGCCGCTGCCTAAACAAGACAAATACGATGAGGCGTGGCAAGCTTTAGTGGACGCACAGAAGTTTGGCTTAATTAAAACAATCGGTGTATCTAACTTTTTACCAGAACATCTTGACCGAATCATTGAAAAAACAGGTGTCACCCCTGCTACTAATCAAATCGAACGTCATCCCTATTTTAATAATAAAAAACTCGTAGAAGAGAATAAGAAACGAGGCATTGTAACCGAAGCATGGAGTCCTTTAGGCCGTGAATTAAACGATGTGCTTGAAAATGATACGATTATGTCACTTGCAAAGAAATATAATAAAAAGCCAGCACAAATTATTGGGCGTTGGAATATGCAAAATGATGTATTACTTGTTGTGAAGGCATCCTCTCCCCAACACCAAAAAGAAAATTTAAATTTGTTCGATTTTGAACTAAACAATGAAGATATGAAGCAAATCGATAGTTTGGATAAAGGGGAACCTGGAAGGGTCGAAGGACAACATCCGAATGAATATGAAGAGTTTGACTAGGAATAAAAAATGATTCATATACCAAAAGTAACTTGATATTGTAGAAATCATAAGAAGCAGGAGGATAAGCAGTGAAACAAGTACCAAAAACTAAAATAAAACTAACAGAGACAAAGGAATTAATCCATCAAGGGTATAATCTTTTAAGACAACTTCGCGAGGATGTTGATGCTCCAGTAGTAAAAGCTGAATTTTTAACCGAAGATATTACTGCTATCTATGGAGAAGAGGCAGCCCGTAAATTTTACAAACCGGAAAACTTTACACGTGAAGGAGCCATGCCGAAGCCAGTCTTAAAAACTTTATTCGGCGAAGATGGAGTTCAAACCTTAGATGGTAAGGAACACCATCATCGGAAGAACTATTTCATGGATTTAATGACCCCAGACAGGATGGAAGATTATCGTAAAATATTGGACAGAAATCTAACGACAGAATTAGATAAGCAACATGGTGAATTTGAGTTATTTGATCTAGCAAATAGAGTTCTATTTAACTCTATCTGTGAATGGTCTGGAATTAATGTAGACAAATACGACTTGAAAACACTGGACAAACTTGCCCATAACCAAATCTCCATGATTAGTGGTGCGGTGACTTCTCCAACAGATCACATAAAAGGGATAACTGATCGAAATAATTCGGAAAAGTGGGCTCAAGATCTCATTAAAGAAGCACGTGAACATCCAGTAGCTGAGGAAGAAAATCGGGCTTTATATACTTTCGCCAATGCGACAGATCTTGATGGGGAATTGTTGCCAATCGACGTAGCGGCCGTTGAATTGTTAAACATCATTCGACCAACTGTTGCTTTAACGGTTTGGATGGTTTTGATGGGGCACGCGCTTTTTGCTGAACAGGATGTTTATGATAAGTTAAAAGCTGATTTTGACAACTTGCAAGATCCCTTCATTCAAGAAATGCGTCGTTACTATCCGTTTTTCCCAATGCTACCAGCAATTGCCGTGAATGATGTAGAAATTAACGGGTATCAGATTCCAAAAGGTAGTTGGGTTGTATTAGATTTATATGGTACAAATCACGACGAGCGTACCATCGCTTCCCCAGAGCAATTTGATATCGAGCGATATATCGGTAAAGCAAAAGACATATCATATGAAGAAGAATACGATATGATTGCGCAAGGAGGCGGGAAATTCAGGGAAATGCACCGCTGTGCCGGAGAATGGATTACGCTTCATAGCATGCGTGTTTTTTCTGATCACTTGGTTAATAAATATGAATTTACTGTACCAAAGCAAGATTGGACGATACCCATGGATCAATTCCCGACTTACCCAAACAGTAAAGCGTTGTTATTTAAAGATTAAATTAAACAATGTAGATGACCCATTTAATGATTTTGGGGATCCAATTCATCCTCCCTGGAATTCCACATAATCCATTTTTCAGGGAGGTAAAAAGTGCACCCTATCTGAAATCCTATTCGGTATTGCTTCACAGGGCAAGTTTTTAAAAAAGGTCTTGGTATAATTATTTCTGCTAATCCTCACTATATTTTTGAGGTATTTCTTTTTATTTAGTCGCAGCAGTTCTATTCAAGTTAAACCACGTTCTTCGATGTAAGATAAAAAGTATATTTAAATAGGCTGGAACAGGATCATCTAAATTAAAAACATACTGAAAACTTTGGCTTAGATTGTTTTAGTTCTACCGATAATTATTATAGCTGAATGTCTAGAAATTTATATAGCTGATGTGCTACTTTTAATTTATTTAAGTAGTAGTTTTACCTCCAAGATAGATTTATTCTTGATTGATTTTGCGAAAGTTAGATTTTATTGTTATGTTTAATAATACGATATGTGTCATAGACCTTATAAACGAATGTTACAAATTTTATTTGAAAGGGGTTATGAAAACATGAAACGTTTATTAGTTTTGGTTGCTGTTTTTCTTTTGTTTTTAGCAGCATGTGGTGGAAATAATGAAAAAAATGTAAGTGATGACAGTGTTGAGAGTGATAATGATGATACTGTAAGTCCGGGTGATATTATAGAGATTGACGCTAGTGCAAATGAAGACAGAGATCATGTTTATGTGGAAGAAGAAATTATTGATGATGACGATGTTTCCCTTACGTTAAATGAAATAAAATATGATCCTGATTCAGAGGAATATAAACTAGATTTTGATATTATAAATAAATTGGATGAAAAAGTAAATATTAATGGAAAAGATTATTATTTTGATGGTGATTCTATTGATGACAGAGGTTATTTTAGAAATATGATTGATAGCGGAGATTCCCGTCATACACAAATGCTTATATTAAATCATGAAGATAAATATGATGAGGATTTGCAGGAGTTAGGAGACAGTTTGGAATTTTCGATTGAAATATCTGTCGATGATGATTTATTAAATCGTTATGATGTGAAAATTAATATATCTTAATATGTTGCGAAAGCAGTATTTTGCATGAATGAGTTAATCAATATGGAAAAGTAGATTCATGAGCTAGAACAAAATTAAACGCTAAATAATGGTCCTTATAGTTAGACTTATCGTGTTTTTACAGCCTTACATAATTGCAAATTAATCCACAATAAATTGCACACTGATTCCTTGTGAGTAAGTAGGATCAGTGTGCTTGTATTTTTAAAAATTCTCCTTTAATTAGAGAATCATCTTATCTTACATAATCGGTGCCCGGGCACTACTTTGCAATGCCTGTTGCAAGTCGGCGATTTCTTTTCGTATTTGTGTATATCCAGTTATTTCTGGAATATACCTTGTATTTGGTGCATGTCTTTGTTCGCTTGCCTTGGCCAAGATTTCAAAAACTAAAAGCAATTGTGCAAGGTCTTCATCTTTAAGAACAGGGCGTTGTTTACGTCTTGAGGAAGATTCCAATAAATAGCCAAGTTGTTCAATCGAAAAAATGACCGGCCAGATAAATTCCAATGCCTTTTTGTCTTTTGGAATTTCACCTAGAGCTGTCGTATAAACAACTCGGAGATTTGATAAATTGGAGTGCATTTTACGCATTTCCTTGCTACCCTCAAAATCTTGTTCAGCGGTTTCCTCAGAGAATAACAGCACAAGGAATTGAATTTCTGTACGAATGGTTTTGGCAATCAAATGGGGAAGGCGGCTAGAGGCTGATCGCCTGCTAGTAAGGAGTACCCCGATTAACCCGATTGCGCAACCAATAAAAATGTCGGTTATCCTAGCTGTAGCAAAGTAACTGACGTTGTGAATTTGTGTTGTATTTTCCGCCATAAAAATAGCATTCGGCGTGATAAAGAAAACAGCTAACGCATAATTTCGAACAATAAATGCCTCAGTTAAAAAAGTTAATGTTAAGATAATCAACACAATAAAAATTCCATCCGGATGCGTTGATAACAAGGCGCTAGCAATAAGAACCCCAATAATGGTACCAAATGTCCGCTGAATCGCACGATGAAAGGTCGTCATAATCGTCGTTCCCAACATGACTGCCGCACAGGATAAGGGGATCCAATACGATCGATCAAAGTTAAAGCTAAAGGCAATTAACGCAGCAATCATCAGAATGAATCCGTAGCGAAGCGCATAAATAAACACAATGGAATTCCTATGTAAACAGTCACTTAAAACATCCTTCAAAGGACGCTTTTTAACTGCAATGTCCCTATCCATCATGGAGGGAGATTTGTTAACAACAGCTACTGCTTTCCGTATATTTGTCACTAAACGTCCCATTAATTCATCGGTTGGATCAATTTCCTGTAGAGTTAATAAATCGTTGTCCCCAATTGATTCCGTGACTTTTCTTAATGAGTCACCTAATTCTGCAGGGAGCTTCTTATCTGCATCTGTATAAAATTCCAGTACCTCAGAGAAAATAATATTCGCTCGTTCATATAACAAATAGAGTTGTTTGTAGACAGGAGATTTTTGTCTCGGGATATACCCTGCCAATAGCGTATCTTCTGCATTTCGGATGGTCAGTAATGTTTGCTGTCTGGAGGAAGCAAAATTTGAAGTACCGACTGTATCTAATAGCGTGGCTAACTGACGATAAACTTGTTTCATGGCCGTTATTTCCGGTCCATGAAAGTTAACAAGGCTTCCTGCCATAGCCACAAGCCATGACAAGGCTCCACCAACCAATACTAAACCAGCACGAATGGGTGCAAGCGATGGATCCACCGGCATGGCGGTTGTCATTGAAAAGGTAAGCACGAAAAATACTGCTGCCGGACCAGGGATTTTCAAAGCCCCGAAAATAAATGTTACTATCGCGCCAATTAAACCAAGCATCAATGCTATTCCGTATGGGTGTGGTGTAAGTAATGTACCCAACCCAACCGATAAAGCAATCCCAATCATGATAAAAAAGAGTTTTTTTGCACGTTGTGCGTACGGCTCATTAAACATATAAAGAAACGTAAACGCACCAATTCCCATTAATAACCCTTCTTGCAGGTGACCAACCAGTAGTCCGATGAATGGCGGTGTAGCCATGCATATTCCAGCTTGAATGGCTTTCCACCATGGAAATGGATTTTTTTTAATGATAAACGCTTGTTTAATAACGGAAAATAGGTTGAAGGATTCAGCGGATGATGCAGGTACCGAACTTCTTTGTTGTTTTGTCATAAGGTTGAATCCCTCCTAGTTGTAAAAATAAATAGGCCCCGATTCGATAAGTCAGTCTCTCCTATTATACGCATTAACTACATAAAAACTAAATATTTATGTTTTTATTTTAGCACCTATTCCCTCGAAAGTTTTCCCCGTCTTCATTAGAGGTGGAGGGTCTGATCCCAACTCATCCATAACAATATTAATTATAAATAGTTATGTGCAATGATTTTTAGTACTAGTATGTGTAAATCTGTGTTTAATAAATATGACTCTAAGTAGAATATTCTTTTAAAAAATTCCTTGACTTGAAATGCATTTCATAAATTAGAGTAAAATAAAGAACTTAATTTCAACTCAAGGAGGCAAAAACTTATGAAGAGAAATACTTCCATCCAACATGACGAAAATATAATTTCCTCTATTACAGGATTAATGGAAAGCTTCAACGGAACGTATAATGTACACTTTGGTGATTTGTTATTAACAAATAAAAGATTATATTTAGTTGGCAAAAAGCCAATAAATATTGAAGAGTCTTTGTGGTTTGATGGAGAGGAAAGGAATATTATACAATCTACATTAATTGTCGGTGAGCATTACATTAAAATAAAGTGGGAATCCAGTGGGAATCTTGTAAATTTCATTAATGCTTATCGACATCTAAATGTGTGATTACCCCCGATTTCAAGAGATAGGAGCACTCGTATGACAAATATTAATGATATTGCTAAATTAGCAGGTGTTTCAGTTTCGACTGTTTCTAGAGTACTCAACAATTATAAATATGTTTCTGACGAAAAAAGAGAGTCTGTTTTAAAAGTAATAGAAGAAGTGAATTATACACCGAACAAGAATGCAATTGATTTAATTAGAGGAGAAACAAAAACAGTAGGGGTCATACTCCCATATAATAACAATCCAGCATTCGATCAAATGTTAAATGGTATTCTTAATATGGCTTCAGAGAATGATTATTCTGTAACTGTACTCCCTTCAAAGTATAGTAAAGAAAAAGAGTTAAATTATTTGCAAAGGTTAAAAAGCAAATTATTTGATGGTATCATTTTAGCCTCAAGAGCAAATGATTGGGAGACTATCATTCCTTATAGTAATTATGGATCAATTGTATCTTGTGAATACACGTATAATAATGAAATTGGTTGTTCTTATAGTGATAGGTATTCTTCTTACCTAGATACCTTTCAATTATTAAAAAAACGTGGACATTGTGCGGTTGCTTTTACAACTGCCCGATTGGAAAGTAAAAGTACAAAACAAACGATTGAAGCTTATAATGAAGTTTTTGGTGAGCCTCCATCGGATTATCATATTTCTGATTGTCGATGTTTAAATGACGGAAGTGAAGCGGCGAAAAAACTCTTGCGGTTACCAAAAAGACCAACTGCTATCTATGCAAATGGAGATGAAGTAGCTGGTGGAATTTACTTATATGCAAAGTCTCAACAATTTAATATTCCGAATGATTTAGCTATCATTGGTCAAGAAAATCAACCTTCTGGTAGTGTTTTGGGAATAACTACCGTTGACCACCAACTAACAAAAGTTGGCAAGGAAGCCTTTAAGCTTGTTTTAAATAGATCTCAAGAAAAAGTAAAAGTACCTTATTTTATTATTGAGAGAGATTCTGTATAACTAATAAAAGTATTTTACTTTTAAGTAAGAGGACTTGTTTTGGAAAGAATTGCTATTAGAAAAAAGCTAAAGTTGAGCCAGATGAATCGATTATCGGTGCAGCAACTGATCAAAAAAACTTCAGTAGTAAACGAATTGAGTTTTTTTGTTTAGCCTCATGTTGATTGGGATATGCTCTTTGTGTTAGTTTTAAAATGCTCTTAGGAACTCCAGGTCAATGGGATGGTGTCATACCCGTAATTGTTAGGTATTTCAACAAATAAAGCTGGCTAGTTTGACAATCTCGTTATACTAGTTTTATGTTTATTCTTTTTATTAATCTCATGTAACAAAAAGCCACTTATGATCTAGACGTAAAAAAAGTGGCTTTTATGCTGTGTAATGTTAAATATTCTATCAACAACATCTCTCACTTCTTCAGTTTTCACCTCACACAAAAGTAATTTCAGCTTGTCCTAATCTAGAGTATTTGACAGTATATGTCCCTTTTTCCACAGGAAGTGGTGGTATAAATGTACCTGAGGAGATGACCATATCTTTTTCGAGAGTTTTCCCTTTCTTGGCGAGTTTCTTTGCTAACCATGCTATGGATGAAACGGGATTTTCTAAAACAGCAGAAGACAAACCCTCGCTAATTTTTTCTCCATTATGAGCAAGTTCCATGTTTATATTTGCCATTTTTTCAAAAGACAATGGATCTATTTCATCAGCTACAACGACTAATCCTGTTGCCGTATTGTCAGAAAGTAAATCAGCTAAGGAGAAGTTGGGAAACCAATCAATGTAGCGCGCATCTGGTACTTCAATCCCGGGTGCTATTTTACTTTTGTTTAAAATTTCCTCTTCGTCAGCCTCTGGTGTCAGGTTTTCGGTCAAAATAAATATAATTTCAGGTTCAATCATGGGAGAAAATAAAGATTCTAGTGGAATGGAATCCCCGCTATTTATGACGTGTGAGGCTAGTAACGTTCCATAAGCTGGTTCATGAGTTGATGCAATAGCTTGGGTTTCAGCACTTGTCATGCTGATTTTATACCCGGCCACTTTATCATTTTCTAGTTTACATTTTCGCTTAATGAATTCCTCTTGTATGGAATAGGCCGTCTCTTCACTTAAAGTATGAGTGTGACGAATAAATTCAATAGGTTGCTTTGTATCGTGAGATTTTAATAGTTTTTGCGTAATTTCATTGACTGCATTAGCCATAATGTTCACTCCTTACAATATGTTTAGAAAGATTTGAAAAGTTACGATTATTGCTATTGTAGCAAACACAGAAAAATTTATGAAGACAAGCAACGCTGTTTTTAACATGATTAATTTCATTATTGAAAGAAAAAAATTAACCAAATTGTTCGAACATATTGCATATTACGTTAAAATTTGATATGATTCTTCGTATTACAAAACTCGACAAATATTGCACAAATTTGACAGAATTTTGTAACAATAACAGAAAGGTTGATGACATTGAAAACAAAACTATCATTTTCATCTCATGTTGCCATAGGAGTCATGTTGTTTGCACTGTTTTTTGGGGCCGGGAACCTTATTTTTCCGGCAGAATTAGGACAAGAGTCTGGTACAAATCTTCTACCAGCGATTATTGGCTTTTTAATTACAGGAACTGGTTTACCGCTGCTCGGAGTGCTGGCCATTGCTTATTCAGGTAGTGAAAATTTGCAAGATCTTGCCAGTCGAGTCAATCCTGTTTATGCAATATTTTTTACATCATTACTATATTTAACAATTGGGCCGTTCTTTGCAGCACCAAGAACAGCAACCGTCGCATACGAAGTAGGATTTCAGTCTTTTATTGGGGAAGGGAACCAACAAATTGGATTGTTCATTTTTAGTTTAATCTTTTTTGCTATTACACTTTTAATTTCCCTAAAACCTGCAAAACTAGTTGATAATGTAGGGAAAATATTAGCGCCGGGGATTGTAATTTTGCTCGCTATTTTGCTCGCGATGGTGGTAGTTAAGCCAATGGGATCTATTGAAGCACCACTTGAAGCATATGCGAGCGGTTCGTTTGTAACAGGTTTCCTTGAAGGATATAACACGATGGATGCCCTTGCCTCTCTCGTATTTGCGATGATTGTGATTCAAGCCATTCGTTCCATGGGGGTAACGTCCAAACAAGAAATATTACGCTCAACAGCAAAGTCGGGAACGGTCGCCGTTATATTACTTTCAGTCATCTATGTAGGAATTGCGTATTTAGGGGCGACAAGTACGCAAGTGTTTGGTATTTTTGAAAATGGAGGTCCCGTACTGAGCAGTGCTTCTTCCTATTATTTCGGGGCATTTGGAACAGTGCTACTCGCGATTGTCATTACACTCGCTTGCCTAACAACGGCAATCGGTCTTGTCACTGGATGTGCAGAATATTTCCAAACGTTACTACCGAAAGTCAGTTATGAAAAGTTTGTCGTGTTTTTTGCAACACTTACATTTGTTATTGCCAACTTCGGTTTAACAAACATTATTAAGTATGCAGAACCAGTATTAATGTTCCTATATCCATTGGCGATTGTGCTTATGTTGCTAACGTTTTTATCACCACTCTTTCACCATGCACGATCCGTTTATATTTCGACAACGATTGTCACATTTATGATTAGTATCGTTGATGGATTTAAAACGTTAAGCCAAACGTTAGAGATAGACTATTTTGGTTGGTTGAAACCCATTCTTGCATATTATGACTCCGCTTTGCCGTTGTATAACGAAGGACTTGGCTGGTTGTTACCAGCGTTGATAGTAATTGCAATTTCAGGTACGATTGCACGGGTTTATAAACCTGTTACAGCGCATGCTTGGGGGAAATAGGGCGTATTTCTTTTATGAAATTTAAACTATGACTTGAGATTATTTGGTATTAAGAAAAAAGCCAGTCCTTAACTAAAATAGGACTTGGCTTTTTAATAGTATTACTTTTTAACCCCTAATTAAATTTAAAACAAGGCTAACAATAGCAATCAAAATAACCGCTCCAATTAAAGCAGGGAGGATGTAAAAATCAGCCACTTCGGGTCCCCAGCTGCCGAGCAACCTCGAACCGATTGCACTACCGATAATCCCTGCAATAATATTTCCAATAATGCCTCCGGGTACATCTCGACCAACGATTAAACTCGCAAGCCAACCGATGATACCTCCGATAATTAAACTCCAAATTAATCCCATCATTTACACCTTCCTATTATATTAAAATTTTTAAGATTTATTTAGCAACTTCGTATACATTTTTCCCATTTGTAAAAAGTATAAACAAATAGTGGGGAGACCTCACTCGCGCAGGTTCCGTTCTCGGTCGCGCGGTAAGTTCTCCCACTCGCGCAGGTTCCGCTCACGGTCGCGCGAGGTGTGCTCCCACTCGCGCAGGTTCCGCTCACAGTCGCGCGGGGTGTGTTTCCACTCGCGCAGGTTCCGCTCACGGTCGCGCGGTATGTGCTTCCACTCGCGCAGGTTCCGCTCACGATCGCGCGTGGTGTGCTTCCAGTCGCGCAGGTTCCGCTCACGGTCGCGCGGTAAGTGCTTCCGCTCGCGCAGGTTCCGCTCACGGTCGCGCGGTATGTGCTCCCACTCGCGCAGGTTTCGCTCACGGTCGCGCGGTAAGTGCTCCCACTCGCGCAGGTTCCGCTCACAGTCGCGCGGTATGTGCTCCCGCTCGCGCAGGGTCGCCATCCACTTGCATGATAAGCACATCCAGCATTCCGACATATCATTTAACAGCTTTTATGCTGATCTATATGTTACTATTGCCATAGAATACAATCTTTAAAGATAGGAGATTTTCTAATGCGTGTAAACGAAATTATGACAAAAGATGTTATTACAGTAACAGAAAATGATACGGTCGAAAAATGCGCAAATTTACTTAACAGAAATGACTTAAGCGGGTTACCTGTTGTAGACGGTGATAATTATGTGAAAGGAATTATCACGGAAGGAGATCTCATCAAGCATAATACGAAAGTAGAAGTTCCTGCGTTCCTAGAAATTCTCGGAGGAATTATTTATCTAGACGATCCCAACAAGTACTTTGAAAATGTAAGGAAATCAATGGGACACTTTGTGGGTACCGTTATGACACAAGATGTCATCTCAGTTAGTCCCGATCAGGAAATAGAAGCGACAGCAAAATTAATCGCACGTAAAAAAATAAAAAGACTCCCGGTCGTCGACGAAGATGGAAAACTTCTAGGGATTGTCTCACGAAAAGATATCATGAATCATTTGTTTGCGAGTGATGATTAAATAAAAATGCAGCTCTCCTTGTGGGATGAGCGCATTTTACACTTACTCTATTAGCGAAAGTGACTTTTTTACATGCTGTTTGTCTGAGAATCTGATTGGTTCGATACCATATTCAAGTAAAGCTTCAGTATATTCCTCAGACAACTTTTTTTCATTATCATTAATAAGGGCGACCATTTTTAAATTTTCATTGTATTTATTCTTTCTTTGTTCGTGAGTGTCTTGCCAACTAATTAATGTTCTTTCTACTTGTGGCTGATTGAAATTATTTATTAATCTTACCAGTTTTTTCTCTTTATTCTGCAGGGTCATTAAATAATCAAAGTGATGTGTTAATTTTGATCTGCCTTGGATTTCAAAATCTGAAAAGGGATCATAAATATCTTCGTTTTTATCAAAGTAAGCTGAAACCTCTTCTCGGAAAATATTCCTAACGGCACTCGTATTGAATTTCAACATCACTAATAGAAAGTATTGTCTGTAGCATGATGTGCACGGATTTTCCTAAATCATTTTGATTGGAAGTGATATAAAACTCTTTTGTTGATTCATCTAAATGAATACTAGAACGGTTTAGAGAAAAGGGCATTGAAATACAACAATACATATTATGTTTTATGTTGAAGAGCATATGGTATTATTTTTGTGATTTTTTTCAACCCAGCTGTCTTCCCAGGAAGGATAGCAGCGCACCCTCTCTGAAATCATATTTAGT
Source organism: Virgibacillus sp. MSJ-26 (assembly GCF_018918075.1). GTDB lineage: Bacteria > Bacillota > Bacilli > Bacillales > Amphibacillaceae > MSJ-26. The sequence continues at coordinate 115,834 of NZ_JAHLPW010000008.1, forward strand.
ACACTTTCCAGGTAGGATTACGAATTTAGCCCCTCTGGATTAATGTACAATCTAATTTCTAGGTAGGCTATTGAGCGTAGCCTCCCATGAATTATACTCAGGTCACTTTCCAGGTAGGATATAAAACATCTGCGAAAGTTAGAATAAAACTTAACTGTCGGGGGAGAACTGTCTTTATCCACATTTTGAAAAACGGGTCAGACCAGTTAGACCGGTCTGACTCCAACCGTTAGATATTTTATTTATCTGACCCTTGTTCCCAATGGACTTTATTTATTTTGTGCTTCCGCTTCTTTTCTTTGTTTAAACTCTTCTTTAATTGCTGCCAATGTCACTGGCTCAGTTACTAACCGTAATGCTGTTAAACCGAGTGCTTTTGCTCCAGTAATTAGGGCTTCATCGCCTTTTTTGGATATAGCGGCTTCTCTAAATGGAATGGTATGAGGAGTGAGGTCGTCAGCTCCAATCTTAAGATAAGGGTGAATCGTTGGAACCACTTGGCTAATATTTCCGGCATCTGTTGATCCCATTCCAGCACCTTCAGTAACGGTTTCTCCTAATTCTTCAATAACTTCTTTAAATACTTGATTATAGGGATCATTTAATAACAAATTGTCGACCTCATTTTGGATAGCATACACATTTAATGTTGCGCCTGTAGCCAATGCAGCCCCTTCAGCAATGGATTTTACTCGTTTTGTTACATCATTTAACCGTGGTCTAGTTGCTGCCCGAATGTAAAATCTCGCTTTAGCATAATCTGGAACAATATTGGGCGCATCTCCACCATGTGTAATAATTCCATGAATCCGAACATCATCAGAAACGTGTTGTCTTAATGCATTGATTCCATTAAAGAGTTGAATAACCGCATCTAAAGCATTGATTCCCTGCTCTGGCGCAGCGGCGGCATGTGAAGATTTGCCGGTGAATTCAAAATCAAGCGGATCGACAGCCAAAGAAGGTTTTGTTAAACTTGTTTGACCGTTCGGATGTATCATCATCGCCGCATCAATGCCGTCTGTTAAGCCGTACTTAACAAAACTCCCCTTTGCACTCCCGTTTGGTCCTCCTTCTTCAGCAGGAGTTCCAAAGACAACCACTTCTCCACCAGTTTCATCAATTACCTTACTAAATGCAATGGCTGCAGCAACACTCATAGTCCCGATTATATTGTGTCCACAAGCATGACCAAGTTCCGGCAAGGCATCATACTCTGCTAAAAATGCAATCGTCTGACCTGATTTTACCGATTTTTTTCTAGCAACAAAAGCTGTTTTATGGCCAGCAACTTCTTTTTCAACAATAAACCCTTCGTCTTCAAGAAGATTTATTAATAATCCTGATGCATAAAATTCCTCGTTTCCAATCTCCGGTTTACCATGAATATCATGACTTGTCTCAATATAACGATCTGTATTTTCCTCAATATCGTTGATAATTTTCTCTTTAATATTTGTTTGTATAGTTGTCATTTTTAAACCTCCAAATATATTTTTTACCAGCCAATTTCCTCCAAAGGTACAAAAGTAGGGATTAAGGTCCCGCCATATTCATCATCAATAAACTCTGCCGTATCCTCTTCCTGGAAAAGTTCCGCTAATTTTAATAGAGTTTCATTGTCTTTGTCTTCTTCTCTTACTGCAATAATGTTTAAGTAGTCATAGGCTGTTTCGTCTTCATGAAAAATAGAATCATCCAGTGGATTTAAACCAGCATCTCTAGCAAAGCCATTATTAATAATACTTGCATCAACATCTTCCATTGCTCGTGGAGTTTGAGCCGGAGCCATTTCCACAAGGTCGATGTTTTTTGGATTATTTATGACCGCTTCTGAAATAGAACCAAGGCCATCATAGTCGTCAACGAGCTCAAGAAGCCCGGCCTCCTGCAGTAAAAGTAATGCTCGACCTTGATTGGATGCATCATTAGGTATAGCAATAGCGGCCTCATCTGGGAGATCATTTATATCTGTAAAGTCATCTGAATAAATCGCCATTGGTGCCAAATAGGTTGTCGCAATAGGAACAAGGTCTAAATCATGTTCTTCTATAAATTCATCAAAATAAGCAACCGTTTGAAAGGAGTTGACATCCAATTCACCATCACCCAAAGCCGTATTTGGCTGTACATAGTCGTTAAAAGAAATAATCTCGATATCTATACCTTCCTTCGCTGCCTTTTCTGATACAAAATCCCATGTACTTGTATCGGTTCCGCTAATTCCGAGTTTTACCTTTTCTTCCCCAGTATCACTTGAACAAGCTGCTAAAATTAAAACGAATGTAATAAGTTGAATAAAAAATAAGAATTTTCTCTTCATGATTTTCCTCCTAAATTATTTTCTGCGTATTTTTTTAGATAAAAAGTTACCAATTGATTGTAATCCTTGAACCATAATTATTAACATAACGACCGTAATCATCATCGTGACTGTATCAAAACGTTGATATCCATATGTAATGGCAAGATCTCCAATACCCCCACCACCAACGGTTCCAGCCATTGCCGAAGCCCCAATTAGACCAATCGTTGCAATCGTGAAATTAACAACTAAGGAACTAAGAGCTTCTGGTAACAGAAACCTAAAGATAGTTTGAGTCGGTGTTGCTCCCATAGCGTTTGCTGCTTCAAACACACCTTCATCAATTTCTAAAAGTGAACTTTCCACTAATCTAGCTATATAAGGACCCGCATAAAAGACCATTGGTACGATAGCCGCTGAAGTACCAATAGACGTACCAACTATCAAACGAGTAAGCGGGATGATGGCCACTAATAGAATAATAAAGGGAATAGAACGAAAAATATTGATAATGAAGTTTAATACTGTGAAAACAGATTTATTTTCAAGTATTTGTCCTTGCCGTGTTACCAATAATGCAATCCCTAATGGTAAACCTAATAGAATTGAACATATAAACGATATGCTGACCATTTGAAGCGTTTCTATCAGAGCTTGAACAATTTGATCGGAATTAACTAGCATGTGGAATCACCTCATTGAAATCTATTTCTTTCGTTTCCAGGTACTCCAAAGCACGGTTCACTTCAGCTTCAGACCCTTGTAATTCGACAATTAAATTTCCAAATGGAATCCCTTGGAGTTCTGTAATATTCCCAAATAGCACATTCACATCGATAGCGAATTTTTTTGCAAGCTGTGACAAGAGTGGCTGACCAGCTGATTGACCAATAAAATTAATCCGAAATACATTTTGTGACCCGTTATTACTTTCAATCATTTTAATAATAGATTCAGGTATTTGATCATGCATAACGGTATTGACGAAGTTTCGGGCTGTCTGGGTTTTTGGCCTGGAAAAAACATCAAAAACAGTTCCTTCTTCAATAATTTCTCCAGCTTCCATGACGGCAACCCGGTCACATATTTCACGGATTACTGACATTTCATGGGTAATCATTAAAATCGTAATATTATATTCTTTATTAATTTTTCTTAATAGCTCCAAAATCGAACTTGTCGTTTGCGGATCAAGGGCAGACGTCGCTTCATCACAAAGTAAAATGGATGGTTTTGTTGCCAGTGCTCTTGCAATACCGACACGTTGCTTTTGACCACCAGAAAGCTGTTCAGGATGAACGTTTGCTTTATCTGATAAACCAACAAACTCTAGTAACTCATAAACCCGTTGTTTTATTTCATCCTTTGGCATTTTATTAAGAATTAGTGGCATAGCAACATTGGCGTACACTGTTTTTGAATTTAATAGATTAAAATGTTGAAAAATCATTCCGATATTCTTTTTCACTTCGCGTATTTCTTTAACTGTTAAAGTTGATAAATCATGACCATCTACAATCATTTTACCGGCAGTCGAACGCTCCAAATGATTAACACAGCGAATAAGCGTACTTTTACCTGCTCCACTAAACCCAATCACACCATATATTTCACCCTTGTTAACCTTTAAATCGATATCGTTTAATGCTTTGATTTGTTCATTACCATTCGTAAACACTTTGCCCACGTTTTGAAAATGAATCATTAAATAACGCCCCCTCATTTCTTTATCGAATACAAACTTTAAAAGAATAAAAAAATCCTTCTTCATAGAGAAGAAGGATTTTACAAGGATATAGCACTTTGACTTGTAAAAGAGCTCTTCTTATCTTCCAAGCACATGCTTGCAGGAATTGGCACGGTACAATTGCCCGTTGCCGAGGTATCATAGGGCCAGCCCCTCCACCTCTCTGGATAAGAATGTTTTATCAATAATCATTTAGATTCTTTTTCATTTGTATAAATAAAAATTATCAAACACTTTTTAATTTAATAAATACCTTACACTTAATATGAATAATTGTCAATAAAAAATATAAAGTCTTTGGTGAATGTTTTTCTTGTTCTCTTTTATATTGTTGATTTTGTTAAAGAAGATAATAATTTGAAGTTTGTAAAAAACTTCCGAAGTAAGGATAAAAAACAATATGGCAGTGGGATCTTCATTATTGGTACAATAACGTTGCTGAGTTTCAGTATGATAATTCGAAATATATAAATCGTTTTGGAATTGGTTACACAGGTCAATTAATTGTGGTAACTGTGGTGTACAATATTTATAGGCCGAATAAGCTCAATCTGAAACGAACCTGTGATGATGGTTTAATTACAAATAAATCAGAACGGAGTAATATACGATTATTATAATAAGTGCTGTAGGTAGTACTGGTAAAACCTTGATGGCTCAAAATTACTAGAGGGGTACCATATTCCTTATCTCTCAATAGACCACTTTAAAATGGGTTTGTACAGAGGGGATGAGTATTGTGGGTTCTCACCATCAGATAATACCGAAGTTATTGGAGATAATCTCTGGCCAATATTAAAAGGGATTATTTTGACAAATATCGAGAATGACCAACATATCATTATTGAGGGGGGCTACATATTATATCTGAAGGATTTTGACATTAATTATTCGGAGGAAATCATTTCAGTATTTCTAGGTTTTTCGACGAATTATATTCAAGAAAACTTTGAAGAAAGAATTGTGAAATATAGAAATGCTGTTGAACGTCGTAGTTGGCCAGAAGAAAGGTCGATGCAAGAACTAATCGAGGAACATAAGGAATTTAAAGCACAATGCTTGCAAGCCGGTGTTAGGTATTTTGAGATTGAAAGCGACTATGATAAAGAGATACTAAAAGTTTATGATTATATAGAGGCCGAAAAACAAAAAAGAAGCTAATTTATTGTGGGGGAGGGGAGTCAAATGGAAATAAAACAATTAGAACCAAAAGACGCGATGCAGTATCGTTCTTTAAGACTTGAGGCACTTCAAAATAGCCCAGATAGTTTTGCGTCGAGCTATGAAGAGGAAAAAGAACAAACCGCTGAGAAATACAAAATTAGATTTGCAGCACCAACGAATACATTTACATTCGGTGCTTTTGATGATAATCAACTCGTTGGAGTCGTTACATTGATCAGAGAGCAACTTATGAAATTAAATCATAGAGCGTCTATTGTGGCTATGTACACTAAGCCTGCAAAGCGTGGGTGTGGAGTAGGGAAAGCACTGCTTAATAAAGCAATTAAAAAGGCATATACTTTGGAAGGAATTGAACAAATATACTTAACTGTTGTATCAACAAATGTACCGGCAAAAAAAATGTATGCTTCTTGTGGCTTTGAAGTATACGGTTTAGAGAAAAGAGCTTTGAAATATAACAATACATATTATGATGAAGAGCATATGGTATTATTTTTGTGATTTTTTCATCTTATGTGTATTGTGATGAAAAAACTTGTACCTGAAGTCAGATGGGATTGTGGTTAGATTCTTACTTTATTAAAGTATTAATTTTATTAATTACGTTCATAATCTTAGCTATAGTATACTGTTAGAACAAAAAAAGTAAGCACACCTAATGAATGCTAGCATTTGGCGTGCTTACTTTTTTATAACTTAAGATGTGAGCTCTCCCTAAAGGGTATTTTTATGAGTAAGGGTCTGACCTGGCCTTAATCCTCAACCATTCCAGTGTAAAATCTGCTTTCTAGGCAGGCTAATGAGCACAGCCTCCCAGAAATCATGTACATCACCTATTCCAGGTAGGATTACAGGTTTACCCTCCCTGGATTAATGTACAAACTAAATTCTAGGTAGGCAAATGAGCACACCCTGCCAGGAATTATGTACATCACCTATTCCAGGTAGGATTACAGGTTTACCCTCCCTAGATTAATGTACAAACTAAATTCTAGGTAGGCTAACGAGCGCACCCTTCCTAAAATTATGCTTACTTTGGATTAATAACTATTTCGACCCGGCGATTTTTTTGTCTTTCATCTTCATTTTTGTTTGAAGCAATCGGTTGGGTGTCACCAAAACCTTGAATATCCATTGTCATTGAATCGATGTCATTATTTTCCTTCATATAATCCGCTACGGCCTGTGCTCGTTCTTCTGAAAGATTTAAATTATAATCGGCTTCTCCTTGATTATCTGTATGTCCGTTTATTTGAATGTCTACGTCTGATGATAGGTCACTTAAATCGTCAATAATGTCATCAAGCGTTTCTTTTGCTTCCGACTTTAACTTACTTTCATCAAAATCGAACAACAAATCGTCAGGGACTTGCATTTTAATTTCCTCTTCTTCTAAAGACAAGTCAACATCTTCCGGCGCGCTAATCTCAGGACCAGCAAGATCTATGGATAGTTTAAGATACTTACTACCATCTTCTTTTTTTTCCACGAGGTTGCCTTCTAAATTTTCTCCTTCCTGACCATACGTATCTAAAACTCTATCCCAGCCATTATTATCAGGATCAAATTCGAAATGCATTTCCATCCCTTCTCTTAAATCCCAATAATGAATTTGAAGTTGAAAAGACCCGTCAGGATTGACTTGAGTATGACTGGATGACCATGCTGAGCTTACTAAATCGTTAGGATCCGTTATATTGCCAGTTATCTTGGATCCCTCTAACAAATTACTTTTCCCTTCAAAAAATAAATAGTTGTGCTTCGTCGTCGCATCTACTTCCATCCATACGTCAGTGTCTCCATAATCATCTGGTACATTGCTCCAATCAGGGGTTTCAAGGTCGATGGTATATGGCATTGCTTTTCTTGAATCGATTTCGAATGTATATGTCGCGGCATATACTCCCTCGTCACGGGTTTGATAAACTTGATGACCTGTTGCCTTTTCTAAATGCTCGCCGTAATGGTCGGTCACGTCGTCATTTGCAGTAGAAAGACTTAGGGTAACTTCAATATCTGACTCTTGCCCGGGAAACTCGAAATAAAACGAGCCATCCTCCTCTACTTCTGCACTGTCTTGATGATCAATCGATGCAAAAGTATCAGTTTGCCCACTTGAAGATATATAAGATCCAGGCAAAAGATTACTTTCTCCTTCGACGACAACTTTGTCTTCTTCAACAATAACTTCGCCGCCAATCCAAATGTCTAAATTTCCGATATCTGAGCGATAATCATCATCAGATGCTTCTGCGTCATCATCTTCCGCTGCTACATCTTCTGTAGCTTCTGCATTGTTTTCATCATCTTTAGAAGTTTTATCTTCTGTAGTTGAACAACTCACCATGAACAGAACAAAACTCAACACTACTAATAAAAAAGGATAACGAATGGTCATCGATTTTCTCCCTTCAATTAATAAATAAGTCTCTGTGCCATGCATTTTACCATATGCAAGCGATAATATGATTAGGTATAAAGAACTAATTAATGAAATTAAGTTTTAAGAGTAAAATAGCACGAGAGTAAGCTTTAGACTGTTAAATAATAGTTATATGTGTTTTATTTTAGGGAATAAGGTAAAGTGAGAGGATATCTCTTAAGTTAATTCTTAGCTCAAAGTAGATGCTTGACGGGAGACACTTAATACATCAGATTGAAATGTCCCTCAATACATTAAGATACTTGCTATCTTTCTGTTGAAATATTAGGATATATTTTGATATCAATCGGTATGAGGAGGAGAAACATGCTAGGCATCATGGCACTATCTATTACAATCATCTTGTTTTTATTATTCTTTTTTGAACGGCGAACGATGATGCTCGGTGGTGTATTCTTATGTTGGGTGATCATTTCAAGCGTTTTTCTTATTATCACATTAGAATCTTATGAACAACATATCGCCATTATTGTGGCTTTATTTATTTTCGCCCCTTTTATATTATTATTTCCTTTTTACTCCGTCTCTTTTATTATTTTATTAATGACGTCGGGAGTGCGACTTATCAGAAGGGAAGGAAGAAAGTTACGTAACTTTTTATCTATAACACTTGGCTCTTTCTTCATTATATGGGCGATTATTTCCCCATTTTTCACTGTGAAAGAAGGAACGCATCCTATTTGGATGGAAATATACTTGTTGATTACATTTAGTGTCTATTATTTCTTGGCGGCATTATTACTATTTACTGTTTCATCTTTGTTAAATCGGATTCCAATTCCTTTTAAAACATATGATTATATTATCGTCTTGGGAAGTGGCTTAATTGGCGACAAAGTTCCGCCCCTGTTAGCCAGTCGAATTGATACAGGTATCAAACTATTTCATCGTTTTCATACAGCTGACCACCCCGTCAAAGTTATTTTTACAGGTGGACAAGGAGCTGATGAGTTGTTAGCAGAAGGTGAAGCTATGGCCCAGTATGCTCTAAATAAAGGAATGAATAAAGAAGATATTATAATAGAAAATAAAGCAATAAACACGTATGAGAATTTGTTGTTTTCTAAACGCCTAATTGAAGAAGACATGTTAAATAAGGACTGTTCTGGAAAATATCAAACTATAACCGTGACAAATAATTTCCATGTATTTCGAGCTTTGTTATGGGCTAGAAAGGTAAAACTCAACAGTGATGGTGCAGGTGCAAAGACAAAATTTTATTTTTGGTTAAACGCTCTTATTCGTGAATTTATTGGTGTTATTTATATGCAGAAGAAATACCATATATCTTTCATCCTGATAGGATATATTTTAATTACTTTGTGGGTCCTTATTTATTCTATTTTAGTATATTAAGTAAATGATATGCTCAATTGACCTCATAAGATGGGAACCTTTAAGTTTGCAGGGTGAAAATAAAGGAAAAGGCTACTCATTCAATAAATTATAGCTACTCCAGGTAAAGGAAGGTATGGTGCTCCATATGTCTGTTTATTTTCAGTCGATCAATACTGCATTTATTATTTTTCTTTTATTGGGATTCCTTCTAATTATTCCATGGTTAATTTTTAGCTATAGAAAATACGGCTATTTAAGTGTGTGGGAATCAATTGTGATGTATTCTTTTGTTTTTTATATGTTGACAGCTTTATTTTTAGTTCTTTTGCCGATGCCAGCTACGAGGGATACTTGCTCATTACAACCACCAGATACTGTACATTATTCACTTGTTCCGTTTTCCTTTATTACGGATATTATGAGTACTAGTTCAGTTGTTTGGTCACAGCCTTCAACTTATGGGAGGATACTTACAGAAAGTGTATTCTACCAAGCTGTATTTAATCTTTTATTATTAATGCCTTTTGGTGTTTATTTAAGGTATTTTTTTAGTCACCGGAGGTATTGGAAGAGAGCGTTAGGATTAGGGTTTTTGCTATCATTATTCTATGAAATAACACAAATAACAGGTATTTATGGAATCTATAATTGTCCCTACCGTATCTTTGATGTGGATGATTTACTATTAAATAGTACTGGCGCACTAATTGGTTTTCTCATTGCACCTATTTTGTTAGCTTTATTCCCGTCAAGAAAAAGTGTCGAAGCTAAAGGGAAAGAGTTACAAAAGGTGAAGTATGTATCACCACTATCACAGTTAGTAGCTGTAATTACAGATTATCTAGTCATCAAACTCAGTTGGACATTTACATTAGGGCTTTTTATAACGGATGGATTTATTGAATTTATTTATACAACAATAGGCTTTTTCATCCTTTTTTTCCTAGTTCCATTGATCTGGAATGGAAAAACAATCGGAACTGGAATCATGCGGTTTAAATTAGCTACAACCAAAGGCAATCAATCTTTTTGGAAATCTTTGTTGATCAGAACCCTTGCATTGTATTTACCTTTCATGCTGTCACGCTTTCTTAAGATGGTCGAAAATATTGACATTGATATGGATTCAATCTTTTATCTTTATTATGTGTGGGGAAGTGTGGCTATCATCGTCTTTCTTTTTATGATGTGGGTCACGTTGTTCCTTCATGTTGTACTTGTTTTAATAAGAAGAAAGCAGCGCAGTTACTACTTTGATGATGTCGCGAATTTAATAGCGAAAAAGGAGTCGTATTAAAATAATAACAGACACAAATTTCATTTTATTGAGTTGCTATACACTTAAAAGTAAACAGTAATGAAATGAGTGATTATATTGCGAGAGAAAATTGAATCGATTAAACATATTATTATTTTATATTATCTAGTTATTGGTGTTATATTTCTGTTGTTTACTTATTTTGTTCCAATGGATACATCAATGGACAGGACAATTACGGTTATATTATGTCTTTATTTATTAGTGTTTCCAGTCGTCTTGTTATTTACGTTACGTTATGCATTACATGTGTTTTTATTTTCACTTGCCTTTATCTCTGGCTTTTATGGATTTTATCATCATTCCGTTGATAATCATTCCATCTCTAATGCCCTTTATTTCACGTTTCGTTTATACTTACTTGATTTAGCAGATGTTTTCACGCAGGATGGCTCTAGTCCTATTAGGTATCCTCTTCTGCTCGAAATAGCACGATGGACAGCTGCTTCTTATACAATTACAACCATCTTTATTGCCATGTATCGAACTTTAGAGCGGGAAATCTCGTTATTTATAGCACAAACGATAGGTAAACATCATATTATTTTTAGTTATAATGAAAAAAGCCATTACCTTATTCAAGATTTATGTGCAAACAACGAACGTGTTATTGTGGTAGATGAAAAGTTCACGCCAGAAATACAAAATATGTTAGAAGCGATGAAAGTCATTGTGATTCAATCCCCCATAAATGATGAAAATATATTTCGAGTTTGTGGTGCAAAGAAGGCACAATCTATTTCCCTTTTTCATCCAAAAGATCAAGATAGTTTATATACCTTAATGAATTTAGAGAAGTTTTCTCGAAATAAAAAAATCAAATTAACATTTAAAAGATTGATTATCCATATTGAAGACAATCATTATAAAATCGAATTACTTTCTTTTCTTGAAAAGGTTGAACATTTTTCTTTTCCTGTAGAAGTTATCAATGTCTATGAGGAAGTGGCAAGAAGATTTTGGAATTGCCATCAATCTATATTTGAAGAACAAAATGATATCCATATGTTGGTCGTTGGGTATAATGCATTTGGAAAACAAATCGTTTCTGAAGCGGAAGAAGCACACCATCAAAGTAGGACGAATCAAAAGATTACGATGGCGATATTAGATGAATTTCCAGAGTATAAACAGTTGAACAACATAGAAAAAATTCCATTTAACATTGAAAAAGATTCAGTTAAAACAGTTATTGAAGAACAACAACAAGTATTCACACATATTTTTATTTGTTTAGATGAAGATTATATAGATTTGATGGAAGGGATCGAGTTGTCAGAGATTTTCTCAACCACACCCATTTATATGAATTTTACGGATGAAACCATTGAGCAAACATTTATGATAGCAACAACTAAAACGAAAAAGTCTCTATATAGCACAGGCACCAATCAAGATGTACTTACAAAAAATTATTTAAATCTATGAAGATAGCACCTTTTTATGAATATATCTAGCTTATGAGATTGGGGGGAGAATTGTTAGAGTAATAAAATAAACAGAGTCATTTTGGATGAATGACTATTTTGACTCGACGTTTTTTTCCCTTTTATTTTCATTTTTGTTTGAAGCAATCGGTTGAGTGTTACCGAAACCTTGAATATCCATTGTTAAAGAACTGATATCATTATTTTCTTTCAAATATGGCATTGCTTTTCTTGGAATCGGTTTCGAATGTATATGTCGCGTCATATTTCCCCTCGTCACTAGTTGTGACTTCTCGTTATTACAAAAAGAGATATTTAGCTAAAGCAATAGATACAAGGGGATTTAATTTTTATAGCTGAAGGATGACTTGGGGACTATAATTAAATGTTACTCATCATGTTAGTGGGAACATGAGAAGGTTATTTCTTTTTCATAAAAAAGTACCGCATCTAATCAGAGCATATGGCTCTTAAGATGCGGCACGTGAAGGATGTATTTCTCTAATAGAATCCTGATTAAAACTCTTCATAAACTGCTGGATCTTGATCTTTTTGTCGTCCATCTGGGCGGGTTAAAGTATTGATCGCATTCATTTCAGCTTCATCAAGTGTAAAGTCAAAAATAGATATGTTTTCTATTTGTCTTTCTTTTGATGCTGATTTAGGAATTGGGATGGATCCAAGTTGATGATGCCAACGTATAATCACTTGTGAGGGAGTTTTATCGTGTTGTGCAGCAATTTTTTGAATTGTTTCATTATCAAAGATTTTATTCGCGCGAGCAATAGGGCTCCATGATTCTGTTTGTATGTTGTTTTCAGCATGCCATTTTCTTTGGTCTGCTTGATTGAAAAAAGGATGAAGTTCAATTTGATTGATACTTGGTTTGACACCAGTTTCCTTTTCTAAACGTTCAATATGTTCTGGTAGAAAATTACAAACACCAATAGAACGAACAAGTCCCCACTTTTGCGCCTGAATTAATGACTGCCAAGCCTCTACATAGTTATCTTGAATCGGGTTCGGCCAATGGATCAGATATAAATCATAATAATCTAAGTTGGCACGATATAAGGATTCTTGAATTGTAGGCACAGCTTGGTCATATTCGTGATAGCGTCCAGGTAATTTTGACGTAATTCTTAATTCCTCTCTTGGAACAGTGCTACGTTGCACCGCTTTTCCTACGGTTCCTTCGTTTTCATAATTATAAGCGGTATCAAGCAATCGGTAACCAACATCAATAGCGCTTTGAATTGCTTGAACCCCAGCGTTGCCATTCAGTCCATATGTACCAAATCCAATGGCAGGCACTTCTAAACCGTCATTCAAAATAATTTTTGGAATTTGTTTACTCATCAAACATCACCTCTCCAATGTACTATCTTTAGATTATCATTAGGGTAAATAGGATGACAACTATATGAGATTAAGGAGGAAGGGGGGGAGTAGAATATGGATACTCATTCTCTCTTCCCACTTTTAAAAATAAACTAATGTATTTCCATATATGTTATAATAAAACAAAATAAACTATATTGTCTAAAAATTAAAAGGTGGCAGGCGATGAAGAAGATAGGATCTTTTCTCATCATTATTTGTTCGTTGCTCATTCTTGTAGCTTGTAGTGATGATAGTTCATACACAATTGATAAAGTAACAATTTACGCGCAAATAAATGATGCTGGTCACATGAACGTCCAAGAAGTTTACACCTATACATTTGATGGTGAATTTAATGGAATGACGCGAACCATTAAGTCGGATGCAAGTCATTTCAATGCATTTCTTCTTCCACATGATGATCATCAATCATTAGGGGATCCTGACGCTATCGACCCGTTATCAATAGAAGTAGATGATGATACGTATAAAATACATACAGCGTCCCAAGATGAAACAAAAACGGTTTTGTATACATATGAAGTTAGCGGATCGATAGAAAAGTATCAAGATATTGGAAAGTTACATTATAGTTTTTTCGATCAGACTAATGATACTGATATACATGATTTGTTAATCGCAATAGAGCCACCAACGTCATTTAATGAAGATGATATGTACGCCTTTTCGCATGAAAAGAGTGATGGTTCTATTGAGAAATATACCAACGCCATTGTTTATACGAACGATTATTTACCAGCGAAAACAGATTCATATATCACTTTTCTTTTTCCAAATTCAGCGTTATCAGGAATGAAAATAACAAATGATAAAAATATACTTGAAAAAGAAATAGAATCTGAAAAAGATTGGCAGACACGTGTAACCAATTTACAAGAAAATTTTGATCAACTGAAGCCAATTATTATTGTACTTATTATGGTCATATTACTTATGACAGTATGCGTTATATATAATCATCCAATTCGTAGGCGACGTTATTATAGGGATGAATCGCTCATTCACCTTTTTGAGGGGACAGATCCACTTTTCATCAGTTATTTGAATCGCTTTCGATTAATAGATAATGAATCGATGATATATGCACTATTTTCTTTAAAGATGAGAGGTATTATTCAGATAGAAGAAATCACTTCGCGTAAAGATGAAAAGAAAAACACGGTGCAATTCACTTGGGTAGATGATGAACAACAGATAGATGAAGCTGATCGTCATTTACAAGATTGGTTATTTACGGAGCGTACGAAGGGCACGAAGAGTTTTTTGCTAGAGGATATCATTGATGATAAAGACGAATCTGATGAGGTGCGCAAAGAGAAAGGGAAAGAATTTGAAAAACATGTAAATACATGGAAGGACCTTGTCTTAAAACGCGAAGAATATAAACATGTTCGTCATCCTTATCAGCTCTTTAAGTGGATATCCATGTTGTTTGCCCTGATGTGTGGTGGCGTGTTCTATTATTTAAGTACAATTGATATATTAACAAGTCAAGAACAGATTGGATTAAATATTGTCATCATATTGAGTACACTTATTATGATTGTGTTCTCTCGGTTTAAATTCGTTTTATTCTTATACTATTTAACCATATCAATATTAAGTTTTATTTTCTTTTCTTTGTTTGGAGGTTGAATTTTTCTTCTTTATTTCGTTGCATTATTAGCAAGTTTAACCATACCTGCCTATTACTGGACAGAAGAAGTTGCTCCAATTAAGCAATCGATGAAGAAAGCTTCTGAATTAATGTGGAAAAATAAGTACCCGGTTGGTTCAGATGGGACAATGATAGAAAATAGAATCTTGTATGCAATTATTATGAATGCTGGAAAAGAATATGCAAAACAATTTGATCAAGAACCGTTTGTACAAGAAATAACTGAAGGTAGTTCATTACTTCGCAACTATAGCTCTGTCATAGAATCACTTACTCCTAAATCACATAAATATTATTCTTATACTAGGGTGAATAGTGGCAGTGGTTCTTCCGGAGGTTCCAGTTCCTCCGGTGGTGGAGGAGCAGGTGCATTTTAAATACAGACCCCTGAAAGTTAGAGTGAAAACTTTACTTTCGGGGGTATTTTTATGGTACATATAGTGATGAATATTTATATGGGCGTACCGCGTAGTTTAAGTTAAATCAATCCCCTATTTGCTAACTCAAATGCATCAATCATCTGCTGTTATGAAAAAGTAAAAAAGAGGCTTGACAATAATCGATTACAAGTGTAAACTTAAATTAAACAAATCGATTACGTTTGTAATCATTGGAGGAATGAAAATCATGACTATTGAAATAGACTCTAAGATAACTGATTCTGAATGGGAAGTTATGCGTGTTGTATGGGCGCAAGATAAAGCTACGAGTAAAGAAATTAGAGAAATTCTACAACAAAAAATGGATTGGAAACCTTCGACGACCAAAACTTTTATTGGGAGGCTTGTCAAAAAAGGAATGCTTGATACACAAACAGAAGGAAAAAAATATATTTATTCCGCTAATATAAATGAAAGTGAATTTATTAAAAGTACCCTTAATGAAACTTTCGAAAATATATGTAATAAAGACGTTGGTCATACGATAGTGGACTTAATTTCAAAGGCAACGCTAAGTTTTAAAGATATAGACATGTTGGAAAAAGCACTTGAAATGAAGAAAAAAGACGCTGTTGAAGAAGTCCCTTGCAATTGTATTCCAGGTCAATGCAAATGTAATATCCATGATGTTCATTAGTACACCTGATAAAAATTAATTATAAAAAGGAGCGAGAATCATGAAAAAGATTACCTTAAAAATCACAGGAATGAGTTGTGCTCATTGTGTAGGTAAAGTTGAAAAAGCACTACAAGACCTTCAAGGTGTTGTAAAAGCAAAAGTCAATTTGAAAAAAGAAATTGCCAAAGTTAAATATGATGAATCAGTTCAAACCATAGATAATTTAACAGCAGCTGTAAAGGATGCTGGCTATGACGTTGAATCAGTTAAATAAAGGAGTTGACAACGAATGACAACAAAAACATTTAGTGTAGAAGGTATGACGTGTGCCTCTTGCGTACAAACAGTTGAAAAAGCAACTAAGAAATTGTCTGGTGTACAGGAGTCTCATGTAAACCTAGCTACTGAAAAGTTGAATATTAGCTTTGATGAAAATGTAGTGTCAGAAGAAGATATCCAAGCTGCCGTAGATAAGGCAGGATATAAGGTGGTAACAGATACAGAGAAGAAAACCTTTGCTATCACGGGTATGACGTGTGCCTCTTGTGTCCAAAGCGTTGAAAAAGCAACAATGAAATTAGCAGGCGTTATGAGTGCTAATGTCAATCTGGCTACAGAAAAAATGATGGTCGAGTATGATCCGACAGTCGTCACTGTATCAGATATCACAGAAGCAGTAGCAAGTGCAGGATATGAAGCTCATGAAGATGTGGCAACATCCGATTCAATCGATGAAGAAAAAGATAAAAAACAAAAGAAAGTAAAATCGATGTGGACTCGTTTTTGGGTTTCGGCAATCTTCACCATTCCTTTGTTTTATATTTCAATGGGCCCAATGGTAGGCTTACCATTGCCGGAGATTATCGATGAAGTAGCAAACCCTAAATTGTTTTCACTGGTACAACTTATTTTAACGATACCAGTTATTATTTTAGGCTGGAAGTTTTATTCAGTAGGATATAAGACGTTATTTAAAGGACACCCCAACATGAATTCACTGGTTGCATTAGGAACCAGTGCTGCATTTGTCTACAGTTTAGGGGCAACCATTGCAGTTTGGTTTGGTAACACGAGTTATGCGGCAAGCCTATATTATGAATCTGCAGCCGTCATTCTCACCTTGATTACGTTGGGTAAATATCTCGAAGTTCGTTCGATGGGTAAAACATCAGAAGCGATTGAAAAATTAATGGGATTAGCTCCCAAGAAAGCTATGGTTATAAGAAATGGGGAAGAAGTAGAAATCTCCGTTGATGAAGTCGTTGTAGATGATGTCGTCATCGTGAAACCCGGGGAAAAAATACCAGTTGATGGTGTCATTGTAGAAGGGATAACATCTATTGATGAATCGATGTTAACAGGAGAAAGTATTCCAGTAGAAAAGAATGCAGGTGACAATGTTATCGGTGCAAGTATCAATAAAAATGGTACTATTCGGTACCAAGCGACTAAGGTAGGAAAGGATACAGCTCTATCACAAATTATTAAATTAGTGGAAGATGCACAAGGCTCTAAGGCCCCGATTGCGAAAATGGCCGATATTATTTCAGGATATTTTGTTCCAATTGTTATTGGTATTGCGGTTATTTCTGGTTTAGCGTGGTATTTTGGCGGACAAACAGGACTGTTTGCTTTAACCATTACCATTTCAGTTCTTGTTATAGCATGCCCGTGTGCCCTTGGTTTGGCAACTCCAACAGCTATTATGGTAGGTACTGGTAAGGGTGCAGAAAATGGCGTGTTAATAAAAAGCGGTGGAGCTCTTGAAACAACCCATAAAGTTGAAACCATTGTATTTGATAAAACAGGTACGATTACAGAGGGTAAACCTAAAGTGACAGACATTATAACTGCAAATGGCATGACAGAAAATGAATTATTACAATTAACAGCTTCTGCTGAAAAGGGGTCAGAACACCCATTAGGCGAAGCTATTGTGAAAAGCGCAGAAGAAAAAGAACTAGATTTTATAGAATTAGAAAACTTTAACGCGATTACTGGTCACGGCATTGAAGTGACTGTAGATGGTAAAGCAGTACTCGCCGGTAATAGAAAATTAATGGATGACCGTAAAATATCCTTAAGTAAGTTAGCAAGTACATCGGATGAATTAGCTCATCAAGGAAAAACGCCTATGTACATTGCTGTTAATGATAAGATTGCTGGTATTATTGCAGTTGCTGATACAGTGAAAGAGAATAGTTTAATAGCAATTGAAAAACTTCATGATATGGGAATCGAAGTGGCAATGATCACAGGTGACAATAAAGGTACAGCTGATGCAATTGCCAAGCAAGTTGGCATTGATCGTGTGTTAAGTGAAGTATTACCAGAAGATAAAGCAAATGAAGTGAAAAAACTTCAAGCAGAAGGCAAGAAAGTAGCCATGGTTGGAGATGGAATCAATGATGCGCCAGCTCTTGCACAAGCAGATATAGGAATAGCTATTGGTTCAGGTACAGATGTAGCTATGGAATCTGCTGATATTGTCTTAATGAGAAGTGATTTAATAGATGTCCCAACAGCCGTGGAATTAAGTCATTCTACGATTCGAAATATCAAGCAAAACTTATTCTGGGCATTTGCATATAACGTACTTGGCATTCCGTTTGCAATGGGAATTTTATACCTCCTTGGTGGCCCATTGTTAAATCCAATGGTTGCTGGAGCTGCGATGAGTTTAAGTTCTGTTTCAGTCTTAACAAATGCTTTACGTTTAAAACGATTTAAACCATCAATGATGAAGTCATAGGGAGTGAGGAGAATGGAAGATAAATTGGAACTTGAATTATATACACGACCAACATGCTCAGATTGCCAGGACGCCAAAAAGTATCTTACGTCTAACAGAATCCATTTTGCCGATAAAGATGTCAGTAAAGATCTTAGCTTAGAAAAAGAGATGAAGAAGATATCTGGCAACCGGATCGTTCCTATGTTTGCTTTTTATAAAAAGGGATTATTCGGTAAAAGAAAGTTAATCAAACATTTTATAGGATTTGAAAATAATAGAAATGACATATTGACTATGTTAAAAAAGTAAATGAAGTAAATCAGTGATTTTTTATTAAATTTGAAAAAACTGTTTACCCTCCCTTTGGAAATGCAATTCAAGGAAGTGGTGTACAAAGATTGATAGCCTCTAAACAACCTTTTGTTGTTTTTTAAAAAGTTAACAACATACATTACGGGGGTATTGTATGTTGAGGGTTAGGTGTTCTTATTGCTTTATGGCCGGTTTGAGTTCAATATTGTATTGGACTTAAATCGGTCATTTTTTTATAGCTTAGCGTACTATAATATTAAAACTTCTGTGGATAACTTTATACTTAAATTGGCCACATCTAGCTGGGGGACGCCCAGCAACTATCAAGCTTCGAATACCTTCCTACGATAAGTCGAACTCGAATCGCTCCGCTCTTCGGTTCTCCTTTATCTCGTCAGGTCTTCTTCAGCTTGTACGTTGCTAACCGGGCGCTTCAGCTTTTGTTACGTCCAGCTTCAGCGCCCAGCCCGCCTGAGGTCTTAAGCAGTAAATCTACGTGGCAAAAACCGCCACTACGTTTTCCTTCTTAAGCTGTGCCTAAGGCTAAACGGGCGCCCCACGCTTTTGTTCTTTTTTCACTGATGTATGATGGTGAGGGGTTAGTCATGTTTAGATTTTCCTCTATTTTTCCTCATGTCTATAGGAAGGAATAATCAACATTATTAATTGAATAATGAACTGGATAAGAAAACAAGGCTAAAGATTCGATATGTGACATATTCTTTATTAAAACTTAAGGTTTTCTTAAGGATTGCATTAAGCTTTTCTTATGGTTCCATATGTATATTAATAATAGAAAAATGTTTCTTTGACAACAGGAGGGAAAATGACTATGACTGTGAAAGAGGGATATATTCTATTAACAGATACAGGTTCGTTATTAACGAAATTGATAAAGCTCTATACAAAAAAGTCTTATAATCATGCCTCAATTGCTTTTGATTCTAAACTTTCAGAGGTTTATAGTTTTGGTAGGAAGTCAGTTAGAAACCCATTTATCGGTGGGTTTGTAAAAGAAGATTTGAAGTCGAGCTTGTTTGATAAAGCGGATTGTGTTATCTATTCTTTTGAAGGAACAGATGTACAATTTGAAATGATGAAACAGTATATAGAAGGGATAGATGCAGAAAAGAAACAGTATAGTTACAATTTCTTAGGATTATTTGGTTTTATCATTAAAAGGCCTATCAAAAGACATAAAGCATTTTTCTGTTCTCAGTTTGTTGCGTCTGTATTAGAGGAAGGTAAAATTGTAAAATTTAAAATACCTATCTCTTTGGTTGCACCACACAATCTGCAACATTTATCTAAGTTTCAATTCGTGTATCAAGGTAAACTAAAGACTTATACTAAAAGAAATGAGGATAAGGAAGTTTATGTATCGTCCCAATGTCGTTCTATAGGTATGTGATTATAAAAAAGATATGAAAGGGAGAGAGACAGTGGCGCAGCAAATTAACATTTTAGTCGTTGAAGATGATAATGATATAAACCAATTGCTATGTAAAATTATTAAGAAAAGTAACTACTACGCGCAGCCTGCTTACTCTGGAACAGAAGCGTTAATCTATTTAGAAAAAAAGGAATGGGATTTAGTTTTATTAGATTTAATGCTTCCAGGTATGACAGGGGAGGAAATACTAGCGGAAATAACGTCAAAAGGTTCTGTTCCTGTCATCATTATTTCGGCCAAAAGCGAACAACAGACAAAGGTTAAAGGTTTACGCTCTGGTGCAGATGATTTTATTGCAAAGCCGTTTGATGTTGAAGAAGTATCTGCACGGATCGATTCTCTATTAAGAAGATACAAACGAGCCAATGTCGCTCCAAAGGGAAATCAGTTAGTTCATAAAGATGTTCACCTAGATCTAGAAGCGAAAAAAGTTACTGTAAATGGTATTAAACTTGCATTGACCGCTCGTGAATATAAAATATTAGTCCTTCTCATGACATCCCCTAACAAAGTCTTCTCAAAGTCGAATCTATTTGAAAGTATATGGAATGAACCTTTTTACGGGGATGACAATACAGTAAATGTTCATATGAGTAACTTACGAAATAAACTTACGAAAGCAAATCCAACTGAAGAATATATAGAAACTATTTGGGGAATGGGCTATCGTCTTAAATCTTAAGGTTTTCTTAAGGATTGAGTTAAGATTTTCTTATGATTTACACCTCATACTAAATGTAGATTGAATAAGGAGGTTAACCAGATGAATGAATATATTTTAAAAACCAATCAGCTTTCAAAAAAATATAGAAGTAATTTCGCCATTGAGAATATCAATGTCACCATTAAAAAAGGTGATATATACGGTCTGATTGGTCAAAATGGCGCTGGTAAATCAACGATGCTACGTTTAGTAACTGGACTAGCCTTTCCATCAAGCGGAGCAATTGAATTATTTGGCGACGATAATCCGAAACAGCTAACAGAATCACAAAAAAGGATGGGGGCAATTATCGAAAGCCCGGCACTTTTTACAAATATGAACGCTTATGAAAATTTAGAAGTTCAGCGATTACAAAAAGGTATCCCTGGTAAGGACTGTATCAAAAACACACTAGAACTTGTAGGTCTCAAAGATGCAGGAAAGAAAAAAGTGAAAGATTTCTCCTTGGGAATGAAGCAAAGACTTGGACTTGGGCTTGCGTTATTAAGTGATCCGGAATTCTTAATTCTTGATGAGCCAACAAATGGATTGGACCCAATGGGAATTGTTGAATTAAGGGAATTAATAAAGAAACTAAACCGCGAAAAAGGACTTACTGTTTTAATATCTAGCCACATTTTAAGTGAACTCCATCAGCTTGCTACTCATTTCGGTATTATTCATAAAGGGAAGTTATTAGAGGAACTTTCATCAAAAGAATTGGATGAAAAATGCAAACAACATTTGCGAATCAAAGTGGATGATTCTTCTAAAGGAGCAACTGTGCTGGAGAGATACCTATCCACTACTAATTTTGAAGTCATGCAAGATGGTACAATTAAACTTTACAATTATCTTGACGATGTTCGTATAGTGTCACGTGCCTTAACCGATTATGGTCTTATCATAGAACATCTCTCCCAAAATGGTGATAGCCTTGAGAGTTATTTTTCAAAGCTAATCGGAGGTGTAGACCATGATTAATCTTATGAAAACAGAAATGTATAAATTGATACGGAATAAGACATTTTGGGTATTAATTGTAAGCTTTACGGGGTTAAGTGTATTGTTACATTGTCTTATTTTAACGGACTGGTGGTTCATGTCAGGGACTGAATTTGATGAAGCCGGTCTAAGTGAACTCAATGCCTTATCTCCATTTAAAACGTTATTATTTTTTAATTTAATTGTTAGTACGTTGGCTGGGTATTATATCTCAACAGAATTTTCTCAAAGCAATGTAATCAAAAATCAGATGATGAGCGGTAATAAGAGAACGACTATCCTTATGTCAAAATATCTTACTTTTTCATTTGGATCTTGGATTGTAGTGATAATGATTCCACTCGCAACAGCTCTCATAGTGGTGCATTTATTAGGATTTGGCGATATATTTACTCTTGCTACTATAATATACCTAGGAAGGGCATACAGTTTATTTATCTTACACTTTTTAAGTTTTACCGCGATTGTATTATTAATTGCCATTGTGACGGAGGATAGTGGCAAGACCATCATTTTTACACTTTTGCTTTCAATAATGATGTTTGTAATCGAAAAATTTTCGACTTTGCCATTTATCAATAAGATGTATGAGCATACATTCTTTTATCAATTAAATGAAGCATTCAAGGTTAGTATAACAAGTGGAGAGATGATAAAATCGATTCTCATTGGAATCGTATCATTAGGTATCGTTATGTTGTGTGGAATTTTTATTATTAATCGTAAAGAAATTAAATAAATTCAAATGAGCGGGTGTGGAAAATGTTGTATTCAACCATAACAATAATCATGTTATTTTTAGTGACAGTATTTTTAATCGCTCGTTTATTTGCTTTAAAAAAAGAAGTGAAAAAGATTAGCAAACAGCTGCAAATGTATAATAATCGATATACAAATAAAAAAATAAATATCACTCTTTTGGATAAAGATATCGAAAACTTAGGACTGGAAATCAATAAACTTATGGATCTGTACGTGACCGAAAATCGAAAAAGAGTTCATTTCGAACATGAGCAACAACAAGCAATTGCCAATATGTCTCATGATTTGAGAACACCATTAACTTCTATCATAGGATATCTTCAGCTCGCTGAAGATGAAGACGTTTCAGATGATGAAAAGAAAGAATGGCTATTGATTGCAAAAAATCGAGCCAAAAGACTGGAGATACTGTTAAAGGATTTCTTTGAGTTGAGTGTCATTGAATCCGCGGATCATCATCTGAAATCTGAACGAATTAATATAAAGAATGTAGCAATTGATGTATTAATGAGTTTCTATGACCGCTTTAATGAGAAAAACATGAAGCCCGTTGTTCATATGCCAGAATATGATGTTATCATAATCTCAGATAATTCAGCTGTAACAAGAGTCATTGAAAATTTAGTGTCCAATGCAATTACCCACTCAGAGGGTAATATTGTTATTAGCCTTGAAGAAAAAGATGCTATAGCAAGCCTCGTTATTAAGAATGAGGCTCAAACATTAACTGAACAAGATGTTAATCAAATGTTTGATCGATTTTATATGGCTGATCAATCTCGATTAGGCAATAATACAGGCCTAGGTTTGTCGATTGCGAAGAGTTTTATGGAAAAAATGAATGGAAAGATTACAGGACAACTAAATGACGAGCAACTCTCTATTATTTGTGAATGGAAAGTAGGTGAGAAATATAGAAATTGAAACAGAATATAGGATATGCAAGGAAATCTACAAAAAAGTAACCGACCATTGAACGCCTAAATGCATTCTGGTTGGTTACTTTTGTGAGCTGATCCTCGTGATGGGATTTAAACTTTTTATTCACTTTTAGATTTATCAATAAAGAAACTGAGCACAATACCTATAGCTGAAATAAATGTCAAAACGATAAAGGCAACATTAACACCGTGTATCGATGGATTATCGATGTTGGGATTAGATTGCGATGCTGTCGTAGTGATGGTCATCACGGTAACAAGGACAGCTGTACCAATGGAAGCGGCAACTTGACGTAGTGTATTTGTCATAGCAACGCCATGCGGAATTAAACTCTCTTTAAGTTGATTCAATCCAGCAGTTGTTGCGGGCATCATGACCATAGAAATGCCGAACATGCGGATAGCATATAAAATCATAACCGTCAGCATAGAAGTGCCTATCCCTAAATTGGTAAAAGCTAATGTACTCACTGTTATAATAATAAATCCAATGATAGATAACCATTTCGCTCCGTATCGGTCAAATATTTTTCCAGTAATGGGTGACATCATTCCATTGATCAATGCTCCGGGCAAAATGGCGATACCCGATTCCATCGCAGAAAATCCGCGCATGTTTTGCATATATAAGGGAACTAAAGTTTCCGTACCAATTAACCCCAAAAATGCAATCATAGGTAGAATAACAGATAACGTAAATATAGGGTTTTTGAATACACGAAACTCAAGCATTGGGACCTTCAAACGAAGCTGCCTTAGTATAAATAAAGTGAGGGCTAGTACACCAATAACAAGTGAAATAATCGTAATCATACTTCCCCAACCATTATTTCCAGCACTTGTAAAACCATATAGTAAGCCACCAAAACCAAAGGAAGATAGAATGATAGACAAGATATCTAGTTTTGGATAAGTCAAAGTCGTCACATTTCTCATCACTTTAAGTCCGATTAGAACCTCTAAAATTCCAATCGGTAATATAATATAAAATACCGCTCTCCAAGAAAAAGTGGTAATAATCCAGCCAGAAATCGTCGGACCAATAGCAGGGGCAAACGAAATAACCAGTCCAACAAGACCCATAGCCATACCGCGTTTTCTAACAGGGAACATTAGTAAAAACACTGATTGCATTAAAGGCATCATGATTCCTGCTCCAATCGATTGGATGATGCGCCCAATAATCAATGTATTGAAATCAATCGCAATGGCAGAAAACAATGTACCTAGTGTAAACACACTCATAGCGGTGGTAAATAACTGTCTGGTCGTATACCTTTCAATTAAAAATGCAGTAATAGGGATCATAATTCCATTAACAAGCATAAAAATAGTCGTTAGCCATTGTCCAGTATTCGCGCTAACTCCCATTTCCTTCATAATCGGTGGAATGGCAGTTATCATTAATGTTTGATTTAATATGGATATGAAACCACCAGACAAAAGTAATATAATAATTGGTTTTCTATTAAACGTATTTTCCATAAAGTAATCCTCTCTATAATTAATAAATTCATACTAGCTAATGTACATAAAATGTTGCTCGTGAATCAATGAATATGCCTAATCTTTTTCCCTGAATAACTTTCATTATAGGTTAATAGTGGCATGAGTTGTGAAGAAATCCACTATATTCAACCATGGTCGTAATATTGTATAAATTCCTGTTTAAAGGTAGAAGATAAAGATATCTATTTTTAGGGAGGATGTCAATATGGAAAAGAACGAAAATAATAAGGCTCAAAATAAACAAGATAGACATCGTAAGACATTGACTACACGCCAAGGCAGGCCGGTTACAGATAATCAAAACATTCGGACAATTGGTAACCGGGGGCCAGCTACTTTAGAAAATTATCATTTCATTGAAAAAATATCTCATTTTAATCGAGAAGAGGTTCCAGAGCGAATTGCACATGCTCGAGGAACGGGTGCATTTGGTTATTTTGAAACATATGGGAAAGTTGGAAATGAACCGGTTGAGAAGTATACACGAGCTAAAGTTTTCTCAGGTGCCGGAAAGAAGACGCCGTTAATGGTACGTTTCTCTACAGTCGCTGGTGCCAAAGATTCTCCTGAGACAGAGCGAGATCCACGCGGCTTTGCGGTGAAAATGTATACAGAAGATGGAAATTGGGATCTTGTAGGAAATAACTTGAAGATTTTCTTCATTCGAGATGCAATGAAATTCCCTGATATGATTCATGCGTTTAAACCTGACCCATCTTCAAACGTTCCCCATCCACAGCGAATGTTTGACTTTGTTTCTCGCACGCCTGAAGCGACTCATATGATCACTTTCTTATTCTCCCCTTGGGGAATTCCGGCTACATATCGCCATATGCAAGGTTCCGGAGTAAACACGTATAAGTGGGTGAACGACAAAGGTGAATCTGTATTGGTCAAATATCACTGGGAACCTAAGGAAGGTATTCGTAATTTAACACAGGAAGAAGCGAGTAAAATTCAGGCAAAAAATGTCGGTCACGCGACACAAGATTTATACGAAGCAATAGATCGTGGTGATTATCCTGAGTGGGAACTGTTTGTTCAGATTATGGAAGATGATTATCACTCTGAACTTGATTTTGATCCGCTTGACGATACGAAACTGTGGCCTGAAGATAAATTCCCGTGGCTGCCAGTAGGTCGTTTAGTGCTAGACCAGAATCCAGTTGATTTCCACTCGGAGATAGAACAAGCTGCTTTTGGTACGGGAGTGCTTGTTGATGGGATGGACTTTTCAGATGATAAAATGCTGCAAGGCCGTACATTCTCCTATTCTGACACACAGCGTTATCGAGTTGGCTCGAATTATTTGCA
This sequence comes from Virgibacillus sp. MSJ-26, assembly GCF_018918075.1. Lineage (GTDB taxonomy): Bacteria > Bacillota > Bacilli > Bacillales > Amphibacillaceae > MSJ-26. The sequence goes on from NZ_JAHLPW010000008.1 coordinate 142,450, forward strand.
GCTCCCTGTTAACGCACCTCAAACTGAAGTGCGGACAAACCAGCGTCGAGGGCAAATGGATTTCCGCGATCCGGAGCAGTTCGAGGAAGATAAACATATTAATTATGAGCCTTCTATGCTCGGTGGGTATAAAGAAGCGGATGAGCAGCTACCGCCACATCGTCCTACTTTTAACGCAGCTGCCATGAGTGCGCCTATTGATCGTCCGAATAATTATGGGCAGGCTGGTCATACGTACCGCAGCTTCGAAGATTGGGAACGTGAAGAATTGATTAAGAATTTATCCGAAGCGCTTGCTGTATGTGATGAGAAAGTTCAAAATGCGATGATTGAGCATTTCACACAAGCGGATGAAGATTACGGCCGTCGTGTGAAGAAAGGTATCGAGGCGAAAATGAAAGAACTTGAAGGTATGGAAACGGGGAACAACATTCCAGGTCGAGAGTCCGGTCAATCAAAATATGGACAAAGTTCGCTAGCTGCGAATGAAGCAACAATAGATGCTGTGGAAAAGAGCCGTGAGTCCGACCCGTATTGAGTTAGGGAAAAAATATAAAGGCTGTCTTGTTGTCGGTGAAAGCTGGCAGACGAGACGGCCTTTTTTAAGGGGTGAAAGGGTTGACCTATTAGTGGTTGCCTTTTTTTATTTTGACAAAAAGCGATATGATCAACTGCTAAATCAATTTACTGATAAAAAATTACATCTTAATACAAAACTTTTAAATGCTTGGGCAAGACAAATATAAAGAGTGTCATCAGACAGATCCCTCTTTTAAATGGTAATATAAGACTTAGCCAATAATGTAGATTAGGGATAATAATATATAGACAATGTATTTAAAGATGGGTGACGATTATGTATGAAGATAAGAAAGTTTTAGTGATTGAAGATGATCAAGAAATTAATAAGTTATTGAGCATGATTTTAACAAAATCAGGTGTGGTGGCTGTGCCGGCTTATTCTGGTACGGAAGGTTTATTGCAATTAGAAAATAATACATATGATTTAATTTTACTGGACTTGATGTTACCTGGGATGAGTGGGGAAGAGTTCATAAGTAAAATTAGGGAAAAGAGTATGATTCCAATTATTGTTATTTCAGCTAAAGTTGATATAGAGAATAAAATTGAAGTGTTAAAAATGGGGGCAGATGATTACATAACAAAGCCATTTAACCAACAAGAAGTTTTAGCTAGAGTAGAAGTTCAGTTACGCAAATCAGGTGTTCGATCATCACAAACGGTTGAGAAAGTATGGCGTGGTCTAAAAATAAATCCAGAAAGCCAAACGGTGTCTTTAGAAAACAAGGAACTGCAGTTGACCAAGGCAGAATTTGATATTCTGTCATTGTTTATCAGTCATCCAGAACGCGCTTTTTCCAAGAGGAAAATATACGAGGAAATTTGGACAGGGCCTTATTTGGGTGATGATAATACAATTAGTGTGCATGTCTCCAATTTACGTAAAAAAATCGCCAAAGCCACAAATGAAGAGTATATAAAAACTATTTGGGGAGTAGGGTTCATGCTCGTTTAATTTCTTTATGAATTCTTTATGTTTTGCTTAAAACAAATTAAAGACTCCTAAGCTATACTACATATATTAAGACACTTGAGTTAAGGGAGTTGATAAGATGAATACGATGATCCAAACCTATCAGTTAACTAAAACATTTAAAGAAGATGAAGTGATTAAACCTCTTGATTTTACATTAAGAAAAGGAGGAATTTGTGCGTTAATTGGTAAAAATGGTGCTGGCAAATCAACCTTTTTTAAAGTTCTAGCCGGACAATTATTTCCAACATCAGGGCATATTCACCTATTTGGCAAATCTGGTGAAGGGGCGGTCCAAGCCAGAAAGAGAATGGGATTTATGATAGAAACACCAGAATTTTTCCCGGATTTCACTGCAACTCAAAACTTGGAATACTTTCGAATTCAGCGAGGTGTGGTTGAAAAGAAACGCATTTATGAGGTGTTGCAAATTGTTGGTTTAGCTAATCAAAAGAGGAAGCGTTTCAAGGATTATTCGATGGGTATGAAACAAAGATTAGGCATCGCCCTTTGCCTCTTAGGAAGTCCAGACTGTCTCGTATTGGATGAGCCGATTAATGGATTGGATGCAGAAGGGATTAGAGAAGTACGTACATTATTATTGAAATTAAACCAGGAAAAACAAATTACAATTCTCGTCTCCAGCCATATTTTAACGGAACTACAATTGCTGGCAAAACGTTTTGTGTTTATAAAAAACGGTGTCATTGTCGATGATGTAAGTAAGGAATCCCTGGATGACAAGAGTAGAAAACAAATTCAACTAAAAGTCGATGACCCCGCAAAAACGGCGCGACTATTAGAACAAACATATGAGGATATTGATTATAAGGTCTTGCCAGACGATACGGTGACCATACAAAACTATATAGAAGCGAGTGGTGAAATTAATCGACTTTTAATTGACAATGGTGTATTAGTTATGGAATTTCGGATAGAATCATTGAATTTGGAAGAGTATTTCTTGGGGTTAGTGGGTGATGACCGATGATGAATTATATGAAAAGCGAGAGATACCGTTTAATGCGTAAAAAGAGCCTTCATATCACCACTGTGATCTGCTTAGTGTTAATTACCGCAGCAGCGGCTGTCTTGTATTTTTCTGGGCAGTACGAATCAAGTTTCCCTTACGCAACAAGTTCATTTTTCTATTCAAATGTCATTGGCAACACCGCACTCATTCTTATTGTTGCTCTTCTATTTAATTTAGCCCTTACAGGTAAGGATATGTCATTAATCAAACAATCCGTCTCTTTTGGCATCTCCAGAAACACTATTTTTTGGTCAAAACTTATCCTGACTTTGAGTTACTTTTTGGTGGTATGTGTGATCGGTTTACTATTAATGATTGGGTTAGGAGAGAATCTTTTTACTAGTGAAGAACATTCGGTTAGATATTTTCTAATCGCAAGCTTCAATATGTTGCCAATCGTGCTTAGTGGCTTTTTCATGATTCATGCGATGAAGATGCTGAAGGTTAGTGAAGTCTATATCGTTATTATGTTGCTGTTCATTTTTGTGATTTCTGGGGATGTGTTACGAACGCTCCTTAAGCCTGTGTCAGGATTAGATGAACTGTATCATTACGCACCAAGTACACAATTAACCGAAAATCTTATGAAATTTATGGGCCAAACAATTCATTTTGAAATAAGTTATTGGATAACAGGTATCGTTATCTCGGTCATTTGCTTACTCATAGGTGCGAGAAGATTCGCTAAACAAAATATAGATTGATAGAGGGAGGTTGGGCAAAGTGAGTAGCTGGTTAATTATTATTCTATTAATAGGTCTGTTGACGATTAGCGTTGGGCTGCTGCTCGTTTTTCATTGGGAAATTAGAAATATGACCAATCAATTGGAAGAAATTATCGAAGACTTCGGTACAAATGAATTGGTCCGTACTACTACCCATAGTAAAATCTTCAATCGTTTCATTATAAAAATTAACCGGCTTATTCATTTATTCAAGCAAGATCAGCAACAAAAAGAACAGAGAGAAAGAGAATTAAAACAAGAGATTACCAATATCTCGCATGATTTAAGAACCCCTTTGACATCCATTAAGGGGTTTTCGGAGTTGTTAACAGATCCAGCATTATCTGAAGAAGACAGACAAGAATCTTTGTCGATTATTCAAAAGAAAATTGACAACCTCACTATGATGGTAGATTTATTTTATGAGCTTTCCCAAATCAATTCATCCGACAATCAACTGATTATAGAGGAGCAGTTTTTAAATCAAATCATTATCGAAGTCATGTTAATGTTCTATAATGATTTTGAAGAAAGAGGGCTCAAGGTACAGGTGGATGAAGAACAAGTCCCCTCTATTTTAGCTGACAACAAAGCAACAAACCGAATCGTAACCAACATCATTCAAAATGCGTTACGTTATGCCAAAAGCTATGTGACCATTAACTTAATGGATAAAGATGAATATGTGCAATTACGAGTAAAGAATGACGTGGACGAGCTTGATCACTCTAAGCTTCACCGCATTTTTGATAGAACATATAGATTGGACACGAGTCGGTCTGGTGGTCAACTTGGGCTAGGCCTACACATTGTTAGGCAGCTGGTTCACAAACAAGGTGGTAAAGTCGCTTCTGATGTTCATGACAATGAATTTAGTCTTGTTGTATTGTTTAGGAAATGGGATTAGAGTTTGAGTGTAAAGGTATTAAAACTTACTGTCAAAAAAAAGAAAATAACCACCCTTGAGCCTGGTTAGGGACAGGGGGATAGGGACAGGGGGACAGGCACGCTGTCCCATTATATTATTGATGGATGAAGGCTATAGAACCGGATGAAGGCGCATAGAAAAAACGGTGCCAGGTACAGACACAATTCTGAATCATGTCTATATCTGGCGCTTTTTGAAACTTTTTGTTGTTTTTTTGTTGTATGGTTTTTTGGACTGAGATACATGAATAAAGACCCTGATTAACGCCGTAATCTAGTCGTCAATTGTAAAGATGACTAGAACAAGGGAACGATTGGAAAAATAAAGAAAACGAAAGTAGGCACTCGGAAAAAAGCATCATTTCAACGCCAATAGCAAGAACAGCTCATCTGTATGATAGAAAAATCTTATCAATAGACGTAGACACTCATCAAAGGTATCAATCAAATCACTCTTATAAATGCCTCGTTAAAATTAAATTTGCAAAATACAGACAACTAGAACTTTATGCTCACTATCCTCCGAGGGTAGGGACATTAGGTCTATTTAATTTATATCAAAATCTCGTAAACTATTAAATAGACATAAGAATATCTAGCAACCCGTAAAGTGGAGGTGTTATCAGGTTAAAAATGTAAGCGCTGTCGTTTAAAGGAAGTATTAGAGAACAGTACTTGGAATAAAAGTTTTGCAGAATACGTAAAACGAGAAAAAAGGGGAGGATTAAATGCAGATGAAGTTATACCAAAAACATTACAGTATCATGCTTATTTTTGTAATGATTTTAAGCTTACTGACACCGATAGCAGAAACGGTGGCAAGTGCAGAGACAATTGCTGATACCGATACAATTTCGGTGGAAGACGGAATAGCTCTCGATAATGATGGTAGTACACAAAGTGTGCAAGGTTTTATTGTTGGATTTGTTAAAGGGAAAGATAATGTAACAGACAATCCATCAGAGTTCACTGAGGATTATAACTTTGCGATAGCGGACTCTAAGGATGAATCAAATGTTGATAAAATGTTATCCGTTCAAATACCAGCACAATTTAGAGGGGAATTTGGTTTAAATACGAACCCTGATAACTTAGGTGAAGAGGTTATTGTCACTGGTAGCATGGAGGCGTATCATGCTAATAACGGAATTAAGGATGCTACAGAAATGGTTTTTGCAGATGAATCCGAAGAGCCGCCAGTGGACTTAGAATTAAAAACAATCCAAGAAGCACGTGATCAAAACGAAGGTGACGTGAAGACAAAAGGTGTCGTCACAGCTAAGTTGAAAAACACGCTTCACATCCAAGATGAGGGGGCGGGGATTGCTATCTATCCAGTATTATCAGATGTTCAACTTGGTGATGAAATTACTGTGATAGGTAGCTTAAGTAAACATAATGGCCTGTTGCAGATTCAAAACGCTAATGTCGATGAAAAAAATGAAGACGTTGGTGTACCTGATGCATTTTCTCTTGACGGCAGCCAATTAAAAGACCATGAATCAGAATTGGCAGTTGTTGAGAACGTCTCATTAACAGGTGTGGAAGATGGCGGCGATTGGGCTAACTTCACAGCTGAAGATGCAGACGGAAACGAATTTGTTGTCCGCGATGAAACGAATTCGCTTGGACTTAACGAAGGCGGAGAATATGACAGTATCACTGGAATTGTTACGCAATTTAATGGTGACTTCCAGATCATTCCAAGATCAGAAACAGATGTTATAGCTGATTCTTCTGTTGTGCAACCTGTCTCAGCTACACCAGGGGAAGGAAAAGTTCCTGAAGGTAAAGAAGTTACCCTTCAAACATCCACAGAAGATGCTGATATTTATTATACAACAGATGGTAGCGAACCCGATCAGGACAGCACATTATATGAGTCGGCGATTACAATTGACCAAGACATGACAATCAAAGCTATCGCCTATAAAGAAGGTTTAGAAACTAGTAAAGTATCGAAATTCAACTATACGGTTTATGACCCTGAAGAAGGAATCATGATTCATGATATTCAAGGTGAGAGTCATACTTCTCCAATGGAAGGCGACCTTGTCGATAACGTTGAAGGGGTTGTCACCTATAAGTACGATATTCGTGGCAGTAACTACTTCCACATGCAAACACCGGAAGAAAAGTACGATGGCAATCCCAACACGTCAGAAGGAATTGTTGTTTACACAGGTAAAGAGGAAGATGTTTCAGTCGGTGATTTAGTTGAAGTATCTGGTAAAGTCAGTGAATATTATATCGATGGGTATGACGATAAAGAGCAGACAGATTTACCTGTAACACAGATTAATGCACGTGATGACCAAGGGGGTATCATTGATGTCACAGAAGTAGACGTTGAACTACCTGAACCTGTAAAAATTACGTCAGAAAGCATTCCTGATGAAATCAGCAGTGAGGATTTCGAAGTATTTGAACCGGAAAACTATGCTATTGATTTCTGGGAAAGCATTGCAGGCATGCGTGTTGAAGTTGCACCTTCAAGAGCAATCGGCCCGCAATTACATGGTGACCTTGTTGTTGTGACAGATGAGTTTGAAGTAGAAAATCCGACTACTAACGGTGGTGTTCAGTTGACCAGTGATGCACCGCTCGCACAGGCAATTCATTTTAAGGTTCAGCCAAATGGACCGGCAAGAGACCTTGAAGTGGCAACCGGTGATGAGTTTACCGAAGCCTTAACAGGTGTCGTGAATTATGGGTTTGGAAATTACAAAGTCTATGCTGATCTTGAGGATGTCGAAGAAGCTCATGAAGCGACTGGGGCAGACAGAGAAGATGGAAAAACGACTATCGTAAAAGATGAAGAAAAATTAAGTGTCGCAACGTATAACGTTGAAAACTTTTCAGCTAACAGGAGTGAAACACCTGATTCTAAAGCACAAAATATCGCTAATGCGTTTGTTGAAGAAATGAATAGCCCAGATATTATTGGTGTCGTTGAGGTAATGGCGAATGATGGTTCAGATTCCAAGTCACCTGAAGCTGATCAGAGTTATGAACGTTTAATTGCTGAGATTGAGAAAAAAGGTGGTCCAACATACGACTATGCCAATATTGATCCAGAGTATAATGCAGATGGTGGAAAACCGACAGGAAATATCCGTGTTGGATTCCTATACAACCCTGAGCGCGTATCGATGACGGACGCCGATCATGGGGGCACTCATGACGCAGTAGGCTACGAGGACGGTCAATTAACACTTAATCCAGGTCGTATCTCACCAGAGGTGTTTGAAAATACACGTAAACCACTTGCTGCACAATTTGAATTCAATGGTGAGAGTATTGTTGTTGTCGCCAATCATTTGAATTCAAAACTCGGCGACGATCCGTTTTTTGGACAAAACCAGCCACCGAATTTAGGAAGTCGGGAGCAACGAAAAGTATTAGCTCAAGAGTTGAATGATTTTGTAACAGATGTTAAAAAAGATAATCCCGATGAAAATGTCGTCGTACTTGGAGATATGAATGATTATGAATTCTCAGAGCCATTACAAATTCTTGAAGGTGAAGAGTTAACAAACATGGCTGATAAAGTACCTGCTGAAGAGCGTTACAGCTATGTTTACCAAGGCAACTCACATGTATTTGATCATGTACTAGTGTCAAATAATATTGCAGAAGCAACTGAAATTGATTTTATCCATGTGAATGCTGATTTCACAGACATGCATGGCCGCGCCAGTGACCATGACCCTGTACTTACGCAAATTGATCTTGAAAAAGAAGAAAATGATACGTTTGAGCTACCGATTATGCATATGAACGATACGCATTCACGTGCTGATAAATTACCCAACATGATCACGGCGATTAATGAGTATCGTGATGCTCATCCTGATTCTCTCTTATTTAATGCAGGAGATGTTTTCTCAGGAACGCTATATTTTAACGAGTTTAAGGGACAAGCAGATTTAGCGTTAATGAACTTAATGGATATTGATGCGATGACATTCGGTAACCATGAATTTGATTTAGGAGACAAAGAGGGCGGACAAGAATCTCTATCCGAATTTGTGAAAAATGCACAGTTCCCACTGCTTGGAACAAACATTGACTTTTCTGAGGATCCGTTTATGAAGGATCTTGAAACAAATGAATATAACGTAGCGGATCCTAATAACGGAGAAATTTACAACAGCATTGTTAAAGAAGTCAATGGTGAAAAAATTGGTATTTTCGGTTTAACAACAGAAGACACAGAAGATATTGCGAGTCCGATGGATGTTGAATTCGAAGACTTTAAAGAGGCTGCAGAAAAAGCAGTTCAAGAATTCGAAGATGCTGATATCAACAAAATTGTAGCTGTTAATCATATTGGCTTTGACAGTGCTCCGGAAGTCGGAAATGATATGCGCCTCGCAGAAGAAGTTGAAGGCATCGATATCATCATTGGAGGCCATTCACACACAGAACTTTCAGAACCAGTTGTTGTTGAAGAAACTGACACAGGAGAAGAAAAAGATCCTACTGTTATTGTTCAGGCTGGTGAATATGCGGAGTATTTAGGTACACTTAACGTTTGCTTTGATGACGAAGGTAAGGTCATTGGACAGTCAGGTGAATTACTACAAGTCGATAATTATGAAGCTGATGAAGAAGCTACAGAAGTGCTAGCGGAGTACAAAGAAAAGGTTGAAGAGATTAATCAAGAGGAAATTGGTGCGGAAGCGATGAAGGACTTAACCAACCCACGCGAAAGTGATGGAGACGGGACAGATAGTGTCCGTGCGAATGAAACAGAACTTGGCAACCTAGTAACAGATGCGATGCTTGCAAAAGCTCAAGAAAAATACCCTGAAACGGTGATTTCCTTCCAAAATGGTGGTGGCATTCGAGCGCCAATTGAAAAAGGGGAAATTACAACTGGAGAAGTAATTAATGTTTTACCATTTGGAAATGACCCAGTGATTGCTACACTTTCTGGTCAGGAAATTAAAGAGATTCTTGAACACAGTGTACGCCAAGCACCGGCAGAAAATGGCGGATTCTTGCATGTATCAGGCATGAAATTCCAATATGACAGCACAAAAGAAGTGGGCGAACGTGTGGTTGACATGTCCATTGACAATGATGGTGAGCTTACTGAAATTGATTTAGATGAAACATATCTTGTCACAACGAACAACTTCACGGGTCAAGGTGGCGACGGTTTTGAAACATTCGCCAAGGCTTATGAAGAAGGACGTGTAAAAGATATTGGAGAAATCGATTGGGAACAACTTCGAGACTATATGGTTGAAGAAGACTATCTCAATGGTATTGTAGACCCTGAGCGTGAAGACCGTATTGTCGATTTAAAAGGTGAAAGCGACGATATAAGCGCAGCCGATATGAAGGAGCTTGTTGATCAACTTGAGGATTCGGGAGCATTCGCCAATAGTCAGAGCGCCCGCGCCCTAACCCTGCATTTGACTGCAGTAAGTCATTACGAAGAGAGTGGCAAGGGTGAAAAGGTTGTCAAACATATGGAAGGATTCAAACTTCTATTAGACCATCAAGAAGAAAATGAATTGATTTCTGAAAAAGCTTATAACAAGCTCAAAGCAAATACAGACGACTTGATTAAAAAATGGCAATAAAATTTGTAAGATGGTGTATGTAAGAAAATCTCCCCTGTGGCAAGCACGTCACAGGGGATTTTTAATGGAAAGCCAGAACAAGCACGCAGCCTCACGACAGTAAATTTGTCTATAATAGATGAAAGAACCTCCCGCAAATTTAAAATGAAGGGCTATAGAATGGAATGAAGGGCTATAGAATGGAATGAAAGGCTATAGAACGAAATGAAAGGCTATAGAATGAAATGAAAGGCTATAGAATGAAATGAAAGGCTATAGAATGAAATGAAAGGCTATAGAATGAAATGAAAGGCTATAGAATGAAATGAAAGGCTATAGAATGAAATGACGGGCTATAGAACGAGATGACGGCGCATAAGAGGAAATGACGGCGCATAGCACGTGATAAAGCCGCATAGCCTAGGATGAAACCGCATTGGCTCGAGCAATCACATAGCGTCTATTTATCTTCCAAATAAAAGGGAATCCGACTAGCTTTAATCCAGAGGGAACTTGACAAAGCTGCTATTATCTCTTAATCTAGTAGTTGAAAAATTGCATAATTAAACTAGCACTAGGGGAGCCGGCATGTTCGGCTGAGAAAGGATAATCTTGACCCTTGGCACCCGATCTGGATAATACCAGCGTGGGGAAGTGCAGGACATCATATATGTTATGAATGTTATATATCATGGACTGCATTTCTCTCGGGGGAATGCAGTTTTTTTAATATGATTAAAAGGGAGATAAACGATGAAAAAATCAACAAGTACTACGAGTGAAGGTTGTCAGTTTACCTTGTTTCCGATGAGCGATGATTTTGTAAAGGTGATTTTATCAGCACTGGATGAGGTGGACACTACAAATATATCGATGCAAACAGATGATGTGAGTACATTTATCCAGGGGGAAACGATGCACTTGTTCGATGTCACTCAGGCTATTTTTCTCCAAGCGGCTAGTACCGGCGCCCATGTTGCGATGAGCGGTACATTTTCAGTTGGCTGTGCAGGAGAACATGATAAAAATATCCATGCATTCAAAGAAGGGGCTCTGCTGAACAAAAAGAAAATGCAACATATCTCACAACAGGCTGCCTGCAAGATAGCTCTATATCCGATGGGCAGTGACAATTACATAGATGTCATCAATGAACAACTGGGTTTAGCGAGAAAGGAAAATGTCAAGGTGAGTGCGGATCATTATTCAACACGACTTGATGGCGATGTAAATGATATTTTCAAAATAATGGAGGCGTTTTTTACAAATACAAAAAAAGAGGTTCAACGTCTCAGCCTTACTTTTACGATATCGGCAAACAGTCCATCAAAAAAAGAGGGTGGTTCAAATGATTAAAAACTGGAAACTGAAAGAAATTGTAATGTTGTCTATCATCAGTGTGGTTGCTGGTGTGTTGTATATGGCTTTTTCCCTGTTAGGGTATGGAATTCGCAATGTGTTAACTCCGTTCGGCCTCGCGCCATTCGGGTTTGAAGTTATTTTTGGTCTATGGCTTATCGGTTCAATCATTGCGGCGTATGTAATCCGAAAGCCTGGCGCTGCATTGTTGGTTGGCTTGATTTCCGCTGCAGTCGAAATACTTTCCGGATCTCCCGGAGGAGCAAAAATTATGCTGGCAGGACTCGTTCAGGGTGCAGGTGTAGAATTGCCGTTCGCTCTTACGAAATGGAAGAATTATCAAAAGCGGACTCTAGTTCTGGCTGCGATGTCTGGCGCTGTTTTTAGCTTTATTTGGCAACTGTTCGCAGGCGGTAACTTGGCACTCGCTCCGTGGCTTCTTGTGTCCATGCTCGTTGTCCGTTTGATCGCTAGTTCATTGCTTGGAGGATTACTTGGCAAATGGGTCAGCGACAAATTGGCACAAACTGGGGTGCTCGGCGGCTATGCATTAGGAAAGGAGCAAAAGAAAAAACGTGAAGACGAAGCAATATGAATCACAGGAAGCGGCTCTTATTTCAGTAGAAAACTTTTCATTTGCTTATGAATCAATCGATGATCCACTTTTAATAGACTTGAATTTCACGCTACATCACGATGAGGTTACGTTGTTAATGGGGGCGAGCGGTTCTGGTAAAAGCACTGTCTCCCTCTGCCTTAACGGGTTGTATCCAGAGGCAGTGGAGGGGGAATCTAACGGATGCATCACCTTTTCAGGCAAGGATATTACGAAGTTCCCGTCTGGCATGCTTAATCAGCATATCGGTATTGTGTTTCAAGATCCTGAAACACAATTTTGCATGATTCATGTGGAAGATGAACTGGCCTTTACGCTGGAAAACCTTCAAACACCGCCCGCTCAGATGGCCGGTATGATAACAGAGGCGCTCAAGTTAGTGGGTATGGAATCATACAAACATAGCAAACTTCATGAGTTATCAGGTGGAGAGAAACAAAAAATCGCACTGGCTTCAGTCTTATTGTCCGAACCTGAACTGCTCATTCTAGATGAAGCAACCGTCAATTTAGATCCTGCCTCCACCCGGGAGTTTGTCCAGCTAGTAAAAGCTATCCAGGAAAAGCAGCAAATATCCGTCTTGATCATCGATCATCAAGCAGATGAATGGCTCCAATTTACTGATCGCCTTCTTTTACTCGGAAAAGAAGGCAGGCTTATGGCTGATGAACACCCGGACAGACTTTTTACAGCTAAAAAAGCATTGCTGAAAAAAGAAGGCGTTTTTTTACCAAAAAAGTATGATAACTCCCCATTGTTCACCAGGTCAATGCAACCAATTCCTCCTGCAGCCAAAAACATATTGACTGTTGAAGGAATAAATTTCAACAGAAAAAACAAATCGATATTGAACGGGGTGGACTTGGAAATAAGAGGTGGAGAATTTATATCCATTGTTGGTCGGAATGGCTCAGGAAAATCCACCTTGCTTGAAATTATGGCTGGCATTTTAGAACCGGCGGGTGGTCAAGTCTTAATGCATGGAAAGCCGCTTCAACTCTGGCAAGAAAGTGAATTACGTCAGAAAATGGGATTCGTGTTTCAGAATCCAGAACATCAATTCATCACCGATACTGTTTATGATGAGATTGTTTTCGGCATGAAACTGAATGATTATCCTGAAGAGGTAATACAGCGATCATCTTCATTTTTACTGGAGCAATTCCAATTGAGTGAACATAAATTCCAGAACCCGTTTTCGTTAAGTGGTGGACAGAAAAGACGCCTCAGTGTCGCAACAGCGCTTGATGATACACCTGATATCCTACTTTTTGATGAACCGACATTTGGACAGGACGCCTACACGACACACCGTTTGATGGAGATGATCCTCGACTTGAAGGAGAGAGGCATTGCCATCGTGTTTGTAACACATGATATGGAATTGGCTTCATTATCTGATCGAATTTTAGTACTGCATGACGGGATGATTGCATTCTCAGATCAACCGAAGAACTTATGGATGCAGGGAGATTTGTTGAAAAAAGCACGCTTACGCTTGCCGTATCATAGAGAGAATCCCGCATCAAGGGAGGAAGTTCACCTATGATGACAGCTGTTAACCCGACTTTTAAATTTATTGCCATATTGGTTCCTGGCGTGTTGCTGAGTTTCGTGTATGATGTGTTCACACCGCTCGCTTATTTAACGTTCTTGATTGTGGTGACATTTACCCTTTCAGATATTTCGTTTAAAAAGTGGATTCGCTTATTTGCTCCATTTGCATTGTTTGCTCTAGGTTTTGGTTGGACTGCAGCATTGTATACGAATGAAGCATTTTCAGGCGGCACTGTCTTGTTTGAATTCTGGGTGATGAAATTGACGGTCGGCGGCCTGCAAACCGGTCTCAGTATCACATTTCGTTCCCTTTGCTTTTTTGCCATGTCATTATTATTTATTTTTACGACCGATACGACTAAATTTATGATGAGTTTAATCCATCAGTGCAAAGTCCCACCCAAAATCGCCTATGGAATTATCGCGGGATATCGCTTCCTTCCTGTGTTCCAGCATGAACTTCAGATCTTGAGAAAAGCGCATCAGATTAGAGGAATGAGAAGATTGAAAGGGATAAAAGGAAAACTAACCCAGTTCCAGAGATATTCCATCCCACTCTTAGCTAACGGCATCCGGAAAGCGGAACGGGTGGCCATCGCTATGGAATCAAAAGGCTTCACAGGAAATCGGGAGCGGACTTATTATCACCGGATGACTGTCATTAAGCGTGATTGGCTTTTTCTTGCCATGATGGTGGGCGTACTTTTCATTGTTGCATTATTGTCTTATCAGTTAGGTTACCTGAAAATATTTAGCAAGAAAATGTAGTGTCCTGATTTATGAAGTCACCATTAAGTGTGAAAATTAATTTAAAGAACGGGATTTAAATTTAATATGCAACTTTTATTTTTTAAAACGAGGCAGGGACTAAACTAAGTATTGGTTATTAAATGTCAAAAAGTTTTAAGTGAGCGTTATTCGCTTTGGAAAAAATACTTCGCTTTCCACAGGCGCGGCTGAGTCTCCACAAGCTAGGCTTGAACCGCCCCCCAAAAGTTAGAGTGAAAAACTCAACTTTTGGTTTTTTTTACTATTACCAACATTATGCCGTTAACAAAGCAGTGAAACTAGTGAAGCGTCTAGCTGGTACGCTATAATCTTGTGGATTTCAACCACTTTCATGAATCTTTCATATTAGCTTGCTATGTTCTATATGGAGTAAGGTAAGACAACCTTACTTTTGATTAAAACATACTTTTTGATGTTTGATACAATCTTGTTGTTCGTTAGTTTATTGGTCTAGTTATTACAATCTTTACATTAAAAGAAAGAAGGTGCACAAATGGGCGGTATAGAAACAGATACATTCCTTTTATTGGGAATGATAATGGCATTAGGGGCAGGGGCACTTTCCTTTTTATCCCCCTGTGTTTTACCAATTTTTCCAGCCTACTTATCTTATATTACAGGAATGAGTGTCAAAGAAATACAAGGAGAAAGAACAGGAAAGGTTCGCAAAACACTCCTTAATCATTCATTCTTTTTCTTGTTGGGTGTTTCACTTATCTTTATCAGTTTGGGTGTTGGCGCATCCTTTTTAGGGCAGTGGATTCAACAACTGTTATCAGGAGATTCTGGGTTATTAATACAGAGAGTCGCTGGTATCTTTATTATTGTGATGGGTTTATTCGTAGGTGGCTGGATAAATATTAATTTCTTAATGAAAGAAAAACGTTTGCAATATAAAAAATCAAATGTTAGTTATCTCGGTACATTTTTTGTAGGTACAGGCTTTGCAGCAGGGTGGACTCCATGCATTGGCCCTATATTTGGTTCCATATTATTATTAGCTGCCAGTAATCCAGGACAAGGAGTCATTTACACGATTATGTATGTAGTCGGTTTTATCATTCCTTTTTTATTATTAACATTTTTCCTTGGATCGACCAAGTGGATTGTCAAACGGAGTCAGATGATTATGAGGGTTGGCGGCGTTATCATGATTGTGATGGGGATTGTTTTACTTGCAGGTTTCATGCCACGGATCACAGAGTTTTTACTTGATTTAGTCGATGGAACGTGGATGTCGAAATTAGGATAAACTGGAGGAATAAATGTGAAAAGATGGATTATTATTATTGCTGTTGTAGGGGTGGTTGGTTGGGCTGTATCTGATTTTGTCATAAGTAACAATGCCAAAAAAGATTCAGTATCTGAAACGGAAGTTGATAATCCATCCCTTGAAGCGGACGGGGCATCAGGTCTGGAAGAAGGGGATCAAGCACCAGATTTTGAATTAGAAACAGTGGAAGGGGAAACGGTGCGATTATCGGAACTTGAGGGCGAAAAAGTTTTATTAAATTTTTGGGCGACTTGGTGTCCACCATGTCGTGCGGAAATGCCTGATATGCAGAAACTTCACGAAGAAGAACATGATTTTGTTATCTTGGCTGTTAACTTGACTGAAACTGAACAAAGTTTTGAAGATGTAGAAGGCTTTCTTGAGGAATTTGGCATCACTTTCCAAATTTTAATTGATGAAACTACGGAAGTCTCAAGTGAATATAATGCCTTTGCGTTGCCGACATCCTATTTCGTTAATTCGGATGGAACCATTCATAGGAAAACAATCGGTACATTAAATTACGATCTTATATTGGAACTGATTGAAGAAATGGATTAGTTTTTTAGGGGGTGTTGAAGTGATAAACACTGTCCTTTCGTAAAAGTGACCCTTTTATCACCCCTTTATTGAAAATATTCGTGGCAAATTGTTAAGGAGTTATTGACATGGCTTTATATCAGGCACATAAAAATAAACGAAAGAAAATGAAGAGGCGTTTTATTTTTCGAACGATTACGCTTGTGATTATTTTGGCTGCGGTCATCTTTGCATTAATTATGAATTTAACGAGAGATAAAGGCGCTGTTAAAAAAGGTAATCAAGTTCCTGATTTTGAATTAACCCAATTAAATGAAAACTACGAACAAGAACATATTCGACTTAGTGATTTAGAAGGTAAAGGAGTTGTGCTTAACTTTTGGGCAACTTATTGCAAGCCTTGTGAAGCGCAGTTGCCCCTAATGGAGACGCTGTACCCTGAGTATAAGGATGATATTGAGATTGTTACTATTAGCTTAGATAATAGCGATTTGGTTATCAAACAATTTATTGATAAATATAATTTAACATTTGCTGTTCTGCATGATAAAAGAAGTGAAGTGATGGGTTTATATAGCGTTTCTCCTATCCCGAACACATTTTTTATAAGTCCAGAAGGTGAAGTTCAAGATGAGGTTGTTGGCGCTATACCATTGGAAAAGTTAGAAAGTCATTTTAAAGCAATCCAACCTAATTAAGTGGAGTGATGGGTTTAGATGGACAAATTAAAATGTGAGTGCGGACACATGAATCTTGAAGGAACCATTCTTTGTGAATCATGTGGTAAACCGATTGAAGGAAATCAACATTTAGATGGAAACGATAAAACAAAATTACTCAATATGCGCTATGATGGTTCTGCTAGAAGATCAAAAACGTATAGCCGAACGTTAGTAGATAAAACATGGAACCTTTTTTCGTCGGTAAAAGTTGGTGTTATTTTCATCATTATTGCTCTGCTCGCTTCAGGAATCGGGACTATTTTCCCGCAGGAAATGTACATACCTGAAGAAGCAGAAAACAGAGATCCAGCCGTTTTTTATGAAGAATGGTATGGATTGGCTGGAAAAATTTATTATCAACTTGGGTTCCATGAACTTTATAGTTCCTGGTGGTATTTGATTTTAATTGCCTTGATTGGTGTTTCATTAGTTATTTGTAGTATCGACCGATTCGTGCCGTTATACCGTGCACTAAAGCTTCAACAACCCAAACGTCATAATACATTTTTGAGTAGACAGCGGTTGTTTAGCAAAACTGAAGTTGTAACGGAAGATGAAAAAAAGACATTAATCCATCGTTTGAAAAAATCTAATTATAAAATAATGAATAAAAGTGGAAATGTTTTGGCAGAAAAAAATCGCTTTTCACGGTGGGGGCCTTATGTCAATCATATTGGCCTTATTATAATTTTGATTGCTGCTATCTTAAGGTTGACTCCATTTTTCTATTTAGATGACTATGTTTGGGTAAGAGAAGGTGAGCAAAAAGTTATTCCAGGGACGAACAATGAATATTACATAGAGAATAAACGTTTTTTACTAGAGACATATGATGAAGATGATGAACGATTTAGTGCTGCTATGGAGAAATCGGGTGAACTTGTACATAAAAACTATCAAAGTGATGTCGTCATTTATAAAGCTAAACCGAGGGATGTTGTTGGGAAAGAACCCGAATTAGAAAAAGTAGTCGAAGGTTCCATCCAATTGAATGAGCCATTAAAATTCGATAACTATACGTTATATCAAGCGGGGTACCAAGAAAACGAGTTAGCAAATATGACGTTTCAACTATACGAAAAAGATGACCCAAAAGAACAATCATTGGAGGATGTAACCATTGATTTAAACTCACCTGACCCATTATATGAACTAGATAATGGTTTTGAACTAAGGGTGTCAGAGTATTTTCCAGACTATGAAATGGAAGATGGTGAACCTCGCACCGATTCTAAAATTCCGAGAAATCCAGCATTTATTTTCAATTTATTTCCACCAGATTCAGATGAGGGGGAGCTTAGTCTAGTAGGGGCAGAAATGAACTTTGATCCTACAGGAGAAAATAAATATATGCTAGGTATTGCCGATTTAGAAACTCGTCATGTAAGTGGAATAAGTATTCGCAGAGATTATACAATACCTCTATTTATTATCGGAGCAACCATATTCATGATTGGCGTTATGCAAGGCATGTACTGGCAGCATCGCCGCATCTGGGTTAATCCAGAGGGTAATGGAATAGTGCTAGCGGCACATACGAATAAAAACTGGACAGGTTTAAAGAAAGATATAAATAAAGCCATTGCAGGCTCGAACATTCAAATGGTTGTTGATCAGGAAGAAATGGAAATAGAAAAAAAGGTGTCTAGGAGGACTAACACATGAGTGATTTAGTGAAAATTAGCAGTATTGCCCTTTATACTGCTTTTATTGTTTATTTATTAGCGACCCTATTTTTTGGAGCAACAATTAAAGATAGACGGACGGCAGATACTTCGAAAAGGAATATAGCAGGAAACATCGGAATCACCTTAACAATTTTAGGTTTCCTTGCACAACTGGTCTATTTTATTACACGTTGGGTTGCAGGTGGACATGCTCCTGTCAGTAATATGTTTGAATTTGTAACGTTTTTAGGGATGAGCTTGGTGCTTGGATTTATTATTATATATTTTTACTATCGGTTAAATGTTTTAGGATTATTTGCTTTACCGATAGCGATGCTAATCATCGCCTATGCTAGTGTATTCCCATCCGACCTTGCACCTTTAGTCCCATCCCTACAAAGTCATTGGCTTTATATCCACGTCACCACCGTTTCGATATCTCAAGGAATATTAGCAATCAGTTTCGTTGCAGGATTAATTTATCTCATTCGAACTGTTGAACAAGCTAACGCAACGAAAAAAACAACTTGGCTTGAAATTATTCTTTATTTATTGTTATCGGGATTAGGGTTCGTTATCACGACGACTTCATTTAGCATAATGGATTATAATGCACCATTTTTAGTTCCTATCGAAGGTGATGTTATAACAACAGAATATCATATGCCTGCTATTGTTGGGCCGAAAGATGGTAAATTAATGGACAAGAACAGGATGACACCATTATTCGATATCCCAAGTTGGTTTCAAGGAGAAGATGCATCTAGAAAATTAAACACACTCATTTGGTCATTTTCAGCAGGGCTAATTATGTATGGCCTTATTCGATTGTTCTTAAGAAAAAGGATTGGAGCAGGCATTCAGCCACTATTGAAAAGGATTAGTCCCAGTTTAATTGACGAAATTGTCTATCGATCCGTCGCCATCGGGTTTCCACTTTTCACGTTAGGCGGGTTAATATTCGCAGCAATCTGGGCACAAGTTGCCTGGGACCGGTTCTGGGGATGGGATCCAAAAGAAGTATGGGCGCTTATTACATTTTTCTTTTATGCCGCCTTTTTACATTTAAGACTGTCACGAGGGTGGCACGGAGAAAAATCAGCTTGGCTGGCGGTCATTGGGTTTGCAATCATTATGTTTAATATCATTGTCGTAAACTTAGTGCTTGCGGGTTTGCATTCATATGCCTAGCCAAACAAAGAGGTAGGGGCTAATTTTGTCCCAACCTCTTCAAGTTATCTGCCTTATGCCCGGCTAACAAATTAATTTTTTATCAAGAAAACCAAAAAACATATGCTATCCAGATACTATTGGTAAAGATATGCATATATGGTAATCTAATAAAGAACTATCATTTTTAGCTTACTCATATGTAGGGTTATCAAATAAAGGGGAGATTTATTTGTCTGTAAGGAAAATGAGTTTATTTATTTTTTTGAGTCTTGTAGTGGCACTTGCAGGTTGTAGCGCGGCTGCTAAGGAGAGAGATGAGTACTTTGAAACAACGCAAAAGAATATTGAAGACAATCAGGAAGATATTCAAGCAGCGTTAGATGATTTTGTCGGGGCTGTTTTTGATTCCGAACCTGAAAAGGCTATTAAACTATTAAATGAAGAAATGATTCCTAAATATGAAGAATTACTAGACATGATGGATGATGTCGAGCTTAAGGAAAA
Source organism: Virgibacillus sp. MSJ-26 (assembly GCF_018918075.1). GTDB lineage: Bacteria > Bacillota > Bacilli > Bacillales > Amphibacillaceae > MSJ-26. The sequence continues at coordinate 162,466 of NZ_JAHLPW010000008.1, forward strand.
TGAACTGCTGATTGAATTAAATGATCTATCGAAGAAATTGATAGAGGATGATATGGAAAGGCACCTTATTTTAAAAGAATTGTTTGATGACATTATGGGTAAGAAGGAAACGGGTGAGACGGAAGACATTGACCTCGACGCTACTTTAGAAGAGATTCATAAATCCAGTAAAGAACAAGCGGAAACAACAGATAAATTTGTTGAAAAGCTGGAAGAAGTCGATGAAGAATATGATGATGTGGAACTTCGTGAGAAAGACGTACCAGACGATGTCAATGCAGAGGAGATCTATGAGGGTTATGAACAAATTATCATGCAATTTATTGAAAGTGTTGGCGGCCTCTCCTCCAAACCAAAGGAGGCGCCAGACGTAGATGAAGACATTTTGGCTGATCAAGGAAATCCAGAAGTGGTGTTTGACGGGAAAGTAACGCTTGACGGTAAGTTTCAATTAGAGGGGAAATCCAACTTGCCAGAAGGCTCCGTTTTACAAATGAAAACACACGAGTATGGAACGGAAAATCCATATTTTAAAGGGGATATACCCGTGGAGGAAGATGGAAGTTTTTCAGTAGAGACGGATATTGAAGGCGGAGTATTAGATGGCGAATTACTAGTCGTTCGTGTCGCTTATATCCCCGACGCCACAGACAATAAACGAAATGTCGGCATTTATGGTGAAGAGGGAGAGAAATTAGAAGGAAACTTCATCCACCCTTATACGGATATTAAGCGAACAAGACAAGGTGCGTTTGCTTATGCTTATCTTGAACTAAACGATGGAGGGGAAGCAGAACTCGAGGCAGACGTCTGGGGAGAGGAGCCTGAAGATTATGGTGATTACGATGTGTGGATGGAAGAGGCACATGTTGAAGTACATGATAAATATTACGACGTGTCGATGAACAGTAATTTGATGGCTTTGACATACATTAAAGCAGAGGTGAAATCGCCTGGTCATCAATTAAGTGCTTTTAGAAGCACAACAAAAGTATTGCCTGATGGTTCTTTCCGTTTCCAGATTCCACGTTCGGATATAGAAAGTGATGATATAAGTATTGAAATCCAAGCTCTGAGTGACTTTGCCATTGATACTGAAGAACTGTATGGCGCGGATGGTGAAAACTTTAAAGGTGATCTCGTCGAACCAACGAAAAAAGGTAAGAAAATCCAATATATCCTTCCGATAAATGAAGAAGATGAGGAATAAAGAACCATGAATCTAGCAAGGTAATATGCGGATTTAATGTTTAGGTTGGGATAGAGCAGTAATTCATTATAAAACAAAAAAGTAACCGCCCTTAGAATGTCCAGCCGCTTGGCCGCATTTGGGATGGTTACTTATTTAAATTTAAATAAGATTGCTTATTAGTCAATAACTGCTTGCATATGAGCCTTTGTTACAGACCAATGTGTAGCAGACCAATATTTCTGCTTATCTTTTATATAAATGATTTGTGGAGATTCATGTTTAACGCCTAAATCCTCTTCAATTTTATTTGAAACAGGACGAGATTCTCGAACTTTCACTAATGTGTAATCAATATTTTCATTTGGATTTTCTTCTAAATAGGCATTGTATTCATTTAAAGCATTTGTACTAACTGGACATGTCGTGCTGTGTTTAAGAATAACTTGATCTTTATCAGATGATTTTTCTAAAATGTCATCCCATTCTTCAATTGTGGTAATTTCCTTCCAATCCATTATATCGTCCCCTTTACGTAATAGTTATTATTAAGTAGCTGCATCAAAATTAGTTTACGTTAAGAATCGTATAATTTCAAAAATAGTGCTCTATCGTTTTGATAGATTAGTTAGATTTAAACTCCATTTATAACTTTCTATTCTCATAATCTTCTTTAGTAAACCGTTACTCAAGCACGCCTTCTTCTTACGCTTTAAAGAATACTAAGATTTGATCGAAGTATTTTGTTAAACCTACTATAAAATGAGCTGAAAACTTCCGGCTATCTATTGTCAAGCTGTGACCCCTTTATCTCTTCGGCACTTTCGATGATAATCAACTCGTAGGATTAATTACCTTAATGAGGGAACAACTATTTAAAAATAGAAGTTTCACTGAATTTGTGCAATATAAAGCAAAAACTTGTATACTAATCATTAATTAGAGAGAGAAAAAGGAAGTGCGATATGAAAGATTTTGGACTCATGGTATTGGGTACTTTTTTCTTTGCTTTTTCAGTAGCTATATTTGCAATGCCTAATTCACTCGCAGAAGGTGGTATCCCTGGACTATCCCTTTTACTTTATTTTGGGTTAGGTTGGTCTCCTGCATTGGTGACCTTGATTGCAAATGGACTCATTTTATTAGTTGGTTATCGCTACTTGCCCAAGGCGATGATTATTAAATCTACTGTTGCCATTCCTTTATTTTCAATATTTCTGTTTATAATAGAGGATTTTGGCTCTGCAATGGGTGATCCTCTTCTTGCTGCCCTTTATGCAGGAGTATTCACAGGAATTGGTTTTGGCTTCATCTTTCGGTCGGGAAGTACAATTGGTGGAACGTCTACTATTGCAAAAATGTTAAATTATAAATTTGGATGGGAATTGACAGGAACAAACTTTGTGCTAGATGCTTTAGTTGTTGTAGGAGGAATATTTGTTATTGGTCCAATTCTAACACTATACACTGTTGTGGCTTTATTTATTGGCAAACGAGTGACGGACTATGTATTAGAAGGCTTTGAATCAAAAAAGATCGTTCATATATTCTCAGATTATAGTGAATTAATAGCCCGTTCTATTCGAGACAATCTCGGTTCTCATACTACTATCTTACAAGGAAAAAATGATGGGAATGGACAAGATGAGAATCTTATTTATGTTGCAGTTCCAAAACAACAATTATTTTATTTAAAAAAATTGATTCGTGAAATCGATGAAGATGCGTTTACTGTTGTAAGTACTGTAAAAGATGTAAGTGGTGGTTCGTTTGCAAAGGCTCACTATCCAACACAAAAAACGTTTACTACTACAAAGGAAGAAAAACAGTACTATAAAGAAAAAGCTGAAGAATGACGTATTATTAGATAGGTAGGTAGGATAGAATTTAAGATGGAAGACTAGGGTGGAAATGTAATTAAAAGCCACTAAGCAGGCGCAACAGGATAACGAGTAAAGGGGAAGTCTCACAATGAAACAGAGCTGATATTCAGTTCTGTTTTTTCTTTTATAATATAGGTGTGGATCAATTCGATCTTTAATAAGAGGTATTGAGACAAATAAACTGCAATAAAATATTTGTAATTATCAAAAATACTTAATTATTCATGTTATAATTGATGTCAAAAACTTACCTTGGAAAGGACATGTCTAATCCAAGCCAGTTCGGTTGCCGCATTTATTGGCTCAGATTTTTGTAAATCTGGAGGGGAGCAATATTAAGAGGATTTATATACTTTTTATATCTGTTTTCGTGTTAGTAACGATCTTGAGTATTTCGGGACTTATATTAGTAATGCTATTTGAAAATCAAGATATGGATACTTATGTAGAAACTGAATCTCAGCAAAAGAAGAACCAAAGTGAATATTGGACAAAAGAACGAATGCAAGAGGCGGAACCACAATTAATGCCTACTGAAAGTAAATCAGATAATTTTAAGGAATTCGTTAGAGACATTTTACCGATATCGATTATTTTGTTTATCATTTTAACGGCTGTATTGAACTTAATAAATATAAGGAAGATTAATTTACTTGAGAAAAAACTAATAGAAAAAAGTAAATTATTAAATTGTAATGATAGGCAAAATGAGTGATTTTTTTAAGTTAATGAGCATGTACTTAACAATGGTGTTTCAGTTCGGCCAGAATTCTAGATGAATACTAAGGGGTGATGAAGTGAGTAAAGACAACGAAACTCCCGAAGAAAGAAGAGAGAGACTAAGACAAAAGGAGTTGGAAAATCCTTCAAGCAGTATGCACGGAAGCAATCTTTCTGATTTAGTTGGTGGGTTAGGTTGGAAGGGTACTGGAATAATTATTCTTGTATTAATCATTGCTGTGGTCATATTTGCTGTATTCTTCCGTTAATAGGCGAACTTAAGATATAAAGGAAGTGAGGGGTATATTGAATAAAAGTTTAAAATCATTTCTGTATGGGATTATTGTTATACTCGCAGTTTTTTCAGTTCCAACTATAATTCGAGTTGGGAAACTAAATTGGGGAATTTGGGGTACCATTGGGGTTTTAATTATGCTAATTTTCTTAGTTTTACTTTTCGGTTTAGGATTGAGCTTATATGATAAAAAAGATAGATGAAAAGGGGGAATTACATGAAATTTAGAGATTTGGTAGTAAAGAAAGGGTTAATAATAATTGGTTTACTGGTTTTGATTGTAGGGGGTCTTTTATTTGCTTCACAAAGCTATTTCAGCCATCTTGAAGTCAAAAATATAACCGAGAAATGTTATGAAGATGGTGGGCTACCGACCATCGAAAAATCAGGTTTTAAAATAGTCCATTTTTCTTGTGACAAAGGCTGATTAATATACCTCACTGGCTTGCTAAAGTCGCATAACTTATTTCAAAATCAAGGCATTATATTGAATAAGTACTTAGGAGTGATGTCGTTGTTCATAAAGGGAATTAATCATATGACGTTTTCTGTTTCTAATTTAGATAAATCCACTAAATTTTATCAGGATGTATTTGATGCTAAATTGCTCGTTAAAGGAAGAGGTACTGCTTACTTTGATTTGAATGGAATGTGGCTGGCGCTTAATTTAGAAAAAGATATTCCTCGTAATGAAATAAGTCATTCATATACGCACATTGCTTTTACGATTGAAGAAGCAGAGTTTGATAATGCATTTGATAAGTTGGAGAAATTGGGAGTAAATATTTTAACTGGACGTCTCAGAGATAGAAGAGACAAGAAATCTATTTATCAAAAACAGGTGAGAAAACTCCCACTTCAAGCGTGTGCAGGGCAAAGCCCAGCGGTAAGTGGGAGATGAATCGCCTTCAGACAAGGGATAGCTTTAGTTATCTCAGTTGTCTGACTGTTCGAAAACTTATTGAATGAAATTAATAATAGTTAGAGTACGGGTACCAAACTATTACTTGTTTTCTTGTAAACGTTGTATAAACCGTTACGGTATGATATAATAGAACATACATTCCCATGCGGAAAAGGTGAGTATCCATGTTCATCCATAAAGCCTATTGTTTTCGTATCTATCCAACTAAAAAACAAACAGAATTGATCAAGAAAACAATTGGATGCAGCCGCTTTGTTTTCAAT
>NZ_JAHLPW010000009.1 GCF_018918075.1 Virgibacillus sp. MSJ-26
GAACTACTTTCCATTTAAAGTCGGGTGAATAATATGGATTTGCCAATGAATACCTCTCCTTTTGAATAGTTGTTTTTTTATTTTTTAACTGTCTACTCAAAAGGGAGCATATCAAAGCGTAGCGTATTTCCGTAGCGATGGTTTACCTCATTCTTTTAATAGATAGTGTTAAATTACCACACAGTTTATGAATTTCGTGTATAAACAGCTTTCTTTATCAGTCAACGAAAAACCATAGTTCGATTGCCACGCTTAACGTATTGTCTGGAAAATGATTAGAGGAACTATAAGCAAAATCTCGTTTACTATGCGAAAGTTGAATTTATTAATTACACAAGTTCTTTGAAACGCTTAAGCAGCTCCTCGCCTTGGTAACCTTTAGTGATGAGATTACTTAATAAATCTTCTACCATACTTTTACGCCTATCAACCATTTCTCCAATTAATAGTACATTCATAAAGTCTCCAATGTCATTTAACCCTAAAATTCGACTGTTTAAAGTAACAGGTGCATTACTCTCTTTGGTTATTTTAACTTCTATCGTCGTTTGTTCGTTATTATCTTTTAACTGTTGAAATAAATCTTTATGTTGTTTATCTAAATATACTTCCGTTAACCATTGACCTTCTTCATCTTCTCGATTAATCATCAATCCGTCAATAAATTCAATAGGGTGTTTTTTTATTTCTTCTTGTTCATACAGTAGAATAGATAAAGAATTTAGTTTAAATGTTTTCATTACCGGTCATCTCCTACTGACAATGATTAGCCACCTATATAAGACATTTCAATTTTTTCACGGTTATCATGTTTTCGTTCAGCCCTCTCATCTGAATAGCGATCTTTTCGACCAGCCCAGAGAGAAACTAATTCTTCAGTTAGCTCTTCTTCGCTTAATCCCCCACGTATTTTTTGTTTAATATCAAATCCACTGGAAGCAAATAAACAGGTATAAAGCTTACCATCTGCTGACAGTCTTAGTCTTGTGCATGTACCACAGAACGAATCAGATACGGATGATATAACACCTATTTCACCTTCACCATCAATGTATTTATACCTGGAAGCTACTTCTCCATAATAATTTTCTTCAGCAGGTTCGAGTGGCATTTTCTCATTGATTCGGTCTACAATTTGTTTTTTTGTAATAACATTGTTTAGATCCCACCCATTATGGTTACCGACATCCATAAATTCAATAAATCGTAATATAACATCCTTATCCTTGAAATAGCGTGCTAGTGGAACAATCTGACTTTCATTCATCCCTTTTTTAACAACGGAATTCACTTTAACTTCTAAACCCGCTTTCTGAGCTGCTTCAATTCCCTTAAGAGCTGGGAGCGTCCCAACGTTACGACCATTTATTTTTTTAAACACGTCATCTTCTATCGCATCTAAACTAATATTCACACGTTTTAAGCCTGCATCTTTTAAAGCTTGGGCTTTTCTAGGTAATAGAAACGCATTCGTCGTTAATCCGATATCTGCAATACCCTCGATTTTTGTCAATTTTTGAATCAACTGTTCTAGATCTTTCCGCATTAAAGGCTCGCCACCCGTTAAGCGAATTTTTTGGACCCCTAAGCTAGCAAATTTTTCTGCTAAGCGAGTAATTTCTTCAAAACTTAATAGTTCACTTTTAGGTAAGAAAACGTAATCATCTCCAAAAACCTCTTTAGGCATACAATATGTACACCTTAAGTTACATTTATCAGTAACTGAAATTCGTAAATCCCTTAAAGGTCTTCCAAAATGATCCTTAATCGGCTCTATATGCTTAGTCATCTTGTTCACTCCTTTTAAAAGTTTGCTTGACCCTCAAATTCATTTAATAATAAGACATCAACCAAATCGCCTGAACGATACTCTTCAGTTCCACCGGGCAAAACCATAAGTGATGTGGAATGTGCTAAGGAACTTACCACATTTGATTTGTCTTTACCCGCCAAATGAACTCTTAAATCTCCATCAGAATCATAAGTCACATAAGTTCTTACAAATCTCGTAAAAGGATTCGCCTTTGGAAAGTCCATTGCCATCTTAGCTTTTGTACGCGTAAGGTAAGGATTTTTATTATATAAATTATACTGAATGATTGGTCTTGCAAATAATTCAAACCCAACATAACAAGCGGACGGATTGCCAGACAAACCAAATAAAAGTTTGTTGTCTAAAATGGCAACAGTTGTTACACTGCCAGGTCTCATTGCAATTTTATTAAATAAAACATCAGCCCCTAACTCTTTATAAATGTCAGGTAATAAGTCAAAATCCCCAACAGAAACACCGCCTGTCGTTATTAAGAAGTCTACTTGACTCAAGGCTTTTTGAACCATTTCCATACTGGGATTAAATTCGTCTGCCAACTTCCCATAATAAATATAGTCGCCACCTGCTCGTTTGACTTGCGATGCAACCATGTAAGCATTAGAATTACGGATTTTTCCTGGTTCCAAAGGTTCATCAACTTCAAGCAATTCTGTTCCTGTCGCAAGAATACCTACAATAGGTTTTTTTACAACTGATACTTCACTATAACCAAATGTGGCCATCACCGCTTTGACTCCAGGATTAATTAAAGTACCTTCTTCAACTAATACGTCTCCTTTCCTTACTTCAGAACCCGTCTCAATAATATTTTGATTTTTTTTCATTTTATGTGTCAGAGTCATATATACTTTATCGTTTTCTTCGTAAGTGTTGCAATTTTCTAACATAGCAACGCAATCAGCTCCAACAGGGATTTGTGCTCCGGTCATAATTCGAGTGGCCTGCCCTGTCTTTATTTCCTTATCCGGTAAAATACCTGCGCCTATATGTTCCACTATTTCAAAAGTTACAGGATTATCTGAATCAGCATCTTTGGTATCTTTTGCACGAAAAGCAAATCCATCATAAGGTGATTTATCAAATGAAGGCACATCATTTGTGGCTATGATTGGTTCGGCAAGTCTCCTGTTATCACTTTCAATAAGAGAAACTCTTTCCTCTTCACCAAGCAAACGATGTTCCATAACTAACTTTACAGCGTCTTCTACTGGAATCGGTTTTCTTATTTGCATCAAATCATCCAACCTTTCACAACTGTGTATATACTATTAAGTCTAACAAACTTAGAAAAAAAATGATATTTTACCCTCTCAAAGTTCATTAAAGTGTAAAAACATTATGTCGTTTTTAAGTATTCGTGACGTGAAGGAAAAAAATAGTACGTATAAATACAGCTAAAAATTAAAAATATAAGACGTGAATAGCAAAGGAGGGTGTGTTTTTATGACTGTGGGATCTCAAGTTAAACAAACAATTGCAGGTTTAAAAAGTGCCCAAGCAAGCTTTGAACAGTTTGCATTACAAACAGAGAACAAACAAGCAAAAAAGTTATATGAAGACGCAGCTAAACAAACAATGAGTATTTTGGAATCAGTTCAACCCCGAGTCCAAGAAATAGAACAGGAAGAACCCCAATATAAAGGGTTTTAAAGAACAAAAGCGAAAGCGACTGGTCAGCCCCGACAAGCTTAAGCAAGAAATCGAAGTGGAGACTTTTACCACGTAGAGTTATTGCTTAAGATCTCGAGGGGCTAGGCGACAAAAGCGCTGGGCACCAGCAATATATAAGCTGGAGATGGCCAAGTTTATTCTAAGTAAAAATAAAACAAGGGGGTGAAACTTGTATTGTTTTCACCCTCCCTCAAAATGTCTAATAACTAGGTGAATATCATGAATCGAAAAAAACTGTCCGTATTAATCCTTTTGATAATTACAATGATAGCATGTAGTTCTCAGCCTAACACTTTGGAAGATAAAAATAATACAGAAGTAGAAATGACTAAAATTAATAATCCAACTTCGTTCAATCAAGATATTTCTAATCAAGCGAAAGAATATGTAAGTAAAGATAAAAACATAACCAACGTTTATGCAGTTAATACTGAAAAAAAACTTGTAGTCGCAATAGAAATCCCTCATATGAAACGATTTCAACTACAAAAAATTGAAGACAAATCAAAGAAAAAAATTAAAGAAGAATTTCCTGAAATGGATATAAATTTTTCAACTGATAAAAAAATTATCATAGAGCTAGAACAACTTGAACAGAAATTAAAAACAAATTCTTTAACAAAAAAAGAAATGGATAAAAAGATTAAAAAGATTATCAGTTTAATGAATGAAAAAACTTAAATGAAAAGGTGAACATATATGGCAGATAATAAAAAGAAAAACTTACCACCAGAAGCACAAAAATATCAAGCTTTCCAAAAACAAAGAGAAACGGAACGTCCAGTCTTTAAAAATTGTTTAAAAGCTTTCTTTGTGGGTGGTTTCATTTGTGTTATAGGTCAATTTATTTCCACCTTCTATATATACTTTTTTGATTTCACCGAACAAACTGCAGGTAATCCTACAGTGGCAACCCTTATATTTATAACGATGTTACTTACAGGATTTGGGCTTTATGATAAAATAGCTCAATTTGCTGGAGCTGGTACCGCTGTTCCCGTTACAGGGTTTGGTAATTCTGTGATTTCGTCTGCCATTGAACATCGTACGGAAGGGTTTGTCCTCGGAGTTGGGGGTAATATGTTCAAATTGGCCGGATCAGTTATATTATTCGGTGTTTTCTCAGCATTTATTATTGCTTTAATCAAAACGCTCCTTATTCAATGGGGGGTTTTATAATGCTACTTGGACACCGAACATGGATGTTTAACAATAATCCAGTCATCATTAATACAGGTACTGTCGGAGGTCCATTGGAAGCAGAGGGTAAAATACCTGAAGCATTTAATATCTTACATGATGACTTATGGCTGAAACAAAGTTCCTATGAAAAAGCTCAACAGATGATGATGGAGGAAGCGAGTCAATATGCTATTAAAAATAGTCCTATCAATAAAGAACAAGTTGATTTTTTTATAAGTGGCGACTTAATTAATCAAATCACTCCAACTACATTTGCAGCTAATTCAGTTGGCACTCCTTATTTAGGTCTGTTCAGCGCATGTGCTACGTCAATGGAAGGCCTCGCTTTAGCTGCATTTATTATAAATGGAAAAGGAGCTAATTATATTCTAACTGGAACAGCAAGCCATTATAGTGCGACTGAACGACAATTTCGTTATCCCACTGAATACGGTGGACAAAAACCACCCACTGCCCAATCGACTGTAACTGGAGCAGGTTGTGGTCTTGTAGCAAGAGAAGGTAATGGTCCTGTGGTTACATCAGCTACGATTGGTAAAGTGGTTGATATGGGTATGACCGATCCTTTTAATATGGGAGGAGCAATGGCACCAGCAGCAGTTGATACTATAATAGCCCACTTAAAAGAAAGAGATATCGATCCGTCATACTATGATTTAATCGTGACAGGTGATTTAGGGAAAGTTGGATGGAAAGTTTCCTTTGATTTGCTGAGGGAAAGAGGAATAAATGTAACTGAAGACCAATACCTAGATTGTGGAACGGCAATATATCATGATAGTCAAGGAGTTATGTCAGGGGCAAGTGGTACCGCTTCTTCCGCAGTAGGTATTTATGGACATTTTTTAAAGTTAATTGAAACCGGTAAAATAAAAAGATTACTTGCTGTTGCCACAGGAGCTCTACATTCTCCTCTTACGGTACAACAAAAAGCAAGTATCCCGTGTATTGCACACGCTGTATCAATTGAAGCAGGAAGTGATAAATTATGATTTTTCTTTGGGCATTTATCGTTGGGGGTCTAATTTGTGTGATTGGTCAAATCATGTTCGATGTATTTAAACTAACCCCAGGTCACACTTTAAGCACGTTAGTTGTTATAGGCGCAATTTTAGACGGATTTGGTTTATACCAACCCCTTATTGACTTTGCAGGAGCTGGAGCTACAGTTCCGATAACAAGTTTCGGAAATCAATTAGTACATGGTGCAATGGCGGAAGGTGAAGAACATGGGATCATTGGTGTTGTTACAGGCATGTTTGAAGTGACCAGTTCTGGAATCTCAGCGGCAATCGTGTTTGGAATGATTGGTGCGATATTGTTTAAACCAAAAGGTGATTAGGAGGTGAAAATATGACTGTCGGGTCAGAAGTCAGAACATGTTATGCCACAATAAAAAGCATTGAAGCAGAACTAAGCACGCTTGCTGTAGAAACTACTGATAATAAAGCAAAACAATCTTTAGAAAAAAGCATTCAAATCATGGAAGAAATTAAAGCTGATTTGGATAAGCAACTTATTATGCTTATCAATGAGGAACCACAATACAAATAGGAGAAAGGATAATATGTATGCCTAATTGGGGTATCGTTATTCTCAAGACTTTCACGTTAATTACATTATTGTTTTTAATGACGAAACTGCTTGGTAAAAGACAACTAGCACAGTTCACAATTTTTGAATATATTTCAGGAATCGTGTTAGGTGGCATTGTTGCTATTCATACAAGTACAATGAAATATACATTTACTTACGGTATCATCTCAATGTTTATATGGTTCATTATTACATTTGCTGTCGAACAATTCTCCTTAAAGAATAAATCTTTTCGTGACTTGTTCCAAGGAAAAAGCGCAGTACTTATCCAAAATGGAAAAATTATGGAAGATAACCTGAAAAAAGAAGGCTTTTCAAGTGATGATCTGCTTGAGCACCTTCGTTATAAAGATATTTTTAATGTGGCTGATGTGGAATTTGCTGTATTAGAACCTTCAGGGATGGTAAATGTACTTCCTAAAAAAGAGAGTCTTCCTCCCACTGCAAAAGATCTCGAATTAAAATTAGCACCTGCTAAAGAGCCGCAAACTGTAGTAATGGATGGCGAAGTCATGCTCGAAGGACTTGCTAATCTGTCACTTAATCCTACATGGTTAGAAATAGAGCTTGAGAAAATGAACGTCAGTATTGAAAACGTATTTCTTGGCCAAGTGGATCATCATGGACAACTAACAGTTGATTTATACGATGATAACATTGCTGTTCCAAGTCCAACGCAAAAACCCCTTCTTAAAGCACAAATGAAAAAATGCCAAGCAGATTTAGAACTCTTCGCTCTAGCAACCGAAAACGATCAATCAAAAAAAATGTATGACAAAAACAGTGAAAAATTACAACAAGCGATTGATTTGGTTAAGCCTTATTTAAAATGATTATGCTTTTTTATTAAACTGTTTTCGTGTAAAATAAACTTATTGTAACAACCTCACGAAAAGGACTGAACATAATGAAAAGTAAATTAAAAGCATATCGTTTTCCTATAATTCTATTATTTTCAATTTTTATTGGCTCAATTATAGGATTAATTTTTGGAGAGAAAGCGGAAATTATTAAACCTCTTGGAGATGTTTTTCTTAACTTACTGTTTATGGTTGTTATCCCCCTTGTTTTTTTCACCATCGCTTCAGCTATCGCTAGCATGGATAGTATGAAACGATTAGGTAAAATCATGGGATCAATGATGACTGTTTTTATATTAACAGGACTGATTGCAGCTGTTGTCATGCTCGTCGCCACATTAATTTTTCCACCCGGAACAGGAGCTAACATCCCGATAGAAACACCTGATAATGTTGAGGAATTAACTTTAGCTGACCAGCTGGTTCAAACCTTTACAGTTTCTGATTTTGTAGATTTATTCTCACGTGAAAATATGCTAGCCCTCATCATCTTTTCTGTGTTAATTGGAGTCGCAACAGGGCTAACGGGTGAAAAAGGAAAACCTTTTGCGAAATTTTTAACAAGTGGTTCAGAAGTATTAATGAAATTAGTACAGCTCATTATGTACTATGCGCCTATCGGACTCGGTGCTTATTTTGCCTCTCTTATTGGTGAGTTCGGATCAGATTTAATTGGTGATTACGTTAAAGCAATTATTATTTATTATCCCGTTTCAATTTTATATTTCGTAATAGGTTTTACCCTTTATGCATTTTTGGCTGGTGGTAAAAAAGGTGTTAAACGTTTTTGGAAAAACGCTTTGTCACCTGCGGCAACATCGCTTGGGACAGGTAGCAGTATTGCTTCTCTCCCTGTAAACCTGCAAGCAGCAAAGAATATTGGTGTTCCAAAGGATATCCGTGAAACGGTTTTACCCCTCGGAGCCACGATTCATATGGACGGCTCTTGTCTCGCCGCAATGCTAAAAATTGCGTTTATATTTGGTGTGTTTAATATGGACTTCATGGGAATCGACACATTTTTAACAGCAATTGGAATCTGTTTGCTGTCAGGCATCGTCATGAGCGGGATTCCTGGCGGTGGATTTATGGGAGAAATGATGATCATCACCCTTTATGGTTTGCCTATCGAGGCTTTACCAATTATCTCTACCATTGGAGTACTTGTTGATCCGCCGGCTACTATGATTAACGTAACAGGCGATAACGTATCAAGTATGCTTGTTACAAGACATCTGGAAGGCAAAGACTGGATGGAAACAAAAGCTAAATAATATAGTCGTGAAAAATGATTCCAGGGAGGATAATAATGATACACTACCTGGAATGCGGTGCAAGAACAATTTCAGAGAGGATAATACTAATGCCCCCTACGTAATTATTAATCACGAGGGGGCTTACCAAGTCTCTGTAGAAAGCGTAGCGATTTTTAGCAACTTTGGAATATCACCTTCAGTCGTCAATCAGCTACTTTTAATGGTCAATTGTTAATGCTATCTTGCCGAATTGTTTATTTTCCTTTAGATAATCAAAAGCATCTTGTGCTTCTGTTAAGTTATAGACTCTATCGATTACTGGGTGAGTCTTGTACTGTTCTATGTGCTCAATCATTGCCTGAAGCTCTTGTTTACTACCCATTGTTGATCCAATTAATTGATACTGACCATAGAAGAAGTCACGCAAATTTAAGTTTATCGTATCCTCTGTTGTTGCACCAAATACAACCATTCTTCCGCCCTTTTTAAGAACTTTCAATGATCGATTAAATGTCGCACGCCCAACACTATCGATGACTAAATCAATCGTTTCATCTTTAAGTTCATCCAACCAATCCGAGTCAGTATTTAATGTCAAATCAGCACCCAGTTCTTTTGCTTGTTTAAGTTTAGCATCGTCTCTCGAGGTGACAATTACACGTGCTCCGATGTTTTTTGCAAAAGAGATCAAATAGGTAGCAACTCCACTCCCCGCTCCGGGAATGAATACAGTTTCCCCTTTTTTAATCTGACCTTTAGTAAACATTGCTCGATAGCCAGTAAGGGCCGATAAAGCAAGAACCCCTGCTTCTTTCCAAGATAAGTGTTTTGGTTTTGGTTCAAGTTGGTCAGCTGAAATCACAATTTTATTTGCAAAAGTCCCGTTATTAGGCATTCCAAGAATATCAAAGGATTCCGGTGGAGCAGGAGTTTCATCTTCCCACCTAAGAGATGGATTTATTATAACTTCATCCCCTACTTTCACATTGTCTACTCCTTCCCCAATAGAATCAATTATGCCTGCTCCATCAGACCCTAAAACGAGAGCCTCAGCTTTATCTCCTCTTCGATTTGGAATGTATAAATCACGACGATTTAATCCAGCAACCCGAAGGGAGACAACTACTTCACCTTGACTTGCTTGCGGTTCATCCACGTTCTTTAACTTTAATTGTCCATCTTCATGCACAAATGCCTGCATTTTATTCATCCTTTCTTTATTTCTATTATAATTTTCGGGTATTCAGAAAATAGTGTGGAAAATTTAATATTAAAAAATCGCCCCTCACGAAATATACTCGCTTTCCGTGGGGAAAGAAGAATTGTAGTTCATTCTTCGTCGCTGGTGAGCCTCATCTCCCACAAAGGTTTTTGGTGGGACGAAGCTTGCTGCAGTCCCAGGAGTGTCGCATATTCCATTCGCTATTAAAAGTTCCCTTTACAAATTCCACGTAAAAATCCGAATAGCCTAATTTTCTAAAATTGTTCTTTTATTTATCTTTACATATGATTATTATTTAGCAAGTTTTTTGTCTGGGTAATCTCAAATTTCTCGATAACACAAAAAGTCAGACGGTTTATATAAAACCATCTGACCTTTTTATATACACTATTTCTATCTATCTGTGAGCAGAAACTTCTATTTATTTTTAAGCAGCTGAACTTAATATGGTTCTTGGTTGTTTATAAAATAAATAATAAACGACAATCGTACTTAAGATAAATCCAGGTATTAAGTAAGTGCTATTATAGACCAATGAGTAAACCCACGCTGCCTGCCCTTCTGGCGCTGCATCACTAAAGAAAATAATTCCAGCAACAAAATGAGCGGTGAACCTAAGTGCTGTTCCAAACAGTACACCAAGCATAATATATATAAAACTCATCTTATTTTCACCTTGCTTAAACGACTGCTGAGCTGCATTAGCAAACACACCAGCAAATCCTAAGACCATAAATGCAAAACCATATTCAATGGCACCTTGCCAAAAATTAAGGATATAAGCATCTCCTACAGCAATCTGCAAAATCCCCCATAAAAACCCTGATAATAACCCACCCTTAAGCCCCCAGCGAAACGCAACAATAAAAATGGGAATCATTGCAAATGAAATCGAACCACCAGCGGGCCAGATTTTAAACTTTAAAAAAGGGATAATGTCTAAAACTAATGCTAAAGCTGTAAAGATTGCTACTTCAATTAAAAACAAAGTACGTTTTGAACTCAAGATAACTCCCCCCTATCTTTTTTCATACACACAAAAAAAGTAATGCCTAGGGGAGTTTCCTGATGGGAGTTCCGCTCACATTACTTAATATAAATATATCCATCAAAAAAACCACATCCCTACGCTAGTACTAACTAACAGGTTCAAAGGGTCTGAACAAATTGTTCACTCTCAGCCAGATGGCTCCCCCTGAGGCTTTATTTTCACTTTTTTTGTTACTTTTATCATACCATACCAACTATAAAACGGCAATTTGCGTATACTGCGTCATTCTGAGTCAAGCATATAAATTCACTAGTACGCCATATTTTTAACGAGTTTATCCTCAAAAAATCTCTTTTTCTTTTCATTTTTAGTTTGGTTAAAAAAAGATATAACATCAGCTAAAGCATTTTCAAGTAGCTCATGATCATTCGCTTTCTCAAGCAGTTCGATGGCTCGCTCATATGATTTACCAGCTTGAACATTATCTGCTGCTTTTTCGTGGGTAAGACAATAAGCATATTGCATGTAGATCATCCCAAGCGTACGTGCTGGATATTGAGGCTGTTTCATATAAGCTTCAATCGTTTGTTCATAATATGGAATAGCTTCTTCTAGTTTTGCCTGATTAAAATAGTAAAAAGCAAGTTCCGTTAATGCTTCAGCATGGGTTATACTATCTTCTAACGATGATCCTTTGATAATATCAAGAGCTTCTATTAAATGAGGATATGCTTGTTCTCCCATTTCATTGCCGGCATATGTTTTCGCTAGGCCGACAAGGCTATACACTTTTATATCGGACTGTTGATCATCTGCAAGTGCATTGGCCTGATGGAAATACTTAATCGCTTCTTCTGTCTCTTGTAAGGCTGAATACAACATACCAATTTTAAAAGTTAAATAAGTGAGCATATAGCTATCATCATTCATTTCTTCTGTTTCTTTATAATATCTTAAACCTTTTTGATAATATTTAATAGCTCGTTTATATTTCTGAAGATTTTCTTCAGCCTCTCCTAACACTAAATAACATCTTGTTAACATAAATAAATCCGGTGTTTTTTCGTTTTCTAAAACTTTAATGGCATCTGTCATTATCCTTCTAGAGAGTCGGTAATCACTCATAAAAGCAAGCTCAGCCAATTGGATTAACTGGCTAGTCTCTTTTGAGTTCAATTCATAATATAAACGGTCAATAATTTCTTTTGAAGCTTTATATTCACCTATCTCAGCATGACTAATAGCGTCGATTATATCCATGAGGTTCTTTAAATTTTTATCATTTGGAAATTGATTCACAGCAACTTTAGTTTTAGAAAGAACATTTGGATAATGTTCTCTTTTAAATTCTTGAATTATTTCCGCTAAAGTTTCTTTGTTTTCATCCGTTGTAACAGCTTCGATTAATTCATTCAAATCTAATATATTCATCGTCTCCATAGAATCAACTCCATACACTCTTTTTTTAACTAGTGTATCACTCAGCTAAAAAGAACTAAACTATTTCAACGGTGATAGGCATCATTTGATGAATAAAGAGTGACAATCACTTTGCCACCTTCAGTCTTAGCCCGAATTAATACTGGGTGACTATAATTATTTTTAAAAACGAAATCAGGCCCCCACCAACTCACTGTCGCGTCTTTACCAGGCGGGACATACGGAACACTACGACTATGTGAATAACGTTCTACTATTTCAATCCCTTTTAAATTGACGGCATTGAAGAGAGTTGATGATACTTGGCAAATGCCTCCACCTATATCTTCGGCTAATTCACCCTTAACAATCACTGGTGCCTTCTTATAACCTCTTTCCTTTGTTCGTTCACCCACGACGTTATTAAAAGAAAATTCTTCATACGGAAAAACAACATGATTGTTTATTGCTTTTACAGCCAGACGAATATTAATTGTTCTCTCTTTATTCGATTCTTTAAAATAAGTTTGATAACTTTCCAATTCATTTGATTTTATTTCTGATAAAAGTTCACTATCTACTTTTGGGAATGTATTTTTTTTAGGTAATTTTATTTTTTTGGATGATTGTCCATAAAAAGAATTCATAAAAATGGTGAGAAATTTAGATCGATTAAGCCTGGCACCTTGTTTTTCAGGGATAATCTGATCATTTTTATCCAGCGTGGCATTGACGGGTTTTTGATAAATCTCATTCTCTAATTTATCTAACAATAGATTAACTTTATCCCAATCTATAAACAGCTCATCTGTGTACGGTATAGTAAAATCATTATAAAAAATAGTTTCATTTATATCTTTTTCAGTAATAATTAACTTTTCTCCGGAAGCACTTATTGGTCCAACAAATATAAGTAGGACTAATATAAATATAACCCTAAACATAAAACAACCTCCTTGCTCTTAATTATAGTATTTATCGAATTACCAGAATCATGTATGAATCAAAGGAGGCTATTTTATTTTGATATATATATAAATAGGTGTCAGAGGAAAAAATCATACTAAATAAATAAACAAACCAATAAAAAACACAACTGTGAAAACACTATAGATAACAATTTGTAGTGGTACATCAGAAGATAATGAACGTTTTTCGTATTCCTCCGAGCGCTTGAGCTGATCTTCTAGGGTATCCCCTTCTTCTTCGTACTTTTTCATTTTATTTTCTTCTTGTTTAAAAATGAATAATGTCCAGACCAACGCGACAACAAATAAGATAAATGAAGCAATGATTAACCATGTTATATTCATTTTAATCATCCTTTCATGCTAATTTACAAGAAAATACAGCAATCACAGAACTTTATTATTAATGATTACACTATAATCATACTGTAAAACATACTAACTAACAGTGAGCTATATCACTTCATAGCAAACTTAAATCAAAGTTATAAAACAGTCTTACCTATTTTAGACAAAAAAACCATCCTGTTTTAAACAAGATGGTTTTTAATATAATCAAATTAACATTAAATTATCGAAAATCTCTTGAATCTTCCAACTTACGGCTAGCTACGATATACCCTATTAGTGAGGCTAGTCCCAAAAGTAAAAACGATCTTAATTTCATTCATGACCCCTCCTCTTTTCTGGAGATAAGCTAAATTAAAAAGCTTTTTATATTAAAACGGACGTACTTTTCCTTTTTTAAGTAAGAATTTCATACCACCAAGCATGTATAGTGAACGATTGTCTACTACTTTCTTCATTGTAGCGGCTGACTTACCGTACAATTTCTTACCATATACTGTCCCCATAGCATCAGATATACCAAGTGAAGCAACTGTTCCTTTGTCATCAAATACAAAGTTTTCTAATGGCTGGTTATGAAGAAGTGCTTTAATATTCTTAGCACATGTGATACCGTGCTGCGTTGCTGCTTGTGCCGTTGGTGGGAATGGGCGACCTTCTTTTTCATTCATGACCCATGCACAGTCACCAATGATAAAGATATTATCTTCACCTGGCGCTCTTAAGTCACCGTCGACAGTTACTTTACCTTTAGTCAATTCAAATCCAGAGTTGCTTAATACAGGGCTACCTGTAACTCCGCCTGTCCAAACGATGGTGCCAGCTTTAATTTCTTCATGATCGTCACCAACAACGAAACAATCTTCTTTACACTCTTGGATTTTCGCACCTAGTCTGAACTCAATACCACGGCTTTCAAGTGATTGTTTAGCATATTCGACCAATTCTTCATCAAAGCTTGGTAAAATCCTTGGAGCAGCTTCTACATTAATAATTTTGACCTTATAACGATCGATATCATATTTTTTACAAAGCTCTGGTACTTTTTCAGCTAACTCACCAACAAATTCAATGCCGGTAAAGCCAGATCCACCAACTAAAATAGTTAAATCGTCATCGTTTTTCTCTTCACTGTTTTTATATTTAACAAATTGATACTCGATATGGTCTCGGATCAACTGACTTGAGTCGATGTCTTGAATGAAGAATGCATTTTCTTCCATGCCTTTAATACCGAATGTATTTGTAACAAATCCTAAAGAGATGACCAAATAATCATATGTCAACTCACTATTTTCAAGGATCACACGGTTCTCGTCTCTTTTTACTTCTTCAACTGAATCATAAATCAAACGAACACGGTTCGGATTAAATACATCACTAAGCATTATACGTGCCTGGTTATGGTTAATCGTCCCGGCAGCTACTTCATGCAGCCATGTCGATTCATAGTGATAATTATGTTTATTTACTAGGACAATCTCTGCTTCTTCTGGTGATAGAGTTTGTGTTAATTTTCTTGCCGTCATCATGCCACCGTAGCCGGCACCTAATACGACAATTTTAGGTTTTGCGTTCATGAAATTTCCACCTTCCTTTTTTCTAACTATCTGTAACTGGAATCCTAAGGCAAGAGTAATATCTTAATTTTATAAATTGCATTCATACCCGGACACCTTTTTTCTCATATATATAATACCAAAGTTTTTTTAATTAATCTAATAAACGTTCAAAAATAAGACAAAAATCTCTGGAAATCTCATTAAAACTTTCTTATTCTATATATATAGGAGTGTTTAATATGTTTAAAAAGCGATATATTTCCCAAAGCGACCAATCAGTAGCTGAATTAGGAAACCGGGATCCTATTATGAAAAAGTTGATAAAATTAATTGGTGATTTAGAAGTAGAAACTAGACCAGATTTTTTCGAATCTTTAATTAGATCAATTATTGGTCAACAAATCTCTGTTCAAGCCGCTCATTCAATTTACCAAAGGTTACTCCAATTAACAGATAATCAATTAACGGTCGATAAGTTAGCTGAAATGACTCCGGAAGATTTACAATCAGCAGGCTTGTCAAAACCTAAAATCAAATACATCCAAGATTTAACTCAAAAAGTTTACAATGGTGACTTAAATTTAAAAAGTTTAACTCGACTCGACAATGAAACCGCCGTCAAAGAGCTGACAAAAATAAAAGGGATAGGCAAATGGACTGCTGAAGTGTTTCTCATATTCTCCTTGGAAAGAATGAATGTGTTAGCAATTGATGATATTGGATTACAACGGGGAGCAAAATGGCTTTATCAAGTAGATCAATCTGAAAGAAGAGATATACTGATAAAAAAAGAACCAACCTGGCATCCACACTTAACATTAGCATCGTTTTATCTATGGGAAGCTGTTCTCTTGAATTTTATAAATGATTATCAATCCATTGATGAAATAAATCACTAAAACAAAGCCCATGAGTTAAATTTTGTTCTTTAATTAAAATTTAGATAACTTTAATTAACCGCTTTCAATTATGATGTATTCTATGATATAATTTTGAATAATCCATCAACAACGTAAGAGAAAGAGGGTTTCCAAATGGTTGATACACAAGTGCGTATTGTTAATAAGTGTGGCAAAGATGTCACTAAAAATGGTAAGGAAATAGGAGAAATTATCGTCAAAGGTAAGGCAGTTACCAGCGAAGATTTAAATTTTTCTCAAGATGGCTGGCTTCATACTGGTGACCTAGGGACAATGGATGAAGAGGGTCGAATTAACGTGGTAAAAAGTAATCATGATATAAATGGAACGGAAGAAGAAATATCAACTTTTGATATTGAAACCGTTTTAACGCTGCACCCTGCTGTTGAAGAAGTTTCAGTTGTTCCACAACCTGATGAAGCATTAGGAGAGGTTGCCCACGCCTTCGTTGTTTTAACTGCGGGGTATAACGTAGATGAAGATGATTTAATTACGGATGTAAAAACTAAATTAGCACCTGAAGATCCTCCATTGAAAATTAATTTTATGGAGGAACTACCAAAAACTTCAAGTGGTAAGATTCTTAAAACGCAACTTGAAAACAAATAATGAAATATAATTAAAAAACCATACGTAAAATACAAATCCAGCATAGATAACTTGAATTGTTGTACAACAATTCAAGTTCATTTATTTTGAGGGGCTATTGAAAAAGAGTCAAGGAGGGAGTTAATGAAACAGCTTTTTATTAACGGTAATATACATACATTTAATCGGCTAATGCCGGTAGTAGAGTCAGTTGTTGTGGAAAATGGACGGATTATTGATCTCGGATCCACAGATGATATGCTTTTACAATGGGGGCGATCAGGACATCAAATTATTGACCTTGATGAAAAAACGGTTACACCCGGGCTAATTGATAGCCATCTACATTTATCAGGAATCGCAGGTAATTATCTTAATCTAGATTTAACCAGTTTAACTTCTAAGAAAGAACTTTTAAATAAATTAAAGGAAAAAGCCGACAAGCTTTCAGAACACGATTGGTTATTGGGCAGAGGATGGGATGAAAACCTTTTTACAGATGGTGATATACCAACAATTAAAGAACTTGACTTCGTAGCGCCCCACGTCCCTTTATTCCTGCCAAGAATATGTGGCCATGCTTTTTTAGTTAATTCAAAAGCGTTAGAAAGAGTCAATTACCACTCCAATATATCTGTACCTGAGGGTGGACTAATTGAGTTAGATAATCAGACTAAACAACCTACGGGCCTACTTCTAGAAACTGCTTCTACGCTCATAGAAAAACATATTCCGGAAGCCTCTTATGATGAAACAAAAAGAGCCATGCGAAAGGCCATTAAACTTGCCATTAGGAATGGACTAACAAGCGTTCACACAAATGATCCGCTTAACTTAGGAGGACTAACCTACACATACAACTTATTCGACGAGTTAATCAACCAAGAACAAATGCTATTAAGATGCAATCTATTGATTAATCATGAATTCATCGAGGAAATTAAAGATTTAGGATTTTATACAGGATTCGGAAATGATTCTCTAAAAATCGGTGCAATTAAAATATTTTCGGATGGGGCTCTCGGCCGAAGAACGGCCCATTTAAGTAAACCCTATTCTGATGAGACGTCCACATATGGTGAATCAATTTATAACGAGGAGACTCTATATAACATTATTAATAATACTCGACACTTACATATGCCTGTCGCTATACATACTATCGGTGACCAAGCATTAGAGAATGTACTTGATATATTGGATCAATTTCCTTTAACACCATATAGAGATCGTTTAATTCATGTGCAAGTTCTTCGTGAAGATTTAATTCAACGACTAGCGGAGCCAGGAAGATGTGCTGATATCCAACCTCGTTTTCTAGCTGGTGACTTCCCGTGGGTTCAAAATAGATTAGGTGATAAAAGAATGGAGAAATCCTACGCGTGGAAATCATTATTAGATGCTGGTGTGCTCTGCTCAGGCGGATCTGATGCCCCTGTAGAACCGGTAAATCCCTTACTAGGCATTCATGCAGCCGTAACAAGAAAACTTCCTAAGGAAATGCATAATGGCTATAATCAGCAAGAAAAATTATCCATATATGATGCCTTCAAATTGTTTACCGTTTTTGGTGCCTATCCAACAAACGAAGAAACCATTAAAGGCACAATTGAAAGAGGTAAATTGGCGGACATGACAGTTTACTCAAAGAATCCTTTTACGATGAAGGATCCTGATGATTTATTGAATTTAGACATTGACATGACTATTATTGGTGGAAAAGTAGCATATAGTAGGTGAAGCTACTAACCAATGTTGAAAATAAAGATTGACTTTTTCTATTGAACTTGTAATAATATTGATAATAAGTTTATACGGTTACCTTTAATCCAGTCCTGTGAGACTGGCAAGGTGAAGAGCAGGATTCATCTGCTCTACAAAAATTACACATTTGTCTTTATATGTCTAATTTTATTACCTTGCCAATTCAATGGCAAGGTTTTTTTATGGAAACAATGCGGTAACCGATAAACCATCAAATTAATGTAGGGAGAGATGGACTTTGTCACATTCTGAGATTCAAGTTGATGAACGATTACCGCTTTTAAAAAGTTTACCGCTTAGCTTACAACATCTATTTGCTATGTTCGGTTCAACCGTTCTTGTACCTGTATTATTCGGTGTGAACCCCGCCACAATTTTATTAATGAATGGTGTTGGAACGCTTATTTATATCTTTATGACCAAGGGAAAAATACCCGCTTATCTTGGTTCAAGCTTTGCATTTATATCCCCTGTGTTTGTGGTTTTAAATATGTATGGTGGAGATGGATACAGCTACGTTTTAGGAGGGTTTTTGGCTGTAGGAATTGTCTTATGTTTAGTGGCAGTGATTATAAGGTTCGTTGGCACGGCTTGGATTGATGTTCTATTCCCACCTGCAGCTATGGGGGCAATTGTTGCTGTAATTGGTCTTGAGTTAGTACCTGTTGCAGCCGATATGGCCGGCTGGATACCACCAGAAGATGCTGTTGAAAATTGGTCAATGGATTTGACAGTAGCACTCGTTGCCTTAGCTACACTCTTAATTACGATTATTTGTTGGGTTACATTAAGAGGTTTTTTAAAAATTATTCCTATATTGATTGGAATCGTTACTGGTTATATTATTGCCTATTTGGCTGGTCTAGTTGATTGGACACCTGTCCAAGAAGCGCAATGGATTTCCTCGCCACAATTTTACAGTATGAAATTTGATTGGTCTGCTATTTTGGTTATCCTGCCAGCAGCATTAGTGATTATACCGGAACATATTGGTCACTTATTTGTTACAGGTAATATTGTTAACAAAGATTTAACCAAAGATCCAGGTCTTGACCGGTCACTTGCAGGAAATGGTGTTTCTACGATACTTTCCAGCTTATTTGGTTCTACACCAAATACAACATATGGTGAAAATATTGGGGTATTAGCGATAACTAGAGTGTATTCCACTTGGATTATTGGTTTGGCGGCAGTTATTGCAATTGTCCTGTCGTTTGTTGGTAAGTTGGCAGCTATAATATCATCCATCCCCCCTGCTGTTATGGGAGGCATTTCATTACTATTATTTGGAATTATTGCTGTGAGTGGACTTCGAATGTTGGTTGAAGCCAAAGTGGATTACAATCGTCCGCAAAATTTAATTTTAACATGTGTTGTATTAGTTATTGGGATTAGTGGCGCTTCCATTAATATTGGTGAAATCTCCCTAACCGGTATGGGGCTAGCCACCATAGTAGCCATGATTTTAAGTCTCTTTTTCAACGCTCTGGATTTACTCAATTTAACCAATGAAGAATAAACAAAAGTAGTGAAGTTCTTAACAAGACTTCGCTACTTTTGTTATGTTGTTGCTCAGTTCATTAACATAAATAAAGCCATAAACTTTCCCAAAATTTGATTGGAAATACATTGATGTTCGCTAGTTCAACGATTTCCTTGAAATAATGTTTCACTGTCATGATAATTTATAAGATGAAGGACATAATTCGTTAAAAATCCTAAAACTTGTCCTTCATCGTTATTATGAAGGAAAAAATCTGAAGAAATTCCTTGTCCAATCTACTAAACGAGTATAATATCTAGCCATATTTTAATAGCTGTAGCCAAGATAAGTACGGCTAAGATGCCTTGCAATAGTTTTACATTTACTTTTTTACCTACTTTAACGCCAAGTGGTGAAGCGATAAGACTAGCTACAATCATAATTAAAGCAGGAACTAATAAAACCTGTCCAGTAAGTAGCTTCCCTGTCGTGGAACCAATGGAGGAGATAAACGTAATGGCAAGCGATGTCGCAATTGTCATTCGGGTTGGGATTTTTAAAATTAATAACATAATTGGAACTAATATAAAAGCGCCCGCAGCTCCAACTACTCCTGCTCCAATACCAACAAATAAAGCCGATACAGTAGCAACCCACTTATTGAAGGTTACTTTTTCAAGAGGAATGGAATCAATTTCTTTTTTTGGAATAAACATCATGACAGCTGCTAATACTGCTAAAATACCATAAACCAAGTTCACTGAACTATCAGTCATAAAACGGGAACCATATCCACCAATAAAACTACCAATTAATATACTTGTCCCCATATAAATAATTAATTGTTTATTTAAGTAATCACCCTTACGGTATGCAAATACACCACCAATAGTTGCAAAAAATACCTGAACGGCGCTAATTCCTGAAACTTCATGTGCAGAAAAAGCAATGAAACCTAATGCAGGCGGAATATATAACAACATAGGATATTTAATTATAGAACCACCAATTCCAACCATTCCTGATACAAACGAACCGATAAAACCGATAACAAACAATAATACTAAAAATATAATAGAATATTCGATTTTTGACACCCCCTAGAAATTAAGAAAGCCCCCGATTATGGAGGCTTATATTATCCTTTTTTTATCCAAAATTTAAAGACGCCCTCTTCTTCAGTATCTTTTAGCAGTTCATGTCCCCCTGACTTCGTCCAAGCTGTAAGGTCACTTTTTGATCCGGGATCTGTAGCATGAACCTCTAAAATTTCGCCCGATGCTATAGTTTCCATTGCTTTCTTAGTTCTAACGATTGGCATTGGGCAGGCAATTCCTGTGGCATCTAAAGTTTTTTTAACGTCCATTTTTCATCTCTCCTCTAATATAAATTAAAATTTATTTATGAACCGCACAACGATTGGGGCCTATTTCCATTTCTTTTTGTTCATCTATAGTTGGAGTCAATTTCCCCATATTTGTCTCCCTAATTTTCATGTGGGCATTCGGTTGTGGCGGTAAATTCTCAGTAACCATCTTTTTAAATTCTTCTTTATCGTTAACTTGGAGTCCAGAGTTTTTTTTATAAAGATCTCCCAAACTGGCTGACACATGTCCATCTTCCCCTAATTCTTCAATAAAGGAAAAGTGAGCTGGTAGGACAATAATCTCTTTAGATAATTCTTTATAACGCTCATATAGTGTCTCTCTTAAGTCACTTACCCAGTCATCTGCTTTACCGGCTAAATCAGGCCGGCCAATCGATTCAACAAATAAAATATCACCAGACAGCAAATAAGTGCCGTCGACAATAAACGATGTACTGCCTATCGTATGACCAGGCGAATAGATCGGTTGGACTGTAATAGAAGTATGACCAATTGTAATATCTTCACCTTCAACAAGCGGTTCATAATTATAAACTACTTCAGTTGCATCTTTTGGTGGTAAATGATAAGTTCCACCTACTTTTTCTGCCAAGCGTCTTCCACCGGAAATATGATCTGCATGTAAGTGCGTATCCAGCACATGAGTTATTTTCAATTCATGCTCGCTGGCAAATGTTTCATAAGCTTCGATATTACGGCTAATATCAATAACAGCAGCTTCTCCGTTTGATTCAATCAAGTAAGATAAACATCCTTTACCTAAACGAATGAATTGATAAAGTTTTCCTCCATCTTTTAGATCGGCAATTTTGACTGGAGTAAGCTGTTCACTCCAAGCTGCCATGCCACCCGTTTAATTATAAACCTTTGTATAGCCTGCCTCTTCAAGCATCTCAGAAATCATTTCTGATGATCCACCTTTAGCACAAACCACAAGTACCTCTTGGTCTTTTTCTATTTTTCCTTCAAGAGGGTCAACTCCATCTAGTAGATTGAAATAAGGTTCGTTAATGATATCTACCGTTTTTCCTTCAATCTTCCAGTCATCAAATTCTTCAGCATTCCTAATATCCAAAATAAATGTTTTCTTTTGATTTAAAATTCGGCTAGCTAACTCTTTTGATGTAATTCTTTTAACCACTTAAATCCCTCCTAATTTTTTTCAATAGTACCTTTCCATTGGTTCATGCCAGGCACTATATTAACAATTTGTTGAAAACCTTCGTCTGAAAGTCTTTGTGCAGCTAAATCACTTCGGTTACCTGATCTACAAATAACATAAATCGATTCATCTTTATTTAACTTATTAAATTCCATCTGACTAAAAGGCATATTTATTGCCCCAGGTATGTGCCCAAAAGCAAATTCTGCTGGCTCCCTGACATCTAAAATAAATAAGCTCTCATCATTTTCGATCTTTTCCTGCAAATTTTCTAGGCTTAAAACTGTATCGTGTTTTCTTTCTTCCTTAGTTTCTGGACTGCTTACCTTTCTTATATAATGCTTTATAAGCGGTCCTTCTTCATCTGTTCCTAAATAATCATGGTCAGCACTCTTTGCCCAAGCCTTCAAATCGGAAATAGAACCTTGATCTGTTGCCTGTACTTCTATGATTTCTCCAGGTTTCAAACCGGCGAAAGCTTTTTTTGTTTTCACTATCGGCATCGGACATGCTAAACCTTTTGCATCAAGAGTATAATCTACTTTAATTGTCATATTAAATCCCTCCAGAAACTGTACTTTAACTTAAATAAATAAATCAATACTACCATATTCAGCATCACCGATATAAGCGCCAACTCCTGCATATTCGATGTCGTCTAATAATTCTTCTTTTTGCAATCCAAGTAAATCCATTGTCATCGTGCAAGCAATCAATTTTATATCCTGTTCTTGGGCCATGTCAATTAACTGTGGAAGGGGGACAGCGTTGTGCTTTTTCATAACTTTTTTAATCATTTTTTGGCCTAAGCCTCCAAAATTCATTTTAGAAAGCCCCATTTTATCTGAACCTCTTGGCATAAACCTACCAAACATTTTTTCCATAAAACTTTTTTTAACTGGTATATTTTCTTCTTTACGTAACGCATTTAGTCCCCAAAACGTATGGAAAATTGTAACATCGTGATCATAGGCAGCAGCACCGTTTGCGATAATATATGCCGCCATCGCCTTATCATAATCTCCACTAAACAATACAATTGTTGTTTTCGTCTTTTGACTCATGACTTCATTCTCCTTCCTTATCCTCCACGATTAAATACATATACCCCTACATGTATTTAATTTAGTAAAAAAATAAATAAATTATTTTATCTACTTTTAATCAATAAATTAACAGCTTCTTCAACAAGTTTTTCAGCATGACGGTCTTCTTTTGATTCATGTATACATTGCTCTAAATGTTTACTTACTATCATGGCTGAAGCATGGTCTAATGCTCCTTTGACAGCAGACATTTGATAGACAATCTCTTCGCATTCTTTTTCTTTTTCCATCATATGAATTAACCCTCTACTTGGCCTTCAATTCGTAACGATTTTTCATCTTAGTATCATATTGCATTGTATTTCTCCCCTTTCTTTAAAGAAGTTAAAGTCCACTATATACCACGTGGGGTATATAGTCAAATATAATTATCTAAAAGGGGAGAAATTGATCTTTTAAGTGGCTACGCTATGCATGTTCTGCAATTATTTTGATTATATGGTCTAATATTCCCGGTCCATCTTCTTCATCAAGAAGGTTATTCAATAATAATGAAAAAATAAGTTTTTTATTCTCTCGACCAATGAGATAGCCAGACAATGTACTGACACTATAAATCGTACCTGTTTTAGCTTTCACCTCATATTCCTCTAAACGTTCGCTTAATGTGCCACCTACCATTCTTTCATTATTTCCTGCCTCAGGTAAAGAATTTAAAAAGACCGGAAACCAAGGTTCATTTTGTATATGGCATAAAGCTTCTATTATTTCATGGGCAGGAATTAATGTGGCATGAGAAATTCCTGAACCATCGCGAATTATTAATGTATCGGTATTTACTCCGCATGTTTTTAATTGATTGAGTAAAACATCTAGCCCATATTCCCAACTACCTTCGTTACACATAAATTTTCCCATTTCTTTTACTAACATTTCTCCAAGTCCATTATTACTTAATTTCATAAAGGGAATAATTATCTTAGATAGAGGTTCTGATGAATGACTGTACAAGAGTTGAGCCGATTCAGGTGCCGCTGCTCTGCGTAACTTACCTGTCCAGCTGACACCTTCTTGTTGCAATGCTTCCTTGAATAATGCAAGAACATAATAAGTTGGTTCCCATACTGCAATCCATTCACGGACTGGTGGTAGTGAAACAGGCATGAAGCCTTCAATAATAATTTTGTTTGTGCCATGTTCTCGGTAAATAATTAAATCATCTTCAGAGCCTGCTAGAGATGTTTCAGCTCTATTTTCGATATCAACGTAACTCGTGTTCGGAAGAATCTTTACAGCGGGTTTTTCATCAATCTCGGTGGAGGTCACTTCTACGATAATCGATCCCGTGTCAAAATCAGCGTTCGGTGAAACAGTTAAAGCTGAAACTTGAGAACCATAATAAAAATGTTCATCACTCCAAATCATATCATTCGATAAGCGTATATCATCATACCAAGTATCATCTCCTACAATATCTCCCTTAATAACATTAATTCCGCCTTCTTTTATTTGCTTAGCGAATATTTTCAAATCCGATGTTAAAAGAGTTGGATCACCTTTTCCTTTCAAATATAAAGTACTATGTAACTGACCATCTTTAACTGAACCATCTATTAATAAATCTGTACTAAATGTATAATCTTCACCTAAAACTGATAAAGCAGCAATGCTCGTAAATATTTTCATATTTGAAGCAGGTCTTAAACGGGTATGGGACATATGTTCTAAAATTGTGTTTCCAGTTGTTGCTTCTTTTACTTCCATGCCAACTAGAGCTCCTTGTAACTTGTCTTCGGTAGTTATGTATTCGGTGATTTTATTATTGAGCTTTAAATAGGCTTTATCCGTTGTTGTCGCCTTACTATGATAAACCATAGTTCATCTCTCCTTAGTCTTAATTCAAATATTTGCCTCATTAACTTATATAATTCCACATAAATCTCTTAA
Organism: Virgibacillus sp. MSJ-26; assembly: GCF_018918075.1. GTDB lineage: Bacteria > Bacillota > Bacilli > Bacillales > Amphibacillaceae > MSJ-26. Next base: position 25,228 of record NZ_JAHLPW010000009.1, read on the forward strand.
TCCCTTTATTCACAAAAAAAGCGTGAGGCGCCGTTTAAGAATGTACAAACTGGATGTACTCCTGACGGGATAAAGGAGACCGGAAGAGCAAAGCGATTCAAGGATATTATAGTTTTTCAAATCAAAAAATAAGAAATCTTGAGAAGTATCATCCTCCAAGATTTCTTATTGGTCAGTTATAGATTTGTACTATTTTTTTGGTTCATTTAATTACCTTGCTGTGTCGGCATTTCAACTGGCTTTGTATTTTTAACAAAGAAGGCCAATACGAGTGCTATAATTGCAAATATACCAGCAACAATGAAGGAGACGTTGACACCTCGAATCATACCCTCAACTCCTTGTTCGGGAATGGTTGCTTTAGTCATTATGGTAACTAACAAAGCAGTACCTACAGATCCTGCAACTTGGCGCATAGTATTATTCATGGCTGTACCGTGCGGAATAAGCTCATTGCTTAATGAATTCAATCCTGCTGTTGTTACTGGCATCATCACCATTGCGATTCCAAACATTCTAATGGCGTTTACAGTTGCCAAATACGTAAAGGACGTTTCCACATGTAAATTTGCAAACATGAAGGTAGTAATGACCGTAATAACTAACCCAATAATCGCTAACCATCGTGCACCATATTTGTCAAATAGTCTTCCTGTAATTGGACTCATAAGTCCCATGATAATGGCTCCCGGCATAAGTGACATTCCAGATTTCATCGCAGAGAATCCAAGCATATCTTGCATCATGATTGGCATTATGACCGCAGCCCCTATCATAGCAACGAATGAGACCATTCCAAGCGCTGTTGTAATAGTGAACATTTTGTTCTTAAACACTCTAAATTCAAGAATTGGTTGTTCTAATTTCAATTGACGTAGGATAAACCATACTAAAGTAACAGTTCCAATAATTAAGGATACATACACATGTGCACTTGTCCAAGTATGGGTGCCTGCCGAGCTAAATCCATACAATATACCGCCGAACCCAAGAGTTGATAAGGCGATTGATAACATGTCGACCTTTGGATACTTCTGTTTAGTAACATTCTTTAAGAGGAAGTAAGCAACGATCAAGTCAATGACAACGATCGGTAAAACAATATAAAATAAACTTCTCCATGGGAATTGGTCTACGAGCCACCCTGATAATGTTGGTCCGATAGCTGGTGCAAAGGCGATGACCATACCAAACATTCCCATTGCAGATCCTCTTTTATTAATGGGAAAAATAAGAAATAAAATAGTCTGCATTAAAGGCATCATAATTCCAGCACCTGCTGCTTGCAGGACTCTACCTGTCAGCAAAATAGTGAAATTAGGAGCAATTGAAGATATAAATGTACCTACTCCAAATAAACCCATAGCTGTAAAAAATAATTGTCTTGTTGTAAAACGATCAATCAGGAACGCAGTAATAGGAATCATAATCCCATTAACTAACATAAAAACCGATTGTAGCCATTGAACAGAGTTAGCATCAATATCTAAATCTTTCATAATATGAGGAAATGCTGTTGTTAATAAGGTCTGATTTAAAATAGCCACAAAAGCTGCAGAAATTAAAACAATGACAATTGGTGTTCTATTTATTGTTTCTGAAGAATGAGGCGGATTTTGCTGGTCAATCACATATATCACACTTTCTTTTAGTAAGATTACATTAAAAAGTACGTTTTTTTAAACTACGAAAGCTAATTTTAGCATAGATACAAACGATAATAAATGAAAAAGACTATATAAATTAAACATAAAAAATACACCCTTCAACCTATTATGGCAAAAAGGTGTGTATTTTATAAAATATTGTTGTTTAATTTATCTCAAGACACTTTCTTCTGCTTCTTTTGTTCCGAGACGTCAACGACCACGCTGGCAGATGCATCACCTATTATGTTAACAGATGTGCGCATCATATCCAGAATACGGTCAATCCCTGCAACAAGTGCCAAACCTTCTAAAGGCAATCCAACAGCAGCAAGGACCATCGTTAACATAATCATTCCGGCACCTGGTACTCCCGCTGTGCCGATAGAAGCCAACGTCCCTATTAACGCAACTGTTGCTAGCTGAGCAAAGGTTAAATCAGTTCCAAAATATTGAGCGATAAAAACGACCGCCAAGCCTTGGTAAATCGCTGTTCCATCCATATTTATTGTTGCTCCTAAAGGGAGAACAAAACTACTCGTTTCCTTTGATACATTCAAATTATCTTCTGCAGACTTCATTGTTACCGGGAGAGTCCCCGCACTACTACTAGTGCTGAATGCTACCGCAGCTGCCGGGAAAATTCCTTTCAAAAACTGACCTAGATTCATATTACCCAACATTTTAACCGCTACAGAGTATACGATAATAATATGAATTAAACATGCAATAAGCATGGCTATTATTAATTTTATGAGTGGTAATAAAACAGCCGCTCCATATTCCCCGACAATCGGAGCTAAGAGACCGAATATACCTATGGGTACAACAGTCATAATCATACCTGTGATTTTATACATAATTTCAGCAAAACCATCGAAAAACCGTTTGACAGGTTCAGCTTTTTCTCCCACCATAGTGATTCCTATTCCCACAAATATAGCAAAGAAAATAATTTGTAGCATATCCGCATTTACTAATGATTCTATTGGATTCGTTGGGATGATGTTTAAAATGGTTTGAACAACACCTTCTGACTCTGCCACGTCTACTTCTTCACCGGTCATCTTTAAATCCGTCCCTGTTCCCGGTGAAAATACAAAGCCAGCTAATAAACCTAGGGAAATTGCAATGAAACTTGTCACTAAATAATAAGAAATTGTCTTTCCACCTAATCGACCTAACTTCTTTATATCTCCAGTACTTGTGACGCCTACAATGATTGTTGATAAGATTAATGGAACAATAATAAATTTAATAAGCCTTAAAAATAAATCACCAAGGGGCTCTACAACGCTAATTTGATTTCCAAATATAAGACCAGCTATAATAGCAAGAATAAATGCACCAACAATTTGCCAAATTAAACTCTTTTTCATATGACTCCCTCCTTTTATAATAAATCGCTTACATTGAAGATCTTTTTGGCATAGCGACTACGTCTTAATAAAAGCCTATTCATTACTTATCATAATATTAATTATTTTTTGATATCTTATCATTCATATTATCTACATAAAAAAACACCCACAGACAGGCTAACCTTTGATCCTCTGTGGATGTATATAATTTTCACATTAATTTGTTACCAAAAAATAAGAGGTAATAAAGATAAAGCAGCAATTGTACCTAAGGCAATTCGATATCCACGTCCATAACCATATGGACCATAACCACCCATTCCAGGACCGAATCCTCCATAGCCGAAGCCACCTAATCCACCGCCTCTTCTTCCTAATGGTCTCAAGTGAACGCGACGTTGATTCACATTTTCAATTATTCCTCTATGAACCTGCCCATGATGCGTCCTGATTTCTACAGCCCTGCCACGATACTGTTGGCAGAGACCATGATAATATTTAACTGACATGTATTCACCTCCAGTACAGCCTTGTCACATAATATGTTAGTAACCAAGACTCTGTATGGGGGAGGTAATTAGATTACAACTTTTCTTAAAAAATCTATCACTTTCGCCCAAATAGTCATTTCTAGTCCTCTCGCCTATAACGTTGAGGACACTTTCACATATATTAATGTTAGATAAAGAAATTGGAGGTGCTTTTGAATGAGTGAAGCAGGATATGGTTATGGCGGCGGATTCGCGCTGATTGTTGTATTGTTTATCCTATTAATTATTGTTGGTACCGCTTATGTTGGATGGTAAATCATAAATATTAATTAGGAGGTTTTTATATGTTTTGTGGATATGGAGGAGTTGGAAATTACGGGTACGGCTACGGTGCTGGCGGTAACGGCGGTGGCTGCTCCGGCGGCGGTTACGGTGGCGGCTTTGCGCTAATCGTCGTTTTATTCATCCTTCTCATTATCGTAGGAGCAGCTTGGATGTAATCTTATCCCTATCACTTGTCAATATTTGACAAGTGATAGATTGCTTTACATAAATATAATCCAAGTGATAATCTTAAGTGCAACTGAATCACTTAAAATTACCCCCCACCTCACAATGGTGGGGGGGCTGCTATTGTCGATAAATATCATCCGCATTTTTATAACGTAATCTTTCTGATTTTACTTTATTCTTTTTATTAGATGCAGATTTTTTCTTAATATTTTTAGATTCTTTTAAGATATCATCATTTTTGTCTTTTACCATACGGATAACCTCGTTAATCATGAATTATTTTATCTACATGCTTAAGGTTCTCTTCTCCTCTTAATTTATCCTAATAAATGCCGTTATATTTTTGATTAAAACATTAATTTAACTCATCCACCGCTTTACTCGTTCTAAACCTTTGTTCTTATGTGTACAAGCAGTGCATATAATGATTAAAAACAGATGTTAGATCGTGGAGGAATACAATGCTTACTTTTTTACAAAAAGCAATTATAGTAATGGCATTATTAAGGGTATTGTCTGGTTCAATTGAATTATTTGCGGCATTTCTTATGTTACGATTTAATGATATTGAAAAAGCTTTAGTTATTAATGGTTCTTTATCGTTAATTGGACCATTATTTTTAATTGTATCTATATCAGTGGGTCTTTATGATATGGCTGATAAATTACCGATTCAGAAAATGATTTGGATCGTTTTAGGTGTTGCTTGTATTCTTTACGGGGTTAAAAGCAGTTAAGTCTATTACGTCTCCCTTTAGCGTATCTTGACAATGATTGCTTCCTATAATATGATCTAATATTCTTTTATGGTAGTAAGAAAAAGCTTCTTGGGTACGTTCACGAGGTCTTATTAAGTTAATATGTTCGTCTAAAGCAATCAAACCGTCTTCGATTAAAACCACCCGGTCAGCCATAGCGACGGCTTCTTCAACGTCATGGGTTATCAAAACTGAAGTGAACCCTCGTTCTTTCCATAAATTTTCGATGAGTGCCTGCATTTCGATTCTAGTAAAAGCATCCAAAGCTCCAAGGGGTTCATCAAGCAAAAGCAATTCTGGATTATGGACTAAAGCTCTCGCTAAAGCAACCCTTTGCTTTTGACCACCTGATAATTGACTGGGCCAGTCATTCATCTTCTCTTTTAGTCCAACATTATTAAGGGCTTCAATTGCTCTATATTTATTATCTTTAGAAAGTCCAATACACACGTTATCTAGCACGTCTTTCCAGGGGAGCAACCTCCCGTCTTGAAACATGATTCGTGCCTTTTCATTTAATTTATCTAAAGGTTTATCATTCATATAAATTGTACCATGACACTGTTCTTCTAAACCTGCCATTAATCGTAAAAGTGTGCTCTTACCACATCCACTTTTACCAATGACAGCTATAAACTCACCTCTCATGATGTTTAAATTAACATTTTTTAATACAGATAATTTTTCGTAGTTCTTTTTTATATCTCTTAAAACCATATGATTTTTTTCATTTACCAAAGATTCCAAAATAGATCTCTCCTTCTACGTGTTCCATCTGAGATATCGCTCTTCAAAATACTTAGCAATGATGTCGGATATTTTACCTAATAAAGCATAAAGAACGATGCTAAGAACAATGATGTCCATTTGCATAAAATCTCGTGCATTCATTGCCATATAACCTATGCCAGCATGTGTCGATATGGTTTCAGCTACAATTAAAGTCAACCACATCACTCCAAGTGCATAGCGAATTCCAACTAAAATAGAAGACATTGCACTAGGAAAAACAACGTGAAAAAATAATGATTTTCCTTTTAAGCCGTAAGCGCGCCCCATCTCAATCAGTCCTTTATCAACAGACTTAATACCATGATAGGTATTAAGATAAACAGGAAATAACACACCGAGAGCCACTAAGAAAATTTTAGACATTTCGTCGATACCAAACCATAAAATGACGAGAGGAATCAAGGCTAAATGTGGAATGTTCCTCAACATTTGAACAGATGTGTCAAATAAAAGTTCAGAGAAACGGAATATTCCATTAAATAGCCCTAATAAAAATCCGATTCCTCCTCCTATTAGGAAGCCAATTAATGCCCGCCAAAGACTTGCGGAAAGATGAGTAAATAGTTCACCTGTTATCATAAGAGATATACCAGCTTGAAATACTGCTGAAGGTGCAGGTAATATTCTGTCTGGTATGATTCCCACCCAAGAGAATAATTGCCATAGAATTAATAATAAAACAGGGACAAGCCATGGTATTATTTTTTTGAATACGTTTCGATCCCGTTTCAAATTACCACCTCCTCAAAAATTCATCTCTCTCATTACTCCATAACATCACGTACATTTATTTCTTTAGGTATTATATTTAATTCATAAAAAGTATCTGCAATTTCTTGTTGTTCCTCAATTATCTCTTCCGTTATATCATCAACACCATATGTCCTTCTTTCCACTGCCATTTGAATGGATTCTTCATCGATATTTAAAATGGGAGCTAGCATAAGTATTAAATCGTCATGATTATTGTTTGCCCATTCAGATGACTCTGTTACCTCATTGATAATCATGTCAGCTATATCTGCATGGGCAACTGCAAACGATTCAGTCGCTATAAAGAAATCTCGGTCTGTCGATAAACCTTCACCATTTACAAGCATTTTCCCATCCGAATTAATTTCGGTTGAAGCGGTAAATGGATCCCAAACAACTATGGCATCGATATTTCCTTGTTCAAAAGCAACTCGCGCATCGCCTGGAGTTAAAAAAGCTGGGATAATATCCTCGTAATTAAGTCCGTCTTGTTCAAGTGCTTTGACTAATAAAAAATGTGAACTAGAACCTTTGGCAAAGCCAATTTCTTTTCCTTTTAAATCTTTTATTTGCTTTATATTTGAATTCTCTCGAACCAATATTCCACTACCATGAAATTTCGATTTCCCAGCTGCTAATATAACAAAAGAAGCTTCAGCTGCTTGTGCAAAGATTACTGGCGAATTTCCTGTTCGCCCTATATCAATACTACCTGCATTTAATGCCTCAACTAAGGCAGGACCTTCCTGAAATTCCTTCCATTCAACATCATATCCTCTTGACTCCAGTTTTTCATCAAGTGAGCCGAGGGACTTTACAATCACTAGAGGCCCATTCTTTTGATAACCAATACGAATCACGTTATCTTCTTTATCTTGCATAGCAGACGAAATCTCTTGGGAACTGCATCCGATTACGATTAACATCAACAAAGCTAAACTAGACCATAATAAAACTATTTTATGTCTCATATTTCCCACCTTATTTGCCCATAATAAACTTCTAAGTTAGCCTATGTATAAAATTTTGGTAGGTTCCTGTCCTTAAAAAATTCAAACATATTTTTATAAGCTATAGTAAATACTAAGAAAGTGAAAATTTTGCTGATATGCGGTGTATTGATCTAAAAAGGAGGATGAATATTGACTAAGGAACCTTATCATTCCGGTGAAGTTTATCATTTATGGAACTATCTATATGAAGCTAAAGAAATTATAGTCACAATACAAGTTGCACGTAATCACACTGAAGATAAAGATTTGAAACTTTTTCTTGACGATATGATGGAAAGCAATTTAACGGAGGAAGAGCAACAAGTGGAAGTTATATTGAAAGAGACAGGTATCAGGTTACCACCTGCACCACCAGACAAGCCTAATGTAGAAATTCAGGATATCCCTGCAGGGGCAAGGTTTAATGATTCAGAAATAGCGAGACTCGTTCAAAAAGAATTATTAGCAAGTCAACTTCAATGCAGTTACATCATAGGTATGTCAACACAAGAAAATATTAAAAATCTATTTGAAGAATTTCATTCCCAAAAAGCTGAATTTGAAATTAAACTCCTTACCATTACGAAAGATAAAGGTTGGTATACACCCCCACCAATTAATTTAAAATAACATGATTACAGGAGTGACTTAAATGGCAAAAAAAAGTCAAGGAATGGCCATTGCAGCCATTGGATCCATTCCGCTTATCATGACGTTGGGAAATTCTATGCTCATCCCAATACTTCCAGCAATGAAATCATCACTCGAACTTTCACAATTACAAGTCAGTTTTACCATTACTGTTTACTCGATTGCTGCTGCCATTTTCATACCAATTTTAGGCTATTTTTCCGATCGATTTTCGAGAAAAGTAATTATTATACCTTCACTCATATTAACAATTATTGGTGGAGTCATTGCTGGACTAGGGTCTTCAACATTAAACTCATATATCTGGTTACTCATCGGCAGAGTGGTCCAGGGTATAGGGGCAGCAGGGAGTGCTCCGATTGCCATGGCTTTAACAGGTGATCTTTTTAAAGGTGAGGAACAAAGTCGAGTGCTTGGCATTCTTGAATCTTCAAACGGACTTGGTAAAGTATTATCACCAATCTTTGGCTCACTCTTTGGCCTCATTGTATGGTACTCTGTTTTTTACGCTATTCCTATACTAAGCCTTATAGCTGTTATTTTGACCTGGATTTTCATTAAGGAAAAAGGGTATCGTGAAGCGCCACCTCCTTTTCGTAAGTATTTTCACGGTCTTTTAAACGTCTTTAAATTAGAAGGTAGATGGTTGTTTATTTGTTATTTAGCTGGTGGAGTATGTCTTTTTACGTTATTTGGTATTCTTTTCTTTTTATCTGACGTTTTAGAGGAAAAACATAAAATTGAGGGTGTCATCAAGGGTGTTATTTTGGCAATTCCACTGCTCGTTATGGTAACCACCGCTTATTTAACCGGCAGTAAAATTGGAAAAAATCTAGAAAAAATGAAACTTTGGATGCTAATAGGCTTTGGCCTTATGACTGCATCTTATATTTTATTAGCTTTTTTTGGAAAACTTATTCCTTTTCTAGCTATACTTAGTATCAGCAGTGTTGGTGCTGGTCTTATTTTACCTTGTGTAAACAGTCTAATAACAGGTTCAGTAGGAAAATCCAAACGAGGTTTTGTCACATCGTTGTATAATTCTGTTCGCTTTATTGGTGTTGCGATCGGTCCGCCTGTTTTTGCTCGTTTAATGGAGTGGTCGATAAAAGGGATGTTTTTATCACTTGCCACCTTGACATTAATCATTGGATTACTTGTCCTCCTGTTCATCAAGGTAAAAGGATTTGATGGAAAAGAAAATAAAGAAACAGTATTTCGTTATAATTATCTTTGAAGTTGTCTATCCAGTTGGAGAAGATGTACTGGTATGAAATCTAAATACAAAATCAATAACTGTAGTTGAGATCCATTGACTTAATAAGGCCAGGAAAAATATTTTCCAACTTATAATCGCCGCTGTCATCAGAAATATGGTACAATTGATAATAAGTAAGGGCTTTCCAGGTAAACTGCTTCTCGCCTTTGAAATCATAAAGGCCAATACTCCAACACCACCATTTGAAACGCCTACACGCATCAAAGTGCCAATGCCTGTCCCAAGAAAAATTGAACCAATCACCAAATCATAAAGTATATGTCTATTTAAGATCACTACATGACTTTCAAAAAAATGTATAGCAAAAGAAGTCATTGTAATACCAATGAACGTCCATAACGCGAATCTTTTCCCCAAATATTTAACGCCTAATAAGAGGAAAGAAAAGTTTACAACCCAAAGAGCGGGTCCCATTCTAATATTAAGCCAATAATTAATCAAAATGGCCATACCTCCCGCTCCCCCTGATGGTATGGCGTGAGGAAATAGAAAAACCCCCATACCAAACCCTTGGAAAATCGCACCGATTAATACTAATCCACCTTTAACAATTGTTCGTTTCATTGAGGACTCCTTCCGATAGCAAAGCTGTACAACCCTATTTATTAATGCTATTCTATTTAACAACATTTAATGAGCCATCAAGAGATAATACTTAAATTCATGGAAAATCCTAATAAATGCGGCATGATACTTATGATTTCATCAGTAATCAGGCAAAAGTGGCAAAGAGGAGGTTTAATACTTACCAAACAGGATACGGTACATTGTATAAAGAATCTGGAGGGTAAAAAACTTGAATGAACTAGAAGAAAAAATAGAACAGATTAGAGATAAAATGTATCAAGCATATAACGAACGCCAAGATGAAGACACGATTTTAAAAATATCGACTCAACTTGATCGATTACTGAATGAACAAAGGAGATTAACTACTAAAGTAAACAAATAAAAAAGGGAATTAATAATACGCTATAGAAAAATCCGAACAATATTTCGTGTCTTTTCAAAAGAGACTCGAATTTGTTCGGATTTTTTATATTGTAATTTAGAAAATCCTGTATTATTTTTTACTCGGTTTACTGTTGTTCCTCTAATCGCGCTTCAATCTCAGACATAATTTCGCCTGCCTCTTCCCAATCACCTTCAGATAGGGCGTCTCGATAAGCATCAAACAGCTCTGAAACTTCATCCAATAGCTCGTCAGCTCCTAAGATAGGATCTGGTGTTTCTTCTGTATCAGGTTCATCCTCTAATTCACTGTCTTCGGCTGCGTCTTTATCCTTATCTTCCTTGTCTTCAGTCTCTTCAGCTTTAAAATCCGAATCCACTTTAGACAAGATTTCTTCAAGAGCATTATCAAATGTATCTTCCATCACAATATTATCCTCATAGGCCATAATAACTTGTTTGACTTCAGGTAGAGATGTTTCATTGGAAGATTCAATATAGACAGGTTCAACGTACAATACTGTATCTTGGATCGGTATCGCAAGAAGGTTACCACGAATGACTTCGGACCCACCTTGTGACCAAAGATTCAATTGCTGTGAAATATAACTATCTTGGTTGATTCTATTCTCAATCTGTTGTGGCCCATAAATATTTTTCTGTTTAGGGAAGCGATAGACAAACATTTCCCCATAATTATCTCCATCATTACGTACACCCATCCAAGCAATCATATTTTGTCGCTTCTTCGGCGTATACGGCATCATGAGAATAAATTCTTCTTCATCGTATTCAGGTAATTTCATGGTGATATAGTACGGCTCCATTTCGATATCTTTGTTGAAGTACTTTTCTGTTGGAAATTGCCAGAAGTCTTCACGATTATAAAAGATTTCTAAGTTTGACATATGATAAGTCCCATACATGGATGCCTGTATTTCAAATAAATCAGTTGGATAACGGAAATGACTTTGAATATCTTCAGGTATATCCGATGTGAAAAGATCCGGGAAGATATTATCATATGTCTTCATTAATGGATCATCTGGATCAACAATATAATAGTCGACTTCACCCGTATAAGCGTCAATAGCAACTTTAACCGAATTCCGGATATAATTTTTTCTGCCATCAAATGCCTCTGAGTATGGATAATTTTCTGCTGACATATACGCATCTATTATCCATGCAAGTGAGCCGTCGTCTCTCACTATAATATAAGGGTCATCATCGTATTGTAGAAATGGAGCAATTTTTTTCACACGATCCATAATATTACGTGTTGCTAAAAACTGACTATCTTTTGTGATTTGATCTGAAACCAACATTCTAAAAGACTTCTCCTCTAATGCAAACAGGAAACGATTAATTCCTTTTAAAGGAATTCCTGACTCTGCTTCAAAGCGATGGGATTGATTTTCGTCACCTGTCGGATAATCAAATTCATCTACCTTTGAATTAACGATAACGTTTGGATAAGGCTCTTCCCCAAAATATATTTGTGGTCTTGTTACATCCACTGTTCCTTCAGGTGGAATATTTTTCACCATATATTCAGGCTGTCCTTGACTTGTTACCTGATTAACATGGCTCATTGCCACACCATATCCATGTGTATATCTTAAGGTACTATTTACCCAAGTTTTAGCTTGATCTGGTAAATCATCTGTACTCAATTCTCTTGCTCCAACAAACACTTGTTCATAATCGCCATCAATCTCATAACGATCGATATCCATATCATTAAACTTATAATATGTTCTAAAGGTTTGAAGTTGATTATAGATGTCTAGAAGTGGTCGTGAATCGTTTAATCTAACGTTATTTAATGTCAGTTCATTATCTTTTACCATGTCTTCATTCAACGTATGTTCACCGGGATGTTCCTCTTCTTTGATATCATCTAGACCATACGCTGATCTCGTATACTGGAGATTATGCTCTAAAAAAGGTTTCTCTCTAGAAAATTCATTTGGTGATACAATAAAGTTTTGTGTAACAATTGCTGCACCTTGCCCAACAATAACTAAAGCCACATAAACAACAATTGGAATAAGCATTGTTTTTAACTTGCCACGACTTAAACCAATAATTATCCAGATCGTTCCGATGATTGCAACTGCTGCTAAAATATAAGCCTTTGGAATATTGATAACCTTGTCAGTAAAACTCATGCCGTGCACAACACTTTGTTGGAAGAGATTCACTTGATTGGTTAGTAAGGTTTCATATGGTGCAAGTATATGAATGCCTGCTAAAAGGAGTCCAATAAAGCTAAGTGTAACTCCCATATGTAATTGAGCTGAGCGACTCATCCGATACATATTAAAAACAGAGTATGCCCCAACTTCGATTAATAAGAAAAAGACGCCTAAGCCCAGTAATACATAAAGAATGAATTTCACAAATGGCAAAATGAAAATATAGAATGATACGTCCATATTAAAATATGGGTCTTTTTCATTAAATGAGGCATGATTCAATAGTTTAAGTGTTGGCTCCCAACCAACTCCTTGGACAATTGAACTTCCTAAAAGTCCTAAAAACACAGAAATTGCAAGCATGATCAGCGTGCTTGATTTACGATACCGAATAATGGGTGGTACTCCCTCAGATCCTAAGTGCCCCATATAAGAAAAACGAATCCAAAATAAAGTGAAATAGGAAATGACGCTAAATATTAAAAAGCCAGCAACTCCTAAGTATACTTTGCTTGTAAAAATGGTTGTAAATACTTTTCCGAACCCAAGTGAGTCCATCCATATATAATTTGTCAGCCATTGAAATGTGATGAGACCAATGATGACAACAAACAGTAATACAGCAACAATAGTCCCTATTCGTTTACCGAACTTTTTTATCTTTTCGATTTGTTCGTGTGACAAATTTGTATTATTGTCCAAACTTTTCCCCCCTAAAATCTTTCAGACTTACAATCTATGATAACAGAAAATCGAATTGATTTCTTTCATTTTGTGAAGTCCTTACTTTAATTTATAGGGGGATTTTAAAAAAGTAGTTTATATTTAATAAAACTTCGTTTATTGGGATTTTACGCCCCATTAAACGTAGCTAAATACCAATCCTTGGCAGCAGCAACTTCCGACATTGTTAATTGGTGGCCTTTATTCTCCCAGTGTAAATGTACTTCTGCCTTGGCTTCTTCTAAGATAAATTTTAATTCCTCCGATTCTTGAGATGAACAAATAGGATCATTGGTACCTGCCGCAATAAAAATATTCTTATCCAATAAAACAGGAAGCTCTATTCCTCGTCTAGGAACCATGGGATGGTGTAAAATAGCCCCTTTAATCGCATCCTGATAATGAAACAACAAGCTTGCAGCAATATTAGCACCGTTTGAATATCCAATAGCTAATATGTTGTGACGATTAAACCCATATTTTTCAGCCGCTTTATCTAGAAATTCATATAACTCTTTTGTACGGAAAACCAGATCTTCTTCATCAAAAACACCTTCTGCCAACCTCTTGAAAAAGCGAGGCATACCATTTTCGAGAACATTCCCTCTTACACTCAAGATATTTACCTCAGGGTCTATTTTTTCAGCAATAGGGAGTAAATCGTGTTCTGTTCCCCCAGTTCCATGCAAAAGCACGAATGTCGGTTTTGATTGATCAGTTCCTTTTTGAAAGATATGTTTCATCACTTAATTTCTCCTTATCATGTTAGTTCTCATACTCTTTTTCAAAGTCTTTAGAACTTCTAACTGTATCAATAGGACGAACCAAATTTTCAATTTTTGCACGCTTTGATTCAAAAAATGGTGGTAAAGATAATTTTTCCCCTAATGTTTCATATGGTTCATCTCCCATAAACCCAGGACCATCTGTCGCAATTTCAAATAAAATTTGGGGAGCCACATTTGTATACAATGAGCCAAAATAATAACGTTCCACGTATCCAGAGTTAGGGAGATTAAATTCTTTTAGTTGTTCTATCCACTTATTCAGCGACTCACGGTCAGCAACACGAAAAGCAGCATGGTGAACAGTACCGTATCCTTGTCTTGCTTGTGGTAATTTATCATTAAATTCTACAATAACTTGTGCACCATTTCCTCCTTTTCCCGTTTCGAACAAATGAAAGGTACCTTCTTGAGCAATTTTTTTAAATAACAAGACTTTTTCCATCATTTCTTTGAAGTAATCAAGATGAGCGGTACGTACAAATACTGGTCCAAGACCGGTAATTGCATATTTCAGTGGTATCGGTCCCTTTTTCCATGGCGTTCCTGAAGCAACACCTTTATTATTTTCATCAGAAATCAACTGATAGTGTTGATCATCGAAATCAACAAATGATAACGTCTTTTTCCCAAATTGTTTTTTAATTTTTGTATGTTTGACGTCGAGACGTGTAAAACGTTTTGCCCAATAATCTAATGCTTCATCTGTCGGGACACGAAAAGATGTTTTTGAAATTTCATTGGTACCATGTTTACCTTTTGGGACACCTGGAAAATCAAAAAAAGTCATATCTGTCCCCGGATTCCCTGCGTCATCAGCAAAAAACAAATGATAGGTTTGTATATCGTCCTGATTAACTGTTTTTTTAACCAAGCGCATGCCTAATACATACGTGAAAAAGTCATATATTTTTTCTGCACTGCTTGTAATTGCAGTTATATGGTGAACACCTTTTAATTCATTCATGTTTCAAAACCTCCAATATCAATTTTTCTATTTTGGTCTTTCGATAGAAAATAGTTCTCCAATCTTTGCATAATCAGAACCTGCTAACCGGCTAATCGGACCAAGTAAATTGGGATTTATCTTTCCATCTTGATAGATTTCTTTATCAATGTGGAATCGAACGACCTTTCCGATTAAAAGATCAGATCCCACGGAATTATCTTCATCTAATTCCAGGGAATGTTTTAGGATACATTCAAAACGCACTTTAGATTCTCTAATACCTGGGACATTAACTCGTTCACTTTCAACAAGTGTTAAGTTTGTTTTTTGAATTTCACTTTCGTTAGGTGGCAGTGATGCTGCTGTAGCATTAATTTCATTAACGTTATATTCATCAACAATGTGTATGACATACTCTTTATTTTTCAATATATTTCTAGCTGTATCTTTAACAATCCCATTTCTTCGTTGAACAGAAATTGAAAGTAGCGGAGGATTGGATGAAACAACATTAAAGTAACTAAATGGTGCACCATTTACTGTTCCGTCTTCCGCCACAGTTGTTACAAACGCAATCGGCCTTGGAACTACACTCCCGATAAGTAACTTATAATTTTCACGTTCGGTATTATTTTCTGGATTAAAGGAAAACATGACATCCCCCTACTTTATTCATCTGAGTTTTTGATTTTGAGATTAATATAAAAACTGACTAGGTCAGTCCTAATCAGTTTTTATAAAAAATTTAATTTCCAACTATACGACCTGCAATATCCAGTGTTCGTTTAACTTGTACTTCAACGGCTGGCTTGACGTCTGGTGACATATTTCCTTCAGCATCTACAGTAACACTTGTACCATATGGATTCCCACCTGTTGTAAATAACACTGGATCAGAATATCCAGGAGGTACGACAATTGCTCCCCAATGCATCAATGAAGTATATAAAGAAAGAATACTTGCTTCTTGACCTCCATGATCGTTTTGAGCTGAAGACATAGCACTAACTACTTTATTAACTAAAGCTCCTTTAGCCCATAGTCCACCTTGCATATCAAGAAATTGTTTCATTTGTGAAGCCATACCACCAAAACGTGTTGCTGTACTGAAGATAATGGCATCTGCCCACTCAAGATCTTCTGATGTGGCTTCTTTAACAACATCTTTTGTTTCATTATGGTGTGCTTGCCAGGCAGGATTTGATGCAATTGCTGCATCTGGTGCAAGTTCACCAGCTTTCACTAATCTTACTTCAGCACCTTCTGCTTTAGCTGTTTCTTCAGCCCATTTAGCTAATGTATGGTTCGTTCCTGTTGCACTGTAGTAAACAATGGTTAATTTAACATTTGACATATTTTATTACTCCTTTTAAATTTATATTTCATTAACAGTTTTCCCTGATTTACAATTTTTAATTGAAATGTAAACTTTACGTACTGCTAACGCTATATTCCTAACTGTAAGTTGCTCCAGTTTCACATATTGTTGCATGATAGACGAAAAACTTAAACATACTCATTTCAAAATCTGTTTATAACAAAGATGAATAGTGAGATAATGCTCCTTTCTTTTTATCCTTAATTAATACATTACTAATTCGAGATATTTATATAAAAAAATTAAGTTATCTTTCTTAATTTTTTTGGGCATAATAACCTAATTTTTTTAGTTGATCGATCATTGATTCTTTTTCTTCGTAATTTAGTCCGCCCATAATATGGTCAATCGCTTTTTTATGTTCTGGAAAAATATCGTCCATCAATTGTTTACCTAATTCGGTCAAGGTTGCATAAGTAACCCTACGATCATTTGGACAAGCGCGTCGTTTTAAGTATTCTTTTGTTTCCAGTTTATCGACGACATAAGTCATACTGCTGCTCGCAAGTAGTACTTTTTGGCCGATTTTTTGTATCGGTTGATCACCTTTATTATATAGCAGCTCAAGAACCGCAAACTCTGATAAATTCAAGCCATGATTTTTTATATCTTTAATAACTTGCTTTTCAATCGATTGCAATGCCCTATTTAAAACAACAAATAATTTTAAAGAAAGATCACTATCTTGAGTGATTTTTTCAGAGTTCATTTATAACTCATCCTTCACAATAATATCTCGAATTCGAACTAATTATATAATATATAAAAAAAGATGTCAAGACTTTAACTTAATAATTTGCCCTTTATTAAACTTCAAGATCAATGCCATTTAACACTTGATTCCCAGAGTAATTCATTGTTAAGTCTCTTATAGATAACACCTTTTCACCGTATATAGTTATATACTCCTATGATTCAATGTTTTTACTAACATAACATTTTAGAAAAATACTGTCATTATTCTTTACATTAAAATTCAGTAGGGCATTATTAAATGAGCACGTGACACAAGAAAATCTACGTGAAGTATACGATAATTTTGTAATCTCTATGTAACAAACACATTACAATACACCCTATTATTTCCAATGCAACTATAATATTGAAATTAATAGTTCTGGAGTACTTTTCCAATTACTATCCTTTTCCCGTACTAGTATGTGAACAACCAAGGTGAAAATAAAAATCCAACATTTGTTAATGAAAAAGTATGTTACATCGATTACTATTTTAAAGTGAGCAAGAAAACTAGGAGGTTAACAAATGAATCGACTTAAAAAGCTTTCATTTTTATTTATATTTTCAATCAGTCTTTTTACGCTGCCGCTATCTACAGAAGCAGCTTCTTATACAGTAAAAAAAGGGGACTCCCTTTGGTCAATCGCCAATAAATTTGGAACAACCATTGATAATTTGCACATGGCTAATGGTCGCTTCATCCATACTTTGTATGCCGGTGAAGCAATTCAAGTACCTGATACAATATCAAAAACAGAAAAAGAACTACTCGCCAAACTCGTACATGCCGAAGCGAAAGGAGAACCTTATGCCGGAAAAGTAGCTGTCGCAACAGTGGTTCTTAACCGGGTCAAACATGAAGATTTTCCGAATTCTATTAAAGGTGTTATCTATGAAAAGGTCTCTGGCCACTATGCCTTCTCACCTGTTAAAGACGGTGCCATTAACCAAGAGTATAACGATGAAGATATGAAGGCAGTCAGCGAAGCTATTGCATACAAAGGGCAAGGAAATGGATCAATCTATTTTTACAACCCAAAAACAGCAACAAGTAAGTGGGTCTCTACACGGAAAGTGACCACTACAATAGGAAATCATGTTTTCGCAAAATAAGAATAAAAACCATGTCCAAAATTAATTAGGACATGGTTTTTGTTATGATGAGTTACTTAAGTTGAATACACTGTATAAGCAAAAAATGTATTAGTATGCTTTTAGAATAGTCTGTCCATAAAAAAAATGCTATACTATATCCAATTGACTTTTTCGACTTAGGAGGTTTGTGAAAAAATGTTCACAAAACATAGCAAGTTTTTTCTTATTGGTATGATTTTAATTCTTGCTGTATTAATTATTGGTTGCGGTACAGAAGATAAACAAGAAGCAGAAGAACAGGAGAATCAAACTGAAAACGAAAATGAGACGGAGCAAAACAATCAATCGGGACAATTAAATAAAGATGAAAATCCAGTTGTGACGATAACTATGGAAAATGAGGAACAAATTGTAATTGAACTATATCCCGATATCGCTCCCAATACTGTAAATAATTTTATTTCCCTCATTGAAAATGGCTTTTATGATGGACTTATCTTCCATCGTGTTATCCCTGACTTTATGATTCAAGGTG
This sequence comes from Virgibacillus sp. MSJ-26, assembly GCF_018918075.1. Lineage (GTDB taxonomy): Bacteria > Bacillota > Bacilli > Bacillales > Amphibacillaceae > MSJ-26. The sequence continues at coordinate 43,819 of NZ_JAHLPW010000009.1, forward strand.
GCGATCCTGATGGTAACGGTACAGGAGGTCCAGGGTACGCAATCAAAGGAGAATTTAATTCCAATGACTTTGATAATGATTTAAAACATACTCGTGGTGTCATTTCAATGGCCCGTTCTCAAAGTCCTGATTCAGCTGGTTCGCAGTTTTTCATAATGGTCAGTGATTCACCTCATCTTGACGGCGACTATGCAGGGTTTGGAGAAGTTGTTGAAGGAATGGATACAGTTGATGACATTGTTTCAGTCGAGCGTAATGATCAAGATAAACCACTAGAAGATCAAGTGATGGAAAAAGTCGAAGTTGATACAAAAGGATTTGAGTATGACGAACCAGAAGTTGAATAAATGATTATACAAAATTATATGAACAAAAGCGCGGGGCACCCGTCTAGCAGCGTACGGACTGCGCCTCGCCAAGCGTGTTGAAGCTCATGAGCATCGGTTTTAATTGACCATTCATTACGTAGGAGATAAAGGAAACATGCCCCTGCAAAATGGAGCCTCAAAGCTTTCTTAGTTTCCTAAATAACAATGAAAAAGAGGTTGTTTTCTTTAGCAACCTCTTTTTCATTTACAAAATTATTTAATCAACATTAATATATAATTTTCCATTCGCTTTTTTATAGGTTTGGTTTCCATAATTATCTGTTACTTTTACTTCAATGACAGCTCCTTCGGCAACGGCTTGCTTACTAGCCGTCCAGTAACCAACATAATGACCATCAGACATCTCCATCAAGGGGAGTTCAGTTTGACTACTTATCAATGAATTGTAGCCAGTTAGTGGCATCTGAATCATAAATACCGCTCTTTGTCCTAGCTCGCTATCAAATTCTATTTTCACACTTTCCCCACTGTTTATGAAGACATCTTCACTGGGAGATAAATTTTTAATATTCGGCGAGTGATAATTGACATCAACTGTTACTGTTTCATTAGTGACATTACCAACTTTATCCTTAGCGACCACTTCTATTTCATTTTCTCCATTTTCTAATAACACTCTTTGAGAATAAGAATTTCCATTTATTTCAGCCTTTTGTCCATTTACTTCCACTGCATCAAGTTGCTTATCATGAACCGTACCTTCAACGATAATTGTTTCACGATTTATCTTTTCGCCATTTTTCGGAGTTTCAATTGTTAAATCTGGATTCTGATTATCAAGTATTACTGTGATAGTTTCAGATTCACCTGCATATGTGTCCTCAACATATGAAACAGCCTTTAATTGGTTTTCTCCTTGACCGAGTGCTAGTGTTGTATTAAATTCACCATTATCATTTACATTCACTTGTTCAATTTCCTCTTTATTATTAACGAGCTTTATCTCTGTATTTGGTGTCGCTGTCCCTTTTACAACTACTTCATCTTCCTTTGTCATATCTCCGTCTTGCGGTGATGTAATTATAGGCTGATCCACTTCATATTCAACTAGAGCTCGAATCATTTTATTTCCAGTGAGGAAGTTAGACTCCAATTGGTACCAATTTCCATGAAAATTTTCCCAACTGCGCTCTGTGAAAGGTCCGCTTTTATCTTGCTGTAACATTGGCGCGCCCCTGCCGTCTTCAATTTGCATGTAGGCAAGATAAAAATCATCTTCTACTACAATTCCTTCATTTCTTAAATCTACAATGGTCCATTCACCGTTTTTAATAGCGGTAGCATCAATTGGGCCAGCGATTCTTTCTCCAGGTGCACCACCCAATCCATTGGCATCGTATACCTCCACTTGAAAGGCCTCACCACCGCTTTTGGAAAATAAGAATTTGCCCCCTGTCACCATTGCCTTATCCTTCCCTTCAGGCAATGACATTCTGACGCCCCAGCCGCTACCCGCTTCATGGAACCGACTTCCACCATCACCCGTTCCATCGTCATAGATAAGTTCATCTTCCTCATAACTGTAAAACGGTTGGAGGGATAAATTTAAATTAGACGTTGTATCATCTACAGTCAGTCCAGTTTCTTTACCATGATACCCCTGCGCAGCTATTTTAAGTGTGTATTTCCCTTCATAGGCAGTCAGATTAAATTTTCCATGATCATCTGTTTTTATAGGGGTAACATTTGCGTCTTCTTTTAGCTGTAATGTCGCTCCCTCAATCACTTCCCCAGTCTGTTCATCAGTAAGTATTCCTTGTATTGTTCGCTCAGGAATAGGTTCTAAGTGAAAGTCTTGTGTGAGCGTCTCACCTTTTGCAAAAGTAAGTTTTTCTTCAATTGGATAATATCCATAACCCTCTGCTTCAACACCATATTCTCCAGCTGCATACTGAATCGAATATGATCCATCTCTGCTATCCGTATTGACAGAACGATCTTGTCCTATAATTCGAACCTCAGCCTGCAGAGGCTCTCCATCGTTAAAGCGTCTACTAGTCCATAACCATACCCATTATTTGGTGATGACTTATACTCCTCATCCGTTAGAGGAACGGTGGTCGATATTAAAATATCTTCCATCTCTCTGACTGTCAATGAATGATCCACTGAACGAAGTAATGCTGCCACTCCAGATACTGCCGGACCAGCCATGGATGTGCCGCTATTTTCTGCGTAATCTCCTCCTGGGACGGAAGAACGAATAACTTGGCCAGGAGCTGAAATATCTGGCTTGATTTCATCATAAGGTGATGGACCTCTTAATGAAAAATCCGCTACTTTATCTCTAATATCTGTCGCACCTGTTGCAAACGATTCAGGATAATTCGCAGGCGATACCACCGACCCAGAGCCACCAGAATTATCATTATCAACATTACCTGCTGAAAACTCTGGAAAAATATTTGCTTGTCGCCATTCCTTTACGACATCACGATACCATTCATCAAGCCCTGGACCACCACCCCAAGAGTTATTCACAATGTCAGGTGCCATGTCAATTCGGACATTACCCTCATCATCTGTTGGAGCTAAAATCCACTCAGCTGCAGCAAGTAAATCTTTATCCGTCCCTCCTTCATCTGTAAAAGCTTTAACTGCAATCCAAGAAGATTCTGGAGCAACCCCAATTTGATTAGTTCCATCTGACTCACTTCCAACCATCGTTCCAACAGTATGAGTACCATGTCCGATATCATCATAAGGTGCTGACTCATCTGCAGTTGCATCAAACCAACTAAATGTATGATCAACATCGCCTGTCTTAGAATTAAAGCCACGATATTTTTCTTTTATAGCGGGATGATCCCATTCCACCCCTGAATCAATACTTGCAATAACCACACCTTCCCCTGTTATACCTTTATCCCACACTTCTGGTGCTTTTACTTTTTCCACACTCCACTCAATATCCGCTCGCTCTGATTGTGGACGTTTGACCTGTTCACTTTGTTCAACGTCTGTAAATAATTCTCTATTTTCGTTCGGTAAAATTTTTTCAACTTCTGAAAAACTAGCAATTTCTTCAGCAACTTCTTTAGTAGCTGTGACAGCAAGACCATTAACAATAAAATAAGAATGAATATCTTTTACTTGGCTTGCGGCTTGTTTTTCAAGAAAATCTAAAACGTTTACTTGCTCGGTCAACGCCGTCTCTTTTAATTCAGAAATAACAGCGGAATGTTGCTGGCGTTGCAGCTGTTTACTAGATATTTTGTTTTTTTCAGCTGACTTTTTTACATCTTTAATAGCTTCCTCTGTATCCGCCTTCTCTTTAAATTTAACTAAAAACGTTATCTTATCTTCTTTATTGAATTGATCAATAACTCTACCGCTTAATTTGTTTGTTGTATTTTCATCAGAATCTCCTGATATTTCATGTTGTACTCTTCCTTCTTCAGCTAGAGTAACGGCTGGTAAAAATAGAGAAAACGCTAGCATGACAATAGCGATTATACTAAATAACTTTACATCTCTTTGTTTATTCAATCCCCTTCTCCTCTCACACTAAAGTAATTTACTAGATTGATAGCTTATTGAATTACTATAGCGTAAAGAGAATGTAATATATACCAATTTTCTGCAAAATATATTAATTTATCTAAAATGAGAGGATAGTCATAGCTAGTTATCAGTGAATTGACGTTATCTTATATAAGTGAAAAAACCCAAAACAGGACTTTTATATTAAAAAACACTTTACCCGCTCAAGCCTGCAAGTAAAGTGTATTACCACATTATTGTTTTTTATTAATATACTGACGCATATGACCCTTTATCCCAGCAACACATATTTCAGCTGGATCTTGACCGACATCTAACTCAACGGTTGATCCATCTATTGGCAGTGTCTTTAAAAACACTTCCTCATATTCAGAAACGGAGAGTTCTTTTCGAGAGGTTAGTAATTTTTCATGTGCTTCTTTTTGCAAGTAATCTTTAAAGCAAGGTTGCAGTATCCCACTGAAAAACTCACCAACTGCGCCTGATCCATAGCTATATAGACCAATTCGATCTCCAGATTCAAGGTTTGCTTGATGTTCTAATAATGAAAGTAAACTCAAGTAAAGTGAACCTGTATATATATTACCAACATTTTTATTATAAGTTTTGCTAATCTCAAAATTATCTAAGAGACGTTCTTGAGTTTCCTTAGAACCATCTTCTATAACTGTACGCAAAGCTTTTAAACCCATTTTTGTATATGGCAAGTGATAACATATCGCCGTAAAATCTTCTAGCCTTAGTTCAGTTTCTTTTTTATATTGCTGCCACACTTTTTGGAAAAAGTTGATGTATTGTTCATTGGAATATTTTCCATCAACAAACGCTTCTTCAGAGTAAGTCGGACGCCAAAAGTCCATAATATCTGCTGTTAAATAAGTACTTTTATCTTCAAGTGTCATAATTTTAGGGTTAGCACTAATAAGCATAGCAACCGCCCCTGCTCCTTGGGTTGCTTCTCCTGACGTCTGGAGCCCGTACCTTGCAATGTCAGAAGCGAGAACGAGAACTTTACTTTCGGGATTTAAAGCAATATGTCCTTTCGCTAACTGCAGAGCTGCCGTCGCCCCGTAACATGCTTGCTTCAATTCAACTGTTCGAGCTGACGAGTTAAGTCCTAGTAGGTGATGAACGTAGACACCAGCTGATTTTGAATGATCAATCCCAGATTCAGTACCGAACATAACTAAATCGATATCACTTTTATCATCGTCATTTAAAATTTTCAAGGCAGCGTTAGCCGCTAATGTGACAGGGTCTTGCGTAATCGGCGAAACAGCCATCTTTTCCTGACCGATACCAATGGTAAACTTTTCTGGTTCGACTTCACGATTAAGTGCAAGTTGATTCATATCTAAATATAAATTGGGAGTAAAAAAACCAATTTTATCTATTCCTATTTTCATCGTTATTTATCTCCTTTATTACACTGGACAACATTCATCTTAGGTACTCTGATTATAGCGTGATTTGATTCACATATAAATATAAACAAATTCAATCATAATACATTGAAATATAAAACTCAATTAAGAAACCAATCACTTAAGTGTATTGATGTACTTCAAATACTTAATTTGTAAATTCTCATATACTTTTTATAGACATCGGTTATATTGTTCTAGATGATACCCAATCAAAGGTTTTAAGTTAGAATATTGGCCTGGGGACAAATGGTTACTCACAATAATGTGAGTCTCAATATTATATGTATTAAGCTGATTGATCATAAGCATTTGTTCCTCTTCACGAAAAGCATTTAAGTGGATATGTGCATCAATGACTGGTAGCATCAATTCTCGCCTTTTATCGTTTTATGAAAAAGTGGACCTTTAATCAAATAAATAGTCCACTTCATTTTTCTCTTGTTCTTTGACAACTTTCATATTGAATTCATCAAGAAACCAAGAATCACGTTCATTAAAATAGAAAGTCACCCCTTCAACGACTCGTTTCACGGCCATATCACTTGATTCGCCTACTGAAATACCGAGAAAATAGTTTGGATGGGCGGTTGGTATTCCACCATATATTTTTACGAAAAATTGGATATAATCGCCTGATTCTATTCCCATTTCGTCTTTAAACCATTTTGCAGCTTCTTCACTAATTGAAAATTCCTTCATGACTAACACCTCTTTGTATGTTGTTCATAGATAGCACATGATTGCCACTATGTTTTGCCTACTCCTAGATTAAGATTTCTAAACTTATTATATCTATAGTTTTTGATGATCTCTTAATATTATTCTACTCTAATTCTTAAGTATATGGCTAGTATAATAACTTTGAATATAACTACTAAATGCTTTCCCTACTAGAAGAAAAATAAAACAACCAATAAATTCTTCAACCTTGAGTAGATTTATTAAACCGTGAATTTCTGCACAAATATCATTCAGATTTTCATCAGTTCCACCTTTTCTAAAAATTAACAACAAAAATAGCTTGTTAATAATTTTCGGTATCATTTAATTTCTTTAACACAAACCCCCATGAAACATTTACCATAAGAATGTTTCATGGGGTTTACAAAGGGGGGTATAGTTTTTCAGGCAAATTCTATGTTAAAACCGGCCCGATCGAAATATGCCGAATAAAATCCATAAAAACATCAGTGTCGCTACAACGAAGCCGACTTCAATTACAGGAATATTCCACAGCATCGTTGATTGTCCCGCAATCGCTGACCCAATAATAAGACCCGTCATAATGATACTAAAAGAAAGCAGGACAATACTAAATGAAAGTCGGTTACTAATTTGGTCCAGTTTTTTTAATGTTTGATTAAGACCAGGAATATTTAATTCAAATCGAACTTTTCCCTTTTTTATAACCGAACGTAATTCTTTTATCGTGTCAGGCAAATCAGAAACAATTTCAGTATATTGTTCGACTTCTGCTATAATGTTTTCTGCAATTTTCTTAGGGTGATACCGTTCTTTGATTAATTGTTTACCAAAAGGTTCAGCCATTTTCACGATACTTAGTTCAGGGTCAAGTCTCACAACTATAGCTTCAATCGTTAGTAAAGTTCTTCCAAGTAATGCGAGATCTGAAGGTAATTGAATATGATGGTAATAGGTAACTGTGAATAAATCATTGACTGCCTCACCTAAGCTTACTTGACTTAACGGTACATCATAATATTTCTCCCTAAGTAAATCAACGTCTGCTCTAAGTTGTTTCATATCCACGTCTTGAGGAATAACACCCATCCTATCAATTGCTTTAATTAATCGATCGGTATTCTGTCGCATTAAGGCAATGACAAAGGAAGATAAATGATGTTTCATTTCTGGAGAAAGACGTCCAACTGAGCCAAAGTCTATTAAAACAACTTCTTCACCCGGTAAAGCCATGATATTTCCTGGATGTGGATCACCATGGAAAAAACCATCAATAAATATTTGATGAAACATTGTGTCAACTAGGCGCTCAGCGAATACATCATGATTAATCCCTTTATCTAGCAATTCATCTTCATCATTCAATTTTGTACCGTGGATAAATTCCATCGTGAGGACTTTCTTGGTGGAGAATTCCCAGTAAATCTCCGGTATACGAACACGTGAATCATCTAAAAATTGATTAGCAATCTTTTCAGCATTAAGGCCTTCATTTGTATAATCCAGTTCAGCTCTTAATGACCGGGAAAATTCTTTAATAATATTTTTGACTTGGTATCTTGATGCCCATTCCAACTGATTCTCAGCTAAATTTGCTAAATCATACAAAATATCCAAGTCAGCAAAAATCTTATCCCGTATATCTGGTCGTTGAACTTTAATTGCAATTGGTTCTCCGGAAATTAAGACACCGCGATGCACTTGGCCAATGGATGCAGCGGCAAGTGGCGTTTCATCAAACTCTTTAAATAGTGATTCAACGTTGTCACCAAGTTCTTCCTCGACGATACTCATGGCTTCTGCTGAAGAAAAAGGGGGGACGTCATCTTGCAATTTCTCTAGTTCATGGATAATATCTTCAGGCAAAATATCTGAGCGTGTACTGGCAAATTGCCCTAACTTAATAAAAGTCGGTCCTAATTCCTGTAAAAATAGTCTCACGCGCTCTCCCGTTGTGTGAGCTGGAACCTTAGCCTTATCTTTTGTAAAGACGCGTTTTGGCAATGATAATAAATCGTAAAGGCCAAGTTCCACAGCAATATATCCAAACCCATAACGTGAAAATGCAAAAACAATATCACGATAGCGTTGCATATGTCTGATTCTTTTTTTAAAAATAATTATCCCCCCTATAAGTAGGTAAAACTTTATTCAGTGGCGGTTCGCTTCGTCTCTCCACTGAATAAAGTTCCGTTTTACTCTTGTTTATTCAACAATTCTGATTCTAAAAGTTCAACTCTCTTTTTTAAGCCTTCCACTTCTTCCTTAGTTGCTACATTCATTTCTGCTTTAAAGTCATCAAATTTCTTATTAATTCTTTCATCAATTTCTGTTTTAGCCGATTGTCCTTTTGCAACAAGATCATCAAAGTACTTACGTGACTCTTCTTTACTTAACTCGCCTTTTTCTACTAATTCATTAACGACTTTTTCAGCTTGTTCTTTCGTTACCACAGCAAGTCCTAATCCTAGCGATAAGCCTCTTTTAATTGTATCTTTCACGTTAATCCTCTCCTTACTTTGATTTGTTATTCATCACTACTTTACATTATTATAACTCTTATATCAGTTTTAAAGAAAATTAAAAACTTCTCCTGTGTGAAAAAGACATTACTCATATTCTATACCCAATCACGATATTCTTTAATCTCCTTAATAAATAAACGTTATCTAGAGACTAACCTCACTTCATGATACCAGCCTAAACACTTTTCGCTTACTCTATGTTTTAAGCTAGCAGGATATACAACAATAAAACACGTGGCTGGTCCTGATGACTTTTTCAAATCTAGTTCAGTTTCTAATTTAAATGTTCGTTTATTAAAAAGTTGATGTAACTCATGTAAAATTCCTCTCGAACCAACAGGAAGAATGGTAACGTTATCAAGTTTAGAAAGATCCTGAAATACTTTTAATGGCGCAATATCGTCCTGGTTGTTCACTAGTTCGTGACCGACAAGTGGCTTACCAATAACAGCAACTTTTAAATCATTTCTTTCCTTAAATGAAACGTTCTCTTGTTCGGACTTTTCCCTTTGTCCAATAATAACCAAGCCAACGGCAGACTGATGTAAGGAAAAATTACTCTCTGTACTTCCAGTAATACTTATGTTTTCCACATTTAGTTCTTTCATCCCTTGCTTAATTCCCTTTATGAGTGAAGACCAAGCCTCGTCACCTGAAAAATTATGCAAGATAATGGAAATAGGCTCTGCACCTGCTGATACGCATTCCATCCAAGCGACACGAAAATTATAATAGGAAACGACCTCATAAGGTACTTGCACATAGTCATTTGGTTTCATGCCAATCGATCCACTATTATCTACAGCTATTACCAGCTCATCTCCATTTGGTAGTTCAATTATTTCCACATCCCGTTTCAATTACTTATCCTTTTTTCGCCCTTCACGGAACACTTTTGCACTGCGCACATATTCGACGTCTGGTACATTGAGCCTGAAATTAATAACTCTTGCTAATGCGAAGAAGTAATCTGACAATCTATTTAAATATTGAAGTGTTACAGCTGGAACTGTATCATCCTGTTTAATTAAAGATACGACTAAACGTTCAGCCCGACGAGTAATTGTTCGAGCTATATGGATGGTTGCAGCTGGTTTTGTTCCACCTGGTAAAATAAATCTCTCTAGTTTGGGAGCTTCTTCCACCAAGACATCAATTCTTTCCTCTAAATATTCAATCATTCCCTCGTGAAGTTTTAACGGTCTTTTCTTGGCAACACTTGCTAAATCTCCGCCACAATCAAATAATTCATGTTGAATTTTTACTAGATCTTCAAGGACGTCTGAAAATAATTCGGACTCTTGCTCAAGTTCGGTAATCGCCTGACCTACAAATCCATTTAACTCATCTACTGTACCATATGCTTCGACACGAATATCATCTTTATCAACGCGTCCTCCAATTATTCCTGTTTGACCTTTGTCACCTGTTTTTGTATAAATTTTCATGTTGATCCTCCTCTTAACTTTTTATTTAAGTTGCTTAGCAATACCATACCAAATGTAATCTACTCTGTTACTTACAGCAACCAGATCTTGATAAAACCATCCTGTTAAATCACGCCATGTGCGTTCAAGGCCTGACATGGGGACAATTCCTTTTGAAATATCGTTTCCTATAATGATAAGCTGACGTTCGGGAATTTCTTTTTCCCACTCGGCCCATTGTTTAATTAATACTTTACCATAGTCACGATCTATATCTGTATGATTTGTTTTCAACTTATTTAAAAGCAAGCGTTCTATAGCGGCAAGCACAACAATATTCGATTTAAACTGTGATAAATCTTGTGGAACCGAATCTTTAGAAGCATCCAACCATAAATACAGATTATTTTCTAATTGATAATGTTCTTTGACCCAGCGAGCTTTTCCATTATAGGCACCTCCTGTAATGACATGCATCCCTTCTCCCCCTTTTTGTTATCTTTTTTCCATGTTAGTTGGTAGCCACCACCATGAGGCACTTGCCAATGGAAAAATGATTCAGGTTGCCTGGATAACGTCGATAATAACTGACGAATAACGCCGCCATGTGTTACGATAGCTATTTTTGAATAAGCATCCTTATTTATGACGTCTTTAACTTTTTCAAAGCCTTGTTCGACACGAAGCTTAAAGTCATTAAGTGATTCACCATGAGGCGGTGTGACGTCAAAAGGATTATCAAGCCAATTCCTATACAGTTGAACCTTTTTCAACTCATTATACGTCTTTCCTTCCCAATCACCAAAATCAATTTCTCTAAACTCTTGAATAGGTATTGCTGTTTCATTTGGAAATAATCGGTCAACAGTTTGAATACACCGTTTCATAGGACTGGAAAAAATAAGCTGATGCTCTTCAGTTGTAACTAGATTCAAATCATCTTTGCCCTGTTTACTTAAAGGTAAATCAGTCGATCCTATATACGCCTTCTTTTCATTCCACTTTGTTAGACCATGACGAAATAGTGCAATAGCCACACAATTAGCCATAAAAAAGTCTCCACTCCTTCCACAGAAGCCCCAATCACGTCACCTGTTATGCCACCAAACCATTTCATTATCTTTTTGCGACTAATGATAAATGCTATAGCAGATAAACCTACTAAAAGTAGATAAATCATACTTACCATTGGATAGATAAAATAACTTACAATACCAAATAGAACAAGATAACTTAAGTAAGTCCATGGTTTCTCATTGATAATTGCCTTTTTAAAGAAATATGCCATCCCACCGTTTTTCGCAAGAGGTAAATTGTACATCACCATACCCATGAACAGCTTTCCTAGAAAGGGAATAAACAAGATTAAGACGTAGGTAGTTAGATTTGCAGCTAAGACTGTTTCATAAATAAATAGAAAGCGAGCTGCCAGAAGAACGATTACATTTAAAACACCAAACGCACCGACACGGGAATCCTGCATTATTGTTAATCGCTTTTGAACATCTCGAAAAGAAAAATAGGCATCACTACAATCTATCCAGCCGTCTAAATGAATCGCACCTGTACCAATGATCAACAACAACCAAAGAAAGAAGCTGCTTGCTAGAGGTGACAGATGGACCACTTCTAGAACTAGATACAATCCTAATGCATACATAATCCCTTGCATAAAACCGATGAGAGGAAATGTCTCTACGGCACGTTTAATCGTTTTATCTGTTACTGGGACTTCTTTTGATAAAGGTATGATGGTGAAAAATTGTATATTTAAGATTAACCCGTATAAAAATGATTTCATACCTCACCATCCTCATCATTTAATTATATGTTTTGTACTCGCTTTTCATTTGTATTGGGACTCCCATTTCTACTAAGTAAGCTTCAGTTGATTGTTGAACCAACACTTGGTGCAGCCGACCTATTAATTCAGCATAGACCTCAACCACTGGGGAATCATTCAATGGAGCTAACAGCACCTCATTGGAAACAATAACCAACGAATGGACCTTACGCTTTAATAAATACAATCCATCTAAAACTTTTGAATAAATTTCATCTTTAAAAGTCCCTAATTCTCCTTCATTATTTTTTGAAAAAAGTTCATTTGTTAACAAAATAGTTAAACAATCAAGAAGGACAACATCTTGAGAAGTGAACTCAGGAGCAAGTTTATGTATATCGATAGACGCTTCCCATGTTGTCCATGCTATTTTACTTTCGGCACGATCTTTTCGATGGCGTTTAATGCGTTCAGTCATCTCCTCATCCGTTGCTTTAGCTGTTGCGATATAATGTAAATTGGAGCCTGAAGCACCACTCAATTTTTGGGCATATTTTTCAGCAAAAGCGCTTTTCCCACTTCTCGCTCCTCCAGTTATAAAAATTAATCCTTCTGTTTCCACTGTGATAAAGCCTCCACTAATCGATTATTTTCTTTTTCCAATCGTACCGCAAAGCGCAACCACTCACCAGCTAAACCGGGAAAATTTTCAGTATGTCTGGGAACGATGCCGTTTTTCAATAAAAATTTAAGCAAAGGACGCTGATTACCTAACGAAGGATCTTTTAATAGATAAAAGTTTACTTGACTATCAGATAGAATGTACCCGGTTTCTTTTAAAACAGTCTGTACTCGTTCTCTTTCTGCTTGGATGAATCGTTGCGTCTTTTGCACGAAACTAAGCTCATTAATGCATTCTTTTCCCGCTTCAAGGGCTAAAGCATTAACGCTCCATTCGGGCTGATAAGCTCTTAATTGTTTAATAACCCTTTCATTTGCAAGAACGTAGCCAAGACGTAGCCCTGCGATCGCGTACATCTTCGTTAAAGAACGAATGATAAGTAAGTAATCACTATTTTGAATTTCATGTGAAAGTTGTACGTAATCCGTATAAAAATCATAAAAAGCTTCATCGATGATTAAATAACAGTTATTTGCTTCACAAATTGCTAATAGATGTCGTATGTCTTCACTTGATTGAATCGTTCCTGTCGGGTTATTGGGATGACATAAAAAGATGGCATCAACATTAATAATGACCTCGGATAGTTCGTTTAAATCTAATTTCCAGTCAGGCGCTGATAAATTTATATGACAAATCTGACAACCAGAGGCTTTAGTCACTTTTTCATATTCTGAGAAAGCTGGTTGAATAATGCCTATATGCTTATTTGTTAACATTCTACCTATTAATGTAATCAGTTCTGCACCACCATTGCCAAGTAGAATATTAGACACTGGAAGTCCTTCTGATTCGGCAATAAGACGAAGAAGCTCTCGCCCTTCCGGATCCGGATAATCCCCGATCACAGAAAACCACTCTTCCCATTTTTCTTTTATACTCTTTGGCGGTCCAAATGGATTAACATTTACACTAAAATCAATCACGTTTTTCGGCATGGTTAAATTTAAAGCATGGTATAAATAATTTGGGTTAGAGCCGTGTAATGGCAAATTCAATTATAAAACCTCCAGCTATCATTAAAATTAAAAACAGGAAACTTGTCCGCTTCATGATCGTGACAGTTTTTGAAATATGTCCTGTATTGAGATCATAAATCGCGTCACCCATTTCAGTTCGATATGACTGCTCACCATCATAATAGTTGTTTCCACCGAGACGGACACCAAGAACCGCAGCAACCGCCGCTTCTCCCCAACCACTGTTTGGGCTCGGATGTTTGCTTGCATCACGTCGTAAAACAGACCATGCTTTTTTCATTGGTACCTCTTTAGAAGGCGAGCTAATAATCATAATAAGCCCAGTAATACGGGCTGGTATATAGTTAATGACATCATCCAACCGTGCAGAAGCCCATCCAAACTTGGTATATTTTTCATTTTTATAACCTACCATTGAATCACATGTATTAATCAAACGATAAGCTATCGCTAGTGGTGCTCCCCCAATAGCCGCCCAAAACATTGGCGCCGTGATGGCATCTGTCGTATTTTCAGCAACCGTTTCGACTGTGCCTCTAACAATCTCTTTTTCTGATAAATTATCAGTATCTCGACCAACAATATAGGAAAGCTTTTCACGGGCATTGATTAAGTCTTTATTTTTTAAAGGATGCTCAACTTCGCTTGCAGCTTGGCGTAAACCTTTTTGAGCAATCGTCGTCCAAATTAACACCGTTTCAATAAAGAGTCCTAAATATAGATTTAAACTATATGTAAATAACATTATTAACGTGGCACTTAATATGACAACAATTAATATGACAACCATGGCAGTTCCTTTTAGCTTTAGATAACGGCCTTTATTCCATTGTTTATCAAAAAAGCGAATCATGTTACCAAATAAGATAACGGGATGTGGAAAACGCGGTGGGTCACCGACTAAAAGATCCAGTATATATGCTAAAACTAAAGCACTAAGGTGCATAATCATGATTTGACTTCCTTATTAAAGTAATTCATTAACGCCTGTTTTGTACACTTAAACACGCCTTTTCCTATCATTTGCCCGAGCGGTGTCGCGCTCCCAGCATAGGTTAATTTCGCTCCTGCTTGAGTTGCTGCAATTAAAATACTATCAGTCGACGTGCCTGTTGCCAGTGTATTTGACTCTGGGTCTGTGACTTTGAAATTCTGTAAAGCTTTTACCTTCGCTTCAGTTGCTGTCATCACTGCTTGGATATATGCTTCCTCACTTAACTCTCCATTGATAAACACCCAAATATTAATTGTCCCTGGAATATAACCTGGTACACGGCTCACACCCAGAGTAGAGTCTACTGCATTCCCCACACCTGCAGTCACTACAAATAATCCGGAAAAACCTTCCTCATGGATAAATTGATAAGCGACCTGTGATAAATTAACGGCAGTCATCATTCCAACCGTATCGTCGGGATGGAAACCATGTGATTTTAAATATGCTTCCATTTCCTGTTTATGATCATCAACGTTGTAATTTTTATCAACATAACGATTGACGAATAGATGATTCCAACCAAAACCTGATCCTGTCACACCAGACGACATCGTTCTAAGAGATTGTTTTGCTTCAAGTGTAATTTTTTCATTAGTGAATCGCAGTAGCGTTTCATCTATTTGTGTCTTCTCATCTTTATTGACTGTTTTAGGTACGAGCATCATTTGTGGTTTCGCGACTTTTGGATGCGGATACTCTTCAATCGAAGCATGATAAACCTCTTCTATTCTCTCTTTTTTAATCACTTTATTAGGTGAGTCACAAATTTCCGTCTTACCATCCTGAAGCAGAAGTAAACGATCACAGTAAAGTCCAGCTAAATTTAAGTCATGAAATATTGAAATGACTGTTAGGTCCTTTTCCTTTGTCCACGATCTTAATACGTCCAACAGTTCCTTTTGATAAGCTAAATCTAAATGATTGGTCGGCTCATCTAGTAATAGAACTTCAGGATCCTGAGCAAGTGCTTGTGCTAGAAAAACACGCTGACGCTCTCCACCAGATAGTTCATCAATCGTTTCATTTTCATAAATATCTACGCCTGTCTGTTTCATCACATCTTGAATAATCGCTTCGTCGCTTTCAGTCAGGCTCTGGAAAAGACCCTTTTGATGAGCATATCTACCAAGTGATACAGTCTCACGCACTGTATAGCTGAACGTTTGTGTCGTCGTTTGTGGTAAAACAGCCACCAAACGGGCAAATTCTTTTGCATTATAAGTTCTGATTGATTTACCTTTAATTGTTATTTCACCTTTTTGAAACGGTAAAATATGACTAATCATTTTAAGCAATGTCGACTTACCGCTACCATTAGGACCTATCACGCCGAAAAGTTCTCCTTTATCCACTTCAAAGGAAATACTTTCAAGAATTGGTTTACTAGAATAACCGCCCGTTATTTTTTTGACATCAATCATGCTATCAACTTCTTTCCATTCGACTTTTCATTAAAATAACTGCAAAAATGGGCGCTCCTATTAAAGCAGTAATCACCCCGATGGGAAGTTCAGACGGTGAAATAATTGTTCTTGAGACTAAATCAGCCAAGATTAAGAAACTACCTCCCGCTAAAGTTGATAATGGTAAGAGGTGAATATGATTCGGTCCCCATAATAACCTTACAAAGTGCGGAATAACAAGCCCTACAAATCCAATCGTTCCTGAAACAGCAACGGCAGCACCCGTTAATATAGAACCAGCAATTAAGATATTCATTTTCTTACGTTCAACATCAACGCCTATATGCTTGGCGTGATCTTCACCGAAAGACATGGCGTTTAATTCCTTAGCATGCACAAGTAAAAGTATAGAACCAATTAAAAAAAACGGAACGATGATTTTAACATGATCCCAACCGCGCATCGAAACACTTCCCAGCAACCAACCGATAATCTGTCGTAATTCCTCTCCTGTGAGCGCAATCATGAGCGAGATAAGCGCCCCTAAAAAGGAACTAAAAATCACCCCTGTTAAGATAATGGTTTCCACTCGCATCGCCCGGTCGATTCTTTTGGCAAAATAGAGAACAACAAATATGGTTATAAATGAAGCAACAATACTTAAGAGGGGTAAAGTAAATGATCCTATAAAAGGGAATGAAAGTCCAAAAAAGATGGTCACTACTGCACCAACCGATGCTCCGGAAGATACCCCTAACGTATAGGGATCTGCCAGAGGATTTCGTAATAATCCTTGAAATGCAGCACCAGCAATCGATAGTGAAGCACCAACAAAGCCTGCCAACAAAACACGTGGCAGACGAATATTCCAGACAATATTAACATACATAGAATCAATAGAGTCGATTGATACACCTGGAATAATCTTCGATATAATAATTTTAATAATATCTAAAAAGGGGACCGATACAGTCCCAATCGACGTACCGGTCAGCACAGCTAGTCCCCCTATAAGTATTAAAATTATATAAGCAACTGCCTTACTTTTCACCGAAAACTTCTGGATAAATGGCTTTTCCAAGTTCCTCTGCTCCCTCTACTAGACGTGGACCAGGGCGGCTTACAATATCGGTATCAACAAGGTATACCTGTTCATCTTTTACTGCATCGATATCCTGCCATGCTTTTCGTTCCATAACATCCTCAACCGGATTATCAGTATAATCATAAGTTAAAACGATGACATCTGGATTCATTTCCACCACGGCTTCCTCACTTAATTCAACCCAGCCATCTTCATCTTTAGCGACATTCTCCGCATGAAGTATGTCTAAAATATCATCTTCAAACGTATTTTTCCCTGGAGTGAATATTTCAGGAGCTGGTGAAATTTCTATATAAACATTCTTCATGTCATCTTCATCAATCTCATCTGCTTTCCCAGCTACCACGTCGAGATCATCTTGCATTGTGGTAATAAGCTCTTCCCCCTTATCTTTTGCACCTGTTACCTCAGCCATCATTTCAATGGATTCATAGACTTCATCAAAATTAGTCGCATCGTTAACAACAAACACGGTCAATCCTGAATCTCTTAGCTGTTCAATAGCGTCAGCATCGTTTGTAGGATGTGCTAAAACTAAGTCTGGCTCAAGTGACAAGATTTTTTCAGTGTTTAGCTCAAGTCCACCTATTTTTTCTTTATCCTGTACTTCTTCTGGGTAATTATCATGGTCTGAGACACCTACAATTTTTTCACCTAAATCGAGTGCAAATGCTAGTTCAGTAATACTAGGAATAAGTGTTACAATTTGTTCTGGTTCTTCTTCAATTGTAACTTCTTCTCCACTTGTATCTTCTAGCGTGACAGGGAATACTCCTTCTTCAGCTTCATTATCACTAGTTTCAGTTTGTTCTGTTTCAGTGTCTTGATTATTACTGGTTTCTTCATTTTCAGATGTATCTCCACATCCTGCTAAAATTCCCATCATAAGTAATAATGATAGTAAAAATAAATTTATTTTTTTCATTATGTCTCCCCCTATAAGTGTGCATTAAAAAAACATCCCCGTTATAGAGATATTTGAATGAATAAATTAGAAATGTGATTTTCCTTCTAATTCTTTTCATACACCTCCTATCCGCGTAGGCTAACTGGCGCATTTTCAAGAAGAAGGTAGGTCTCCTGGCTTATGGCAGTAGGCATTGTGCCTTCCCATACTATAAAAGTACAGTGGCCTTTACAATGCTAAACCATATACAGTGGCGGGACCGCGTTGGATTTTCACCAAACTTCCCTATTAAGTCTTATAAAAGACACCTTAATCTATTAATTATTCAATTTTCGAGCGCTAATTACAGTATACACCATTTTTTTATAATAGGATAGAATAACTCTTTTATTCATTAGAAGACTTTATCTGTACTCCCCGAAACGCTGGCCTACACTTCTTCCGCCTAACTTGGTAAATCCAAGCATTTTGCCGCGTATACAGTCAAAAATTGAAGTAATATTATTGGCAATCCCATTAAATCTGGCACAACTTCAAGCGGATCAAGTTCACTATTTTTCATCAAAACTAATGCAAGCACTGTTATAACGGCAGCAACAAATATACGTAAATTTCTTAAAGAATTCGGCCTTACTCATGTTTTTAGTTCCTGTATATGATGCGATTGTGTATGTTGTTGAATCAAGCGTAGTCGTAAGAAGTATGATTGCGATGATAATAAACATAATTAAAAACAATGTTGAAAATGGCAGTGTTAGTAATATTTCTGGAATCGCCTATGATAACAAGGTCGGGGCTAACAAATATGTTAATATCATTTTCTTAATTGTCCGTCCGAGACACTTTTGCAGCAAACACACTATGACGTGGCCCATGTCACACTGTAAGCAAACCAAAATACTGCATGACTTTTGATATGTGTTGTTCCACTAATATCAAGTGAATTGGTACAAAATGCTAAATCAATAATGAGAATAAAAACCTGTTCGTATTCGTGAAAAAACGAGAATAAATACACCTGGTCCAATCACCATCACCAAGATAGCGAATAAACCTGTCAAATTAATCTATCGGACACGAGTTCTTGTAATTGTGATTTCCTTGTCCGATTGCGAGC
The DNA here is from genome assembly GCF_018918075.1 of Virgibacillus sp. MSJ-26. GTDB lineage: Bacteria > Bacillota > Bacilli > Bacillales > Amphibacillaceae > MSJ-26. The sequence goes on from NZ_JAHLPW010000009.1 coordinate 62,767, forward strand.
TTCTATTGGACATGAATGTACGGAAATAGGAAGCCAATGTCCAATTGCATGGTTCAATTGGATGAATGCACAATGTTCCCCCTCTTCAATCCATAAAAAGAGAAACTTTGACTTGAATCAAAGTTCCTCTTTTTTCTTATTTTCTTATTCGTATCAGTGTGTCTTTCACTTAGTTCGAACGATGCATCGTCCCTTTAACACTTAAAGTATTTTTATCCACATGTCAATCAATAGCTTCCTTATTTTGGTAAAACATTACTCTAATTTATTTGATTCTGATTTTATATTTTCTTGTTTTACCTGTTCAGTGTCTGTATTACTATACACATGCGTGTTACGTCCACCTGTCGTTTTAGCAATCCACTCTTTCGCTTCGTTATATGTTAGGCCAGATTCCCGGCTCTGTTGCAATATTTTTTGCTTATCGTTATCCATACCAGTATCACCTCCACATACATTATGATGTGTTATAATCTCGTTACAATGTATCGATAACTATATTTAAAACTTTATTGACCAATAAACGGGGAATAAAAAAAGAGCAATCCAGCTTATATCAGACTGCTCTTTCCATATATTAATCATACCAGTTTTTCGGGCTCCAAAGCGTTCCGTCAAGTTCCCCTTCCATTTGCCATATACGTTTATCCTGTTCAAGGATTACTGTTTGTGCTGCTTTAATGAGTGCTTTTTCATCAAAGCCGACTTGTTCAAACAGTTGTTCTAGTTCTTTAACCATCCATTCATTTCTTTCTTCCAACAAGGAACACCCCTTTATATATTAAACTGTCGTAGTATTAATACATCTCTTCGATAACTTTAGTAAGTTCATTAATATTCATTCGGTTTTCTTCAATAAGCTCGACAGCGTGATTGATAATATTTTCTCCTGCCTCATCTATGTCAGCGGATTTAAGAAGCCTCAGTTGATTGACAATCCATTTTTCTTTTGAGGCTAAACTATCATCATTTTTATTTGTCAACATTCGCTGGTACTCGATAAATAAATCCATCTTCTCTTCATCGGTCATATAGGCAAATTGGAAGACAGTTAATGGTTTTAAATAAACCATGCCTGTTTTATGAGCCATTGCTTGAAACGGTTTTGTTAATTCGGAAATTGTATATAACTCTCTACCACCAGCTTGGTACTCCCTTTCATGAACGCCTAGCATAAAAATAAGGCCGAATTCTTTTCCAGCTAACTCGCCCTGCGCACCACCATGAGCAAAGCCTTCCGTCAAAACCTCATCCTGCCACTGTTTAAGAAATGCGGGGGAACTGTACCAATAAAACGGGAATTGAAAGATAACTCGATCATTATCTTTTAAAAGTTGTTGTTCTCTTTCCACATCAATTTTCCCATCTGGATAGGCAGCTTCTAAGTGATTAACGGTGACCTGTTCAGTCTGGGGAACGGCACTTAGCAAAAATTGTTGACTACTTGATTCCAATATGGAAGGGTGGGAAATAATGAGTAAAGTTTTCATTTATCGATACACCTACAATCATTAATAAATTATGTATATTTATATCTTATCATAAGTCATATTGAGGTCTTTAGCCAAAAATTTAAACCTTTTATTAATATAAAGTTGGAGTGAATACAACCTTCCTTAGAAGTGAAATTATTAATAAAACGTTGTATAATGACTGGATAGAAAGATTGAATGTCTTTTAAAATTTAGGAGGAACTAACTTGATTGAACAAATAATATTGAATACTACGCCAATTGAAGTGGACAACTTTTCTCATACAACGATCCATGATAATAAATCTCATGATCTTCGTCGTGTGGTAACAGTTGACTTTAAAGTAACTAGCGAAGATTACCATAACATTACAACATTACTTTATAAAAATGACTTTGACATCATCATCCCAGGTAAAAACGTCGAATTCCAAGGTCAGATCCAGAATTACTACACTTCAATCACCAATCTTTATCACGAAGGACAAGTGGGTAATTTTCACCTTGAGCTAATTGAGTCCCAATAACTAATCGTTACCTGCATGAAACAATGGGATAAGAATATATTATGATATAAGATCAACTTTAATAGAAAGGATGAACGGTATGCTATCGACCATTATCATTATAGCTATTATTGCTATCATCGTGCTTTTCTTAATTTCGACCTACAATAGCCTTGTTAAATATCGCAATTGGGTAAAGGAATCTTGGAGTCAAATTGATGTTCAATTGAAACGACGTCATGATCTTATTCCCAACCTTGTTAATACGGTAAAAGGTTATGCTGCACATGAAAAGGAAACACTTGAAAAAGTTATTCAAGCACGTAACCAATTAGTCAGTGGGACGCCTCAAGAAAGAATTGAAGCGGACAACCAAATTCAAGGTGCTTTAAAATCTATTTTCGCTTTATCTGAATCGTATCCTGACCTTAAAGCGAACCAAAATTTCCTTAATCTTCAAGAAGAATTAACATCATCAGAAAATAAAGTAGCGTATTCACGCCAACTTTATAATAAAACTGTGGCAGACTATAATATTAAACGTGAATCATTTCCGACAAACATTATTGCTGGTATGTTTAATTTCGAGCATGAAGATCAACTAACTATTCCGGAAGAAGAACGAGAAGTACCAAATGTGGAGTTTTAACGGAGGACGCGAATGCTATATAAACAAGTTTTACAAAATAAACGAAAAACAATTATGCTTGTTACCTTATTCAGTATACTTGTTTTAGCAATTGGTTGGGGCATTGGCTATCTTTTTGGGAATGACCCATATACTGGCCTAATCATCACAATCATTATTTTAGCCATCTATTTACCAATGACCTATTTTACCGCTAGTTCACAAGTTCTAAGCATGGCTGGCGCACAGGAGATTTTGAAAGAAGATCACCCGCAACTTTTCGATATCGTAGAAGAATTATCCCTTGCTGCCAGAATACCTATGCCTAAAGTTTATATCGTTAACGACCCATCACCCAACGCATTTGCAACAGGAATTAAACCTAAAAAAGGTGCCGTCTCTGTGACAACAGGATTACTTGAGAAATTGAACCGCGAAGAATTAACAGGCGTTGTTGCACATGAAATAGGCCATATTCGCAATTATGATATCCGGCTGATGACTATTTGTATCGCACTCGTGGGAGTGGTTGCGATACTTGCAAATATGGGTTCGCGAATGATGCTATTTGGTGGAGGACGAAACAGGGGAGGTAATAATAAACAAAACCCTATTTTGATGATTGTCGCCTTATTACTTGTTATTCTTGCCCCTTTGGCCGCTCAATTTGTCCAACTAGCTGTTTCAAGAAATCGTGAATATTTAGCAGATGCAACAGCTGTCGAATTAACACGCAATCCGGTTGGGTTGATTAATGCCCTCAGAAAAATCAGTGGCGATTCGCATGACGTCAAGCGTGCTAATTCAACGACAGCATCCATGTATATTGATATGCCTTTGAAGAAAGAACGTAGGAAAAGAGCAAGTTTACTTTCCACCCATCCTCCGATTGAAAGTCGGATTGAGCGGCTGGAAAATATGTAAATATCGATTACGGAACGGTCACTCATTACTTTGATGAGTGACCTTTTTTATTCCTTTTAATAAATAATAACTGGCCCTCTACTAAAAATATCATTACCTTCCATCCCACTCACTAACCAAATGTTTGATCCGTGTCCAATCAATGTTCTCTTTTACAGATTGAGCGAGATGATCAATTTGCTCATCGCTTGGTAAGTAAGATTCATTAAGATGGGAAGCTTGATTATCTGTTGACAGAGAATCTTCATCTTCAATATCGTGCTCTATATAAGGTATGACACCTAATACAGGAAGACCTGTCCTTTCTTCAATTATTCGAACCGCGTCTTGAAATAAAGATGTCTTCCCTTTAAATTTATTGATAATTATTCCCGTGACTCGCTGTCTTTCCTCAGGATTCATCAATGCTAAAGTACCCTCGATACTTGCAAAAACACCACCACGATCGACGTCAGCAACAAGCAAGACTGGCACATCTGCTATCTTAGCTGTTTTCATATTTGCAACATCGCTGTCTTGCAGATTAAGTTCAACAGGACTACCTGCCCCTTCTATGACAAGTACTTCGTAGGTTTGTTTTAATTTTAATAAAGCTTCACGAATGGCCTCTAACCATTTTTCATGAAGTTCTTCATCACTTATACCGTCTAACTCACCCACGTTTTCCCCGAATAAAACAATATCTGAACGCGAATCCGAACCGATGGTCAGTAATATTGGGTTCATAAATCTTGATGGTTCGACTCCTGCTGCTTGAGCTTGGATAACCTGAGACGTGGCTACTTTTTTTCCGTTTTTTAAGATGCGATAATTATGAGTCATGTTTTGCGCCTTAAAGGGAGCAACAGCAAATCCTTCGTCATGAAATATTCGACAAAGTGCTGTGCCAAGTATGCTTTTACCAACATTTGATGACGTGCCTTGTAGCATGATTCCTTTCAAAATACCAACCTCCTATCTAAAACCAGCCTACTTTTCATTCAATAAATCTATTAAAATATCAGGTCGATCAGTCAAAATCCCATGCGCCCCAAGATCTATTAACTTCTCCATTGAATTCTCTTCATTAATCGTCCAGTAATGTATATCGACACCTGCTTTCTCTGCACCACGAATTAATTTTTTATCTTCCAAGTTAATTGGTCCCTCTTCTGTTGGGATTTGCAGAGCATCAACTTGAGGTCGGTAAAGTCCGTTTAAAAATAATTTATGGAAAATGACAAATTTAGTCACCTCCGCACGACTTCCGGCTATTAACGCTTGCCCACCAGAAACGTCTTCAACCAAATCGATAATCTCTTGATCAAATGAAACGATTAAAGCATCACCTTCCAATCCATAATGTTGAATCGTCTTCCACAGTTTTTCACTGATCGTCTGATATAACTCAGGGTCATTCGTCGTCTTAATTTCTATGTTCCAACGCATATCAGGTATATGCTCGAAAATTTCTTCTAAAGAGGGAATGATCACGCCTTGCTTTCGAAAACTATGGTTACCATTCAAATCCTGAAAGTTTGCTCCTGCATCCAAAGATTGAATTTCTTCCAATGTTAAATCATTCACTCGACCTTCGCCATCTGTTGTACGATCTACCGTGTCATCGTGGATTGCGACCAAATGACCGTCTTTTGTCATGTGAATATCAAATTCAATGACATCCGCCCCTATATCTTTCGCGTTTTGAAAAGCTTCTAACGTACTGGACGGTGCTAAATCTTTTCCACCTTGATGAGCGATAACTAAAGGACGTTCTGACGTGAAGAAATCATGTTCTCCTCTTTTTTCACGTGGAAACAGAAAAATAATCACCCAAATAATTAGTACAATTAGAATCGCCCAGCCCAGATATCGCCATTTAGAGCGTTTCTTCTGCCCGGCTCCTGCCTCTACTTTTTGATCGATAATTTTTTCTCCCCCTCCCTCACTTTACTTTGTGTTTTAAAACTATTATAGCAGGATAGCATTACTCCTGAAATATGAAAAGAAGCTTTCTGATTCACATTGACAAAAACCACCGCGGGTAATATACTAAGTTACACGACTAATGCACTGAATTACCTAAAAGGAGGTGCCCAACTTCATGCTTGATTTTGACAGCACCAAACCAATTTACATACAAATTTCTGAGTGGTTAGAAAATGAGATATTGAATGGACAATTCGAGGAAAATGACAAAGTCCACTCTCAATACTCACTTGCGGATATGTTTAATATCAATCCCGCTACTGCGGCGAAAGGATTGAATTTATTACATGACGATAAGGTTTTATACAACCGGCGTGGTCTGGGGAAGTTTGTTGCTGAAAATGCAAAACAAATTATTTTAGCAAAACGAAAAAGTGAAACACTTAAAGGTCTTATTCAAGATGTTGTCATTGAGGCACACCAATTAAAAGTAACGGAAGAAGAGTTAATTAAGATGATTCAATTATCATTTAGCGAGGAAAAGGGGGATGAATAATATGGTGATTGAAACGAATACATTAACAAAGTATTTTAACAAGGTGAAAGCTGTTAACGAAATATCCATTTCGATTCAGCCTAATACCATTACAGGAATTGTCGGGAGAAACGGTGCAGGTAAAACGACATTCTTGAAAATGATTGCGGGATTTCTAAAACAGTCAAGTGGAGATATTAACGTATTTTCAGAGCGACCCTTTAACAGTTTGATTGTAGCGAATAATTCCATTTTCGTGGATGATGAGATGCTTTTTCCAGATGTATTGACGCTTAGAGAAATTCTAGTTGAAGGAAATCGTTTTCACAAAAATTGGGATATGAATTTAGCTCACAAAATGTTGGATTACTTTTCATTTAATCCAGATGCCGTGCATGCTCAACTCTCCAAAGGAAAAAAGAGCACATTTAATATGTTATTCGGTCTTTCCACCAGATGCGCTTTAACGATATTTGATGAACCAACGACAGGTATGGATGCGGCTGTGCGTAAAGATTTTTATAGAGTCTTACTCAAAGATTACCTGGCATATCCAAGGACGTTTCTGATATCAAGTCATCACTTAGATGAGATGGAACATTTGCTTGAAGATGTCCTACTGATTGATAAAGGAAAATTACTCATTCATATGCCGATCGACGACTTACAAGAATACGCGGTCGGATTATCAGGTTCAGCACTAATTATGGAATGTGTCCTAAAGGATCAAGACGTCCTTTACCGAGAAACAATTAATAAAAATACTATTTTCGCGATTGTTAAGCGTGGAGCTGACGTTGAGAACCTCAAGCGAATGGGTATCCGCATAGCTCCTGTCAGTCCTTCTGATTTGAGTATCTATATGACTAAAGATTTTAAAGGAGGTATAGATGATGTCCTTAAATAAGGTGAATTATATGAGTCTGGTTAAAAAGCAATATCAATTTAAACTAAAAGCATACTTGAACGTCTTTAATTCACTTATTATTCTTCAATTGTTCAGCATCTTAATAGCATTTAATCCTACGATATCCCATGGAATGAGTGGTTATAGCTATCATGGTTCTCTTGATTCTTATACTGCTGATTTCAGCGTTGTCTTCACTCTTTTATGGGGATTTATCACTGCTTTTTTAATTACGACTAGAGCATATCGAGAAGATGATTATACGTTTGTGACAAACAATCAAACTCAAGTGTGGTCAAACAGTTTATTTCTATTAACAATAAGTTTTCTCAGTGGATTAACTGCCATGTTATCTGGATCTTTGTACCGCGTTATTTTTTACTTTGCTAAAGATACAAACGAGATTATTTGGCACCACGTGACTCTTACAGACTTTTTCATTGGTTTCATGGCAACATCAATGTATATCCTGCTTTTTTGCTCATTAGGTTATCTTGCCGGCACTCTTGTACAATTACATAAAGTATTTGTTTTCATACTTCCGGTGCTATTTATTGGCTTACTTATTATCAGTGGAAATGCAGGGAAAAATAACTTTCTCGTAAATTCATTCTTGTTCTATTTTCAGGAAGGCAATTTAATTTTATTTACATTAAAAATACTTGTGACGTCAGGGCTGCTCTTTAGTTTATCGATGCTTTTAATTAGAAACAAGGAGGTTAGGGTATGATTTCATTTGTCGTGGCTCAACTCATTTTCTTTTTAGGAATGATTGCCCTGTTTATCGTTTTATTGCGGTTTTTCAAATCAAAATTTATTAATCGGAAACGAAATCAATGGCTGTTAACTGGCTATCTAGTGATTCTCATAACGTCATTCACTATCTCATACATGCTTCCCATCAACGACAATAATTCAGCTCGTAGTGTGAGATTAATTAATGAAGATACGAAAATCCCTAATTTACACGTTGTTCCTCAAATGACAGGTTCCATTGAGATGGCGGAAGATTATTTAGTGAATGAATGGGAATTTGATTTTGAAGGAACGGAATTGAATATCGAGATGCTCGGTGAAGATATTATAAGTAATATTGCGATAGAAACAGCGAATTTAAATAACACCGTCGAAGTTGGCTTATATATGACTCCCCACATCATAGACAATATTGATTTGACAACAGGCCATATCCCAACTGCGAATGTTTCACTTGAAGATAGTAAACTAACATTTCAAGCATCTGCCCCTGTAGAGGTAAAAATTTCACAGGTTAATAAAGAATTTCCTATTCGTCAATTTAAAGATTCTAATTATCTTAGTAACCCTGATTGGGGAACTGGAACAGGTGTCTATGAAGAAAGCACAACCTATGCGGAAGACAACAAATATCTCGAACCTGTAGATAATCGCATATTCAGCACGGAATTACTATATATTAAAATACCAGCGGACGTTGATGTGAGTCCTAATGAAGAGTTAAATTTATTTTTTGTGGATGGAGACTAGAGGAGATGACCCTTGACCCTTTAGTCTTTTTTCAATATCTATTTAGATCAAGGAGATTTAATAGTGATTCGAGTAGGATGACAATTGAACTCCATCTGTGGGGAGTATTATCACGAAATGGGGATCCCCTCGTCTGATGAGACCAATTAGAAGTGATTTTTACGAAATTGTAGTCTTCATTTGGGTAATGAACGACAATTTAAAGAGACTTTTATGAAAATGTGGTCTTCATAGAGGTGATGAACGACAACCTCAAGAGACTTTCATGAAAATGTGGTTTTCATCGAGGTAATGAACGACATTTTAAAGAGACTTTCATGAAATTGCGGTCTTCATCGAGGTAATGAACGACATTTTAAAGAGACTTTCATGAATTGTGGTCTTCATCTTGCATATAAAGGAACGATATTTTTTATCTTGACACGTAAGGATTTCCTTTTACCCAAAATCGATAGGGATAGTCTCTCGCTTCCCCTGAATTATCTATACCGATACGAGTCCCGCGTACAATTTCTCCACTAGGCTTTCCTTTTGCAATAAACAAAGGAGGTTCAAAAAGTTTACGCCCATAATCTTCCATGGTAATTCCTAATGCTTTCGTTAATTTACCAGGGCCGCTCGTTAAATTCGTCATTTTATCTACAGGACGGCGCTTTTTCATCAACTCTATTCCAGCTAACGGCTCAACTGCCCGAATAAGAACAGCTTGGGGATTCCCCTCCTCCCCACTTACTATATTGACGAGGCGATGAGTATGCATTTGATATATATAAGCATGTCCAGGTGCCTGGAACATTATTTCGGTCCGTTTCGTGCGGCGCTTTTTATAGCTATGAGCAGCCTGGTCTCCCTCACCTAAATAAGCTTCTGTTTCAACGATAATACCCGATGCTGTTCCTTCATCAGTTTCTTTCACTAAAACCTGACCAAGCAAACTTTCTGCCAATTGAAGTGTTGATTGATCGTAGAATGATGGTTTTAATGGTTGAAATTCATAATTAGACTGCATTCTTTAATCCTCCTACTGATGTAATTAAAAAAGTGAAAAATAAGCCTCTATTAATTCATTCCCAAAAAAGTAACTTATTAAAGCAGCGATGATGATATAAGGCCCAAAAGGAATCGGTTGCTTATGGTTTATGCGACGAACTTTTATTAAAACCATCCCAATTATAGATCCTAATATCGACGCTAAAAATAGTGTAAACAACACGCCTTTCCATCCTAATACAAGGCCAAGAACACCGAAGAGTTTCATATCCCCGCCACCCATACCACCTTTACTAATGATAATAATGATGGCGAGTAAGGTAAATCCTAACACCGGTCCGGTAAGAGCGTCGTACCAAGGATTAAGCGGAGAAATAATTCGCATCACGAGGATAATGGGTAAGAAAAACAGGAGTATTTTATTAGGGATCAGCATGTAAATCATATCCGTTACAAAAATTATCATTAACATACTTATGAAGATGAAAGCAGTAATCAGCTCAAGGTCGAACCCCAATTCCAAGTAGCTATACACAAATAATAATGCTGTAAACAGCTCAATAAACGGATATATAAATGAAATTCTACTCTCGCAACCGCGACATTTTCCTTTTTGAAATAGGAAGGAAAAAATTGGAATAAGTTCATACCAACGCAATTGACGTTGGCAAGTTGGACAGTAAGATCGATTATGGCTAAAAGGGATATTTTTAGGTAAACGTAACGCCACGACATTAAAAAACGAACCTAAAACACTGCCGAAAATAAAAAATATTACAACCCAATATGTTTGCATATATGGCCTCCCTTAAATTAAGTGATAAAACTTTTCATCTGGTAAAAAGTCTATAAACACAGAATACTAATTTTCTCTAATCATTTTCCATCCAAATTCTTTCAATTGTCCCCCCATCATTATCCGAAATAACATAGACATCAGGATTACTGAGATGCTTCCATTCGTTAAAACCGAATTCAGAATCGTAGTGATGCAACAATAGACTCATAATATTTCCATGAGTTACAAGGAGTACGTTGTCACATCCAGCATTGACGCTTTCTTTAACAACTGTGACAATACGATCCATTGCCTGTAAACCCGATTCTCCACCTTCATATGTAATCGTTAAATCTTCAAATGTTTTCTCAAGTTTTTCTAACCAATCCGGTAAATTCTTAGTGCTAAGCACTCTCTCCATCAAACGGGCGTCTTCCTCAATATCAACATTTACCTGCTTTGAAAACGGCTCTATTGATTGGATAGCTCTTTCATAAGGACTGGATAAAATTCGTTCAACCTTATAATCTGATAAAAAGTCTGCCAATTGAATAGCCTGTACCTTCCCATTTGTCGTCAATGGAGCATTAGCTACCTGGCCCTCTGCCTCACAATGTCTTACAATGTATATTTTCACAACTAAACTGCCTCCTATTATTGCTTTATATTTTTTAATCAAAGTCTATCATGATAAACTAGTATTAAATAGGAAAAAATGAGGAGTTACAAACATCTATGCTTAAAAGTATTTTAAATTATGCGCATTATTTAATCCAGCAATCTGTCGCAAAAGGAGAAACCGTCATCGATGCTACTTGCGGTAATGGAAATGATACACTATTTTTAAGTCGGCTTGTTGAAGATGAAGGGCATGTCCTTGCTTTTGATATTCAGGAAAAAGCCATCGATAATACGAAAGAAAAACTAAGTGAAGAATTACGTCATAATGTAACAGTAATCCAAGACAGCCATGAAAACATTCCAAAATATGTTGACCCTAAGTTAACAGGGCATATTGGAGCAGCTATTTTCAACTTAGGCTATTTACCAAAAAGTAATAAAAAAATCATTACTCACCCAGAATCCACTATAGCAGCACTTCATGAAATTTTAAAAATTTTAAAGAAGAATGGACTCGTTGTTCTCGTTATTTATCACGGGCATGAAGGTGGAAAAGATGAAAAGAATGCTGTTCTTGATTATGTTATAAATTTAGACCAGAAGAGTTATAAAGTACTACGTTACGGGTTTATTAATCAAAAGAATGATCCACCATTCATCCTAGCTGTCCAAAAAAAGTAATGTAAGATGTGGTTGAACGTTTTGAAGGAGGATTATCATGATTCATCATTATAAAGACATTTATCCGTCGATTCATGACACTGCTTTTATAGCAGAAAATGCCACAGTTGTTGGTGATGTGGAGATAGATGAGGAGTCGAGTGTATGGTTTAATACGGTGATTCGTGGGGACGTGGCGCCGACTCGGATTGGCAAACGAGTGAGTGTCCAGGATTTATCCATGATTCACCAAAGCCCCAATCAACCAGCTATTATTGAAGATGACGTGACGATTGGGCATCAAGTAACAATCCATTCAGGCATTATTCGCAAAAATGCGCTAATCGGCATGGGCTCACTTATCTTGGACGGAGCTGAAATTGGCGAATATGCATTTATAGGAGCAGGCAGTCTTGTCCCTCCTGGTAAAAAAATACCACCCCATTCCCTAGCTTTAGGGCGACCAGCCAAAGTAGTTAGAGAACTAACAGAAGAAGATTATGCCGATATGACGCGGATTATCAAGTCATACATTGAAAAAGGACAATATTATTTACATCATACGGATCTTGGTTTTAAAAAATAAGCTGATCAAATTAAGAATCGGTGGTTGCTAATTCTGAAATCCGACTTTGGAAAATATTAATGTTTAAATTATACGACAAATGAGGTATAATATAAATAGAAGTTCATACGATATAAAAGACCATCCCATGCGACAACATGGAACGGTCAATTGTGTAATAGCCCTTCAAAGGGGCGACTCACATTAAAGGTCTAAAAATAACTACCCTAAATGCTTGTCAAGGCTTATATAGGGTGGTTATTTTTTGTTTGTAAATGACAGCATCGCTACAATGAGACTCCCAAAAGAAATCATGAGAATCAAACTTTGGAAAACCGTCATTTCGATCACCCCCTTTCTACTAAAAGGGGTGAGCCACCACTATGAAAGCCTTATTACACTGACAATAGTATAGCATAATAACTTGCTATATTGTTCTATACAAAGCGACATGTTATTTTATTTAGCAGCAGATAATTGTATAATAGTTTATACCAAATTAGAAAGTAGGCTATATAATGCATAGCATTGATTATGGCACAGAAAAAATTCACTACAATGTTCATCGGCAGAATCGGCAAGATGTGAAAATTTCGGTTGACCTTGTTGATGGTGTTGTCGTTTATGTATCAGAAGATGTGACAGATGATAAACTAAGCGAGCTTGTCTCAGGTAAAGCAAGATGGATTAGTGAGAAGTTAGCTGATTTACAAGAGGTACAAACGAATGTTCAACCGAAAGAATTTGTTAGCGGTGAAAAGCTCCCCTATTTAGGACGCTCTTAACGTTTGAAACTTCATCGCGCTAAAATTGATAAAGCAACCATTGGTATGAAACAAGGAAAATTCATTGCCACAGTGCCTGACACTTGGCCACAGAAAAGAGCTTCAACGTTATAGCAAAATCTCCAGCAGACTTTTTGGATTTTACAGGTCACTACCTGGAATATGATTTAAGAGCAAATCCAGGGACGGTAAAGCAGGTACACTACCTCGAATATGGTTTAGAAGCAAATCCAGGGAGGATAAAGCAGTTACCTACCTGGAATATGATTTAGGAGCAAATCCGGAGAGGATAATGCAGGTATACTAGTTGGAATGGGTGCGGAGCAATTTAGAGGACTTTTTCAGTGGTCTCCGCCTGTCCCCGTGTCCAAAAGTGAATTACATATCCCGAACCTTCGTCTATCTTTATATGCTCAAAAAGTAACGATCTATTAATTCTCTATTAACACCTTTATGCCTTTTACGAAATTTAAAATAAAGTAGTAAATTGCGATTAGAAAACAAATACCAATGGTGATTAGAATTACCGTTTGATTGCCTAAATTCAAAGCCAAGACTGCTAAACCAATAAAAACAGCCAGGTATGGTGCTAAGTGTATCCACAATGACTTTCCGGCATGACTTCTCACATTTCCTGAGGCAAAAATATATACAATGATTGGAAATAAAAATGGTGCAAAAAAAACACTAAAATAACATAAAGAGGACAAAACCTTGTCTGCCTTCATATGATTCATCCTTTCGTGACATTAGTTTAAAATAGTTACTTTTAAAGATTTCTTATCTGATTCTTATCCGACAGTCATCATTTGCTACTTCTTCATCGATAGTTGATACTGTAATTTTCCACATTCTACGATTGATAATCCCATTATAAGAATGAAATGTGGAATCTTCTATCGATTTCCCTTACGATTTTCACATTTAACCTTACAATTTTGTCATGTTCGAAATAGCGTCCAATATATTTCGAAATTTTTTAGCAAAATAAAATCGGGATACAAATCATAAGCGATTTTTATCCCGATTTAAATTATTATTCTTTCCTTGTAACTAACCCCGTCACTCAGAAAGAGGTCTATTTTTATTCTTAAGCTTTCACTGTATTTCTTGTATTATCATAGAAAGCTATGAAGTTCTTAACAACTGAATCCAAGAAATCGATTGTTGCTTGGTCGATCAATTCACCTGCTTCGTTTATCTTTTCATGAACCGAGCCAATGTAAACTTCATTCCCTGGTAATAACGTAGGTGCTAATGCTGGATTAGATAGGATTTCTCTCAAGTGCATCTGGGCACGGATACTTCCAAATACGCCGATAGATGAGCCCACGATGAACCCAGGTTTATTTTGAAGTGTGTAATCACCGCCACGCGATAACCAATCAATCGCATTCTTCAACGCTCCTGGAATTGAGAAGTTATATTCTGGAACCGCAAATAATACGGCATCCGAGTCTTTTATATTATCTTTAAACTTTCTCACGTTTGCAGGTGGAGTATTTTCAATATCTATTGAGAACATTTCCAAGTCATTAACGAAAACCGGTGAAATATCCAATTGATCCGCATAACGATTTTTCATATATTGAATTAGTTTCAAATTGTGTGAAGTAGAACTAGTACTACCTATAATTGCTTTAACCCTAATTGCCATTATATCAATCTCCTATAAAAATGGTGTGTAATTTTAATTTTGTTACTTATATAGTTTGTTCTATTTTAAAAATAAATTCAACAGTTTTGCTTAAAGAGAACCGTAAATAGATTATTTTGTTATCGAACCTTCCCCGCAGTCATAACACCTTAGAAGAGGAAGGAAAATAAAGGAATATTATTTAAGTATCGTTTATAAACGTTCAACAGTCACATATAATAATATCTTTAATTTATAATAGAAAATCTGAGCAGCCCGGTAATAACAATCCGGGAGGCTCAGGTTTCTTTGTAGAAACACATTAACTTTACGCTTCTACGTCAATCCATTTATAGTTATCAGCACTTACCTTGTAAGTAATAAAATTCTTAATTTTGTCTTTCTCAAGATACGCTGTACCATTTTGTGAAATCGGAATTAATACTGCATTATCTTCAATTAAAATTCTTTCTGCTTCCAATAATGAATCCCAACGCTCCTTTGGTTTTCCTGCTAGAGATGATTTGGATTTTAATACCAATTCATCATACTTATCGTTGGAAAACCCGGTATGGTTACCCGGACTATCCGTGATGAATAGATTAAGATACGTCATTGGATCCTGATAATCACCACCCCATCCTGTTAAAATGAGATCAAAATTTTGAGTAACATTTGCTTCTACACTTTGTTTGGGTGGGACATTCTTAACGATAATTGTCAGTCCTGGAAGAGCGCTTTCCCACTGATTCTTTAGATTTTCAGCAAGAACTTTAGTTGAGCTAGAATCTGATGTGGTCAGTTCTAATTCCAATTCATTTATATCTAATTCCTTTAAGCCTTTTTCCCATTTATCTCTCGCTTCACCTTCATCGTAATACGTAAGATCACCGTTTTCGCTACGAAAATCTTCATCTGTATCCGGATTATTTGCCAAGCCTTCAGCAACTGTTGCATAAAGGGGAGTTGATCCGTTATTTAATAAATGATCAACAATCGCATCACGATCAAGTGCCATGTTTAATGCTTGCCGGATGTTCAAGTTAGCAAGTTCTGTCTCTTCGTCATCTTTTCCTTGATTCATTTTAAGAAATCGCACACCACCCGTCAAGTAGGTATGATACTCGTCATCTGTTTGATATTCATCCACAAAATCACCAGATAACACAACACGGTCAAGCTGATCATTCTCATAAAGATCAATGGCGGTTTGTGTATCTTTCACCACATTCACCTGAATCCGGTCTACGTTGACAGACTCTTTATCCCAGTACTGATCATTCTTTTCATAAGTCCACGTATCCCCTGTTCCATTCCAATCAGTTAAAATGAACGGACCATTATACAAAGCATGATCACTGTCAAGGGCGTAGTCTTTACCTTGTTCCTCAACATATTCCTTCGGCTGCGGGAAAAAGACAGCGGTTGTCAATAAGTCTTTAAAATAAGGAACTGGAGCCTCTAAGGTCACTTCTAAGGTTTTATCGTCAAGGGCATTTACACCTAACTCGTCTGACGGTTTGTCTCCAACTAAAATATCAGTAGCACCTTCAACAATTTCTTCAAATTGTGGCCCATAAGCTGCAGTCGTTTCCGGATCAACAGCTTTTTTCCAAGAATATTCAAAATCATGTGCAGTTACAGAGGATCCGTCTGACCAAGTAACATCATCGCGCAAAGTAAAAGTATAAACTCGTCCATCATCACTCACATCTGGTTCACTGGCAGCCATCGCCAATTGAGGTTCGCCATCTTTATCCAGACGATACAACCCTTCAAACACTTGATTAATAACATTAAAACTAAAATCATTATCCGCCAAAGTGGGATCAAGGCTTGGAATCTCTCCAGGAGCACTTAAATGAACGACCTTCTCTTCTTGTTCGTCTGTCTCTTCAGACGATATATCTTGTTCTTCACTCTTGCCACATGCACCTAGTACTAGTGTAAATACTATTAAAATTAATAAAAAACTTCGTATGTATTTCATTTTAGTCTCCTTTTTTCGAAGCACAGAAACTTCTGAACGCTTCTTTTAAAAAACTATTAATCTATTTCGATCTCATATTCATCCTACTTTAGATAATCTATCTAGGAGCAAACTTTCACCAGATAAAGAGCTGCAGACGCTATATTCGTGTAGTGATGATTTGTCACAACTCCCCCCTTTGTCATAAACTGCACAAAAATACTGCATCCATAGGAATGCAGTTTATTCTGACACAATTATAAACTTGATTGGTCAGACCATTACCACACTTCCTCACGCTGGCATTATCCAGTTCGAGTCCTAAGGGTCAGGCACTTAGCCTTCTCAGCTTTTAAAAGCTCCCCGAGTGCGAATCGATTATCCAAATTTTCATTTTACACTCATTAAATAAAAAGTCAATTTATTCCTATATAGACTAATTAATCTTAATACTTCAACTACATTTATTTCAAGAAAGTGTGTTTACATTTTGCGAGGTGTTAAGATATCAATTATTTACGTCAATTACTGTTGTTCAGTACCTGTAACCTCACTATTCAACCATTTGATATTCTCCCTCACTCCTAATACTTTTAGGTGCCCTCAATAAAACGCCAATCCCTAACATCAAGAGAAAGATTCCGAACCAAGAAGTGATTGTTAAGTGTTCACCTAATAAGAAGACCCCGAGTAGTGCTGCGGTTAACGGTTCTGCTAACGTCAAGGTAACTGCAGTTGATGACGTAACATAAACAAGTCCTTTAGAAAACAGATAATAAGCTATTCCTGTTGCCATTATGCCAAGTTGAAGGCTCACACTTAAACCCCGAACACTCATAATCCAGGACATGTCAAAAATAAATAAAAATGGAGATAAACAAATGGCACTAAGTATAAAAACAACAGCTACGACGGATAATGATGAATGTTCCTCAACTAAAGATCGACTAACAAGCGTATAACTAGCAAATGATAACCCAGCACCAAGGGCTAGGACAATTCCAAAAGGATCTATCACGATGGACTCTTGATTACTAAAGAGAATAAGACAACCTAATATGGCTAATCCAGTAGAGAACCACCAAACTTTAGGTGGACGAGTCTTTAAATAGATCCATTCTGTTAGTCCTGAGAAGATGGGTGCACTCCCAATCGCCACTACTGTGCCTATGGCCACCCCCGTAATCGAAACGGCTGAAAAAAATAAAGGTTGATAGAAAGCCATACATAAAGAGGCCATAAACGTTGTTTTAATCGGCCAATTTTGGAAATTAAGTTTACCCCTAGCTATAACAATCGATAACAAAAATAAACCACCCACTGCTAAACGAGTAGCTCCTATCGCTATAGGATGAGCAGTATCTGGTGCAAGAGCTTGAGCAGTGCCTGTTGTACCCCAAAAAACTGCAGCAAGTAACACTAAAAAAGGAGGCCATTTCCCCTTTATTTTACACACCTCCATAACATTAACAATTTTATAAACCTATGGATAATAGGAATAGGTTATAATTTCCGTAGTATTTTCTCCATCTTTTTTCCCTTTGCCAACTCATCGATCAATTTATCCAAATAACGAATTTCTTGCATCGTTGGTTCTTCGATGTCTTCTACTCGAACGCCGCAAATTACTCCTTCGATTAAAGTTCGTGCTGGATTCAATTGTGGAGCTTCAGCAAAGAAGGTCTCGAAATCTGTCTGCTTTTTTAGCTGTAGTTCTAACTCCTCCTGGGCATAACCCGTTAACCAGCGAATGATGTCATCGACTTCTGTTTTCGTGTGTCCTTTTTTCTTTGCTTTATTAATATAATTCGGATAAACACTTGCAAAACTCATGGTATAGATTTTATGTTTAGTCATAAGAAATTCTCCTTTACACCCTTTAGTTTATCACAAACATTTGTTTGCTTTACAATTATTTCACTTTTCCGCTTATTTAATCGAGCGATTATGAACCTATCTTAACAGTTTTCCAAGGCTTCAATTCAATTAGATAACATTCTTTTTAAAAACTGTTCAATACACAAAAGGCGTATTTCATGCCCCGTCACTATAATGTGAGCAAGAAAAACGTCCTTATAATTAACTAAATCTGATCTTGCAGCTCCGTTCGCTCTGGGACGTTATCCCTTGTCGTTCGATGAGGATAGTGATTAATTTCTGCCTCAAATAATTTGTGTGCTATCATTAAAGTATTTCAAGACTATGATAATAATATAATAGTTCTAAAACATACAAATTAAAAAGCTTGTACAGAAAGAAGGCTTTTTCTATACAAGCAAATTATACAAACGTAATGTTTGCTGTTTTAAATTGTCAACGCTTTTAATTCGTCTATCTTGTCCGTTTTCTCCCATGGAAATAAAATATCTTTACGGCCAAAATGACCATAAGCTGCAGTTGCCTTAAAAATTGGTTTTTGCAAGTCCAACATACGGATGATTCCTGCTGGACGAAGATCAAAAATCTTACGAACCGCTTCCACCAATAGTTCCTCACTTACTTTTCCAGTGCCGAATGTATTAATGGATATAGATACAGGTTCCGCAACCCCGATAGCATAAGCGATTTG
The DNA here is from genome assembly GCF_018918075.1 of Virgibacillus sp. MSJ-26. Lineage (GTDB taxonomy): Bacteria > Bacillota > Bacilli > Bacillales > Amphibacillaceae > MSJ-26. The sequence goes on from NZ_JAHLPW010000009.1 coordinate 81,726, forward strand.
GACTTCACAGGTGCTAGCAAGTTTAGCAGCAACAATATTTTTAGCGACGTACCGAGCAGCATAAGCAGCTGAACGATCAACCTTTGTCGCATCTTTTCCACTAAAGGCTCCCCCGCCATGCCGGGCGTAGCCGCCGTATGTGTCAACGATTATTTTTCTTCCTGTTAGCCCTGCGTCACCTTGTGGCCCACCAATTACAAATCGCCCTGTTGGATTAATATAATACTTTGTTTTATCGTCAAGAAGATGGCTTGGAACAACCGGATTAATCACATGTTCGATAATATCTTCTTCGATTTGTTCGGTATCTATGTCTTGACGATGTTGTGTGGAGATCACCAATGTATCGACTCGTATCGGCTGATCGCTTTCATCATACTCGATCGTTACTTGCGTTTTCCCGTCCGGACGCAAATAATCTAGAATATTTTCTTTTCTCACGTCAGCTAGACGCTTGGCCAATTGATGGGCAAGTGATATAGCTAAGGGCATCAATTCTTCGGTTTCATTATTAGCAAAGCCAAAAACTAACCCTTGATCCCCTGCCCCTATAGCAGCAATATCTTCTTCATTCATTTGCCCTTCACGTACTTCTAGAGCTTTATCTACACCTTCAGCGATATCTGGTGACTGCTCGTCTATCGCCGTTAAAACCGCACACGTTTCAGCATCAAAACCATATTTAGCCCGTGTATAACCAATTTCACTAATTGTTTCCCTAACTATTGATGGAATGTCTACATATGTAGTGGTGCTTATTTCACCTGAAACTAGCACAAGTCCAGTCGTCACCGTTGTTTCACAAGCAACACGTGCATTTGAGTCTTTTTGTAAAATTTCATCTAAAATAGCATCAGATATTTGATCACTTATTTTATCTGGATGCCCTTCTGTTACAGATTCAGAAGTAAATAAACGTCGATTAATAGCCATTTTGGCTAAAGCCTCCCTTAAGCAATGATACGGAAACCTATCTTTATCAGATTGAGTATATAAGGAAAGGGGCTGCTAAATAATCCCTGATTTCATACTAAACAACCTACAGTTTTATATAGTCACCTATATATTTTTCCCTTATAATATAAGTATATATTCATATTTCATCGTTTTTTAAATTAAAAAATCCCTTCCTACAATTATGAGGAAAGGAATGATGACCTTTCACTCTTATTGCTCAAGGAAAAAATTCCTTGCATCAGGTGAGCACCTTTTCACACGTTGTGAGGTTGCTGGGCTTCATAGGGGCTGTCCCTCCACCGACTCTGAATAAGAGAAGAGTATCCGTTCATTGGTAATGCTAAATGAAAACACAGGTCATTGTCAACTTTTTTCCTTTTCACATATGGATTAACATTAATAAATTTTTATCATTAAATAGTATGGACTATTAATTTATATGTGTTATACTAATAACCAGATTATTAAATGATGGAAAGCGCTCTTTCCAATTAAAAATTTTCATAAAGGCGGTATCAATATGAAAGCAGTCAAAAGTTCTTCATTGATCAATGATTTAATGGTACAGGATCACTTACAATATAATTTATCTGTACCTCAATTAGTGGAGAAAATCCTGTCAAGAAATGAAGGCATCCTAACAGATTCAGGTGCAGTAAGAGCAACAACCGGTGCTTACACTGGACGTTCTCCCAACGATAAATTTATTGTTAAAGATGAGGTTAGTAATCATATCGTAAATTGGGGAACAGTTAACAGAGCAATTGAGGAAGATATTTTTAATAAATTATTAGGTAAGGTCATTGATCATTTAAAAGAAGTAAATGAAATATTCACTCTAAATGGTTATGCTGGTGCTGATAAAAAATATCGCTTACCTATACAAATTATCAATGAATATGCTTGGCATAATTTATTTGCAAAACAATTATTCGTTCGACCAACTTCTGAAGAACTAAAGTCACATGAACCTGAATTTACAATTATATCTGCACCATCGTTTAAAGCCGATCCAGCGATTGACGGAACGAACTCTGAAGCTTTTGTACTCATATCTTTTAAACAAAAAGTGGTTCTTATCGGTGGAACAGAATATGCAGGAGAAATCAAAAAATCTGTATTCTCCATTATGAATCTTTTATTACCGCGTGAAAATATTTTATCAATGCATTGTTCCGCCAATGTCGGTACAGAAGGTGACGTTGCTTTATTTTTCGGACTATCCGGTACAGGTAAAACCACATTATCCGCAGACCCCTATCGTTATTTAATTGGTGACGATGAGCATGGTTGGAGTCCGAATGGCGTCTTCAATATCGAAGGCGGGTGTTATGCAAAATGTATTAATCTATCAAAAGAAAAAGAACCTGAAATTTACAATGCGATTCATTTTGGATCAGTGCTTGAAAATGTAACTGTTAATGACAAAACACGAATACCTGATTATGATAACACATCCTTAACAGAAAACACACGTGCTGCCTATCCATTAGAAAATCTTGATAATATAGTTTCACCAAGTGTTGCCGGCCACCCAAATGCCATTATCTTTTTAACAGCAGACGCATCCGGAACATTACCTCCTATTAGTAAATTAACAAAAGAGCAAGCAATGTACCACTTTTTAAGCGGATATACGAGTAAATTAGCTGGAACTGAGCGTGGTATAACTGAACCTGAAGCAACTTTTTCGACTTGCTTTGGTGCACCTTTTCTACCACTTGCGCCGTCCACTTATGCAGAAATGCTAGGAGAAAAAATAGAGCAGCATGACGCGAAAGTTTTTTTAGTTAATACAGGTTGGACAGGTGGAGCGTATGGAGTCGGCCATCGTATGAAACTTTCCTATACTCGTGCCATGGTCCATGCTGCACTTGAGGGTGAACTTAATTCTGTAGAAACCATCACAGATGAAGTTTTTGGTTTGAAGATTCCTTTACATGTTCCTGGGGTTCCTGATGACGTTCTCATACCACGAAACACATGGACTGATAAAGCAGCTTATGATCAAGCAGCTCAAAAACTCGCAACACAGTTCTACGAAAATTTCACACAATTTTCTTATGCAAGCGAAGATATTAAAAAAGCAGGTCCAGTCTATAGGCCTGAATAAATCTCGACCTCATCCCAAGAGGGTTTTTATATAACTCACCAAAAGGTGAACAATACTTTCAAACACCAATCTTATTATATAAGGTTGGTGTTTTTTATCATGTTCGATGCAAGTGTCATACTGAATATAACTGCAACTATTAATATTCATTGCAATGTTACCATCAACACAAATATGGGACATCTTTTCAAGGGCTCACACACCAAAGTTGGTCTTCATTACATATGCACACTCACCCTTTCACAAATCTACAACTCACCCTCGATAAGTAGCGACCCTTCCAATTTATCAAACAAAAAACATTTTCATAATATAGGCATTCACACATTTTTTCTCTTAGCATAAAATGTGATGAAACAGGATTCACAGGAAAGTGAAAGGAGCGATTGTACTTGAGGCTTTTTAAATATATAACACTATTATGTTTAACAGCCCTTATTTTATCTGCATGCGGTGCAGGTGAGGAAAGTAAAACGTCCATTAAACTAGCAGAAGTGACTCGTTCCGTATTTTACGCCCCTCAATATGTAGCATTAGAGCAAGGATTCTTTAAGGAGGAAGGTCTCGATGTTGAATTACAAACAACTTGGGGTGGAGATAAAACAATGACTACCCTTCTGTCTGATGGAGCAGATGTCGCCTTAGTAGGAGCAGAAACATCAATGTATGTGTATGGTCAGGAATCAAAAGATTATGCTGTGAACTTTGCTCAACTAACTCAAACTGATGGGACATTTTTAGTTTCTAAAGAACCACAACCTGATTTTGAATGGGATGACTTAAAAGACAGTACATTTCTTGGCCAACGTAAGGGTGGAATGCCGCAAATGGTCGGAGAGTATGTCATTAAGCAACACGGGATCGACCCACATAATGAACTAAATCTATTACAAAATGTTGATTTTGCTAATATTCCTGGAGCTTTCGCCTCAGGTGACTCAGATTATGTCCAATTATTTGAACCCACGGCAAGTGTGTTTGAAAAAGAAGGAAAAGGTCATGTTATTGCTTCATTTGGTGAAGAGTCTGGCCAGGTTCCCTACACTGTATTCATGGCTAAATCCAGTTTTATTGAAGAAGATGAAGAAGCAATTAAAAAATTCACTCGTGCCATCTATAAAGCACAACAATGGGTTGAGGAACATTCTGGTGAAGAGATTGCAGAAGTTATTGAACCATATTTTGAAGACACAGACTTAGGTATCTTAGCAACATCCATGGAGCGTTATAAAGGGCAGAATTCGTTTGCAACAAATCCAATTCTAAGTGAAGAAGGTTGGAATCACTTGCAAGAAATGATGGATGAAGCCGGTGAACTCCCGGATGATGTACCTTATGAAGAGTTAGTCAACACAAATATTGCTGATGACGTGATGAATGAATAAGGAGGCTAAACCATGTCATATCTCACATTAAACAATGTATCACACCATTACTTTACTAAAAAAGGGTATACAAAAGCATTAAGTGATGTATCCTTTTCGGTGGAAGAGGGCGAATTTATTTCTGTAATTGGCCCAAGTGGTTGCGGGAAGTCAACAATATTATCGCTAGTTGCCGGTATTTTAAAAAATACAGCAGGCGAAATTCTTTTTAAACAAAAGCCGATTAACCAATCAGGACTAGAAATTGGCTACATGCTACAGCAAGATTATTTGTTTCCTTGGAAAAATATAATGGAAAATATGTTAATTGGTCCAAAAGTAAAAAAAGGAAATTTAAATGAAGCCAAAGAAACTGCCCTAGCCCTTTTAGATGAAGTTGGTTTAAAAGACGAAGCCGATTCTTACCCTGATTCATTATCTGGCGGCATGAGGCAAAGAGTTGCTTTAGCAAGAACACTTATGACCGACCCTAATATATTATTATTCGATGAGCCATTTTCTGCACTAGATTATCAAACTAAGTTAAGGTTAGAAAATTCCGTTGCCGATCTACTAAAAAAGCATCATAAAACAGCCATTCTCGTTACACATGACATCGGTGAAGCCATTTCTATGAGTGATCGCATTTTACTTATGGGCCAAAATCCAGGAACCATTGTAAAAAAATTTGAAGTTCCCATTGAGATACGCAATGAGATTCCTTTTAAAGTCAGACGACATCATAAATATCAGAGTCTATTTGATAACATTTGGGAAGAATTAAATAAAAATGAAGCCGTCTCTTAACATTCAATTTATAAATATAGAGACCCAGCTTATAGGTATGTTTTTAATTAAAGGAGTTGAATAACTATGTCCCACTCTCATGATCAACACCTTTACGACAATTATCTCAGTCGAGTGAGGCGAGAAAAGAAAATTGTTCTCACTTGGCAAATTGTGCTTTTAATTGGTTTCTTTGTTCTGTGGGAAGTTGCCAGCCGACTGTTTTGGATTGATCCACTCATATTTAGTTCACCGTCACAAATAATCAATCTACTCATAGATCGTTTTTCACAAGGAAGTATGCTTAATCACGTACAAGTGACTCTTTTTGAAACCATTGTTGGCTTTTTATTAGGTACAATTTTTGGGATTATCTTTGCATCAACATTGTGGTTCTCCAATCGATTATCAAATGTTATGGACCCATATCTGGTTATTATGAACGCCATGCCAAAAGTTGCACTAGGGCCAATTATTATTGTCGCTTTAGGACCAGGTTATATTTCCATTATTACCATGGGAGCAATCATCTCAGTAATCATCACTACCATCGTCGTCTATTCGGCTTTTATAGAAGTCGACCCAAACTACGAAAAAGTCTTAAAAAGTTTCGGAGCTTCGAAATGGCAATGTTTTAAAGAAGCTGTATTCCCCGCTACTTTACCAGTTATGATTTCTACGTTAAAAGTAAATGTTGGTTTGTCATGGGTTGGAGTCATTGTTGGAGAATTTTTAGTTTCAAAAGAAGGACTTGGATACTTGATTGTTTACGGATTCCAAGTATTTGACTTTACACTTGTATTAGCAAGTCTTGTTTTAATCGCCATTTTTGCAGCTATTATGTATAAAGTGGTTGAAAAGGTTGAAAGTTGGTTAATAAAGCATGCAACTTAAATTAATAAATAAGAGGGATCGTTCGAGGTCGATCCCTTTTATTTATGAGCAAGTATTTTGTTATTTTCAATATATGTCATACTATGCGTTAACACATCGTCTTTCATAATAAAACTATAATGATGTTCACTTTTAACATGAGCTGGAATTTCACTAACTAATACCGGTCCATTAGTTTCGTAATATGTTGGTTGGTTCATTAGCTTGCTGATAGTAGCAAAGTACACATTTTTAATAATCGTATCTTTTGCACCTTCAACAAGATATTGTGCAATATACGTTATGTGTTCTACAATACCACCTGTTTCCTCTTTAACTTCTCGAATGGCAGCTTGTTCTGCTGTTTCTCCTTTTTCAACTTTTCCACCAGGAAATTCATAACCTCGGCTTTTATGATGGGTTAAAAGCCATTCTCCTTCAAATCGGCAAATAACCAATATATGTTTCGGCGCCTTTGAAAAAGGGTGATCTGTAAATGAGAGTTTAACATTGTTATTATAGTAATCTGTAAAGTTATACATCGTCCAACTACCTCTAAACTTTTTTATAAATGTTCAATCTTTGAGATTTTCCAACCATCCTCTTCATAGATGAAGTCGTATTGAATGGTGTATGTTCCATCTAAATCTGTTTTATTTTCTTGGATCACTCTTGCAGATTTATTAGAAGATATTATATCATAATCATTATCTGGATTAAACCATGGTGGCGTTTCGGTTGGAATAATATATAATCCATCTTCTGTCTCGTTAAAATAGAATTCTACATAAGGCTCAGCTGACTCATGTGTTGATATATTTTCAAATTCATCAAGCAATTCGTCTTTTGTCTCATATTGAATAACTTTGTAATCATCATCTATATCTTGTAAAATAACATTCATAAATTCATCAGTTAAAGATACAATCTCTTCATGAGTAAGATCAGCACTGGATTTCTTATTTTGTTCTTGATCCGCTATCTCCGCTTGTTGTTCGTCCGATTTTTCATAGCCCGCAAACGCAAGGATGGGTTGAATACTGAAAGTTACACATAAACCAATGGTTGCAGGAATACCAATGTATTTTATCCACTTTTTTATGTATACATTCATAATTTTTAGCCCCTCTAATAATTATTATTTATCTATTTATAGTATTCCTTTTAATCCTTTGGACTAAACTCCTTTTAGGGCGAAAGATCTAAATAAAAAAGTAAAGAGCAACATTCAAAAAAGAATAAGGTATTATGTTATCCTTATTCCTCCTTGCTTGTGATTATTCACATATGATGATCTCCTAAAACACCCATTTCTTCAATATGTTGTTTTGTGTCCCCATCTCCCAAATTATAAATCATTTGGAAAGCTTCAGTTATGCCTTGATCATAGGCATCATTTTCACTGTCTTTATGATAAGCCATAATAGGTACATGAGCCCGCATGTAAGCCCCGAAATCAGCATCGTTCATATTATCCATCTTAGCTCTTAATTGACTAACTTCATCTTCTGTTGCCTGGATTGTAAAATGGTCGTTATTGGCATATTTAATTTGAGATATTTCGGTTGAACTTAAATTAATGTAATATGTTTTCTTCTCCATCATTTATCACCTCAAACGTTATCTTTTCCAATAACATGTCAATTCATTCAAGCGGTTTGAACACTTGAAAATACAATATTAAGAATAAATATTTTTAACTTCAACTTACGCATCTTCGTCTAATTTTTTTCTGACAATACGTTTAAGCGGGTCAACCGAACTATAGATTTCCATTGACCTATCTAGATAGCTGTTCATACACAAAATCCATAAACTGCGACATAGTTCGAATGAAGAGTCTTTTCCCCTTCTGTTAAAGTAAGCGATAATTCGAACGCTGCGGAAAAAACGCTACGCTTTCCGTGGGCGGCTGATGAGCCTCCTCGTGCTACGCACTGCGGGGTCTCATCTAGGCCTCAGCTCCCACGGGAGTCTCCGCGTTTTTTCCTCCGCTTGGATTAGCTTACTTTCACGGCAAACAGACTTTGTAATAGTTAATCTTCTGGACAATGTCTAATTAAAAATCGTAGTGTCTACCCTAGCGCAGGCAGAATACGAAGACTCCTATGGGAACAACACGTGTCTGAAGACCCCGCAGCGGTGGTTTTTCCGCGAGGAGGCTGAAGCCGTGCCCATGGAAAGCGAAGTATTCTGCCGAAGCGAGGTGTACGCACTCTATTTGCTCGGATTAAACGGATCCCCATATTCACTATGTCGTAGTTTATATCAAATGCGCAGTAATAAAGATTTTGTGGGCTTGATTATCCAGTTTTCTCAGGGTCAGTTCATCGAGAAGTCAACTGGTGTTTGTATTTTATCTCTATTCCATGATCCCAAGGTTATATGTTAAAGTCATCCTGCGAAAGTTGGATTATACTAAATTAAATTTTATAAGAAAAATCCCGTAATTGCGTATATTTGACGATAATAGAGTCTTTTTTATGATATTAGTTTAAAAAAATATAGAGAACACCAGAAAGATGCCTTTATGTGTCAATAGCAATATGAACTTGCGTTTGCTATCTTTCTTATATCATCTTATCATTTAAATAGTAAGAGATTTTCGTTAACAAATTGCTATCATGAGGAGAGACAAAATGAGAAAAAGAAACATTATTATTTTTGGAATTTTTCTTTTAATCGTACTATTCTTTACTGGATGCAGTTCGGATGCTTCTGCAAAAAAAGAGCCGATTAAATTTGCAGATGCGGGTTGGGAAAGTGCACGATTCCATAATGAAGTTGCTGGTATTATAATTGAAGAAGGATATGGATATAAAACTGAAGAAGTTACCGGATCCACAGCAGCAATCATGACCGGGATTGAAAATAACGACATCGATGTACATATGGAAATATGGTCAGAAAACGTAATGGATATTTATGAACCTGGGCTTGAAGAAGGTTACTATATAAAACAATCAGTTAACTTTGACGACAACTTTCAAGGTTTATACGTTCCGACATACGTCATAGAAGGTGATCCTGAACGAGGTATCGAGCCTATGGCCCCTGACTTAAAATACATAACGGATCTACCTGACTACTGGGACTTATTTAAAGATCCAGAAGACGATTCAAAAGGAAGAGTTATCGGATCAATATCAGGTTGGACTGTAGATGAAATATTATTTGATGGATTTGAACATTACAATTTAGATGAATCCTATAACTACTTCCGTCCAGGTTCGGAATCAGCCATTAGTATATCTCTTGCTAGTGCCTATGAAAAGGGCGAACCATGGATTGGCTATAACTATGAACCAAACTGGGTTATGGGTAAGTATGATATGACACCGATTCTAGAAGAAGATCCCGAGGGACCGCTTCAATCAATTGGCGCGCAGGACATCGATATTATCACGAATGATAGCCTGCCTGAGCGTGCCCCGGATGTTGTGGAGTTTTTACAGAATTACGAAACATCAAGTGATATCGCAAACGAGGCACTTGTATTTATTGAAGAAGATGAGGCAACAGCAAATGAGGCAGCCATCAAGTTCTTAAAAGAAAATGAAGACTTATGGACTCAATGGGTCTCGGATGAGGTCGTTGAAAAAGTCCAAAAAGCCATTAAATAAAATATAATATAAAACAGGCAATAAGAACATAGGGAGCAGCATATTGTGAAGCTTGTGTCTCTTTTCCTACTTATTATATTAGGGGGAAACAACATGGAGGTAAAAAGAAAACAACAGCTTATGATTGAAAATCTCATTGCAAAGACAACATTTTTAAGCAAGCAAATGAATGGGGCGACAATTATAGAAAATGATATTATTACCGCTGTAGACAGCGATTTCCCTTCATATAATGCGAATATTATTACGCTGAAGTCCAATGAAGCTGAACAAATTGAGGACAGCTTACCAAGCGTCCTATCGACATACACTGAGAAAAATCATCCTAAAAACATATGGAGCTTTGAGGAAAATAAAGATGTTAATACAATGCTTGAAAACATTGGATTGAGCGAATATGAAACATCATATATTGCCATGATTGCAAATCTATTTTCAATGAGGCCATCCATGCAGCATCATGATGAAATGGACATTCAAAGGATTCAATCTCCTAAAGACATAATAAAATTTGGTGAAATTATTTCAACACTGTATCAAGGAACTCCTGAAGCTAAGGCAATTCAAAATTATTATTCTAAAGCAGCTAACATTCCTTTATCCAAACAAGAAAATTTTCATTTATACAAAGGTATTTACGAAGGAGAAATTGTCACAATCGGCTCTCTTATGATAACTGGTAATACAGCGGGAATTTACGATATGGTTACTTTAGAAAAGATGCGTGGAAAAGGTTTTGCCACTTTTATGATTCAATATTTGATCAATCAAGCCAAATCCAGGAATGTAGCTTTTTGTACTCTACAAGCATCGTCAGACGGGGCAAACATTTATAAAAGAGTTGGGTTTGAACCTATTGGAACATTAAAGGTTTATGAATAACAACTAATATTTAAAACTGATATTCCTAAATAGGCTGGGGCAGTCGTATGATATAAACGCTTATGTCCCTAGCTCTATTTTATTGATTACTTTTATAGGTTAAAACAATTCCTTTAATTTATGACGGACAATTTTGTTTGAAGCATTTCGTGGTAGATCTTTAACAAAATAAATGTCCTTAGGTCTTTTATAAGAGGCTAAATTCTCTTTAGCAAATTGCATAACATCCTCTTTTGATATCGTCGATCCTTCTTTTTTTACTATAAATGCGACCGGAACTTCTCCCCATTCATCGTGTTGTATTCCCGTAACCCCGACTTCGCTCACTCCTGGGATTTCCAATAAGTAACTTTCAATTTCAGACGGATAAACATTCTCACCACCTGAAATAATTAAATCACTACGACGATCTACTACATAAAGAAAGCCTTCTTCATCTAAATAGCCTAAATCTCCTGTTTTGAGCCAATCATTCTGAGTTGATTTCATATTGGCCTCTTTATTTTTAAAATATCCTTTTGTCACCATTGGTCCCTTGACATAAATTTCGCCTACTTCATTTTGATTTTCTGCTGCTATTTTTAACTGGGCCGGTGTTAAAGGCTTCCCTGCTGAACCTAATTTACGTAAAGCATCAGTCGGACTTAAAGTCGCAATTTGCGATGATGTTTCAGTGAGACCATATGATTGAAAAACTGGGATCGAAGCATCTTTTGCTTGAAGTAAGACAGGTTCAGGTGCAGGCCCTCCTCCTAGAAGCATACAGCGAAATGTATTAGGATAACGCTTTTCACCAAGATCGTTTAGCAGTCGTTGTAACATAACGGTAACTACAGAGGCAATAGTGACGTCTTTTTCCATAATAGCTTCTTGGAAAAGATGTCTATCAAATTTTTCCATAACATAAACTGGCATGCCATAAATAGCACTTTTAAGTAGAATTGACAAGCCACCAACATGGAAAAATGGTAGAACGGCGAGCCATTTGTCTTCATGAGAAAGCCCAAGATTGAGAGCTGATCCAACAGCACTCCACCAATGGTTTCCATACGTATGGATTACCCCTTTAGGAAATCCAGTCGTACCTGAGGTGTAGATAATAGTGAAGGGATTTGCCAGGTTTATTTCTTCTTGTAGTGGTTGATCTATTTCTCCATATGAATTTACTTCTGTAAAGCTTTTCATTGTATTAGTCTGTATATGAGTTGCCTTTTCAACTAAAGCATCTAAGTATAATAAAGTGGATATTTCTGCATCATCAATTTGATATTGCAACTCTCGATTTGTTAATTTTGTATTTAATAAAACGATGACAGCACCTAAATAACTAAGCGCATGTATAGTAATAACCATTGATGAATGATTTGTTGAGAGAATACCCACATGGCTACCTTTAGAAATTCCCAAGTGAGCGAGCTTTTTCGCATAAGATTTACTCTGATCACATAATTCTTTGAAAGTCATTGTCCTGCCATTAACCAATTCTATTGCAACCTGATTAGGCTTTAGCTCAGCCTGTTTTGACAACCAATGTGGAATGATAGTTTCCGCCATATAAACGCCTCCTCTTTTAAAAATATTTACTGGAAAACACTAATACACTCATTGAAAAGCTGAATAGAATCAAATCTATGTATATTATAGGTCAAAAACATGAATCATAGGTAGCAAAAATAACCGAACAATGACAATTGACATTAGCTCATTGTTCGGTCTTTATTAATTATATACTAAAATCCGATTTCTAATATCTGATTAAGGAAAACGTGGGAACTGATCGAAGTCTGGCTTTCTTTTTTCTTTAAATGCATCACGACCTTCTTTAGCTTCTTCAGTTGTGTAATAAAGAAGAGTTGCATCCCCGCCCATTTGCTGCAGTCCAGCCAAACCATCTGTCGCTGCGTTGAAAGATGCTTTTAAAAACCTCAGTGCAGTTGGTGATTTTTCAAGAATTTCAGAGCACCATTGTAGTGTTTCTTCTTCTAGTTTATCAAGTGGAACGACCTTATTGACCATGCCCATCTCGTATGCTTCTTCTGCATTATATTGACGGCAGAGGTACCAGATTTCGCGAGCACGTTTTTGCCCTACCATTTCTGCAAGTAATCCTGCTCCATAACCAGCATCAAAGCTGCCCACTTTTGGTCCTGTTTGTCCAAAAATAGCGTTATCTGCTGCAATGGTTAAGTCACAGACGATATGAAGAACATGTCCACCGCCAATTGCGTATCCAGAAACCATGGCAATGACCGGCTTTGGAATCGTTCTGATCAAGCGCTGTAAATCTAAAACATTTAGGCGTGGCACTTGGTCATCGCCAACATAGCCACCATGTCCACGGACTGATTGGTCGCCACCAGAGCAGAACGCTTTTTCTCCCGCTCCTGCAAGTAAAATAACACCAATTGAAGAATCATCTCTTGCATCTGCAAAGGCATCAATCATTTCGTTAACGGTTAATGGTGTAAAGGCATTTCTCTTTTCAGGTCGATTAATTGTAACTTTCGCAATACCGTTATATTTTTCATAGATTATTTCCTGGTAATCTCTTGCTTTCTCCCATGTTACTGTCATGAAAATCCTCCTATGTAGTGGTAGTTTAATTTAGCAGTTTGATTGTTGGTTTACAATAAACTCTTTTACTATCTTACCAAAAATTCCGGGTTGTTCCACATGAATTGCATGGCCTGCGTTAGAAATTATTTGAAATTCATTCCTGGGAAGCAGTTTAGTCATCTGTTCGTTAATTAAAATAAACTTTTCATCTAACTTTCCAGTGAGCAATAAGACAGGACATTTAAGTTCTGTTAACTGGTTCCACCAACTTGGTTGAGAACCTGTCCCCATGGATCTTAAAGACTCTGCTAATCCTTCAGGGGACTGTCGAATCCGTTCGTTGCGGATTACTTGCTGAGCATCATACGATAAGTTTTTTTGAGTTTTAAAAAGTGGAATAGATTCCCAGTAATTAACGAACGAGATAAGCCCTTCACTTTCAATACGTTTAGCTAACTGATCGTCTTTTTCAATTCGCTTCAAACGTTCCCCTTCAGATTTCAATCCTGGTGACACGCTCTCTAAAATAAGTGATTCGACCATTTCTGGATAGTACATAGCAAAAGACAGGGCTGTACGACCACCCATGGAATAGCCAAGCAAATGAACAGAAGATAAGTTTAAATACTCAAATAAAGTCTTCAGTTCTTTTGAGCATTGCTCCATCGACCTCGGTTTGTTTACTCTTGTTCTCCCATGGCCCGGAAGATCAATTAAAATGAGTTGAAATGAATCTTCCCAACGGTTAATAAAAGGATGCCATGTTTTCATACTTCCTGTAAAACCATGTAACATAACTAAAGGTGTCCCTTGTCCATAAATCTCATATGCATACACTGCGTCATTTATTTTAAATTCCAAGTTATCTCACCTTTTTTAAGATCTTTTCATGTATATCATTCCACAATTTCTGATGCCAATGACTGTTTTTGGTTCGATCTGTTTTCACCTCAATAACCGATAAACCACCAGCATTATAAGATTCTTTCAAGTTAGTTTTTAATGACTCTTCATTTTCTGCAAGAAGGTATGTTCCATTGTACATTTCAATGGCTTTCTTAAATTCAATGTCAATCGGTGTACCGAACAAGGCTTCAAAATGCTTACCATGCTTCGCTTGCGGTAAAAACGAAAAAATTCCGCCACCATTATTGTTGATTAATAAGATAGTTATATTGATACCATAATGTTTTGCGGTTAGTAATCCATTCAGATCATGAAAAAAAGACAAATCACCTAATAATAATGTGACATGATTTTCAGTTGTAGCCGCTGCTCCAAGAGCACTTGACACCATGCCATCGATGCCATTTGCTCCTCTGTTTGCGAGAACTTTAATTTTCTTTGTCGTTGTTGTAAAAAAGGTATCCACATCACGAATAGCCATGCTATTACCTACATAGAGTTGATTTTCTTCTGGAATGACTTCTAGCAAGCCACGAACTGCTTCGCCCTCTGTAATTACTGCTTGGCTGGGAGCAGATAAGTAACTTCTTGTAATTTGATTCATTTGTTGCCATATAGTTAACCAATTTCCTTCAATGTTGGGTAAATTGGGCTGAAATTTCACTGCATCTTTACAAAACAAAATCGGATTAGCGTAAATAAATGCACTGTTAATACCTGAAGGATCTCGGTAGCCTTCATTATTTTCAACAACAAATTGAGGTATATCGTCATTTTCTTGAACATAAAAAAGATAGGCCTTGGAAACTGGCATTGCTCCAAAACGGATAATGAAATCAGGCTTTAATATTTCCCTGATTGATTGATCTCTTAAGAAAGCATCATAACCTTCAATGATATTATCTTTTTTGTGAGCACCTGAGCGTAATTGAGAAAGCGGATCAGCTAATATTGGGAGCCCCCACGTTTTAGCAAGCTGCGTGAGGCTCTTAGCTAATTTAGAATCGATTTGTGGACCGCAAACAATAACACCTCGTTTTCGTGCTTGAACTTTTTTTAGAATTTGACTAAGCATGCCTTCCGCTACTCGTTTTGCCCCATTGTAAACTGGGTGATGAGTTGTTTCTTGATGTGACATCCATAAATTTTTTAGAGTGAAATCAGGTACGAGTGGCTCTCTAAGTGGAAAATTCAAATGTACTGGTCCAGCTGGCTCCATCTGGGCAGTTGAAATTGCTTTTGATGCGCAACTGCGTGAATAATTAAGCATCTGCGGGCTGCTTTCAGGCAAGGCCATTTCATGAAACCATTTCGGATAATCTCCATATAAATCAATTTGATCAATCGCTTGCGGTGCTCCAACATCTCTTAATTCATGCGGCCGATCCGCTGTTAATACAACTAATGGAACACGGCTGTAAGTAGCTTCAACAACTGCTGGATAATAATTTGCTGCAGCTGTACCAGACGTGCAAATTAGTGCCACGGCGCGATTTATCTGTTTAGCAATGCCTAGCGCAAAAAAAGCGGCTGAACGTTCATCTATAATGATCCATTCTTTCAATTTAGGATGCTCCACCACCGTCATTGCCAGGGGGGTTGAGCGAGAGCCTGGCGAAATAACAACATCGGTTACTCCGCTCTTTACAAGTTCATCAATAAAATGCGCTATATATCGTGTTAAGTCCTCTGTGTGTGTCATCATTTTCCTCCATTAAAATCATCATGCTAGGGACTATTAGTTACTTTCCTGCAAAACATTCAACATGGGTAAAAATTTCATACCCGTTTCTTGATATTCGGCGTCAATATCTGAATCTTTAACAATACCACATCCAGCAAATAATGACGCCTCATCTTCTTGAATTAATCCCGACCGAATACCGACAACAAATTCACCATTCTGATTACTGTCAACCCATCCTATCGGTGCACCGTACCATCCACGATCTAGCAGTTCATGAGAACGTATAAAGGCTAAGGCATCTTTTGTAGGCGTTCCTCCAAGGGCAGGAGTTGGATGAAGTTTTTTAATAATATCAAAAACGGTTGCTTCCTTTTTAATCTTTGCTTTCACTGGAGTGTATAGGTGTTGCAGGTTTTTCAGTTTATATATAGTCGGTGTGTTTGGTATATCAATGTTAGTGCAGTGTTCCTCAATCCCTTTACGAATCATTTGGACAACGAAATCATGTTCTTCTAAGTTTTTCTGATCGTTTAAAAGTTGATGGCTTAACATTTCATCTTCTTTTTTTGTTTTACCTCGAGGCAATGTACCAGCTATACAATCTGAAAGCATATTCTCCTTTTCCACTTTTACTAATCGCTCCGGGGTAGCACCTACAAAACAATCCTCACCATAATCAAAAGCAAACACATAACTATTAGGCTGAGTTTCAAGTAATTTTTTAATAACGGACGTTACATCTACTTTTTTTGAAAAAGTTAAGCGCATTTCCCTGGCCATAACGATTTTTTCTACATCTCTATGACGAATAGTTTCTCTTGCTTGATGAACTGCTTGTTTCCATTGTTCAGGCTCAATTTCATGTTTACTGTCAAGTGCAACTATGGACTGTTTTTGATTAGTTTCTGTCAGCAATATCTGTTCCTTTTCCAAAAGTTCTTCTGCTATGGTATGTGGATCATCTTCTGTGGATAGATATGCATTTTTAGTTAAATAAAACTCGCCATTATATTTTGTTATTAATATTTCCGGTATATGTAACTGACTATCAGCAAAATTCTCCCATAAGCTTGATTTCTCTTTGAGAGGATCAAATGACATTCCACCTAGCGCAACTAATCCAGTGCCTGGTGTTTCATAGGGATTATAAACTTCAGCGTGCCTTTGAATGTTTTCAAACGCCGATTGTGTTTTTTTAAATCGATTTTCTGTTGCAGTGATATTATAAATATTGCCAGCACTGACTACGAGAAAATCATCATTTGTGCTCATCCAGAAAGTACGGTAAGGTGTTAACTTTTTAGCAACTGAAAAGAATAACAAAGGGTTTATCTCCTCAATTTTCCTAGTCATACTTGCTATTTTTCTATCGTTTTGACTCATTTTTAACAGTGTATCATTTATAAACGATGCAAATTTTTTTTCATCTAAATCCAACATGTCAAGAAGCCTCCATATCTAAACATCAATCTATTTCTTTAATTCACTGTATCTATTTTATTCTCTTTTAGCATCTTTCTCAAGGAATGCCCATCACGAGGTAAGTTTGACACTTTAAGCTGCATGAAAGCACTTGTTTACGACAAAAAATGAAATTAAATTGACACCCCTCTATTAATTACATAAGATAATGATATAGTTTTTAAGAGGAAGGGTCATGGAATCAATGAAAAAACATCATGTAAAAGACGCATTAAATGAACGAGATGGCTTCCATGTATGGTGGCGCTTATTACGCCCTCATACACTTACAGCATCGTTTATTCCTGTTTTCGTAGGATCGATGGTTGCTTATAACGATGGATCGCTTCATATAACATTGTTTCTTGCTATGCTTTTAGCATCAATTTTAATTCAAGCGGCAACGAATATGTTCAATGAATATTATGATTATGTCCGCGGTCTCGATAATGAGCAATCGGTCGGGATCGGCGGAACGATAGTCCGCGATAAGATTGCACCGAAAACTGTTTTAAACTTAGCTTTGGCATTTTTTGGAGTCGCTATTTTATTAGGTATTTATATTTGTTATATGTCAAGTTGGTGGGTTGCTTTAATCGGTGCTATAGGAATGTTAGTAGGTTATTTATATACAGGTGGGCCAATTCCTATCGCTTATACACCATTTGGTGAGCTATTCTCTGGTTTTTTAATGGGAACAGTTATTATCGGAATCAGCTATTATATCCAGACATTAACTTTGTCGGTTGATGTTATTTTAATATCAATCCCTATCGCTATATGTATCGCGACAATTATGCTATCAAATAATATTCGAGACTTGGATAACGACAAAGTCAGTGGGAGAAAAACGATTGCTATTTTACTTGGTCGAAAAAACGCAGTCCGTTTTCAAGCAACATTATTTATCATTGCTTATGGCTTGACGGCTCTCTATATTATTACCGGAATTCTACCCCTTTGGTCCCTCATCACCTTGATCAGTGGAATGAAAGCCATCGAGGTGATTAAAAAATACAAAGGAAAAACCCAACCACTTGAAATCATGCCTGCCATGGCAGCGACAGGGAAACATAATACGTTTTATGGCTTTTTGTTAGGTGTATCGCTTTTGATCAGTCATTTTTTCTAATTGATAATTAAAGATCTGGGGAGTGGAGAAATTTTGGAGGATAAATTAATCAAAGACACATTGATTGAGACACTTGGTATGGAAATTACTTCAATGGACAAACAAGCTGTTGTTCTAACGATGCCTGTCGATTCACGAACACATCAACCGGCCGGCTTCTTGCATGGTGGAGCTAGTGTCGCCCTGGCCGAAACAGCTGCTAGTATTGGTGCTTTATTAAATGTTGATCCCGAAGAAAAATCCGTATTTGGAATTGAAATTAATGCGAACCATATTAAAAGTAAAAAAAGTGGCGTCGTGACAGCAAAGGCTGTCCCACAGCATATTGGCAAACGTACCATGGTTTGGGAAATTAACATTACAGATGAAAATGAAGAGCTTATTTGTGTTTCAAGATGCACAATTGGGGTAGTAGCTAAAAGAGGATAGTGTTTAGATCTTTAAGCACATCTTTACTTAGTTCCAAGAAAGGAAGGCAGCTATGTCCCAAGATCATTTAACACAAGAACAATTAAGTAATTTTAAAAGTCGTTTATTAGAAATGAAAGAAGAAATCATGAAAGACTTGTCTAAAGCGGATCGTGATAATGCTCAAGATGCTATTCACGAATTAGCGGATTTTCAAAATCATCCAGCTGATGAAGGCACTGAAGAATTCGAGCAAGAACTCGATAAAGGATTCATAATGATGAGTGAAGATAAACTAGAGGAAGTCAATAATGCCCTTAAGAAAATTTCAGAAGGCACCTATGGTTTTAGCGAGAAATCAGGTGAACCTATCCCTGTCGATAGACTCCAAGCAGAACCTACTGCAAGAAATCGTATAGAAGAAGATTAAAAAAGCCAACTTTCCATTTGGAAGTTGGCTTTTTTCGTTAAATTTATGAAGCTGGTTTCGCTTGTTTTTGTTCAATCCAAGACCGCATTTTAACAAAGAGAGGAATAAACAACATTCCAATGACAACACCTTTAATAAGGTTAAATGGAAAGACCCCATATAGTACCGTTACTCGCTTAACAGCTTCTATTTTCATTTCTTCCATTCCCATAAACCAAGCATAAACAGGCAAAATCACCAAATAATTCAACACACTCATGGCGATCGCCATTACAATTGTCCCCACAACTAAACCAGATAAAATACTTTTAACACTTTTGTATTTATGATAAATAACCGCAATCGGCACAACGAATAGAAGACCAGATAAAAAATTCGCAGCGACTCCAACAGGCTCTCCCCCACCAATTGCTAGATAGAGTAGGTTTTTAATTCCTACTACAATCACTCCTGCAATCGGAGAAAAAATAAATGAAGCAATAAGCGCGGGCACTTCACTAAAATCAATTTTCAAAAATGGCGGTAAAAACGGTAGTGGAAAATTTAAAAAGAATAAAACTAGTGAAATAGTTCCTAGTAAAGCTAAAATAATCATTTTTAATAGTTTTGATGACTGAATGTTTGATTGCATATTCAGTTCTCCCTTCATCTTTTTTATCGATTTACATCTCGTGATGAAGGACAAGCTTTATTTCCATGAAAATAATAAAACCCTAAAGCTACCATTAGGGGCTTTAGGGTTGATAAATTCATAGAAACCAATGACAAAAACACGTGTCATTTTCAGCTCACATCTTCTCCCATCCAGACTTTAACTGTCGGTTCTGGTCTCACACCAGATCAACCGCGTTTCTTCACGCGGGTCACGGACTTAGAGCCTTTGCTCCTTACCGTCGGTCGGGATTTACACCCTGCCCCGAAGATGAAATCGATATTTTATTGTTAATTACAATTATACATTATTGAGACGATTTTGCAATGGTTTAGATTTGATTGGAGAGTACAGAAGGTTTTGAACTCAATTCTAAAGTTTTAATCTTCATCTCGGTGGCCTCATGACTGGATGAACGACAACTTTCCGAGATTTCAACTAAATTGTGGTCTTCATCATTGTACTTAATATTTTATATTTATATTCGTTGTACTACTCGTAATAAGTCCACTGACGCACTGCGACAATATTATAATGATTAGAAAGAACCCTGCTGATTCTTTTTTTGACACCTTTTCATTACACCAACCAAAAATCGCATGAGTGGTAAACTTTTCTTACAACAAAATTAAGGAGTCGATTGAAGTGCTATTGTGTCCCTTGACAATATTTTGGTATGTTGGACTTTCTGAGAACGGTAATCATGTACTTCATCCGTTATGATTTTACAGGTTGGACAGAAATAGGGTCTACGTTCCATCTCAATATTAATTTGACATAATCCATCCATTTCATCTACTTTTTAATAGTAAACCCTTTAAATCCTATTAAGCAAATGTCGTTATTCAATGACACGCAACTCCGTTTTTGGTTTGTTCTAAAAAAGTCTAACAAAATAAGGAGCTTACGTATATTTTTATACACAAACTTTCTTATTAACCCGATATGCATTTTAGGATTTCATCTCTCGTATGCGTTATAATATTTCATTTAATTTCCATTATTCTTTATGAACTTCACAACTGAACTTGTCATTTTAGGTCCGCCATTGGCAAGACTATGGTCATCAAACATAAATCCACTTGAATGAAGAGCAACAATCTCATTAGAATTATTTAATACAGCTGAACCCGATTGCCCTTTATTGGTATCCATGTCGTAATAAGCTATAGTGTCACTTTGGCCTAATAATTTCCCTTTCATTAAAGACAAATGATGAAACGAACAATAATACAGATAATTTTAATTAGATACAGTTCCGGTTGCTCACATGGCAGTCAAAGATACAAAGTATGTATTAATTATTGCCTACTCATCGACCAATTCAACCGAAAGCGTTTTAATTTGTGCAGGATCTGATTCCATTATAGCGCCATTATATCCAACCTTTATCCTGTCTCCTACATGAAATGTTTCGTCGTTGTTGACTGAAAGGGCAACAAGTACTTCTCCCATTGTACCATCGACGAGCGCTGTACTCTCGTAAATTTCTTTGATCGTTCCTGTAAAATAAAAACTTGCCATTTCAATCTCATTAATTTCTTCATCATTTCCATTAATTGAATTAGAACACCCAGCAATTGTAAAAAAACAATGATTATTAATACCTTTGATATCCTATGCATCGCAAATGTCTCTCCTTCCGTGCACGATAAAATAGTTCTATTCGAACGAGTTCAAACCAATTCAGGCTAAAAATAATGCTGTTTTTCTGTACTGGTTAAGCCATCCGTTTTCTTAATTGCCTCTTGCAATGTCTATAAATCACATCCCACATCTTTTTATTCTAATTTAATGTGCAGTCTATCTTATTATATCTGAAAATTAAAATAAATAAAATGATTAGCCCGTTTTCTTAAAATGAGCCAGACCCTATCAAGGATCTGACTCTTTTAATAAACTATTAATCTTCCACATTAATGAACAACTTACCATCCGCTTGTTCACGCGTCTCGTTACCGTAAGCATCTTTTACAATAACTTCGATAACTGCACCTTCAGCATATGCGTTTGCCGGCGCTGTCCAGTAACCTACATAGCGACCATCTTCCATTTCCATCATTGGAAGTTCAGTAGCGTTTTGGTGAATACCTGTATTTGTTAGTGGCATGTGCACGACAAATGTGGCGCGTGCTCCTGGTTCACTATCAAATTCAATCATCACACTTTCACCAGAATCGACATGCTGATCTTCTGTTGGGGTTAAGTTGTCAATTTCTGAAGCGTCATATTTTACATCAAGCGTGACTGTTTCAGTTGTTGTATTACCTGCAAGGTCAGCTGCTACAATTTCAATGACATTCTCTCCGTTATCTAACAAGATACGCTTAGAGAAGTCTCCTTCATCATTGACATCAGCTTTCTGTCCATTGACTTCAACGTAATCAAGGTTTTCGTCTTGAACATTTCCTTCAACAGTGACTGTTTCGCGATTTGACTTATCTCCATCAACTGGATTATCAATCGTTACTTCAGGCGCTTCTGTATCAAGAGTTACCATAACTGGATCAGATTCTCCTGTTTTGGCACCATCGATTTTAGAAACGGCGACGAATTCATTTTCACCTTCAGAAAGTTCTTGATCAAAGGAGAATTCTCCATCATCTCCTACCTCTACTGAATCTACTGCTTCCCCATCGCTCAACAATTCAATCGTTGTTGTTGGAGATGCTGTTCCTTCAATTGTAATGTCAGATTCATTAGTTATGAAATCTTCAGCCGGAGATGAAATAACTGGTGTTTCAACTTCATAGCTTACACGAGCACGAATCATATAGTTCCCTTCGTCTGCTGGAGATGGCTCCCAAGAACCGCCAACCAACTGGTGACTTCTTCCAGCGTTCGGGCTTGTTTCATCAGTTGCTAACCCTGGTGCACCCGTATTTGCTGCTGTTTGAACATAAACCATGTAGAAGTCTCCGTCAACTTCTATGTTATGCTCGGATAAATCAACAACTGTCCAGTCTGTTTCATCACGAATAGCTTCTGCATCGATTGGTCCAGCAAGTTTTTCTCCCGGTAAACCATCAACACCAGAGGCATCCCAAACTTCTACTTGGAAGTCTGTTCCACCTGGAGTAGGGAATTCAGGATTCCAGAACTTAAAGACACCATCTGTAACGATTGCTTTCTCTTTACCTTCTGGTAGGGACATTTTCACACCCCAGCCGTTGCCTGCATCATAGAAAGCACGTGCATTATCTGCAACACCGTCATCATAGCCAATTTCTCCACCTGGAACTGTATAGAATGGCTCAAGTTCAATATCTAAGTTAATATCTTCGTTCATATCCACTTCAACTTCTGTTCCATGATAGTCTTTAGCCATCACTTTTAAAGTATAAGTTCCTTCATATGCTGTAAGTGAATAATCTCCGTCAGCATCCGTTTCTACCGGCTCAACGTTAGCATCTTCTACTAGAAGTAGAGTTGCTCCTTCAATAGGGTCGCCAGTAGCTTCGTTAGTGATTGTTCCTGTCACTGTTGCTTGATCAAGCTCATCAAGTGTGAAGTTTGCTTCAACTGCTTGATCAGCTTCCACCTCAACTTCTTGTTCAACCGATTCATACCCATAGGTTTCAGCTTCAACTGTAAATGTGCCAGCAGCACTCATTAATGAATAGCTTCCATCAGCTGGATCTGTTTTAGTTGAACTTCCTGTTTCTAGTACACTTACTGTAGCTCCTAAAGGTAAGCCTGCTTGAATTTCCGCTTGATCATTAACTAACTTCTCCTGGTGCGGAACAACAGGTTTCTGTTTCGTTGGATCAACATCTGGCTTATCTTCTTTTAATGCTTTGTCAGTGCTTAAAGTCTCTGAAGTAACGTTCAATGAAGCCGAACTCTGATTAGATTCTTCAGATAAAGCTACACTATCAATATACCATCCTTCTTTATTAACACTGATGTCAGATGTAGCGTTAAATGCGATATAAATTCTTTCGCCGCTATAATCTGATAAATCAATTTCTGTATCTGTCCAATCAGAAGTTAATCCCTCAAATGTTTCAAGTTGAGTCCACTCTTCCTGATCTGTTGATACAACGAGATGGCCAAAGTCATATGAAGTCCCCGAATCATATTGTTCAAACTCATGCCAGTGTGTAAATTGTAGGTAAGCATCCCCTTCTGGCAAATCGATTGGTGGCATTTCAAGAGAAGCATTCATGTTGCTATCATACTGACCTGATAGATTTGTAGCATAAACATTATCACCAGTTAGAGCGCTTCCAGGACCTGACGTTGGTTCGCCCCACTCCCAGCTATTTTCATCACCATAAGATGTCCAACCAGCTGGTTCTGCTTCAAAGTCTTCAGAATATCCAGTTGAAATACCAGACTTTAATTCAACACTATAATCATCACTAATCACTTCATTATTACCAAAGTCATTAATAACCCAATGATACTCAAGTAGTTCGCCTACTAAATCTTCACCATCAATAGAGGCTTTATACTCACCATCTTTAAAATCTCCTGAAACACGGTCAGCTTCTACTGTCTTCATTTCTCCACCATCAACTTGGTAGTTTAATTCGACAGATGTCACACTGACGTTGTCTGAAGCTTGAATTTTTAAGTCAAGTCCCATCCCTGAATAAGACTCAGCAGGTGCTTCATGTTCGAACGTTGGTGCTTCATTATCTTCACCATCTTTTGTCACATAACCTTCAATCGAGCCAATACCATCCATAATTGACGTAACGGCTGCAGATGCATCAATTAACCCGTGACCATAACCATTGTTTGGTGACTCTGGATATTCATCATCTGTCTTGGGAATAGCAGTGCTGAGTAAAATTTCTTCCATATCATCTACAGAGATATCAGCATTTACTTGTCGAAGTAGTGCAGCAATCCCTGATACAGCAGGACTAGCCATCGATGTTCCATTATTTGAGCCATAGCTATCACCCGGTATAGCTGAACGAATACCTACACCAGGCGCTGCAATGTCTGGTTTAATTTCGTCATACGGAGAAGGTCCGCGTAATGAGAAATCTGCAACCACATCATTACTATCTGTTGCGCCAACTGCGAATGATTCTGGATAATTGGATGGAGCTGCTACTGAGCCAGGTCCACCTGGGTTAAATAAATCCGTATTACCAGCTGCGAATTCTGGGAAGATATTCGCATCTCTCCAGGCAATGACCGTATCACGGTACCACTCATCAAGTCCTGGACCGCCACCCCAAGAGTTATTAACAACATCTGGAGCTAAGTCAGCACGTCCACCTGGAGCCAAAATCCATTCTGCAGCATCTAGTAAATCTGCATCTTTAGCGTTACCTGCCGCGTCAAAGACTTTAGCAGCAATCCACTTTGCACCTGGAGCCACTCCGATTTGGTTGGATCCGTCTTCTTCATGTCCGACCATTGTTCCAGTCACATGTGTACCATGACCATTATCATCCACTGGAGTTTCATGTCCGTCAGAAGTTGCATCATAGAAACTATATTCATGATCAACATCACCAGTTTCAGAGTCATATCCCCGATATTGTTCTTTTAATGCTGGGTGATCCCATTGAACACCAGTATCTAGACTAGCTACAACTGTACCTGAACCATCCACTCCCATTGCCCAAGCATCTGGAGCATTTACACGATCAACGTTCCATTCAATTTCTTCATCGTCTTGGAGACTTGCTTTAGGCGAGTCTACCTTGTCGTCAAAAGTAACATGAAGTTCACGCTCTTCGTTTGGTAGAATTTTTTCTACTTCTGGAAAGCTTGCTAGTTTTTCTGCTATTTTTTTAGGAGCAGTGACAGCCATTCCGTTAACAATATGATAAGAATGGAAACTGTCTACATTATCGTTTTCAACTTGTTCTTCTAAAAATTGCTTAACATTCGCTTGAGATTCAATTGAAACGGATTTCAATTCAGAAATTACGGTAGATCTTTGGTTAAGTGTTGCTTTATGTGATGATAGCTGTGCTGATTCAGCCGCTTTTCTTGCTTCTTCAGCAACTTTTGTCGTATCTGCTTTTTCCTCAAACTTAACTAAAAATGTTACCACATCACTGTCTTTATACTCATCCATCAAACGATTGCTAATCTTTTCTTCAACTCGCTTGGCTGGATCAATCGCTGATTCATGTAGTTGTCCGCTTTTATCGCTTTTACCAACAGATAATGTTTGTGCACTTAACGTTGGAGCGAATAATGAGAATATCATCAATACTGTAGCAATGATACTAAATAATCTCACACGTTGCTGCTTTTTATTATACAATGTATTTCCTCCCTTATTTTTAATAGATACAAAAAAACACTCTACCCTCCTTTCTCTAAATTTAGGTTGGCGATCGTGTGCCTACTTCATTTTCATGATGTTAACTTAACTTTAAAGTAAAAAATAGAAAAAATGTGTCGAACTATGTCGTTCATTTTTAAAAAATTCTAAATTGAATAATAATAACTATTAAGTTGACTACTTTCCTTAGGTGAAAAGTAGTTATCGTTTTTTTAAAGGAACAATAAACCATTGATTTATCAACCTTCTTGGATGATCATGATTTTAATTGAAATCTAGTGAGAATAGTTTTTCATGAAAAACGAAAGAAAAATGAACAATTTCACCTAAAAAGTTGCTAGAGTTCCCTATCACTATTAAATAGTGAAGCAATTAAGAGGAAATATTATTTTTTCGTTTCTTTTCATTGATGGCTCTAGTTCTTAAGTCTGTTAAAATTTTCCGTGATACAGTTCTTTTTAACTATCAACCTTTTATGGAACAAAATAAAAAATCCTAAACGAGAATTGACCTCGTCTAGGATTTCACATTAATTAGGCATCTTCGAGCGGATTCAGGCTTTCATTCCCAGTTAAATTAGTAATCATTTTTACAAGTAAATCAATCTCTTCTTCCATATCGCTTATACTAACTGTTTCAACAGGTGAATGCATATATCTTAATGGCAAAGATACAAGAGCAATCGGCACACCTTGTCCAGTGAGTCGCATTCTGTCGGCATCCGTTCCTGTCATTCTGGGGGTAAGTTCGTATTGAAGAGCCATATCAAGCTCTTTGGCCGCTTTTTCAAGATGATGATTTATTTTATAATTGATTGGCGCGCCTTTAGCTAGCACTGGTCCGCCTTCCAGTTTTACGTCGCCATGCTTATTTTTATCTACACCGGGATAATCTGTAGCGAAAGTGACATCACAAGCAATAGCCATTGTAGGTTTGATGCCTGCCGCTGCAAAATAGGCGCCTCCCATATTCGTTTCTTCATTAACCGTGCTTGCTGCATAAACACCGATTTCACAGCCTTCTGATTTTAATCTTTTTAAAACTTCTGCAACGATAAAAGCACCTGTGCGATTATCCAAGCCCCTACCCGATATATAACGATCTTGCAAAACTTCTGGTTCGCGTTTATAGACAGCAAGGTCACCAATTTGAATAAACTTCTCTGCTTCAGATTTTGTTCGGTATCCACAGTCGATAAATAAATCTTCTAGATCAAAATCATCCTTTAATCCCCCGTGATGCTGGGCATTCACGCCAATAACTCCTAAAACGGTTTTATTATATCCTAACACAGTAACCTTCATACCCACTGCAGCTTTCGGAT
The DNA here is from genome assembly GCF_018918075.1 of Virgibacillus sp. MSJ-26. Classification (GTDB taxonomy): domain Bacteria; phylum Bacillota; class Bacilli; order Bacillales; family Amphibacillaceae; genus MSJ-26. The sequence goes on from NZ_JAHLPW010000009.1 coordinate 109,142, forward strand.
TAATGCCACCTATCTTTTCAAAATGCAAAAAACCATTATCATCAATTCGATTAACTACGAGTCCTATTTCATCACAATGTCCAGCTAAAAGTACCTTAAAAGAAGCTTCTGGATTTAAAATGCCTATCGCATTTCCCGCATGATCTGTTCTGATTTCGTCCGCGAACTCTTTAACATAGTTAATCCAACTTTTTTGAATCTCCACTTCTTGGCTTGAGGGTGAAGGAGTGCTCAATAAATTAAATAAAAAATCCTTGTTTTTAATTCCCATTTTCTTCCTCCTGTCAAACGCTTTAATTATTTACTATTCTTATATAATAGCAAAACTGAAGGTACTTTTTGAATAAATGACCTTCTTTTCTCACATACTAACTTAAAGTTTAACTAAAACAACTGAGCACCAATGGGGGAAATATGGGTATTGAACTATTAAGACATATATACTTTCGCATTCCGGTTCTTATCAGACTTTTGCTCACTATTTTACTTGTGATGGTATCATTTGGAATTTTAATTCACTTTGTAGAGCCAAACCAATTTCCGACTTTTTTTGACGGTATATGGTGGGCTTTTGTCACCGGAGCAACAGTGGGTTACGGAGATTACACACCACTAAGTGCAACTGGAAGAATCATCGGTATACTACTTATGTTAACAGGTGCAGGCCTAATCACATTCTATATTTCCCTCTTTGCTGCTTCAACGATAAAATATGAAAGAGATTTATCAGAGGGAATCGTATCTTATAAAGGAAGTGGCCATATTATTTGTATTGGCTGGAATGAACGGACTAGAAAATTAATTGAAATGGCTTTTAAAGTGAATTCACAGCTAGAAATCGTCTTAATTGATCAATCGCTTGGACATCTTTCTTACCAACATTATCCAGTCCATTATATTCAAGGGGATCCTACAGAAGATATCACTTTAGAAAAAGCCAAACTAAAAGATGCTGATCAAGTTATTATCACAGCAGACATCACTGAATCTGAACCACAAGCTGATAAGTACACGATATTATCCACTGTTGCCATTCGTGGAAATAATGAAAGTATACCAATCATTGCAGAAATCTTAACAAAAAGACAGATAGTTAATGCCCAACGTGCTGGCGCGACAACGATTATTAGACCAAATGACTTTATAAGCACTCTTTTATACCATGAATTATTTCGAGAGGAAGAAGCCCATCCATTCGAATCCATCTTATCTCTATTGATGGAACAGCAATTTTTTCAAATCAATCTTCCCACAACTATGATTAATAATACGTTTTGGAATGCTGTCAATTATTTTAAAGACGAGAGATGTATGATTATTGGACTGATGCGAAACGACGAGTGGCTGATTAATCCAGCCCATGATTTCATTCTCGAAGAAAAAGATAGTTTAATTGGCATCAAATCGTGGGAAGACATTAAATAAATGCAAACCACTCACGTACCATAAGAAAGAGGATTTTGCCAAATGACCCCTTTTATGATAAAATATAAAAATGTGTTAAAAAGCGAATACAAAATGGGAGTTGTTCAGCATGACAGATAATATTGAAAAAGGTCAAATTATACAAGGTAAAGTTACAGGCATTCAACCTTATGGAGCTTTTGTTGCATTAAATGATTCAGTACAAGGGCTTGTTCACATTTCGGAAGTGACTCACGGTTATGTGAAAGATATAAATGAATATTTATCAATCGGTGATGAGGTAACTGTTAAAGTATTAGACATTAATGAAGAATCTAATAAAATTTCTCTATCCATCCGTGCGACTGAAGAAGCACCGAAAAAAGATACAAAACAACCAGCGCCGAAACCTAATACACAAGACACAAATGCAGCAGGCTTTAATACTCTAAAAGATAAATTAGAAGAGTGGATTGACCAATCAAAAGATCGCAAGCAAACATTTAAAAATTAATAGGTAGTAAACTCATCCCTCATAATGCAAACTGATATTATGAGGGGTTTTATATATAAATGATAATTGATGAATAATGAAGCTGTATGAAAGTAATTGATAGTCATTTATTGTTCATCATTTACTCGAGTTAATCCCTATTCACCATCATGATTCTTGATTTCATTTCTTTCCTCCGTTAAAGTTAACATGTATTATCAAAATATATCTTAGCAAAACTTACTTTAATATAGCTATAGGAGGAATCATCATGACTCATGTAACGTTCTCATATGAAAAGGCACTTGAGTTCTTTAACCAGCATGAATTAGACTATTTAAAACCTTATGTCGCAACAGCACACAATGCTTTGCACGATCAAACAGGCCAAGGTAATGATTTTCTTGGTTGGATTAACCTACCAGAATCCTACGATAAAGAAGAATTTCAGCGTATTAAAACTGCTGCAGAAAAAATTAAAAGTGATACGGATGTTTTGCTTGTCATTGGAATCGGTGGCTCCTATTTAGGTGCTCGTGCCGCTATTGAAATGTTAAATCATTCTTTTCAAAATCTTTTATCAAAAGATAAGCGTCAAGCTCCTCAAGTTATTTTTGTTGGACACCATTTAAGCTCTACCTATATAAATGAGCTGTATGATGTTCTTGAGGGTAAAGATGTATCTATTAATGTCATTTCTAAAAGTGGAACAACAACTGAACCAGCTATAGCATTCCGTATGTTCAGGAACTATTTGGAGGAAAAATACGGTAAAGAAGAAGCGAAACAAAGAATCTACGCCACAACTGATAAATCTAAAGGTGCCTTAAAGACAGTTGCAGACCAAGAAGGTTATGAAACCTTTGTCATTCCAGATGATGTTGGCGGTCGCTACTCCGTCTTAACAGCAGTTGGACTTTTGCCCATCGCCGTTAGCGGTGTATCCATCGACGATATGATGGAAGGTGCGAAAGTAGCAATGGATGATTTATCAAAATTTGAATTAGATAAAAATCCAGCTTATCAATATGCTGCCGTTCGAAATGTTTTATACAACAAGGGGAAAACAATTGAAATGCTGATTAATTATGAGCCACAGCTTCAATATTTCGCCGAATGGTGGAAACAGTTATTTGGAGAAAGTGAAGGAAAAGACCAGAAAGGTATCTTCCCAACATCTGCTAATTTTACAACTGATCTCCATTCACTAGGACAATATATTCAAGAAGGTCGCCGTGATTTATTTGAAACAGTATTACATGTTAATCAATCTAAAAAAGAAGTAACAGTTGAAAACGATAAAAATGATGCAGATGGACTTAATTATTTAGCTGGTAAAACATTACATGAAATTAACGACAAGGCTTTTCAAGGAACTCTACTCGCCCACACAGATGGTGATGTTCCAAATTTAGTGGTAGAAGTACCGAAGTTGGATGCCTATACATTTGGATATCTTGTGTACTTTTTTGAAAAAGCTTGTGCAATAAGTGGTTATCTCCAAGGAGTTAATCCTTTTGATCAACCAGGTGTAGAAGCATATAAGAAAAATATGTTTGCGTTACTTGGAAAACCTGGATTTGAAGACGACAAAGAAGCACTAGAAAAACGCTTATAGTGCGATGAAATTTTAATGAGGTTATACTGCCCACATACTTTCCTAAAAATTATTTTCCAATAGAGTGTTTATAAATTTGTATGCTGGGTATAATTAGTAATGTAAGACTTTCTCGTATTCCCCCTGTAGGCAAAGCGTCAAAAACGCTTTGCTTTTTTTTATGTTTTTTTAGGTTATAATAGCCTTATTAGTATCACAAGGAGGTTGTTGTATGAGTTATTTTGAGACAGTACCTAATCGAAAAAATACACGTTCTGTTAAATGGGATACACTTGAGGAAGTTTTTCAATCAGGTGATGTTCTCCCTATGTGGGTTGCTGATATGGATTTCAAAGCCCCTGAAGCCGTAAATAACGCATTAATAGAAAGAGCAAAACATGGAGTCTACGGTTATACCATTATTAATCCCGAAGTGAAAGGCTCTATCGTCAACTGGCTGCACCGGCGTTTTAATTGGAAGGTTGAGGAAGAATGGTTATCATTCAGCCCCGGCGTTGTCACAAGTCTACATATAGCTGTTCAAGCCTTTACTGAACCAGAGGATAAAGTATTAATCCAAACACCCGTTTATCCTCCTTTTTATAATGTTATTGAGGCGCATAATCGACAAATTGTAAAAAGTCCTTTGATCCTCAAAGACGACCATTACTCTATCGATTTTACTGATTTTGAAAATAAACTTAAACAGGGTGTCAAAGCTTTTATTTTATGTTCTCCCCACAATCCTGTTGGTCGGGTATGGACGAAAGAAGAATTACAGAAAATGGCAGAGTTATGCGTCGAAAATGACGTTATTCTTATTTCAGATGAGATTCATGCCGACCTTGTGCTAGGTGATTATAAACATACACCCATCGCAACTTTATCCGAGGATATTGCTATGCAGACAGTCACGTGTATGGCTCCGTCAAAAACGTTTAATCTCGCTGGATTGCAAGCCTCATATATCGTTACAAAACATCCTGAAAAACGTTTGAAAATTGATCAACTATTGAAAAAGCAAGGACTGGGATCGCTTAACACGATGGGAAGCACAGCACTCCATGCCGCTTATGAACATGGTGAAGAGTGGCTTAAAGAACTGCTTAAGCTTTTAAACAGTCATCAGGAATACGTCGTTGAAATGTTCAAAACACATACACCTGAACTAAAAGTCATCCCTGCTCAAGGTACTTATTTATTATGGATTGATTGTAGTAGACTCGGAATGACTGATGAGGAATTGCACCAATTTATGGTAAGTGAAGCACGTGTTGGACTAAATGCGGGAAGCTCCTACGGTGAAGAAGGCAAACAATTTATGAGGATGAATATAGCGACTTCTAGACAAACTCTTGAAAAAGGAGTTAAGCAAATCGTGAAGGCTGTCAAACATCTAAATATACAATAATGAAGCTTTTTCAATGAGTCTTCACGTTTTCCTATATTAATATATAAGCGTTATAAAAAACCGAAAGTTAGGAGCGAGTATTCTCCTATCATTCGGTTTTTTTATATCTACACTGATAGTTCTGTCCCAATTTCTATTCCTCTTCTTTTTCCTCTTCTTCCAACTCGGCTGGATCGGTAGGTTCCTCGCCTTCTTTCGCCTTTGCATCTTTCTTAATGATACCGCAAGCTACTCGTTCCCCTGACTTACCTCCTGGTTGATTTACGCCATCATCTTTATCAGCTGTAATGACAAGGGATGTCCCGTCTTCTTTTAACAATGAATTTTTTCCATCAGTAAATGTCGCCTCATCTGCCATCAACTCTGCTTCCGCATATCCAGATGAATCGGCCTCAATATTTGGTAAGTCCCCTATATGTGAACCTTCGGGATGCATAAGACCGTGCTCTTTTCCGTCGGGATTAAAGTGATTTCCCGAACTTTTAAAATCTGGGCCTTCACATTTACCGAACTCATGGATATGAACACCATGGAAACCAGGGGATAACCCGTTAACTTCAAGTTTTACCTGAACACCGCCTTCTTGTTCAGAAAGCTTTGCTGTGCCAATCATATCGGCAGATGAATTGTAAATATCAATCTCTTTTACATTCGGCGTACCACTTTGGCAAGCAGATAATATTAATACAAGAATTAAACTAATCAGCCATCTTCTCATTACTTCTTACTCCTTTTTGACAGTCTAATTCTTAGTATCTACCACACGGTATATTCTTAAACAAACAGTGACCCATCCAACTTGATAGGTCACTGTTTTTCGTCAATATTCTGTTGGTCTGTGTGTATATATTTTTCTTCAAATTTCTCTTCATCTTTTTTTGATTTTTTTACGATAAGATACGTAGCAATTACAGCACCACACATAAAAATCACTAATGAAATAACTCCTGGAATATAGTCGGCCTTATCTTCAGGAAAATATAAGAATTCCATAAAATATAAATAATTAAACACGAATCATCACTTCCTCCTTTAGCTAGTATACCAAAAATACATATACCAAGAAAGGTTTCGCGCTTTATTCGCAAAAAGGTCATAAATTTGGCACAATATAGATAGGAGGGGATTTTTATGAAGGATTTCAAAGTGGGAGATATTATCCGGGCACATTACAACTCAGGGACTTACATAGGCGAAATCATAGAAGATCGAGGTAATCGTTTTTTAGTCGAAGTTTTAGCCGTTGACAAACACCCTGTCCAAGGTGATTTACATAGCCCTAAACAAGTACAAGGTGTCGCTTTTCATGAACGAAAGGCTTTAGCTTATCGTGAGAAAATGAATGCTAAAAAGCCAGCCACGTTTGCCTATGAAGGCGAGGTACCAGAGTATGCCGAATCTCTTAAAAAAGCCGTGGGAAAAATACGAACTAATCTCAAAAAAGAAGATACAGAATATAATCAAAAAGCATTAGAAAAAATTGCTGATTTAGAAGAACATTATTATAATAAAGTTTATGCAGCATTTATGTAGAGAGCTAAAATAATAATACTTTTAAAGGCGGTAACCATTTAAGGTTCCGCCTTTGTTTTGTTTATTATGAATCATCTACGTACGTTGCTAATCATGCGCTTGCGCTTTGGTTATTACTCGCCTAGATGTTCTTTGATTACTTCTTCGATTCCTTTGATTGCTTCTTCTTCGTCAGAACCGTCTGCTGTAATTTTAATTTCTGCGCCCTTTGGAATTCCAAGGGACATAACGCCCATAATGGATTTTAAGTTAACTGTTTTATCGTTATAACTCATTTCCACTTCTGATTCAAACTGCCCTGCTTTATTAACTAATAACGTTGCTGAACGAGCGTGTACTCCAGTATCTGCGGTAATTTTAAATGTTTGTTCTTTCATTTCATTCATCCTTTTCCATATAATAATATTTTATGTTGTACGCTATGTACAAAAGTAATTACCTAAAGTTCAATACGACTTTTACGTGAATGACTGAACTATATTTATTATATACAATTTCTCGATTTATTTAAACAAAAATAACCTTTATTTAAAGATATTTAGAATTTGTTTTAAAATCCCTATTATGATACCTTTACTTTATAGGAATACCCTACTAAAGGAGGAACAAACATGAGTGTACATATTGGTGCAGAACAAGGAGAAATAGCAGATAAAATTTTATTACCAGGTGATCCATTACGTGCTCAATACATTGCAGAAACTTACTTAGAAGATGTAACTCAATATAATCAAGTCCGAGGAATGTATGGCTTTACTGGAACATATAAAGGTGAACGCATTTCTGTTCAAGGAACAGGCATGGGGGTTCCCTCTATCTCTATTTATGCAAATGAATTGATTCAAAGCTATGATGTTAAAAAACTTATTCGCGTTGGGACATGTGGTGCAATCCAAAAAAATGTTAAAGTTAGAGATGTCATTTTAGCGCAAGGAGCAACTACTGATTCTCAACAAAATAATTTGATTTTTGACCATATTGCATACTCTCCTATCGCTGATTTTGATTTGTTGAAAAATGCTTATGATATTGGGACCAATAAAGGGTTAAATCTTAGAGTCGGTAATATCTTTACTAGTGATACATTTTATCGTGATAATGCTAAAGAAGTAAATGCATTGCTTGCGAAATATAAAGTTTTAGCAATTGAAATGGAATCGTCAGCTCTATATACATTAGCTGCAAAATATGATCGCCAAGCCCTGTCCATCTTGACAGTCTCAGATCATGTAATTACAGGTGAAGAAACTTCCGCTGAAGAACGTCAAACATCATTTAATGAGATGATGGAAGTTGCTTTAGAAACGGCTATTAAATAATCTTTATATTCCAAGAAAAAAACTTTCTACTCCTATGTTGAAAGTTTTTTTCGAAATCATATTGTCAACCATATAAAATAAAAGGTTGACATACTTCCTGTTAAACCATATTATTTAATTGGGAGGTGAATAGTTTGAAATTAAGACCCATTGATTTAACATTTGGGGCAATGTTCGTATGTTTAATGGCGATTGGGGCAAACATCGCTGTTTGGTTTCCAATGCTTGCTGTACCAATAGGTGGTGCAAGTGTTCCATTATCCTTACAAACGTTTTTTGCCATTTTAGCTGGTTTGATGCTCGGTAGAAAGCTCGGCAGTATCAGTATGATTACATATACGCTCGTTGGGATAGCAGGTGTTCCCGTTTTCGCCGGATTACAGGGAGGCCCAATGGCTATTATCAGTCCAACAGGTGGATTTATCATTTCTTTTATATTTGTTGCTTATTTTGTTGGATTAATCGTTGACCTTCATAAGAAACAGTCTTTTCCCTATTACTTAATCGCTTCAATTGTTGGTCTTATATGCAACTACGGTATCGGTGTTACTTATATGTACCTTGCTATGAATACATGGTTAAACTTAGAAATAACTTATCTGTTAGCTTGGGCCGGAATGATTCCTTTCTTAATCAAAGACGGAGCTCTTGCCTGCTTAGCAGCTGTATTTATGGTTAGTTTAGCGAAACGGGTAAAGTTTAAATGGAAAACAAGCAGCGCATAAATAAGAACCTAGATAAAAAGATGTCCTAATTAAAGGGCATCTTTTTTGTTGTATATCTTTACATAAAAAAATAACGTCTGTATATTGTATTACATATAGTTGAATCACACTCAGTTAAGACTCCTAATTTCATTGTCTATCCAATGATCAGAAAGGATGCAAAAAATTTATGCACATATTAGCTAATTATCCCCTAGTAGCCGCACTCCTTGGTATTATTATTGCGCAAACGATTAAAGTTCCCATTCGTCTTATTATAACTAAAGAATTTAAGCCAGGCTTAGCATTTAGTACAGGTGGCATGCCAAGTAGCCATTCAGCAGCCGTCGCAGCTCTCACAACTGGTATTGGAATGTTAGAAGGTATCCAATCACCACTATTTGCTGCAGCATGTATTTTTAGTGTCATTGTTATGTTTGACGCCTCTGGAATAAGAAGACAAGCTGGTGAACAAGCTGTTATCATAAATCAACTTATTAATGATTTTCAAGATTTTGTGGAAGGAACGAAAGACTGGAAAGATAAAAAAGAAGATGAAAAACGCCAAGAACTCAAAGAAATCATGGGACATCAGCCCATCGAAGTATTTGTAGGCGCATTACTCGGCCTCCTTATCGCTTTCTTACTATACCGATTTTATTCTTGAACACCACTGACGTCAAATATACAACTGGAAACTGAAGAAATTAACTTCATCAACGTGATTACGATCAATTGAACGGTTGAAACGCATCGTCATCGCTCCTATGACGATCATTTGAAAGGCTGAAACACGTGTAAAACAACGTCCATCAACAGAACGCAAAATGCAAGTCAATTCCCTTTATAACAAGTCTCCAAGAGAACTCGACAATATTAAAGACCTTCCTGAGTTAACATGAAGGTCTTTGCATTATTTGTCATTCATCTTGGATAATCTGTTCGCGAAACACTTGCATTGTTTCGTCTTCGTTCAACTCGATTAATTCTTTTTCTGTAATATCTCCATCGCCCATTTCAATAATGTAAACATCAACTTCTTTTTTACCCCACTGAGAGTATACATCATCTACTGTGTCATAAAATAAATCAATTTTATTACCTTGTATTGCTCCACCTTTATCAGCGACAACTCCGTAACCGTAGTCAGGAATGTAGAGGATTGTTCCAATTGGAAAAATGGATAAATCAGCTGCAATAGTAGAGTATAAATCTCGTTTAACTTTGACACCGGAATAAGTAATACCATAAGATGGATGATCAGGACTTTTGCCTGTTGATTCAATGCCTGCCGTATAACCTGTTGCAAGAACTTTTTTACTTTCATATTGTTCTAAATCTATGGCTTCCTCTAAAGTTTGTGGGCCCTCTATTTGATCACTAGATATATATTTTTGTGGACCTACAAAGCTATTTAAAAGTTTTTCCTCCAAAATAACATCTCTAGAATTATCAGGATTATGTTTACTGGCTTGTGCTTGTGCACTTTCAGTTTCCATAAGTATGTCAGCTACAGATACGTTTGATAAGTGGGATAAGGTCGATAGAAAAGCACCTAATACTAATAAAAACATGATTGTTCTTCGTAAAACTTTACTTATAGTCAATAACAACACCTCTAGAGAGTCATCATTCCCTATTAGCAAAGTTTTATTCCTATTTTTTAAAACATTTGATAACCGCTCTTACGTAAATATTTAATTACCATGCCAGAAACGATGGCACCGACAAATCCCGAAATGAGGATGATCCAATCAACTACAGTAATTCCTACTAACACGTTAAAAGCAGTCGAAAAAGCCTCAGACGGTGCCGTGAAATATTTACTAACAGGTATACCGTCAATAATAATAATAACGATAAAAGGATATAAAAAAGCCATTAACCATGTTCTCCGAAGTAGCATATTTAAAATAAAAGCTAACCCAAAAAAAATAACGAAATATAAAATAATCGAAACTATATGTTGTATGAGTTGTGCCAACTTTATAATCTCCTTCACTTTCTGTATTCCTGTCCAATCTACATTTTATATTAAAATACAAAAAAAGCAAAGACAAGAATAGCACAACCGTCCCGTGAAGCAATGCACAAATTATATACAACCAGACAGATATTAGATATTTTAAATGTATAATCATCCACATAATGTCTTTGCTTACTAAAATTCAGTTAATAAAACACATTAAATTTTCCTTTTTTCATAACTAGGCCTAAGCCACCAACTTTCAATAAATATCGATTAGCTAACATTTTTTTTAGGAAAGTTGCTTTCCAACCGTAAAGTTTACAATCACGCAAAATGGTTCCTATTGCATCGTTGTAACCTAAGGAAATAACCGTGCCGAGTCGATGCGGTTTAAATTTGTCTAATTCTGTTTTCCCTCTTACTATTCTTTTAATATTACGGGCTACAGTCTCAGACTGTTCTTCTGTAATTTGACCATGAGATGGGTATGGTTTTCCCGTTTTTGCATTCCTTATTAACGCACAATCTCCTATAACGAATACATCGTCAAAGTCCTGTGTCCTCATGTCTTCGCGAACTTCTATCTTGCCTTCTTTCGTTTGAAAACCGGATCTTTCAACGACTGAATTGGCACGGCCACTAGCCGTCCAGACCGTTGTCATCGTTGGAACTTCTATACTTTTTCCATCTTTTTCATAAATAATACTGTCTGGTTTACACTCCTTAAGAGATGCACTTGTTATTATTTCAATACCACGGGATTCTAATGAATTCATAGCATAATCTATTAATTGTTGATCAATGCCGGGCAAAATAGTAGATTCGCTCTCTAGATTAATTATTTTAACACGCGCCTTGTTTATATCATAATCTTCACATAATTCCGGAATCCGGTTGGCCAACTCACCTAAAAACTCTACACCTGTGAATCCCCCACCTCCTACAACAATGTTTATTCGTGATTGCTTTTTCTCTTTTTCATTGTTATATAGAGCAAAGTTATATTCTAAATGTTCTCGAATTAGCATTGAACTATCAAGGTTTTTCATCATTAGTGCATGTTCAGCTAAACCAGGGATTTCATGTGACACTCCTTCAAATCCTAGTCCAATAACTAAAATATCATATTTTAACTCAGTTTCTTTAAGTTTAACTACCTTCTCTTCTGGCTTGATTCTTTCAACCGTATCGACTATAAAATTTACCCGCTCAGGCTTAATGACATTCTGAATCATGATTCGAACGTTATCATGATGTATCGTACCCGCTGCTGCTTCATGTAACCAGGTAGATTGATAGTGATAATTGTGCATGTTAACAAGTGTTATATTTGCGTTTTTTACACTTAGCGACTTTTGAAGCCTTATTGTCGTCATTAATCCGCCATACCCAGCACCTAATATGACGATATTTGGCTTTTTCATTGTGTAGCCCCTTCCTAACCTTACAAAATTCTAATAATGTCGTCCTGTAAAAAATCGAATTTTCCCCAAAAATAAAACTTGGTAAACACCAAGCTGGAAAATGTCTATCTATATTAAAATCCTATAATTTAAGTTCAAATTTTATTCCTTTTAAACATATTAATTTAATCTATTTGTTACATAACTGTAATCTATTTAATATAATAGACCTTTTTAATATTATTTTCAACCCTACTTGTCATTTTTCTACAATGAAAACAATTCTAAAACGCATTAATACACAATGATTAAGGATATATGATAATATGGACATGGCAAAGAATTTGTAATGAAATGGGGTTATCAGATTGTCGAATAAAGTTTATGACGTCACTGTTATTGGCGCTGGGCCTGCTGGTCTATTCACAGCTTTTTATGGCGGCATGCGTCAAGCAAGTGTTAAAATAATTGAAAGCTTACCACATACTGGCGGGCAGTTGACTGCTCTTTATCCAGAGAAAGATATATATGATGTAGCTGGGTTTCCTAAGATTGGTGCACAAGAGTTAGTAGATAATTTAGAAAAACAACTCACTCTTTTTGACACAATAACGACAGTTCTTGGACAAGAAATTGAAACAGTTGAACGCTTAGAGGATGAGACATTCAAATTAACGTCAAGTGACGGGGACACTCATTTTTCAAAAACAATTATAATCACAGCTGGTAATGGAGCATTTCATCCTCGTAAACTTAACATAGCAGGTTGCGAACAATTTGAAGACGTTAACTTACATTACCATGTTAAAGATATGAATAAATATAAAGATCAAAATGTTTTATTACTCGGTGGTGGAGATTCTGCCGTTGATTGGGCCTTAATGCTTGAATCCATTGCAAATAAGGTGACCCTTGTACATCGACGTGATCAGTTTAGGGCTCACGAACATAGTGTTGAAAAATTAATGGCATCCAGTGTCGATATTTTAACACCTTATATTCCAAGAGATATTACTGGGACAAAAAGAATAGAGAAAGTGACGTTGGAAAAAGCGAGAAGCGATGAAACCATTGACATAGAGGTAGATTCAGTTCTCTGTAACTATGGTTTTATTTCCACACTTGGCCCAATTAAAGACTGGGGTCTAGAAATTGAAAAAAATAGTGTTGTCGTCAATTCAAAAATGGAGACTAATATACCCGGAATCTATGCGGCTGGAGATATTAATACATATCCTGGCAAGGTAAAGTTGATTGTTACAGGGTTTGGGGAAGGTCCAACAGCCATTAACAATGCTATGCAATATATCAATCCAAAAGCACGAATCCAACCTAAACATTCAACAGCTATGTTTTAAAAAAAGAGCTGGATGGTATAGAGATATCCATCTTTGTAACATATGCGATGGAAACCCGTTATCATCCAGCTTATTATTGTTGATCCAAATTAAAAGTCTTCTGCAGCATTTTTTAAGGCATTTAAATCCAAAATATTTATTTTCCGATGTCCAACCTGCTCTATCCAACCTTTTGTCTGAAAATATGATAGTCTTCTACTAATCGTTTCTTGTGTTGTTCCTAAGTAAGATGCCAAATCTTTTTTACTCATTGGCAAAACAACACTCAATGTGTTTTTATCTTCCGCTAACTTAACTAAATAGCTAGCTGTTCTTGTCTCTACATCACGGGCACTTAATTGACCAACAAGATACTCGGTTTCATCTAGCCTCTCACTAAATTCGCTTAAGATTTTTAAGGGGATAGTTGGGTGTGTCTTCATTAATTCTTGTATATCACTCTTATGAATCGCACAAATTTCACTTTTTACGATTGCTTCTGCGTAACTATCCATCACCTTATCAGTAAATAAAGCTAGCTCACCTAAAAATTCACCTGGTTCCAAAATACGTAATAATTGCTCTTTTCCCGATTCGAATAGCTTGTATATTTTTACGCGACCCACATGGACAATGTATAAGTATTCAAGTGGATCTCCTTCATGATAAATAATTTCTCCTTTTTGAAAAACTTTTTGGGAACTTTTCTTTAAAATCTCCCGCATTTCTTCCTCTTCAAGATGATTAAAAATCGGTACTTTAGAAATGCACATTTGATGTTTGCTTTTCGCATTATGGTGACAACATGATTCCGCCATTAACTAACCACCACTTTCTGAATTAAAAAAGCTAGAACGCTTTTTATCAAGCGGCCTAGCTGAATAATTAACAATCACCTGGTGTTCCCGCGCGGTCTTTTGCTCTAAATGAAGAACCACAACCACAAGAAACAATTGCGTTTGGATTATCTATACTAAATCCTCCGCCCATCATATTTTGTTTAAAATCAATAGTCGTTCCTTCTAGTATTGGGATGTCTTGTTTGAAAATCACAAGAGGGATACCATTTAACTCATCCACTTCATCTAATTCAGGATTGATATCATATTCAAAGCCGAGTGAATAAGATAACCCACTACACCCGCCACCTTTTATACCAAAGCGAAGTCTAACGTTTTCTTCTTCATCTTTCATCATTTCTTTGATTTGGTGGCTTGCATTTTCTGTAATTGTAACTGGTAACATCTCAAACCCTCCTATAGCTTGTTATTGCCTATCTATTAATTTCTAGTATACAGAGAGATTTTTCATGTTTCAAATGCTTTGTTTAAGTTAGATTATTATTTTTGGAGTTGCACATTATGCTGGTCTAGTTGCTTGTAGATTGTTTTTAAACGCGGGATGCCTTCCGCCACCATTTCGTCATTTACAAAGACAATTGGATAAAATAAATCTTCATCAAACATTCGTTTTACAAACTTCTGATGTTTTTCTTCTTCTGGCGGTGAGTCAATATCTATATACTCAAAAATTATATTGTCATCTACATATTTACGTCCAATAGCTGCCTGCAACCATTCATAAGTGTCTTTTGAACCCGGTGCTCCCACACAGCTGGCACAAATCTGATCCGCACCATAAACAGTAATTTGTACATTTTTATCCACTTTATAACCTCCATTAAGGATTTTATACACTAATCGCTTTCACTTCTATTATAAACGACTCTTTGACTATTAGCATCTTTTCAATTTCACTCTTTTCTTAAATCATACCAGTTACTTTTAATTTACAAAAACGCATTTTAAAGTTAAAATAGAGATAAATGTACAATGCAAAATAAAGTCTTGGAATAGATTTTTTTACTTAGACGTTTTATAATATAAAATAGGAAAGGAGAAGATATTAATGGAAGAACAAGTACAAGAAGTATTAAATAAACTACGTCCATATTTACTCCGTGATGGAGGAGATGTGGAATTAATCGATGTAGATGATGACGGTATAGTACTCCTTCGCCTTATGGGTGCTTGTGGCAACTGCCCAAGTTCGACAATTACGTTAAAAGCAGGAATTGAACGTGCTTTACGTACAGAAGTTCCAGGTGTTAAAGAAATCGAGCAAGTTTTTTAAATTTAAATGAAATAAATATAGAATTTTTTATCCTAGCAGACAATTATAAATGCATTGTCTGCTTTTTTACGTTCAGTTCGACTATGGCTCGTAACTTTTGGAAGTAAGATAAGACTCGACTATCGTTTATAACCAAGATAACGTCGGTATTTCCAATTCGTAATTCCCTACGCCAGCCAAGTCGAATAAATCCCTCAATCTTTTTTCATAATCCGTCTGTACATTGATTAATCTTTCTAGTTCTGCATAACTCTTTTCTTCTAAACCATTAAGTAGGACGATTTCAAGACAGTCAAAAAAATGCGCAGGGTATATGAGCCTACCATATAACTGGCGCCAACTGAAAATAGACAGTGGTCTGACTTGTTGATAATCTTCTAAAAAAGAGGTAATATCTGAGCTACCCCTGTTTTGGTTGATTAGAAATTGGTATCGTATATATTCTGCAATATCCCTTGTTGGATGATCAAAAACTAAGTCATGAAACCAAATGATCGGTTCTTGCAAATGGTTGTTATAGCGATGGAAAGTGATAGATCCTTGGTCAATCGAATTAAAGCGTAAATCAACCTCACTTTCTGCAATATATTGAATAGCATTTTCGCAAATTCCGATTATATATGGTAAGATATCCATAACTAAACGGTAGTATGGATGGGACTCTTCCTCGTTTTTTTGCTGTATGCTCGTTTCAACCATTGTTAACTTTTCAATCCAGAGATCTTTCCATTGTCCGTAACTTGATAAGGTTTGAGGTTCAAAACTGTATGTAGAGCCTATTTGATGAAAACTTGCCAATTTATAACCATCGGACATCCTTTGCTGTTCGTTATGGTGCTCTACCCGAATGACCATTAGTTGATCTTGATCATGTGTAGTAAACCAATCTCCTTGCTTGTTTCGTATGGGATGAGCAAGAACATGGTAATTATTTTCATGTAAAAAGTAAGCTAGCGCAGCTTGTTCCATATATGTCACTTCCTTATCTTGGGAAGACATGATAAAATATACAAAACTTTCATCAAGGAATGCCTCTTGATTAAAAAGTGTCGCCCTTTCTTTAACTTGAATACTATATTCAGAAGCAAGCAAGCGATGCAAATTAAACAACCTCCCTTTCTCACATATTACTATGTGTATGAGGAGTTAATGCTAAATTTAACTAAAATAACAAAAGAAATTATGGTGATGAAAATGGATAAAAATACAAAAAAAAGTGAACTAGAGGTTAAAGCGCGTCAGTGGTTGACAGAAAGAGGAGTAACATTAGACGATATAGCTGAACTCGTCTATTACTTACAATCAAGTTATCATGAAGATTTAAGCATGGAGGACTGCCTAGAAAACGTGGATCAGGTCCTAACTAAACGTGAAGTACAAAATGCTATTTTAACAGGAATTCAGCTTGATAAACTAGCAGAACAGAAATTATTAGATCAGCCCTTGCAAAAAACCATCGAAACGGACGAAAGCTTATATGGCGTTGATGAAATTATCGCCTTTTCTATCGTGAATGTTTATGGTTCAATCGGTTTTACAAATTATGGATATATCGATAAGCAAAAACCAGGAATCTTAGAACGTTTGAATGATAAATCAACTGGGGAATGTCATACTTTTTTAGATGATATTGTCGGTGCTATTGCAGCCGCTGCTTCAAGTAGATTAGCTCATGCCACTGCTGATACGGGATTAATTGAAGATAATTTAGGATAGGATATTAGAAGGTGGGACAAAACTAAGTATTGGTTATTAAATGACGAACATTTTTAAGTAAGCGTTATTCGCTTCGGAAAAATACTTCGCTTTCCGTGGGTGGCTGATGAGCCTCGGACCAACAGGATGTTGGTCATGGAGGCGCCCCCACAGGACGTCGCGAATTTAGCCTTCCATCATTCATGACGCAATGCGGGGGCGCGTCTAGCCTCATCTCCCACTGGACAAGCAATACTTCGACAGCAATACAACGTGATTTTTTCAAGGAGTTTACGTATTTTTCCTACGCTACGCTGACTTGAAAATGTGTATATTTATATAAATATACTTTAATACGTTCGCTTTTAAATTATAAAATACCTATGTCCCAACTTTTTTCTATATTTATTAATTAATATGCTGAATCCAATCTCGCAAATTATGAACGTACTGTGTTGGTTTTACCTCCAATGAAGGATAACTCTCAAATGGTGTGACACCCGTAAATACCATAAGGGTATCAATTCCTGCTCGAATACCGGCTTGTATATCTGTTTGATAGTTATCACCAACCATCACAGTCTCTTCTTCACCTGTCCCTAACACCTTTAACGCTTCTCTCATAATAATTGATTCTGGTTTTCCTATAAATATAGGCTCTTGATTTGTACTTACAGTTATCACAGAGGTTAGGGCACCATTTCCAGGTAGTAATCCACGTTCAGTAGGAATAGCGATATCACTGTTTGTCGATATAAAAGTTGCACCTTTTCTTATTTCTAAACAAGCTTTAGCATACTTTTCATAGTTTATATTGCGATCAATACCAAATACCACAAAATCACACGCACTATCAGCAACGGTCATGCCTTCCTTCTCGATGGCATCAATTAATCCACCTTCTCCAATAACATAGCAGCGTGCGTCGCCTTTCTGATGTTTAACAAATTTTGCTGCTGCCATGCTTGACGTAAAAATACGTTCGGGGGTTGTTTCGATACCCATACCGTTTAAGTGTTCGGCGACATCTGCTTGAGTTTTGGATGAATTGTTTGTCAAAAATAAATAAGGGATGTCATTTGAATTAAGGGTTCGAATAAATTCAGCTGCTCCCTCAATCACTTGATTTCCCTTATACATTGTTCCATCTAAGTCAACAAGATATCCTTTATACTTTTTCAATTATTAAACCCCTACTTTCATTATAAAAAAAACCAACTATGCTTTTTCAGGCCTTTTTATCACCCATTTACAACAATGATCTCCAGCCGTTATCCTGGATGTTGAAACAACGTCACTTTCAGGAAAAATATCATTATACATATTTTTTTCATTTTTGCAGATCTCATGATATGTAGTAGCTATATTAGCTATTGGACAGTTATAGTGAATAATTTCATAATCACCATTCTCATTTTCTTTCACTTCAACCATACAGCCTTTGTCATCTTGAATTTCTGCCACTTTTTTTATCTTCTTATCAAAATCCTCTGTTGCCATTTCTTTTTGTAAATTTCCTTTTTCCCTCATCATTCGGTGTTCAAGCAGTTGTGAAACAGCTTCTCTCCCTTGAATTGACTCTAAATCCTTCAAGAGCTCAAGAGGCAATTTCTCATGCTGATTAGGAAAAATTTGATGTCCTTGCTTTGTCAATTTAAAGACGTGATATGGCCGCCCTATTTTTTGTTTAACACTATTTTTTTCAATATAATAGTCATGTTCTAATTCACGAAGATGTTTTCTTACAGCAATTTCTGAAATGTTAAAATTAACCATAATTTCTTCAATGGTCATTTCTCGCTCTTTCTTTAACAAATTTAAGAGCTTTTGCTTTGTAGTAGCTAGCTTTTTCATGTGCTAATCACCTTCATTTATTATTTGCAAACGCATGAGCAACTTCAGATTCTTTTTTTAAATAGTTCCGAATATGTGCAGAAAATTCATCTAAAATACTTTTATTTTTTAGTACCGTTTCCTTCAATTGCTGACTATTAACTTGCAAATAGTCTTTGACTAACATATTTCTAAGTCCGATAACTTCCTTATAATTATCAGTTTCTGACTCTGGCAATACCTCTTCATCGACTAAGATATCAATAATGTCTTCATAACTACCTGGGTCTCTCATTATAAAACCATCAATCATCATGTTACCAACATCAATAATAGATTCAATAATCAATTGTGTCATTCTTTCCAAAGCAAATTTTTCTACAACCGAGTCATATTTAAATTGGTCCAATTCTTTTAAAATTTCTTCAGTAAATTCAAGTGTTTTTTTAATATGTTGTTGATCGACGAAATACATTTTTTCACCCTCCATTACGTTCTTACCTACTTCTATAGTACCATAATAAACGCATATAGATGAATAAAAGTGGGCTATTTAATTGATAAAGATAATATATAATAAATCCATGTTATACTTAGTGTAATTTATTTTCCGAATCTTTAAATAAGGGGGAGAGAATTATGACGAAAACGATTTCGATCAAAAGACAAAACATTCTCGATATGGATGCTTCTACATTAGCGAGTAAGATTAAAAACGGAGACTTGACCAGTTTAAAAGCTGTTAACACTTACATAAACCATATTAAAGAAGTTAACCCATCTATCAATGCTGTTGTAGAAAACCATTTTTCACAGGCTATTGAACAGGCCAAAGTTTACGACCAAAAAGCTAAAGATGGCCAAATTATTGGTCCACTTCACGGAGTACCCGTAAGTATTAAAGAATCATTCGATGTAATAGAAATGAAAACAACAGGTGGACTTATACATCGACAAGACTTTATTGCAAAAACAGATGCTATTTGTGTAGCAAAATTAAAAAAAGCAGGCGCGATTGTGTTAGTCAAAACTAACACACCTACTTTATGTTTTTGCCAAGAAACCAATAATAAACTTTACGGAAGAACTAATAATCCATGGGATTTATCAAGAACTGCTGGTGGTTCCAGTGGTGGTGAGGGGGCTTTACTTGGTGTTGGTGGTATTGCTATAGGCCTTGGTTCCGATATTGGCGGCTCTATTCGGTTTCCAAGCCACTTCAATGGAATAGTCGGATTTAAACCTGGAAAATATCAAGTGTCGCAAAAAGGACATTATCCGTTTTTAGCGCACCCTCTACAAGAAAGAATGCAAAGCATTGGACCTATGGGAAAGTCAGTCCAAGATATCGAACTTTTATATAGTCTTATTCAAGAGCAACCCAATCATACAAACAATAAGGTTAAAAATCTTGAGATTATATTTACACCTCTTATAGTCGACTACCCTTTATCTTATGCAACACAAAATATGTATCAGGATGTAAAGGATAATCTTGCAAGTGATTTTTCAGTACAAGAAGATATACCGCCATACTTAAAAGAAAGTGCCCTACTCTGGCAAGAAATTATGTCTTTTGATGGAGGTAAGTCGATTCGAGAACAGGGATTCCAGAGTGATAGACCAAATGTGCTTAAAGAATATATTAAAGAAAAAACCACAAAAAACTCCCAATATCATTATTACTTTACATGGGCACTTATTGGAGCTGCCTTGTTTAAACCTTCTAAAAAGCGGCAGCAAGAGATTCAAGAAACGGTAACGAAGGGCGACCGGGAAATCGACTTATATCTCAAAGACCGATTATTAATTCTTCCTGTTTATCATCAAGGTGCACCTCTGCATGACTCAGTATACAATGAAATTTTTTCAATTAGAAAAACTTTTCAACAGTATCTCCCTTTCGTTGCTTACGCGAATGTTTGGGGACTTCCTTCATTAACATTGCCTATTGGTGAAGATGAGAATAACATGCCCATCGCTATCCAAATTATAAGCTCCACGGAAAATGAAGGGGCACTATTTGAAGTAGGCAAATGGCTAGAAAAGAAATTCGGCGGTTACACTCGCTGTGATAAGTTAGATAACAATCTTTCTGTTTAAGATTGGTAATAGACAAAATGTATATAATGTGCAGTAATTTAACACTTTCTACTAAAAATGAGGTAAACCTAATCATCCTAATATTTTTCATTCTAATTGGTTATAGCTAATAATATAAGCCTTTAGAAAGGATGTTATGAATGTCCAAAAAAGACAAAAAGGATTATTCGGATTTTTCAAATGTTAAAAATAGACAGAATGATTTAATACCAGAGGAAATGCCAGAGGGCTCTTATGGTTCGCCGATAAATGAAGCTGAGCCAGTTGAAAGCAAATCGACACCTTGGGAAAAAGGGCAACGACGTCAAAGTGCTTATGTTTATCCTTATAAGGAACTTCATGAAGATTTACCAAGACAAGTACCTGGCTCCCATCCAATTCATGACGAACCCGAAGATGTACATTTTGAAGAAGAACAGTAGCTTATCCAAGCTCCTGTTCTTTTTAATTCACTTTTTTAATAACGAAATATGCGCATCCAAAATTGCAGTATTCATAAAGATAATCTTCTAAAACATTGATTTTTTTATCAAATGTTGCTTTTGGATTATTATCATTATAAAAACCCTTTAAGCGTAATTGTTCGTATCCCCAGTCACCAACAATATAATCATACTTTTTCAATATATCCGAGTACCTTTCTTTCAATACCTCTTCATGAAGACCACCTTTTTCATTTTCAATGATCTCATACATATTACCAGCTAGCTCTATCACATAAACACCTCTTTTTTAAAATTGGCACTACATTGGCACACCACATATAATTGTTGATACCATTTTACCACATTTTCATTAAATACAAATTATTCTTGTATGAAAAACCATTATTTCAACAAACTAACACTATATAAGTTTAAGGAGGAAAATGAAGTGAGAAAGCTTTATGTAATTGCTTTAATATCATTACTAATCGTAACCGGATGTGGAATGAATAAACCAAAGACAGATGAGGATAAAATCGCTGAGGAATTAAACCCGACGCGTAATAAAGATTCAACAATTGATCCTGAATGGGAAAAAAGATTAGGTTATGTTAATTATACGAAAGACCAATTTGATGATGAACCAGATAGAGATGAGATTGTTAGGATGGATCGTAACAAAATGGCGGATACAATCGCAAGAATAATCTTACAAAACAGTGAAAGTTTTGACGAAGTTGCCACACTTGTTACCGATAAAGAAGTTTTAATCGCTTATGACAAGAACGACCATTTGTCTGATGAGGATGCTGTAGATCTTGCTAAAAAATCAGCAATGTCTGTAGTGCCGCGCTTTTTTGATATATATGTTACAGATAATCCTTCATTAATTCCTGATATTCAAAGTTTGCATAACACTACAACTCAAGATCGCAGCCACGGTAATACATTAGAACAAATTATATCAGAAATGGAAAAACAAACCCCTCAGAATCATTCACAGGACTAACATTAGTGTTAGTCCTTAAATAAATTACAAGCGATAACGAGGTGAAAATTATGTTAAGTTGGAACAATAGGACTTGTTTATTTGTTTTTTCTTTATGTATGCTTGTTTTCTCTCCCTATATCAGTGCAGCAGAAAATGTTGATGAAGATATATATCAAAAAAGAATGGCTTTATATAAAAAAACTGAAGCTCTTACACAAGTTCCATGGTATTATATAGCTGCGGTTGATCAATATGAACGACAAGTTTTAGATTTAGATAAGGATGAAGAAGAGCCTTTAATTTCGATTCAAGTACCACCTGAAGTCTGGTTTGGACCTGGAAACAGTTCATTAGTAATGGATGAATTTATTATAGACTTTTTTAATGGGAAAGGTAAAGATGGCAATGGTGACCGTAAGGCAGATCCATCTGATCCGGACGATGTTCTTTACACGATGGCTAACATTCTTGCTGAATCAGGTCCAACTGAAGATGATATAAGAATTGGACTTTGGAATTATTATGAGCGGGATCTTACCGTTCAAACAATTAAAAACACAGCAAAAGTATTTAAAGAATTTAACCAGATTAACTTTGAAGACAGAAGTTTTCCACTCGATATGGATTTTAATTATACCTATAATAACAACTGGGGAGATAGAAGAGGATTCGGCGGCGTGCGAATCCATGAAGGATCAGATATTTTTGCAGATTATGGGACTCCTGTTAAGTCTACAACTTATGGTGTTGTTGAATTAAAAGGATGGAATTTATATGGCGGATGGCGCATAGGTATTCGTGATATATATAATATATATCATTATTATGCACACTTAAGTAGCTATAATGATGATATAATAGTAGGTCAAGTAGTGAAACCAGGAGATATTCTGGGGAAAGTGGGCTCAACAGGCTACGGACCTCCAGGTACTTCTGGTAAGTTTCCACCACATTTGCATTATGGTATGTATAAAGATAATGGAGAGAAAGAATGGTCATTTGATCCATACCCTTATTTAAGTAGATGGGAAAGAATGGAGAAGGAAAATAATTAAGAGCCTCATCAAAAGGATAAGGCTCTTTTTCTACTAATTATTCTTTACAGCTTTTGACTTTTTAACTGCGTGTATAATGCTTCCAGCAAGGCCACCCCAGATTACACCTATTCCAAGAATCATTACAAATATAGACGAACCACTCATTTATTTGGCCTCCTTAATGACATCATCTTGTTTTTTCCTATTATCATTCCATTTCGTTAAGGACATTAGAATACCTACAGCTAACGCGCCGATTGCTACACTCCATCCTCCCCATAAAATGAACGCATCAGGATAACCTTCGTAGTTTTCAGCGAAATTAAGCTTAAATAAATCGTACATCATATATCCTAAAACAAGTGGTGTAATAACACTTAAACTGATCGTCCACCACGAGCCAATCCGAATATCTGATATGTCGTTAGCATGTGTTTTGAATTCTCCTAGTTTGCGGAAAACCCAAGCAATTAAAACAACTTCAACAAGTCCTAGCATAGCTACTCCGAACTGGTTGATAAAGTAGTCTGCCGCGTCAAGAAAATATAATCCTCCTTCAGTTGCAAAGATAAGTGATACAACACCGGCAAGGCCTCCACCAAATAAAACAGCTTTCGTTCTCGATATTTTAAATTTATCAGCCAAGCCTGCAATATATGTCTCGCATATTGACATTAGTGAAGTTAAACCAGCAAGGACTAGTGACGCAAAAAACAAAAATCCAAATAACCCGTTTAACGCCGGAAACTCATTTATGATTGCAGGAAAGACAACAAACGCAAGTCCTACTCCATCAGCAACAACTTCATCAACACTAACACCTGCTTGCACAGACATAAATCCTAATACGGCAAATACTCCTATCCCTGCCAATAATTCAAAGCTTGAATTACCAAATCCAGTAATAAACGCATTATTTGTAATATCTGACTTTTTAGGCAAATAACTCGAGTACGTAATCATAATGGCAAATGCAATCGACATACTGAAAAATATTTGTCCATACGCTGCAACCCATACATCACCACTAAATATTTTTGAGAAGTCAGGTTGGAAAAAATGTTCAAGACCGACTAAAGCACCCGGTAATGTAATCGCTCGAATAACGATAATTAAAAAAATAACGACTAGTGCAGGAATGAAAATTCTATTAGCTATCTCAATTCCCCGTTTAACTCCTCTAAATAAGATTCCTAAAACAACAATCCACACGATGATCAATGGAATGAGTACTGAAGGTACAAATGATCCTACTTGTCCTGGGTCAGCACCTAACTGTAAATAGCTATTATTAAAAAAACCTTCAGTGTCACTTCCCCAATTTAAATTAACAGAAAAGATTGAATATGATATTGCCCAGGCGATAATAACCGAATAGTACGTTGAGATTACAAAGGCAACAGCCACGCCCCACCAACCAACCCATTCACTCTTCTTATTAATTCTTCTAAATGTTAACGGTGAGGAACCATGATATTTATGCCCCATTGTAAATTCCATAATTAAAATTGGAATCCCAGCAGTCAATAGAGCAAATAAGTATGGAATAAAAAATGCTCCCCCACCATTTTCATAAGCTACTGCTGGAAAGCGCCAAATATTTCCAAGTCCAATAGCCGATCCGACTGCTGCTAAAATAAAACCCGCTCGTGTTCCCCATTGCGAACGTGTCTCCATAGAATGACCTCCTCCTTTTATTACTTATTCCATCATATGTTTCTTGTAATAAGTAATGTTTAAAATTTTCTACTTATTCTAATATTTATGTCATTATAACGGCACTTTTAAATTATGTCAAAGTATTTGTATAATTTAATATATTAAAATATATTAAGCGGGTTAATATCAATTATTTAAGAAAAAAACGACTTATTTCGCGACAAAGAACTTCTTTTCAAAAATAACAAAAAAATTCTTCTCCATTATTAATGGAGAAGAATTTTTTTGTTATGCTTCTTTATATTGAGTTTTAGATAAAAAGTTTTTAATCAGGATCAAGGCAATGATTAATACAAATGTAAGAATCAACCCCAAAATATTTAGCTCGGTGAGACCAATAAATAAGTAACCGATACCTGCAGCCAGCGCAGATATTATCGCATAAGGCAGCTGTGTTATGACATGATCAATATGATTGACTCCAGCACCTGTTGCGGAAAGTATCGTCGTGTCTGATATTGGTGTGCAATGATCGCCAAACACTGATCCAGCTAAAACAGCTGCTAATGTCGGCAGTAAAAGTGTCATATCTGTATTGACAGAGACTTCCGCGGCAATCGGTAACATGATACCGAATGTTCCCCAAGACGTGCCAGTTGCAAGCGACATCACACTAGCTATTAAGAAAAATAACATGGGTAATAAAGCAGGACTAATACTCGCATCACTGACAATACCGGCTAAATACTCACCTGTTTTTAACGTACCAATTATTGAGCCAATCATCCATGCTAGTAATAAAATGTAGATTGCAGGCAGCATGGTTTTAATGCCTTCAGTTATGACTTTCAAAAAATTAGCTTTCGGATTTCCTTGTTTAAAATGAAAAGCGGTACCTACTATAACCGCTGACAAACCGCCAACGAATAAGGAAACATTAACATCTGTATTAGCAAAAATAGTTATTAAAGATGCCTTTTCATCACTTGCTTGCCATCCTGTTAATATCATAGCAGATACTGTAATGATAATCAGAACAATGATAGGGGCCAGTAAATGATAGACTTTTCCCTTGGGATGTGATTTAAGAGAATCACTAAGATCACCGGGTATTTTTTTTTCATCATTAATCACTTTATTTTGCTCAAGTGCACGTTGTTCATGTTTTTTCATTGGACCGATATCTAATCTACCAAATGCTACTAAAAACACGAGCAGCAGTGACGCAAATGCATATAAATTCAAAGGAATCATTTTAATGAACGCTTCGAGTGGTTGAACATCCGTGATATGATAAACAGAAAATATACTTGCTAAAATCCCAATAATATAAGCACCCCAACTTGATATGGGCGATATAACTGTCACCGGCGCTGATGTGGAATCAATAAAATAAGCTAGCTTGGCTCTAGAAATCTTATGGCGATCTGTTAAAGGTCTTGCCACTTGACCCACCGCCAAACTATTAAAATAATCATCAATAAAAATTATGATACCTAATAAAGCCGTCATTAATTGGGCGCCGGTACGTGTTTTTACTCGTTTTAACATCCACTCACCAAACGCTTGGCTACCACCTGAAGCTTGAAGTAATGCTGTCATAACGCCTAGTAATAAAAGAAAACTTAATAATAACACATTATCCCAATTAAGGGCGCCATCTGTTACAAAGATTTCAACAAAAACATACCAAATTTCTTTTAATGTGGATAAAATATTAAAATCATGAATAAATAAAGCACCAATCAGGATGCCAATTCCAAGTGAGGGTAAAACTTTCCTAGTCAATAAAACAAGAACTAACATAATAAGCGGGGGGATAATTGAAAAAATTGTTCCTTCCATTCTAAAACCTCCATTTGTATATCTTTTCGTTCCCTTTACCTTCTATTACTAAAAACTTTTTAAAAAACCTATTTCGGTTAAAGGTGAGAGGTACACTCATGGAGATAAAAATAAAAAAAGACAATGATATAGAAAATAACATATCATTGTCAAAGCAATATCCGTTATCCTCCATTTCGATCAGTAGTTCTCCATGAACCTATCCACATTTCAGGATTTGAAATGAAGATGGATATGAACATGACAGTGTGACCCTTATTCAAAGTCATACCAGCTAATATATGTTTGACCCATATATGCTTCGGCAAACAATCCTTTCATCAACTTTCCTCGTTGTCATCCTCATGTTGATTACTTTTATTATTTGCACCTCTACCTCACCGATCTGTAAGGTCATATTAAATTTATAATCATTACTATACTAGATTATCAATCATCTTGCAAGTCTTTTTTTGGTACTGAAATAGATGGATTATTTCCACTTCCTCCATAAAATTCAGGTACTTCACCCATAACAAGATGTTTATCAATCATTATTTTAGTGCTTACATTTTTTAGTTCAGTGGAAAAAGGTATGACAATCTGTACATCCGCTTCTACAAAAACATAAAGTGTTATGACGACACCATTAATCCCTACTTCTTCTCGTTCTTCAATAATATCTGTTTGAACACTTCCAACAAGTTCTAAATTCACTGGAATTTTAGGGCCTAAATTGGCAAGAACAGTATTACCGGTCGCTTGGCCAATAGGTATTTCGACCACAGTAGGATCACGATCTACAAGCTCATCGACCGTGTCACCGTATACTTCTGGTTCATCTAAGGGGTCTTCATAATCAGGTGGTTCTCCTCGATTCATGCTATGAAAGAACTCCTCCACTCGATCGGTTGCGGCTCGGTTAATTTTATTAACAACTGTTTGATCATAACCAACCATGGAAATTTTCCCACTATCATCCTTTGTCAAATTGGCAATACTTTCAAAAGAGTATTCTTCAGCAAATTTTACAGCTGAGTTAATAGCTCTTGTAGCAAATTCAGTTGTCTTACGATCCGCAATTTCCATTAATGTCGGCTTAATGCCCTTGTCAATAATCCATATACTAAGAAAAACGAGGATACAAACTATTACAAAGGATATCATTAATATAGTTCTCGCTTGGGGTGGTGACCGACGTCTTCTATTAAAAAATCGTTGTATCAATTCAAAAACCCCCTTAAAACACTTTATGCTTGTTTCAAGAGGGTTAGACTTGTATTTTTAACAACCTGTGATTAAGTGAGTTTTAAGAGAGCATCTTTACCGATCATACCCTCTTCCCAACCAAATTTTTCTTCAGCTGCACTCGTTACTTTTTGAAGTGGCGCATGTAGTAAATCATCGATAGTTCTGACACCAAATGCTCTTCCAGCGATAACTTCACGTTCTCTTAGTTTTTCACTAGCATCAAAAACATCCACATCAAGTGCCGCACACATAATATAGCCAACATCATTTGAAATTGTTAATAAGTTCGTTTTTGGAAGTGCTACGCACACTGCTGTAAACTGCTTACCGTCCACTTCTAAAGGTTTAATCGTTATCATTAACTAACCTCCTTTATCATGTACACTGCAGTTTATGCAGGAAGGCTGCCTAATGATACAATTTTCTTTTATTTATACTCTCTTTCCAATGTCAGAACTAATAAATCTCTAATAAATTCTGGTAAAAAGAAGTTTTTCACTTCTGATTTTGCTACTTCAGGGAGAAGACGTCCGAATGTAAATGTATCAGGTAGAGCAACTGTATATGTTGCATACGAATTTAGTGGTAGTCCATTATAGTAAACGCTTTTTACAAACTCCTGTCCATCCACATATTTTTCCGTAATGACATCCAGTCCAGAAAAAATCATTCGTCCAATCACTTCCCCTCTGAAACCAAAGCCTTTCAATTTTAACTCCATAAAGTCCTTTGTTAGTGACGCTCTGATAACTTCAATTAATTCATCTCCTTTTAATTCCACAACGCACGGATTAATCGGATGTGGGCAATTAGAGTGAATATTACTATAAGTCACATCCCCTGCTGGAAAACGGTCCAATAACAATCCAGCGTTTAGCATGGCGCAATCTGCTTTTGTCCGTGCTTTCATGGTGTCAGTTAATTGTTTCATAATATCGGTGTAGTCAAACCATTTAACTTCGATTGGTTCTTCAAGAAAGACAATTGCCTTATCAAGATGCCGTGCGGATTCTTCATTCAAATGGAATAAATGTTTTTCTGTTTCCAAGTCTTTAGGTAGATGGGTTATATCAATTGCATAAGCTTCTTTATTAACGAGTTTTCCTAAAGAATCATCCCATGTTAAAATAACCTCGCCCACATACGAGCAATGCTTCCCCGCTGCAGTAATGATAGTATTATTCAATTCTTCTCCAGTTCTTAGCAAGTGATGAGTATGTCCTCCTATAATGACATCAATATCTGGAAATCTTCTTGCTATCTCTCGATCATCATTAATGCCAAGGTGAGATAGTAATACGATAACATCAGTCGATTCCTTTAGATTACTGATATGCTTTTCAAGTTCTTCGTAAGGTGAGGATACATGCCAATCGAGTAGCTCATAATAATCGTTAAATGGTGCTGTTAAACCAATCACACCAATTTTGACACCATGAAGAGATTGAACATGGACAGTGGTATTTAGCCAAGAGGGAGACTCTCCCATGCTATATAAATTAGCACAAACAACTTGAAATTCTGCCTTATTGTAAAGTGTATATAAATCTTCATGAGATAATGTAATTCCTTCATTGTTTCCAATTGTAGCTAAGTCATAGCCTGCTTCATTTAGCAATTCAACGTTTGCTTTCCCCATAAAAGCCTCAGCAATTGGATTAACGCGATCGACAAAGTCACCTATGTCTGCAATCCAGTATGATTCATTATTTTCTTCCCTCTTTGCTGTTTCATTTTTTAAAAAGCCTACTACACGTGACCAATTTTTAAAATAACTATGCAAATCATTTGTATAATAAAAATATAATTTTTCTTGCATTTTACTTACTCCTTAATAGTAACTCTTGATTATTCAAATCTTAAAATCAGTTTATCATTGTTTAATTTAGATTCCTATTAAAGGACATTTTTTGATAATAACAATAAGAGATTGGTTTAGTCTCAGCAAAAAGGTAAACTAGATGACTCTCATGTTCTATGACAGCCAAATGTAATGCCTCGGGGAGTCAGAAGATAAACCTTGATTATGTACCCTCAACAGATGAACCTTAACCAAAGCGAGGAGATAAAAAGACTTCAACTTCCATTTCGGTGTAATTTTATTGTGAGATAAAAAAGTTATGAAATATTTTAGCACATCCATTATTATAGCCAAAATAAACCCTCCTCTGGCTATACCAGAGGAGGGTTCCCGGATTAAAAGGTATTAATATATTAACCGATACTGCCTTCCATTTCATAACTGATCAAACGGTTCATTTCAACAGCGTATTCCATTGGGAGTTCTCTTGTAAATGGTTCAATAAAGCCCATAACAATCATATCTGTTGCTTCTTGTTCTCCAATTCCTCTACTCATAAGATAGAAGAGCTGTTCTTCAGAAACTTTCGATACTTTTGCTTCGTGCTCTAATGAAATGTTATCATTGTTAATTTCGTTATAC
Source organism: Virgibacillus sp. MSJ-26 (assembly GCF_018918075.1). GTDB lineage: Bacteria > Bacillota > Bacilli > Bacillales > Amphibacillaceae > MSJ-26. The sequence goes on from NZ_JAHLPW010000009.1 coordinate 139,706, forward strand.
GGAATAGTGTCTGAAGTTGACTCATTATCCATGATTAATGTATCACACTCAATATTAGCACGTGCACCGTCAGCTTTACGTCCAAAGTGTACAAGTCCTAAATAAGACACTTTTCCACCATGTTTAGAAATAGATTTAGATACAATGGAAGATGACGTGTTTGGTGCTAGGTGATGCATTTTTGCACCTGCGTGTTGAAGTTGACCTTTTCCTGCCAAAGCAATGGAAATCGTCATACCACGTGAACCTTCACCTCTTAGAAGAACCGCTGGGTATTTCATAGTAAGCTTAGAACCCATGTTTCCGTCGATCCACTCCATTGTCGCATTTTCAGCACATGTTGCACGCTTGGTTACTAGATTGTAAACGTTGTTTGCCCAGTTCTGAATTGTTGTATAGCGACAATAGGCATCTTTCTTAACAAATATTTCTACAACAGCACTATGAAGTGAGTTAGTTGTAAATACTGGTGCAGTACAACCTTCAACATAGTGTACAGATGCACCTTCATCAACAATGATTAATGTTCTTTCAAACTGCCCCATATTTTCCGAGTTAATACGGAAATAAGCTTGTAGTGGAGCCGTCGCTTCCACACCTTTAGGAACATAGATGAAGGATCCACCTGACCAAACTGCAGTATTTAGTGCTGCAAATTTGTTGTCTGATGCCGGTATAACTTTTCCGAAGTATTCTCTAAACATTTCTTCATTTTCTTGTAAAGCTGAATCTGTATCCTTAAATATGATCCCTAGTTTTTCAAGGTCTTTTTCAAGGCTTTGATAAACAACCTCAGATTCATATTGTGCAGAAACACCTGCTAAGTATTTTTGCTCTGCTTCAGGAATGCCTAACTTATCAAAGGTTTGCTTAATCTCTTCTGGTACTTCATCCCATGTTCTTCCTTGTTTTTCAGAAGGCTTAACATAGTAGATGATTTCATCAAAGTCTAACTCTGATAAGTCTCCACCCCACTGAGGCATTGGTTTACTATAAAATATTTCTAATGCTTTTAGACGTTCTTCAAGCATCCACTCTGGCTCGTTTTTCATCTTAGAGATTTCTCTGACAACATTCTCAGTTAAACCTCTTTCAGTACGGAAAACAGACACATCTTTATCATGAAAACCATATTTATATTCTGTTTCTGGTAACTCTTTTGCCATTATTTATAACCTCCTATTAGATAGTAAAATGACCTAACTAATACACGAATGGATTAATTTCCATTTTCTATATGAAAGGAAAAAGACCTTAAACATTTTCCTCTTTGGCACTCTTTTCAAGCGCCTTCCATGCTAGTGTAGCACAGTTTATACGTGCAGGAAACTTAGACACTCCATGTAACGCTTCTATATCGTCTAAATCTATTTCTCCAGCGTCAACATCTTTTCCTAACATCATTTCAGAAAAAACTTCGGACATTTTTAGAGCTTCCGTCAGTTTTTTACCTTTGATTGCTTGAGTCATCATTGAAGCAGAAGCTAAACTAATAGAACAGCCTTCACCATCGAATTTAACGTCTTCAACAATGCCATCTTTAACACTCAAATAAACTTCAATTCGGTCTCCACATGACGGGTTATTCATTTCTACAGTTATTGCATCACCATCAATCGTCCCCTTATTTCTAGGATTTTTGTAGTGATCCATGATAACTTGGCGGTATAGTGTGTCGAGATTATTAAAAGACATCGCCAAAATACTCCTTTGCTTTCAAAAGTCCATCGACTAAACGATCAACATCTTCTTTGTTATTATATAAATAAAAACTGGCTCGTGCTGTTGCTACAACTTCTAACCACTTCATAAGTGGCTGTGCACAGTGGTGACCTGCGCGAATAGCAACCCCTTCCGAATCTAAAACAGTCGATAAATCATGGGAATGAACGTCTGCAAGATTAAATGTAACAAGTGCAGCTCGTTTTTCAGGTCCATAAATAGTCAGGTCTTCAACTGTGTTCATTCGTTCCATAGCATAGCCAATCAAGTTATGTTCATGTTCTTCAATTGCCTCGATACCTACATCATTTAAAAAGTCAATAGCAGCACCTAATCCTATTGCTCCGGCAATAATTGGCGTTCCGCCTTCAAATTTCCAAGGAAGTTCTTTCCATGTAGAGTCATATAGATTAACAAAATCTATCATTTCTCCCCCGAACTCAAATGGTTCCATTTTCTCTAATAATTCACGTTTACCATATAAAACGCCAATACCAGTAGGAGCACACATTTTATGACCTGAAAATGTGTAAAAGTCACAATCCATATCCTGAACATCAACTTTCGTATGTGGAGCACCTTGAGCTCCATCTACTACAATGACAGCTCCATGATCGTGTGCAATTTTTGCCATTTCCTTAATAGGATTAATAGTACCAAGTACATTGGATACATGCGCAATGGCCAATATCTTTGTATTTTCGGTTACTGTGTTTCGAACATCCTCAAGTGTGGCTGTCCCATCGGATTGTAACGGAATATATTTCAAAGATGCACCAGTAGCTTTTGCTACTTGCTGCCACGGGATAATATTACTATGATGTTCCATTTGAGTTAAAACAATTTCATCACCTTCAGTAAGATGATTTCTTGCATAACTGTATGCTATCGTATTAATCCCTGTCGTTGTTCCTCTATTAAAAATAACTTCAGCTGTACTTTTAGCATTAATGAAACGTCTTACTTTTTCACGAGCACCTTCATATTGATCGGTTGCTCTTGAACCCAGTGTGTGCACTCCGCGATGCACATTTGAGTTGTTGAAGCGGTAGTATTCATTTACCGCTTCAATAACTTTTAAAGGCTTTTGTGCCGTGGCTGATGAATCCAAGTATACCAATGGATGACCATTAATTTCCTGATCAAGTATTGGAAATTCCTTTCTTACGGCATTTACATCCATATTTAATATACCTTTCTCTCAATTAATTCAGTTAGTTGTTTTCTAACAGAAGCAATTGGTAATTGTCTTACCACAGGTGCAAGGAAACCATGAATAATAAGACGTTGCGCTTCCTCTTTTGTGATCCCACGACTCATCAAGTAATACATTTGAAGTGGATCGACACGTCCTACTGAAGCAGCATGTCCAGCCGTTACGTCGTTCTCATCTATTAAGAGAATAGGGTTAGCATCTCCGCGAGCTTTTTCACTTAACATTAACATACGGGATTCTTGTTCGGCATTTGAGCGTGTGGCTCCATGCTCGATTTTACCAATAGCGTTAAATATAGCAGTTGATCTATCCTTCATAACACCGTGTTGGAGTATATGCGCTTCAGTATCTTTTCCTACATGCACTGTTTTGGTAGAAAAGTTTTGAATTTGCTTATTACGTCCTACTGTCACGGTTTTTGTATGTCCTGTTGAGTTGTCTCCAACAAGATGTGTTACGTTTTCAAATACCGTATTCCCATCATTCATTTGGCCTAGTGCCCAATCAATAGATGCGTCACGGTATGTAACTCCTCTACGGTTCATGTAAGTAGTCGTTCCTGCAGCAAAGTTGTCGACCGCTCCAAATGAAATTTTTGCATTGTCATGTGCAATCACTTCTGTAATAACGTTGGCTACATTTTCTGCATCTTCATTATGAGACAAGTAATTCTCCACATATGTTAGAGAGCTACTTTCCTCCGCTACAACAAGCACATGATTAAATAGAGACGCTTCGTCATCTTCCTGCCAGAAAATAACTTGTAGTGGTTCTTCAATTTGAACATTTTTTGGAACATATATAAATATTCCACCGTTCATCAATGCAGCATGAAGGGCAGTTAGACGATGTTCATCTGTAGAAACAGCATCTTTCATATAGTAACGCTTTACCAAATCTTCATGATCACGTAGTGCTGTAAATATATCTGTAAAGATAACACCTTTATCTTTTAATTGTTGACTTAATGTATGATAAGCAACAGATTGATTGCGCTGGATAAGTAAGTTTTCAGGAGCATTTTCTTCGTCAAAGAAATCCTTAATTTCAGATGGAAGATTACTTAACGAAGTTAATGTATCCCCTTCAGCATACTTATGGTTAAATCGACTGAAATTCCATCTTGTAATGTTAGTCTTATCTGGTTCTGGCATATCAAGATTTTCAGCCTGTTCAAGAGCGCGTAACCGTAAATCTTTCATCCAATCTGGTTCGCTCTGTTCTTTGGAAAACTGCTCTATATAGTCTTTATCGAATGGAAGTTTAGTTTCAACAGTCATAATATTACCCCTCCTAACTATTTATGCTTCTTGCCCAACTGTTTCGTCTTCAATGCCTAGTTCTTCTTTAATCCACTCATAACCTTCTTCTTCTAAGCGCTGGGCAAGCTCTGGACCACCAGACTTAACAACACGTCCTTGCATCATGACATGCACTTGGTCAGGAGTGATGTAGTTGAGTAAACGTTGGTAGTGGGTAATGATGAGGCATCCAAAGTTCTCATCGCGTAATTTATTAATACCTTTTGAGACTACTTTTAAGGCATCAATATCTAAGCCCGAATCAATTTCGTCTAAAATAGCAATTTCAGGTTTCAGCATCATTAGCTGGAGAATTTCGTTACGCTTTTTCTCTCCACCAGAGAAACCTTCATTTAAATAGCGTTGAGCCATATTTTTATCAATTTCTAGATAATCTAATGCTTCATCCATTTCTTTAATGAATTTCATTAAAGATATTTCATCGCCTTCATCACGTTTCGCGTTGATTGAAGAACGCAAGAAGTCAGATGTTGTAACACCGCTAATTTCACTTGGATATTGCATTGCCAAAAATAGACCAGCACGAGCGCGCTCATCAACTTCCATTTCTAAAACATCTTCACCGTCTAGATGAATACTTCCTTCGGTCACTTCAAATTTAGGGTGACCCATAATTGCAGAAGCCAAAGTTGACTTACCTGTACCATTTGGACCCATGACTGCGTGGAATTCTCCACCTTTTATCGTAAGGTTGACACCTTTTAATATCTCATTACCTTCAATTGATACATGAAGATTCTTAATTTCTAGTGTTGATCCTGCCATATCGATACCTCCAAATACTATTTTGTAATTGAGTTTGATTTACATCTATTCTCAATTTATTCTCATTATAATATTAAACCATTTCAAATTAATTTTCAACAGATACCATTTGTTGATCACTAGATCAAAGCTTATAACCAAGGGTTTTTCAATCACTCCATATGGTAACACAATTTTACGTGGTTATTTTTCACGTTTGAACAGTCTTGTCTCACTTTGATTATTGAGCGTATTTTCATCAATTTTTTATCATATAGAATTTCTTATTGAAAATGCTGATGTTCTTTTAGTAAAAGATCACCAGCATTCACTTGTCCATATTAAAGAGAGTGATTGTTCTGTTTATTAAGTGTTTCTATCTTAAAATGGTTTAATACATTGTTGATAATAGGTTCTTCAACTTTTCTATGAGAGTTAACCTATTAAGTAGTATTTTCACACTATTGATTCAACAATATTAAGCGTAACATATATAAAGCGCCTTTACAAAGTCTTTGTAGGCGCTTATATACTCAAACTCATTCTATTTTTATTCCCAAACTATTTAAGCGTTAGATTTAAACTAATTACTATCCCCAACTGGAACTATTGCACCTTCGTATTCGTCAATAATAAAGTCTTGAATTTCATCTGAATGAAGGACGTCTACTAGTGTGTTTAACGTTTCATTATCTTTATCTTCTACTTTAACCGCAATCACGTTAACGTAAGGTGATTCTTCGCTTTCAATAAATAGAGCATCTTCTAGTGGGTTCAGCCCAGCATTGATCGCATAGTTTGTGTTTATTACTACAAGTGTATCTTCTTCAGTTTCATAAAGCTCGGGAAGAAAAGCAGGATCATAATCTGGAATAAACGTTAAATCTTTTGGATTATCAGTTATGTCATCAATCGTCGCACTATCTTCATCCACATTTTCATCCAAAGTAATCAAACCGTCTTTTTCAAATAGTGAGAGAATCCGGGCATGATCGGCAACTGAATTGCTTAATAGAACTTCTGTCCCTTCCTTTATATCATCAATGCTATTGATAGTTTTGGAATAAACACCCATAGGTTCAATATGAATACCATCAATATAATCGAGGTCGTATCCTGTATCTTCAACAGTTTGCTCTAAATAAGGAATATGTTGAAAAAAGTTAGCATCTAAATCGCCATTTGCTAAATCATCGTTAGGGAGCACATAATCTTCATAAGGCTCAATGACAAGGTTAATGCCCTCTTCGTCTAAAATTGGTTTAGCTTCTTCTAATATCTCAGCATGCGGAACACTCTGAGCACCAACAACAATTTCATTTTCCTCCTCCCCCCCTGAATTCCCACACGCTGACAAAATTAAAACAATTGAAAATATCGTTAATAAGTTGATTGTCTTTTTCATTTATAAGCTCCTTTAAATGCATTATTTTTTATAAGATTGCTTTCTAATTAAACTTCTTACAACATCCGTCTTATCTTTTATCTAATTTATTAGTAATATAATCACCTAAAAACTGAAACATAAATACAATAATAACGATAATAATTGAGCAAATTAGGACAACATCAAAATCACGTCTCTGGAAGCCTGAATAATAAGCATAACTTCCAAGTCCGCCAGCTCCGATAGCCCCAGCCATCGCAGTATAACCAATGAGTGCAATGGCTGTTACTGTTAAGCCTGAAATTAAAGCGGGCATAGATTCTGGTAACAATACTTTGAAAATAATTGTTCGTGTCTTCGCTCCCATTGCTTTTGCCGCTTCAATCACTCCCTTATCAACCTCCTTCAATGCTATTTCTACTAATCGGCCATAAAAAGGCGCTGCTCCTAAAATTAAAGCGGGTAAAGCAGCATTCGGGCCTCGGATAGTTCCTATTAAAAAATTAGTAAAAGGAAATAATAATAAAATTAAAATGATAAACGGTATAGCACGAAACACATTAACAAAGCTTGCTATGATGAAATGAAGAAATCTATTTTCCCACATGCCATTTTTTGTCGTGAAAAATAATAATAATCCAAGTAAAATTCCTAAAAAAAATGTTCCAATCAAGGAAGTAATCGTCATATAAAATGTTTCATATGTGGCTTCCCATAAATCATCAATCTTAATATTTTCAAATACATTAGTTAGCATCTCGAATGACCTCCACTTCTACAGAGGTTTCGTTTAAAATATAGTCAACACTCCGCTTCATTTCTTGTTCTTCTCCTTCAATTTGAACTATCAGCATCCCATATGCTCCACTTTGGGTCTGTGCAATCTTACCTTGTAAAATATTTATATCAACATTGAATGTTTTAACGATTTTACTAATAAGAGCATTGTTAGTTGTTTCGCCAATAAAATGTAAACGGGTAATCAATCCATTTTGATAATTTTTAATTAAGTAATCAATATCTTCTATTTCTTCTGTATCCCCCATAATCTGGCTAACAAATTTTTTAGTGACTAGTTGTTTCGGCTTGGAAAATACATCTAGAACATTCCCGATTTCTACTATCCTTCCAGACTCCATAACAGCTACACGATCACATATTTTACGAATGACATGCATTTCATGAGTAATAAGTATAATGGTTAACCCTAATTTCTTATTAATATCCACTAGCAGTTCTAATATGGATTTGGTTGTTTCAGGATCAAGAGCAGACGTTGCTTCATCACAAAGTAATACGCTCGGTTCATTTGCTAGGGCTCTTGCAATTCCGACTCGTTGTTTTTGACCACCACTTAGCTGAGAGGGATAAGATGATTCTTTACCAGTTAAGCCTACTAGATCAATGAGTTCTTTTACACGCTTAGTCTGATCTTCTTTAGGCACTTTGGCGATTTCGAGTGGAAAAGCGATGTTTTCTGCAACTGTGCGAGACCAAAGTAAGTTAAAATGTTGGAATATCATACCGATATTTTGTCTGGCTAATCTTAGATCATTTGCCTCAAGGGTAGTCATGTCTCTATCATTAATATAAACTTCTCCACTTGAAGGTTCCTCAAGTCTGTTTAACAATCTTACAAATGTACTTTTTCCAGCCCCGCTATATCCAATGACACCGAAGATCTCTCCTTTTTTTATATCAAGGGTCAGGTCATCAACAGCTGTAGTTTTTCTGTCCTTTGATGTAAATATTTTGCTTAAACCCTTAATTGATATCAACGCTATTCCTCCTAATTGGTAAATAAAAAAGTCTTTCTGTATGAGAACAGAAAGACTTTTTTATTTATATCTTTAAGTTCTCTCATCTTTCAAAGCATTATCGCTTTGCAGGATTTAGCACCTTTTCAAAAAAACTGTTGAAGGTTGCCGCGGTTTCGTAGGGCCAGTCCCTCCGCCGCTCTTAATAAGAGATTTAATTAATTTAGTTTTATTTATAAGATTTATATTACCATTCAATTTATATGGTGTCAATCCTTTATCTCTTCCGAGTCTTATATTCCTTTTTCTATCAATGTTTCCACTGAAATTCTTCTTGTTCCAAATAATCTCGAGCCGCGTCATATGTCGCAAAAGTTGCTTCCAGTAAATCTGCAACATAGACATTCCATGAATCAAAATCATTTTTTAATATCAACTCATTACCGTGTTTATCAATCCATATCTGTTCAATCGGTTCTTGTTCCGATAAAGAATCAATCGAATCTCTGATGATTTTGCGGAGAGTCTCTTCTGTAAAATCACGAATATTGACCATTCCTTTTACATCAGTTTCATATAGATCTTTCATATCTCCTGCGTATACAAATCCATTTCCATTAGGATGCAAGCGATAAACTACAATCTTTTTATCCTTAACGCTCTCTTCATAGTGAAAATTCACCCGCCCTAACGAAATATCAACCCTCGTCAATTCTGTAAATGAATCAATAATGTTCAATTTTTCATTAAATGTAAGCATATTGCCTCCAATGGTCACACTTTCTATATGTGTGTTATCATTTTTTACTTTGATAAATGAAATAAACTTGGCTCATATGTTAATAGATAGGTGTATATATTTTGTATTGATTTAAAAGCATAAATTTTCTCTTTCACTACATTTTCATCTTTAATCAATAGACACGGGACACTTTCGATCATGTTTTCCTGCATAAATTCAGGATGTAAAGAAGCGTTCATTTCATAAAATAGTTCTCTTTTATGAACGGATTCGATTTTATCTAGCATGCCTCGAGCTATGTGACATGTTCCACAAAATGGGGAGTTAATAAATAAAAGATAATGACTTTTGTTCAAGATATCGTCATTCACTTGTTGCATAGTAATCACCTAGCCTTTACATAAGAAAAAATGGATCCACTTTAATATTTTTTGCTGCTAGAGCCGTTGCAAGTTCTTCGCCTGGGGTGGTTGCCACTTCTTTAAATTCGCTGCTTATATAAATATGTTCAGCATGCGGCAGTTCACGTGTTAATTGCTTTCTCAATTTTAAGCCTGAGTCATCCTCGTCTACAAAGATATAGACGTCCTGGTGGTCAAGATCATACGTTTCTAGCAGCTCATCAAACTTTTCTATGCCCAATGTGCCGTTTGTACATATAATCGTGACATCTTCAGTAATAACCTTCTCTATTTCTCTTTTATCTGTTAATCCTTCAACAATAATGACTTTTCCTGTAATTTCAGGAGTCAACGCCATGCACCTCACTGTTATTTCTAACCTTAAAAAATCAATGTATCATTGATTTTTCCATAGATTATGACATAAAGCAAGAAAAAAAGGCTTGCCTTCACCTTTTAAGGAAAGACAGCCTTTTTATATGATATGTGATTTAATTAGTCTTCTTCAACAAACTCTTGATAGCCTTCTGCTGAAAGCAAATCGTCATACTCAGAGTCATCAGATGGTTCTATAACTACCATCCAAGCTTTTTCATATGGTGATTCATTAACGAATTCAGGACTATCTTCAAGCTCTTCATTCACTTCGACTACTTTACCACTTAATGGTGCATATAATTCTGAAACTGTTTTAACAGATTCAACACTTCCGAATGGTTCATCTGCTTCAAGTTCGTCGCCGACTTCAGGAAGCTCAACAAATACTATGTCTCCTAGCTCATCTTGTGCAAAGTCTGTAATACCAATACGTACTTTATCGTCTTCTTTTTTTACCCACTCATGTTCTTCAGAATATAATAAGTCCTTAGGTAAATTCATTGGCTAATCCCTCCATTATGTAATATCACATTAACTATACAAGTTTACACACATTTTTTCTAGTAATTAATCTTATGAAAGCCAGGTTTCATTAAACATATCTTCCTTAAATCCCACGGTCACTTTTTCACCGTCTGTTACAATAGGACGTTTAATTAACATACCATCAGAAGCTAAGTATTCAGCCATTTCTTGAACACTGGCATCTTTAATCTTATCTTTCATATTAAGTTCACGGTATTTTTTGCCACTTGTATTAAAAAACTTCTTTGCTTCAAGTCCACTTTTCTCTATAAGATCAAGCAATGTCTTTTTAGAGGGGGGTTCCTCGACTATATGGACGCTTTCGTAATCTACGTTATTATCTTCAAACCACTTCTTAGCTTTTTTACATGTCCCACAATTCGGATACCAATAAAAAGTCAAAGTCATCTTCTCACCCCCAATATAATAGATATTATCTATATCATAGCAAATTTTACCCAATACGCTAAATGATTCGTTCATATCTAGAGGGGGTTGTTTTGAACAATCTAAAATATAATCAAGAGAAGCCTGCTTTTATTTAAAACTTGAAATAATTAAAGGAAGAGCTTGTAAAGCCCTTCCTTTTTGATGAATGTTCAATTAAACAGTATATTTTTCTTCTTCAATAATTTTCTTAGCAATTTCACGCTTCTTAGCGATAACATTAATCGGCGTGTGACGTGTTAGTTTACGTAAAGATGAAAGCATCATGCGCAAATTATCCCCTTCTTCGACCGCGATCAGGATTTCTTTTGCGTTTGCTTCAATACGGTTAAATGCTTCTTGTACATAAACTTGAGTGTAAAGTAATTTTTGTGTACTTTTCTCAACGTCAGAATGATTAATTGCCTTTTCAGTACGAAGAACAGCAGCTTCCATATTGTAAACTTCTGCTACCATATCTGCTAAGTTAGCTAAGATTTCTTGTTCATTTTCAATCTTTTGCATATATTTCTGTGCTGCTAAACCAGCACCAAGTAGAACGATTTTTTTAGCATTCTTAAGCAAGTACTTTTCTTGCTCAAGTGGTTCATTACCAACTTCTTCTGGCATCATCATCATAATTTCTTCTTGTAACTTTTGAGCTTCTTGTAATAGAGGCAATTCACCTTTCATAGCTTTTTTCAATAGAGTGCCTGGTACGATAAGACGGTTAATTTCGTTTGTTCCTTCAAAAATACGGTTAATTCGAGAGTCACGGTACATACGCTCAACTTCATATTCTTGCATGTAACCATAACCACCATGTAGCTGAACAGCTTCATCAGCAACATAGTCTAGACACTCTGTAGCTGTATATTTGTTCATAGAGCATTCGATTTGATATTCAGCAATTGCTTTTGCTATTTCTTTACCATCTTTTAATTGTTCATCGCTTAGGCTTCCCATTCTTTGTTCGAAAAGACCTACTGTACGGTAGACAGCACTTTCGTTTGCATACGTGTCAGCAGCCATTGTAGCTAATTTCTCTTGCGTTAATGAAAAGCTTGAAATTGGTACACCAAATTGCTTACGTTCATTCACATATTTAGCAGAAAGCTCAATACCACGTTTTGATCCACCAACACTTCCGATTGCCAGTTTGTATCGCCCGACGTTTAGGATGTTGAACGCAATCTTGTGTCCTTTCCCTTTTTCTCCTAGTAAGTTCTCAACAGGCACTTCAGCATCTTCTAGAACTAGAGTACGAGTTGATGAAGCTTTAATACCCATTTTCTTTTCTTCCGGGCCTGTTGACACTCCAGGATAATCCTTTTCAACGATGAATGCTGAGAAATGCTCACCATCGATTTTCGCATAGACAATAAATACGTCAGCAAAAGCTGAGTTTGTAATCCATTGTTTTTCACCATTTAAAACATAGTGTGTGCCTGCCTCGTTTAATACTGCCTTTGTTTTGGCACCAAGTGCGTCAGAACCTGATCCTGGTTCAGTTAATGCATAAGCTGCAAGCAATTCACCTGTAGCCAACTTAGGAAGGTACTTTTTCTTTTGATCTTCGTTACCGAAAAATACAATGGGAAGTGATCCGATTCCAACATGTGCACCATGAGAAATTGAGAATCCACCTGCACGGCCCATTTTTTCCGTAATCAGTGAGGAACTGATTTTATCTAAACCAAGTCCATCGTATTCTTCTGGGATATCGGCACTTAAAAGACCTAACTCCCCAGCTTTGTGTAATAAATCTACTGAATGTTCGAATTCATGATTCTCTAGATTATCAATTTTGGGTAGAACTTCTTTAGTAATATAATCATCAGTTGTTTGAGCAATCATCTTATGCTCATCTGAGAAATCTTCTGGAGTTAAAACATCTTCTCCTTTATAATCTTCAATTAAAAATTCTCCACCTTTGAATAACTTTTCTTTTGTATCGCTCATTATAAGCAACTCCTTTGTTTATGGAATTTATTCTGGCGAGAATGGACTGCTATTCTCGTAAGTTATTATTTTTTCATTGTTTTACAAAAACCTATCGGGGCGAACGGGTGCTGAAGCCTTTAGTTCCTTTTAGCTTCAGTGCCCAGCAACTAGCAGGCAAGTTTTGGCATTAAAAAACTTGCGAGACTTCCTTGACCTCCGTGCGATAAGTCAACATCGACTCACTCCGTTCGCCGTGTTTCCTTTATCTCCTCCGGCTCAGTCCAGTCCGTACGTTACTAAACGGGCACTTCAGGCTTTTGTTGTTTTAAATCAATTCAAATACTCCTGCTGCGCCCATTCCTCCGCCGATACACATGGTTACAACGCCGTACTGAACATTTCGGCGTTTCATTTCGTGAGTGAGTGTTAGGGTAAGCTTTGTTCCTGTCATTCCAAGCGGATGACCAAGAGCAATTGCGCCTCCGTTCACATTAACAATGCTAGGATCTAAATCTAGTGCCTGAATTACTCTAACAGATTGTGAAGCAAATGCTTCGTTTAACTCAAACAACCCAATGTCAGAGAGCTCTAGGCCGGCCTGTTTGACCGCTTTAGGGATAGCTTCGACAGGGCCAACCCCCATGATTTCCGGTTCAACACCTGCTACTGCAAAGGAGCGGAATTTCACTAATGGGGTTAATCCTTCTGCCTCAGCCTTATCGCGATCCATGACAAGTACGGATGCTGCACCATCACTCATTTGTGACGAGTTTCCTGCTGTTACCGATCCTTTAACATGGAATGCTGGACGTAACTTCGCAAGAACTTCTTCTGTTGTTCCTGGGCGAACTCCTTCGTCCATTTCAAACATGAATGATTTTTCTTCGACCTTATTGTCTTTCCCAATAAAGCGTTCTGCTACTTCTACAGGCACAATTTCATCTTTGAATTTGCCCTCTTTAATGGCTTGTGCTGCTCGCTTATGACTTTCCGTAGCAAAAGCATCTTGCTCTTCACGTGAAATGTTAAAACGGTTTGCTACCTCTTCGGCAGTATTACCCATGCCCATGTAATAACCTGGTGCATCTTGCACTAATTTTGTATTTGGTTTTAGAACATGCCCCCCCATGGGAATCAAGCTCATGGATTCCGCTCCGCCTGCTATAATTGTATCGCTCGCTCCAAGCATTATACGCTCAGCAGCATAGGCAATACTCTGTAGTCCTGAAGAACAATAGCGATTAATCGTTATTCCTGGCACGTCTTTACTTAAACCTGCGAGTCCAGCAATGTTACGCGCCATATTCATTCCCTGTTCAGCTTCTGGCATGGCACAGCCAATAATGACATCATCAATCTTTCCATCATAATTACCCGCACGCTTTAATGTTTCTTTGATTGTTAAAGCGGCAAGATCATCTGGTCTAGTATTGGCAAGCGACCCTCGGTTTGCTTTACCAACCGGAGTCCTTGCACCTGAGACAATTACTGCTTCCTTCACAATTTTTCCCCCTCTTCTTAATTACGTAATGGTTTTCCTTTTAATAACATGTGTTGCATTCTCTGTTGTGTCAACGGTTCACCGATGAGACTCAAGAACGCTTCCCGTTCGAGATCCAACATGGTTTGCTCATCAATCAGCGTACCTTCTTTGATGCGTCCACCTGATAGAACATAAGCTAGTTTTTCAGCGATTTTCACGTCGTGATCAGAAGCATAGCCACTGAATTTTAGTGATTTTGCACCAAATAACATGGCAGCATAACCTGCGTCACCAACGACTGGTATTTTTTCACGCTTAGGTGCTTGATAGCCTGCTTTAGCTAAAGCGAGCACTTTTTGTTTAGCATCATAAATTAA
>NZ_JAHLPW010000010.1 GCF_018918075.1 Virgibacillus sp. MSJ-26
ACATATCTTCCCACAGTTTAAAAAATTAAATACATGGGGTTTATTTGATATGCCAAATTTTTTCAATCAATAAATCCTTATTGAATTTATAAGGTTTAGACTTGACTAATCGTAGGAAAGAGGCTGGGACAAAATTAAGTATTAGTAATTAAAAGACGAACAATTTTAAGCGAGCGTTATTCGCTTCGGAAAAATACTTCGCTTTCCGCAGGCGCTGATGAGCCTCCTCGAGCTACGCTCTGCGGGGTCTCATCTAAGCTTTTCATCCTGCTGGAGTCTACGTATTTTTCCTACGCTGATTTTAAAAGTGTATATTAAAAGAAATATACTTTAATACGTTCGCTTTTACATTAACTAAAATACTTATGTCCCATCCTCTTTTTGTGGAGGGTGATTTTTTTGGGCTTGCGCTAGATAAACGACAAGTTTGAGCGTTTTTTAAGAATTGTGGTCCTCATCGATGTTATGAACGACAACTTTAGAAAAATTTTCAAAAATCATGATCTTTATCAGCGAATATCGGATTTGTTTATATACCTGATAGTGTGATGCGCTAATATTTTTATCAGCCAGCCGAGAATACCCGTGTTTAGTCATGAGATAGTTCAAGAAAAAACCCATACTGTATTCATAAGCTTTTCCAAATTAGCTTTTGCTGTTATATCTACTGTCTTGATATAACGTAATTCATAAATATAACTTTCGATATTAGGAACCTTTTTTTCTAAACCTCCAAGACCTGCCCACTCATCTACGTCCTTTCGGTATTCATTCTCCGCTCTGATAAATCTTTGAGCTGTCGCTTCAGCGGAATCCAAATCGCTTAAAATTTCTCTTATGACATCTTTGTTTTTTAGATACTTGTTGTAATTTGGGTCTTTCAATAGTCTTCTTACAGTATTTCTTGCTAACAATCCATCCTCATGCAAAAGGCCCTCCAACTCATAACTATATTTTAGCCACTTTGAAAAAGTATCTTTAATTTTTTTAGTTAGATCACTTGATAATTTATTAATTTTATGTTGAATTTTCTCTTGGTATATTAATAACTTTCTAGCAAGTTCAATTCTTTGTGTTGTAATGCGAACAATCTCGTTGAAATAAAACAAATGGTATGTCATTGCTTCCATTTCAGCTTCAGTTAATAGAGGCGATAAATCCTCCATTATTTTTTTATATTCAGGGATAATCGGATTATATCGCTTGGCTCCATCCTGTTTTAAATCAGCTTTTAATTTTCTTTTATTAAACTCATAGTTTCCTAACCAAACATAAATCTTAAAGCACTTTCGTGAAATCTCTTCATCTCTAATTAATTCTCCATCTGCATTACAAACAACAAGTTTTTTAGGACTGACTCTATCAATCGGACCAGTTGTCCTTAAAATGCGATAATAATTTCCATCAACCTCAATCGGTAAACTCATATCCGTCATTTGATACCATTTCTTATAAGGTAGAATGGCTTTTTCAAACTTTCCAGTTGCTGGCTTAAAAGTAATATAATGACGTACCAATATGATCGCTCCTTAACGCTGAATTCAAATGTAATACTCTGTTTATCCTGTCTTCTCACACTTAGCATCTATTTAGCATAATTTAAAAAACGAATCCTTGGTGAAAACAGCCAATAATCTTCAATGAATTGATTTGAATTTAATAACTCATTAATGTTTTTTATTAAGAGAGTCTGGATATAAAGATAGTTCTCTTCCTTTTTTAGTGAGATATCTTCTCTATCTTAAAATCATACTTTACTATTGTTTTAATGCACGTCGAAATAATGAAATACTCTTGTACACTTTATAGAAAGACTGATAAATAATCTTACTCCGAAAATTTATGTATATTGTTTTCCATTCTAGTTGTAATAAGCCTTTTATCCACAATCATTTTCTTAGCTATTAGACCTATCTCTTGTTCAAGCACATTTTTTAATATTATTATGTATGTAGGACTGTGTGATTATGAAAGGTTTTTATGAAAACACCCATAATGTGCTCATGAGCTCTTCTAAAGCGGCATTAGCCAATATTTCTGCTGTCTTAGTGTAACGCAGTTCTTTAATATAAATTTCTATACTGGAGACTTCTTTGCCCATCTCTTCTAAATCTATCCATTTCCTAAGTTCTTTACGTTGCTCATTCTCTAATGGTATAAACCGCCTAGCGGTTGCCTCTCCCGAATCTAAATCACTAATAATTTCTCTTGCAATCGCCATATTTCCGATATACTTGTGCTTCTCCGTATTTTTTAATATTCCTCTTACAGTATCTCTTGCTAATAAACCATCCTCATGTAAAAGAGCCTCTAACTCATAACTACATTTTATCCATTTAGAGAAAGTATCTATCACCTTAGTTACTGTAGAATTCGTGATTTCATCTATGTTACCAGGCTGTATTTGCTCTTTATATAACATTAATTTCTCGGCTAGTTCTATCCTTAAAGTAGTAATGCGGACCATCTCTCTAAAGTAAAACAAATGGTATTCCAATGCTTCCATTTCATGCTCATTCAACACAGGTGTTAAATCCTTCATCATTTTCTGATATTCTGGAATAATGGGGTTGTATCGCTTAGCTCCATCTTGCTTTAAGTCAGCTTTTAGTTTTCTCTTATCAAATTCGTAATTTCCTATATAAACATAAAACCGAAAGCATTTTCGTGAAATCTCTTTATCTTTAATTAATTCTCCATCTTCATTACAAACTACAAGTTTCTTTGGACCTAGCCTATCAATCGGTCCTGTCGTTCTTAAAATGCGATAATAATTTCCATCAACCTCAATCGGTAAACTCATATCCGTCACTTGATACCATTTCTTATAAGGTAGAATGGCTTTTTCAAACTTTCCAGTTGCTGGCTTAAAAGTAATATAATGACGTACCAATATGATCGCTCCTTAAAATTGAATCCAAATTCTAACACTATTATGTAATATTAATGCTATCACTATCACACTAAAGATTTGTTAACAAAGATTATGAATGAATTCTAGTCGGTGAAAACAACCAGTAACCTTTAATGAATTCATTTATACTAACTTTCATAAACACCTCAGAACTATTTCTATTCCAAGATTCTTCTAAATAAGTCTCTATGTTGAATTCTCCCTTATTCGGATTTAACCATTTCTTTTCGCGCTCCCATCCTATCTTACCATCGTGAAGAAATCGCGTAACTGCCATTTCTGACTGAAGCATCTCATCCAACATTTCTTTTTTTATCCTTTGATTTGGAAAACAAGATTGGTAGTCTGCGTTCCTTAAAATTTTCCTAACAATATTTCTTGATTTCTTCCCATTTTCTATAATTAACGCCTCGATATAACTTTTATTTAGCTCCCAATGAGCAAGATGTTGTCCCAGCTCATGGATAAGCTGAGAAGAAAAAGCTTTAATTTGATTCTTTTTTATTGGTTCTATATAAGTAGAGAGCCTGTTGGCATCCTTAGCTACTAATTCCGCATAGCGTTTTGTTTCTTCATAGTAATAAAGATGAAATCTCATTGCCACCCGCTCTTGTTCAGTTAATTTAGGAGACACGTTATTCAGCATTTTTCTAAACTCCATAATAAACTCTTGTAATTTCGTAGCTGTATCTTCCTTACTACTTGCAACCATTCCTTCACTGTTCATTTGGAAAGCATCTAAGTAAAAAAAAATCTTTGCGCACTCACATGATACTTCCTTATCTTTAATCAGTTGACCATCCTCATGACATATAACCATTTTTCGTGTATTAATCTTATTAATCAATCCCGTCAACCTTAAAATCCGGTAATATTCCCCATCCACTTCAATCAGTGGACTCATATCCGCTAACTCATACCATTTTTTATATGGCTGAATCGCTTTTTCATATACTCCTGTCACAGGTTTAAAAGTAATAAAACGTTTGCTCATTGTGATTTCTCCTAGCAATCTATCTTTATCGATTTTCAAATTATCCCATTTGTTACTTTATGCATCGCCTTATGCATGCTAAGGATAGATACAATTAACACAACCAATATAATGATATATTGCATGATTGTTTTTAATATTCCTTCTGCCATAAAACTCACTATCCAATTGCCACCAAAGTATATACAAACTGTAGCAAAAGCAATGGTTGCGATAAATATGAGGCTGACACCAAATTTTTGTTTTAATGTTAGTTGCTCAACTATATCTTTATTTGACTTAATAGTATAAATAATTGTACCTATTGCTATTAATAACGTTAAAATACCAGACAAAATAAATTCCTCCAATAAATAATAAACTCTAATTCTAGCATATATACGATCACTATCAGCAAAAAGTTTCACTTCAATTAAAGAAATCAGGGTTCTCTAATAGAGTTCCCTGATTTTACCGGCTTCACGGTCTGCCCACCGCTGCCTTCCACGTAATATTTATATGAAACAAACCCCTTGTCTAAATTAAATCTGTTTCGCAACTTCTCTCATCGTACCTTCTTTTTGAAAATTAATATGCCATGATAACGCTTTTTCAAGCACATGTGGCGTTTGACCTCCGCGTTCAAGTGCTTCGTTATAATAATCCCATAATTGATCACGGTACATTGGATGTGCACAGTTCTCGATAATCAGAGGCACTCGTTCTCTTGGTGCCAGTCCACGTAAATCGGCGTATCCTAGCTCAGTAACGATAACATCAACATCATGCTCGGTGTGATCAACGTGTGAAGCAAATGGCACGACACTTGAAATATCGCCATTTTTTGCAATTGACTTTGTTACGAAAATAGCGAGACGTGAATTTCTAGCAAAGTCACCTGAGCCGCCAATTCCATTCATCATCTTTGTACCCGTGACATGAGTCGAGTTAACGTTTCCATAAATGTCTAGCTCAAGTGCCGTGTTAATGGCAATTAAACCGAGTCGGCGAATAATTTCAGGATGGTTCGATATTTCTTGTGGACGCATGATGATCTTGTCCTTGTATCTATCAAAATCACTGAAAACTTGGTCCATTTTTTCTTCTGATAATGTAATTGAACAACATGAAGCAAAGTCAACTTTACCAGCATCAATTAAATCAAACACCGCATCTTGTAAAACTTCTGAATAAACTTCAAGGTTTTCAAACTCTGAATCAAGCATGCCATGCAAGACGGCATTTGCTACAGAACCAATTCCCGATTGAAGTGGTGCTAATTTTTCAGTTAACCGACCTGCTTCGACTTCACTTCGTAAAAAAGTTAGTAAATGATCGGCCATTATTTTAGTTTCTTCGTCGGGTGCAACGATTGTTGACGGTGAATCGAGTTGATTGGTAAACACAATTCCTTTTACCTTTTGCCAATCAACCTGGATGCCTTCTGTTCCAATGCGGCCATCTGCTTTACTGAGTGGAATTGGCATACGTTCGCCTTGTTTTCCCGGGTTGTATAAATCGTGGATCCCTTGTAATTTTTCAGATTGTGACATATTAATTTCAATAATGATGTGTTCAGCATTTTCAGCAAAGGAAAGAGAGTTTCCAATCGATGTAGTCAGAATGATCTGCCCATCTTCCGTTATGGAAACCGCTTCCAAAATAGCGTAATCAATAGATTCAATCGCATTTGATCTTAATAACTCGGCGGTGTGTGAAAGATGATGGTCAACAAATAAATGACTACCCTCATTTATTTTTTCTCTCATGGTGCGGTCAGCTTGAAATGGTAAACGCTTATTGATAATTCCCACTTCAGCAAATAATTTATCTATATCTGATCCCATTGATGCACCGGTGAAAACGTTGACTTTAAACCTTTCTTGTTCTGCCCTGTCAATCAGCGCCATTGGTACCGCTTTCACGTCGCCCGCACGTGTAAAACCGCTTAACCCCAAAGTCATGCCGTCTTTAATCCATGATGCCGCTTCCCTCGCTGATACCACTCGATCATGTAAACCAGCATCATGAATACGATTATATTGTTTTTCCATGCCATCCCCTCTTTTCTTTCTCTCTTCTCTTATAGCTATTTTAACTTATGAAAATAAGGATGCGGAAAATTGTGTCGGAATTATGAAAAATTTGCTTTAAACATTATAATATTTGTCTATTCCAGAAAATTTCTGTTAATAAGAGCAAATTGATTTGCTGAATTAAAAATCCATTAAAAGCCAAGTAACTTCCTAAAGTAACTTGAATAAGATTGGCTCACAGGTACTTTATCTCCGTTTGTCATTTCTAAGACGAACGTCGAATGTGTATCTGGGAAAATATGTTTGATTTGATTAACATTTGCTATAAACGAGCGGTGACAACGAATGAAGGATTCTTTTGGTAATGAATACTCAAATTCTTGTAGAGTATTATTATGTGACCCAGCTATTTGCTCGGCTATCACATGAGTTTTTCGTTCTTTAACCTCTAAGTAAATAACTTCATTAAAAGGGATTGGTTTCCAGCCGTCACTCGTTTTAACCGTGATCACCGATTTTCCTTCGGTCAAAGCAGGCGATATTGCTAACACACAGCCTTCCACCGTTTCGTTATGATGTATCGGAACAGCCATACCATGATACGGTACTCCAAAAACATCTCTTTCTATAAACTCAGAGACTTTTTGTTCTGTTGTTATCGCTTTATGAGCTAGAGTCCCCTGTTTAATAGGATCACCTGGTTTTATCTTTAAATCGATTCGTTTACTTGGCCGAAAATAAATGTATTCTTCTTGGTTGGATACACCGATGGAAAGTTCATCAGAAAAAAGATCAGACATAACATCAAGTAATGATAAGGTTGTTAACTTATCCAAATTATTCACCCCCCATGAAAGTTATTCTATTATATTTTATAGAAAATAGATACACTAAGCTAACGGATAAAGTGAAACTTCAATCAGCGGGGGTTTGCATACTTCCCCCACTTATAATTCTTGATTCTCATCGAATCTTCTCGTTAAGGGTCTTACAGCCAGTTAACCTGCGATAAAATCATACCGGATTAAAGTTTTGAGTATTCTTACTAGATATCTTTCCAAAAATATTGCACACTATGATAAGGACTTATTTTAAAAGTTATTTTTGTTATAGAAAGGATACATAATGAGCACAAATACACTAGCCTACAGCAAAACAGTTTATCCGATATTATTTATTATTGGTCTTTGCCATTTACTTAACGATTCTCTTCAAGCCGTCATCCCGGCGATGTTTCCTATTTTGGAAAAATCATTAGGACTCACCTTTACACAATTAGGTTTAATTGCTTTTACTTTAAATATGGTCGCATCCGTTATGCAGCCGTTAGTTGGAATGTATACTGATAAATTTCCCAAACCATATGCCTTACCGCTTGGTCTTGCCAGCAGTATGTTTGGCATGCTCGGATTAGCCCTAGCTCCGAACTTCATTACAATTTTAATAAGCGTTGTT
The DNA here is from genome assembly GCF_018918075.1 of Virgibacillus sp. MSJ-26. Lineage (GTDB taxonomy): Bacteria > Bacillota > Bacilli > Bacillales > Amphibacillaceae > MSJ-26. The sequence continues at coordinate 7,379 of NZ_JAHLPW010000010.1, forward strand.
TTTATCGGGTTAGGGTCTGCAGTTTTCCATCCTGAAGGATCTCGTGTTGCTTTTCTTGCAGCAGGTCCTCGACGCGGTCTGTCCCAGTCCATATTTCAAGTCGGCGGGAATACCGGACAAGCTTTGGCTCCCGTTATCACAGCTCTAGTGCTCGTACCTCTTGGACAATTCGGAGCTATTTGGTTCACATTGATTGCTGGAATTGCAGTATTATTTTTATCTTATATTGCCAAATGGTACTCAGGGCAAATAGCTGCAATTAAAGAAAGTCAAACTCATGTTAAATCCAACGGAAATAGAGATGCGTCTGTGTCTAAAGCGATAAAATGGGCACTCGTTGTGCTCGTCTTTTTAGTGTTCGCCCGTTCTTGGTATATGAGTGCGATTTCTAACTTTTACGCTTTCTTTGTGATGGATAGCTTTGGCCTGACCATTGCACAAGCACAAATCTATATTTTCACCTTTTTATTTATGGGAGCTGCTGGCACGTTTTTCGGCGGACCATTATCTGACCGGTTTGGCAAACGGAATGTGATCTTAGTTTCGTTTCTTGGCCCGGCACCATTATCATTGTTTTTACCATATGTAGGCCAAGCAGGCTCGATTATCGTTCTAGCGCTTGTCGGTTTTATGCTGATGTCAAGTTTCTCAGTAGCAGTTGTCTACGCTCAGGAACTGGTCCCTGGAAAAATTGGTACGATGTCTGGTTTAATTGTAGGTCTCGGTTTTGGGATGGGGGCTGTCGGTTCAGTGGCTCTAGGATGGTTTATCGATTTATTTGGTATAACAGAAACGATGATAGGAATTTCACTCTTACCATTTCTTGGCCTACTCACTTATCTCCTGCCAACCGATGAAACAGTGTCTGAATGGTATAGTTGACAGTAGAGTGCGTCATTTCATATTCTTAAGAGTTCATATCAGAAGAGTCGTTGTCACGATACGTGAACTCCGCATTTTGAAGTTTATACATCTTGAGAGCCACTATCACGATACGTAACTCCGCATTTTGAAGTTTATACATCTTGAGAGCCACTGTCACGATGCATAACTTCGCATTTGAAAGATTTCATATTATAAGAGGGGCTCTTACAGGGCATGACTACAATTTTGAAAATAATTCTAAGTAGTTGTCAAATAAAAAAACTCTCTTTCAAGATAAGAGAGTTTTTTATATTTCTTATAACGTAAATACAATCATTAACATAAAGAAAGCCATTAAGTAATATAACGATGTTTTGAATACTATATTTGCCCATTTCAGGTCGTCTTTCATATAAAATCCGCTAATCCCCACGGCGAGCCATGCAAGGTTGATAAGTGAAATAATAATCACAAATGGAAGACCAAGTGATGTTAAATACAGTGGCAATGGTAATAAACATGCCATATAAATAACCGTTTGGCGTTTCGTCATTTTAAAACCTTGAACAACTGGTAACATTGGAACACCAGCCGCTTTATACTCATCATAACGTCTCATAGCAATCGCAAATGTATGTGGAATCTGCCAAATAAATAATAGCAAAAACATAATCATCGGTACAACATGAATCGCTGAATCAACAGCTGCCCATCCAATGAGCGGCGTAACTGCTCCTGATAAACTACCTACGATTGTATTCAGTGTATATCTACGTTTCGTCCATAATGTATAAAGAACAACATATGTAAACCAACCTACAAAAGCATATAATGTTGCCTCCATCGAAGTAAACAACAACATAATAAATCCGATGACAGTTGCTCCAATAGAAAGTCCTAATACAACTGGTAAAGAAATATTACCTGTTACCGTAGGACGAGATTGTGTTCGTTTCATTTCAACATCAAGATCTACTTCATACCAATTATTAAACATCAATGCGCCAGCCATGACTAGCGTACTCCCTACTATTGTTAATAGAAAAAGATCTGCATTGGCTGTAATTGAAGTTCCTGTGAAGTGTGTGGCTAACCAAAACCCTGTAAACACAGGTAAAACATTTAATATCAATACAACCATTTTTGTTAACGATTTAACATCTGTTAGTAATCTTGCCAATTTTCCCTTATTCACTTCACTTGTCTCACTTGTTAACAATGAAGATGCCTTCTCCACATTTAACACCCCATATTTGTTTGATCCTATAAAAATATTCGTCATTAATGTCATAATTCAACAATTTTATTATAACATGAAGTTTATGGCGTATCTATAAATGCCTCTTTTATTCACAAAGCCGACACAAAGTCGTCAACCAAGCGATGTGAATTTCTTATTTTACTTTTTCCAAATAAAGTAACTTTATGATGAAACATTTCTAACTGGACAATGCATAACTACTTTACTCCCTCACATCGATAAAACTAAAACTTTTTCTCTTGCCGGCTAATATATTTATCCAACTTTTCAAGTTCAACCATTAATTCTACAACACTGCTAGCCACTGGAAATATTTCAATCCATTTTTCTATTTCCGATTGCTGAAGTTCGCCAATTAAATCATTAATAGTTAAATTCATAGCGGTAAAACTTTCTTGCTGCAGTTCTTTTTGAACTGTTACCTTATCTTCATACGTTAAAATTATATTTTCGTGATATTCAACAATCTTAGCAACTAGTTTTTTGACCAAAAAGGACTGATTCGGGGATATCTCTTCTATCTTATCCAATTTTAGCTCCAAATTTTCAATGAGATCATACTCTAACTCAACTACTCTTAACATCTGTTTAAAGATAACAATATCTCGCATGAAATGAAATCGGTCGTTAATAAACATGCGACTTTTTTCATCATTGATAATACCAAGATAATTACTGATTTCCTTGGTGTCGTCCTTTAAGTCTTTTTCTTTCTTCTTGAGTTCTTTTACTTTCATTGTTTTATTTGGAATAACACGTAGCAGGAAACTTGTTTTATCTAAGGCCTCTTTTATCATGTCATAGAGTAATTTTTGATGATTGGGTGGAAATATTAACGTATTGATAATAAACGCTGAAGAAATCCCAATTCCAATTAACGATAAACGTTGTGTAAGATAAGTGAAATTAATTGTTTCCTCACCTGACATCATAATAATTGCTATCGTTAAGATTGATAAGTTAACAGTTTTAACCCAACCCATTTTTATATTAAATGCAATGGCAAGAATGACCGTGATCCCAATAGACAGGGGGTGTAGACCAATTGTATAAGCTGCAAGCAAAGCAAAGCCAACCCCTATAGCAGTCGAGATTGCTGTCTCTTTGATATACGTAATTGAGCGCATGATTGAAGGCTGCATGGCTACTACGGAAGTGATGACCGCCACCAGACCCATCTCATAATTAAGTAGCTCTGTAACAAGTATTGACAAAGCCACCGCTAGCCCGGTTTTCATCGTTCGAGGACCTATATTAAAATTCATATTTTAACCTCCTGGTAAAGCGAAACCTCAATCAGTAGGGAGGTTTCTTCCATTCCTGACTGACTGTTAGTTGAGCAAAGTCGGACATTTATTGGCAGTCCCCCACTTCTCCTATGTCGCTTCTCCTGAATTTTCGAAAGGAGTATTTCTAGTGGTAGTTAACGGGGGATACAAGGTATAGCCTTATTCATATTAATAGAAGTTGTCCTTATGAACAACATCAACAAAGCCACAATTATCTTCTCGCTATATAATATCATGTCTATGATTTCTCATGAAGAAATATGGTGTACTTTAAATTTAAGCCTTTCTAAACTTTACCCGTTTTAAGTTCATAAAACCTGTAAACTTAAGTACTCATTTTTTGTATAGAAATTAACATCATCCTTAACTCATTGATAATTTACTGGGTTAAGGATGATGTTTGGCTACAATTGTTTCACTATCTCTTTTTCTGTGCGTATTCTTCAATAATTGATTCGATGTTATTTATTGTTCTTTCGAAAATGACAGTTTACTCTTCCAAAGTCACATCTCTTAAGAAAGGAAAACTGCTTGGATATTGAAAGAAACCATGAATATTGTCTCTTAGACCAGCTAGCAACACAGAATGGTAGACTGGAACAATCGGTGCCTCATCAATAATAATCTGCTGTGCTTCAGTATACAGTTCAAGCCGTTCATCCTCATCTATTGTCTTTCTAGCCTCTTCTAGTAATTGATCAACATCATCATTATTAAAAAACGATCTGTTGCCGGAAGCACCAACGTTTTCAGAGTGGAACATCGGATAAAGCCCATAATCAGCATCTAAAGTAACTGTACCCCAGCTTCCCACAAACATATCGACATCACCATTGGCAGTCGCTTCAAGATAAGCGCCTGTTTCCATCATTTCTATATCAAGTTCAATCCCTATCTCACTGAGTTGGTCTTGAGCAATTTCAGCTAAATCTGCTGTAGTACGATCATTAACTAATATAGTGGCATTAAATCCATCTTCATAACCTGCGTTTTCTAATAACTTTTTTGCTTCCTCTTGGTTATAATTAATTGGCTGTAAGTCCTCACTGAAACCAAAGACAGTGGGAGCTAGTGGGCCATTCGCTTGTAATGCTACCCCATCAGTTACACCTTCATTAACAACTTCTTTATCAATCGCCATAGAAACAGCTTGCCTTACCTTTACATCATCAAATGGTTTTTGTTCTGTATTCATGCCTATATATGTCAAACTTGCACTATCTGTTTGTTTGACATATGTTCCCTCATTGGCATCAATTCGTTCTATATCATTAGCATTCACTGGATAAATAATATCTGCTTCTTCTGTTTCAAGTTCAGCAATCCGTGTCATATCTTCTGGTACAACTTTAAACGTTACTGAGTCTACATTCGCTTTGTCTCCCCAATAGTCTTTATTTTTGACGAGTTTAATGTATTCTCCATTAGAACGTTCATCATATTGAAAGTAACCCGTACCAACAGGATTGTCATTCACAGAAGCGAAAGGCTCTTCACCATTATCAATTGCGGCATAATCAGCTTCAATTGATTTTAAACTAATGATATGACCTCCTGGATGAGCTAAATGAAGTGGTAACGCAGAAAATGGATACTTTGTAGTGATATATATTCTATAGTCGTCTTTGACCTCGACAGATTCAATCATATCGAATAAAAAGGCAAGTGATGAGCCAATCTCAGGATCTAATACACGATCTAAATTCGCTTTGACTACATCAGCATTTAATTCTGACCCATCGTGAAATTCCACGTCTTTTCTTATTTTCACTTCCCATACTTTATCTTCTATCTGTTCAATGCTCTCCGCTAATGCCGGTTCTATATTTAAATCTTTATCTAATGCCACCAACGTATCATACATCGCATTCATCACATAAAGTGAATTACCATCATTCGCTGCATGTGGATCCAGCGAAACAGGATCCGATGCTAAATCAACAATTAACTCCCCGCCATATTGATCCTCTTTCTCTTTCGTCTCATTATGTCCATCAACCGAATCAGGCTCCTGTGCACATGCTGCTAAACCAACAATCACAAATATTACTAATGAAAGAAAGCTATACTGATATTTTTTCATCTTTTAGTCTCCTCTTTAAATCATAGTAATATTATAAGATTAATTAGGTTTGTATTATGTGCATATAATTTAACATTTAAGGTATAGTAATACATTTATTACTGAAAGACCCGCCACTGGTACTGATCAGCGATGATTGCCATTTCTTTATTTGGATTCACTACAACTGGATGATTTGCAAATCTAAACAGCGGCAGATCACTTTTGCTATCAGCATAGGCCCAAACAGACGTATCTTCCTCTATACTTTTTGATTTCATCCATTTCTGTATATGCCTTACCTTCTGTTCACCATTGATATATTCATGAATATCTCCAGTACAAATTCCATTTTCATCATATGAAATTTTTGTACTTATAATTGGTACATCCAAGTTCACTTCTTTAATAAATTCCTGTAAAAAAGGATGTAAAGCACCAGATACGATGATAATTTCATCCCCATTCTTCTTATGTTCATGAATTTTTTCAATGAGTGGCCAATTTATATCTGCCTTTCCAATTTCAACAAGTTTTTCAAAAAAATCACCCAGTTCCTGTTCCGTTCTCCCTTTAAAAGATCTTACAAAAGAGAGAAAAAATTGTTTACGTAAGGCCTCTCTCCCTTTTAGTAGACCAGCAAAAGCAGAAATTACCACCCCTTGGCCTACAACTAGCCACTCTTTTATCGTAAATTCTTTTTGTGCTAACTGAAACATTGCATTAAAAGAGTTTCCTTTGTATAATGTTCCATCAAAATCTACTGTAATAACTGTCACGTATATCACCTTTCTACATAACTAAGTAAAAGTATATTTTATTTTGTTATTCATTCTATATTATCATAATCTTCTTATATTTTCTTCACTAACCATAAAAACCCTTAAAAGGTCAATCTACCTTTTAAGGGTTTTAGTAAGAACGTTGAATGCCTCTAGTTCACTGAGTCAATTTAATAATCGAGTTATACAAAATCTCTACAGATGGTAAGAGGGACTCTTCGTTAATATCAAATTTCTCATTATGGTGGCCTGCAGCTAAATCCGTTCCAAAAATACAGTAAGTTGCTAAACCACCATTTTTTTGAACTGCCTCCATAAAGAAAGTGGCATCTTCTGAACCAGCGCTTTCATTACTTTCTAAAACACTTTTTTTGATTATTGGATGCTTGGTCGCACAAGTATGAAGCACCTCGGCTAAATCGCGAGAGCAATCACAAGCTTTTCCTTCTCCAACGACATCGATACTATAATCATTTTGGTACATCGTTGCCGCTCCTTTTACTATTGCTTCCACTTGCTGTTGAACATACTGATTAATAGTAGAAGTTTCACCACGTGTTTCTACTTTTAATTTTGCCACACTCGGAATAATATTTCTCCCTGAGCCTGCATGTATTTCCCCTATATTCACTCGTGTCAAACCACCGGAGTGGCGTGGGATTGAATATATATTTAGTGCCGCTGAGGATGCAGCTAGGAGAGAGTTACGTCCTTGTTCTGGTTCTCCACCAGCGTGAGCAGATCTACCACTAAACGAAATATCTAATTTTGAAGTCGCTAAAAAACCATTATTAGCTGCGGCAAATTCTTTAGACGGGACACCTAAGCCAATATGGAGTGCGATAAAGTAATCGACATCCTTCACGACTCCCGCGTTAACCATCGACTTTGCCCCACGTGTTCCTTCTTCTGCTGGCTGGAAAATTAACTTTATTATTCCGTTAAGACAATCTTTATTTTCGACAATCATTGTTGCAAGCCCAAGCCCCATTGCTGTATGGGCATCATGGCCACAGGCATGCATTTTATTTGGAAGCTTAGAACGAAAACCTTCTTGCACGGGAAAATGGTTATTTTCCTCTGCTTCATGGATGTTTAAAGCATCCATATCAACCCGAATAGCGATGGTGGGACCTTCACGTGATGTATCATAAGTCGCAACAATTCCTGTATAGCCTTCTTCAAAGTACGGGAGATAATTTTCATTTGCACCATTTTCTTTTGCCCATTTGAGATGTTCTCTTGTTTCAACTTCACTCGGCTTGCCCATGCAATCTTGTTCAGACATCACCTTTCTTCCAAGTTGTAAATCAAAACCTAAGTCTGCCAAGGTGGAGGCGACAATTGACGCCGTTCTCATCTCTAAAAAGCCAGTTTCCGGATATTGATGAAAATCACGTCGCCATTCTTTCATTTTTAATGCTAAGTCTTTCTTTGTCATCACTGTTCTCCTAACTAAGTCTTATAGATTTGCCGAAATACCTGGACCAAATGGAATACCAGTATAATAGAAAATTACAATGAGTATAATCCATGTAATTAAAAATGATACAGTATAAGGGATCATTAAAGACATGTATGTTCCAATGTTTGCGTTCTTATCGTATTTCCTCATGAATGAAAGTATGATTACCATATATGGAAATAATGGTGTCATGATGTTCGTCGATGAATCAGCTACACGGTAAGCGACTTGAGTAAACGCTGGGTGATACCCTAGCTGCATAAACATCGGAATAAAAATAGGTGCTTCAATCGCCCATTTGGCAGATCCTGATGTTATTAAAAAGTTCAATAAAGCAGTAAAAATTATATATCCTATAATCAAGCCCATGCCTGTGAAGTTAATACTCGAGAGGAAATCAGCCCCGTTGACTGCTACCCATGTACCTAAATTGGACCAATTAAAATAAGCTATAAACTGTGCAATAGCGAACACAAGGACAATATAACCGCCCATTTCTTTAATAGAGTCTGCCATGTAATTGCTAATATCTTTGCCTGACTTAATTCTCCCTACTGTCATTCCAAAACTCACACCAATAATGATAAAGAATATCAATATAATCGGAACAATCCCATCTAAAAACGGGGACGGTACAATGCCTCCATCGTCATTTCTCAGTGGGCTATTAGGTAGGAAAATAACAACGACGAGCAAAGCAATATATACAATTCCTGCCAATAAAGCATTTATAAAACCTTTTCTGGCATTAGGCAACTCCTCAGTATTATCCTCTTCCACTGCTTCTCCCTCATATTTACCTAGACGAGGCTCAATAAATCTAGTAGTGATAAGTCCTCCAACAACTGTCAACACAAACACCGAGACAATATTGAAAAACCAGTTATCCACTGGTGTTACCGTTATTGTATCATCAATAATAGCTGCCGCTTCAGTAGAAATCCCTGCGAGCAAGGCATCCGTTCCAGCAACAAACAAGTTTGCAGTAAAACCAGCTCCTGCTCCAGCATACCCTGCGGCCAATCCCGCTAGCGGATGTCTACCGATTTTGTAAAATACAATAGCTGCTAACGGGGGGATCAGAACAATCGCCGCATCTGAAGCTAAATTCCCTAAAATACCGACAAATACTACCGTGTACGTGATTAAAACGGGTGGTGATTTTAGTATTGTTTTACGAATGGTGTAATCTAACAATCCTACTCTTTCCGTTAGTCCTATCCCTAACATCATTGCTAGCACAATACCTAACGGAGCAAAGCCTGTAAAGTTCTCTATCATTGACGTTAGAATAAACTGTACCCCTTCACCAGAGACTAAACTTTTTATAGGAGTATCCTCACCTGTTCCGGGATGCACAACACTTGCATCAAACATACTAAAAATCCATGAAATAATAATCATTAAAAAGGCTAAAAACACAAACAAAATAAATGGATCTGGAAGCCTATTCCCTACTCTTTCAACAATGTCTAAAAACCTTTGAAAAATTCCTTTTTTGTCCTTCATACCATCACCTTCTTTTTATTAAATAATTTTAATTCTAGGTGTTGTTACATGAAGTGTAATCTAAATATTCCGTCAACTCTGAGTGTAATTCGAATTATAATGCAACTTGATAAATGTCATCAACCTCCCCCTTATTCGCCTAATAAGAGCCATTTCCTAAATGCAATCTAATTAACCTTTATTGGACTTTAACTCCTTAATAGTGTTAATTGCAATTTTAGTTAATAGAGCTGCCCCTTAGGTAGGACATTTTCATTTATTTTAAAACGTGCATCATGCAAGCTCTTCTGCTCATCTTTATTTTCAATTTCGGTCCCAAGCCAAATAAAAGCTCTTGGAATATTCTCTAAAAACTGGCTAAAGTCTTCTGCGGCTTATGAAGGTGTAATTCAGGTGTAGACTTCTCACCAAACAGACTTTAGGCAGATTTTCGAACGAGACGAGCCCATTTTGGAGTATTAATAGTTGCTGGATAACCATCAAGATAGTCTATATCCACTTCATTATTAAACATCTCGGTAACATGGTGAATAACCTCGAAGAAACGTGCCTTTAATCACTTTTTAATTTTTATATCGTATGTCCGGACAGAACCTTCTATGCATACTGAATCACTAATGATATTAGAAGCAGTGCCGCCTTCAATCTTTCCAATGGTTATAACTGAAGCCTCTAAGGGGGCTAGTGCCCTACTGACGATTGTTTGCAAGCTTACAATAAGAAAGTCTGCGGGTCACAATTGGATTCATCTATTGGAGGCACATTCATTATTTGCCCTTAAACAATAATACCGTCTGCGTGTCTCTTTAATTTATGAAGTACATTTAATAATAAAATATTTCGTATCCTTTGAACGTAGTATACATAATTTTTGAATATTTGTATATAACATTGTTTTGACTTTAATCCAAATGAAAATCAATTGGAGAAATAACCGACTTAATGATTTCCCTTTCTTTGTTTTGACATAATTTTGTTTGGATAAAGAATTAATATGATTAATTAGTGAATTGTCATATATTTCATCAAACTTAGGTGGTGGTTGAAGTGGCTTTTAATTCACCAGAAGAAACAGCGAAGATGGCTAAAGATGCCGGGATTGGGAAATGCAGTCGGTGGTGCTATGCCAAAACCTTTTACAAGCCACTTTAAATCTGCGACAGCATACATTCTCTTTCGGACATCATCTAATTTCACGTAACTTCTGCCATACCCCATACTTCCTCTTACGTTCGGGGCAATCACGGCAAATCCTAAATGTGCTAAAAGTTGGATAGCAGGATTAAACTGTTCTCTGATTTGGCTCTCCGGACCTCCATGTACATAGACAACAGCTGGCTGATTACTTTTTTCTTTTCCATATAAAAAGTATGGCACTTCAAGTCCATCAAACGAATGAAAATGACAGAGCTCAGGTTCCATCCATAAATGGCTAATCTCCTTATCATCTCCAAACCAAGTAAGTCTTTCGGACGTTTTATTGTTCACATCCACTTTCCATATATCTCCAGGAATTACCGCACTTTTAAGCCCTAGCACAAGTTCAGTATTACTATACCAATCGAGTGATTTATACACACCTCGAGGAAGACTACTTATTTGCTGGTGTGTTTGTGATGTAACATCATATAATCCAAGTGTTGAAATACCACCTTCGTTTGTCGTATATGCTAATTGTTCCTCATTAGGAGAAAGTTTTATTTCTTCAATGTCCCAGTCCTTATTGGAAAAAAGGTGGTTTACTTTTTCCGGATTTCTTAACGAAAACTGATGAACACCTAATGTATTCCGTTCGATATCTGATAATATAAAGCCATCTTGGCCATTTTTGAATAACTCTATTGAAGCATATCTTGCTAATTCATTTGTGTCACCAATTATGGTTAATTTTCTTGTTTTAATAGCAAACAGATAAAATGATCTATCTATGTTCGTATCTGCCATGCTTAAAATAAGATGGGCTCCATCGTTGGTCCAACTTACAGGTGTGCACTGGCCATCGTTTTTATATAAAAGCTCTTCTTTTCCTTTTGATAAATCATAAATATAGATATCAAAATATCCAGGATGCCTGCGATTGCTAGTAAATGAAATAGTTTTATCATCAGGCGACCAGCCGCCAAATTGATGAAAATGGTCCTCAGATATCACCAACTCTTCAATATCTTGACCTTTATTTTTTAATAAATAAAGTTGTTGCTTCTCATTTCCGTTCTTATCCATGCCTACAATAGTTTCTTTTCCAGAATGTGAGTGATGAACTGACAAGATTCTGTCAGACAAATCCGTATACTGCGTCGTATCTCTGGTTTCACTGTCCCATTTCCATACTTGTGGAAGTCCTGACTTTTTGGATAGAAATGTAATAGAATTTTGACCAGGGATTATTACTGGACTATACGCTTCGTTGACATTTAAGTAAGCCTTTAATAAATCTTCATTAGATTTTGTCATATGGTTAATCTCCTTATTTCATGTTCTCCTGTATCGTTTTACTCTATGTAAGCGCCCGACTCCAACATTTTAAGTATCATCATAACTAAATACGGAAATATTTAAGAAAGCGAATCTAGTAATCCAGATTCGCTTTTTTCTTAATTAAGGAAACTATAACATTAAAATTCCTGTGGATAACTTTATACTGAAATTGGCCACGTCCAGCGCAAGGCGCCCAGCCCGCCTGAGGTCTTAAGCAATAATCCTACGTGGCACTCCGGTTTCTTGCTTAAGCTGTGCCTGAGGCTAACCGGGCGTCCTGCGCTTTTGTTCTAATACACCTTTATTCCCATCGATTACTCTTCTAAATAAGTATCCTTAAGATAAAGAACTTTTGTCGGTAATTGAATGAGATCTTTTACTTCATCACGAACACCAAGTGAGTATTTTTGATGTAAAACATAAATCATCGGTGCAATGTCAACTAAGTCTTCCTGAATTTCACTGTAAATGTCATTACGCTTTTCTTCATCCATTTCTTTTCTTGCTTCTTCAATTAAAGCGTCAATATCATCATCTTCTAAGAATGACATATTCCCCGCATTGCCTAAGTTTTCAGAATGGAAAAGCGGATATATCCCTGTATCGGCTGTTGCAGTTGAATTTGACCAACCAAGAATATACATTTCTTGTTCCCCATTATCGACTTTATCTAAATAGGCACCCCACTCAAGGATTTCTACTTCAAGATCAATCCCTATTTCTTTTAATTGTGCTTGGACATTCGTTGCTACATCAATCCGTTCTCGACTATCGTTTGTCCAAATTGTTGTAGAAAATCCATCTTCATAACCCGCTTCAGCTAATAGTTCTTTTGCTTTATCAACATTGTATTCCAATCCCGAAATTGAATCGTCATAGCCTGGTACAGCTGGAGCTAATGGACCAATAGCCAATTCTCCAACACCATTGTAGATACCATCTACAATCTGTTCTTTATCAATGGCCATTGTAACTGCTTGGCGAACCTTTTCTTCATCAAATGGCTCTTGGGTTACATTAAACCCAATATAATCTAGTGCCACGCTATCTTGTTCAGTAACATGCACACCATCTGCCCCACTTACTTGCTCTATATCTGATGGGCTAAGAGGGTTTGTAATATGTGAATCACCTGTTTCAATTTCAGCAATCCTCGTTAAATCTTCGGAAACGACTTTAAATGTCACCGAATCTAGTTTAGCCTCACCGTCCCAGTATTCTTCATTCTTTACAAGTTTTATAGAATCACCAGGGGTCCATGATTCAAATTTAAAATAACCTGTCCCAGTAGGATTCTCATTAATAACCGTACCAGGTTCATTTCCTTCTTCCATGGCTGCATAATCGTCTTCGATTTGTTCTTTTGAAATCATGCCCCCAACATTATGCGCAAAATGGGATGGAAGCGCAGAAAAAGGAAATTCAGTTATAAAGCGAATCGTATAATCATCTACTACTTCAATTTCATCAATCATAGCTAAATAGCTTGCTGCTGGTGCGGCAACATCAGGATCTAAAACACGCTCGACATTTGTTTTGACAACATCGGCATTAAATTCTGATCCATCATGAAATGTAACCCCTTCTTGCAACTTAAACTCCCAAGTAACATCATCGATTGCTTCCCAGCGTTCTGCCAGTAACGGTTGAAGTTCCATATCTTCATCTTGTCTAACTAATCTTTCAAAGATATTTGTTTGAACATCATAAGAAGGCACGTCATTTACACCAGCTGGATCTAAAGATACGGCATCAGATAAATTGGCAATGACCAAATCACCGCCTGAACCTAACCCCTCTTCTTCACTATCCCCTCCAGTTGCAGAAGATTCTTCAGGTTCACTTGCACAAGCAGCAATCATTACACCAACCAATAAAAGTAATGAAAGTAAAAACAACTTCTTCATTCTCATTTGATAAATTGCCTCCTCGTTATAATAGTTAGAAATATTTAAAGATAAACAATAGTATATCTGATTGAATTTAGTAAATCCAGTGTTTTTTCAATTAATTATAAGCACTATATCACCTTTAAATATTGTAACCGCATACAAGGTTATATTAACGCTACTTCTTACCATGAACGTATTTATGAGGTTTTTAAAGTTTCTAATCTTTTGTTTGTTAATTAACTTGCATTCTTTTAATATCCCATTTATTTTTAAGTTAGAGTGACTAAAAAGGATTGAGAAAAATGAAGAAGATAATAATAATACATTTGGGTGGAACTATTTCTGCTCAAGGGAAAAATCGTCTTGATTTAAAAGATTATCAATCAGGCAAAGTGAGTGGGGATGAGTTTTTCAGTAGTCTACCAGAGATACAGAGTTTAGCAGACATAAAAATGTATGAATTGGATGGGGTTAGTAGCACTAATATTAATATAAAACATTGGATGAAACTTAAAAGGCTGATTGAAACTTATTTAAATGAAAACCAATATGATGGTGTAGTAATCACACACGGAACGAGTACTCTCGAAGAAACTGCCTATTTTCTGCATTTAAAAATTAACTGTAAAAAACCCATCGTACTAGTTGGGGCGCAAAGACCTTTTTCCGCATTAAGCTCGGATGCACCGCTAAACCTAATTCAAGCTGTGAAAGTCGCTGTGCACGAAGCTTCAGAAAACAAAGGTGTTTTAATAGTAAGCAATGACAGAATCTACAGTGCGCGTGATGTTACTAAGACAGATACGTACCGTTTAGATACTTTTCAATCAACGGACTTAGGGTGCCTTGGCTACATTGAAACAGATGACACTGTCCAATATTACCGGGAACCGCTTAGAAGGCACACTATCCACTCTGAATTGACAGATGTTTCTTTAAATAAAGTTCCTCTGATTGAAATAGTGTACTCTTATGCCGGCGCAACAGGTACCGTTATTGATATGGTTACACAGTCCAAAAACTATCAGGGTATCATTTTAGCTGGAACAGGCGCAGGGCGCTTTTCGAATCTTGAAGAAGAAGCTCTTTCGCGTGCTATTGACGAAGGATTATTCATTGTCCGAAGCAGCCGTGGGGGCAACGGAAGAGTCGTTGATATTGATGCTTTTAGTCATTTAAACCTCATCACTGGAGATAATTTAACACCACAAAAAGCGCGTATATTATTAATGCTTGCCTTACTGAAATATGATTCGTTAAAAGATATACAGAAAGCTTTTGATGAGTATTAAATTACAATTAAAGGAGGGATTCCTCCCCTCCTTGTGTTCTATCTATTTGTTATTCAATTTGCCATTACTTTTTACGTAATAACATTCGCATTCCCATAAAAATTGCCCATGGTTTCTGTTCTCTATTAAAGTAGAATTGAATTGGCTTTTCATTCTCTTTTATGATAAGTGTTTTCTCATCACTTTCCACTAGGGAAAATTGCCCACCTTCCATCTGTGCTGTTAAATCACCATTTACAAATTCAATAACAACACGCTGGCCTTCCTTATTTACAAACTCCCCGACAAATCTCTTTTTCTCTTCTTTATTCAATGTTGTCACTGGTAGCACGCTTTCCTTCGTACTTAAAGGAAGTTCAAGAACTGTATTGACTGCTTCCAACCATATATCCCCAGCTGTAGCTCCGGATAAATTCGTTAACACAGCTATAGAAATATTTTTTTCAGGCAAAAATCCAAAATTTGAAGCCACACCAGGCTGTCCACCACTATGCTCAACTAATGTTGTTCCGTAATAACCAGGTGTAACTTTAAAGGCATAACCATAATAGGTCTTCTGATCCGTTTGCACATATGGTTGATAGATTTTCTTTAAAAACCTTTCAGTAATTGTTTGTTTATCCTCGACTTTACCACCGTTTATGAAAAGATCTCCATACTTTATTAAATCGAGAACCGTTGACCGAAGACCGCCTCCAACTTCATAATTTCCAAGCTTTGGCCATAATTGTTTTTCATGCTTTTCTTTATCTTTGTCAAAAATATATGGAACAGTCACATTCGTAAACTTCTTTATCTCTTCAATACTAAAAGTTGATCGATTCATTTGTAAGGGATTGAGTATTTCTTCAGTGATATAACGACGATATAGGCGCCCTGTTACTTTTTCTATGATTGCTCCCAGTAACAAAAAAGCATCATTTGAATAACTGAAATACTCACCTGGTTTTCCAAGTATATCGTGATTTCTTTCTCTTAAATAGGTTAAATGCTCTTCAAAATGATTAAACTCTTCATGACGTTCGATTGGTGCAAGACCGGTTGTATGAGTTAACAAATGATGAATTGTCACCTGTTCGATCGGCTCAATTCCTCTGATACTAAACTTTGGTAAATATGTAGAGACAGGATCCGTCAAAGCGATTTCCTCTTGAGCTACCAGTTTCATTATAGCTAGCGCGGTAAAAGACTTTGTTACCGAAGCAGTTCCGAAAAGAGTATCAGGGGTAACTGGAAGTTCAGCTTCCATATCTCTGAATCCAAATCCTTTTTGATAAATTATCTCATTGTCTTTGCTCACCGCAAGTGCTACTCCCGGAATATGTTCTTTTTCCATACGTTTTTTCAATTCTTTTTCAAAGTTCATCCAATTCATCTAATCACCTCTTTAAATATTAAACGTCAATTCTTCTTCTAATAATATCATAATTATAAGATTGCGACGATTGACGAAATACAGAGAACAATTTATGAATGTACAAAGTCCTACCAAACTAAGATTATATTATAATTGACACCAGCAAAACATTAGTTTATTATATAAACATAAGTTTAAAGGTGGTGTGACGATGCTTGAAAATAAGTGGGATTCATTAAGCAAAAATGAACAAAAGATTTATCGACTAATTAAACAAGATCCTTTTATTAGTCAACAAGAACTTGCCAATAAAGTGAACTTATCTCGCCCCTCAATTGCTAATATTATATCGGGGTTAGTTAGAAAAGGGTATATTCTTGGTAAAGCATATGTTTTAAACGAAACAAAACCTGTTATTTGTATTGGTGGAGCCAATGTTGACCGCAAGTTTTATTTAAACAATACATTAGAATGGAAAACATCTAACCCCATCCGTTCAACTCAAAATGCCGGTGGTGTTGCACGCAATGTTGCCGAAAATCTGGGTCGGCTTGGCTCGCCTGCAACACTCATTACAGCTAGTGGAAATGATTCAGATTGGTCTTTTATCGAAGCTTCTTCAACTCCCTATGTAAATATGGATGATGTGATTAAACTACCTGACGTAACAACCGGATCATACACAGCGCTTTTGGATGCAACAGGCGAAA
Source organism: Virgibacillus sp. MSJ-26 (assembly GCF_018918075.1). Taxonomy (GTDB): domain Bacteria; phylum Bacillota; class Bacilli; order Bacillales; family Amphibacillaceae; genus MSJ-26. The sequence continues at coordinate 24,340 of NZ_JAHLPW010000010.1, forward strand.
TGTCAGTTGCTTTTGCCGATATGGATGTCTATGAACAGCTAACTCCAGATATCATTCAAAACAAATCAGCTATGCTCTCACATGCAAGATGTATCATTGCCGATTTAAACTGTCCAAAAGATACACTAGAAACATTAGGAAACGTTACTAAAAATCATCACATCCCTCTCATTCTTATAACTGTTTCATCACCTAAAATGAAGCGAATGCCAGATAATCTTGATGATGTCACCTGGTTGATTACAAATATTGATGAAACGGAAGCCTATTTTACACAAAAGATTTCAACAAATACTGAATGGAAAAGCGCTGTCGAACGTTATCTTGATTTAGGTATTACAAATGTCGTCATTACCGGCGGAGATAAAGGAGCAATGATTGGAAATCAGGATGAGGGTATCCATCATATACCTTCGATTAAGCCTACAAAAATTATTGATGTGACTGGAGCAGGTGACGCTTTTTCTTCTGCAGTAGTTTATGCTTGGCTAGAAGGTGAGTCTCTACTCAATATTGGTAAAGCAGGCATTGTAAACGCGGTCCAGACATTAACATCACCCTATACTGTTCGTCAAAATTTATCTGCTACACAACTACAAACTGATATGGAGGAAACAAAATGAAACAATATCTAACTTTCTCAGAAGAAGTTTTAGCAGCAAAAGAAAATAATCAACCCGTCGTCGCTCTAGAATCAACTATTATTTCACATGGTATGCCGTATCCGAAAAACGTTGAAACTGCCCGATTTGTAGAAAAATTAATCCGTGACAATGGAGCTGTTCCCGCAACCATTGCGCTTATGGATGGAAAAATTAAAATAGGCCTATCCGACGATGAGCTAGAATGTCTAGGTAATAGTAAAGGTGTAGCAAAAGCCTCTCGGCGTGATCTCCCGTATTTGCTTGCTACAAAACAAACTGGAGCTACAACTGTCGCTGCTACGATGATTTGTGCTGAACTTGCAGATATAAAGATTTTTGCAACAGGTGGAATTGGCGGAGTCCATCGTGGTGCTGAAACTACAATGGATATTTCGGCCGACCTAGAGGAGCTTTCAAAAACAAATGTAGCTGTCGTCTGTGCTGGAGCCAAGTCTATTCTCGATCTCGGACTTACCCTTGAGTATTTAGAAACACAAGGTGTCCCTGTCATTGGTTACGAGACCGATGTCCTCCCTGCTTTCTATACAAGAACAAGTGAATTTCCTGTTAACTTTCGTGCTAACGATGTTCAGACGGTTGCCAATACACTTAAAACAAAATGGGATTTAAATTTAAATGGTGGAGCAGTCATTGCAAATCCTATTCCAGAGGAACATGCCATGCCTGAAGAGGAAATCACGTCAATTATTGAAACAGCTCTCCAAGAAGCAGAAGAAAATAACATTCACGGTAAAGATGTCACACCATTTTTACTAGGCAAAGTTGTTGAGTTAACTGAGGGCAAAAGTCTAGAAGCTAATATCGAACTCGTTAAAAACAATGCTATCCTCGGAGCCAAGCTTGCTGTACAATTAGGATAATCTATTTTGAACACGAAACAAGCACCCTTTATTTGAGTGCTTGTTTATTTTTTTATTCTCGAACGGAATTATTATTTTTAACATATCTACCAAGCTGCGATACTACCGTCTGTTCGCGATTCAGTACCACCAACTAATACACCGGTTTCAGGATTACGCCAGATGATTTGTCCACGACCAAAACTATTAGGCTCCATTGCCATACGAACATCATGTCCTCTTTCTATTAACTCAGATGCGATATGATATGGGAAGCGGGGTTCGACCTCTACAACCTTATCTCCCATCCATTGCCATCTTGGCGCATCAAGTGCAGCTTGTGGATTCAGTCCAAAATCAATGGTGTTCATTAATACCTGGACATGGCCTTGGGGCATCATTAATCCCCCCATAACACCGAATGGTCCGACCGGTAACTGTCTTTTCGTTAAAAAACCAGGAATAATCGTATGATAAGTTTTCTTACTACCTTCTAAGGCGTTGACGTGACTAGGGTCCAGTGAAAAGTCATGCCCACGATTTTGTAATGAAATTCCCGTCCCAGGAACAACCAGTCCAGAACCAAAGCCCATATAATTACTTTGAATAAGGGATACCATATTCCCCTCTTTATCAGCTGTGGCAAGATATACGGTTCCACTTGCTTTCGGGTCACCTGCTTCAGGTGTCAATGCTGCCTCATTAATTAATCGTCTTCGTTTGGCAACGTAGTCTTCCTCTAGAAGTTCTTCTAAAGTAACAGACATCCGAGTTTCATCACTAACATACTTAAAACCATCGGCAAATGCGAGTTTAATAGCTTCAATCTGTTTATGATACGTTTTAACAGATTCTTTATCTGTAAAATTAAACCCTTTTAATATATTCATCGCTTGCAGGGCCACTACCCCTTGTCCGTTTGGCGGTAACTCCCAAACTTCATAGTCTCGATATTTAATACTGACCGGATCAACCCACTCCGATTGATGATTCGCTAAATCTTCCTGCGTTAAAAAGCCACCCGTTTCTTTGGAAAAATTTGCGATTTCTTCCGCTAATTCTCCATGATAAAATGCAGTCCCCTTTGTTTCAGCAATTAATTCTAAGGTTCTAGCATGATCTCTAGATGACCAAACATCACCAACTTGGGGTACTTTTCCATCTGGTGCAAATGTATCAAACCATGACTTAAATTTATCACCTTTTAAATTTTCATTAAAAATCCGATAGGCACGTCGCCAAAACTTTGCCAAGGTTGGTGATAAAGGATATCCTTCAGCTGCATATTGAATGGCTGGTCGTAAAACTTCTGTAAGAGGTAATTTCCCAAACCGTTCGGATAACTCGACCCAAGCACTTGGAGCACCTGGTACAGTGACGGGCATCCAACCATACTTTGGCATTTTTTCATAACCTTCTTTTTTGACCGCCTCAATCGATATTGCTTCCGGAGATCGCCCACTTCCATTCAAACCATGTAATTTCCCTTTAATCCAAACAAGTGCGAATACGTCACCACCAATGCCATTTGAAGTCGGTTCAACAACCGTTAAACAAGCTGCTGTCGCAATCGCAGCATCTATCGCATTCCCCCCTTTTTTCAGAATATCCATTCCTGCGTCAGCTGCCAGTGGCTGTGACGTTGCCACCATTCCATTTCTAGCAAAAGTTGCATTTCGTTGAATTGGATAAGGATTTGCAAAATAGTTTAATGATTTCATTGTAATAACCCCTCTTCTAATAATGTTGAGCTGACATTGATTCTTTTTTATAACATTGAAGGCTCAGATCGCTAACTTATTGGAGTTTGGAGTTAGCTTATTTACCAGTAATCGGCGACACTTCCTTTATCTCCTTTCCGCTCTGTCCAATTCTCCATATATTACCGATCTAGTGTTGCGCTTTCTTATCAAACGCTAAAGGTTAAATTTATATCAGTGAATGAAGGACAAAATATCGAGAAAATACTAAAACTTGTCCTTCATCTGTGTTACGAAGATATAGACCTCTATATTTTCTACCTCTTTCTAATCGGAGCTAAGAAAGTAAATAGGAAGATATCTTATATGAGAGGTATTTTTTAAATTATTCATATACTATATAATTTAAAAATAGTTGTCAATATAATATCTTTTTATAACTTTCCCTTTCCTCATGTCTATAAGGATTTAGAGTACTTATGATTAAAAATTTTTTCCTATATTTGAAGAATATTTTATGATTGGTCCCATTGATTCCTTTGTAAGAAAGGAATTTTCAAAAAAAGATAAAAACTAACTAAAATAGGCATTGAAAAGTTCAATTAAACTTTTCAATGCCTAGGTTTAAGCTCACTCAGTTATAGTAATATCACTCATAAAAGCTGCAATAAATAGCATCAAAGTCTTTAACCATTTCGATATCCAGTTCAGTTATCCCTTTCGCTCGCCAAGAAGAAATTTTAATTGTTACTTTTTTATAATCTATTTTAATACTAGGATGATGTTGCCGTTGTTCTGCATACTCTCCGGCTTTTTTAGCGAAATTAACTCCATCCAAATAACTGTTAAATTTGTACTCGCGCGCTATCCACTTATCACTAATTTGCTTCCATTCTGGTAATTTACCCAATTCTTGATCAAGCTTCTCAGCATTAAGCGGCACCATGTTATATTGATCTTCAGTTTTATATTCGTTTGGCACATGCTTCCCTCCTTATGAATGCTCATTTATAACTTTCCCTTTAGATTGATTTAAAAAACAAAAATAAGTCGCCCTATTGATTTTTCATTATCTGGGTCGCTCTTTGTACACTCCAAAAGGAAAACAAATAAGAACCTATAAAAAGTAATCCCCAATACTGATAATCATATACTAAAAGAATAATAGCACTAATGGAACACGATAGGCTGAGGATTGTCAAAACAATGAATTTAATGTCTTTAATGACCGGCCAATTCAACAGCCTCTCCCCTTTAATTATAATTAACTCATGACTAGCTTTTAACTTTCCTTCTCCCCCAATCAGGGATTGATTCTTTAATTCGACCACCCAACCAGGCTGTTACCATTTGGCACCAACTCAACGATGAATACAGAGTTTTAATTCTCCAATAGAGTGGTGGATGAGCTTGAAATTGAAATTCAATAAATCTGAAAAACCAGTTATCACGGGCTGTATTTGATGTTTCTTTCATTGGTTTTTCGTCTGTGATGCTATACTGAAATTTTTTATCCCTTGCTGCATCTAGTGCTAATCCTAGTTCTTTGAGACCTTCTGCCATTTGTCGTGTACCACCTACTAATAGTCTTCCCCCCAAAAAGTCAGCTCGCACTTCAGTCAATTGGGCTACAAAAGATAAATAAATAGGCAACACCGTCATAGTAATGTATATGGTTATTATAAATAGAACCATATTTTCAGCTAGTAGAGTTATATAATCAAAAAAGACATAAATGATTAAACCGAGAAGGAGAAACATGACCAAGCGTGTGATTTGATTAATTAAAACATCTCGTTTTTTAATATGGATGATTTCGTGAGCCAATATAGCTTGTATCGATTCTAGAGACAACTGAGTCGTAGCGGTCGTCAACATGATCGTTCCCCGACCAATATTCATTCCAGTCGCAAGACCATTATGAACAGGTGAGTCAATTAAAAACAGCTTTATATTCGGAATACTAGCTCGCCTGAATAGTTCTTGAGCTTCATTATACAAATGGCCTTCCGTTAATTCCACAGCATCTGTTCCTGCGATAAGCAGCCGATCTGAAACGTAAAGATTAAACAACCACCACATAAGAACAAAGGTAATCATGATATACGAGGGAACGTCAAGCCAAATAAGAATAAATAGTAGTCCTGTGTAAGCTGATATACCTTTAACGGTCATGGCAAAATAACCTTTCCAGAAAAGCCGCTTTAAATTTTCCGGATGCCATAGTGGTAAAACATGCTTCTCTTGTTTTTCTTCATCATCTACATAATCTATAAAGATGTTTTGCCATGCGCGAACGTTATTTGGTGTAAAGTAAATATTTTCACTAGGAAAGGATAATCTCAAAACTTGATGAAATGATGTCGTATAGTCTTGATTTTCAGATAAAAACGTAAATAACGGATGAAGTTTCAATAAATCGGGCGACGACTCAACTTGAACTTCTTCCAGATCATTCACAGGTAAGTCCCTAGATTCAAACGTTGATAAAATAATTAATCTTTCCTGTTGAGGCAACCAATAAACTTTTGTAAATAAAGCATTCCCAACTCGGGCAATTAATTGAGTTATCAAAGTAATTAATCCGATTCCAATCAAAAATTTCAGCACACTATAGATCTGAGGTGCAAACAGTAAAAACACAATTGCTCCTGCACTAATAACCACTGCCAAAATGACGTCCACGCTAATACGCTTTATGTCTTTTTCTTGATTAATGATGCTGTAATTACAATCAGCTAATTCTTGTTTCAATTGATATCTCTTATTCCGTTTATTCTTGTTAAAAATGACACCTAGATTTCCATACATCATTGCCATTAAACTAAATAACATTATGGCTTCGGTAAAAGGATAAGCGATAAAAAGATAAGCTAAGCTCACAATGATTAACGTTATTTCAATGATATTTCCAATCAATTTCTTAAAGAGAAATGGAATGAACGCAATTAAAACAGACAACGAGATAAACCCAATGATGGTATATGCTCCAGGGAGCAATTAAATCCCTCCTTTCTATATATGTCATAGTAAATAGTTCTCTACTCAACAATATTCATTGATTCAGCAAGATTTTGGAGTTCTTCAAGACTAATTGTCGGATCAATAATAACTAAGGAGTAGTTTAATCCGTCTTCTTGCCAAAACATAGCTCGAAAACCATCCGTATCTGTGAACGTGCCATCTTGATCACGGATAGTCACTTCTTTTTCTTCAGGAAAACTAAAGTCATCTTCTAAATCCTTAGGTGATTCAAATACCGACAAAGTCAGAAACGGGGCACCCTCTTTTTTGTAATCAATGTTAACCTCTGTTCGGTCAAGTTCACCAGTGAGTTCATCCTTTTCTATGGTGGATATTTCTAGACCATCTTCTTCAGGAAAATAATAAAACGGTTGGCCTATTCCTTTCTTAGCTTCTTCTAAGGTTACTTCCTCTGTGTCAAGTAAGTCTTCCGAATTTACAATGTCTGCATCATCGGGTAGGTCAAGTGTGAATTTATCTACAGGAATATCAACATCGAAGTCGATATCGTTATAGACCATTTCAGTTTTTTGATTACCAGAGCTGGAAATCATTTTTAAGGCCATCCAATTTTCTTTATCAATCCATATTTCTTGTTTTCCTAATAAGGTGTTTTCTTTATTAGGAGTCGCTACTAAATGATAGGTTGATCTTCCAGCAATTTTTTCCTCACCCTTACCAGATATTTCATGAGTGTCGCGGATCATATCAAGAATAATCTACTTGTGCTTTCGGTGATGGTTGATTAAATTCCAATATTTCCTCATCGTCAATGATGATTGCTTGATTTTGTTCTTCGTCATAAGTTGTAATTGTTTCTCCATTATTTACTGAAATAGCTTTCTCTTCACCATTTTGATTTTCAATTTCAACTCTTATTTTTCCGTCTTTATTACGCCACTCTTTCATTACCATCGTTTCAATAACGTCGCCATTTCCACTAACCGTTGTCGTTGCTTCACCGATGTAAGATTCTGTTTCTTTTTCATCAAGTGCATTATTAATCATTTGTTCTGGTGAATAATAACTTTCTTCCGAGCATCCAGCCATTAAGACCACGCCTCCTATCGCACAAAAAATGATCAATCCTTTCAAAAGTTTCATTGTCTTCCCCTTCTTTACTGTAGTTTTGGTAATTCACATATCACACACGTACCAACGCTTTCTTTCGAATAAAAATAAACGTTGCCATCATGTTTTTCAGTAATTTGTTTTGTAATACTTAAACCCAGTCCAGAACCGTGTACGTATTGTTTACTTCTCGCCTCATCTGCTTGATAGAGCGGATCAAAAACGTGAGCTGATTTTTCTTCTGATAGACCTTTTCCTTCATTTTGCACGATGAAGTACACGGCATTTCCCTTCCAAAATTTAGGTATAAAGTCAAACAGCCAATCAGGAGGCATCATGTCACTTGAGAGTGCGGCTATCCAAAGGCGATTTTCACTTTTCGTATGCTGAATCGCATTGCTAACTAAATTGTCCGCTAGCCGCATCATCTCTTTTGGATTCACTTGATATATTCCGCAAACATCTACTGTCGTTTCAAGATAAATCCCTTGTTTCCTACTTACCTCTTCGTAATCAGAGACGAGCATTTCGAAAAATTCACCACCGTCAACCTCGACTAACTCCATTTCATGGCTCGGTGATTTGAGTAATGTGTATGTTAACAAGTCGTCTAGCATATGTTGCATAAAGTCCGATTTTTCCACAATGACTCGTCGGTATTCCCTTTGTTCCTCATTTGTTAACTTTTGCGTATGAAGAGCTTCAGCATAAGCCTTGATTGATGTGAGTGGTGTCTTTAAATCATGAGAGACACTCGCTATTAAATATTCTTTTGTTTCTTGTTCCTGTTCGATTGTTTCTCTCGCAGCATCAATTTGTTGCTTCATATGATAAAAATGTTCTGTTAATTCCCCAATTTCGTCTTGGTTTGTCGGCCGTTCATTCACTGTTTTTCCAGCTGCATAAGCCGACATGTCACCCATCAATCCAGTGAGACGAGTATTTAGTTTTTTATTCACAAGCCGAATCACCGTTAAATAAATCAGCACAAATACAACAAAAAAGAGGCCTCCAACAATATAACTGCGTTTTTCCACACCCGCAACCCATTCATCTCGAGCTATTTCTATATCAAAAAAGCCAATGAGTTCATGATGATCAAAGACGGGCTGCTTATATGAGAATGAACTATACCCCTGTTCTAACTTGTACAAATCTTGATAGAGTTGCCCTTTGCTAAGCGCAAATTGTGTTGATTGTATTGATGGGTTCGATGAATAAACAATCACACCATTTTTATCGTAAAGCGTAATTAATTTTGTTTGATCAGTGTCCCTCTCAAGGTGCCTCCTGTCTGCTTGTGAAGCGTAGAGCGCAGGATTGTTCAATTTTTGTTTAACATCTTCTAATTCAGCCCGTAACTGGACATGTTCTTCCACTTTTTGTTCATTATTATATGAATTAATCCAGGCAAACAGAAAATAAGCTGTAATTAGAGGAAGAATCATCACCATTAAATACGAGATTAATAGCCACGTTTTTATTTTCACTTTTGCTCACCGATAAACTTATAACCTTTACCCCAAACGGTTTGAATAAACTGTGGTGTTTTTACTGGATCATTTAATTTTTTACGTAATGATTTGATATGAACGGTGACAGTATGAAGACCATCTGCTTCTATTTGATTCCATATATGTTCATAAAGTTCTTGTTTTGAAAAAGTATGTCCTGGATGTTTTGCTAAAACATCAAGTAAGTCAAATTCTTTTACAGTTAATTGAATTTCTTCATTAAGTAGGATCACTTTACGTTGGTCCCAATTAATTTTTAGTCCATTTGTGTATTTTGAAATGTCTTCTGTTTCAGGGACACCTTGATACCTATGCCACCTTCTTAATTGTGAATTAATGCGTGCTTTTAATTCTACGAGACTAAATGGCTTTGCCAAATAATCATCCGCACCAAGACCAAGGCCTTCCACCTTGTCTTCATCTTCCTTTCGTGCACTGATAATGATGAGTGGCACGTCACTTTTCAAACGAATATTTTTACACAAAGTAAAGCCATCCATTTCTGGGAGCATAAGATCAACGAGAGCAAGATCATAGCCCGCCGCCTGAAAATCCTCCCAACCCTCAAGACCTGTTGTTGCCCAGGTCACCTCATATCCATCTTGGATCAATGTATCCCTTATAATGCGCGCAATTTCAGAGTCGTCCTCCACTAGCAAAAGACGTGCTTCCATGATGATTCCTCCCCCTACAATGTCAATATAACACCCTTTTAATAAGTTAAATAAAAGTTTATAAATTCTTTATTATTACAAAAGCGCAGGGCGCCCGGGTAGCCCCGAAAAGCTTAAGCAAGAAAACGTAGTGGCAAGGTTTTTGCCACGTAGATTTATTGCTTAAGACCTCAGGCGGGCTAGGCGCTGAAGCTGGATGGGACAAAAGCGCAGGGCGCCCGGCAGCCCCGACCAACAACATTTTTCCATTTCAAAAAAATAAAAAAGCCAGTTTTTCTTATTATACATTGAAAAACTGACACTAGTATCTAATTATTGTCCGCATCTCCTATTTCCAGTAGCCACTTTTTTAATTTTTCCCTTGGATAATACGTTTTGCCATTCAAAGTGAGATGTGGCACATTTGGATGCTCCTCTATTAACTTTTTAGCATCTTCCTTTGTGACACCAATGAACCAATGCACATCTTTTTCACCAATTAATTTATGTTCATCATCGTCACTTAGATCAAATAAGTCTGGCGTCGTTGGACTTTTAAAGTTTTGTAATCCACTGCCTATGAAATAGCCTGCAGCCGCTAATCCAAGACCTAACCAGAAAAAATCCATATAAAAACCACCCTTCAGTTCATATATTTGATATATCTAATATAACATGGGCAAAGTTTTTCAGGATTAATTTTATAGATTTTTTACAACTTCATGTTTAGGCTTCTCCGAAAACCTTAACCATAAAAAAACCGAACTGGATTCGATGCTTTTTGGTAAAGACCCAAATCCGTTCGGTTTTTTGATTTGTTTTAGAAAACAAAGCGTTTAATCTTATTATATTATGAAAAAATGGTGATGAATCATCCAGTAGAGAATCTAAGGATAGTTGCATCTACTATTTATAACACATATTGATTCTTAATTAAATCTAGCAATCCTTTCTCCTTCAAATATGATTCAGGTGCTAGAAACGTAACTGTAACGACACCCGGATGCCGACCAATTTCTATTGAGCCGTTGATTGTAGCACGATTCATTACTTCTGGAACAGTAATGCCAAAAAGATTGGCCGCTCTCTCCATGCCATTGGTTGTCGCATCATTAAGATCTGCACCAGATCCGATAAATGAAATTGGATAGCTGTCTTCTATTTCACGCACGCCCCATTGCTCACTAAGCGCAAGAGCTTGGCGCTTTTCGTCTTCTGTGAATGGCTTAGCTAAATATGGTAAGTCTTCAGTAACTGGGAGCAATACTGGACCATCTAAATTTACATTTTTCAAGACATTCACTTGAAGGTTGACGATACCGGCGACATCGGCTGTATGACCAGCAATTTCACCGTCACCTTGCATAGCGTGCATGTCCCCAACATATACTCCGCCTCCTTCAACTTTCACAGGACAAATTAAAATGGCTCCTGTTCTTACTCGATTGACATCCATATGACCATCTGTCCGGTGTTCTTCAAGTTCTTCTTTTGTCATACTATAATCATGTGGTACATCAAGTAAAGATTGCCCAAAGTCACCAGCGTTATGTGAATCTGGAAAGGCTCTTGCAGGGGTTGTACCTAATTGACCTAGGAACGGTCTTAAGCGAGCAATCACTCCAGGCATATCATGGGGTGCAAGCGTCAAAATTGAATTTTGAATGGACTGTTCTGGCGTATTCATATATGTTCTTCCGTCTTTCGCAACGGTTTCAGCTGCTTGTTTATTTAAAGTTAAACCAACCGACTTGTCATCATTAAAAGCGATTGAATAAGCATGTGTCAGGGCAAACGGTGTAATAACGGTATCACATTTTACACAACGTATTGCTTCTTCGCCAATTCCCTTAATAACTGTTTCGGGATTGACAGTTCCACATCCTGGACATTTAGCCGCCACAAACGGATCACCATTAAAATGTCCCTCAACAGGCACGTCATTCCCTGAGCCAGACGCAATAGACGTGACTTCAATATTTTTGATGTGGATAGCAATAGCGTCCCCTACTTCTGCTCCTTCAACGTAGACAGGTCTTGTTACTTCATGCCCACCTTTTAATTCAGGTGTAATCATCGGTCCCCAACAACCTGGTGCTGTGTTTGCGACAATAAAACCACCATCTTTTACTACATACTCCATTTCCTTACTTGGATCGAGAATCCCATCTGTGAACCTATTAACATATACGGTTTGTTTAGCTGTCATTTAGATCCTCTCCTTAGAGTTGGTATACTTCTATAATACTCTATTAATCTACTCAATTCATGTAAATAGCTTGATTTCAAGCAGTCTACTCCCCAATTTCACAAAAATTCGTCTTATATTAATTCACTCAAAGCATTTGTAAACTTTAAAAAGTTATTTACTACCTTGACGTCTCTTTTAAAGACCGTTATAGTTTAAAAAGAATATTAAAACTTTTTACGCAAATGACTGAAAATGGATGGAGATGTATTAGTAAAATGAAGAAGTATATTTTACCTGATATGACGTGGCCTGAGATTAAAGAAGCGCTTAAGACTGCTTCGATTGCTATTGTTCCAGTAGGTGCACAGGAGCAACATGGTTATCACATTGCTGAAGGTTGTGATTCTTACCGTGCCAAAGAATTTTCCGCCCTGTTAGCTGAAGAGTGTTTTCCTAAAGTGTTAGTCACACCTACTATTAATTTTGGAGTTTCCCCGCACCATATGGATTTTCCGGGAACCATCACTCTTCGACCTGAAACGCTGATTGCCATTATGGAGGATGTAGTATCTAGCTTAAAACATCATGGGATTAAGAAATTTTTATTTCTGAATGCCCATGGTGGGAATAGTGCACCTTTAGGAGTGGCTGCGGAGAAATTAGCTCGTCAATACGAAGTGGAAATAGCTCATACTAAATTTGTTGACGCGGCAAAGCAAACACTTCGGGAAGATATTGACTCAGAATATTTCGGACATGCCTGTGAGCGTGAGATTTCTGAATGCTTATACTTAGCACCAAGCATTGTTAGAGAAGATTTAATTGAAGAGGGAGATATGAATCGCGATGCATTTGCTTTAAACTATATGAAAAGTGATTTTGTCAAAGTTGTTTACCAGTTTAATGAAATTACGAATAATGGAAACATAGGTGATGGAAGAAAAGGAAGCTACGAACTCGGTGAGAAAATAATCCAAGAAGCCCTCACAAATTTAGCTGAATTTATTGATGATTTTGTTGAAGCTAAAAGAGAATGAAAGTTAAGAAGAAGTAATATAAAAATGCCCATGTTGCATAAGGATATATAACTTTCCTAATACAATATGGGTTTTCTATTGCCAACCAATTATTTAATAATATTATAATTTATAACCGCCACGACTCTTAAATCGTTTCAGAATAACATTGCTCTCTACTCTTGTTATCCCTTCAACAGCATATAATTCATTGTTAATAAACTCTTCAAGCATTTTAAAATCATTTACAAGTACATGCATATGGAGGGTGCTTGGCCCTGTCATTTGATATATGCTAGCTACATTAGGGTTATTAGCTAGATTTCCCGCAACCTCTTGTAAGTTTTTCGGCTCAACATCTACTTCGAAAAAAGCTGACACTTTTTTACCGAACTTTTCTGAGTTAACAGTGATTGTAAAATTCTCAATAACACCTTTTTCAATTAAGTTTTCAATTCGATCTTTAACAGCTACACGTGATAAACCGACTTCTTCAGCTAATTCTACATATGATTTTCTACCGTCTTTGACAAGGCAATCAATAATTTTCTTGTCTGTCTCATCAAATTTCATTCTTACCCCTCCAAACTTATCCATAAACACAGTATACCATTTCCGCCATCTAATAAACGATATTTATATTGAAATTATTTATTGCATATACATTTAATTTACGTCTATAAACAAAATGAAGGTTTTTATGATATATATTATCATTAATAAGCATAATCAGTTGATAACACATATATTTGCATGGCGTACTTTGACTTTTTTTACAAACTTTCGTATGATAATATTATTTATTGGCGAGGCAAAAGGAGATGTTATCATATATGCATAAAAATTTATTCATGGCCTTTTTCCGGGCCGGAATGCTTGGCTACGGGGGAGGATTGTCAGCCATTCCTTTGATGCAAAAAGAAGTGGTCGAGAGATATCAATGGATGGACGATGATGAATTCTCCGATATTCTAGCGTTGGCTAACACTTTACCTGGCCCCATTAATACTAAAATGTCAGGCTACATAGGTTGGAGATTAAAAGGGTTTTGGGGAATGTTAAACTGTATTATAGCTACAGTTGCACCAACTGCATTCTTAATTATTTTATTATTAACAACTTTAAACGCGTATAAAGATAAGCCGTGGGTGCAAGGCATGTCGAAAGGCGTCCTCCCGATCGCTGGAGTGATGATCGGTGTTTTAGCTTGGGATTTCATTAAAAAGTCTAAGTTATTAATGGGATGGAACATGACGATAGTTTATCTAGTGTTAAGTTTGCTCCTGATAGAATTAGTTGATATCCATCCAGCCATTGTCATTGTTGCCCTTATTTTATACGCTCTTTTATTTAAATCAAAAGAAGAAAGACAACAAAAGCAAAAACAGGAGGGTGAATGATGTTAACCACGTATTGGCAAATTTTTTATTCTAATTTCATTGCTAATATATTAGGTTACGGCGGTGGACCAGCAACCATCCCTCTTCTTCAACGTGAAGTTGTCGATGAGTATGGTTGGTTTAGTAACCAAGAATTCAGTGAAATGGTTGCTTTAGGAAATGGATTGCCTGGACCGATTGCCACAAAGATGGCTGCCTATATTGGCTATGATCAAGGTGGCATCATTGGCTCTATTATTGGTGTTTTCGCTTCTGTTGCACCTACAATCGTAATGCTTATTGTTCTATTAGGGATCTTACTTAAATTCAAAGATTCACCACGAGTGAAAAAGCTAACGCAAATTATTCGCCCTACAATTGCTATATTACTCGGTGTTATGACTTATGAATTCTTTTTTGATTCATATATCGATGTTGGAATCATTCATACCGTTCTTCTGATTGTTGCTGGTTATTTCTTTTTAGAAATCAAACGAGTCAGTCCTGCATATGTTGTATTAGGAGCTCTTATTTATGGAGCCGTATTTTTAGGTGGATAGAGAGAGCAATCTGAGTAACTCCTCTATCCTTTATTATTGAAAAAAGCATATACATATTTAATGCAAGATTAAATCAACAGATTTATATTGAGATTCTAATTAAATCATTGTCGAATCACCACAAAAACTTTCTTCTAACAGCTTATTCCCCAGGAAATAATCGAATCGTTGGTCAAATTCTCACCACTTTTACTTGCTTTACATTATGAATTCATTTTCTCCCTATAAAATCAATAAATAGATAAACTTCGGGTATGCTAACTATTGCTACTTTTAAAGGAGTTTTGTTAATGGCAAATAAAATATTTTTTGGGCTAACAGCTATAGGCTTACCTATAGCTATAATTGGTGCAATGATGGATTGGTCGCCTGTTCTTATGTTTACTATTTATTCTTTAACTATCATTGCATTAGCGGGATTAATCGGAAAATCAACGGAGAGGTTAGCAATTGTCTTAGGGCCACGAATTGGTGGGTTACTTAATGCGACATTTGGTAATGCTGTTGAACTGATTATCTCTATTTTCGCATTGAAATCGGGGTTGATTGGCATTGTACTCGCCTCTTTAACTGGATCTATATTGGGTAATTTACTTTTAGTTGGTGGGTTTTCATTCTTTATTGGTGGGCTAAAATACAAGCGGCAAACGTTTAATATTAATAATGCTATGCATAATGCTGGATTACTGATATTCTCAATCATATTAGCTTTTATCATTCCTAAGGTGTTCACTTTATCAATGGATGAAAGTCAAACAATGTTCCTCAGTGTAGGTGTGTCCATTACACTTATTATACTTTACTTAGCCGCTTTGTTCTTCAAATTATTTACACATCGAGGACTTTTTCAAAGTAAAGAAAAAATACATCCTGAAGAAATAAAATCCAATCAATCGACAGAAGTCGTTGAAGAAGAACCTGAATGGAGTAAAGGCAGAGCCATGACCATCTTGGCGCTAGCAACTCTGGCTGTTGCTTTCATCTCAGACCATCTCGTTGATACATTTACCGTTGTCGGTGAAACATTTGGCTGGTCAGAATTATTCATCGGAGTAATTATCGTTGCCTTCGTTGGTAACGCTGCTGAACACGCCTCAGCTGTTTTTCTAGCCTATAAAAATAAAATGGACGTGGCGGTAGAGATTGCTGTCGGATCTACCCTACAAGTCGCAATGTTTGTTGCCCCCATTCTAGTTGTAATATCGATGTTTTTTCCTATCTCAATGCCACTCATCTTTACATGGCCAGAGTTAATTAGTATGATTACTGCTGTTTTATTAATCATTATGTTATCAGTTGATGGCGAATCAAACTGGTTTGACGGTTTAGCTTTATTAGGTGGATACGTTATTATGGCGATAGGTTTCTTTTTGATTTAGAAAGCATATTTATTTTTGACAGACAACAATTCCAATTGGAAAGTTTGTATCTTTAGCAAATTCCTCAGGCACAATTAGAGCCCCGGCTTGGTAATAATAGTTCGCTGACTCGTATCTAGTAAATAATGCTTTAAATTGTTTTTTAGTAAGTTGATGAATATGAAATGGATTACCACAAGGCTTGCCACGACCCTGACCAAATGGTGTCGATAAAATCAAAGAGCCACCTGGTTTCAGCATGTCATAAATATTTTTTAAAAATTGTTCTTCTTCCTTTATGTGTTCAAGCGTTTCAAAACTAACAATAGAGTCGAATTGTCCTAAGTGTTGTGGGAGGTTGTCGCTCACTACATCCTCCTCTATAAATATAGATTTCGGATGATAGTAACTGTACCGTGCATAGTCTAAAGCCTCTCTACTATTATCTATACCAATGACTTCATTAATTTGGTTCCTGCAACGCTTTGCTATAATGTGGGTGCCATATCCAGATCCACAAGCTAAATCAAGAACGCGTCCTTTGACATACAGATTCGCAAAGTGATATCTGGCAAGATGTTCAATAAGCATATAATCTGTAACGTCCATTTTCTCTGGTATGACTCTTTCTCCTGTGTCTTTTAACAACTGATTCACCTCAAATATAGAAAAATAACACTTATGTCAAAAAGCGCATGCTTGTTACTAAATGTCTATTTTAAAAGTTCTTATATATCGATTTCTTCACCAAATCCTCGGCTTTTCGCTAATTTATAAACTCCTTGGGCTAATGCTTGATCAAAATAAGCGCTCCCTACTGATTTAAAAAATGTTATTTCCTGATTATTTTCCCGCTTAAATGTACTTCCATCGACTTCATAAAGTTCAGCATAGATATCTGCAAAGCGCCAGTTACCTAGTTCGGTTGCGTGAATCAGTTCCCCAGCTTCCTCCTTGACACCTTTTATATCATCAACTATTATCTTATCTGCTTTTTGAATTGTCGTAAGATCAACTTCTCGCATTGTCGGTAGAAAAGATCCAACCCCATTAATATGTGTTCCTTCTTGTAATCGAGTTCCGTCAAACACAGGATCCTTTGAACGCGTTGCACAACAAATAATATCTGCTGTTTCAACAATCTGATTAACATCACTGGAAATATTTATCTCACAAGTCACACCGAATTTAATTAACTTTTCTTTAAATTGGAAAGCTTTTTCTCGTGTTCGATTAAATAGATTGATCGTACTAAGCGACCGTACTTCCAATACACCAAGCACTTGCTCAAAAGCCATGGCACCTGTTCCGATTACAGCCAATTCACTGGATTCCTGACGAGCAAATACTTCAGAAGCAACACCACTTAAGGCTCCGGTTCTTAATCTAGTAAGATATGATGCATTCATTAAACATAGATGTTCACCAGTTTCAGCATCACTCAAGAGTAGCACACCTTGAGTTGTTGCTTTTCCAAACTGAGGATTTTTGGGGAAAATGGTTACGACTTTCACAGACGCCTTATCCTCATGCAAATTGGCACTCGGCATATATAACGCTGAGCCTTCCTGCTCTGGAAAATTAATAACGGTTCGCTCAGGATTTAGTATCAATTTTTCTTTTTTAGCTTTCATTCCTTTTTTAAGATCTGATATAGCATCTTTCATAATATAATTTTCCATCATGTCTTGTTCAGATATAACAAGCATTGCCTCATCCTCCTTATTCAGCTTATGTAAAGCTACTTTAAAATTATTCACTACTAGCTAATTTTTCCCGCTGACTCTTATGTTCATGAGTTCTCTTAATAGTATAATAGCAAAAATTTAAAACTACATAAAATTTACGACTTGTCCTCAGAGTTCAGACCAAAGAAAGTTTTCGCTTTATCATTGATCTTAATAAGGCTATTGTGCAGTTTGTACAATAGGGTTAGAGTCTATGTGTATCGCGTTTGGGTGGCTCTATTTTATTTAAGTAAACCGGCATTGCCTTATTTGACTATCGTTTCAGCAAACAAAACTTTCCAGCAAGCTGTATAAAAAAAATCGGCCAAGTCTTAATCCACTCAGAACCCGCCTATCAAAAGAATGTGTAGGATTTTGTATTATGAGAGAGGCTCTCTCATTGCTATAAATACCGGTTTCGAGCTTTTTATATATCGTGAGAGTGTATCTCACGTTGTATAAATATCAGATTTGGTGTTTTCGCATCACGGGTGTTTCTCATGTTGTATTAATAGCAGGCTTAGTGTTTTCGCATCGTGAGGGAGCTTATCATGTTGTATAAATACCGAATCCGGGGTATTTCGCATCGTGAGGGTGTTTCTCATGTTGTATTAATAGCAGATTCGGTGTTTTCGCATCGTGAGGGTACTACTCGCGCCCGATAAAAAGTAATTCATCAATATCTTATCGATACAGGTGGTTATCTTAAGACATTAGTAATATAAAATAACAAAAAATGCGCTGTCTCTTCATGAGATAGCGCACTTTTTTAAACCGTCACCAAATGACCGAATAAACTAATAAGCGTAAAACTAACTAAACCAATAGAGAGAGCTGCAATCAACCCAATATAAAATGGCTTCATCCCTAATCCTTTAAATTGACTTAAATCAGTGGTCAACCCAACCCCTGCCATTGCTATACCAAGCATATAAGTCGTACCGAAAGAACTGCTTGATTCATAGAAACTTTGCCATGCATCCGCTGTTAAAAACCCAAACGCTGCTCCACTATTAGTAAGTGTCATATCACCAACGGTCCTTACTAAGGCAAGCAATAAAAAGCCAATTACAAATAAAGGAACAAGTTTATACCATTTCGGTAAACGTGAAGATTCGCTTACCTCGCCCCCGCTATCTAAGTCTAATTGAGCCCCTTCAGCCATTGTTGCTCGTTGTGAATTTCTAAAGAAAAGCAGAGGTACGATTGGAATAACAGCTATAATAAATAAATTCCTTGTCAATTTCGTCACCATGGCGACATCGACTGCTTTTTCCATTTGGAACATTTGATCATAAATTAAAGCTGACCCTGTCACTTGCGCGGTATCATGAATCGCAGTTCCAAGAAATAATCCCGCTTTAATTGGATCTTCAGCAAAAAAGAAATGAGCCAAATAAGGATAAAATAACATGCCAACCAAGCCAAAAATAGTAATATTAGCAACCGCGTAAGAAATTTCATTCTCTTTCGCTTCAATCACAGGTGACGTGGCCATGATCGCTGTCACGCCGCAAATCCCCGTCCCACAAGCGATTAAAGTTCCTAGTCTTTCAGATTGCTGTAGCTTTTTAGTAAAGTATAATGTAACTGCCAACCCACAACTAATACAGATAACAATTAAAGGAACACCCCAGGCTCCTAGTTTAAGTGCTTCCACCAAACTTAACCGTAATCCAAGTAAAATAATCCCTA
This sequence comes from Virgibacillus sp. MSJ-26, assembly GCF_018918075.1. GTDB lineage: Bacteria > Bacillota > Bacilli > Bacillales > Amphibacillaceae > MSJ-26. The sequence continues at coordinate 43,732 of NZ_JAHLPW010000010.1, forward strand.
ATCTTAAAGCATATTTTACCGAAAGAGCCGTACCTTCTTTAAAAATAAGATGTAAACCTACTGTATTTCGAATTAAAATCCCAAGAATAATGGCAACAAATATACCTGAAACGGGACTTGCACTGCCTTCAGGTAAAAAATTCAATTTAATGAGTAAAGCGCCGATCAACTCTGCCCCATATATCCCTGCCATCATAACTAAAAAACAAACTATAATTCCTGGTAACATCGAACCTATGTATGATCGACTGGGGGATTGAGCCAATTTATCCAAATAATCTTTCATGTTCCACTGTTCTCCTTTATTGATTTTTCAGCAATAATATAACTTTACCATACATTCACTTTACTGAGTAGGAAGATTGAAAAGGAACAAAAGTGCAAACGTCCGATTAGCAACATACAAGTTGGAGAAGGCCTGACGAGATAAAGGAGACGTGAAAAGCGAAGCGATTCAAAGTCGACTTATCGTAGGAAGGCATTCGAAACTTGGGGCTGCGATTACTCGCCCCACCAAAAAGCATTGATAGTTTCTGGGCGCTTGCGCTGGACGATCAAAAGCTGAAGCGCCCGATTAGCCTCAGGCAGGCTGGGTGCTGAAGCTAGACGTGGCCAATTTTAGTATAATGTTATCCACAGGGGTTTTAATGTTATAGTTTCCCAAAACTACAAAAAAGCCGTTTAGTTTCCAGTAAATCTGAAAACCAAACGACTTTTCATTGATGTAGCTTATGAAATTTAGAGATAATAAAATATATCCTCTAAGTCATCTAATAGTCCACCTACAGCTGAATCTGCTAAAATAGTAAACAAAATAATGAAACCAACTGCTACAGCTACAGTATAAATAAGATAACCATAAAACGGATCAAGCGACTTTGATTTTCTAGTTAATAGACTACTAATCAAGTAGAGTGGGGTCGTTGTAATCGCAAGTCCAAATACAATTGCTATTAAAATCATCCCGATTAGATTCGCTTTAACTAGTAATAAAATGAATGCAGCGGCTGCAACAATCGTAGTAAGGGACAGATGGCCCCCATAAACGCTGATTATTTCCTTAAACGAATACTCTGAACCGAATAATTTGTTTATTCCAAAGAGAATAGCTATTACCAACACAATAAATATAGCTGTGAAAAACAAAGTGTTACCAAAGATTGGAAAGAATGGCACGCTCGGACTAAAGCTACCCATTGTGGCCGACATAAAGTTTCTAAAAAGAAAATAAGTGCTTAACGAAAATAAGAATAACATGGCTACAATATTTATGATGCCATTAGTAAATTCGTTACCACGTTCTGCAAATATATGTGATGGTTGCTTTAAATAATATGTAAAATAAGACCAAAATTCTTTTGATGTTTCTTTCATTTTTTCAACCGTGTCATTTTCCGATTGAGCATTTTGTGAAGCAGTTGAGCTTGAGTTTTGTACTGTTGTTTCTCTCTGTGCAGTCGTTGCGGCAATTTCATCCTGTTCAGATGTTTGAGGTTGAGAGCCTTGATTTTCTTCATCACTTGCTTGCTGACTAACTGATTGATTAATGCCATCAGCCTTTTCACTTTTGTCGCTTTCACTCGATTGAGCAGTAGCTTTATCTTCTAGAGGACTGCCACATTTGCCACAAAACTTTCCGTCTTCTTGTTCAAATCCACATTGATTACATTTTTTCATCCACTTTACTCCAATCCACGTAATATTTTTATACTTCTTTCTCCTATGATTTTTTAAATTCAGGACTAATGACTCATATTTTATCACTATAAAGATTGTCTGTCACTACGTATTACAAAGTTTTCAAATATTTCATTATTAAAAGGAGTCAATTGGGGATAGACTCCTTTTAATATAAGTGCAGTTAATATTATTTAAGTTCTTTATTAAGAGCTATAAACAAAGAAACAATCATTAAAATCATCACAAATGAAAATGGCAAAGCTGCAGAAATAATCGTATTTTGAATAGCCTGTAACCCTCCAACATAAAGGAGTATTAATGCTACAGCCGATTGAGCAACTCCCCAAATGACCTTTACATTATTGGGTGGAATAAGTGATCCTTTTGTTGACTGCATCCCTAAGACAAACGTTGCTGAATCCGCAGATGTCACAAAAAATGAAGCAATCAGCAAAATAGCTATCACCGATAAAATCATGGAAATTGGCAGCTGATCAAACATATTAAACAGCACAAGTTCTGTGGAATATTGTGTTAATTCCGTGCCGTGATTTTGTACATCGCCTGCTGTTGTACCAAAAACAGCATACCAAATGGTCACAAATAACGTTGGAACAATTAATACGCCCGTCATAAATGAACGTATTGTCCTACCACGTGAGACACGAGCGATAAACATACCGACAAAAGGAGCCCACGAGATCCACCATGCCCAGTAAAAAATTGTCCAACTATCAAGCCAACCTCTGTTGTCTCCTTCTAAAGGAGCCGTTCTAAAACTCATTTTTATTAAATCTTGTATATAAAGACCAAGCGTTTCAGTATACATGTTTAATATGAGTAGGGTCGGACCTACTATTAACACAGTTATTAGTAATATGACGGCTAAGACCATATTTGTGTTGGATAAATATTTAATCCCTTTACTTAATCCTGACCAAGCAGAAGCTAAAAATAAAAGTGTCACTATAGAAATAATTATAAATTGTGAACCAAAACCAATTTTTATTCCAAATAAATGGGATAACCCTCCATTTATTTGAACTGCTCCAAATCCAAGAGATGTCGCGACACCAAAGACCGTTGCAAAAACAGCGAGGACGTCAATTAGAACACCCCACGGACCATTCATTTTTTCACCAAATAATGGTTTTAACGTAGCTGATATAAGGCCAGGCTCTTCTTTGCGGAATTGGAAATAAGCAAGCGCTAATGCTATCATCCCATACATCGCCCAGACATGTAGCCCCCAATGAAAATAGGCTGACGTCAAACCTTCCTTAAATGCTGCATTGGATCCAACTTCTGAAGAGGGGGCATCAGTTAAATAATGTGATAAAGGCTCTGCTGCCCCGTAAAAAACAAGCCCAATACCCATTCCCGCTGAAAACAGCATCGCAATCCATGTCGGTGTTGAGAAATCTGGTTTTGAATTATCCTTTCCTAAACGAATTTTTCCGTACGGGCTAATAGCAATAAAAATAGATAAAATAACCGTAGCTGACATAAGCAACATATAATACCAGCCAAATTTGGTAGCTACAAATTCTTGAATATTCGTTGTAATATTTTCAAATTGAACAGGAAAAAGACCACCAAATACTACTGCAATAATCACTAAAACTAATGTAATATAAAATACCTTTGAGACGTTCTTCATATGTCCTCCTAATTTATTTGACGTTATTAACCATACGTAATTCTTAAGAATATTGCAAGGATATATGATGAAAAGTTTTACTGTTTCGATAAATATTTATCCTTTTGTTCAACTCTATTATAAAAAAGTAATGAGTATTTCTAAGAGCAAAAAACTACAATAACTTGCTATGACAAGCAAGTTATTGTAGTTTTTTAATCAATTACACCTAGCTAAACTATTAATAAGCCAATGCTTAAAAGCTTGATCATCTAAATCAACAGCTACTTTGGCATTAGACTGTTGTTCAAATTGATGTTCCAGATCAACAATCGTTGCTCCCATTGTGAGTTGTCCCGTAACTTCAACATCAACATAAGCTTCGGCAACTTGGTACATATCTGGCTTACTCAAATAACCTATGGCCGTACTATCGTACATTGTAAGTCCGGTCTCCATTGTTCCGCCCCGGTAATGTTGAAAAAGATCGTGTATCATCCTACCTGTTTGGTTTAGGTCTTTAATTTTCTTACTATCCTCATTATAGATTTTAGCTTTATCTCCAATATTCAGTCCGAGCATAACAATTGGAACTGAACTTTGAAAAACGATTTTAGCTGCTTCAGGATCAGCTAATATATTAAATTCAGCAGCCGGACTTGCATTGCCTCTTGATGTCGACCCGCCCATTAATACAATTTCCTTAATTTCCTTAACAACTTCAGGATAAAGTCGAATCAATAAAGCAATATTGGTTAATGGACCAATTGGAACAAGGGTTATTTTTTCCTTGCTTTCCATTATTTCCTTATACATCGCATTAACAGCATGTTCGTCTTTTAAAAGAATGTTACCCGGCGCAGCAAACTCATAACCATCCATGCCTGATTCACCGTGGACTTCACTTGCATCGATCACATCACGAAGAAGTGGACGGTCACTTCCGGCAGCTACTGGAACATCCTTATTGAAAAAATGAAGTAATTTCAAAGCATTCCGTGTCACTTTCTCTAAACTTACATTACCATGAACTGTTGTAATTAAGCGGACATCAAGTGTTTTATCATGCAAGGCAATTGCTAGTGCAACAGCATCATCAATCCCCGGGTCTGTATCTATAATAATTGGTTTCTTATTCATTCACTTATCAGCCTCCAGCATCAAAAGTTTTAATTACTTTTGATTTTCTCTTAAAAACGTTTCAACTTCTTCTCTAGTAGGCATGCCACCTTGAGCACCAAGTTTTGTTACGGATAGAGCTGCTGCCGCATTTGCATAATAAGCAGCCTTTTCTAATTCAGCACCTCGTGCTAATTCAGCAGCCAAAGCACCGTTAAATGTATCACCTGCTCCCGTCGTATCTTCAACCTTAACCTGGAACGCTGATACATGTTGCAAGTCACCACTTTCATTTACAAACTGTACGCCTTGACTGCCTTTTGTTACAATCATTTTGTCACTCACTTTATTAAAGTTTTCCATTTGGTTCATTGATAAAAGTTCTATTTCGTTAGGTGTGAAATAAGTCGCTTTTTCAAGTAATTCCTTAGGAAACTCTTGAAAAGGCGCCGGATTTATCACGATAGGAATGCCATTATCAAAAGCTAGACGTGTCACATATTGGATCGTCTCCATTGGGATTTCAAACTGTAATAATATGACATCACATTTCAAAATCTCTTGTTTGTTACCCTTCACCCATTCAGGAGTCACTTCTGTATTAGCCCCTGCTGCAACAATGATTCGGTTATCTTGTTTTGATAAAATGATTGTTGCGATACCGGTTGTCTGTTGTGGACACTTTTTAATCCCGTTTGTATAAATACCTTCCTTTTCAAAATGAGATAAAAGGTCACTTCCAAACGCATCCTCACCTATCGCCCCAATCATCGTGACTTCTGCTCCTAGTTTAACTGCAGCAACTGCTTGATTGGCCCCTTTTCCACCCGGATAAGTTGCAAATGCCTCTCCCATAACAGTTTCTCCTTGTTCAGGCATTGACTTCGTTGTTGTCACCAGATCCATATTAATACTGCCGACAACACAGATTTTAGGACGTCTTGGCATTTCACTCGCCCCCCTGCTTTTCACTTATTTTTTAAGTTAAATTTATAATAACATGTTTATATACAAAAGCGTTAACACCCTCAAACAAGATTCTATAATTTTGACGTTTTTTATCGCTATGAAGACCAATTATACGAGATTTTCATGAAAAGTTGTCGTTCATCACCGCTATGAAGACCAATTATACGAGATTTCATGAAAAGTTGTCGTTCATCACCGTTATAAAGACTATTAGCCTAAGGAAAGGTGAAGGAACTATTACCTAATTCCCTATCAGACTTCTTAGATTACACAAAAAAACGAATCCAACTCCATGTTAGATCCGTCAATTTTTTGTTCATCAACCTTCAATAAAAATACGGTAATCTAGGAAACTTTCTAAACAGTCAGGCCGTGCGATTACCTGTTATCATTCTAACAATTAATACTATTAGTGCGATAACAAGTAAAAGATGAACTAAATCGCCACCGATATCGAATGAAAATCCTAGTAACCACATAAGCACTAAAATCCCAATAATTGTCCAAAGCATGAAGAATACCTCCTTTGGTGTTCACTCATTAAATGCAATGGTCGCTTGGAATTACCAACCTTCTGTATATTCATCATATGGAGGTTGGTAAACTTGTCCAACCTCCTAGGATGTTGTTAATATCTAATTAAACATCTGGCTTGGTATTTATTAGCAAGATTGTTCCTTGGTCAAGTTTCTCTTCATAGTCATCGGCTTCAGCTTGAGTAAATCCAAGCTCCTTCATTTGCGATCTTAACTCATCACCCTTTTTACTGAAAATATTACTAACATACGTTCCAAAACCTTCTTCTTTCATTCCTACTTTACTTGCATCTACGCTATCTGCAACACGGTCTGTTCGGTCATCATCATGAGACATTACATACAGATTGTCTTTTGAGATACCTTTTTCAGACAGACTTTTTACTTCTTTCATTAATTCTGTATCATCTTTAAATTCCTTTACTACTGGTTTCATCTAAATATCCCTCCACTAAATTTTACTTTACGGTGTGATAAAGCTTGCCGCTTTCTCTCTGAGTGTGTTTATGACGGTTACTATCACCCATCTGGTTATTTCTTTTCCCGTTTTGAACCTGTCTAAACTAAAATTCATTTCAATAATTTATATAAGTTAAAAATCAATTAAATTAGGGTACACGTTTATATATATTACTTTAAAGATTTTATAAAAAGGAGTTGGAAATGATGCCGTGGGATATGAATGATTATCCAAGCTCTCTAAAGAATTTTAATAAAGCAACTAAGAAAAAAGCAATAGATATTGCAAATGCATTAATAGACGAAGGATATAGTGAAGACAGAGCTATTCCTATTGCGACTGAACAAGCAAAAGAGTGGTACGACAACGCAAGTGAAAACGAACGCTATGAATACACGGAAAAAGGTGACCCAACAAAACGAAAATCACATGAACATAGTCGACCAGAACTGCTGGACAAACCCGAAATGGTTATTCCGTATGAAGATAACAAATGGGCAATTCAATCAAAAGATGCAAAGAAACCCAGTAAAGTATTTGATAACAAAGATGAAGCTATCAAATATGGAAAAAAGGTGGCTAAAAATAAACGGACAGGCCTAATTATCCAAAAAGTGGATGGCAGTAAACAAAATCAAATTGATTACAGTGAATAAGATGGAGTTGGCAACTAATCATCGATATAGGTATTATGTCTTAAACAAATCTAAAAAGGAGGAGGCGGAATTGCAAAAAATAAAGTTGGGGCTTATTCCTTCTCCTGATTTACCTGCTGAACTTACTAGTAATTTTGTTGATGACTTGCCAGACTTTCTAAGTTCCCATGTGGATGATTCCGTCTCATGGAATTCTGATATTGTTATCGATCCTCTCGTTGGGTCAGCCGAGTATATGAGTCTCTTGATGGATAAGGCCATTAAATTAAAAAAGAAAAACAACTGGGATTATGTCATTTGTTTAACCGATCTTCCACATTTCATGGAAAAACATATTGTAATCGCTGATGTCAATACACAGAATAAAGTTGCTTTAATTTCAATACCAGCATTTGGTGCCTTTCCTATGAAATACCGCACAAAACGAACCATCCGTAATATTTTAAACGATATGTACGATGAAACGAATACCACACAAGTCAGTCGACGAGAGTATAAAAAAGAACAGAAAAAGTCTCATTTTTCCTTGGTGAAGCGAATAAACCTTCATAACGAAAATGAGAAAGCTAAAAAGTTTCGGGACACGGATAAGAATGAACAAGCAAATGAAAAAATACCAAATAAAAGTCAAGATCATCCTAACAAGCAAGACAAACAAACAAGTGACGATAAGAACACAGATCATGAAAATAATGGCAAAGATGAGGAAAAAACTCAAGAAGATACAGAAAAGAAATCAGATATACGTTATATCATAAAATCTAAGTTTATTAGTCAACTCCGTATTATATTAGGAATGACCTTTTCCAATAGGCCTTGGACCGCGTTAGTTTCATTTAAAAAAATACTCATGCTCGCCTTTGGAACAGGTGTGTATATTACCATTTTTCCTACTCCATGGGAACTGAGTACAATCTATAGTATTCCAAGATTTATCCTATTAACGATTGTAGCTATTATTGGTATGGTGACATGGATTATTTTCGCCCATAATCTCTGGGAAAAACCGACCAAGAAAGGAGATATACGGCTAAGAAAACTTTATAATTATACAACAATTACGACATTGTTAGTGATAGTCCTAATCAATTATACATTGTTATTTTGTTTATTTTCAGCAGCAATTGGTATTTTTGTTCCACCTGGATTATTTGAAGCAGGAACAGATTTGAAGAATGATCCCTCTATTAAAAATTACTTCTTATTAACTTGGTTGGTTACTTCACTTGGTACACTCGCCGGTTCAATTGGAACAGCAAGTGAAGACGAAAGCAAAATACGGCAAATTACGTATTCCTATCGACAGATTAATCGTTACTATGAAATTGAAGATGAAAATGATGATAATAAAAATAAAGGAGATCAAGGAAATGAAGACCAAGAAAGCATGAAAAAAAGCGAGCATTCAAAGCGGAACCATTTGATTCGTGATTAAGGGGGGATTGTTAAATATGAATGAAAAAGAGAAAATTAAAATCGGTATTATAGCTGCCCCTGAACGTGCAGCTAATATTACCGGGAACATAATCGGAAAGTTAGCAAGCCACTTTTCCAAGACCATTGATAAAGAAATTACTTGGGAAGTCGAGCGACTCGTTGATCCCCTGACAGGTGCTGCTGAAGCCGCTCAAGATATTCTTTATAATGCTGCTCATATTAAGAGAAACAAAAATTGGGAATATGCAATCTGCCTAACCGATTTGCCGATTTTTTATAATAAAGATATCGTTGCAGCTGATATAAGTTTTAATTATAAAGTGGCTCAAATATCAATCCCTGCTTTTGGTTGGGTACCTATGCAAAAACGGATTCAAAGAGCGATTATTCAACTTTTATCTGAACTTCACGGAAATTACACAGCGGATAATCCTAAACATTATAATTCGCGAACTTTCGAAAAACAGAAAGAAACATCGATGACTCATATCTTTAAACGCCAATTTCCCATTATGCCAATACGTCGCCAAGAAAACCCTGATATTTCATTTAAAAGTGGTTTAGATTATGTAAATAATGTGCTCCATAATAATAAAGACAAAGATGATAATAACATGGATGAAGAATCAACCGAAGATAAAGATGATAAAGATAAAGAAGATAGCAGTAATGAAGCAAATGACAATAATATTGATGTACGGTATATCGTTTTCCCCCGGGTTAATGGGCGAATGAGGCTTATATTAGGTATGACATTCGCGAATAACCCAATGAAAATTATGTCTTCCTTTAAAAATGTCATCGCTATTGCATTTACAACTGGGGCCTTTGCGCTTATCTTTCCAACCATTTGGAATATGGGACAAATCTTATCAGTCTATCGTTTGAGCGGAATCATGCTCGCTGCTATTTTTGGCTTAGTAGCCTGGATTATTTCGGCTCATAATTTATGGGAATACCCATCCAAAAGAAATGATCCAAATATACGAAGACTTTATAATTTAGCAACCACCTCTACCCTCATTATTGATGTCATCACATATTATTTCGTCTTGTTTTGTTTGTTTCTGATAGCATGTTTTATATTTATTCCTGTTGATTATTTTCAAAGTATGATTCATGAATATGATGAAGCAAGTTCTATATTCGTTAACTATGCTCGCGCCGCATGGGCCGCCGCTTCTATCTCAACGATTGTAAGTGCCATTGGAGCAGGTCTTGAAAATGAGGAACTTGTTCGAGATATAACTTATGGCTACCGGCAAAGCCGTCGTTATGAAAAAATGAATCAACATAAAAACAGTTAATTGGCTTAAACAAAAAAGACTTGGTAAAGCTCGCTTTATTATACGAAAGCAGTGTCCCCAGGTCTTTTTTGCAGTTAAGTTTTATTTAGTCAGAAAACTATTCATTACTACCTATCCCATACCCTTACTAAAAAGCCAACCACAATACCAAACATAGAATGTGCAAATGACCAGTAAGCCCACGCAAGATAATCCGTTACGTTAGGTGGTTTCTCAGTTAGAGCTGTTAATGAAAATAGAATAGCACTTCCTAACGTATAAATTACGATATAGGCTATCATTTTCTTCTCTACTTGAAAAACTCTTAAAAAATAATAGAGTGCTAGTACACTGACAATACAAAAGGTATAGTGAAACAACACCAAAAATCGTATCAACACGCTTTAATAAGGGTATGTAGTCCATATTAAAAAGAAGAACATAAGCTTGCTTACCAGTTAGAAGCTGAACTACTTTTAAAAATCCTGCAAGAACCGTGCCGGCGATAATGGCAATTATCGTTAATCTAAAAGGTCGCTTCACTTCTGTTCCTCCTTAATCAAGTGGTTAAAAATTCTAAATAAAAGCTGTCAATTTATATGTATCTAGTGCTTTCCTTGAAGGATTCACTTGGTAAATGTCGCCTTGACTCGTTTTGACCTTATAAAATATACAATCAAAACGACACTGACTAATAGATAAAACATTTCCTCTGCATAGCCAGAAATATAGACTAGTAAACTTTCAGCAGCTTGAACCAAATAAAAGATAATCATTAATATAGGTACAAAACGCTTTCTTTTAATCCATGAATAAATAACAACAGCTGTGAATAATAGCATTACTGCACTAAAAATGTAGGTTGTTAGACCCACTTGATCAAGTTCGACTGGGTTGGCCATAAGCAAAATAAGCACTGATCCAAACGTAGAAACAAACACATGAATCGCGGGAAGTATTAGCCAACCAGACACAATAGCATATTTAGAATCGGTATTGAAATTTGGTTCGTCTTGTTTTATATTCTTTTCAGTCATTTTTCTTCTCCCTTCTTATTTAAGATAACATATGACCTTGTGATAAAAGAAATAATAGACGTTTATGGTTGGCTTTATAAGTGTGAAATCAATAAAATAATAAAAAAAGAGGATTGCCATCAGAATAGTCAATCCTCCAACATTCATTTTAAGCTATATACCAACCTTAAAATAAATTATTTTAAGGTGCTCGGTTGCCTGTGACCAATTTTATGATTAATACAACCAATGCAATGACTAATAATATATGAACAAGGCCACCTGCGATTTTAAAGGAGAAGCCTAAAATCCACAGAACTATTAAAATTCCAATAATTGTCCAAAGCATCTGTTTCACTCCTTCTATAAAGCACTTTTTTGATAAAAATATTAGCGTTGTATATAAAGTACAATGAGAGTTTTATCTGTTAAAGTTATTAATTGCCCCAATTGGACAACTTTAAACATTTTATAACCCGCTTCACTAGTCAATTTACATTTAATGTTTACAAACTATCATGCGTGCTATAATAAATGTGAAGTTATTTTCAAGGAGATGATTGATATGGGTAAGTTGCAGGGGAAAGTTGCTATTATCACAGGTGGAGCAGGTGGAATTGGAAAAGGGATTGCCACAGCTTTTGTTAAAGAAGGAGCAAAAGTTGCTATCGTTGATGTGAACGAAGAAGCTGGTTTAGAAGCCTTGGAAGAATTAAAAAGATTTCAACCTGAATCGAATTTTATACAAGCTGACCTGACTGATCATCAAAACTTAAAAAATATCGTTGATGATGTGGTTTCTAATTATAATAAGCTAGATATTTTAGTGAATAACGCACATGCATCACGTAATAAACCATTCCTTGAACAAACACAAGACGACTTAGATCTTTCTTTTAATACAGGGTTTTATCCTACATTTTATCTCATGCAGGCAGCCATTCCACACCTTAAAGAAACAAAAGGAAATATTATTAACTTCGATTCTGGGGCTGGGGTCGAGGGACATGCTAGTCAAGCTTCTTATGCAGCAGCTAAGGAAGCGATTCGTGCGATTACACGCGTTGCCGCTAATGAGTTTGGCAAAGATGGCATTACCGTTAACCTGATCGCTCCTATTACCAATTCACCAGGCGTCAAACAGTGGGCCGAGGCTGAGCCTGAGTACTATCAAGAAGTACTTAATAAAATACCAATGAAAAAATTTGGAGACCCTGAATTAGACATTGGACGAGCTGCCGTATTCCTTGCCAGCGACGATTCCAAATATATTTCAGGTCAAACTATTAACGTAGATGGTGGATCCGTTAAATTTTAAAGACAGAGCAAAAGCTGAAGCGCCCGATTAGCAACGTACAAGTTGGAGAAGGCCTGACGAGATAAAGGAGACTTGAAGAGCGGAGCGATTCAAAGTCAACTTATCGTAGGAAGGCATTCGAAACTTGCTAGTTGCTGGGCGCTTATGCTGGACGAGCAAAAGCTGAAGCGCCCGATTAGCAACGGACAAGTTGGAGAAGGCTTGACGAGATAAAGGAGACTTAAAGAGCGGAGCGATTCAAAGTCGACTTATCGTAGGAAGGCATTCGAAACTTGCTAGTTGCTGGGCGCTTATGCTGGACGAGCAAAAGCTGAAGCTAAACGTGGCCAATTTCAGTATAAAGTTATCGACAAGAGCTATAATGTTATAGTTTCCTGAACTATAAAAGGCTAACGCTATCCTTTCGAGTCTGCGTTAGCCTTTTAGCTTAAGATATAATTTATTAGCTGCTTAGTATGCACTCCACCCAGCATCAGCTGCTAAAGTAACACCATTTATATAAGCTGATTCGTCTGAAGCTAAGAAAAGAGCTATATTAGCAATATCTTGAACTGTTCCAGCTTTTGGCATTAAATTAACCCCACGAGTAGCGACTTCCATACCAAACTCATCCACATTTGTCATAGTTGCAGCAAATCCCGTTTCAACATGGGCTGGTGCAATAGCGTTACAACGAACATTTTGCGGGCCATATTGAGAAGCGACATTTTTCGTCATCCCGACAACCGCATGTTTAGCTGCTGTATAAGCAAGACCACCACGGCCACCAGTTAATCCAGAGATAGAAGCCATATTTACAATTGTTCCCCCACCATTTTCAACAAATACTGGGATAACTTTACGTAACGTACGCATAACACCGTTGACGTTAACAGTCATAACGCGATCCCACGTTTCATCCTTCACGTTCGCTGCTGCTTGCATATTATCACCAACACCTGCGTTATTGACGACAATATCAACACGACCAAATTTGGCAACTGTCTCGTCAACCATCTTATTAACATCCTCTTCAAGAGCTACGTTTACTTTGACTCCTAGGGCTTCATAATTCAATTCTTTTAGTTCAGCGACGGTTTTATTCAATGACTCTTCATTAAAATCTGCGATAACCACTTTTGCGCCTTCTTTAGCAAAGGCAAGGGCAATTTCTTTTCCAATACCTGCACCGCTACCTGTAATAATGGTTACTTTATCTTCTAAACGATTCATTTCCATCACCTTTTCTTAGTTAGGATTATATTTATTAGAGACTGGTTCTATGTTTATTATACAACTTCGTGAATATCGTCACAATTTTAGAGTCATTATTTTTATTTTAAGTTTGATAACTATTGCTATTCATCCTGTCTTATACTATAATTTAATTGTGAATCATTTCACAAACCAATCTCTTTTAGGAGGAATAAGTGATGAAAGCAGCTGTTGTAAGTGAAAAAAATAAAGGTAAAGTAGATATTATAGATGTTGAGCTTCCTGAATTACAGTCTGGTCAAGCACTTGTCAATGTTGAGTATTGTGGCGTTTGTCACACAGATCTTCATGTTATTAAAGGAGATTTTGGCGAAGTTCCTGGCAGAATTCCTGGACACGAAGGTATTGGAGTTGTAAAAGAGATTGCTGATGATGTAACGAGTTTAAAAGTTGGTGATCGAGTTAGTATTGCCTGGTTCTATGAAGGGTGCGGAACATGTGAATATTGCATCACAGGTAGAGAGACATTTTGTCGCGACGTAAAAAATGCGGGTTTTAGTGTCAATGGAGCAATGGCTGAACAGTGTATTGTAACTGCTGATTATGCTGTCAAAGTACCAGATAACTTAGATCCCGCTCAAGCCAGTAGTATAACTTGCGCAGGCGTAACATGTTACAAGGCTATCAAAGTGGCTGATGTAAAACCTGGTCAGTGGATTGCCATTTATGGCTGTGGAGGTTTAGGTAATCTAGCTATTCAATATGCAAAAAATGTTTTTAACGCAAAAGTGATTGCTGTTGATATTAATAATGATAAATTAGAACTTGCCAAGGAAGTTGGGGCTGATTTAACTTGCAACCCGATAGAAATTGGCGATTCAGGTAAATGGATCCAAGAACAAGTTGGCGGAGCACATGGTGCCGTAGTAACAGCAGTTTCTAAAGTAGCATTCAATGAAGCTGTGAACTCATTACGTGCCGCTTCGAAAGTCGTCGCAGTAGGGCTACCTCCTGAAACAATGGATTTAGAAATTGTGAAAACCGTATTAGACGGTATTGAAGTCGTTGGATCATTAGTGGGGACAAGAAAGGACCTAGAAGAAGCATTCCAGTTCGGTGCAGAAGGAAAAGTCGTCCCAATTGTTCAGATGAAACCTCTTGAGGAAATCAATAATATTTTAGATGATATGGAACATGGTAAAATACAAGGACGAATTGTACTTGATATGAGTTTATAGTTAACAATATAGATGACTGATGAATGCCTAATTATTCCTCAGTCATCTTTACATTTGATTCTTCCTTCACTACCTCTTGATGTGGAACTGAATGGATCCTGACAATCTGTTTCAACCCTGCGCTAATTAATACAAAAATAAAAATCCATCCAATAACAATTAAAATAATGTATTGTAAATAGAAATTTTGGAGCGCATACAGTGGCATATCCCATACAGCATGAAGAATCATCGACACCGCAAATAGACGTATAAATTTGCTAGAGAAGATATGATTACTCGTTAATTTATCATCCTCTTTAACGTAAACTAAAGCAGCACCAGCGATGGCTGACCAAATCGTATGTGTTCCAATTCCTGTCCAAGCCCGTAAAAAGATGACATTCGTCATGCCATAATCTCCAAATAACTCTGATGTAAATGCATAACCTGCTGATTCAAAAGCCGCAAATCCCGCACCAATTGCTGCACCAATGAGAAGCCCATTTAAAATATATTTTGGATTTAACTTTCGTATAAAATAAATAATAATAGCAAGTTTACCAATTTCCTCAATGACGCCAACAATAATTGCCCCTGAAAACGTTAAATCATAAACAGGAAAGATAGAATAAAGAATAAGTGTTGCTGGAATAGAAGCTGCGCCGCCAACAAAAAACATGATTGAGTTTTCATAAAAACTAATATTTTGCGGTGCGTTCATTTCCCAGAAAAAAATGAGTAGCGAAAAAGGGACAGCAAATGATCCAATAACCATTAAACCTGGCAAGGCATAAATGTTTTGAAAAATGTCCATTGCAATAAATAGAAAAAGATAGGTTAATGCCAACGTTATAAAAATCCGTGAAAATAACCACGGTTTTGGCCATGTCGATGAAATGTCTTCTTCCTTTGGTGTCGTAAAAGAAGTACCTGAAATGAAAATTAGCTCTGCTTCTTGCTTCGTATGTTTCTTAAACACGTTAGAGAAAATATCCTTTAAATTCAAGTCAACTTTTTCTTGCTCACCGACCCATGTATTAATTTTATCTGTTGCATATAAAAATGAATCTTTCATGTGATGGGAAAAATCTTTTGTAGACGCGTGTTGATCGGTATATTTATATTGTTCTTCTTGATTTTCAATCGCTTGCACTTCAGTTGGTACAGCCGTGCCACAAAACGTACAAAACTTGGCATCTACCTCTAATAAACCTCCACAATGAACACAGTACAAGCTCTCAGCCCCTTAATATCAAAAACTATTATACTCTTAATATATCACAAATAGCTTGTAGTCATTCAATTTTATTAGTCCTATATATATCTTTAAAACCATAATAAAAAGCCTCACTTGAGTGCGAGACTGACTTTCCTAAGTATATTTTTTGTCACGATAATTCTCGAACCTCTCATGTGTAAAGTCCGAGATTCTTAAGAACAGGGTACACATATCCTTACTATGATTCTTAGATTGCACATATTCTCCAATCAATTAACCTGCGATAAAATAAGGGAAATATGTTACGACCGTTACCAAAGGACTTATAACAATAAATAACAATAATCCCAATGAAACCGATGACAACTTGAATTCAAATGGCTTAACTTCCGCCTCTCCTTCACCATTCCATCCTTTTCTATTTGCATTAAAAACGTTACTATTTTGATTTTTATCAAGTTGAAAGAACCAAACGATTCCAAATATAATTATTCCACCTATAAATATTATGTCTACAAATTGCCAAGAAATTATATCAGAAATAAACCAAAGAAACCCCGTTTCAACCAATATAGTTATGAATACAATGGTAGCTTTTTTCACTAAAACATCATCCTCTCTCTTTGTTGTAGTTATGCTTCAATTTGGAAATACATGTCATAAAAACATTGATTAATTTTCATTTAAATAGCCTTGTAATTAATGTAAAATATATTTAATAATCTGTCAATTCAAATTAATTTTTTTGCGGAACTGTTTCCGAAATCTACTTATCAGGATTATAATATTGTGTTTATTCATAATTTCTTTTTGATGATGAATAATAATTGACTAGCTCTAAGAGCCGTGTCAAAATAATAAGCCAACTTTATTTAGAGTCAATCCGGTGATTGCGATAAGTATGTATTAGAGTTCTTCTTTTATGGAATCCTTCCAGGTAGCGTTCTATATTGCCCTAGATATTCTAATATAAAAAATATATAATGAATCTATTATTTTTAACGTAGGTGAGCCATTTTGATTGAAGTGTATACGGACGGTGCGTCGAAAGGGAATCCAGGATTAAGCGGAGCGGGAATATATATTAAAGCTCATGGTCAAGTCTATGAACATCAATCTCCTCTTGGCATTTTATCCAATCATGAAGCTGAATTTTATGCGGTGATTAAAGCGCTCGAAATTTGTCAAAGCTCCTATCCAGGGGAAATTCTGTCTTTTCGATCAGATTCGCAAGTCGTTGTTGATGCCATTGATAAAAACCATACTAAAAATCATAATTTCCTTCCGCTCCTTAACAAAATTAATGAGCTTGGAAGTACATTTCCCTACTTTTTTATTAAATGGATTCCAAGTAAGGAAAATAAACAAGCCGATATTTTAGCTAAGCAAGCGATTAATTTAAATGAGTGATTGGACTTATCGCCTGAGTTGGACCTTTTCCCGTGAGTGAAGAGACCGACCGCGCGAGTGAGACATTTACTTGCACAGAGAGGAGTCAGTTAAACAGTTAAATCAAGGGGTTCAATCAATTGAACCCCTTGATTTATTTAGTCTACATATACAGAATCAATTACTGTTCGTTTGAATAGCTTGCCGGATTGGGTTAATCCTTCGATATCAATCGTTATATTATACACCTCTCTTCCCTCACTAACAGAAAAGTTCTGTGATACATTTGTTTGGCCGTTGATATGGTATGTTTTGCTATTTGTCGGATTGTTTGATTGAGTGATCTGATAGGTTGCTTTGATTGAGTTTGACTGGACTTCTTTTGGATTCAAGTTTAATTGATAAGAGACTTGCTGACCCAGGTCAACATGGTCGGTCCCTCCTTGCAAAAGATCTGCTTTAGTATGGAAATCAGCTACAAGCAAGTATGCGCTGTCATCTTTTGCGTCTATAGATAGTTCCCATTCACCCGCTTTTGGTTTTTCGACAGTGAGGGAATACTGATGGGCGCCAGCGAAAACTCCTTCTTCAGTTTTATGACTCTGTACCTTAGTTGCTGCTTCTTTTCCTGCAGTGTCTTTTAATTGTAAATCAGCCAAGGGTTCTGATGTCAATACTTGGAGTTGGACTTGTTCCACATCATCTTCAATTGAAACGGAAGTCTTATTCGTCACTCCCTTTTCCAGCGGTCCCCCATGGACCCATTGTGTCCCCGTTGGAGTCATGTCATCTTTGACACTTTCGCCTGGAAAAGTAGTAATTTTACTCAGGCTAGGTGCAGCCATCAAATAATTTTCAAATTCCGAAAAGGTCTCTCCACTTCTAATGGACGTGTGGTTCCATTCGCCAATAGCTAATTCTTGACCTCCTGGAAGAGCACTGCTCGCTGTTGTGACTACCCCATCATTTGAACCGTATTGTGATAAATAGGTGCCACCAAACCACGTTGAGGAAAACATACTTCCCCAGTCCGTTCCGCCTAAAGTGTAATAATTGGCCGCATAAGCACCCGGCTCGTTATCGATCTCTGCGCGAAATTCTTCCATGTTGCCCATCTGCAAGGAGTAGGTTCCATCACCTGTTGCTCCGATTAAATCAGCTAACCAACCAGCCCACGAACTGTAGGCTAAATCAGCAAGTTGTGAGCCGTGATGTGGACTTGATAGAGTGATGACATTATCAACGTATTCTGATGCACCGTAATAAGTCATCGCTGTATGGGTGTCTACTCCACCTTTACTATATGCGATGATGGCCACTTTCCGACCGTCAAAGTGTTCCGATATTTCTTCCACTTTCTCGGCAAGAAGTTCACCGTTATCCCACATATCTGCTGACGCTCCTCCTGCATCATGAAGTTGAACAAAGGCAGTTTGGTAGCCGGCTTCTCGTGCTGTTTCACGCATATCATTATCTTCCCAGAAAATCTGTGCGACGTTATTAAGTCCTGGAACAAATAATAGTACCGGAGCATTTGGAACTGGATTGGTTGGAGCGTCACCAGCATACCATTCTCCCGGTGTTTCATCATTTCCGTTTCCTGCTTTTCCTTGGGTAGATTGATCATCTGCTTTGTAAGTGGTGACCATATCTTCTGGACCCGTATGATTCTTTTCAGATGCAAAAGTTGCCGTCGCCGATCCGAAGATTAGCGTGAGTACTAAAGCGACCCACATGCTGGATTTAAGAATTCGAATCATAGATTTTCCCTCCTTATTTTTCCCTTCAGTGAAGGGTATTCAAAAGACTAATTTATGATGCGCAAACGGGTGAATTTAAGTCTTATGAAGCAGGGGTTGTTACGAATCGGGTCTGTTGTTATTATTCTATGTAGGCTCTGTTAATGAGTAGATTTTCTTTTCACGCATCACGATGTCTTTGCTACTGCCATTCCCTTGCTTGCTGTGTGTAAACTTTTCAATCGAAAATTGAGCGGAAATGCCTAGGTAATAACTAGCTTTGGTACCTTTTGAGGATGGATGTTAGAAAGAGTAAAAAGGTTGTTTATCCTGCAATAATGGGGTAAAAGAACTGTGAAAAGGGAGTTTTTATATGAAACAAATTTTAAAAAATGATTGGGCACCTCTATTGAATGAAGAATTTTTAAAGCCTTATTACTTGGAGTTAAGAGAGTTTCTGAAAAAAGAGTATATGACTAAAACAATTTATCCACCGATGGAAGATATATACAATGCGCTACATTATACGTCATTTCGAAACGTTAAAGTGGTGATTCTTGGGCAAGATCCTTATCATGGTGCCGGTCAGGCTCATGGGTTAAGTTTTTCAGTGCAACCTGGTGTGAAGCAACCTCCGTCACTTGCCAATATTTTCAAGGAACTTCAAAGCGATTTGAATATCGCACCACCAAGTGATGGTTACTTGGTGAAATGGGCTAAACAAGGTGTTCTATTATTAAATAATGTTCTCACTGTAAGAGAAGGTCAGGCTCATTCACATCGAGGGAAAGGGTGGGAACAATTTACAAATCGAGTAATTGAAACCTTAAATGAAAAGGAACATTCCGTAGTCTATATATTATGGGGTAAAGCGGCGCAAGATAAACAGAGATTAATAGACCTGGATAAGCATTACACAATTAAATCTCCTCATCCTAGTCCTCTATCTGCTTATCGAGGTTTCTTTGAAAGCAAGCCTTTTTCAAGGACTAATAAAATTTTACGGCAAGAGGGGCTTGATGAAATAGACTGGGAGATTCCGCTTTAATTAAAGTGTTGCGTGAGAAAATTAAAGTTCGATATGTCACTGCTCGGCTGAGGTGCGTCGCCGCTCGAGTTTGATGCTTTCGTTCTCGACCGAGGCGCATCACCGCTCGAGGAATAGAATATGGACAAATTTGATTATGCTTCTTCATTACTTGTGCTACTCACTATTTTCTTTAATTGAGCAATCATATAATAAATACTTATTCCCGTAATGGATCCAAGGCTATCGATGAATACATCTCGGACTTCCCCGCTTCTTCCGGGAATAAACAATTGATGAGTTTCATCAGAAATTGCATATAGGACACAAATCAAGAATGCCAATGTGGCTGATTTTACGGCATGTGGATAACTTTTCTTCAATGCATTAAAGCATAACATCCCTAAAATCAGATAGGCGATAAAATGGGCACTTTTACGAAAGAGATGGTGTAATGTTCCCATATCCAGGCCTTCAAAAGGAATGATTCCTTCAACTCTATTTAAAATAGACATGAGTAATCCGGAACTCAGTCCACTTGAGACGGATGATGGTTGATGTGACAAATAAAAAATGAGCGCCATCCAAAGAATGACAGCGATCCATGATGCAAATTTTACATGATTGGTTGTTTTAGACATAATCTTCTTCCTTACTTCTATAGGCAGCTCTTTTATTTTAGTTTACCACTTTATTAGTGAGTTGTGAAAGGCAAGATAGTTGTATTTGCTATCTTACTTTCACCGTTTTTTTCCATAATAAAACAATCCAACAACTAATCCTATCACACTCATGACTGCTGAGAAAATCAAGAATGGGTAGGGTCCGAAATTGTACAGAATAGGAACGGATAATGCTGTTACAAGACCGCCGCCTAAAAACGGTTCGTAAACGAGCTGCTTGTATCCGAATGCTTCAAAAGCCGGTGATTTATTTTCAGGATCTACTACACGCATGAGCAAGAGTCCTGTTGCTGTGATTCCAGTCGATTGGCCAAAATCGCCAATACCACGTTCAAACCAATACTCGGGTATCATACGCTTTGCTAAAAACATGAATGTAAACACATTCCAGACAATTCCTGCTAAGGCTAAGGTTAGAAATGGAATTATATACTGGCCGATAATATCTAGCGAAACGGTCCCTATCGCTGTTAAAATCAAAACATCTAAAGCGAATCCTTGAATTCTATTAATCATTTTCCAATCCAATATATGTTCTCTATCCACTTTGCTTAGAATGTATTGTAAAGTAATACCCCCAATCATAGCGAGTGGGAATAACGGAATGTAAGTCATAATTTCGGTTCCAGTCCAAGCTCCCCATGTAACAGATTCAATCCAAATCAATACTTGCAAAATAATATAACCGATAATGACTGCCAATCCTACAAGCGCAAAGTGAAGTGACATGGGTTCGATTGATTCAGGGCGTACTGTGAGTTCAGCAGCTGGTTCACGATTTTCATATTCCATAATGCCTTGCTTTCGTAATTTTGAAAAACCTTTAACATCCCTGATTACTTTCGTCTTTTGCTTTCTCACTCCCCAATTAATAAGGATAATGCCTACAATGACACCAGTTAAAACACCAATGGTAGCTAGACCTATTGCTAGATCATATCCTTCCTCAAAGCCTAATTTTTTAAAAGTCCCCTGTAACCCGGCTGCTGTCCCATGACCTCCTTCAAAGGCAATTTCTATTAAAGCCCCAGCCATCGAAGGTAAACCAAATACTGGTGTAATGAATAAAACCATTAATAAAATTCCGATGACATACTGACCCCAACCGACCGTCCAACCGTAAGCGAGCTGAGGCCCACCATAATCCAAAACGTCTTTTTTCGAGGGTATTTGTTTACCTAAAAATAAAGTAGCGAAAACAATATTGATCATCAGTCCAGGCAATTTATCCCAAACAGTTATAATGGTATCTGGAAGAGCACCAGAAGTGAGCAAACTTCCCTCTTCTGCCCACAAACCTATTAATTTCCCTAGTACTTGAGGACCAAGTAAAAGAGCTATAAATCCAGCAATCATGGAAGATGGTAAAAATAAATTTTGCATCCATGTTACCTTTACTCTCAGCCACTTACCTATTAATATAAAAATACCTAAATATAATAGAGCAAATCCAATTTGATCTGGTGACATCATTGCTCCCCTCCCTTAAATATGCATGTTCCCAAGTCTTTAACATGGTTAAACATAGCAATATTCGCATGAATAAAATGAACAGGGAGAGATTATGCTTAGAAATAAAGAAAAAGTCACCCTTATGTGATAAACATAGATAAGGCTGACTTTTTTGCTGTTTACAATTTTATTTTATTCAATTTGGTTACTCATTCACTTTTTTATGAAACATGACCTTTGTTGCTGCTTCAATAGCAACGCCAAGACGGATTTTCGCACCTTTATCCTTTAAGATTTGCTCTAGTGCTCCTAGTAATGTAACCACATTTGTTTCTTTACATGAACAACCCATCAAGCCAATACGCCAAATTTTTCCTTTTAATGCTCCGAGACCTGCTCCCACTTCAATAGAGTAATTGTTTAAGAGTTCTTGGCGCACCTCTGCTTCATTAACGCCTTCGGGAACACGAACTGCTGTTAATTGGGGTAATCGATATTTTTCATCAACATGAAGCTCAAGGCCCATCTCTTCAAGACCAGCATGGAGTGCTTTTCCTAGACGTTCATGCCGTTCAAATGCATTTTCTAAGCCCTCTTCTTTAATAATTCTAAGGGATTCGTGTAGTGCGTAATTCATACTAATTGGTGCTGTATGGTGATAAGCTCTTTCGCTTCCCCAATAATCGCGAATCATCGATAGATCTAAGTACCAACTTTGTACTTTATTTTTCTTATTTTCCATAACATCTAAAGTACGCTTGCTGAATGTAACAGGTGCTAATCCAGGAGGGGCACTTAAACATTTTTGTGTTCCACTGTAGCAAGCATCGACTTTCATTTCATCAATTTTAATTGGACTTCCACCAAGTGAAGTCACAGCATCAAGGATAAGTAAGGCATCATGCGCATGGACAATATCTGCGAGGCCTTCTAACGGTTGCAGAGCACCAGTTGACGTTTCTGCATGAACAAGCGCCACGAATTTCACATCAGGATTATTCTTTAACGCGGTTTCAATTTGTTCTTGCGTAAAAACGTCGCCCCAATTCGCATGGATTTGAATCACTTCAGCACCGCAACGTTCAGCGACGTCAACCATCCGCTCACCGAAGAGTCCGTTTACTCCGACAATCACCTGATCGCCCGGATCAAGCAAGTTGACGAAGACCGTTTCCATACCTGCACTTCCCGTTCCAGACATCGCGACGGTCAGCTCATTTTCCGTTTGAAAAACATAACGCAATAACTGCATCACTTCATCCATAACTGTCATAAACTTCGGATCCATGTGACCAATCATTGGCGTTGCCATCGCCTTTAAAACGCGTGGGTCAACATCACTCGGTCCCGGTCCCATTAAAATACGTGAAGGTATATTTAACTCTTTAACCATCTTGCCTTCCCCCTTAGATACTGCTTTATTTAACTTAAAGATACCATGAGTTCTGATTATTGTAAAAGTATTCAGATGGGCTGAGTAGGAATGAGAGTTTTTTGTGAGATTAGTAGGAAAGCGGTGCGCGAGTTGGCGGTGATGCCGCCCGAGTTGGACCTGTTGTCGCCCGAGTGGGAGCCATTCCTGCCCGAGTTGACCGTTCCACCGCTCGACCAAGGCGTCTTACAGCGCGAGCGCCATAATCACAGGTCACCCACCACATAAAACTTACACCAAAGAAAACATTCCCTCGCTATCTATGATAAGGTAGAAGAAGTATGTTTGTTAAAAGGAAGTGAAGTACATCTGTGCAGAGGCTTTTGCGGGCAGGATTACATTTTTATTTGATAGGATTAATTATATTAACGTTGGGTATCGCGCTGACCATCCAATCTGCGCTTGGGACGTCGCCGTTTGACGCGCTTCTCGTTGGACTATATCGAACATTTGGACTCACGATTGGAAGCTGGGAAATTGTGGTGGGTACGACGATGTTGTTATTAAATGCGTTGGCCGAGAAAAAACAGCCGGAATACGTAGCTTTTCTCACATCATTCCTCACTGGAGTGGGCATCGACACTTGGTTGTTCCTCATCCAGGATCACTTGGCACCGACAGTTTGGAGTGGACAGACTATTGTTCTCATCCTCGGTCTTCTGTTCAGCGCATTAGGGATAGCGACTTATTTACATTCAAACATTGCTCCGAATCCAATGGATCGGTCGATGTTAATCGTATCCGAACTAACGGGATGGAATGTTTCCAATGCACGTGTTGCCATCAACGCAACACTTGTAATTGTCGCCTTTCTATTTAGCGGACCGATTGGCATTGGCACACTAGCCAACGCTTTATTCTCAGGCATGATTATTGCCTTTTTCTTGCCCTATATCAATGCTATGAGGCAGAAAAGTCTACCGAAAGCAGAACGAGCATCTTGAATTTTTCCCACGCAACTCAAAAGGGAAGGGATAACTTCCCCCTTCCCAATACTCACCATAAAACCTAACTCAGCATCATTCCACTTATTCATCTTCTATTAAACGAGCCACTTCTCCGCCACATGTTTTACATTTCCCTTGGAGCAAAATACCATTATCCTCATCAAAAACAGAATAATCTTCAATGGTCGTTACCCTACACTTCAAACAAAAAACATTACTTAGTAAGCGCTCGCGCATTTCTTTTGGGATTTTCCTCCACTTTTTTTCTGCATTAATATCACTAATTGACATATTGAAACCGCCCTGCTATTTTGCACATATCCAGTACATATCTACCAAGACATAAACTTTCCAAAGTTTCTTCTAGTCTTTTCTTTATTTTAATCCTAGATTTAGTAAAATAAAAGTATAGCGCATCAAGAAGGAGCATAACGATGGACCAGATAATCAGTTTGTTGAACGAACCCCTTATCTTAGTATTTATTATATTATTCTTAGGCTCATGGCTTGGTCAAATAAAAGTAAAAGGACTCAGTCTCGGAGCAGCTGGTGTACTACTCGTTGCTATGGTTTTTGGGCATTTTGGCTATGAAGTGTCGCCGATCGTTCAAAACTTAGGACTTAGTCTGTTTATTGTCGCTATTGGACTCCAAGCTGGTCCCCGTTTTTTCCGTATGATGCGGTCAAAAGGGATGATTTTTGGCCTTATTTCTTTATCTATTATTTTAATATCAGTCATCACAACTGTAATTGTAGCAAAAGTGTTCCATTTATCCGCTCCATTAAGTGTCGGCTTGATGACTGGCGCCCTCACAAGTACTCCAGGACTCGCCGCTGCCTTACAAGCAACAAACGACCCGCTCGCTTCAGTGGGATATGGGATTGCCTACCCATTCGGTGTCCTCGCTGTCGTGTTATTCGTACAACTTTTGCCAAGACTTTTAAAAACTGATTTAAAGAAAGACCTTGAAAAAGCGAATAATCCGATTAAGAGCGCTCATCCACCTATCGTGGCAACCATTAAAGTGACCAATCCAGATTTAGATAAAAAAACATTAAAAGAACTTGCTTTTCATAAAAGTTCAGTGGTCATTAGCCGCGTCATTCGTAATGGTCATACCAATATTGCTTTAAGTGATACAGTCATTCTCCTTGGTGATAAACTTGTTGCTGTTGGTATCAAGCCTGAACTCGAAGCATTTACTCATTATGTGGGTGAAAAAGCGGCCGTTGAACTCGATAACCCAGACAATATTCAGCTGCGAAAAATTACCGTTGAAGCAGATGATATTGTGGGGAAATCCATTAAAGATTTAAAACTTCGACATGATTTCGGTACCACCGTCACTCGTATTGTTAGAAACGGCATCGAACTGAATCAAAATCCAAACATGCCACTTATCCGTGGTGACATGTTAACCGTTGTTAGTACTGAAGATAGACTTGATGAAGTCGAACAACTCTTCGCCAAGCAAAAACTAACCGTCACTAACGTGCATATCTTCTCCATTAGTCTGACATTACTCATCGGAGTCTTGGTCGGCATGCTTCCGATTTACTTGCCAGGCCTTGGAACCATCACTCTTGGCGTAGCGGGTGGCCCCTTATTCGTCGCGCTTATCATCGGACATTTTGGAAAACTGGGCCCCGTCCATGTGCGTTATTACGGTCCCGCCAATCTTGTCGTACAAGAGCTTGGCCTCGTTTTATTTCTAGCTGGAGCGGGAACAACCGCTGGCCAAGGATTAGTAGAAGTCATCCAAACGGAAGGCCTCAAGCTTGTTTTCGGTGGAACCTTAATCACCATTATGCCGGTTATTATTGGTTATTTTATCGCAAAGAAAATGTTCAAACTAAGTATTGTTCACTCCCTAGGCGCCCTTTGTGGTGGCATGACAAGTACGCCCGGACTCGGAGCACTCAACCAACTGATTGACGCGGAAGATCCAGCGATTGCTTATGCTGCCGCTTATCCTTTCGCTCTTATCTTTGTAGCCGTCGCCGCGCAGTTGATTGTGTTTTTCTTGTGACGCGACGCTCTACTTCCGGGCAGCATGGTTGCATAAAGATTTTTCTAAAAAAGCCATTGAATGGTTGTCTTTCGGGGAAAAGTAAATCGATCCATTGTTGGAGTGCTATTCATTGTATCGTGACGGCACCTAACACTATAATGCGGGTAAGGGGGTTAAAGCTATGAAGTTCGGAATACGCAAACCTAGTTTAAAACGGAGCATTTCGGCTAGAACGAGTATTAAGAGGCAAGTGATTCATCGTACGGGAATGAAGATGCCACGCGGTAAAGGGTATCTCCGTAATCCTAAGAAATATGCTTATAATAAGGTTTATAATAAAACGACTGTCGGCTTTTTTGGTTTGTTGAAGAAATTGTTTAAGTAGGAGGTATGTGTTGTGGATGTGTGGTATTTAAGTTATGGGTCGAATTTGTCGGTTGACCGTTTTCTATGTTATATCGAGGGTGGTGCGCCTGAGGGATCGACGAAGAATGAGTTAGGTTGTTTTGATAAAACACCGCCGAAGGAAAACGTCAAAATGGAAATTCCTTACCCACTTTATTTTTCTAAGGAAAGAAGTAAATGGGGTGAGGGTGGTGTGGCATTTATTGACCATCATCCTGTTGACGATGAAGTAACAATTGGCAGAAAGTTCCTAATTACGAACGAACAATTTAAAGAAGTGGTGGCACAGGAAAATAATGAACAAGGTTTGGATATTGATTTGGATAAAGTTATTCGAGAAGGTGCCGCTAAAATCACGGACGGTTGGTACGGTCGTATTATGTATTTGGGCGAAAAAGATGGGGCGCCTATTTTTACTTTTACGAGTAACGTGCCAATGAGCGAACAAAAGATTAAAGAACCTGCTCAAGCTTATATTCGAACGATTGCGAGGGGCTTGGTGAAGATGGGACTGACTGAGCAGGAAGTAAGTCAATATATGAAGGAAAAACGCGGGGGTGTGGATCCGTTTAAGTTATAGATCTCTTGATGATAGTGGCGCATGATGAATATAATTGCATTTACTGAATCAAACCCGTGAGGCAGCTGAATTAAATCAAGTCTGCCTCAGATCTATTTTTCAAGGTATAAAAATCATTATCATGTAGAAGTGGCTTCCTCCTTTTTAACTCCATGTAGTTTTTTCAAGTAATTATTAATGGGAACACTTGAGTAAAAATATAGCCCCATAATCAACGCGCCGAACGTCCAGCCTGCTACTTGTCGATATAGAATCATACCGCCATAGCCATCTACACCATATTTTTGGAGTAACCATGTTTTAAGACCTGCCATGAAAAGGCCTCGGATTACAAATATGCTTTGAATCAGTTGATACCATTTAAAAATCCCTGGTTGATAAAATAGCTTCTTACTCTGCTCTCGGGGATGCCCTTGCTGTAAGTAAACAAAATCTACAGCGAAATAAAGAGCGAGAGGACGTTTTATGATTAGGGTAATCATATGTATAAACGTAAAAAATAATCCTAAATAAATCCCATTCCAAATCATGTTTTCAGCTGATCCTGAAGCGAGATCAACTACCGTACTCAATAAAAGCGAACTAATAATGAATAGACCAGCAATATTGAATTGTTTTTCTTTCCAAAATCGATAAATCGTATAAATGAATCCAGGCACTGTCGATAGGAGCATAGCCAAATAGTCACCTAGAAACCCTTTTCCATAATTCCAAATAATAAACGGTAAGGCCATATAAAAAATTATATCGGCTGCTGCAAGTTTTCTATTCATTTGTTTTTCTCCCCTTCTCCATAAAAATAGTAGTACACTGCTTTTTCAATGTAATTTACAGCTTGCTCATTGAAATTCGCAAAGCCGATATTTCCTTGCTTCCTATGAACATCCCATGCTTTTTGAGCCGTTTTTGCGTCTCCTTCATACATCTCCAACGTTAAGTTGCTCCACCTACCGGCAAGCTTTAGTGCCTGTTGAGAATTTTCAGGTACTCCAACTTCAATTGCCTGTTTTATATCTCTTAATAATTTGCTCCATTCCCAAGTTATAGGACGATCTTCCCCAAACTGTGGCAAGTTGGCAATCAGTGCTTGCTCCTCGGATGTGAAATTCTTTTGCCTTGCTTTTGCTATGTTATTTTTCGTCTTTTGATCCATTTGCATCCCACTAAATACATCGTCCAAATGCTCATAATTTCCAATATCAAATAATTGTATTGCTGTCGTTATCTTCTTTTTGGCTTTACTTAATTCATCAAGCTGTTCTTCTACAAATTTAAGGCGCATTTCTAGCAAATCTCTAGGGTTCTGTACGCTCTCTTTAAGCAATTGTTTAATTTCGTTAAGATCAAATCCGATTTCTTTTAACGTCAATATATATTCGAGAGTGGTGAGATTAGAGTCATCATAGTAACGCCGACCTCCTTTTCGAATGTCAGAGGGTTTTAATAGATCGATTTCATCATAATAACGCAATGTTCTGACCGTTACAGCACTAATTTTTGAAAGTTCACCGATTGAATACATGCACTTCCTTCTTCCTTGACTATTTTTAATATTCCCTATTATACAACATTACGTTACGTTAGGTGCAATAGCTTTTTTATTAAAATGAGTATTAATCTCTAAAAATACGGGACCAAACAACTTTTCCCATCCATTGGTTGCTATATGATATAATTTATAAATAGATTTTTGTCACTTTAGGGGGAATACGCATGTCATTAAAAGAAGAATTCAATAAAATCAAAGAGGATTTTTTTCATATAAGTAAGCAATTATATGATCACCCGGAACTGGGAGATGAAGAATATGAGTCGATGGAGTTACTAGTAAACTACCTTCGTTCGCATGATTTTGAGGTTGAAACAGGGCTTGTTGATCGGCCAACCTCTTTCCGAGCTGAATTCAAGGGAGAAAAAGACGGACCGACGATTGCTTTTTTGGCTGAATATGACGCATTGCCCGGCATTGGTCATGGATGTGGGCATAATTTAATTGCTACTATGGCTATAGGAGCAGGCGTTGTTTTAAGTAAACAATTAAAAGACATTGGCGGTAAAGTGATTGTTCTCGGTACGCCAGCTGAAGAGACAAATGGAGCTAAGGTACCGATGAGTGAACAAGGTACGTTTGACGATATTGATGTAGCCATGATGGTGCATCCTGCCGGCGAATCTGAAGAAAGTGGGGCTACTCTTGCTATGGACGCCATCCAATTCGCTTACACAGGAAAGGCTGCCCATGCAGCAGCAGCGCCTGAAAATGGGATCAACGCGCTTGATGCAGTCATTCAGTTGTTTAATGGAATTAATGCATTAAGAGAACATGTTCCGGATGATATTCGTATGCATGGTGTTATTTCTGAAGGTGGGCAGGCAGCGAATATTGTTCCAGAAAGAGCTGTCGCACAATTTTATTTCCGTGCTGAGAAACGTGAGGATTTAGATGAAGTCCTGAAAAAAGTTACCAACATCGCTGACGGAGCTGCTTTAATGACTGGTGCTACAGTAGAAATGTCTAATTACGAGATTAGTTATGACAACATGATTACGAATCAGGCTTTATCTGATGCCTTCACAAAAAATCTCAAATCAATAAGTCCACGTCCTGTTAAACCTGCAGCCAAACCCGGTGGCTCAGCAGATATGGGAAATGTGAGCCAAGTCGTGCCAGCAATCCACCCATATGTTGGAATGAACGATGCCAATTTGAATTTTCACACAACAGCATTTGCCGATCAAACGATTACTGACGATGGTCGTGAAGCAATTACAAGTGCGGTACTCAGCTTAGCTCAAACGGGGTATGATGTAATAAAGAATAAAGATTTGTTTCAAGCGATTAAAGAGGGGTTTTCAAAGAAATAACTAAGGTTAATTGTTACTGTCATAAAGAAAAGCGCCCATATAGCCTCAAACAGGCTGGGCGTTTAATCTAGATATAGGAAAAAGCTACTCCCGCACCATATTCCGGCTAGTACATCTGCTTTATCCTCCCCGGATTTGCTCCTGAATCATATTTCAGAGAGGGTACCCGATTTACCCTCCCTGGTTTTGCTCCTGAATCATATTCCAGGGAGGGTACCCGATTTACCCTCCCTGGTTTTGCTCCTGAATCATATTTCAGAGAGGGTACCCGATTTATCCTCCCTGGTTTTGCTCCTGAATCATATTTCAGAGAGGGTACCCGATTTATCCTCCCTGGTTTTGCCCCTGAACCATATTCCAGGAGGGGATCTAGCACTTTGGCAAAAATCGCCACTGCGGTTTCTTGCTTAAGCTGTGCCTGAGGCTAAACGAGCGACCCGCGCTTTTGTTCTTTACATTAGTACAAAAGTTCTTGCCGTGTATGTGTTTCTTCTAGAAAATCTGGGTCTGGATCAAAATAGTCTTCATTGTATTTAAAATGAAACTCATCTCCATCCACATAGCCTGCGCCCCAGGTCGGATCCATTTCAATCCATTCGCCGTCAATGTTCGCTTCTACCCATGCATGGCGACCACCAGCATACCCCGCGACATAGCGTGATTCAATATCAATACTTCTAAGAAGGGCAGTCGTTAGGAATGTATAATCCTGGCAAATGCCAGAACCTAAATCTAGTGTAGTTATTGCGCTATCGTCAGGATGGAAAATATCATCCTTGAACTTTTCAACATCATATTCCACATTTTTTGATACAAATTCATAGATAGCCTTTGCTTTCTCACGATCATCCTTTAACCCTTTTGTAATTTCTCCCGCTTTTTTAATCATGATCGGATGATCCGATTCGACACCTCTTGATGGCAAGATATCTCGTTTATCTTCAATATTGCTAACCTCATGTTTAATAGATAAAGCTGGAATGAAATGAAACTCATTTTTCTTTTCTTGTTCTTCCTTAGGTACATGAACCGTTACTTCATATTCTCCTGGTCCAAATCGGAAATGGGTGACTCCTTCAAATTCGTAATCCTTCACCGGTATAAAATAAGTCGCTTCATCTTTACGATCATTTGTATGTCGGACTTTGACAATGACATGGCTGACTGTATCTGCTAGAGGTGCATCTTTGTCAATTCTACCTTTTATCGGATATTCGATTTGATCTTGCTCTGTTTCGATATCCCATCCAGGCGTTTCTAACGTCATCCCACTCTCTAAATAACTCCCGTATTGAGTTATTTCAGGGAATTCTTTGTTAGAATCGTTATTAACATAAAGAAGTGCAGCATCGTAAAAAGTACCCTCTTTATCTTCTTTATCATCACTGTATAGTTGCAACTGAATAGAATGGGTTCCTTTTCCATAATATAAAGGAATCTCACCTTTAAAAGAACCATCTTTAATAGGGATGGTCACTTTATTTTTTTCCCCCTCTTTTTCAACCTCAGCTAAAAGAACATTTCCTTCATATTGATCACTTACTGTACCCTCGATTTCCATCATTTCAGAGGCTTGGTTCCACCCTGTAATGGAATCCGACAGTGTTAATTCCTTTTGTAAGCTATAGGGAGTGTATTCGACATCTCGTATGATCTCTTTATCGAGATTCTCTACTTTAAAGTTAGCCACATCATAAAATTTATCTTCTTCAGCGGGATCATTACTAGGTAAACGAACCTTTATTAGAAATTCGCCTTCTCCGTTGTGAAGGTTTAAATTCTCTTTAAACTTCCCATCTTTAATCGGTATGTAATGCTCAAGTAGTTTATTATTAATTTCTTCAATGCTATTTGCTTTTTGGATCGTAACCCAAAGATAATCATCGTTTAGCTCATCTGCTTGTTCGATTGTTCCTTCAAGTGAAAATACCGTTTCAACTTCACTAGACAGCTCTTCTAAAGTCAAACCGACTTCTTCACCAAACTCTGATATCTCGACGGCAACAGGTTCCGTTGTTTCCGCCGCCTCCGCTTCTACTGCTTCTTCTTGTGGCTTCACTTCTGATTCATCTGCATCTTCACCAGACTGACAAGCAGCAAACAGTGAAAGCATAATCAAACTAATTAACCCTAACGTATACGTTTTCTTCATTATCCTACCTCTTTTATCTAGTTAACTATTATTTTACACTTCATTTTCATTAGTTTACCAGTCTAAACTAGACCATTCAAGAGGCCAAAGGATCAACTTCAGACCAAATTCTCATTATTTATACTGTCCATACAAATAAATGCGCTATCGTTACAAGAACCGCCCCAGCAATGAATTGAATTAAAATTAAAGGAATGACCCATTTAACCCACTTCACCCAAGGTATTTTAGCTAATGCCAATGAAGCCATTAGTACACTTCCGGTTGGTGTTAAAATATTAGAAATCCCATCACCTAATTGGAATGCAAAAACAGATGTCTGTCTGCTCACGCCGGTTAAATCAGCAAGTGGTGACATAATCGGCATCGTTAATGCAGCTTGCCCACTTCCTGATGGTACGATGAAGTTTAGAAAGTTTTGTGTTACATACATGCCAATTGCCGTTAAACTGGTTGGCAATCGATCCAAAACGCTAGAGATTGAATGTAAAATCGTATCGATTGTTAAACTATCTTCAAGGACAACTAGAATACCGTAAGCAAACCCTACAACTAGCGCTCCGACTACTAATTCTTCGCACCCTTTCACAAATGCTTGAGCAATCTCATTAACTCTTAGTTTTCCAATAAAGCCAACAATAATGCCCATCAGGAGAAATAGCCCGCTAATTTCGGTAATATACCAATCAAACATTGTGACTCCAAACGCTAAGCCGACGACAGTGATTCCTAAAACAGCTAATATTAAAGCCTGCCTCGCATCCAATGTTTTTTCATTGTCCGGCTTGAGTTCTTCTACATTTCGTTGTTTATCAAATTCATACATACTACTTATCGCAGGGTTTTTCTTAATCTTTCGAGCATACATGATCACATAAGTCACACTAATGATTACAAAAACAAACCAAGCAATTAGCCTGAATCCTATTCCTGAGAAAAGAGGCACATCAGCAATTCCTTATGCCACACCAACTGTAAATGGATTTAAAAAAGCAGCTGTAAACCCAGCATAAATACCGACCAGTACCATCGATGTTCCAACTAAGGAATCAAAGCCTAATTTAATCGCTAACGGGACTAAAATTAAAATCATCGGTATAGCTTCTTCTGCCATGCCAAATGTTGCACCACCAAAAGAAAATAACACCATCACAACAGGTATGATAAGAATTTCCTTGCCTTTCATTTTATTAGATACGGTGCTCAGTCCGGTTTCAATTGCTTTTGTCGCATTTAATATTCCAAATGCCCCACCAACAATGAAGATAAAGAATATAATACCTGCTCCGTTTTCCATACCTTTATGAACGGCTTGAAATATCCCAAGAAAATCAGTAGGATTAGATTCTACTAGGTGATATGTTCCATCTACAACGACTTCTCGACCATCATCGGTCATTTGTCTATCATATTCGCCTGCCGGAATGATATATGTAAGGATTGCCATAATTACAATTAAAGAAAATAAAATAACAAATACATGTGGAAACTGAAACTTTTTCTTTTTTGCTCCTTGAGTTTGTGTAACTTTATTCATTATTTATTCCTTTCATCTTATAAATATAAATCAGTAAAATTAATACACGAAGAAGATTATATACGACTTATGTTATCTAGTCAAAACTCTTTAGTAATCTGGGTAATTATTTGTTTTTCAACCAATTGTATTTTTATGCAATAAACATGAAACTCCCTTATAAAACTTAAGCTTTCTTCAATGCTATTTGCTTACGCTTGGATTATAATGAAAGCTTGATAGAAATATAATGATTGATTAGAAACTACCTATTAATTTAAAACTAGATATGTTTAAACTGTGAACTTGTATGATAAATAGACTACATTTTATATGCCTTTTACAAGTCCAAAACGATCTAAATAAAGTATAATTGAAATGAGACCCGCTAGCTCTTGCTAGCAGTTTATTATTATTTTCGAGAGGCCTGATATTAATGGAACTTCGACAAATGAAATACTTTGTTACCATTGCAAATACAAGGAGTTATTCTGACGCAGCAAAAAGTTTATTCGTCACTCAACCTACTCTATCATGGAATATGCAAAAATTAGAAGAAGAATTAAATGTTAACTTGTTTGATAAATCGGATAATGACATAAAACTAACTAAATTAGGGCAAGTATTTTATGAGGAATCTATCAAGGTTTTAGAGAATGTAGATAATCTTCTAACAAAAATGAAAGAGGAGGATCGTAAAGAAAATCAAAAATTAAAAGTAGGGTTAACTGTTTTATTTGCAGTGCAATATATGGATCAAATTGTTCATTTTACTACATCAAATCCTGACGTTGAACTTTCCTTTATTCAAAGTGGTTCGATAAAGTTACAAAAAATGTTAGCTGATAAGGAAATTGATATTGGTCTAATTTCCTTCCCTGTTTATGAACCCTCGATTACTATTCAAAATTTAAAAACGTCACATCCCAATTACTCTGTCTCAGTAGTCGTTCCGTTTGATCATCCACTCGCCAATAAAAAAGTAATTAAAATAGCCGATTTAAAAAATTATGCTATTTGTTCACTCTCTGAAAGTTATGTTATTGGGAAAGTGACGAAAGAACGTTGTCAGGAACAGGGCTTTCAACCAAATATTATTTTCACAAACGGTAACTGGGAAGTTCTTCTGCAGAACACCTTAACCACAGGTGGCTTAACCCTTCTACCACAAGCTCTTGAACGGTTAAGTAATTTCCATAATCTAAAATGGATTCCACTTGATGATAAAGCTAATTACTTTGAAATTGGTATTGCCAAAAGAAAAGATGAATCATTAAATTCTGCGGCAGTTAAGTTTATTGATCATATTAAAAGCAATTAAAAATGTAAATGAGACATCAATCTAAAAGCCTAAAACCCTATTGGAGTTTCAGGCTTTTTAAATTAAATTAAAGATTTAAATTAAGAACTTTTTCTCATTGTAGGTTGTTCAGAAAAAACATGTGCTTCTTCTTGACCGGTGATAACACGTCTTGCACCTTTAGCGAGAGCTAACAACTCAGCTTCACCTGGTACTAAGAAGACAGGAGCGAGAAAAGACGTCCTTTCTTTTACTAAGTCAGTGATCATATCAGAATGAGCTAGCCCGCCAGTTATAATGATTCCATCAACTTTCCCATAAACTACTGTAGCCAATTCACCAATCGTTTTTGCAATTTGGTAAGCCATAGCTTCAAGAACAAGCTTTGCTTTCTCATCGCCATTATTCGCTTTTTCTTCCACAATACGAGCATCGTTTGTACCAAAGTAAGAAACAAGACCAGCTTGCTTACGCGTTAAGTCAGTCATTTCTTTTTGCGTGCGTTCGTAACACATTGGAATAACTTCTTTTATAGGAAGGCCACCTGAACGTTCGGTTGAAAAGAGCCCTTCATCATCTGAAATTAAATCAACCATTCTGCCTTGTTTATGAACACTGGCTGAACTTCCTCCACCAACATGGGCAACAATAAGGTTGCTTTCTTCATAAGGTTTTTGCAACTCATTTTCAGCGATTTGCATACATACCGCCCGCATGTTGAGTACATGTCCAATACTTTTTCGTTCGATTTCTGCTACACCGGAAATGCGAGCAATATCATCCATTTGATCCACCGTTACTGGATCGTAAATATATGCTTCACAATTTGTAGTGCCAAATTCACTTGCAATCTTTCTAGCTAAACCCGCTCCTAAATTAGAGGCATGTTCCAAAACGGGACGATGTGTCAAACAGTCAATAATTGCATCATTAACTACATATGCCCCTGCGTTAACTGGAGGTAATAAACCGCCACGTCCCACAACAGCGTCCAAAGAGCCTTCTGACATATTTTCACTTTTTAGCCATTCAGCAATATCTTGAAAGCGAAATTCTTTTTGATCCATGATTGTTTCATACTTTGCAACGTCATCGTAAGAATATGTGAATTCCTTCTTCAACTTCAACTCATCGTTTTCGAAATATCCGATTTTTGTTGAAGTCGCGCCAGGATTAATTGACAATACACGATCTACCATGGTGTTTATTCTCCTTTCTCTTCTTGTGCGTGACTTACTTGTAATGCTAATAAGAGCGAATATTTTTTCTCGGCAGCCGATGAACTTCTTGAGGTTAAAACAATTGGCACTTGAGAGCCAAGAATCACACCAGCCATTGAAGCATTAGCAAGTAAAAGCATACTTTTAGACAAAGTATTGCCTGCAACAACGTCTGAAGCAACTAAGACATCGGCATCTCCTTGAATTTTTCCGCCATATCCCTTTTCAGCTGCAATTGATGGATCAATTGATAAATCTAGCGAAATGGGGCCTTCAACAATACATTCCTTATTATTTTCAAAACGTTTTGTTAGCTCGGCAGCATCTGTTGAAGCAGGTAGTTTAGGCTGCACAACTTCTGCGGCAGAAAGTACAGCAAATTTTGGCTTGGCGTATCCGAGTGCCTTCATTACTTCAAGCGCATTGTTGATAACTGCTTCCTTCTGATCTACGTCAGGAGTTAACAGCATTCCGCCATCTGTTACACCAAGGAGTTTCGAATAAGCTGGTACATCAATTAATGCCATGTGTGAAAGAACATCTTTATCTCTTATCCCTGTCTCACGATTGACTACTTGCTTGAGTAATGTACCTGTTTGAAGATTGCCTTTCATGATAAAGTCAACTTTATTTTCTCTGACCAATTCGACACCTTTAAACGCAGCTTCTTCATCAGATGACACGTCAACAATATGATAATTTGAGCTTTTAATATCCATTTTCGCTATTAATTCTTCAATAGCCGATTGATCATCAATTAAATAAGGTATCACCGCACCTTGATCGGCTAGTTCAAAAATACTCTCTAAAGAATGTTCACTAGCTGCTTTAACGACAGCTACCCTTTTTGGTTCTTCAATTTTGTCTATCTTTTGTTCAAGTTCTTTAAAATCTTGTAACATGTCATGCCTCCTGTTATTCTACATCGAGTTTATAATCTTCTGGTTTAATGATGGGCCATACTTTTGTAAACAGGTAATTGAAAAATATTCCTAAACCTATTGGTGCGACAACGAACACAAGTAAAGTGATTAGAATATTCATAACAGACCATCCACCTTCTGCTAAGTTAAGATGGTTGACTGGGCCAACTAGACCACTAAATCCAAACCCTGCACTCATAGGTGTTCCTTGAATTTTGAATAAAGCTGCCAATACTCCTAAAACAGCAGCATTACAAATA
Source organism: Virgibacillus sp. MSJ-26 (assembly GCF_018918075.1). Taxonomy (GTDB): domain Bacteria; phylum Bacillota; class Bacilli; order Bacillales; family Amphibacillaceae; genus MSJ-26. The sequence continues at coordinate 81,383 of NZ_JAHLPW010000010.1, forward strand.
ACTGGTAATAATATTTTCGGTTTAGCAAACACATTTGGCATTGACATTTTTGGAGAACCAATAAAGTGAGCAAGTGAAGTACCCACGGAATTCACTCTCCAACCTGCGATTGCTAATCCAAACCCTGCAGCTACTACACCTAGGTTGCCAGCTCCTGATCCAATACCTGCTAAAGACACGGCAAGGGCAATTCCTACTGTTGTAATTGGGGTTGTAATGAGAATAGAGAATAGAATTGCAATTAAGACACTCATGACAATAGGTTGTAAAGTGAGTAATTGTGATACAAAATGTCCGATTAGGGTTGTAATGTGCCCAACATATGGTAATAAAACGTGGCCTAAGCCACCACCCACAATTAAAAGAATAGGTGGTATTAAAATAATACTGTAACTTTTTAAGCGGGAACCTAATAATAGAACAATTCCAGCAGCAATAGCTCCAGTAAACATCATATTAATAACGTCCCCAGTTCCAGACATAGTTAGAGCTTCACCAGAATAGTCCACTGCTCCCCCACCGACCATAACTGCAAGACCTACAGAAGCAGATTGAATGGGAGTAAATTTGAATTGATAACCTATTAAAACACCAACAATTAGTCCTAGTAATGAATTGGCCATTGTTGTAAAGTCTAATACAAACTGACCTTGAGGAAAAATAGGCAACAACGCTTTAAATAATTCACCAAGTAGCGCTCCAGGTATCAATGCTAAAACAGTACCGATTGCTACTCCGTTTAGTATATTCATTGAAAACTTTTTAGCTGTCAACTTTTCAGATCCCATAAAAATTCTCCTTTTAAAAAGTAATATAAGACATAAAATTATTTAATAATTAACATTCCAGAGGATTAACTCAAGAGTAAATAAGAAGGTCTAAAACAAATAAGATAAGGGCTTTATCTAAGGAGAATATGGAATGTTAATTTCGATAAAGCCCTCAAAATATTGGAATAACAAGTTGCCATTAAATGTGGATTGGCATACCTAAAGCAAGTTCAGCTGCATCCATAACAGATTCACCTAGTGAAGGATGGCTATGAATGGTTAATGTAATATCTTCAGCAGTCAAGCCGTTTTCAATTGCCAAACCAAGTTCTGCAATAATATCACTTGCACCGACACCAGCCACTTGAGCACCTAATAAAGTATCGCTCTCTTTTTCAGTGATGAGACGTACAAAGCCTTCAGTCTTATTTAAAGATAGAGCTCTTCCGTTTCCGCCTAGTGGAAACTTACTATCTTTAACATCATATCCTAGTTCTTTTGCTTCTTTCTTCGTGTAACCAACTGTTGCTAATTCAGGTTCAGTGAAGCATACGGCAGGCATTGATAAATAATCAACAGCAGCACCTTTGCTTCCATTAATAGCTTCAGCAGCTACTTTTGCTTCATAACTTGCTTTGTGTGCAAGTGCTGCACCAGGAACAACATCACCAATTGCGAAAACGTTCTTTTTATTGGTACGACCTTGTTCATCAACTTCAATTAAACCTTTATCATTTGTTTTGATTCCAGCTAATTCTAAACCAAGATCATCTGTATTTGGTCTACGTCCGACAGAAACAAGAACAAAATCAGAATCGATTGTTTCTTCTTTTCCGTTGACCTCATAAGTCACTGTTGCTTTTTTATCTGTTTGTTTGACTGATTTAGCCATCGCTTCAGTTACAATATTGACATTTTTAGATTTAAAGTCATTTTCCACGAGTTTTACCATATCTTTTTCAAAGCCTGGAAGTACTTGCTTAGTTCCTTCTAAGATGGTCACTTCTGTGCCGAAATTAGCGTAGACACCAGCGAGTTCCATACCGATGTATCCACCGCCGACAACAGTTAATTTTTTAGGAATTTGTTTTAAATTTAACGCACCAGTTGAATCGATCACTCGTTTGTCAAATTTGAATCCTTTAATTTCGATTGGACGACTTCCTGTAGCAATAATCGCATGTTTAAAGTTGTATGTTTGACCAGTTTCATCGTCATACATAACACGTAACGTCTGACCATCGATAAAGTGTGCTTCACCTTTGATAATTTCTACTTTATTTTTCTTAAGAAGCATCTCCACACCTTTTGTTAAGGTTGAAACTACTTTATTGTCCTTCCATTCTTGAGTTTCTTCAAAATTAATTGTTGTCTCTTTTGTATGGATACCTAGTAGTTTTGAATCAAGAGAAGTTTGATATTGGTGACTGGCATTAATTAATGCTTTAGAAGGAATACATCCTACATTCAAACAAACGCCACCAATTTTATATTTTTCAATAATGGTCACTTTCTGGCCGAGTTGTGCAGCTCTAATAGCTGCAACATAACCCCCGGGACCAGAACCAACCACGACAGTTTCTAGTTCTTCAGCAAAATCTCCTACGACCATGTTTATTCACTACCCTTCTACAAAAAGTAAATCCGGATCTGCTAAATACTCTTTCAAATCATTAAGTGCTCTTTGTGCTGTACCGCCATCGATAATACGATGGTCGAAGCCAAACGAAAGTTTCAACATTGGTGCCACAATTGGCTGCTTGTTTTCATCTGGAATAACTTCATCTTCAATTCTTCCAACACCTAAAATGGCAACTTCTGGCTGATTGATGATTGGTGTAGACCAAACACCACTTGTAGCTAATGCACCTACGTTTGTAATTGTCATTGAGCTGTTTTTCATGTCTGCGCTTTTTAATGTTCCATTCATTGCTTTTTCTGTATTTTCAGCAAGATCTTCAGCAATTTGGAATAGGCTCTTACGGTCTGTTTCTTTAATAACAGGTACGAATAGACCTTTTTCAGTGTCTGTCGCAATACCTACGTTAATATAGTTTTTATAAACAATTTCTCCAGCTTCTTCGTCAATAGAAGCGTTCAAGTCTGGATAACGGGCTAGTATAGCTGTTAAAGCTTTAACAAAATAAGCAGTAAATGTTAATTTAATGCCACGTTCTTTTGCAATAACTTTAAATCTATTTCGGTGATCCATTAGCTTAGTCACATTAACACGATCTAAGACAGTAACATGTGGAGACGTTTGTTTACTGTTTACCATAGCATTAGCAATTGCTCGGCGTGTAGAAGACATTTTCACGCGAGTTTCTTGCTCAGTAACTGTTGGTTCAGGTGTTCTCTCAGTTTTTTGAGTTTGTGTTGGCTCAGCTTTTGGTGCTGCTTGTCCACCAGAAGCTAAGTAGTTATCGATATCTTCTCTAGTCACACGGTTGTTCTTACCTGTTGCTGGTACTTGAGTTAGATCAACGTCTTTTTCACGAGCATATTTTCTAACTGCAGGAATAGCCAACATTCTTATATCAATATCAGAAGCAGGTTTTTTAGCAGCTTGTGTCTGTTCTGATTGTTTTTCAGGTAGTTCAGAAGGTTTTAAGTGACTGACATCTTCATGCTCAATAGCAACAGTGTCAGTACCTTTTTCCATTGTGACGTCGCCGCCTTCTTCTTGATTAACTTTTTGTGCAGCATCATCTGAAATTTCAATTTCAACGATGGCGTCTCCTACTTTAGGTACGTCACCTTCTTCAAATAGTAATTTTTTTACAACACCTGAAACTGGGGAAGGAAGCGCGACGACTGCTTTATCACTTTGAATTTCTACAAGAGTATCGTCTTCTTCAATTTTGTCGCCTGGTTTAACGTCCCAAGTGACAATTTCACTTTCATGAATTCCTTCACCACTGTCAGGTAATATGAATGAATAAATCATTAGAATTTCCTCCTCGAACAATTTTTAGAAATCGTATACTTCTCTTACTTTCTTAACAATATCAACTGAATTTGGAAGCCAGTCTGCTTCAGCAGCTCCAAATGGGAAGACAGAGTCAGGACCGGTTACTCGTGAAATTGGAGATTCTAAGTACATAAATGCACGTTCACCAATTTCAGACATGATTTGACCAGCTACACCTGCTTGACGTTGTGCTTCCTGTGTCACAACAACACGACCAGTTTTCTTGACAGACTCAAGAACTGTATCCATATCAATTGGAGAAATTGTTCTTAAATCAATAACTTCAACAGAAATTTCTCCTTCTAATTCTTTTGCAGCTTTAAGTGCTTCACTAACCATTAAACCGTATCCGATAACAGTGACGTCAGATCCTTCACGAGCAACAGCTGCTTTATCTAAAGGTACACGGTAATCTTCATCAGGCACTTCTTGTTTAATTGAACGATAAAGTTTCAAATGCTCTAAGAAAATAACTGGATCTTCACTTTCAATTGAAGAAAGTAGTAAGCCTTTAGCATCGTATGGATTACTTGGTACAACAATACGCATTCCTGGAACTTGTGCTAGAATTCCTTCTAAGCTATCAGAGTGAAGTTCTGGTGTATGCACTCCACCACCATAAGGTGCTCTTACTGTAATTGGCATGCTTCTTGTATTAGCCATGCGATAGCGCATACGAGAGAATTGAGCAATTACTGGTGACATAGCTTCAAGAATAAAACCTGAGAATTGAATTTCAGGAACGGGTCTAAATCCTTCTGTCGCAAGACCAATAGACATTCCTAAAATACCGGATTCAGCTAATGGTGTATCAAAAACACGATCTTCCCCATGTTTTTTTTGCAATCCGTCAGTAACACGGAATACACCGCCGTTCGGTCCAATATCTTCACCAAATAATAATACATTTTCATCTTTAGTTAACTTAGAATCTAAGGCATCATTAATCGCCTGAACAATTGTTTTTTCACTCATTGTCATTCATCTCCCTTTCTTCGTATTCAGCAATTTGTTCTTGAATATTTTGAGGAGAAACATCGTACATATTTTTTAAGAAGTCGGATACTTTTTGTTTTTCAACTTGACCGATAGCAGCGACTGCTTCTTTAATCTCTTGTTTACAAGTCTCAACAACTTCTTCTTCTTGTTCTTCGCTCCATAGACCTTTGTCTTCAAGGTATTTTCTCATACGTACAAGCGGATCCTTTTTCTCCCACTCGCCTAGCTCTTCATCAAGACGATAACGGGTTGGATCATCGGACATGGTATGTGGACCGAAGCGATACGTTAATGCTTCAATTAAGACAGGTCCTTTTCCAGCCAGTGCATGTTCACGAGCGATAGATACAGCAGCATACATTGCAAGTGGATCCATACCATCAACTTGAATACCAGGAATTCCAGCTGCAACTGCTTTCTGTGCTAATGTTTTAGCATGTGTTTGTTGTTCTACAGGAACAGAAATTCCATAACCGTTATTCTGAACAACTGCAACATAAGGTACATTGTAAACACCTGCAAAGTTGATTCCTTCATAGAAATCACCTTGTGAAGTCGCACCATCTCCACTTAGAGACATAACGATATTCTTTTTATTACGTTTCTTCATCCCAAAAGCAACGCCCATTGCATGCGTAATATGACCACCAACGATAACTTGTGGAGCATACGCTTGGAAGTCTTCTGGGAATTCATTCCCTTTCATATGGCCTTTATACCATAGAAATGCTTTTTCTAATGGTAGGCCGTGTAGAATTAGAGGTGCTAAATCACGATAAGTACCTGCGAAAAAGTCGCCTTCACCTAGTGCATATTGAGTAGCAATTTGACTTGCCTCTTGTCCGCCTCCAGGAGCATAGTTTCCTAGTGCACCTTGTCTGTTCAGTAATGTAACTCGTTTATCATAAGTGCTAGCCCAAACTAGTCTTCTCATGAGTTCTGTAAGTTCCTCGTCACTTAGTTTAGGTTCTAGATCAGTATTGACTACTTCGCCTGTAGGAGCGAGTACTTGATAAAAAGGAAAAGCTTTTTCATACCCTTGTACAAGGCTGTCTAAATCTAACTTATTATTTTTCTTAGACATATTGTTAACTCCCTTTCTATAATTGAAATTTTTATTTGTGAAATCCTTTACAATTTAACTTTAACACTGAGTAGACTTCTTGTATAATTGATATTTTTTATATGCTTATAAAAATATTTTAAACGCTTTCATGACGCGTTTTCACACACTCTACGACAACAGAAGTGACAAAGATGTGAACTTTTTTCACATACTTAATTGTTTTTTTAGTTTCAAAATTAAGCCAAATGACGTCCTTCCGAACAATTTACATGACGACATTACCCCTCTTTAAGTAACTTCAATCAAGGTATAACGTTTTTAAGTGTAGAAACTAAAAATAGTATTCAACACTTAGCCATTTATATGTGAAAGACTTATCCATAAAAAAAGATAAGGCAATCAGTATTGATTTCTCCTCGCCTTATCTTGAAGCATTTGCTTAAGTTTATTCGCTTGCTGTTGTATATTTCGCCTAACACTTTAAGATTTTCCGGGAAGTAACTTTACTTCTATTCCTTCCGTTTCATTAAGAAGAGTCTCATGAAAATTGCCTTCTACCCAATCATCTATCTGATCATGGTACCATTCACTTTTAAAATGCGAGTCACCACAAATAATCCTGCAAACACTTCCGTAAAAGGATATGTGCCACACTTTCAATGAAAAAAAAAGTAAACACACCTTTTTAGACTATTGCAAAAGATTCGATATTACGAGATACTGTATATATAATTGATTTTAAGACAGAAACTTGGGAGGGAAAGCGATGTTAGTAAAAAATGATTATGTCAATAAAGAAACAGTTGTAACAGTAACAGAAAATGATACAATGAAACACGCCTTACAAACACTTTCTGAATCAGGATATCGCTGCATTCCAGTATTAGATGATGCTGGCAAATACGTTGGTAATATTTATAAAGTCCACCTGTTGAAGCATGAAAGAGATCAAGGATCGCTGGAAGAATCGCTCACTGAACTCATTGCCAATGAGAAAAATGGTAAAATCAAAGAGACAGATCCATTTTTTAAGGTGTTTTCCAATATCAAAGAATTACCTTTTCTTGCCGTTGTCAATGATAATGATGATTTCCTAGGCATTTTGACTAATGGAAATGTCATTCAAGTCCTTGAAAATGCATGGGGTGTCCATAACGGCAGCTTTTCACTTACAATTGGAACCATTGAATATGCAGGTGTACTCACTAAAATGCTTAAAATAGTCAATAAATACTGTAACGTCCAAAGTGTCATTTCCTTAAATAATGACTCAAAATATGTCAGACGCGTATGTATCGTCCTCCCTACAGAAGTTGATGAAGCAACAGCTAAAACAATTGCCGAGGACTTAGAAAAAAACAACCTTACCGTGACCGACATAGAAGATTTATCATAAGAACAAATTTTCAATTTGAAACCAAACACCTTTTTAGTCTTTCTAAAAAGGTGTTTTTTAATGGTATATTTAAATATGATAAACTATTCATGATTCTCAAAAGTTGGAGTTGTTGCTGATGGGTTTATTCCTTAGTGTTATCTTACCAATTATGGCAGTCTTTGCCTCTGGCTTTATTTTACAACGAATCAGACCTCTTGACGTCAGGTCTCTTTCGGCTGTCTCGTTGTATATATTATCACCCGCCCTAGTATTCGTTTCACTATATGAGGCCGAGTTCGATAGCGGTTATATGATTATCCTCGTCTATATATTTGTCCTATTTTATACTATGGTTATCTTAAACAAACTTTTGGCAAAAGTGTTTAAATGGAAACGGAAGACTGAAAGCGCATCGATTCTCGCAACTGGCTTTATGAACTCGGGAAACTACGGCTTACCTGTCGTCCTCTTCAGTTTAGGTAATGCCGCACTACCCTATGCTATTTTTATCATGGTCATTCAATCTTTACAAAATAATTTCTTTGGGATTTATTATGCATCTCGTAGCACGAGCGGGATCAGTCGAGCGCTAAAAAACATCATGAAGATGCCAACGACCTATGCGGCCATTTTAGCCTTTATCTTCCATTATTTTAATATAAACGTCCCTGAGGCTATTTTTTCAACACTCTCGATGGTAGGTGATGCCGCAATTCCTGTCATGATGATTATGCTTGGCATGCAGCTCGGATCAATTATTGGGCTGAAACTTGATTGGCAAGTTGTCATCTCTGGCGTCACATTAAAAATGATTATCGCCCCCTTAGTCGCTTTCTTGTTTGTTTCGGTCATTGACGTTGATCCACTTATTGCAGCAGTGCTTATTATCATCTCAGCCATGCCAACTGCTGCAACAACGACAATGTATGCCATTGAGTTTGATACAGAGCCGGACCTCGTCTCTAGTATTACATTTATTTCAACGTTGGTTAGTATTGTGACATTGAGCGTGTTATTAAATCTTGTAATATAGAGAAATCTATTGTTTATTGATTTAAACACAAAAGTAGCTGTGCATCTCTAATGCCAGCTACTTTTTAATGATTAGTTATTACTTTTTAAAATATTTGTGTCTAAATCTGAGAACGAACTTATACCAGCTAAGCCTAAATTAAGATCTAAGTCAGCGAGCAAGTTTGTCATAACTTCTTTAACTCCTTCTTGTCCAGCAACTGCTAAACCATACATCAGAGGTCTGCCAACAAGAACCGCTTTTGCCCCAAGAGCCATCGCTTTCATAATATCGGCTCCACGACGGATTCCGCTATCCATTAAGACAGGAATTTTATCTTGGACGACATCACATACTAGCGGTAATGCATCTAGAGCCCCGATAGCACCGTCAACTTGCCGACCACCATGATTTGAAACGATAATTCCATCGACATCATATTCTAATGCACGCTTAGCATCTTCCGGATGAAGAATACCCTTTAAAATAATCGGTAATGTTGTATGCTCCTTTATGAAATCCACATCTTCCCAAGATAAACCTGGATTGCCAAAAACTTGGGTCCAATGCATAATGGCTGCTTCAGGATTTTCTTGAGGCGATTTTTCAAGTTTTGCGCAAAAGGCTGGGTCCGTAAAATAATTTCCAACCCCTTCCCCCGCTAGGAATGGCAAATAAACATTTTTCAAATCATGTTCACGCCAAGCCATCATGGGTGTATCAAGTGTGACAACTATAGCGGAGTATCCCGCTGTTTCCGCTCGTTTTAAAAAACTAGCTGTTACGTCAGGATCTTTGCTCCAATATAATTGGAACCACTTTTCTGCGTCCCCGATTTTTTCTGCAATTTTTTCCATGGGCGTGGTGGAGGCGGAACTCGCAATATATGGCACATCTAACTCGGCAGAAGCTAAGGCAGAGGCCACCTCCCCATCAGGATGGATAATCGACTGAACACCAATCGGTGCTTGAAGAATAGGCGATGGATAAGTTTTTCCGAATAGCGAGACAGATAAATCACGCTCCTCGACATTACGCAACATTTGTGGAATTATTTTCTGATCAGCAAATGCCTTCAAATTAGCTGACATCGTCTGCTCGCCACCAGCCCCACCTGCTATATAATAGAAAGGCCCGTCCTCTAGTTTTTCACGAGCCAGTTCTTCCCATTCCTCGTAAATAACTGGTAGCCTATTTGAATCGGGATTTAGCATGGTAGAATAAATACTGTATTGCACTTTATTCCCAATATTTTTCATTAAAATTCCCCCCACTTCATTTTTTATAATATTCAATTAAATTAAGTATAAATGATTCAATTACAAGGTCAAAGAGAAATGAACTGATAGATTTAAAAATATCAAAAAGGCAATGTCCATGCTTGCTTGTCTAGACATTGCCTTAATGATTAATCTAAATATCTTTCTTCGCTTACAACATTATGATTCTTATCCATTACTTTCAACATGCTTGGTTTATTTTCTTCAGCCATTTGCTTAGCTGCAGTAATAGCTTCATCTTCAGATTTGTATTCTTTTTCAGGCGCAACATTCTCTAATTTTACTAACCATGCCGACACATTAGCATTTGGCACAACACTATACATATTCATTTCGCAAAACTCCTTTATGGGAACATTATCTCAGTTAATGTTTTCCCTACATATATAATCCGAAACATCAATTGAAAAAGACACTGTAGCACGATGGGAAATGGGATAAAATGAGTTTTACGTATCGTAAGATGATGATCTGTCATGATATGAGATAAAAAAGATCAAGCCGGTTAAGACTTGATCTACTCTTTCTCTTCTCATGTCATTTTATATTAATAATACGGTGAAATTAACAGATAGACAATAACTCCTGTGGCACTTACATAAAGCCAAATCGGCATGGTCCAACGCGCGATTTTTCGATGTTTGGCAACCTGCATATTGAGACCCTTTGCCAATGTAAATAGCGAGAGCGGTAAGAGGGCTGTTGATAAAATAATATGCGTTATCAAGACAAAATAATAAATATATTTTAGTATGCCATCGTCACCATAGCTTGTCGACCCTGCCATTGCATGATAAGTTAAATATGAAATTAAAAATAAAAATGTAGCTGAAAAAGCAGCATAAATAAATCGGCGGTGCACTTTAATATTTTTCTTTTTAATAGCAACTAAGGCACCTATTAATAGTAAAAATGCCAGCCCATTTAAAATAGCATTTAATAGCGGCAAAACTGTTAAATCCATACCAGCTATTGTTCCTGTTGTACTTCGTGGTATATAATTTGTCCCTAGAATTATGATTACTGCAAGTATTGATAAGCCCCAAATAAGCGGACTATAATTACGTTGCTTTCCATTATCAGGTATAGTTATTTTTTCCTTGTTCATAAATTACTGACTCCTCCTCTATGTTATGATAGAAAAAAAACCGCAAATGCGCAATAGCAATGTTCATTATATCTATTTTGTCAGTAATTAGACATAATTATTAATCGTTTACTGACGCAATTGTCTCAATTATAGGAGGTTCAAACAATGGAGAAGCTTTTTCCCACTTTGTTCGACTTAATCATGCAACCCATTGAAAAATTAAAATTTCACACTATCAGACGTAACCTTTTGTCACAAACAAAAGGAAGAGTGCTTGAAATCGGTTCGGGGACAGGCGCCAATTTCCCTTATTATCAGGCAGGTGTCACTGTTGACGCAATTGAGCCCAATGCCTTTATGATTAAAAAGTCGGAAGAGAAAAAGCGTGCTGCCCTTGTGCCAATTACAACCCATGAAGCAGATGCTGAGTCTCTTCCTTTTGAAGACAACACATTTGAATCGGTTATAGCAACGCTTGTTTTCTGCACAATCCAACACCCCTTACGCGCTTTATCTGAAATTAAGCGCGTGGCAAAGCCTGGAGCACCGATTTTATTTTTTGAACATGTGCGGATGGAAAACCCACTTTTTGGCTTAATTCAAGACATTCTCACCCCTGCTTGGAAAAAAGTTGCTGATGGATGTCATCTGAATCGAGATACTCAACATTTGATTAAACAATCTGGTTTCCATATGTGCCCCGCTGAAACATTTTTTAAAGGCTTATTTTTAGTGATTAAATGTCATAACCCATTTTAAATAATAAAACAAAATATTTTCTTTTTTGTATGAAAAATCAAGAAAACTTATTCAAGGTCAATATCTTCAAACTCGACATTATATTCATCTTCAAGTTCTTTTTGTAGGCTTAAAATTTCTTCATCCTTTGCCTCCAGCTCATCAACAACTTGTTCTAATTCGTCACCTTTCTCAAAAAATTCTTCTTCTGAGATCGAATCATCCAATAGCGCAATCATAAGTCCTGCAGAATCCTCAATCACATCTAAAGCTAAAATCATTCCATCCGTAAGAACGTCGTGGTATTCTTTTGCCTCGTCTGTTGATGGTGCTTCATAATCAGCTATGTATTTTCTTTTTTCATTAATGACGGGCTGAACTTCTTCATCATAATAAGTTAAAAACTCATCTGGTGAAATATCACCGTTTTCAACATCAATACCTTTTTGTTCAAATTCATCTGCGACATCAGCCATCGAATCACCGACATTTTCTTTCATATCATTTTGCAAGGTAACTAATTCATCCTCAATTTTAGAAGAACATCCTGCAATAAGTGCTGTCATTAATAATGCTATAAATATCAAATTTATTTTTTTCTTCATAGTTTTCTTCCTCCCTGGTCTCTATTCATCCATGAATCATTTTATTCATATTTTAAGAGGAATATGCTAATAATATTAGTGTTTCACAACTCGATGATGTCAGCGTGTTTTTTCATAGATAATCAACATTTAATATTGCAGATGAGTAGAATATGAATTTTTCGTATAATTACTAACCATTAAAACACAAAAATAGGCAACTCACCTTAAATTACGTGAGTTGCCATTTAGCAAATATCTAGTGTAATTTGTAGACTATGTCATTATTTGGTCATCAGTATGCCGTGTTGATCAAGAACAAACTTTTGTCTACTTTACTTGACAATCACACCACTCCTTTAAAATTATGATGTCTCGTCATAAAAGCGCTAAGAACTTAACTCACACCCTACCAATAAATGTTTCATCTTCAGCAAGTTAGAATATTTAAAAACGTTAAGTAGCCTATTTACCAACTTGGAAACTCCCTTTCAATTCTTCATTCCAAAATAATTTCAGTTCATCTTTATCTGTAATTGGTCCTACTCCTTCAGGGGTTCCTGTAAAAATTATGTCACCCGGTGTTAGGCCAAAATGATCATCAATATATTCTATTAAGTTTTGGAAATTAAAAATCAATGATTTAATATTACCTTGTTGAACGATTCTCGCGTTTTTAATGAGTGAAAAGTCTTCTTGCTCACATGCTGTCTGACCCGGAAAATCCCAAAAGTTTGTTAATAAGGTAGCATTTTTGAAACCTTTTGCGAGCAGCCATGGGTGCCCCTTTTCTTTAAGTGCCGACTGAACATCTCTCAACGTGAAATCAATACCAAGCGCCATTTTTGTTACAATGTTATCAACTTGAAGGGGACGAGTCACTTCTTTTCCAATATAGAGAACAACTTCGATTTCATAGTGAATTTCGCCTTGATGTCGCGGAAATTTTATTTGCTGATTATCTGCATAAATAATTGAATTCGTCGGTTTAGTAAAAATCATCGGTTTATCAGGAACATCATTTCCAAGTTCACGAGCATGCTTTACGTAATTTCGTCCCACACAAAATATGTTCTTGATCTCCATTTTTGATCACTCCTTGGTTTTGAAAATAAAGTTCGAATCTGAGACGCTTAATCAATAGAGTAATTTCTCCATCAATTAAACATTAGGGAAAATATAAATTAAACGCAGTTGTGCCTCTATCGGTCAAAATTAGAGGAAACTCCGAAATTTCAACCGTGAGAAGCGCTCTATCGGTCAAAATAGGAAGAAATCTCATAGTTTTAATCGTGAGCATATTACTCTATTAAGAAGTCATCTTATCCCAATAAATAATAACGTATTAAACTGGAATAATCTATTCATACTATGGCGACCGGTCAATCGGTCATGTTGATCCAGGCGCAGCATCCAGTGGCTACTTTTTTGAAGCTATGCTAGAGAGTGGTGTCAGCAATGACTAAATTCGGACTTATCATCGTTTCCCATGTCTCTTCTATCGCTGATGGGATACATGAGCTTTTAAAAGAAATCGCAAATAACGTTCCCATCACCTATGCTGGCGGCACAGACGAAAGTGACGTCAGCTTTAGTTTTGAAAAAATCAATCGAGCCGTTGCCGACAATGACGCTGACGAAATCTTTGCCTTCTATAACTTAGGCAGTGCCAAAATGAACCTTGAAATGGTGATAGAGATGTCCGACTAAACTGTGCATCTCATGGATTCATCATTAATTGAAGGCGCCTATACAGCAGCCACCCTTGCTCAAGGCAACTCTTCACGTGATGCTATTTTAGAGCAATTAAAACCGCTGAAAATTAAATAGTTGCATGTTTACTCCCTCCAATAATCAGGAAACAATATATTAAAAAGGGGTCAGCTTTCGCGTGAAAATGACCCCCGACTGGAGGATAAGAACATGACAGAAGAATTACCAAAAGAAGTCCAATCATTTTGGCGTGAAACAGCAAAAACACCTCACTATCCTAAATTAGATCAAAATATTGAAACTGATGTGGTTGTTGTTGGCGGAGGGATTGCCGGCATTCTTTCAGCTTACACATTGGCCAAAGAAGGAAAAAGCGTTGCCCTCATCGAAGGGCGCAACTTTTTCGGCGGCACGACTGGATACACAACCGCAAAACTCACCGCCCAGCATCAATTAATCTATGACGAACTCATTAATCGCTATGGACAAGACACCGCGAAACGCTTTTACCAAGCCAATATGGAAGGCATTGCCTACATCAAACAAATAGCCGATGAACATAACATCAACTGCGATTTGTGCGAACAAGATGCATTCGTCTATACACAAGATAAAAACCAATTAGAAACATTTGCAAAAGAAGCCGATGCCTATAACAAACTCGGCATTCATGGTGGCCTATTGCACGACCTCCCCATCAATCTAGATGTCGCAGTCGCCATACAAATGGAAAAACAAGCTGAATTCCAACCCGCCCAATTTTTAAATGGTGTTTTAAAAGCATTGGAACAACTCAATGTGCAGATTTACGAGAATACCATGGTGGTAGATATCGAACAAAACGACAAGCTCACCCTAAAAACGGCGACGGCTAATACCATTACTTGTAAAAATGCGATTCTTGCAACGCACTATCCGAGCTTTGAACCAGATAAACACTATACAAGTATGAAACCCGAAATTTCATATGCCCTCGCCTTTAAAGCACCAATTGAGTATCCGGATGGTATGTATATTAATCAAGATATGCCTAAACGGACATTCCGAAAAATGCAGTCAAACGGAGAAGGTTACTTATTAGTGGGCGGTCAAAGTCATCAGATTGGTGATGAAAAATCGGAGCTTGACCGTTACAAAGATATTTACCACTTTGCAAGAGAAGCATTTGACGTGACAGACGTCGCCTTTCGCTGGTCAGCACATGACTTGATTACGAACGACCGTGTACCTTTTGTTGGGGAACTGCATCCGGATTATCCCAATGTTTTTACAGCGACAGGGTTCAGTAAATGGGGACTAGCCGTTGGGGCTACGAGTGCAAAAGTGCTAACAGATGCTATTTTGGGTCGAGATAATGTGTACAGTGAGATGTTCAAACCTCGACGAGAAATCCCTGATTTAACAGAAACAAACCCTAAACAAGAACAGGTGAAAGATGATATTGATAAAGTGAATTTAGATAAAAGTCCAGATGATTTACAGAACAATGAAGCAACCGTGCTTGAAAAAGACGATAAGAAAATAGGTGTTTTTAAAGACGACAATGGAAAATTGCATTATCTCAATATTTCCTGCACGCATATGGGGTGTGATGTGAATTGGAACAATGGCGATCAAACATGGGATTGTCCGTGTCACGGTTCGCGTTTCAAAGCAACCGGTGAAGTGATAGAAGGACCAGCTGTAAAAGATTTGGCAAAAGAAGATTAGAGTTAAAGGGACAGATGTCTTCATAGAAACTGTCCCTTTTATGTTTGATTAATAATGGCTGGTTAGGAAGTCAGCGATATCGCTATTAAGTGACGCCAACATCTCGTCTGGAGGAAAATGTCCCATATTATAAGATTGATATAATACGAGATTAGGTATGATCCTTCTTGCAGCTTTCATGATCTTTTCTGCTGGGAAAAATACATCTTTTTCTCCTGCGATAACTAGAGTTGGAGCTCTATAATGGAGGAGCTCCCTTTTCTTTGTTAATTTTGGCATCTGCTGTTCCAACTTTACATGTTTGAAAATATTTCCTATAATTTCTTCATCTTGTTTCTTCATCTTATCATCTGACATAGCTTCAGCAATTTTGCTAAGTCCCTTATCTAATCCAAATTTATATAATGCTAAGGGCCAAAGTATTTTTCGAATCATGTCTATTTTGGATCCTAACTTAATGCCGGAAGGTGCTACCAGAACAGCACATGCAATTCTTTGAGGTTGATAAGTTGCCAATCTCAAAATAATTCCACCGCCGAAAGAAGGACCAATGAAAGCACTTTTTTCTACAGAAAAATAATCCATGATGTCTGAAATCCAGTTAGAGAAATCATCATTCTTTCCTGAAAGTCGCATCTCAGCACTAAAACCCGGGTGGCCAATGGTATCTGGCGCATAAACTCGGTATTGTTTCAACACACTCTTGAACCATGCTAATGTCATAGGATTGATGCTATTCCCACCTTGCAAAATAAAAAGAGGTTTACCTTCTTTTGGGCCGGTGACGAGTGTGTGGGTTTTTCCGTAACGAGTTTCTACATAGATTCTTTCAAACGGTACATCAAATAATTTTAAGTAATTTTCGTAGGATTCCTGTATGATTCGTTTTCCTGCTTTGGTTTTATAGATAGAGGCAAATTTCATAAATATCAGCATCCTAAGAGTGTATATATTAAAATTATATTTATTTCCTTATCCATTCACTGTTCACTTTTACACCTGCATCGAGTAACAGGTTAAACAATGGGCATCTTTGCTCTACTTTTTCTTGTAATTCTTTTAGAGCCTCTTCGTCTTCATCAGTTTCAATAGTTATTTTGAGTGTAACAGTTTCAAAATATGTTTGAATCCCTTTTACTCCTTGGAAACCCTTAGGATCAAGCTCACCACTCGTGGAAATTTCGAATTCGTTATATTTAAAATCAATTTCTTTTGCCACAAAGGAAGTCATGATAGAGGTACAAGATGATAAGGCCCCTAAAAAATACTCTAAAGGATTTGGACCACTATTTGATCCGCCCAACTTTTTTGGCTCATCCACAGTGAACGGTGCTAAATCCCTGACTTGAATGGTGTTCTTTAATTTTTCTTCCCATTTTCCTGTAACAGATAATACTGCTTTTTTTGTCATTATGATTTACTCCTCACATGTTTTAGTAATCATTCATGACTATATCCTATGCTGGTGAGTTTGTCAGGTTTGAGGGATGCTTAGTTGACGGTGTGTGTTGACTATCGTTCAGCAAGGATTTGTTTACTTCGTTAACTCCTCAATACTAAAGATACTTCCACTGGACATCGTAATACGATTTTGACGAAAGCGTGTCCGATTGGAGTGCCCTATTGGACATTGAAGTGCTATTTTGACGGATGTGTGTCCAATTGGAGTGCTCTATTGGACATCGTTGTGCCATTTTGATGGAAGCATGTCCGATTGACATGATTTAGTTCTCATCCAACAAGGGTTATTTATACCGAGTTAGGATTTTATTACAAAGTGTTTTTAATCCAATAATCCAAGTTCTTTTTGCGTTGCTAAATCCATTTGACCGAGTGGATTTTCTTTGGTTGGTAATGTTTCGATAAAAGGAAAAAGTTCGTATTTGGCCACTTCATAGACGCGTCTTAATTCGGTAACGGGATCCTTGTGTTCGTCAACGCGTAAGTCCACGAGGGGGTAACTTTCCGTTGAAACGACTTTGAGGGCGGCAGACTGTTTTCCTCGTTTGTCACCACCAGCTGCTTGTCCTGCTTCTAGTGCTTGTAATAGTCGCTCAGATAATTTCAACTCGCTCGTCGCTTCGAAAATCCGTGCCATTTCCTTAATGGTCTCTTCCCCCACTAACATATTACCTGCCGCAACAAAGCCATCTCCTTCTATATGTCCGTGCCAGCCAACGCATTTTTCGCCAGTGTAAGCCGCGGATTGTCCTTCTTTATCAACAATCGCAAATTGTCTTATTTCAGGTTGTGGATCTTCAGACAGAATTCGTTCTTTCACAGCCTTTGCTGTTAACCCTTCCCCCAAATATTCCAGTCCATTGATACCGATGTAAGGATTGACAAATGACTGAGAAGCAACAGCTCCTACACCAGATTTTACATAGGGACAGAGCGCTCCTACAGCTGGTACTTTTGTTGATACGGCAATTCCAAATTGGCCTGTCCGTTCACACCTTGCTGTAATGGAAAATGTATTAAGTTCCAACATATCTAATCTTCCCCCGCTTTTATTGTTATAATTAAAATATACAGAAATCTCGATAGAAATTCAATTACTATTGGAAGTCATCCCCTCGATACTAGCGATGCGGTTCCCACGTGATAATACCTCCACGAACGTTGGCTAAGTTTGTAAACCCTTGCCTTTTCAATAATTTACACGCTTCATTGCCAGTGATGCCGCGTTGACTGATGACGACTATTTTTTTATCTTTTGATAATGTTCCTGTATCTTTTTTCAGTTCCTGAAGGGGAAAACTTTTAAATCCAAACACATGTAATCTATTAAATTGTTCGGCCGTCCGAACGTCTATATATTGATAATTATGTTTTTCCTTATTTTTTAGCATCGCTTTTAATTCAAGAACAGTAATTTGTTTCACACCACGTGGTGGCAATACATCTAATAACACGATGGCACCAAAACCAATTGACATGAACAAGACTAGTTGCTGAATATGCATTATAAAAGTCCCCTTCACATGTTTTCCTATAATATAACTCTATACATAAACAGTTGTTCTAATCAAGTTTTCTCATCATTTACGGAGGAATGTAGAGCCGTAACGGGCTAAGGATGATGTTCTATTTATCATGCGACCTGGTCGTGATTAGTCTGTGTCACGTTTTGGATTTTATAAAATGATTTGGGGGTTGTAAGATAAGTGCCGACTATTAGACTATAAGTTGGTATTTTTGGTTAGACTGAGAAAAATGGTAGATTTATTAATGGAATCATATTAATCTTAATCGGGGTGCTAGCGTGATTAATCATTTTTCAATGTTTTTGAGCGGAGGATGGTCATTACTTCGCTTAATCGCTGTTGTGTCATCCAGTGTGACAACTGTGATATCGAGTCTGCTTCCATTGTTATTGTATACTTCCTTCTCGACATCGAATTTTGTTTTCATGTTTTTCTTTTTGAGTGCTGGGGCAGTTGTTATCCATGGATTACTGACGCATCTATTTAATGACTATGCCGATTTTCTGTCTGGTACTGACGAGCATAGTCCAGCGATTTTATCAGGAGGGAGTCGTGTTATTCAAAAGGGGATTTTAAAGCCGGAAGTTGTGTGGCGGTTAGGAAGGTTGCTTGCTATCCTTTTACTCATGGCGGCTGTTTTGCTGGCTATTATAGGTCACGGTAAAATTTCATTATTAATTCTGGTTGGTGTTTGGGCGGCTGCGTCTTATTCTCTCTCTCCTTTAAGATTAAGTTATCGGCCTTTTTTAGGTGAATGGTTGAGTTTATTTCCTTCTATGTTTTTGCTAGGGCTTGCTGGCCCTTGGCTAATCATGGATGTCATTCCGATGTGGGCCGTTCAAAATGCGTTAATCAATGCGTTAGTTTGTATGGCTTGGGTGATGGTTCATCATATCCCAGATTTGGAAGCAGATCAAAAAGCTAAACCAATTAAGGTAACAACGGTTGTGTGGTTTGCTAAGAAATTCGGGGTGAACTTTGCATATTTTCCCGCTTTATTTTATTTAATGTTAGCGGGATTGGTACCGATTTGGTTAGCTTTCACTCGTTTAACGGCTGCTTTCCTTTTAATCGTCTTGATCTCATTCGCCATTTATTTAGTCACGCATTTAGATATAAAAAATCATCACCAGGTTTCTAAGAGTGAAAAAGGATTACTGCTTATCGCTATGTTAATTGGGCTTGTATTAGGTATTTTTTAAACGACTTGAAGTCT
This sequence comes from Virgibacillus sp. MSJ-26, assembly GCF_018918075.1. Taxonomy (GTDB): domain Bacteria; phylum Bacillota; class Bacilli; order Bacillales; family Amphibacillaceae; genus MSJ-26. The sequence continues at coordinate 100,897 of NZ_JAHLPW010000010.1, forward strand.
AGGGTTATATGTCATAAAAAAACACTTGCGTGTGCAAGTGTTTTAAATGTTTTCTAGTTCCATAATGTCTTTAATAGCCTCAATGAGATGATTATTTTGCTCAGGCGTGCCAACAGTGATACGTAGATGTGTTTTTAATCCCCACGGGGCGCATGGTCTCACGATAAGTCCTTTTTTCAATAAAGCTTCCATTAGCTCCCCTGCATCTTGCTTTACATCAATAAACATAAAATTTGCATGAGTTCCAATCACATCAAATCCATAGTCGTTATATACTTTGCTTAATCTTTCTGTTTCACTAACAATTTTCTCAAGAACTTTTTCACTGTAGGAAGGATTATCCAGGCTTGCTTCTGCTCCAGCAATGGCAATTCGGTTCACTTCAAATGTGGGACGAACAGCTTTTAGTGGAGCTAAAATTTCTTCATTACCTATCGCAAAGCCCACTCTGGTTCCGGCCAAGCCATGTAATTTTGAAAATGTTCTTAATGAGATGAGACGATGATCTTCCTTAATCAACTCGACCCCTGTGCGATAATCTTTTTCAGTAATAAAGTCTATATATGCTTCATCTAGAATGACCAAAACATGTGAAGGAACTTTTTCTAAGAATGAAACAATTTGATCAGAATCCAAGATTGTTCCTGTTGGATTATTTGGATTACAAATATAAACCAATTTCGTATTTTCTGTGATGGCTTCTTCAATAGCATCAAGGTCATAAACAAAATCATCTGTTAAAGGAACCTCCACTGGAATGCCCCCCATTGAAAGTGTCGATTCTCGGTAACTCATAAATGTTGGCATACCATAGATGACTTCATCACCTTTATTAATAAATGCATGACCAATCAATGTGATTAGATGATCTGCTCCATTTCCAATAACAAATTGTTCTGGAGATAAATCATGTCGAGTTGCTAATTTTTCACGTAAATTTCTACATGTCGGTTCAGGATATAACCAACTTTTATGTACAGCCTCTTTCATGGCATCTACTGCTTTTGGTGACGGACCATATGGACTTTCATTTGATGCAAGTCGAGTAATATCGGTAATTCCATATTCTCGCTTCACGTCTTCAATTGGTTTGCCCGGAACGTAAGGTGTTAATTGATCAATTTCTTTTCTCCATAGATTCTTGGCCATTTTAAATCCTCCCTTTATAACCCCTAGTTCTATACTTCTTATCTGAAAAGAATCAATAGATAATATTTTATAGATAATTCTATTATAAAGGCTATACGTATAACTTAACAGAGGAAACTTACTTTTATCTATTTCACCTCGAATTAATGTCAACTGGACATATTCGTACACTTATAATATTACCCAGGCAACCTCACCTGGTTGAAAACTAACACCGACGACTATCCCGCATATAATACATAAAAAGTAAAACGTTAGGAGCGATTTTAGATGGTACAGTTTATGGCGTTCAATGGAAGGATCATCCAGATTGAGGAAATGCGGAGTCAAGAATATGGAGAAGGTTGCGTTAAAATGGTGTCTTTACAGAATGAAGAGGGGATGCAAGTTAATTTTATTTTGAGCCCATCTACTTATGTATTGAATCAGGCAATGCTCGTTGTTGGAGACAGAGTGACTGGGTATTATGATGCAAATGCACCCGCTATTATGATTTTTCCACCCCAATATCCAGCGTTAGTTATGATTAAAGAGCGTGACGACCAAAATGTCAAAGTGAGTTATTTTGATAGAAACCTCGTCAGTCAAGATAATCAGTTAAAATTAAACATGTCACCAAATACACCGATGTTCACTGCAAACGGGCAAGCTTATAGTGGTAGTCCAATCAATCGAGATCTGATTGTTGTTTACGGCGCCTCTACGAAAAGTATTCCTGCGCAAACAACGCCTTCTTATATTGTGGTATTGTGTTAGCTTATATTTTATTGAATTTTAGTTGAGATAAAAAGAAGCGGTATTGTCGTACGACAGACAATACCGCTTAATTACGGCGTAATCATTATTCTTTATTAAAAATAATCTCGACGCGACGATTTCTTTTTCTACCTTCTTCATCTTCATTGGACTCTACAGGTTTGGTTTGTCCAAAACCCTCTTTAGTCATATTAAGATGTTTTAAATCACCATGTTTTGTTAAATATTCCTCTACGGAAGCTGCTCTTTCTTCAGATAAATTTAAATTATAATTCGGTTCGCCTTCATTATCTGTATGACCATGGATTTGGATGTCTTCCCCCTCGTCAAGGCCTTCTAAAATTGCAATGACGTCATCCAATGTATTTTTTGCTTCGCCTTTCAAATCACTTTTATCAAAATCAAATAAAACATCGTCAGGCACTTGGATTTTTAGTTCGCCATCGTCTTCTGTAATTAAAGAATCCTCTGGTGTATCTATATCCATGCCTTCGTTGTCTATTGTAATTAATATTTCTTGGTGGTCATCGACTTCCTTAACGATATCACCTGTTAAATGCTCAAAATCTTCACCATATGTTTTATGAATTTCTTTTTTTGTACGGTGTGAGCGAACTGGCGCACCTTGAATCTCGATATATCCGTCGCTTGTGATAGATTCATATTTAACCGGTAATACAAATGTTCCATCTGGCTCTACAAACATTTCTGTTGCCCATTCTTGAGCAAATGTAGCATCGGCATCTTCAAAATATCTACCTTGTAACACCAGTCCTTCTAATAAGTTAGATTTACCTTTTACGTATAAATAACGATGATCATTATCAACAATTTCTACGTCCATCCAAACTTCTATGTTCCCGTAATCATCAGGTAAAGGCTCTCTTTCCGGTGTTTCAATAGTAAATGTTGTTTGTTCATCTCCTACTTGAAAGTACACCGGGATATATAATCTTTGATCGGGGGGACCAACACTGTCAAATTGATAAACGAATGGTCCTGTGAATTTCTCTCCTTGCTTCCCGTAGGCTTCGACAACATTTTCTTGAAAAGTGCTACCTTTAATTTCAATTTTAACTTCAACTTGTTCCCCATTATATTTTTCAAAAAAGTCGTCATCAAGAGGATAGTCAATAGTAACTGTCCCATCACTTTTAATTTCTCCATTTTCAGAACCTGCTGTGCCTATTGGGCTACTGAGTTCCCCATACGCTTTACTCATATTAACCTCGACAACTGTATTTTCCACTAAATTCGTATCTAATTCAACACGAACAATATTTTCATCTTCTATAACAGTAACCTGCCCCTCAATCATTTGCTCTTCATCTTCTGAGTCTGATTTTTCCTCCTCTTGTTCTTCATCTTCTCCGTCCGCTTCGGTTTCCACGACTTCTTCCTCTCCTGGTTCCTCATCTCTTTCTGGTTCTGTCTTTCCTTCCGCTTCGTCTTCAGAGGAGCATCCGATCATGATTGCTAGAATGAATACTATTAAAAATGATAATAGCTTTTTTTTAGGCATATATACCTCCACATTGTACTTTGATGAAATTTTTAGAATTTATTTATAATTTTTATATTAGCATATACGTTTTTTACTAACAATGTGTCTTTTAGCCTAGTTATACTAGCCTGCTCAGCGCTAAACCTACTATTATTCCGGCTTTGAGTTCTGTTTTTCTTAGTAAAATCCCTCTCTTGCTATACGTTATCAGTTGTAGTTCATAAATAAGCATTTTGGACATACACTTGGTTTTAATACTAAATTTTCAATCCATTTTGTCATCTACCGCATGAAATATCTGATTTTTATAACTTTTACGAAAACAAAATTGACTTTAACACTTTAAAGTATTATAATCTTGAAAATATAATTTTTAAGTAAAGGAGATGATGATTAATGTTAAAAGGAAACAAAGGAACGTCGATTAGTCAATTTGGCTATAAGGAAGAATTAAGTCGTTCCCTTTCATTCAAGGATTTACTGATTTATGGACTTATTTTTATGGTACCAATTGCTCCGTTTGGTATATACGGGGAGGTCATGCTTGAATCTCAAGGGATGGTTGCTTTAGCCTATCTGATTGGGATGGTTGGAATGGTTTTTACTGCTTTAAGTTATGCTAGAATGTCGGAAGCATTTCCAATGTCAGGGTCGGTATATTCATATGCTGGTCGAGGCATAAACCAGTATGTTGGTTTCGTTGCCGGTTGGGCAATTCTACTCGACTATATACTCGTTCCTGCCTTACTTTATGTAGTCAGTGCTACAGCTCTAACAGGTATGTGGCCTGCCATTCCGGGATGGGTTTGGCTTGTGCTCTTTATTTTAATTAATACAGTCATTAACTATTTCGGAATTGAGTTTACTGCTAGAACGAACATTATCTTTTTGATTTTTGAATTAGCAGTTCTTGTTATTTTCTTGGTCGTGGGAATTTCTGCGATTGCTAAAGGGGTTAATGGCGCGACATTTTCTTTTGATCCTCTCTATAACCCTGATACGTTTAGTATGAAAGTTGTCATGGGAGCTGTGTCAATCGCGGTACTCAGTTTCTTAGGTTTCGATGCCATCTCCACCCTCTCCGAAGAATCAGCAGATGGACCAAAAGCAATCGGTAAAGCAACGATTTGGTCTTTACTTATTGTTGGTGTCCTCTTTATGGTGCAGACATGGGTCGCAGCCTTAATTTATCCTGATTTTAATAGTTTTGATGATATAGGGACGGCTTTCTATGAAACAGCTGAAATGGCGGGTGGGCCGTGGCTCGGTGTTCTGACAGCTATCGCAACTGCGCTTGCTTGGGGGATTGCGGATGCTCTTGTTGCACAAGTGGCCATTTCTAGAGTTCTATTCAGTATGGGACGTGACCGAAAACTCCCGAAATTCTTGGCAAAAGTCCATCCCAAATACAAGACGCCATATACAAGTATCATCTTTGTTGCCTTTGTTTCACTAGGTGTCGGACTATTTTTCATGGGCGATATTGGGATTTTATCGTCATTCATTAACTTTGGTGCTTTAACAGCATTCCTGTTTTTACATGTATCCGTCTTTTCCCATTATATCGTCAAAAACAAAAGTAAAAATTACTGGAAATATCTCGTCTTGCCACTCATTGGCTTTATCATCATCGCTTACGTTTGGATTAACTTAGCAACCGAAGCGAAAACTCTTGGATTAGCCTGGCTTGCGATTGGTATTGTTGTCGCTATTTACTTTGCAATTAAGAAGAAAGATGCATCCATTGACATGTGATAAACCTAAAGTATACTAAATATTAATACTTTTTTAATATAAATAAAGGGATTTCGGTGTTTTTTATGTGTAGTTTATAAAACAGACACTTTTACTAGCGAATGGAATATGCGAGACTCCAGTGGGAGCTAAGGCCTAACGCGCCCCCGAAATGTAGCATTCGGAGGCTCATTAGCAAAGAAGAATGAAACCCAATTCTTCCTAGCCCACGGAAAGCGAGTATATTCCATGAGCGGCATTTTAAACTTTCTACACCTTTTTCCGAATTCCCAAATAAAAGGAGCGTATTGAAATGACAATTCACCATCACCAACATCCTTATATGACCATTCATGACTTTGACTCACACAGCCATATCGGTTGGGATAATTCTATCAAACCAATTGCTGAAGTCGATTCCCAGCAAAAACTAACCTATCAAATTACTGAAGCATCAGGCGGACAGTTTACAAAACATTCAACGAAAAAAGATGTTGAAACGCTTGATTTTGGTAGAATTAACCCTGTTGCTGGTCCTGTTTACGTGAAAGGCGCGGAACCTGGCGATACGTTAGAAATTGAAATGCTAGATTTTTCTCAACTTGACTGGGGATGGACTGCTCTTATTCCTGGTTTCGGTTTACTGACCGATGAATTTAAGGAACCAGCTATTAAAACATTTGATTTAACTAAGAAAAATACGGTTGAATTTTTAGATGGGATTAATTTATTTATGAAACCATTTCCGGGTACAGTTGGTGTGGCATTACCTGAGGCAGGCAATCACAGTGTTGTGCCACCTCGCAAAAATGGTGGAAATGTTGATATTCGCCACCTCACACGCGGAGCAAAACTCTATCTACCGGTTTGGGTTGAAGGTGCTCTGTTCTCAATCGGGGATACCCATGCCGCACAAGGTGATGGTGAAGTTTGTGGAACAGCGATTGAAGCGTCCATGGAAACAACGATTCGCTTCAAGCTGCATAAAGGAAAATCTATCGCTGAACCTCGTTATGAAATTCCAGGACCACCTACCCCTGAAGCGGATAGTAAAGGTTATTATGTAACAACAGGTCACGGGGAAGATATTTATAAAGCGTCTCAAAATGCCATCCGTTATATGATTGAGCACTTAATGGATACTTATAAAATGTCAGAAGTTGAAGCATATATGCTTTGTAGTGTAGCTGTTGATTTGCGGATTAGTGAAATTGTCAATATGCCGAATTGTCTCGTGTCTGCCTTTTTACCGAATTCGATTTTTAGTTAGAGATGTGAAGAAAGAGGTTCCGCTCCTTTTATTGGATGGAACCTCTTTTTTTATGACTACTTCATGAGGAGATTTTACATTTGCAAAGCTATAAATGACATAATTGCTGCTTTTTCCGATATATGTGGTCTTCCTACTAATACAAATCTTTTAATGGAAATACCGTTTAAAATCAATCGCTAGCAAAAAACGGCTCCTGACACTCTTCATTATTCAGTCTCCTAAAACGGAAATAAAAATGCCGAAATGACTGCATAGCCTAGGAAAATCGCAACACTTACTCCTACACCACCCCAGCTTGGTCCACCGTTTTCCCTAATATACGACTCGGCATTTTCACCTTGTTCTTCTTCAATTCTATTTACTTGGCGGTTGACATGTTCTTTATAAAGATTATTCCCACTTAAGCCAAGAACGACGCTGACAACCAAACCTATGTTTGTTGTACTATCCAAGTCAACTCCAGTTACAAGTGAGACAATATCAAGCGCAAAATAGATACCTACAATAATAAAAACTGTGCGATACATTTTGCGGTAACCTAGCCAAAAGAACGTTAAGAAAAAAGCTGGCCAGTTCCAACTAATATTTTTACCCTTTTTCCACTTCGCCCTATAGTAATCAATTTTGTCTCCTACATATAAACTGATTAAATGTTGAAAAGGCTCCTCAACATCTGATGATTCATGTTCCTGATTAGGTTCTATTCCTTCCCCTGTCCCATTTACCACGTCATTAAGTTCATTTTCCCGTACATCTTCAGCCTGATTACCATTCGTTAGTTTTTCTCCACATACATTACAAAACTCCGCATCCGCGCTTTGCTCTGCTCCACATTTTTTACAATTCAAAAAATCACCTCCGTTAGGATTTCCTGTATTTAAACATATTATATAGTAGTATGATAGATTACAAGTAAGAAGGAAATGTTGCTTATACAACCCCTTGGAAAATTAAAAAATTTACGGCCGACTTACTCTTTGTAGATTTATGTTTTTCTGCCGGGTGTAAAGGTTATTGATTAATAGGCATCATCCAAGTGGATTTACATTATTTTTTCAAATAAAACACTAAAACAACTAGAGCAAAACTGAGGAGGCTTACATGAAAACACAACTTAACCCCATAGAAATACTTATAATCATATTCGGCTCCATCCTTTTCGCGTTTGGGATTAACTATTTCACCATCCCGAATCAACTATCTGAAGGGGGAATTACGGGGCTTACCGTCATTATCCATTACTTATCTGATTGGTCAACAGGATTAATCAACTTTACATTAAATATCATTTTATTCACGTTCAGTGTTAAATATCTTGATAAAAAAGAAATTATCTATACACTTATCGCCATTGTCGTAAGCTCAACTGCCCTATTTTACACTGAAGGGGTCGAGACGGTTTTCACGAGTGACACACTGCTCGCTTCCGTTTTTGCCGGTCTTTTCGTTGGTATGGGGATCGGACTTATTTTCAGATCTGGTGGTACTATGGGTGGGACGACAATTATTGCCCGTATTCTCAATCAGTTTTTAGGAATGAGTGTCGGCAGTGCGATGCTGTTTATTGATATAGTTGTTGTTATTGGTTCCATTTATATTATTGGTATTGAAAAAGCTCTCTACACCGTCATTGCGGTCTACGTTGGGGCGAAAGTGATGGATACTATTATTAAGGGTAAAGAAGAAAAAGTTGCCGTTACAATTATTTCGAGATATGAAACAAAGATTTTAAATGAAGTCCTCACAAGAATGTCCCGGGGTATCACTGTTTTAGAAGGACGTGGCGGATTCAGCAACCAACGTCGCGAACTCCTTTATCTCGTCATCAATAAATACGAAATCCCCACGCTCAAAGACATTATTTACGGGATTGACGACGAAGCCTACGTTACAATTTATACGGTCAGTGAAATTATTGGAAAAGGATTTAAAGCTAGGAAAGAAAAGGGAAAGACACCGGTTAAGTGAAGAGGTGGGTGCTTATGATATCCACCTCTATATTTCATAATATTCTATCGTCTGTTCTAAGGCCTATAGTCAAAATTAATTCATTTCTCATCCCACAACATTTTTTTCAGTTTTCTGAAATTCCGGCTCGAAGCAAAACATACTGCGCCATTTGTCATGGTAATATCACGCGTTTTATTATCAATAGATTCAATGTTATCCGTATTTACGACAAAAGAATTGTGACAACGATAAAATCGATCATCCAAATCTTCTATTTCTTTTAATTTGCCATAAAACTCTACTTGGCGGTTTTCAGAGTGCATAATTATTTTATGTAATTTAGAGGACGTTTCAAAGAATAAAATTTTATCATAATCCTCACTTATAACTTTATCGCCACTTGTTATTTTAAACCTTTTTTTCGTCGTTTCATTATGCTCAGACATATACCTTTCATTAGCCGTATCAATACAGTCAATGACCCTTTTTTGAATATCTGTAATATCATCTTTAATAATATAATCCATTGCCTCAACTTTATAAAGAAAGGTTAAATACGTCAACTCAGAATGTGATGTCACAAAAACAATAGAACCTCTAGAGTCATATTTTCTTATATCCGCTCCTAAAGCAATACCCGTTTTTTCATGGTTTAAATTAACGTCGAGAAAATATAACCCATTAACGTTGTTTGCTTTAAGATAATCAATAATTTCATCAGGGTTATCTGTAGAAAGTGTGACTTTCATATCCAGTTCTTCAATCATAATGTAATTTTCAACATACTTTGTGATTTTTTTCCTTTGTTGCTCATCATCTTCGCAAATAAAAATATCTAACATGACGATGTCCCCTTACCCTAATATTTCAATCACTTGAAAAAATTGGTTGCCTTCTATCTTTGTTTCGAGCGTAACATTATCGAGAGTTGACACAATATCTTTTAAACTCGTTAAACCCAATCCTCTATTCTCTCCTTTAGTTGAATATCCTTCTTCGAAAACCTTATATAACTTAGGCGCTTCTCCGGCAAAAGTATTAACAACAATAATTAATATTGAGGTTTCCTTCTTAATAAATGCAATGGTCACCTTGCCATCTTCATGTTCGACTGACTCCTCAATTGCATTGTCTAAGAGAATACCTAAACTACGACAAAGACTGATCGATTCAATATTGATATGTTCAATTGGTTCCGCGACTTCTACAGAAATATCAACTCCCGCGTCCTCGGCCTTCATCAATTTTGAAACAAGCGTTCCTTTCACTTCTGTTATCTTAATATTTTTTATCGATTCAAGTTTATATTTATTTAATCTAATACCCTCACTGGCTGGCATAATCTTTTGATTGAAGTAACTTTCCAACTCTTTCATATCGCCCATTCGTATGTATTCTGACATAGAAGTTAAAATGTTAATGTAATCATGCCTGAACTTTTGCAGCTCACTGTACATATCTTCTAGGTTTTCCGAATAAATTCGCAGTTGCTTATACTCTTCTTGCTTACTCTTAACCTTTATTTCTTTTACAATAGAAGAGAATAATAGACCTAGTATACTAACAAAAAATATCAAGTATAAAAAGAAGATATAACTATTAAGTTGAACAATTTCGTTTGAAAAGCCGATTCGACTTGAAATAAGTATATTAATATAAATAAAGACAATCGTTACACCGATTAACAATGCTAGAATTAAACCATACTTTCTTATGTAGGGGACCCATAGGCCAATACGACGAATGATAATATTTGTAAAAATTGTTAATACCATACAAAAGAAAAAAATCATTAATAAATGGATGAGCATATAAGATAAATCTGTCTCAACATTTTCAAATGAAAAATTAAATAAATAAATTTCCATCAATGCACTTAAATGATCACTAATTACTAAAATGAACAATGAGAAAAGAGGGACAATAAAACTTCCCAACTTATCTTTCGTTTGCCAGTAATTAATGACAAACAAAAAAATGACAGGTATAAAAATCCCGATAATACCAATATACATAAAAAATAACGGTCCACTACCTGCCAGCAGAATAACTGACAGCACTCGTTGCTTTGTAAAACCTTTCGTTTTCAATAAGCAAAAGTTAATAACACAAAGAATCATTATTTGAATTAAACTACCAATATACTCTGCCAACACAAAAATGCTCCTCTTCGGCCTTTAGGAGCATTTTATCATGATATTGAAATTTTTGAAAGTTTACTTTACTTCTTCTTTCAGTTCTTCTGGAAATTCGGGTTCGTAAACAAATATCGAACAACTTAAATTCATCGAGGCTGATGCAATTGTTGTTCCCAATGTCGACACCATTCCTGTTAATATGGTTTTAAAAAAATTCCCTTTGATAATTTTCATCATCACATATCATCTCCATTTAAATTGTATTTTTTTGAATCGTTAAGACACTTGCTAAGGTTGCCCCCGTAGTAATAAGCGTTTTAGTCGTTTCATCTGAGATTAACAGTGTAATAATCATTAATACAATACACATAACAATTGATAGGTTACGTAGTTTCCGCTTTTTGTTGTAATCCATGCTCACACCTTTTTTAGTGAGACTAGGTGCGAATAAATATAATATGAATCCATTTGCAAGGTAGATTGGCAGAATCATTGGACCGGGTATGCTGTATGATGTTGCAAGGTATGGAATACCGACAAAATACATGATACTTAATAAAGTACACATGATGCTTGTCCAAGCATGAATTCCGTAGGCTGTTTTTCTAATAATACAATAGGATATATGAAAGATAATCGTGGCTGTGAGTAGATTAAGTATGTAGGCAGTTAAGTAAACTGCAAACATTTTCGTGATGTTAATAAAAAGAACTTCAATGCCATACTTCAACTTTAAATAGGTTCGCCTGTCTGTACTTTGGTACTCTTTCACCCAATCTGCCAGACGAGCGGCAGCTATTTCCGTAAGACTAATTTTATTTACTCCCGAATTCTTCATCTCTCTCACCTCACATACATCATACATCTGTTTGTCCTTACTATCTTAATTCTTATCTAAGAAGGTGTAATTTACACTTAAGTGATATAAATAAATTTAATTTGTATCATAAATGTTATGAATAATCACTTATTTGCGCCCATCAAAGTGGGTGTCTTCGGAAAGATCGTGACTGCCTCACTATAACCTTGTAAATCCAAACGACTAATAACTAGACTATGACGTGTAGGAATACAACAATCCTTATTTAATTTACTATTCAACCCAAAAATATGACTATATAAAATGCGTTCAATAAAGAAGTATAGTAAGCGCTCTTCCTGGTGAAGGATAATAGGTTTATCATGTGAATTAACGGTATCAAATTTAGGTATATGAAATTCATCAGTATAAATAAGTGGGCCTATTGCTATTTTGTCTTGATTAGTTTTTAAAAACAAGACACTTTCCGCAAAACTTTGCCATAGATAATCTTTGTCTTCTCCAGATGGTTCAGTTATTACAAAGTCGTAAGTAGCCTGATCAATTGGTACTTGATTTCCTGCCATAACGGTCATGTCGAGAAAAGGATGTTTATCAAGCATCTCTGCCAAATAATTATAACCATTGATATCTAGGATGATACGCACAATCTTGTCCCCATGAATAAACGGTTGAATATCTTGAATATATTGATTGAAATGATCTCTCGATAAAAATTCGGCGCGTAATAACTCAGTATATTCTCTTATTAACTTAAAAGAACGATAGGTTCTTTCTTCATTGCAATTTATAAAATAATTATTATACTTTTTGACAATATTATGCGTCATCCTCTCCTCTAAAGATGAGATTGATTTATTAATGGGAGTCCCAAAATATAATAATCTCTTTAACTTATAGTCATCCACAGCCTGTGATTTAAAAGCAAACTCAACTTTATTTTGTACACTATCAGAAACGATCATAACATTGTCGTGTTCCCTGATCTCATATCGATGATCTAATAGATACATATTTTCTCACCTACCCTAATAATAATGCATACAATGTTATTTCCCTATCCCCGATTACTTTGTTTAGTTCCAAATCATAAAACCCTCCGAGCGGAATTGCTTCAATCCCCAAGTATGTTGCTACCAGTTGAATATTTTGTCCAATATGTCCCGCTTCTTGCTGAACAAGCTTGTAAGAAATATCGTTATATTTTTCAAAAATTGATTGAAAATCTACACTTAATACGATAGCGAATTGACTAGTATATGCTAAATGATCCTGAATAAAAGTAGTTTGTATCTGAGACCATGGGACATGTCTTTTTATTAAAAGCTGATTGGTATCAGCGTTTAATTCAGTCACATTACCTTGGTTCCATATTTCCTTTTCTACGCGATTTTCATTAAATAATAAATGGATATTTACATAATATTGTGCTCCACCTGATGGATATGAACGATGTGGACGATCTCCTCCAATAAAAGCTAACTGGGAAAATTGAGATATAAAGTCTTTAGTAATACTCTGCTTGTTTGGAAGTTCATTTACCCATGTTTTTCTTTGAAATATAGTATTCTCAAAACTATTAGAAGTGTTAAATGTATAAGACAAATCTTTTGTTATATAGCCCTTGTTGGATTTTTTTTGACGTTCATAATGCCGGTATAGCTGTGTTGAGGTGAACTTTTTATCATTGATTGAGAAATAATGATAATCCTTCATTTTGTTATCGGCTTTTAAAGAATAATCCCATGTCCAAGTCATCGTTCTCCCTCCCTTTGTCTAAATTTGTTGATAAACTTTTTCTTGATAATAATCAAACAATATTTTTGAAAAAATATATTCATAATCAGGTGAAACACCTAAGCGATTATTCAACATATGCATATGAGAAATTGCAATATAAAATATCTCATGTTCTTTATAAACGGATTGATTTTTTCTAATTTGATTCATTTTTTCTTCTAAAAATGATAGATACGGACGGTATGGTTTTAATGTATCCTTATTTTCTAACTGACCAGCCCTTTTAATTAAGGCTTTTTTTAATTGTTCAAAATCAGGCTGATTCTGAAACTCTATCCATACCATGAAATAATCTTGATAAAATTGTTTTAGATTTTGAATTAAGCCCATTTTCTCAATCAGTCTTCCACATTCATACATCACGTCAAAAGCTATCTGGTATCGCTTATTTCGGGAAACTTGTTGAATAATACTACTAGCAAATTCCGACGAAGCTTTAAATATTTCCTCTGAAATATTCATAACAGATTGTCCGCCATAACGCAGATATTCAGGATTATAGTCAATTGACTGAATACTAAAATTTGGATGTGATATGCCACTGCCTTTCCCCTCTGTATTCTCCACTCGCTCGTCATCTATGACAGTCTTAAAATCCCAGTTTTTATTTTCAATCCGAAACTGTTCTAAAGACCACTGCAATTTATATTCAAAGCTGTTGTCAGTTTTATTCTTTTTTTCTTTATATCTGATTCGAACGTGAGGGCCCCCATCCCAGTAGCGGATAAAAAAGTAACTACCTGACAACTCTTTATCTGCTAAAGGCAAAAGGACATCTTTCAGATACGTATCTATTAATTGATAATCATGAATGAATATATGTTTTGATATCCACATACAAATTCTCCTTTAATATTCAATTCTAAAAATTGGGTCTTTGCTAATCCTCGATAAAAGAAGTGTGCCCACTGTGAGAAGGAGGAAATATCATCAATGAATAACCTAAAAATTCTTTCTTGGGTATATTAAAGCGCTCTTTTAAATAGCTATCTTTATAATTTTTCATTCCCCTTGAAGCTCTACCCCATTTACTTATAAGCAATGATATATATTGGGCAATATACCCGATGTCAACAAATTTCTGATCATACGATTGTTGATTCTGATGCTTATCAAAATGAAAAAACACCCACATATTTAACCCTGTAACATTCGTATATGATTGCTGGCTTGCTAATATTCGATTAGGTTCGATTTGATTGATGGCCTTCCTAACTTTCACCAGTGTGTCTGATTCATAGCGATAATAGCCGCTTTCATATCCCTCCACATCATTTATATATATTGATATCTTCACATCGTTTTGGTTTGTTCTTTCCTTAAGTAATGATAGAAATTCTTCCATGCACGCCTTCTTTAATGTTTCTTTTAAAAACACATCACCTGATGTAGACTGATCTGCTGTCCGACATTTAATTGAATCATAGAGTCTTTGGGACTCTTTCAATCTAGCGGTGCAGGCAATATGGGTACTTTTTTCAGGTTGCAGAAGTTCAACACCTCTTGCAATCGAAAGAAATGGAATTTCATTTACTAGGAGGTATGCTTTATCATAGCTTTGATAATTAACACCTTCACTCGTTAATGCCACTTCCACATTCAGTAACGCATGACCAATATTAAGTAACGAAAGCATTTTATAAAATTCTCCATAGTCACGTTGAAGCTTTCGATCATCTGCTATTAAAAAGAAATATACTTTATCGCTGTTCACTCCACCAATTAGGTTGTTTTTGCTTATTACAATTTTATCTAACAACGGATTCAAACTATAAAGATGATCTCTGAAAAGCATAACGAGTTTTACACTAGGAATATTTTTGGCAGTTGGGGAAGCTGAATGAAAATAATATTTACTATGAAAGTCGATACGATAAACCCTTTCAACACTCGAAAAAACTTTGTAAAGATAGCTATCCCATTCTGGTAAATGATTATGTTGTTTTAAAAATTCCATGTCAATGGATGCCTCTGGTGTCAACTCCCAGCTAACATTCGTAATATTTTCACCAAAGCTAAATGTTTGAAATCTTTTTTCACCAAATTTATCTAAATAATCCTTATCGATCATGTAATCCTCCTATGGAAAAGGATGTGGGTTATTTTCTATCCAGTTTATATCCAACTCACCCCGACTTTTAAATCGTGTTGCTTTTTCTAAACGTGGGTACACAACCCGTTTATGCTGATGCCCAAAAGTCATTGTTAGTATTTCTGGAACAATGTACTTGACATTAACAAACCCTGTAGTCGTTAAATTAGGATTTTTCACAGCTGCACGATAAACTTTTGATGAAATCGTTAATAACTGTTCATGAAGTCGTTCAATCACTTCTGCTGCTCGACCGGTATAATCATCATAATAATCCTCCATTTTATCTAGTTCTGCAGAATATGTTGTATCAAGGGCAAATGATAAAACATCTCGCATTTCTATATTGGAATAAAGAAGTAAATGATCTTCTAACCTCGATACTTCACCTGGATTCTCCAATAAATAATATTTTCTTTTTTGATATTCATCTTTTTTAAAGACATTTTCAAAAACTGAAATAGCAGTTGTTGCCTCGATTAAAGCTTTTTCAATGGCATCTTTTAGGTCGAAGGAAGTGCTGGCTGCTGTATAAAAAGCCATTTCATTACTTTTTGGATTTTCTTTTTCTAAAAGCACCCAAATTGTTGGTATTTTCACTTCCATAGAAACTTCAAATATATGTGCTTTGATTCCTTTTCTTTGAAGTGCCTGTATATAATGATCAATAGCATGTGATTCCATATTCTTCACTTTAAGCCGAACCGGTGGTATTTTCCCATACCATGTAGCTAAAAACGCATCCCTTTCAATTAATTCAAGCATGGCATGTAAACTAGCCTCTTCTAAGGTTGAACCAATCGCACTCCCGTTGGAACTCTCATATATAAAGCGATGCTCACCGGTTACTTGATGTGAGTTAAAATAAATAAGTTGTTCCGGAATTAATACATTTTCATCTTTATGAACTGCCTCAACCTCGCTATAGTAAATCGGAATATTTTGATTATATTCCTGATCATTCCAATAATTATTAAGTTCCATCATCTCGCCAAGTGTCAAATCAATCTTTTCTGATTCATCTTCTTTCAAGGGCTTTCTTTCTTTTGAATGATATGGAAAAGCAGTCGCATATCTTTCCATTGATTCCAAAATAGATGTGTATTTGGATGTATCGTATTTTGCTGTTCGTCCGAATGACAGCATTGAAATATCTTTATACAATACCTCGGATTGTACCATTGGAGTAGCATAAGAATCTCCGGTTCTAACTAATTGGTTTATTAAAGAAGCTTTAGAAGCGTATAAAAGTGTCTTAAATTTTTCAATGCGAGATTTCACCTGGTTAAATGATTCAAGTCGTAAATTACTTTTCGTAAAAACACCATTAGCCTTCTTATGGGTCACGTCAACATGATCATCTGAGCAAACGGCACAATCATCTCTTTTAAATGTACTGTATATCTCTATTTCATTTGTTTCCCGGTCTAATATATAGACATTAGGTGTATCCTTATTTGCATCTAATTTTTCCGTTAAAATTGAGATGATGTCTTTTTCATAATCACTAAATGATTGAGCATCGCTATATGAAAAATAATGATGATACATTTCGACTTCCTGAAATCGGTCTTTTAAACATTGGAAACAAAAATGCTGTTCATTTCTTCTTGGACCAACAAAAATATACTTCATATTTTGTGATACATGAATCTCTTCTGCTACCGAAGATTGCTTTTGTACTGGCATCATTTGTATCGTCATCTGTTATCCCTCCATTATTTCATAGCCGTAACCTAGATCCTCTAATATATTATTAATATTTAGATAATCAGTCTTAGTAGACTTTTGTTGTGTTTCTATCTTTAAATCATTGAAACCAATCGAATCAACAAGATAATTTCTTTTATCCTCAATTTGGCTAAATGCTGCTTCATGTAATGGGACTTCATTTATATATGCACTAATCCATGTGTAAATAATTAATGGAATAAACTCTTTATTGTAAATAGGATAATCGAATTTATACCATTTATTTGTACTATCATCTCGCAAATAAAACTTTAGTCCGTTGCTCTTGGGTATATCTACCATAAATGTTAACTCAAGGTCCTCTTTTTCCAATAAACCATTAATCATTTCAAACTCAGGAACACTGCTGATATCTAATGTTTTCAAACCATCTGTTTGATTACCTACTCTCTTTTTAATTCGGTGAACAATCTCGGATTCTTGCACGATTGATATACCTTGAGAATGATCTCCTAATAACACTTCATTAAATAAAACTTCTACAGCGAATTTTGCTAGTCTTTCATAATTCACGTCAGCTATATAATAGTTATTATCGTCGTTATTCCTACTCTTTTTCTGGATTGTAAATATTTGGATAGGTAATTGTAAATAATCATTATAATCCTTGTTAAAATTAAAAGATGAAACCTCGGAATGGTGTGTTTGAAGGAATTTTTCTAATGCGTTTAAAGATGTAATAACGTCATCATCTGTTTTAGACACTGTTTTCGTGCGTTGTGATGTTCTCTTTAAGTGAAACTTTTTCTTTTTTAAGACTTCAAGGTTATCTTTAATAATAAAGACAGTCTTGTATTCTTCGAAAGCAGACATAATCAAAGCGTGGAAAATAAATGGTGAAATAATTTTTCCAGCTATGTTTGAACGATCAATCGCTTTCTGACGATCAGGTTCATGGGGAGCAACCACTATCTCATTTTCTTCGTTTAAATATGGCAGATAAGAAGAAATACATCTGTTATCTTCCCATAGTTGAAAAGAATCGATTTCCTCACCTATTTGACATTTCAGATTATTATCGATGCATTTCTTTTCAAAACTAGGTGTTGCTACGTGAAATTTAGGACACATAATTGTAAAACGAGATAGCTTATTTAAATTTTCTTCTGTTGAAAGTAATCCTTTTTCTAACCAAGAATAGTATTCATAAGCACTGTGCTGCTTAAGGATTTCTTTATCAATTTGATAAAGAAATCTCTTGGCAGTTAGAAAATCCAGCAATTTACTATAACGTTTATATGTCTCATAACAAGTTCCCTCATCTAAACCATTTCTTAATTGACTCAACATATTATGAATTTCTAAATAATCATCTTCATTTATTTTAATTTTATACGTTTCTTGCTCCCCATGAAGATAAAGACTATTATCTTTAAAATAGTAACGAATGATATTTTTTGCTTTTAATATACGCATATTATACCTTCTTTCTATTAAGATAAATTACGAATAATGCAGCTATAAATACTCCCGTGATGACTCCAAATGAGATGAAGGTACTGCTATCGAGCGTGAACTGTTGGTTCCATATGTCAATAAAGAGATGATTCATATGGTAAATGGGGTTTATTTTAGCAATGAATTGAACAAAATCTGGCATTTTAGCAACCGGTAGTGAGAAATCACCTGTAAACATCACAACCTGAAAAATTAGGATGGAGAAAATCAGTGCACTCTTCATATCCTTAAACAGAGAATAAACTGCTGAAGATATAACTAGAAGCACCGCGTTTAATAGGATAAAGAATCCATAAGCACTAATGATAACCTTTGGCTCAAATGGTATATTATAAACAGCGATACCAATCACATTAATTAAAATATAACCAAAGCTTGTAATGATCACCGACTTAATAATCCCTGACATAAGAATTGTTTTCTCGGGAACGGGCGATACACTGATACGCTTTTCAACACCTGAAGCCCGGTTCATCACCTGATCAAATCCAAAAGCGAAAAATACTACCGCAAATGTAATTAAAATGATGAATGATGGTGTATACATTTGTGCATAACTTAATCCACCTACATACGTTTCGTCACCAAATAACTGTCCCATAAAAATATATGTTACAGGGGGAACAATCAAAGAAAAGATAAGATAAAACAACTCTCTTGAAAACATAATTAAGTCATATTTTAATTGAGTGGCTAGCATATAGGTTCCTCCTCACCAATTTTTGTTAGATAATATTCATTAATGGAACGATACCCCATTGAAAGAATCTCTTCGGTACGTTTAAACATCTCGTTGACCCCATTGTTAATCAACATTACTTTGTCGCAATACATTTCAATTTCGTCCATATAATGCGTCGTTAAAATGACTGTACCACCTCTTTTTTTGTTATAGTCCATGATGTAAGTCCACAAAACATTTCGCATATGTGGATCTAGTCCTGTTGTGGGTTCATCAAGGATAATAAGCTTAGGTTCTGATAAAAAGGCAATTGCCAAGCTAACTTTCTGTTTCCAACCTCCAGAGAGCTTTTCGAAAAAGGACTTACGATGCTGCTCCAGCTTAAAATCTGCAATAATTTGATTAATATCAATATCTGATTGGTAATAGGATTTGAATAATTTTAATAATTCTTCAACCTTTAACGCCTTATAAAAATGAGTTGGCTGCAGAACGACGGAAATATCTTTCCTAATATCTACAAGCTGTTCCATTGATAGACCTTTTAAATTATTGTTAAATATTTTGACTGATCCATTGTCATAACCTCTAATAGTCATCAGGATCTCCAGGAAAGTTGATTTTCCAGCACCATTTTTTCCTATGACACCAATGACTTCTCCTGCATGCGTTTCAAAATCAATTCCCTTTAAAACTTGATGATTACCATAAGACTTTTCTAAGCCTTTGACATCAATAATTTTCATTTTTAATTCCTCCCAATTCAGGTAGCTTTATACAGTTACAGCAGCAGTCACTTTGTCTACTGTATACTCAACCATATATTCTTTTAATGGTGTTTCTGGACCTGGAAGTGCTTCTTCAATAAATATCTCGACGCCTTTTCCCATGCTGCGCTTACATTCATTAATAAATAAACGAAATAACACTGGAATATCTACGTCAATAAAAATAGGTTTTTCTCTAGCAAACTCATCTTCGTGCTTGTAAAACTTCATGAAAAATTGCTTTGGTAAATTCCTTTGTTGAAAATGGTTTTGTACCTCCTGGTACCGATCAGCGTCATTTATAGAATTATCTATCCAATGTTTAATGTCTTTATGATCTAAGTTCCATCTTTGTCGGTACATAACAACATCGTCAAATGAGAGGCGAGGTAAGTAATCCCTAGTTTTGCCAATTCCATTTACATCAAAATTTAACCTTCCACTCTGAAATAAAAGCAGCATAACTGATAAAATACCTGGAAGGAAAATGGGAACTAAAGATGACTTGTAAGCAATCCTTGCCTCTTTTCCGTAAATATCAAGAAGTTTTAATTTCCGTTTCTCATCATCATACATAACTGAAAAATCATCTATGAATGGGCGACTTTCTTTCTGGAATTGCTGATAACCTATATTTAAGTTAACGCCCTGCTGCTGATTCCTATCATGTATACCACCATTAAATCCGAAAAGTTCATCAATTTCGTAATAATTTTTTCCATTATAGTTTTTTTCAATATAAGACAGGTAATCTTCATCCTCACTACTTTGTTCAAAAAAATCTTTAAATCTAGACAAAAACTTTTCTTGACCATCATAAATTTCATTAACGACTGTGCGTTGGTCATCATTTTGAGTGAACAAAGTAACACTTAATTCACTATGTTCTTTATAGTCCCGTGGTATTTGTTCGACATACTTTTTGATAAGGGGTTTAATATTTAATTCTTCTGCACTTGATTGATCGATTAATTCTTTCAACTCCTGAACAAACTGATCTCTTAAATCATCTAAAACATGTACTTCTTCAGCTGTTGCTTCCTGATAACGGTAATTAATATCTTGATAATATGGATAAAAGTGATGTAAGTTATTAAAGAAAATTTCGTTCAACATGCTGCTATTCGATAAACCAATTGTTTCATCACTATATTCAGCGTGAAATAAACTTGCTAATTCATACTGGACTCGGATATTGACATCGAATAGTAATACGAAATCTGTTACATAGCCAATGAACTCATCTGTTATTTGAGGAGATGTTTCGTCAACAACTGACTCCTTAGATACTATATCTTCGAACAACACCTCATTTCCAAAGTTCATCTTTTCTTGGGTCCACTGACTACTTATCCTACTTATTTGGGCCCATGCTTTCCTTCTTTCTTCTACACTTCCTGTTTCAAATTGAGAAATTGACATTTTTAAAGCAGATAAAGCTGATACAAACTCAGGATTAAGTGAATAGCGATTAAGAAACGAAATCATATTAGTTAGAATATCTCGATTCGCACCAATATTGACTTTTTGAATTAAAACTTTTAATTCAACTAGTTTTTGATAAAGCTTTAACTCCTGACCCTTATAAAGTTTATGTGAAAGTAAATAGTCTTTAAACATGTCAAAAGTGACTTCCTGTTGTTTATTCCTTTCAAGAAAATCAATAACATGGGGATGTAACTGGAACTCAATAAACTTATCACTCGTCTCAAACACTTTTTTCGAATTGCTGGTGCTATGCTGGGAGACATAATAAATCTTTGAGTCTCTTTTCCCAAAGTTTGCAACTTTAGTCGGTATTAATTGAAGTGCTTTTGCATCTTTTCTCAAAAAACCAAAGAACATTTGGAGTACCATTGCATGATTGATTTCTACATTATTTGTACTTTTAGCGTTGAATTTTGGTGATGCAGATCCTATTTTTGTTAAAAAGGAAAATGGACTTGTTTTCATTGAAGTCCGCATCATTAACTTCACCAAAAAGAAATCTAGTTTCTTTAACTTTTTATTATGATTAGCAGCATCTACTGACATATATTTATCAAGTTTTTCATAAATATTTTCATTGAAAAATATAATTGTTTTTAATAACTCTTCATTATCCACCTCTGACTGAAGTACACGTCGATTATTTATTAAAACTTTTTCAAATTGATTTTCAAAAACTGACTCTAACTGTTCTTTTTTAAGTGCTGTTTTTAGAAATAAGTCAAGATCAAGTCCTTCTACCTCTTCCAAAGATTCAGAGTTATACTTTTTTAAGCGTGTCAATCTTAAATTGAAAACATCCCGTTTAAGATTTAGCAAAACATTATTTTTCCTTTTTTTGAAAGCAGCTTCTAGCTGACTCGTAATAGACTTTTTTTGAAGTTCAATATTTTTCCTTAAATGATTCATTTCATCTAATATCTCTGTCAACTTTAAAGAAGTTGAGCGTAAATCTTGATACCAGTTTCTCCCTATGTCGCTGCTACGAAACAGCACCATTGGATTTTTAGTTATTTCATTATATAACGCCAATTTGCTCCCTCCAATTTATACTGTATTTGTCCTCTGTATATCGGTAAGCCATATAAATAAATTGTTGTTTTTTAAGAGCGCTTATTTT
Source organism: Virgibacillus sp. MSJ-26 (assembly GCF_018918075.1). Taxonomy (GTDB): domain Bacteria; phylum Bacillota; class Bacilli; order Bacillales; family Amphibacillaceae; genus MSJ-26. Next base: position 123,380 of record NZ_JAHLPW010000010.1, read on the forward strand.
TAGGAATGGCAGCGAGATATATAATACATTTATTAGAAACCGATAAGCTGTAGCTGAATCATTGTTAACGAAATCATGCTCTTTAGCATAATTCGCAAATCGATTATGAAAATCGTTATCAAAATTAGATTCAATTGAATTAAATTCTTCTTTAATACGTTCTACATATGTTTGATCGATTATAGACGGTAAACTTCTCTTTATGAGATGGAAGAGTTCCTCCCATTTAGTTAACCATCTTTCAATAAAAGTACTGTACTCTTTTTCAAATTCTTTAATATATGTTTTATTACTTTGATAATATTTTTCAAAAATTTCTTCACTGTAAGATAATTTCTGCTTTGTAGCTAGCTCGAAAAATCCATGGACATGTGAAATGTAAGAGAAATAACCTTTGTTCATGTCGTCTACTTTGTAGGCTTCTGACACATAATGAAACAAAGCTGGAAATGCACCCTGTATTGGTATAAAATTATCTCTAAGATGTAAATATAAATCCGTTAACAGAGGTTGCATATCAAGTCTGATATCATGAAAGAACTCGGTTATTTCTCTGTTGTGATAAAAGAATGAATCATCGACAATGTTAACAGCCCCATGCTTTTCCATTGTCGAAACACTTTGCTTATCTTCCAACTTTGACAATACAGATGCATGCTTTTTGTATTTAATTTTGAGTTTTTCTTCTTCCGCTTGATCAATCGCAATTTTGGCTAACATAGGTTTAAGAGAACCTTTTATTGTTTCAATCTTTGACTGATCCAGCTCTTTATCAAATACTACTTTGATATGAGGACCGCCTTCCCATGAACGCGTTAAATAGTATCGTTCATCTTTTAGCAATCTGTTTGTTAACTCGCTAATTAAATAAGCATCTTGATTTGTATTGTAATTAAAGATATTCAAAGTGTTCATTTTTACTTATCCCCATTTCACATTAATTTTATTGCAATGCTTAACAAGATCCACAGCATGAGCTTGACCCGCATGTTGATGAAGCTGAACAACTTGAAGTTCCACTACTTGCAGTTGTTTCTGGAATAGCCCCCACTTCATCCAAATCTAAAAATTCCACATCCAGATCAAAGCCCTCTTCTAATACTGATTTTTCTACTGCTACGTTTTTACTCATTTGTTGTTTCCTCCTTAGTTTTATTATCTTACAATTCACAGTATAGCCCCTAAAACCTCAGAACAACGTAAATCTTCATAACTCGATTGTTAATGCATGTATGTGTAATAAAAAACTTCAAATCTGACACTTATGAATTCATAAGCGTATAGGAAACATTGGGGTATTTCTAATTATTTCTATAGAGATGCACCATACAAAAATGGGACTGATCCAATGAGCATACATGTGTTCATTGGATCAGCCCCACTATTAAAAAAATTTAAGTTTACAGATCATGACAAAAGCTATAGTATCTTTTCATTACACTGCAATTATCACTGTTTTCGATTTAAATACAGTCTCGTTTGTTTCATCGTTTGTCCCTTCAATATAAATCCCGTTTTTTAATGCATGAGATATATTTTTCTTCATTGTAATCACATCACCAGGCAAGGCTTCATTAGTAAAGTGAACCTCGATGGAATTTACTTTATACTTTTTATGCTCTGACACTGGAAAAGCATCCATAATGAAATCCACATATCTAGCATTATTTAAATGGCCGTTAAAATCAACATCACTGTAGCCAATCATTTTTGTGTAGGCAGTATCGAGTGGATCTGTTGCCCTTAGTTTTTTCATTTTGGCGTCGATTGCTCTTTCCTTAATGATTGTCGGATAGCTGATTGTAACGTTTTGCCCGCGGTCAATCTTACGTTCTTTTAAATTCATAATAATCCATGTGGAAATGGCTTTTATGATGACGTTCCCTTCAGAATCTTTTACAAGAAAATCTCGATCATATGACAGCCTACCAGGTTCTAGTGGCCACGTTTCAATTGTAATCGTCTCTCCTAATTTTGGATGACGGGTGATGTCCACTCTCATTTTCATTAGCACCCAAGCGACACCAAATTCCTTTTCAAGTCGATCAATACTATAGCCTAATTCCTCTGAAGCATCACTTGACGCTTCTTGAAAGTAGCTGAATAGCATACTTAATTTCAGCTCTTTCTTAAAGTCGATATCTCTCCAGTCTATATGGTATTTTTTTGTGTAAATCATGATGGCGTTCCTCCTTCTTGCAAATCAAACGGGGTGACTGTCTCCCAAAGTTTGTATGTAGTCTATTTTATTATCGTACCATAAACCTGCTGGGATATACGACTGGTATATCCATCGCGTAATCCTCAGCGGAAACAACGAGAATGATTATTCCTATTTAAAAAAGCATTCAAACTTAATGAGATTGAATGCTTTTCCTCACTTTTCCTTTAAAGTTACTCTATAAAAAATACTTATCTATAGGTTTTAGTTCTTCATCAAGCTCATAAATTAGTGGAACGCCTGTCGGTATTTCTATTTCAGTAATTGCTTCATCTGACAGGTCTTCGAGATGTTTTATTAATGCGCGAAGACTATTTCCGTGTGCGGCAATAATGACATGTCTACCCTGCTTGATTAATGGCACGATATTGTCCACCCAATATGGTGTGACACGTTCTAATGTCATCTTTAAACTCTCACCGGCAGGAATGACGTCCCGATCAAGTAGCGCATAACGGCGATCATTTTTCGCTTGGTTTTCTTCTTCCTTTTGGAATGGTGGTGTAATATCATAACTTCGACGCCATAAACGGACTTGTTCTTCGCCATATTTTTCAGCCGTTTCTTTTTTATTTAGTCGTTGTAGCGCTCCATAATGACGCTCATTTAAACGCCAACTTTTCCTCACGGGTAGCCATAGCTGATTCGTTTCTTCCAAAATATAATATAATGTTTTGACCGCTCGAGTTAGCACTGAAGTGAAACCAATATCAAATTCTAAATTGGCCTTTTGTAATCTTTTTCCTGCTTCTTGAGCTTGTTTGATACCCAACTCTGTTAAATCAGGGTCTTCCCAACCTGTAAATGTGTTCGACTTGTTGAACTCACTCTGACCATGCCGGACAATCGCTAATTTAATCATAATATGATTGATCATCCTTTCCTCTTTATATCAATATTACTATTTCTTCTCTTGGTAACCTAAATGAGCTTTCCCTTAATATATACCACAAATGATTTGTTATTAAATACGAAAGCAGGAACGTTTTTAATAAATATATTCCAGTTATTAAAGGTTGCTATTGCTAGAACGGGACTTTATAACTATTTACACACTCAATGATTTAGTGCTTAGTGCTCTACCTACTGACTCTAAACTCACGTACAATTAAATTGATTGAAAATTAGTTAATATCCGGCGCAAGCTACACACTAACAAAGCGGGAATTTTAAAAAATAGGCTACTATTTATAAAGAACTTATATATAATGATTGTAGAAAGAACTCTAGGTGTACTTGTAACGGTCAATGGATTAAATGGGGGTGAAGAGTATATGTCGAGTGAACCTGAACTATTCTTTGAAGAAAAGGAAGAAAACGAGTCAAAAATAGAAGTGGAAAGAAAAGAAGGTGAACCAACAGCAGCTTTTATAGGAGCCTCATGGGCAGCTTTAATACTAGGGGTTGCGGCTTATCTTGTGGGCTTATTTAATGCAACAATGGAGCTAAATGAAAAAGGCTATTATTTTGCAATTTTAGTGTTTGGATTATATTCAGCCGTATCTTTACAAAAGTCAGTCAGGGATAAACACGAAGGGATCCCGGTTACAAATATTTATTACGGTATCAGCTGGATGGCCCTGCTTATCTCAATCTTGTTGATGGGTGTCGGTCTATACAATGCCGGGAGTATTATCCTAAGTGAAAAAGGATTTTATGGAATGTCCTTTGCTTTAAGTTTGTTCTCAGCAGTCACTATTCAGAAGAATATTCGCGACACGCAAAGAGCAAGGGAAAGAGAATAAGAAATCTATGACGAAAACAGCTTTCAGATGTATATATGAAGGCTGTTTTCTTTTATTGGTACATATCCCGGTTAAAATCCGATCGGCCTATGGGTCAATAAATCATCACAATACAAGCAATATTGATTTTTCCCCTTTACCTTTGCCTGATATAAAGCAATATCCGCTTTTTCATAGAGCAAATCAAAGCACTAACAATTAAAATAGCAGCTAACTTTAATCGTTTTTTAGATTTCCTCACGTCATTCCAAAGGATTCAGTAGTGTAATAGATTTAGGTAAAATGACCTAGTTTAAGAGTAAAAAAATAACCTTCCCAAAATCTAATACTCTCTCTTACTCCTTTATTATCTAATAACTGGATTATAATACAAGACTTTAGGCTACTTTTAGTAGGAAAATTTGATATTTTATAGAAGTTTTATACTTTATATTATTAGGGGTGTACCGTGCGGCTTTGTCAGCATCTATGCGCCTTTATAGGTTTCTTTGCGTTTTCGTTTGCGGCTATGCGTATTTAAGAATCTCTATGCGTCTTCATATGCAGCAATGCGTATTTAAATATTTCCATGCCCCTTCATTAGTGGCTATAGCCCTTTATTTTGTTCTATAGCCTTTCATTTGAATCTATAGCCTTTCAATTGGATCTATAGCCCTTCAGTTTATTCTATAGCCTTTCGTCAAAAGATCTTCCCTGGATTCAAAATCCCATCAGGATCGAACGTTTTTTTGATAGACCGCATGATGTCAAGCGCATCTCCATGCTCTTGCTCTTGAAACTTTCTTTTTCCTAGGCCTACGCCGTGTTCGCCTGTGCATGTTCCGCCTACTTCGATAGCGCGATTGACAATTAAATCATTCATCTCGAAAGCTATATCTCGCTCTTCATTACTTTCTTTTCTAAACGTAAGCAAAGTATGAAAGTTACCGTCACCAACATGGCCAAATATCCCGCCTTTAAGATTTTTTTCAGAAAGCAATGCGCTTGCATAGTTAATCATTCCGGGTAATTCTGAAATAGGTACACAAACATCCGTGCTAAAGGCATGCCTCCCTTTTAAATGACGGAATGCATATGACATCTCTTGTCTTGCCCGCCACAACTCCTCGCGCTCGGTCGACTCCCTTGCTACTTCCCAGTTCTCACAACCTAAATCTTTCATTAATTCACCTGCAAAAATGATCTCTTCTTCCACTGCTTTTTCAGTACCGGCAAATTCAAAAAACAAGGAGTGTTGCTCGGGATAATGATGGTTGCCATACTCATTGACTTGCTTGATTGTGTTTACGTCCACAAATTCCATCCGCATGACGTTGATGCCACTTAATAAGATCGTCTGTGCTGCTTCCCCGCATGTTTCTGGACTGGTAAATGTGCAGCGAGCAACCACTGTTGATTCCGGAATGCCGTGCAATTTCAATATTATTTTAGTAATGGCTCCAAGTGTTCCTTCTGAACCAACAAATAATCCATTTAAATGATAGCCAGATGATGATTTTTTTGCTTTAGTTCCAGTCATAATCACCCTCCCATCGGCCAGAACAACTTCCATGGCTAAAATCTGTTCTCGCATTGAGCCGTAACGTACAGCTGTTGTACCGCTTGCATTTGTCGCGACCATCCCGCCGATGGATGCATCTGCGCCCGGATCGATTGGAAACATCATACCTTGACGGTTAATATAGTGGTTCAGCTGCTTGCGAGTTAAACCTGGTTGGACGGTGATGGTTAAATTTTCCGGGTTAAATTCTATGATGTTGTTCATCTGTTCGAAATCGATGACAATACCCTTTTGTGTTGGAATGGCTTGTCCTTCCAAGCCGGAACCCGCGCCAAACGGGGTGACGGGTACTTTGTTTTCTCGAGCAATACGCATAATTGTAGTCACATCTTGTGTATTTTCGGGAAAGCAAACGACATCTGGGGAAATTGACGGATGCATGGATTCATCACGACTGTGCCTGACTAGCTCCGTTTCGTTTTGTGTTACTTTATCTTTTCCTAGTTTTTCAATCAATAAATCGATGTACATAACATTCTCTCCAGACGTTAAAATGGTTTATCTTAGTGTTTAATTATACATAACTTTATAGTTTCTTTACTACTTAATATATATGTTTTTTTACTTTTTTGACAAATGGATGATATGAAATCTAAATTATGAAACTTTTTCCTACATTTTACCGTAGTATCTAAGTAAGATGTAATAGGAGGATGAAAGTTGAGATATTTTCAAGTCTTTTTTGTTTTGATTATTTTTTCTATTATACTATTAGCTGCTTGTAGTAATGAAGAAGGTATAAGTAAAGGAGAGGAACCGATGAAACCGAAAGAATTACCTGATGCTTTTTTGGATGATGACTATGAACGAATTTATAGTCATATGAGTAAAGAATTCCAGGATGAGGTGTCTCTAAATGAACTTCGTGATTTAGGGGAAGATTTTCATAGAGGAGTTTCTACATATAAGTTACAATTCGAGCTCCCTTATGGCGATGACGCGAAGCATTATGCTTGGATCGATGATAGTGGTTCGAAAGGTATTTTAGCAATTATTGATGAGGAAGACATTATTCAAGGATTACAAATTATGCCGCTTGCTGCTTATCCAGAAACTGATGAAGCTTATACCAAAACAACATTTCAATATCCCTTTGAAGACGAGTGGTTTGTGTTTTGGGGTGGAACAAATACGTTAACTAACTATCATTACGAATTCGAAAATCAGCGTTATGCTTATGATTTTACGATAGTAAAAGAGGACAATTCTTTTGAAGGCGACCAGACATTAAATGAAAACTATTATGCGTTTGGTGAAAACTACCTGGCTCCTGCTGATGGATCAATCGTTAAAGTAGAAAATAACGTTGAAGATAATGAGCCAGTGGGCGAAATGAATGAGGAGCAACCTTTAGGCAATTTTGTCATTATTGACCATGGAAATGAAGAATACAGTTATCTCGCTCACTTCAAACATCAGTCGATCGAAGTGATAGAGGGCGATGATGTTAAGCAAGGTGATCTCCTAGGTCTTGTTGGAAATTCCGGTAATTCCAGTGAACCGCATATCCATTTTCATGTTGCTGATTCACCTGATCCGACATCTTCTAAAAGTATACGAATAAATTTTAATCAGGAAGAAAAGTTTATCCGTGGAGATTTTATCGAATAACTTAAATACACTTAACAAAAAACACAGACATCTGGTTCTGTGTTTTTTAATTTTAAAACAGCGACGTTTAATTAGGAGCTCTTCTCCCTCCTATGATTACATCGAAATCTCTTAGGGTATTGATAATAGCAGATTAGAATCGAGGAGGATTCAACATGAAAGCAGCAGAAGCGGTAATCAATATTATGAAAGACTGGGAGGTTGACCATGTCTATGGCTATCCCGGTGATTCAGTTAACAATCTAGTAGAAGCTCTTCGGAAACATAAAGAGGCCATAGATTTTATTCATATTCGTCATGAGGAAGTTGGTGCACTCGCGGCAGCCGCAGAAGCGAAATTAACTGGTAAAGTAGGCGTTTGCCTATCGATTGGAGGGCCTGGTGCCATCCATCTACTCAACGGTATGTACGATGCTAAAGCTGACGGGGCACCACTTGTCGTCATCACAGGACAAGTCTCGCATGATCTCGTTGGAACCGATAATTTTCAGGAAGTGAATTTGGAAAGATTATTTGATGATGTGGCCGTGTTTAATCGACGTGTGACATCGGGAAAACAAATGCGCCCTTTATTACAACAAGCATTCAAAGAGGCTTACGCACATAAAGGTGTCTCTGTTTTAACAGTACCTGATGATGTTTTCTTAGAAAAAATCGAGTCCCCCGAACTCCGGGATGCTACGTATACATCTCCGCAACTCTTTTGCGATGGCGCTGATTTAACTAAAGCAGCTGATATGATTGCTAAAGCCAAAAAACCAGTTATTCTTGCTGGAAAAGGAGCATTCCCCGCGCGTAAACAGCTCACCACCTTTGCTGAAAAAGCTGGTGCCCCGATCATTATAACGCTTAGGGGAAAGGGTGTTATTCCAGATAAACACCCATACAACCTTGGGAACCTTGGCCAAATAGGAACGAAACCGGCTTATGAAGCTATGAAGGAAACGGACTTACTCATTATGATTGGAACGTCTTATCCCTATCGTGAATTCTTACCAAAAGATGCCCCAGCAATTCAAATCGATACAGATCCTACACAAATTGGCAAAAGATATCCTGTCAGTCTTGGATTGGTCGCATCATCCGAGCGTGTTTTAGGTTGGTTCAATGATCAGCTTAAGGAAAAAATGGATCAGCGATTTTTAAAAAGCTGTCAAGAAAATATGTCTAACTGGTGGAAACATCTTGATAATATTTCTACAGGTAAAGCCGATGAACCGATGCAAGGCCCACAAGTGATTCGTGCCTTGCAGGAAAATGTTGATGACGATGCTATACTTTCCGTGGATGTTGGCAATGTCACGACTTGGACAACGCGCTTTTTCCAAATGACTAATCAACGTTTTATCGTCTCATCCTGGCTTGCTACAATGGGTTGCGGTTTACCCGGGGCGCTCTCCGCTAAACTGAACGAACCTGACAAGCAAGTTGTTGCGATATGCGGGGATGGTGGTTTTTCTATGGTGATGCACGACTTTTTAACAGCAGTTCAATATGATCTACCTATTACAGTTATCATCTTGAACAATAAAAAAATTGGCATGATTCAATTCGAGCAAGAAGAATTAGGTAATATCCCCTATCAAATCCCTCTTCAAGATATGGATTATGCTGGATTCGCTAAAGCTTGTGGCGGTGAAGGATATCAAGCAACAAATGAAGCTGAACTCACGCAAGCACTCAAGGCTGACAAACAATCAACTAAACCGGTCATTATTGATGCATCGATTGAAGTACGTGCACCGCTCCCTGGTAAAATCGAAATGAGCCAGGCCATCGGTTATTCTAAATATTTATTTAAAAAGTTTGCTGAAAAAGAAGGCGAAAACGACATGCCACCGTTGAAAACAATAATTAAGCGATTGATTTAATTTAAAATGGAAATTTAGAAGAGGTTGGGACAAAACTAAGTATTAGTAATTAAAAGACGAACAATTTTAAGCGAGTGTTATTCGCTTCGGAAAAATACTTCGCTTTCCGCAGGCGCTGATGAGCCTCCTCGAGCTACGCTCTGTGGGGTCTCATCTAAGCTTTTCATCCTGCAGGAGTCTACGTATTTTTCCTACGCTGATTTTAAAAGTGTATATTAAAAGAAATATACTTTAATACGTTCGCTTTTACATTAACTAAAATACTTATCTCCCATCCTCTTTTTTAATGCAATCATAAACATTACCATTCCTAACCCACAGAAAAAGTTTTCTTGATAGTTTATGATTGTAATTGATTGTTCATGATTGATTTTTGAGTTTATCCAGCTTATAATATAGATATACAAATTAAATGTAAGCGCATAAGGAGATGATATTTTGCTAGAATCAGAACGTCATCAAATTATAATAGATCAATTAAAAGTAAATAATACTGTTAAATTAAAAGATCTCGTAAACTTAACTAACGCATCAGAGTCAACCATTCGACGTGACTTAACACAACTTGAAGAAAGAAAGTATCTTAAACGTGTGCACGGAGGTGCTGCCAGACTTCAAGGAAAACTCAGTGAACCGAGCATGACAGAAAAATCATCCAAAAACGTTCACACCAAACAACAAATAGCTGAATATGCAAGTCACTTTATTGAAGAAGGAGATAGCATTTATCTTGACGCTGGCTCAACAACGTATGAATTAATTTCACATCTCCCTAAAAATATTGTTGTAGTCACAAATGGACTTATGCATATAAACAGTCTTTTGGAGAAAGGCATAACAACGTATCTTATTGGAGGTTTTGCCAAACCGAAAACGAAAGCTCTTATCGGAAGAGGTGCTTTTGATAGTCTAAAGCACTATCGATTTGATAAATGTTTTATCGGTGTCAATGGCGTGCATCCTGAATACGGTTTTACAACCCCCGACCAAGAGGAAGCACAAATCAAACAATTAGCTATTTCGTTAACACGAGAAGCATACGTCCTCGCAGATGATACAAAATTTTCTGAGATTGCCTTTTCCAAAATAGCAAATCTTGATGCGGCGACAATTATCACAAATAATTTGGAACCCACTGCTCTAGAACAGTTCAACAATAAAACAGAAATAAAGGTGATTCAGCCATGATTTATACTTTAACGCTTAACCCATCACTTGATTATATTTTGCAACTTGACCAGGTAACATTAGGACAATTAAATCGATCAAATAGTGACAATAAATTTCCTGGTGGTAAAGGAATTAATGTGTCTCAAGTTTTAAAAAACTTAAACGTTCCTAGCACCACACTTGGTTTTTTAGGGGGCTTTACAGGTGAGTATATTGAAAACTATTTACAGGGATTAAACATAAATACGGATTTCATATCGATTGAAGAAGATACAAGAATTAATGTGAAGTTGAAGACCGATCAAGAGACAGAGATTAATGCCATAGGCCCTAGTATCAACGAGAAAAACTTACTTTCTTTAAAAAACAAAGTGAATCAATTAACGGATCAAGATATCCTCGTGCTTGCTGGGAGCATCCCGTCCACCCTTCCTCCGACTACTTATGAAGAACTTGTGAAAATTTGTGTGGACAACGGTACTCAATTTGTTGTAGATGCGGAAGGAGACTTATTGAAAAAAGTACTTCCCTTCCATCCACTCTTGATAAAGCCTAATCATCATGAGCTTGGTGGGTTATTTAATACAACCATTTCATCGCGTGAAGAAGCCATCTTTTATGCTAGAAAACTCATTGATCAAGGCGCGGAACATGTGATTGTCTCTCTTGCTGGAGATGGTGCGGTATTTGTAAGTAAAGATGTATCCTTAATCGCGACAGTTCCTAAAGGTGAAGTTAAGGGATCCGTCGGTGCCGGAGATTCGATGGTAGCAGGATTCATTTCCCAACACCAAAATGGTGAATCATTAAATGAGGCGTTTCTTTATAGTGTAGCAGCTGGTAGTGCCACAGCATTTTCTCTTGGTTTATGTACAAAAGAAAAAATCGACGCGCTACTACCACAAATTGACATTAAAAAATATAGCAAAGGAGAATAATGATGCGAATTACGAAGCTATTAACTAAAGATACTATTCATCTCTCGTTAACAAGCTCAACTAAGCCAGATACTATAGAAGAGCTCGTGACAGTTCTTAATGATGCAGGAAAATTATCAGACAAAGAAACATTCCAAGATGAAATTTTAAATCGAGAAAAACAAAGTACAACAGGCGTTGGTGATGGAGTCGCTATTCCACATGCCAAGACAAAGGCAGTTAAAGAAGCAGCGATAGCCTTTGGTCGCTCCATTGAAGGCATTGATTACGAGGCGCTTGATGGTCAGCCCTCCCACCTCTTCTTTATGATTGCTGCACCAGAAGGCGCAAACGATACTCACTTACAAGCTTTAGCACGACTCTCAACCATTCTAATGCGCAAAGAAATTCGTCAGCAACTTTTAGAAGCAAAAACAGAGGAAGAAATTCTCTCTATTATTGATCATTACGACGATAGTGATGACAATGAAGAAAAAGATGAGGAGCCGTCTGAAAACACATCAGACGACCAACCTTTTGTAGTAGCAGTCACCGCTTGTCCAACTGGAATTGCCCACACATATATGTCAGCCGATTCATTAAAATTTAAGGCAGACGAAATGGGTGTTGATATTAAGGTTGAAACGAACGGTTCAGGTGGCGCGAAAAATGTCTTAACTGAAAAAGATATCCAAAAGGCTGTTGCAGTCATTGTCGCTGCAGATACAAATGTAGCTATGGATCGTTTTGATGGCAAGCATGTCATTGAAGTTCCAGTCGCTGAAGGCATTCGTAAACCTGAAGAATTGATCAATCGCGCGTTGAATCAAGATGCTTCCATTTATAAGGATAACAATAACACATCCACTGACAATCCTAGTGAAAATGACGAGCATAAAGGAAAAAGCGTTGGAGCAACCATCTATAAACATTTGATGAGTGGTGTTTCCAATATGTTACCGTTCGTTATCGGTGGTGGTATTTTAATTGCACTGGGCTTCCTATTTGGTGTCAATGCTCATGATCCGAGCGACCCGTCATACAGTGTCATCGCTGACGCTTTAAATACCATTGGTGGCGGCAATGCATTTGGGCTGATGATTCCGGTACTTGCAGGATTTATCGCGATGAGTATTGCTGATAGGCCAGGGCTTGCACCAGGTATGGTTGGTGGGCTAATGGCTGCCAATAGTGATGCAGGGTTTCTAGGTGGATTGGTCGCCGGTTTTCTCGCAGGTTATTTAGTTGTAGGTTTGAAAAAATTATTTGCCAGCCTTCCTTCTTCATTAGAAGGTATAAAGACTATTTTACTTTATCCTTTATTTGGTATCGCTATAACTGGATTCATCATGTTCTTTGTCGTTAACAAACCTCTCAGTCTATTAAACACTGCGATATCTGACTGGTTAACAGGGCTTGGTACAGGAAATGCTATATTCCTTGGAGTGATTCTTGGTTTAATGATGGCTGTTGATATGGGTGGTCCTGTCAATAAAGCAGCCTACCTTTTCGGTACAGGGTTAATTGCTAGTGGCATCCATGAACCAATGGCCGCAATCATGGCAGCAGGGATGGTTCCTCCATTAGGAACGGCTATTGCCACAACACTTTTTGGCAAAAAATTTAACCAGCAGGAACGTGAAGCTGGTAGGGTTAACTATATTATGGGATTATCGTTTATTACAGAAGGTGCTATTCCCTTTGCAGCAGCCGATCCACTAAGAGTTATTCCATCAATGATGGCAGGTTCAGCGGTTGCTGGTGGTTTATCCATGATGTTCCACATCGGGCTGCAAGCTCCACACGGAGGTATTTTCGTTTTCCCTCTTGTCGAAGGCGGCTGGCTGCTTTACCTGCTAGCTGTAGTTATCGGATCCGTTGTTTCCGGTATATTGCTCGGTTTGTTAAAAAAAGAAGTTAAATAATGACTTTGCTTGAGGTTTGAGGTTTAAGATTTTATAAAAAAGGGTTCTAATCATTCTTTCTAAGATGATTAGAACCCTTTATTTAAAGCAATTTAAAAGAATTGAGATATATTTTCGTCTATGCGTCGTTGCTACGGGCTATGCGGCATTCTTGACGGCCTATGCATCGTTGTTCTGGTCTATGCGGCGTTGTTTCCGGTTATGCGCTGTTGTTCAGTTCTATGCGGAGTTGTTTCAGGCTATGCGCTATTTTCCAGTCCTATGCGTCGTTATTCCGGTACTATGCGCCGTCATTCCGGTCTATACACCGTCATTCCGCTCTATGCGCCTTCCTTCGGGTCTATGCGTCCGTCATTCAGTTCTATGCGCCGTCATTCCGCTCTATGCGCCTTCCTTCGGGTCTATGCGTCCGTCCTTCAGTTCTATGCGCCGTCATTCCGATCTATGCGTCGTCCTTCAGTTCTATGCGCCGCCAACAATTCTAAGTAAAAAATTCAATTTTTGTATTAATCTGATATTTTTTTAACTTTAGTATTTAAATCCATAGCGAGTCCGCATTACTCCAAGTTCTTCCTTAAAAACGCATAAGGGTTTTCATTGATAAATTCTGTATCTGGAATATCTTTATTTTGTTTTTCTAAGACGGTCATTTTATTAATAAGTGGGGCTAATGTATCCCGTTCAAAATTACTTATTTTAAAGGCGACCCCGTATGTGAAGATTTCTGGTCTTTCCTCGTTAATCCACACTAAGCTGCCGTTAACATCAAATGATTCCTCCATCAAGTAAAACTTAAATTTCAGTTTAAGGTTTGAGCCGACCGGCAACTTTAATGATGATAGGATTTTCACCCCACCTAAACTGATATTTCCAATAAGAATATTAGCAGAGCCAACATTTACCTTACGTTTGTTCACTTCTGTAATTCTCATTTCAGCGAGCAGTGATGAAGCAAATTCAAATCTATAGTATTTCCTTCGTTCCTTCGCTGGTTTTCTCGAAATCTTTTTCTTCTTAGGGTATAAATACCCGGTCTGAAGCATTTGTTCAAACTTTTTTCGATGAACAGGCTTTGAATAAAGAAAACCTTGTATCAAGTCACATTCTTTTTGTCTTAAAATTTCCATCTGCTCGTATTCTTCCACACCTTCAGCAATGATTTGAATATCAAGTTCTTTCCCTAAATGCAAAAGTGATGAAACGATTGCCATGTTTTTGTGGTCCTCTGCAGTTAAGTTACGTAAAAACAGCTGGTCAATTTTAAGTGTACTGATGTCGAATTCATGGAGATAACGAAACGATGAATAACCTGTTCCAAAATCATCCAAGGCGATACGAACACCGAGTTTATTTAATGCTTTTATCATCGATTTTACTTGTAGTTCATTTTTTAAAAATGTGCTTTCTGTTATTTCGAGTTGTAAATAGTCTGCTGGAATATCGTTCTTTCTAAGGTTATCTTCCACTGTTGTTACTAAATCTGTTTTTAAAAACTGGATTGGGGAGACATTCACAGCGACTGGAATAAGTTTATAATCTTTTTCCTTCCATTTTTTAAGATGTAAACATACTTCTTCAATAATCCAGGCGCCAATCTCGTGGATAAGATGTTTTTGTTCGGCTAACGAAATAAAGTCACTTGGTGAGACAACGCCCCAATCTTTATGGTGCCAACGAAGCAGTGCTTCCACTCCTTCAATAACGCCATTTCTTGGATTCACTTGAGGCTGATAGTAAATCTCGAGTTCTTTATTTTCAATGGCATGGCGCAAATCTTTTTCAAGCATATACTTTTTGTGCGAGTCAATATCTCGGTTAAAGGAATATAGCTGATAGTTATTTTTACCGAGACTTTTAGCATGGTATACTGCTGAATGTGCATTCTCAAGAATAGCTAGTTTATCCTTGCCATTCTCTGGATAAAAGCTAATCCCGATACTTGCGGTCACGTAAATTTCATAGTCTTGAACGACGAGCTTTTCACCAATACGTTTAATAATTATTTTCGCCAACTGCTCTATTTTGTCTTTATTGGTATAATTCGGGACGACGAAAATAAACCTGTCAGAATGGACATTAGCTAAATAACCTTCTTCTGGTAATAAGTGAATTAATTTCTGAGCTACTTTTTGTATGACAAGATCACTAATCTGGTACCCTAAATAATCGGTGATCCAAGAAAAGTCATCTAAATCAATATAAATCAACGCGAATGTATGAATGGTGTGATTCTTAATCAATTCATCCAACTTCTCATAGAGGCTTCGTTGGTTCGGTATAGCGGTGAGCTCATCGTTTTTCGCTAAAAATTCTAATTTCTTTTGCGTTGAAACTTCAGCTGAAACATCCATAACCATACCAAATAAATGAGTGACATTACCGTTTGCATCTACCTTTGGAATCGTTTGTTCGTAAACCCATTTTGTCGTGCCATCTTCCGTATTAATTCTGTAGATATGATTCATGCTCTTGCCCTGCTCTAGCAGATTATATTTTTCAAATAGTTTTTCTTTATACATCGGTAAAATAATATTTTTCCAGCATTCCGGTTCCTTATATAACCTGTCTATAGGGATTTGAAAGATATCTGATAGCCTTTTAGAAATATAAGTAAAATGACCATGAACAGACTCACTCATCCAAATACCGACACTTAAATGATCAAAAATATGACGGAAATGTTCATTTGTTTCTAGTAAATTCTGTTCCAACAGCTTATGGTCAGTTATATCTTTAACAACACCAATTAAGCGTGTCATCCTATCAGTTTCTGTGTCAACTTCCATATAAACTTTTAAATATCTTAATTCTCCAGTTAAGCTTCGATCAATTCGAAATGTCGTTTCACAATTACCGCCTTCATCAATCGTTTTTTCTACCAAACTACTAACCTTTTTAATATCTTCATTATGAATGTAGGAGTAGACAGTGTCTAAAGATATAGCTTCATCGCTCTGGATTCCATAAATGCTATAAAACGTATCAGAACAATTGACGATATTTTTATCAACGATATATTCCCAGCTTCCGATATTAGCAATTTGCTGTGCGTAGTCCAAGTGATTTGCTTTAAGTTGATATAACTTTTCAAGCTTCTTCTGAGGACTTGTATCTTCTACGATTAAAAAGACCCCTTCAATCGGATTCTTTTTCGCTTTAATGGGGACAAATGTCACCTTTAAAAAAAGCTGTTCTCCATTTTTGTGAGAAACGATTATATCTCGTTGTTTTGTGACACCTTTAATTGATTTATGAAATGTCTTTTGCAAAATTGAATAATTATCTGCAGAAAGATAATTACTATAATCAATCTTTCTCTTTGCTGAATAGCCTAAAAGTTCATTGATACTGTTTGTATTGCGTGAAAGAACCTCACCTGTTAATGATAAAACTAGAAAAATACCAGGATGATTTTCAGCAAAATCCAGGTAATAATCGAAAATGATATTCTCTTCTTGATTCAATTCTGGATGAAGCGTTCCCTCATATGGTGTTTTTTTAAATAAACGTTTTAAAAATGAAGAATGATTAGGAGGTAATTCAGACATATTGACACCTCATTTTCACAATAATTAAACTTGACTTAATCATAGTGCTAAAGAACTATGAAGTCAATATGTTTTACTACTAAATTGGGGGATCTATATATTGGATTCTATTCACATCAAAAAACCTGAACAACATTTCGATTGTTAGAGAAAAATGAAATGTCGTTCAGGTTATATAAGTCGTATTCTTGTAACTCTTTTAACCCTTTAACTATTTCAAATCATCTAGACTATCAATACCACTATTTTTACGAGTTACTATTTGAATAATTTCTGGATAAATATGACCGATAAAAGCGGCATTTTCAACTGTTGAATCTTCAAAGTCCCCTTCACCTGCCAGAGCATCGAGAGCCGGTGTGTGAACCGTCATGCCAAGATCCATATTACCATCACGAATGCTTGACAGGTTTTCAACAGAGGCACCAGTTTCCGTATTAGTAATGTTTACATCGAGATGATTATTCCAAATGTTAGCCATTTCCCCACCTAAAGGATAATAGGTGCCTCCCTGACTTCCTGTTCCTAAAATAAGTTCACTATCACGACCCGCTTCATCTGCACTTAGTTCTGCGACCGGGTTATCGACCGTTAATCCTTGTTCCTCATAATAACGTTTTGCCCCTGGGTGTATGGGCAATCCTTCCGCACCTTTTAAAGCGTTCTCCAACGTCATTTGTTCTGCTTGGGTATGCGTATTTTCATCAGCATTTTCAATCATGCTTTTTGCTAATTCATACCCTAATTCTTCATCGATTGTATCGGTATTGGCCATTAATATAGCAAACGCTGCGACGGTGTCTACGTCAGAATCAAGAAACTCGTACGTATCTTCTGGAATCGTGAAATGTTTATAGCCACTATTCTCTTCAATATAAGATATGGCCTCGTCAGATAATTCTAGCATTTTAACATCTCCCGCCGAGGCTTGCAAACTTTCAATACTTCCAGCTGGTATACCAAGAATCCCTACTGAAATATCAATATTTCCATCTTGTACACCATCTGCCGCATCACCAAATCCTTCTTGGAATTCTTTATAATCATCTTCGCCTATATCGTAAGCGTCAAAGATTAGTTTAGATGCTGAGTTTGTTTCACTTGCCGGTGGGCCTATTGCTATATTCTTCGCCCCACCCCCACACGCACTGAGCAAAAGAATTATTCCAAATAACAACGATGTCAACCCAACTATTTTTTTCTTTTTCATGCTCTTGACCCCTCTCTTTTAAACTATTAGTTAGTGGAAATGACAGAGCTTGTTTAATAAGCAAGCGCAAATTTTAGTCTTATCCTATTTATATACATAACATTTTTAATATATTCCATTATTTCATAAGGGCTTTCAATTAAGCTAAAAAAATTAGAAGAGGGTCTAACTCGTTTCCAACTCCTGTCATGTGATTCTATAGCCCGTCTAGGCGAGTCTATAGCCTTTCGTGCGAATCTATAGCCCTTTAAAAAATTCTATAGCCCGTCAGGCGAGTCTATAGCCCTTAAAAAATTTCTATAGCCCTTCGTGCGGTCTATAACCCTATAAAAAGATACCGGAACATTAAAAGAACCGAGCAATGAATTGATGATTCATTGTTCGGTTGCTAAACTTAGCATAGGAAAAACTCTATATTCAATTTTAATTGCATTCTAGCAGAAATTAAGCCCTTCATGCTTTAATCCAACTGGTCCACCTGAGCGGTTTTCAGTGCATTTTCAAGTTCTTCATCGTATTGATTTTTCTTTGCTTCATTCCATTTTAGACTTTTTGCCATGTAATTGGTCACATCCGTTTTATTATCTTTGACCCAGTCAATATCAAAGAATAATGCACCGGTTCTGCGGACGAAAAAATCAACAGGTTTGTACACAAGTTCATATTCCATTCCATAAATAAGTTCAGCTAATACAAATGGGTCGATTCCCTCTTGTTCTGCTTCTTCCTTATGGTTAAGGTAAATTTCAAAAAGTAGGCCAACATTTCCACCATACATGTTGATGAGTTTTTCAGCTGTTTCTTCAGGTATTTCAAGTGAGCGCGCCCGGTCTAATTGATCTTTTTTAAATTGCTCAAATCCTTTGGATCCTCCCACATCTCCACCTGAAATTGGCAAATTTTTTGTATTGGATGTGGAGTATAGAATTTCTTCTTCCTCTCTTAACTGTTTCACTACCGTATCAACGGCATCTTCCGCCATTTTACGATAGCCTGTTAATTTTCCTCCTGCAATCGAAAGGAGGCCTGAATCGGATATGAAAATTTCATCTTTACGGGAAATTTCTCCTGGTTTTTCTCCATCTCCTTCTGAAAATAGTGCTCTGACGCCTGCCCAACTTGATTCTATATCCCCTGCTTTGATGTTCATGGATGGGAACATATAATCAATGGACTTAAGAATATAATCACGATCTTCTATAGTTGGCTTCGGCGCAAAACGATCGCCCTCGTAATACGTATCTGTCGTACCTACATACGTTTTATTTCCACGAGGTATGGCAAAAATCATACGTCCGTCTGGTGTGTCAAAGTAAATCGCTTGTTCAAGCGGAAACGCATTTTTAGAAAAGACGAGATGGATCCCTTTCGTTAAATGAAGTTTTTTACCTTGCTTAGAACCGTCTTTTTCTCGTAAATCATCCAACCAAATGCCACTGGCGCTGATCACCTTTTTAGCATAAACATCATAGGTTTCGCCGGTTATTTCATCTTTTATTTTTGCACCACACACTTTGCCAGATTGATTATATAACAAATCGACCGCTTTGGAATAATTCAATGCATGAGCGCCTTTTTCAACAGCTTTTTTCATTACTTCAATTGTCAAACGCGCGTCATCTGTTTTATATTCCACATAATAACCTGCGCCTTTTAACCCTTTTTCCTGAATTAATGGCTCTTTTTGCAAAGCTTCTTGGGGACTGAACATTTTTCTGCGTTCGCTCTTTTTCACTCCGGCTAAAAAATCATAAACACGAAGTCCGATATTAGTCGTAAACGGACCAAAAGTACCGCCTTTATGAAACGGCAACATCATCCACTCAGGGGTGGTCACATGGGGGCCATTTTCATACACAATCGCCCGCTCTTTACCGACTTCAGCAACTATCTTAATTTGAAATTGCTGTAAATAGCGAAGTCCTCCATGCACTAATTTTGTCGAACGGCTCGACGTTCCTGCGGCAAAGTCCTGCATTTCAACCACGCCTGTTTCAAGGCCTCTTGTTACTGAATCTAACGCGATGCCAGCACCAGTAATCCCGCCGCCAATCACTAGCACATCTAATTTTCCCTGTTTAAAATGGTTTATGATGTCTGAACGATTATGACTAGAAAAAGTCGTCATCATGAATCTCTCCAATCTATTTAAAATGCAAAAAAACCACAAACAGCCCTGTTGCTCTTAGCACAGGAGTTTGTGGTTCTCTTTTCACTAACCAGTATATTAACTTACCTTTAATTTATCATATTTCACGCTTATTCACAAGAACAAAAACTCGGGGCGCCTGTTTGGCTCCGACAAGCTTAAGCAGAAATCCGCAGTGGCGTTCTTTGCCACGTAGGTTTAATGCTTAAGCCCTCAGGTGAGCTAGGCACCCTGAGCTGAACGAACAAAAGTGCAAACGCCCGATTAGCAAGTTGGAGAAGACCTGACAAGATAAAGGAGACTTGAAAAGCAAAGCGATTCAAAGTCGACTTATCGTAGGAAGGCATTCGAAACTTGATAGTTGCTGGGTGCTGAAGCTAGATGTGCCAATTTTAGTATAAAGTTATCCACAGAAGTTTTAATATTATAGTTTTCTAAGCTATAAATAAATCTTATATTCTAAGCTTAACAGCAACGTTATGTCCATAATTCAACATCTGACGTGGAAACACCAACTGCGCCTGCTTCAATGGCTATATCAATCTCTTCTTTCGATTTCACAAGGCCGCCAACAATTATCGGGATGTCAGTGTTAGCTCGAACGTCTTTAATGACACCAGGGAGGAGACCAGGGAGAATTTCAATTAAATCAGGTTGTGACCTGTTTATCTGTTTAATATTCTGCTCAAAAGCCAAGCTATCGAGTAAAAATATACGCTGAATCGCTAGTATTTTGCTTTTCTTTGCTTGTTCGATAATATTTCCTCGTGTTGAAAGAATGCCAGCGGGTTTTACATGTTGAACGATGAATTCAAGTCCGTATTCATCTGACTTTAATCCTTTAATTAAGTCAAAATGAATGAGTGGCTTTTTGTTAGCGCGTTTACAGTATGTCACTAAATGCGGAAGTTGAGCTAATCGTGACTCTAAAATAATCACCCACTCAGAGTCGGTTTCCAGTCCTTTTTCAAAATCTTTCATTTTCCGAATCGCCGGGATGACACCTGATGGTTTGTCCATAATCATTCCCCTCCTTCCATAGCAATTTAGTGAATAAAATCACATAATTTATTAAAAAGGGAGATGGCAAAACACAGACCTTTATACCATCTCTAACTGTAAATTTTATAATATGACAATAATTTAGCCGTAAGGTGAGTCGGAAACGTGGTATAACCTTCACTCGATGCTATTTAAAAACTCGAGTTGCTTCCACTGCTTTTTTCCAACCGCTGTAAAGTTGTTCTCGTTTATCGTCAGCGAGTTCTTTTTTAAACGTGTGCTCGACACGCCATTTTTCGGCGATTTCATCTTGGCTTTCCCAGAAACCAACGGCGAGTCCTGCTAGGTATGCGGCACCGAGGGCGGTTGTTTCTTGGACAACTGGGGCGTTCCACTGATACATCTAGCATATCACTTTGGAACTGCATGAGAAAGTCATTTTTCACAGCGCCTCCGTCAACTCGCAGTGTGCGAAGGTCAATGCCTGAGTCAGCAATCATTGCATCTAGGACGTCTTTTGTTTGGTAAGCGATTGATTCGAGAGTTGCGCGAACGACGTGTTCTCTTTCTGTGCCACGTGTAATACCGAGTACCGATCCCCGGGCTTGATTTTGCTAACTTACGATTCCGTAACATCCCTTTTGTATTCAAGTTTTCAATACAGACGACATCGTGGCTTTTGATTATCTCTGTACTTAGCTTATTAAGGAAATCCTCACGCTGGTTCATTACTTTTTCATGTAATCTGGCAACTTTTATCTTCTGCTTTTGATAGTTTTTTGCATCCAGAAGGTTCATACCATTGTTTTTAGCACGTAACGCTCGTCTTGAAAGTTTTCGTTGTTCTTTTTTTAATTTCTTCTCCGCTTTTATTGTAAATTTATTATTGCCAATCTTGCGACCATCAGAAAAAATGGCAAAATCAGTTATGCCTAAGTCTATAACAATAGATGTTTCCGTTTTATCTAACGGTTGCACTTCTGTTTCAACAAGAATGGATATGAAATATCTACCGCTAGGATTTCTTCTGACAGTAGTATGAAGAATGCGACCTTCTACATCACGACTTTTGGAGAATCTGACCAATCCGAGTTTAGGTAATTTAATCTTGTTGCCGATAATCGCAATATTGCCGTTCGTGTATTTCGTTTTATAAGACTGCACATTGTTGTTTTTAGATTTGAAACGTGGGGCTTTGTTTTGTTTCTTAAAGAATCT
>NZ_JAHLPW010000011.1 GCF_018918075.1 Virgibacillus sp. MSJ-26
GAACTACTTTCCATTTAAAGTCGGGTGAATAATATGGATTTGCCAATGAATACCTCTCCTTTTGAATAGTTGTTTTTTTATTTTTTAACTGTCTACTCAAAAGGGAGCATATCAAAGCGTAGCGTATTTCCGTAGCGATGGTTTACCTCATTCTTTTAATAGAAAGGATAATGTTCATCAACTGAAACCATAGCTAACATAAGACGCAATTAAGTTTTTTAGGCCATAGTAAAAAGGCTGATCCAAGTCCTTACGATAAGGTAAGTATTGGGTCAGCCTTTTTATTTGGATAAATGCCCATATTTAATAAGCATTTAAACGAATTATTATATTATCTTAGAGCATCATTTATATAGACAGCAAATGCTATCCTCTTTTAGCACCTCGACCTCCGCGTCTGGATTCCGTGTGCTTCTTTAAAGAGGCTAAACGGTCTTCAGAGTCTTTAAGAAAACGATTCATTTTCGATTCAAATGATTCACTTTTCTCTCTTGGGGTTTTTTGACGAACAGGTTTTTCTTTCGTCTTTTTAATCGATAAGCCAATCTTTCCATCCTTTTGGACATTGATGACCTTTACCTGGACTTCTTCGCCGACTTTTAAATGATCATTAATGTCTTTAACATAGTTATCAGCAACTTCACTAATATGAACAAGACCTGTTGGCCCTTTTTCAAGCTCTACAAAAGCTCCAAAGTTAGTGATACCTGTTACCTTTCCCTGCAATTTGCTGCCTACTTCAATTGACATAAAAAAAATGCTCCTCCTTAAAATTTATAAACATACCTTCATATTATAGTATACCTTAGACCATGAAAGTGTGTCAATAAGATGGGTCTTGATTAGGAATCTTGAAGATTAATTCCCCTTCTTTTGAAAAGAAGTAATTTGTCCGAGCAATATCTAAGATGTATTCATCATCCTTAAGCAATTCAATTTCTTCGTTTAAGTAAGTCTCTTTTTGTTTTAATGATGCTAATTCTTCCTCGAGTTGTTGATACTCTTGAGTTTTAGTAGCATGGAGTTCGCGCTGTTTTAAGTGATAAGTAGCCATGCTTCCGAAAGCAATCACTACAATAGCCGCAAATAGGACGAGACGCCTAATAAGACGCTTTCTTTTCCTACGTTGTCTTTCCACGTGAGCATCGTACTTTTTCATATAGCCTGAATTTAACCTTGTTACTGACTTTTCCCTTTCGCCCATAAGCACTACCTCCTCTTAATCTTTAGAAATCTAGCGACTTTAATAGTTATATTTTCTATTGTACTATAAAGTCCAACTAATTTGTACAAAATATTATGTACACGTTTCGGCAAGAGGTGATAAACTTTTTTTAGTAACCATAAAATAGGGCCAAAGATAATCGTTAAGAGAAAAGTTAAAATGGCTATAATTCCTTTCACTACCCATTTTAACAGGTTAATAACAAATTGAATAATAAACTTTATAGGAGTAATTATAATTCCATTAAATAGTTTTATTGAGAATCTATAAATTGAATTTCCGATAGTAATCAAACGTTCTAAAATACGAACATAAACTTTGGAAGCAAGTGCCTTATAGGCAGCAAAGCCAAAAAAGCTTGCTATAATCACATAAAGCCTTATATCTCCACCATTCACCCGGAATAATAGATAGAATAAAATAAAAGACTGCGTTAACCAGAAACAGATCTCCATAAAATAAAGAAGAAAAGTGTTATTCTTCCAGGCAAAGGAGAAACGCCTAAACGTTTCTAAAGCTAGTCCTAAATAAAACCCGCCTAAAATCATGGAGATCATAGTCATAAATTGAACATCAAGTGTCATTTAAAAAGCTTGCTAAAGAACCCTTTAGCTTTCTCCTGTTGATGATCATCAACATAGGATAATTCATAAACTTTTCCTTTAATGGATACAATGCCTTCTGTCACATCAAGGTTTTTCAGTTGTAGATTTTGTCCTCGAATAATTAAATAGCCCATAACCGTTTCAAGTAGAAACTCCTCGTTATCAAAACTATCAACTTCTTTTACACCTGTAATTTCAAGTAGTTTGCGATTATTAATCTTTAACTGATGATCCTTCTGATGAGTTACTGTGCCAGGTTGTCTATCATAATAGTTCATATACTCGTCCTCCTTATTACTATTACTTATGTGGAAATAGACAAGTATAGAACTAAAAAGTTACTCTTTTACTTCTTCTTCTTTGATTACTTCATACATCATGCCTGCCTCTTGTTTACGAATTACTTCTTGGACCTCGTTAACCTTAATGGTTACAAGCTTTTGACCAAAGCGGATGGTAACTTCATCACCTTTGATCACCTCTGTTCCTGCCTTTGCTCTATTACCGTTAATGGTCACTCGGCCTTGATCAGCAACTTCTTTAGCAAGCGTTCTTCTTTTAATTAATCGTGAAACTTTTAAAAATTTATCCAACCTCATTTTATATCACCCTTTTCTTTTTGCTTGATTCCAAAAGCTATCCATTTCTTCTAGAGACGTTTCATTAATATCTTTGCCGCGTTCTTTTAATTGCCTTTCAATGTAGGTGAAGCGAGATATGAACTTCTGATTACTTTCTTCGAGTGCCAATTCCGGATTGATTTTGTAAAAGCGAGCCAAATTAACAACAACGAATAAAACATCTCCTAGTTCGTTAATCATTTCCGGTTGATCGTTATTTTGAATTGCTTCTTGTACTTCTTCGATTTCTTCTTTAAGTTTATCCCAAATATCTTGAGCGTTGTCCCAATCAAAGCCTACCTTCGCTGCCCTTTTTTGTAATTTATATGCTTTTAGTAAAGCTGGAAGATGCTTGGGCACGCCATCTAATATAGATGATCTCTTGTCACCCTTTTCTTCTTGCTTTAATTGTTCCCAGTTCTTATGTATCTCCTCAACCGAGTCGACGTGTGTATTTGAAAACACATGTGGATGTCGATGGATCATCTTTGTTGTAATTGTCTTAATGACATCATCAATCGTAAAATAACCATCATCTTCTCCAATTTGACTGTGAAGCATAACTTGTAAAAGTACATCTCCTAATTCTTCAATCATTCCTTCATCATCTTGCTCATTAATGGCATCTACCAATTCATATGCTTCTTCAAGCAAATATTCCCTTAGCGATTCATGTGTTTGCGCCTTATCCCATTCACACCCGAGAGGACCTCTTAACGTTGAGATGACTTCCTTTAAACGTGTAAAAGTGTGGCTTAATAAATCACTTGGAGCAGGTGGAACGTAAACACTGGTTAAATTACTTATATTAAAATCATGGTCAAGTTCTTCTAAAGGAATTTCGTGTATTTTTTCGGATTCAGTCCCCGCAGCATCAATAATGGTGACAGTGTAATCAAAAGGCAAATCTTCCAGTAGGGCTAGTTTTAAGTCTGATGCTATGAAACGATCATAGACTTGGCAAAAAATAAGGTGTTGACGATAATTGAGTTGCTTTCTATCAAAGTCAGTTCCATCTACAAATTGAAAGCCTTCAATTGGGTCTATTTTAAGTGAGGTAAATAAATCATCCAAGTAACTGTGCCCACCAATGACAGAAACCTCAATCTCTTCCTGATTTAATAAAAGTTGCACCGTCTTTTCAGCGAGCATAGGATGTCCAGGCACTGCGTAAACGATCGATTGACTTTGTGCTTTCTTTAGCAGATCATCTACAATCTCTTCATATACTTCAGTGAACTGCCTTTTGTTCTGGTACACCTTATCGTATGATTCAAATTGAACGCCTTCTTCTTGTAACAAAGTAATCACTGGATGGTCTGTTGTTCGTGTCATAATTATATCTTTAGTTTTTGTTAACTTTATATATATACCTAATGGCAGCTGATTCATATCACCAGCGCCAAGTCCGATTACTTCTATTTTTCCTGACATTTTACTCCTCCTTGGACAATCTGATAAACAGATTCGAAAACGGCATGACTGATAATTCCCGCTTTGAGAACGCCTGATTTCGCACTAACATAATTAAATATAATAAAGCACCTGAAATAGCAATGAATACAACCCATAGTAATAACGTAAAACGGGATAATATTGATATATCCGGTATAATCACTTTTAAACCAACAATGTAGACAATCATAATTAAACTCGCTTTTATGAATGCCTTCAACCGGATGCCTTTTAAGAAAGAAAAACCAGGTACTTTTCTTTTCAGCTCAAAAAGTACAATTGCACATAAAGTGAATAAACTGAGCACGGTGGCTAATGCACTCCCAATAATCCCGAGGAACGGTACTAACATTTGATTTCCAATCCATTTAACAAAAAAGGCAAAAAGAATAAAACCAGCTGTTCGTTTAAAATAACCTAATCCTTGTAAAATAGTTGTGCCTGTAATAGCTAGTGAGCTCAAAAGAATAGAAAGTGCTAAAATCCTTAAACTACTTGTCCCCTCATCATTTTGAAAAAGTAAAACATTCGTCTCGGGAAAAATTAACACCAAGCCAAGCATCGCTCCAAAAGAGAGGTAAAAGCTAAAGTTGAGCGCACTTTGTACAGATTCATAGCGTGCATTAGAAAGTGACTTTGACTTTTCCCTCGTTAGATTAGGGATAAGTGCGAGTGCAAATGATGAGCCAACCACGGTGCCTACTTGAATCAGTGGCTGTCCTCTATCAAAAACACCTTTCATCGCCATCGCCTCAATTTTTTCTAATCCATAATCCCTTAAGCTAGGGACTAGAGTAAATGTATCAGCAAATTGAATAATCAGTAAAACCATATGGTTTAAAGAGGCGACTAAGCCAAATAGAAGTATTGTTCTTATATAATAACGCCATGATATGACTTTCTCCCCCGCTAATTTAGGACGTTTTTTCAAGAGAAATACACTTAAAATCAACAAAGCAGCAAGTGCCCCACCAATCGCAGCTACACCCGCCGCTTGTCCAATTTTATAAAAACTATCTCCATTTGTTGCAATGATGTATGCTGCAATAATAATAACAGACACGCGCACCAATTGTTCACCTATTTGGGAGTAAGCTGTTGGCTTCATTTGTTGAACACCTTGAAAAACGCCGCGTAGTAATGAAGTAAACGGAATCAACAGAAATATAAAAGCTGCCAGTTCATAAGCGAACGCTAAGTTTTCATCACCAACCCATACTGCAATCGACTTGGCATTCATCTTTAAAAACAAAAAGATAACACCATTAATGCCAAGTAAGATCAACCCTAATGGGCCATAAAAATTTTTAAAACAAACTTGTCTACCTTCCATATGCATATCCGCCGTCAGTTTTGAAATAGCAGAAGGAAAACCGTACAAAGCTAGAACCGTGGCAATCCCAAGCAATGGATACACTTGCTGATAAATATAAAATCCAAGATCCCCCGTTAAATTTTGTAAAGGAATCCTGTAACCTGCACTTAATACTTTACTAACTAAACCCGCAATCGTAAGGAGCAAAGCACCCCTCACCAACTTATTCGTCTCATTCTCCATCCAACCCAAACGCCTCTCCAGCAAAAATTTAACTATAGTATAACATACACCAAAAGCGAAAGCGCCCTGGGTAGCCCCGACAAGCTTAAGTAAGAAAACGTAGTGACGGGTTTTGTCACGAAGGTTTATTACTTAAGACCTCGAGGGGCTGGGCGCTGTAGCTAGACGTTACAAAAGCGAGAGGGACCGGTTAGCGACGTATGAACTGGACTGAACCGGAGGAGATAAAGGAAACACAGCGACCGTAGGAAGCTGATGTTGACTTATCGCACGGAGGTGAAGGAAGTTCACTAGTCGTTGGTCACTCGAGCTAGACGCACCATTAGGCTGAGGTGCCCGATTAGCAACGTATAAGCTGGACCCCCACCATGCAATCGATGGATATTTCTCTTTTTTGACGTTTTCACATCATGAGAAGCGTTCTATCGATGGATGTTTCTCTTTTTTGACGTTTTCACATCATGAGAAGCATCCTATCGATGGATGTTTCTCTTTTTTGACGTTTTCACATCGTGAGAAGCGTTCTATCGATGGATGTTTCTCTTTTTTGGCTTTTTCACATCATGAGAAGCGTTCTATCGATGGATGTTTCTCTTTTTTGACATTTTCACATCGTGAGACTGCTACCACTATATTACACAAGATTAAAAGGCAAACGCCCAGATACAACTTTAGGACGTTTGCCTTTTTAACCTGCTCACTTTATTCCATTTGTTTTCCTAAAAATATCGCGGCCGTTTCAGCAGCCTTTTCTTCAACATTGCTAAATGTATCTTCCTTCGAGAATATAAGTACACATCCAATGGGGTCACCGTTTGCAATTACCGGTGCAATACAATATGAAGTTATTTCTTGTTCGTTATTCGCTGTTATTTCTACAGTTTCTGATTCATCGACGAATTCTAATGTGCGACTTTCAATTACCTTTTCTAATTTTGATCCAATTTTTTTATTTAAGTATTCTTTCTTTGACTCCCCAGCAATAGCAATCACTTCATCGCGGTCACAAATTAATACTGGAGACTGGAGGGAGTCAAAGAGAGCCTCTGCATATTCTGTTGCAAAATGACCTAATTCATTAATTGGCGAATACTTTTTCAAAATTACTTCGCCTTCACGGTCAATGAAAATTTCCAGTGGGTCGCCTTCACGGATTCGTAATGTTCTTCTGATCTCTTTTGGAATAACTACTCTACCTAAGTCATCTATTCGTCGTACAATTCCTGTTGCTTTCATTGTGAAGCCTCACTTTCTTACGTTGTTTTTTTCGTGTTGTGTCAAATGCTTGTCTCTAGCTTAACTTTACATCACGAAACACAGCTGAGCTCTTGTCGTTTCCTATATCAGCACACTCATTTGCTTGATGATTAATGATGTCATTTCTTTAAGTAAATATATCTTTTTAGATATAGGAAAAATTTAGCTCTGTGTTTATTTAGTATGAATCAACAACTTGGAACTATACATGATTATCCAATTAACTCTAAATTAACGATTGACTTGGTTCATTTTCCTAATAAATTCAGCGACCACGTCATAGCGTGTTGCTTGTATTTCTTTAGATACCTGGAAAGTAATTTTTAGTTTGCTTTGTTCTGTTCCAAGTAGTACACGACGGTCAAATTCATTTGCTAACTCAAATAATTTTGCACCATCTATTTGCTGACTCCGATCCTTGGAAACGAGCATTTCAATTTTCTTGCCTTTTTCGTGAATTGATTCAACTCTCTCCCTACGGGCAAGCATTTTTAATTGAGACACCGTGAGAAGGTTGCCAACTTCTTCTGGGTAATCACCAAAGCGGTCAATTAACTCATCCTGAATTTCTCCCACATCTTCTTTTGAAGAAACAGCTTGAATTTGTTTATACATATCGATTTTCTGTCTTTCATCTTCAATATAACTTTCCGGTATATAAGCATTAATATTAAGTGTCAATTCAGGTTCAAATGGTTCTATTTCTTCTATATCTTTACCCATTTTTCGTGCATCGATAGCGTCTTTTAGCATTTTAGAATACATGTCAAACCCAACTGAATCAATAAATCCATGCTGTTGGGCACCAAGTAAGTTTCCTGCTCCACGAATTGATAAGTCACGCATTGCAATCTTAAAACCAGAACCTAACTCTGTAAATTCCTTGATAGCTTGCAGTCTCTTTTCAGCCACTTCTGTTAAAACTTTATCTTTTTGATATGTGAAATAGGCATATGCAACACGATTTGAACGGCCAACACGACCTCTTAATTGATAAAGCTGGCTAAGTCCCATGCGATCAGCATCATAAACAATTAATGTATTCACATTTGGAATATCAACACCTGTTTCAATAATTGTCGTACTGACCAGCACATCGTATTCACCTTCTAAAAAACCTAGCATAACATTTTCAAGTTCTGTCTCGTTCATTTGCCCATGTGCTACACCGATTTTTGCATCTTCAACGAGCATACCAATTTCTCTAGCCATACGCTCAATATTCTCAACACGATTAAATAGGAAAAAGACTTGCCCACCTCGAGCCATCTCTCTTTCAATTGCTTCTCTAATAAAGACTGGATTGTATTCAAGAACATAGGTCTGAATTGGGAATCGATTTTCGGGAGGTGTTTCAATAACCGATAAATCTCTCACACCAAGCATTGACATGTGCAATGTTCTTGGTATCGGTGTTGCTGTCAATGTGAGGACATCTACATTTGTCTTTAATTGTTTAATCTTTTCTTTGTGTTTAACCCCAAAGCGCTGTTCCTCATCAACGATAAGTAACCCTAAATCATGATACTGGACGTCCTTTGAAAGCAGTCGATGTGTTCCTATTACGATATCAATAAGACCTTTTTTTAGCTTATCAAGTGTTTCGTTTTGTTGCTTTCGTGTTCTGAATCGACTAAGTATGCCAATATTGACTCCTTGTTCTATAAAGCGTTCCTGTATAGTTTCATAATGTTGTTGTGCAAGAATTGTAGTAGGTACTAAAAATGCAACTTGTTTACCATCTGCAATTGCCTTGAAAGCTGCCCTAATAGCAACTTCTGTTTTTCCATACCCAACATCTCCACATAAAAGTCGATCCATCGGCTGGGATCTTTCCATATCGTGTTTAATTTCTTCAATACACCTTAATTGATCATCCGTCTCTTGATACTGGAAGGAGGCGTCAAAATCACGTTGCAAATCACTATCCTCGCTAAACGCATACCCCTTCATCGCTTCCCTTTCAGCGTATAATTTAATTAAATCATCTGCTATATCTTCTACTGAAGACTGAACGCGACGTTTTACTTTTGCCCATTCAGAGCCACCCAGCTTATAAAGTCTAGGTTCTTTTCCTTCTGAAGCCACATACTTTTGCACCAGGTCAATTTGGTCAATAGGAACAAAAAGTTTATCGTCCCCAGAATATTTAATCAGCATGTAATCCTTATTTTTATCGCCAACTTTTAAGGTCTCTATTCCTAGATACTTACCAATCCCATGGTTGGCATGAACTACATAGTCACCGACTTTTAATTCTTGATAACTTTTAATCCTTTCCGCATTAGAAATCTTTTGTCTTTTCTTTGGCCTTTTAGTCTTTTTCTTAAATAACTCATTTTCTGTAATTAATGCCAGTTTATGCATCGGCATTTCAATTCCATTTATAATATCCCCAACTGTGATTGTTGGAAGTTGAATAGGTAAGGTTAATTGTTCCGTTACAACATTCGATTCTATATTATAATCTTTTAAAATAGAATGGATTTTTTGTGCACGACTTTCGTTAGGCGCCATGATAATAACTGAATAATCGCCCTTTTCCCAGCGCTGCAATTCATTTGACAGTAAGTTCATTTGTCCATGAAACTCTTGCATAGCACGTGATGAAATATTAATAATATTTTCCGGTTTTGTATTGGTTATATGTCGCAAGAAAACTGATAAGTAAAGACGTTGATGTTTAACCTTTTCCCAAGCAGTATGCCAGTCAAAAGAAAAGCGACTTTCTTTAACCATTTGATTCGATTCAAGTAAACTGCTATACCATTCAGCTTCTTCGTTATCAAGGTGATTAGCCGTCTCTTGAATTCGACTCATTTCATCAAAGACAAGTAAACCTTTTTGGGGCAAATAATCTAATAAACTAGCGGGCTGATCATATAGAAAACCTAAGTACTTAGCCATCTCCGGGAAGTGTTCTAAGTTTTTCAAACGCTCAATATCTTGCTCTACCGACTCTACAAGCGTTTCTTTTTCTTCATTCGTCTTTAATTTTTTTAATGTTTCTGACAAAGCCGTCTCTAGTCGTTGAGCACCTGATAAAAGATCTTCATTTGTTAAGAGTAATTCTGTTGCTGGTCCAACATTAATCTTTTCCTTCTTCTCCAGAGATCTTTGTGTTTCAGCATCAAAATACCGAATAGAATCAATCTCATCATCAAATAGTTCAACTCGGATTGGATCTGTCTCAGTAACTGGGTAGATGTCGATGATTCCACCCCTAAGACTAAACTCACCAGGTGTAGTTACCATCGAAACTCTTTCATAACCCATATCAATGAGTGAAGATAGATGTCGATCAACGTCAATAACTTCTCCATCTTGTAAGGAGAGTTGGTAATTCTCCCAATAGGTAGGAGGTGGTAACAATCGTTTAATTGCTGCCACCGGTGCAATTAATATGCCAGACTTATTTTTTGTCCATGCCGTTAAAGCATCAATTCGTTGACTCTTTAACTCAGGACTTGCTGTAGCAATTTCAGATGCAATCAGTTCATTTACAGGGTATAAATGGACATGATTCTCTCCTATAAAAGTAACCAAATCATCATAAAGTTGTTGTGCTTGAACCAGTTGATAGGTAACAAGCAAAATAGGTCTATTTAATTCCTCTGTTAAAATAGACATGAGTAAACTTTTAGCAGAGCCAGATAAACCAGCAATAAGTTGTTCATTCAGTCCACTTGAAACCCCATCGATGATAGACTCAATATCATCCTTCGATTTCAAATAATCATTTATACCCTTCATATATAAATCCCCCATTAAAAGCTTTGATGACTGTTTAGAGACGGACGCATAAGACAGTGGCTGAAAGCGCATGATCTTCTGAGCTTGAAATGCCAATTGCTTATGACGGGAATCCCTAGGAGCCGCAGCTAGATACATTAAAAGCGTAGGCGACTGCTTAGGGATGAACGCATAAGCAAGAGGCTGAAAGCGCGGGATCTTTCGCGCTGAAATGCCAATTGCTTATGACGGAAATCCCTAGGAGCCGCAGCTAGATACATTAAAAGCGTAGGCGACTGCTTAGGGATGAACGCATAAGCAAGAGGCTGAAAGCGCGGGATCTTTCGCGCTGAAATGCCAATTGCTTATGACGGAAATCCCTAGGAGCCGCAGCTAGATACATTAAAAGCGTAGGCAACCTACATTCTAACTTATATATTTCTCTTACATTATCATACAAGCCCAAAAATGCTTTGGTCGCTTAAACCAAAGCTAAAAATTCCTAATTTGCAAGATGATTATTGTATAAAAAAGTCCAATTCATGATATTGTGGATGTTCTCCTAAAGTATTTTCACAGCTCTCACAAATTGTTTTAATCTGAATATCTCCATTATCCTTATAATGAATCATATATTGTTTTTCTTCTACTGTGAGCTGATCAAAACCTAGAACAGTCGTATCAACTATCTTTTGATTTAATTTTCCAACTTGTTGACCGCAATGCCGACATGTATAAATAATAGACATAAAAATACCTCCTCAGATAAGCAACCTCAGGACTGTAAGTAAACACCCGTCCTTTCAAAGATACTTGAGATTAAGCCGATTGCTATCCCTTCTAGCATCTCTTTAAAAAGTTTATCCGAAAAGTATATTTTTATACTGATGCCTATACAACTTATACGATAAAGATTCTAATACCTAGCCTATGCACCGATTATTGATTAAATTCATTCATTACTTGATCAAATGGCCTTTTCAACCATGTTTCACAAGCATCTGCGGCTTTGGTTATACTGTTAGTCACATCAGCCTGATCTGCTTTAGGAAATTTACCTAACACATAATCAACTACTGGAACAGCAGTCATTGGTCGGCCAATTCCTAGTCGTAAACGCTTAAAGTTTTTTTGTCCTAAATGGTCTAAACATGAGCGAATGCCATTATGACCGCCATGCCCACCTTTTTGTCTCAATCGAATTTTTCCAACTGGTAAATCTAAATCATCGTAAATAACTAGGATGTCCTTGACATCAATATTAAAGTATTCAGCTAAAGGACGAACTGCCTCACCTGAAAGATTCATAAATGTTTGAGGTTTTAGTAACATGACCTTTTCACCATGGAGCTGTTCTATCAAATAATCTCCATTAAATTTACTTTTATTCAATTTCCAATTATGACGGCTTAGAAGTTCATCAATGACCATAAATCCAATATTATGGCGCGTTTTTCGATACTTCCTTCCTGGATTTCCCAGTCCAACAATACATTTCATTTCTTTTTCTTCCTTTATCGTAGAAATACAATTAGCCCTCCCCAAAAGAACTTGTCTTTTGTAAGGGAGGGTTCATCTTGTTTTATAATATTACTCTTGTTCTTCCTCTTCATCATCTTCAGCGCCAACTAGTTCAGGCTCAGCTGATTCATCTTCATCAGATGGTTCTAAGTCTTCTTCTTCTGTTGGAGCTGTAACTGTTGCTACTGCGGTATCTTCTTCTTCAAGTATTTCATATTTATCTGATTTTGGTAAATCAGCAATAGTGATACTATCACCGATATCTAAGTCAGATACATCGACAACAATTTCATCTGGAATATTATTAGGCTTTGCACGAACAACTAGTTCAAATAGTGGTTGCTGCAATACACCGCCTTCTTTTGTACCAGCCGCTTCACCGTCAAGACGAATCGCGACATCCACATCCATTTCTTCTGACATATCAACGATATAGAAATCAGCGTGAATCAATTCATCCTTAAGCATATCCATTTGATAGTCATGAAGCATAACTTCTACAGATTTATCATTTTCGACATCTAAGGAAATAATCGCGTTACGCCCTTCATCACGTACTGTTTTTACAAGTTCGATACTATTAACTGCGATTGACTTTGTTTCCTTATCTTTGCCATATACAACAGCAGGAACTTGTCCTTGCCCTCTTAATTTTTTTGTAGCTGAAGTCGTATGATCTTCTCTTTTTACTGCTTTTAATTTTGCCATTTTCTTAACCTCCATTAATTTTAACAACTCAATCAAAACTATCTTTTAAAAGTCAATGACTGTATTTAAAGTAAGTAGTTTTTCATTTTATCATATATTACCATGGATTAATCAAATAAAATGCTTACAGATTTCAATTCATGCACACGTGTAATTGCTTCTCCAATAAGCGGAGCAACAGACAACTCAGTAATCTTATCAATTTTCTTCTCTTCTGGCAATGGAATTGTATTGGTGATGACAAGTTCTTTAATTTTAGAATTCTCAATGCGCTCAAGTGCTGGTCCAGACAAAACAGGGTGTGTACAACAGGCATAAACCTCTTTGGCACCATTTTCAATTAATGCATTAGCTGCGAGCGTAATGGTTCCAGCCGTATCTATGATGTCATCGATTAAAATAGCTGTTTTCCCCTCTATGTCTCCAATGATATTCATGACCTCGGCGACATTAGGGCGCGGTCTTCTTTTATCAATAATGCCAATTGGGGAACCAAGTCGATCTGCCATTCTGCGGGCACGTGTCACACCACCATGATCAGGCGATACAACTATTATATCTTCAAGCTCCTTTTCTTCAAAGTGTTCACTTAAGATGGGGACACCTTGTAAGTGGTCAATTGGCAAGTCAAAGAATCCTTGGATTTGAGGTGCGTGTAAATCCAACGTAATCACTCGAGTAGCACCGGCCGTTTGTAGTAGGTCAGCTATCAACTTAGCAGTGATTGGTTCTCTTGCACGTGCCTTTCGGTCTTGTCTAGCGTAGCCATAGTAAGGCATTACAATATTGACCGATCTCGCTGAAGCACGTTTAAGTGCATCAATCATAATAAGTAATTCCATAATATGCTTGTTAACAGGGGTACTAGTCGATTGAACGACGTACACGTCGCAACCTCTAATACTTTCTTCAATATTTATTTGAATTTCCCCATCACTAAACTCAGTTACAGAACATTTACCTAATGGTGTACCAATATGATTGGCAATTTCTTCCGCTAACTCCCGATTAGAATTTAACGTAAAAACTTTTAATGATGAATCTTTATAGGTAGATGCCATATGAATCTAACCCTCCGTTTAATTTTTTCTAAGTCTCTTAGCATAGCCATCTTTGTTCGTCTGTCTTTCGCGCGCAATCGATAATGAGTCTTTTGGAACATCCTTTGTGATCGTAGAACCTGCTGCCACAAAGGATCCCTTGCCAATAGTTACTGGTGCAACCAAGTTTGAGTTACAACCGATAAACGCATCATCTTCAATCGTCGTTAAATATTTATCTTTCCCATCATAATTCACTGTTATTGTACCACATCCGACGTTAACATTGCTTCCAATATCTGCATCACCTATATAACTTAAATGTGGAACCTTACTTTTCTCACCGATTTGAGACTTTTTAAGCTCGACAAAATTCCCGATTTTTGCATCATCGCTGATTGCTGCCTCGGGTCGAATGTGAGCATAAGGGCCAACAGCCACGCGATTTCCAATCTTGCTGTCTCTGGCCACACTTTGTTTAATCACTGTTTCTTTCCCTATATAACAATTCTTAATTTCACTATGTGGTCCAATTTGCGCATTTTCTTTAATAACTGACTGACCAGAGATAATTGTTCCTGGATAGACAGTTACGTCTTGTTCAATAACAACATCAGGCTCGATATACGTGTGATCTGGATCAATAATACTGACCCCGTTTCTCATATGTCTTTCATTTATACGTCTTTTCATTACCTTCTCAGCAGTTGACAGAGCAACTCGGTCGTTTATACCAAGCGTTTCGTCAAAATCGGGAGCTATGAATGCAGCGACCTTTTCAGATGAACCTTGTAAAATTTCAATCACATCTGGCAAGTAATATTCACCTTGGGTATTTTCATTAGTAACTTTCTTTAATGCTTCGAACAGAGCTTGATTATCAAAGCAATATGTACCCGTATTGATTTCATCAATCAAAAGTTCTTCATCACTCGCATCTTTGTGTTCAACAATTCGTTTAACTTCACCTTGTTCATCACGAACCACTCGTCCATAACTAAATGGATTTGGAGCCTTCGCTGTCAATATAGTAGCTTTTGCTTGTTCTTTTTCATGATATTCAAAAAGGGCTTGATAAGTCTCTTTTGTAATTAGCGGTGTATCTCCACAAACAACAATCGTTGTTCCTTCTTTACCTCTTAATAAGTCCTCGGCCTGCATACAAGCATGACCTGTTCCTAACTGTTTTTCTTGTAAGACGAATTTACTCTTTTTACCAATTCGTTCTTTAACTTGTTCAGCTCCGTGCCCTACAACAGTAACTATTTCATCAAGTTGAGATCCTTTAACCTCATCAATAACATGTTGAACCATTGGGCGTCCTAAAACAGGATGAAGCACTTTATACAGCTTAGACTTCATTCTTGTTCCTTGTCCTGCTGCAAGCACAATAGCATAACGTTTTGCCATAAGGCAACCTCCATTCTATTATCCATTATGAATATATACCAAAAAACATCTCATTTCAACATATAGATAAAGAAATTCTCTTGGTTTTTTAATACATTCATTCCTATTTATTATTCACTGTATGTAAATCATTATTGGTGAAATTAAACTTAATCTATTATTTAAACAAAAAAGAAGACTAATCAGTTAAGATTAGACTTCTATTATAAAAAAATTTTATTTAAGATACTCCCGCTTCTTCGTAATCGGCATCTGCCTCTTCCTCTCCTGCACGGTGATACTCTTCCAATACAGCATCTTGTATCTTAGCTCGCATGTTTGAATTAATGGGATGTGCGATATCTCTAAACTCACCATCAGGAGTCCGTTTAGATGGCATTGCGACAAATAAGCCATTGTTACCATCAATTACACGAATATCATGAACTACAAATTCCTGATCAAACGTAATTGATGCAATAGCGCGCATTCTTCCCTCCGTGTTAACACGACGTAATCTAACGTCAGTTACTTCCATGCTGATTCACCACCTTTTCCCAATAAGAACTTACTTATATTAATTCAACAAAAATTCAATAATTCCTGCTAAATATTAAAAAAAGTTTAATAATTTACAAAAAATCTATCAAACCTATAGAAAAAGGACTTTTAAACTGTCTTAAAATACAAAAAAACCTCTCTTAATCAAAGAAAGGTTTAGGTAAATCATACTATTTACTTTTTTTGCTCATAAGTACCTGGTTGTGTTTGAATTGTTCCATTTTTAATATCTACATCTGATATTTTAATCAATGAAATATAATCTTCAACACTACGTTCATCTTCTTCATCATCTGCTTCTGCCAGTACACCGATAGCTTTAACATGGGCGTTAAATTCTTTTAACAGACTTACCATACCAGTAATAGTGCCGCCCGCTTTCATAAAATCATCAATAATACATACATTAGATCCTTCTGTCAGACTGCGCTTGGGTAAAACCATTGTTTGTATTTTACGCGATGAGCCTGATACATAATTTATACTGACTGAAGATCCTTCAGTCACTTTTGGATTTCGCCTGGCAATAACTGTCGGTACTGATAAGAAAGAGGCTACAGCATAGGCTAAAGGAATTCCTTTCGTCTCTACAGTAACAATCGCATCAATATCATCTGCGGAAAACTTCGAGGCTAAAACGCGACCTATCTCTCTCACCGTTTGAGGTTCGCCAAGAAGATCACTCATATACAAATAATCCCCCGGTAAAATCCTAAGAGGGTCTTCAAGCTTGTGACATAAATGATTAATAAACTCCATACCATGCTCGTGACTTAATTCAGGGATAAAACTCGCCCCTCCAGCCGCTCCAGGGTTTCTTTTTATATAACCGATGCCTTTTGTTTCAAAAACTTCATTGACGATATCCAAGTCCTCACTTATAGAAGACTTAGCCGAATTGTAAGTTTCTGCAAAATAATTAAGATTTCTTGATACCCGTGGATTTTCCAAGAAAAAGTTTGTTAAATCCACCAATCGATGGCTCCTTTTCATTTTCACACCTCAAAAACCGAATATTTTTAACAAATATAACATTATTGTTTGCCTTTAATCAACTTTTAACCTAATAAACGAACAATATAGACCTCGTCACAAAAGCCACGCATTCCATTATAAATACTTTTTGCTTTACTATGTTGTTTAACCAATCCATAAATTGTAGGGCCACTTCCACTCATAAGTGAACCTACCGCACCATATTTA
Organism: Virgibacillus sp. MSJ-26; assembly: GCF_018918075.1. GTDB lineage: Bacteria > Bacillota > Bacilli > Bacillales > Amphibacillaceae > MSJ-26. The sequence goes on from NZ_JAHLPW010000011.1 coordinate 16,875, forward strand.
GACATTTTTTCTTTCATCCTTTTAACTTCCGGATAAAGGCTGAACGTCACAGGTTCTAATACATTTTCAATCGAACTAGCTAGTGTCATAAAATCACTTTCATATAGCGCTTGTATAATATCTTCTTTAACAGGTCGAGACCTTGCTTCATGTATATAACGTTTAAAAATATTTTTTGTAGAAACACCGATATCTGGCTTAGCTAGGACAATCCAACATGATGGGGGAGAAGGAAGTTTTTCAATAATTTCACCACGCCCACTGGCAATGGCCGTTTCACCATGAACACAAAAAGGGACATCTGAACCAATGGTAGCCCCTATATGAGCAAGTTCAGCTAAGGATAAATTTAGAGACCAAATTTTATTTAAGCCACGTAAAACGGCTGCTGCATCACTGCTCCCACCACCAAGACCTGCAGAGACTGGGATATTTTTTTCAATTTTAATATGGGCACCCTTGGTAATATTATATGCTTGTTTAAGCGCGACCGCCGCTTTATAAGCTAAATTCCGTTCATCATTTGGTACATACCTACTCCATAATGACACTTTAATTTTGTCTTCTGCTAAGGAGTGCAGCTCAATCCGATCATAAAGATCAATGGTTGTCATAATCATTTCAACTTCATGATAACCATCATTACGCTTACCCAATATATCAAGTGATAAGTTGATTTTTGCCGGCGCCTTCTCAAAAAGTGCCATCTCCGTCACCTACTTTTAATATTAAACAAATTGTATCATATAAGAAAAGTGATGGCGACTGCTAAGGGATGGAGGCATAAGCAAAGAGCTGAAAGGCACTGGTCTTTGTGCCTGAAATGCTCATTGCTTATGTCCGTAGTCTCTAGGAGCCAGAACTGGACAAAGAAAAGTGATGGCGACTGCTAACATAAGCAAAGAGCTGAAGCCCTTACCGAAATGCCGCATAGCTTACGGAACATCTTTTTGAACGACAACTTTTACGGATTTTGCCGGATTCGTGGACTTCAGTATAAGCAAAAAAACTAAAAAAAGGCAAACCCATTAGGGTCTGCCTTTTTCTTGCATGCTTTGCTCAGCTATTTCAATGGCTCTTTTAACCATGTTCCCGGCATCTCTAGCTCTGATACCGCCCCATCCCTCTTGCTGCACTGTGTCGTAAAATCCTAACTCTTTTGCAATTTCTTCTTTCATTTGGTGTGACATGATCCCACGTCTGCTAGCCATAGAAAGAACATCCCCTTTCGTGTTAGTGTGATTACGACATTATTACTTTTTACATTCCTATGTAAATTAACCGTGTTATAAGTATGCAAAAAAGGATTTAATTAGAAAAATCATATTGCTTCAGCATGCTTTCTAACTTAAGTGCTAAACCAATATTTCCATCAACTTTTAATCTCCCCGTCATAAACGCTGATGTACTATTCAAGTCACCTGTAAGAAACTTTGTAAAATGTTTTTCCTTTAATTTTAATATACACGCTGGTTCTTTTTCTGAATTACTATGTATAATCGCTTGTCCCTGGTCAAACTCTAATTGGTAAACACTCTCAGGTTGATCAGTGATTTGGAATTCATAAATAGCATTTAAATTTTGATAAGGATCCTGATTCTCAAATAACTTTTGATCAATAAGCTCCCACAATTCCGGAATAGTCTTTGCTTCCATCTCCAATTCCCCTTTGCACGTATTATATTTTCTCGCATTATATAGAGTATAATACTTTAGAAAAAAAGAACAATAAACGATAAAATCGTTTATTGTTCTGATAACATGGCTTTCTGTTGTTCATCAAGAAAACTTAATTCCACCGATTCTGTTAGTACGTCTGCATAGCTGTAAGAAACACGTTCGAAAGCATTTTCATCTTGATCTAGCTCGACCACAAAAACAGAAGGATACGTTTCTGCTAAAGTTCCAAAGCGCTCAATTGTTTTTCTTCTGCCTCTGTTCGCCTTCAGTCGTAAACGTCTTCCTAATTGATCCTCAAGACCTTGCTTAATTTCGATTAATGTTTTTGCCACTAGACTCCACCTCACTACATATTAGTTTACCACACGCTTGTATGAAAGTCAAATAAAACTATATATTATACCAATATATCTTTTTTAATGTCAATAGGTTTCCACTATATTTATTATTATTATGCCTAATTGTTAAAAATATATGTATTTACTTGTAAAAATATCTAATTAACAAACAAGCCAACCTAATTATTCAATTAATATAAGAATAAGGTTGGCTTAAATTCATATAGTGCGTGCTTATTTTTATATGTCATCTTAGAGTTGATTTATTCTTAAGAAACTTAGATTCCATTAAACTTCATATCCATCACCCGGTGTTTTTTCAAAGTGCTCATTTTCATTATCATCTTGAAGATAGGGTAAGCCCGTTCGTAAGAGTCCTCTCGTTTCTATGCCACCCATGCCTTTTTCCCTTGTTAAAGTATTTCTTAATACGTCCATAACACTAACCTTCTCCATAAAAGGGGTGTAAGCTATTTTAGCTGCAATAAATACGGGATCAAGAGCGTGAATGTTAATTCGTGATGGTGAACTTGCAAAGTTTGCCCCCGCTCTAATAAGAGATTCAAAATGGGACTGACATGCCCCCGCAAAGATCACGAGCTGATCTAAATTTGGAACATTATCACGAGCATTTCTCACCGTTTCTACAAAATACTTTGAATGTCGATAAGCCTGTAGCTCACTTTTTTTGCCTTTTTGTTTCTGATAAGAATCGTGACCTGTAATAACAATTATATTTGGCTTTATTTTTTCAATAAGTGCCCCTATCTCAAAAGGCATTTCTTTTTCATTAAGATGGACTCCATGAACTTGAAGATGCATTCGTTTATATAAAGCAATACACTTTTTCAAGTAAGACGGATCCCCGTCTATATGAAGAACGCGAGCCGGCAGTTGAAAGAAGTGCGGGACCTTGAAACCTTCAGAAGATTGATAATCACGCTTTTGTTCCATAAGCCGATAATCTTGCCTAAATAAGCGAAAAGATGATTCTTCCTGCTCTTTGCTCTGTTGGCGTCTTTTTTCCAAATCTCTCTTTTTAACAGGGGATAAATCATCAAATGGTGCATCTGCTACAAGGCGATATTCATCCCCATAAAGGATTGCTTTATCTTGTTTAAATGAAGAAATTCTAAATAATAAATCATGTTGATACGATTTCCTTGTCACTAATTCGCCTTTTGTATAAGGTATCATATATTCACCTCACCGCTTTTCATCACTATAAGTGAAAGCATCCTAACATAGGCTATGTTCATAGTGAGGTGAGTGTGCCTAAGTTTTAAACAAATTAACCATCTATTGCCGTGAACTCATTTGCTAAAGTGGCGAATTCTTGCATATTTAATGACTCTCCTCTTCTTGAACCATCGATACCTGCTGCCGCTAAAATAGAAGATATGTCTTCCTTATCGTATTTATCTTTTAAAAACCTATTTAAATTATTTCGTAATGTTTTCCGTCTCTGTACAAAACTAGCTCTAATCAGCGAGAAAAGGAAATCTTCATCGGCTACCTCGATGGGTGGATTTTCTCTCAAGGTTAGTTTTAGAATACTTGAATCGACATTAGGTTGTGGCATAAAAACGCTTTTTGGCACGGTCATTACGACTTCCGCTTCAGTGTAATATTGTACAGCAAGTGATAAAGAACCATAGGCCTTACTATTAGGTGCTGCAGCCATGCGGTCAGCGACTTCCTTTTGAATCATTACCGTGATACTTGATAAAGGTAACTTTTCCTGTAATAACTTCATTAGAATAGGTGTTGTTATATAGTACGGTAGGTTTGCGACCAGTTGAACAGGTTGATTTGGGCGGAATCTTTCTTTTATCATTTGACTGACGTCAGCCTTTAAAATATCTTGATGAATGACATGAATATTTGTGTAGTCTTGTAATGTATGATTTAAAATAGGTAAAAGGCGTTGATCAATTTCATAAGCAACAACTTGTTCAGCATGAATTGCCAATTGCTCTGTTAAGGCACCTATTCCGGGACCAATCTCGATAACAGCAGTTTCTTTATCAATCCCAGCGTGCTTAATAATATTTTCTAAAATATTAACATCAATTAGGAAGTTTTGTCCTAAACTTTTTTTAAAAGTGAGATGATGCTCTTTCATTATTTGATTGGTCATGCTCGGAGTTGCTATATATTTTTTACGATTCATTCGTCTCCTCCTGTATAACCTGATTTATCGCTTGTTCAAATTGAGCTTGAGTAATATTAAACATAGATAAACGTTTTAAAAGTTGTTTTCCATTAGTATGACCTATTTTAAGTAACTCACCAAGATGTTTTCTTCGCTTCCCTGCTTTTAATCCACCAATAAGTCCGTAATTTATTAAATCTTCTTTTGAAATATCGCTTTCTACCTCATCAGTTAATTGATAAACCGCTGATAATGCTTGTTTGATATCTTGTATAGAAGCATGCTCAATCCCTAGGCTTTTATTTTTAGGATGTTTGGCTTTTGCCTGTTCATTCGTCAAAAAGGCATGTTTACACCCCGGTACAGCTTGGTCTATTATATGGCGAATTCTTTCTCCGGGATAATCAGGATCGGTAAAAATAATCACCCCGCGCTTTTCTTGAGCATGTTCGATTTGTCTTAATGTGGCTTTATTTATAGCAGAACCATTTGTCTCAAGAGTATCCGCATTAACGGCTTGGTGAACTTTTACCGTATCATCTTTTCCTTCTACAACAATAACCTCTTTTATTTTCATATACTTGCGCCTCTTTCATAAAAAATGCTCTTACCATTTTAACATGGTAAGAGCATGAATATCATGTTATTAAAATTTAGTTTAAAACTTTCACAGTCACTGTCTTTTGACCAAATGCCAAAGCTGCTTCCTTGTTAGGAAAATGAAGATCAATTCGGTTTCCCACAATATTACCGCCTGTATCACCAGCTACAGCCTCACCATAGCCTTCTACCCAAACTTTAGTTCCAAGTGGAATCACACTTGGATCAACTGCAACAACTTTTTTGTTTGGATTGGCATTCAAATCAATACCTGTTGACGTATGACCAGAACAACCATTACATTTTGCAGTATAGGCACTCGCACTCATCGTAAGTGTTTTGCCGTTTGAATTGGAGCTGCTGGATTTCTTAGAAGAACTGCTTGATGCACTTGATGAATTACTTTTCGGTTTTGACTTTGATTCTGATTTTGACTCTGATTTAGCGAGAGTTTGAAGATTGCCACCATCATTTGTTTGTTTAGCTTCTTTCGTTCCGACTGCGACAACTTTGTTTTGACTCTCTTTTTGAACCTTTTCGTCTTTAAGTACTTTATCGGCTTTTTTGCCGTCTTCTTTCGTTATTTCATATGTTTTAACGACGAGACCTTCCTCTCCCTCAGAAATAACCTTTTCTTTTCCTTTTTCTAAAGAATTGTCTTCTTGAGTTTCTATTTCAAAAGGAATGGCTTCTTCAACTTCTTCTTTCTCTTTGTCGACACGAACAATTTTAATCTTAGTATCATTTTCTATTTTATCGGATAAGTTAACATTTATTTTATCATTGCTGTTTTTTAAGTAAGTAATTTTGTGATCGTTTAATAATTGTTCGACTGTTCCGCCTGTCGTCCAGTATTTTTCTTTTTTCCCACCGTTGACAACGGTAACTTGAAAAGCTTTAGTGACATCGATTATCATACCCTCTTTTAGAGCATCGTCTAACTCATGTGATAAGTCATCATGATTGGAGAACGCTAAGTTATGATCTATAAATAAGTCCTCTACTGTTTCTTCGGTTGTATGATATATATTTTCTTCTCCATCGACATTGACCGTCACTTGTTTGGCAGTTTTATAATCGATTGTCATGCCACTTTCAATTTCTGCATCTAACGCATGAGACAGCTCATCATGTTGGCCTACAGTAATACCTGTTTGCTCAAGAACTTCCTCAACTGTCTTAACGTGCGTTTGAACTCTTTGCTCTTTTCCATTGTCATTTACAGTAATGGTCTTTTTCATTGCATCAAAAACAATGATGCTAGAAAAAGCGATCAGTGCCAAAACACCCACCGTCGAAATAACCTTTTGTAAATTTGACTTGGAGAAAAGCTTTGAATTTTTTCGCATGCTATTGCCTCCTTGACATCGCATACGATTATATAAATATTAAAAATCAAAGTCAAAGGGTTTTCGATTACTTTTACTTTACAATTTGGTTACATACGATGGCAATTACTTTACAACAGTCAAATAAACATTGATTAAGTCGAACATTAGAATATTATGGCACGTGAAATCCTATAACCTAAATCGTTATCTTCCGCATGACAATATACGAAATTAAATAAATGACAACCCCTGTTAAAAGAAGTTGATAAAAGAAAATAAAGCTAAAATCCGTAAATAAGTCTATGAAAAAGTCTAGTATCCATCCTTTAGCAATCCCGAAAACCAATGTTGCCATTGTAATACCTAAAATAGTGAAACCTCCAATGTAGCCAAATCGATAAAATATTAAACCGATAATAAAGAAACAGGCTAGTAAAAAGAAAGCTATAGACGTATCAATAACAACGCGACTATACCACGTGGTTTCTAAAACCAAATCTGCCAAGTGGCTAAAGGTATAAGACTTTTCTTCAGTTGTTATAGTAAATATCCCATTATTAGTTGCTTTGAATACCTTTTCAGCTATTAAAGTGAGGGTATTAGCCAATGCAGCATTTACCATTGCCAAACAAAGGAAAGAGACACCAGCAGAAACAAATATATTCATCCGAGTTGACCCCATTTTAATAAGACAGGGAATACAGTTTTTCACGGTTACAAAAGCTAATACGGCTGAAAATATATAAATAGGAAACGATAAATCATAACTAACTGCTGTATCATCACCCTTACTAAATATATAATCAAGTCCATAAGTTAGCACCATGAAACTAACTAACACGGTCCAAAAAATGACAAATGGTCGCTTTAAATCAGTCAAAATAAAATAAACCGCTCCTTTTAATTGGCCATCCATGATACTTCTCCTCCTTTTTCCGTTAAATAGATCATTAATTCTTGAATCGGAACACCTTCAACATTTAAATCAGTATCCTCTACTCCTTCTTGACTACCAAATACGAAGGCTGTCATCATGTTGGCTAGTTCCTTAATTTTCATGACTTGTTTATCTTGAATAAATTGTTCAACCTCGGCTTTCGATCCAGTAACTGAAAAAGCACCTTGCCGCATTATTTCAGCTTTTTCATGCATAATCAGATCACCTTCTCTTAATATCAATACTTCTTCAAACAATAAACTCACTTCATCAATTAAATGAGTTGAAAATATAATCGTGCGAGGACGGGTTTCATATTGTTCCAATAAAGTATTGTAAAAATTTTTTCGAGCAGCCGCGTCAAGTCCAATATAGGGTTCGTCAAAAATTGTTATTGTTGCCAAACTAGATAACCCTACAATAACTCCTAATGCCGATTCCATTCCTTTAGATAGTGTTTTGACTTTCGCATTCAAAGATAAGTTATACTCTTTAATTAATTCATTAGCCAGCGCCTGGTCCCAATTTGGATAAAATAAACTATAAGAATTCAAAATATGTTTAACTTTCAAATTCTGATTAAAGTTGCTACCTTCTTTAATTAAACAAATATGTTGTGATATCTCCCGATTATCAAAAGGATTTTTATTATTAACTAAAACATCACCGCTTGTTGGTAATTGATAGCCTGCTAAGATATCCATAAATGTTGTTTTTCCAGCGCCGTTCCTCCCGAGTAATCCATAAATTTTTGGTTCAGTGAGTTCAAATGATACCTCGTTTAAGGCGTGTTTTTTTCGATAACGTTTCGATAGCTTATTAACTTTAATCTCCATAGCGGACTTCCCCCTTTTTTAACATGTCATACAATTGCTCATTAGAAATTTGCAATTTACTTGCTTCATTTTTTAACGGAATAACAAAGTTCTCATAAAACTGCTGCTTGCGATGTCCAATTAATTTTTCCTTTCCAACCTCCGTAACAAACATGCCAACCCCCCTTTGCTTTAGAATAATTTCTTCTTGTGCCAACTCATTAATACCTTGCCGTGCTGTAGCAGGATTGATGTTATAAAACTTAGCTAGTTCATTTGTAGATGGTATTCGTTCCCCTACTTTAATTGATCCATTGATAATGGAATCCTCAATCGACTCTTTAATCTGAAGATAGATTGGTCGTCGATCATCTAATTTACCTTTCATTTTTGTCACCTTTTCCAATGGGTTAGTTAGTTGTATAACTAACCATATAAGTAATGAACTGAATTGTCAAGGGAGTTTTAGTTTAAAATTGGATAGTTATTATTAGACTAGTAAAGTATTAGGCTGAAAAAAGCGAAATGGAAAAGCCCGTGAAGTGTATCCTATCTTTCTTGAGTGAATTGGGAATTTAAGTATATAACTCATGCAATATTAATTTAGGAGGGATTAGAACAGGAGGAAAAAAAAGAGCTAACTCAAAGACACCACTTGTTATCTTTGAGTTAGCTCTGCTGGTAAAAATTCACCTATCTTAACTTTACTTACTTATTTTTACTAGGGTCAATTCCAAAAAAGTCAAAAGCGTTTTGAGTTGTCATACTACTGATTTCCTCATATGATACTCCTCTTAAGTCTGCGATTTTTTCTGCGACTAATTTAACATAAGCAGGCTCATTGCGTTTACCTCGATTAGGATGAGGTGCTAGGAATGGTGCATCAGTTTCAATGAGCAAGCGGTTATCAGGTACTTCTAAAACAGCTTCTTGCGGTAAGGGAGCATTTTTAAATGTAATCGTCCCACCGAACGACATATAAAAATTCATATCAAGGCAATCTTGTACATATTTCACTGAATCATTGTAACAATGCATAATGCCGCCCACTTCTTTAGCATTTTCTTCTTTCAATATTTTAATAATATCTTCTGTGGCTTCCCGGTTATGAATAATAATCGGCATATTTACTTTCTTGGCTAGGTTGATTTGCTTCCTGAATACATCTTTTTGGACATCTTTCGGTGATTTATCCCAGTGATAATCTAATCCCATTTCTCCTAAAGCGACAACCTTAGGATGAGAGCAAAGTTCTTCTATCCATTTAAAGTCTTCATCGGTCATATCAATCGCATCAACAGGGTGCCATCCAATTGCTGCATAAATTGAGTCATATTGTTCAGCAATTTCAATGGCTAAGGGAATAGTTTCATGGTCAAATCCTACAACTACCATATATTTAACGCCCGCATCAAAGGCACTCTGAATCACTTCTTCACGATCCTCCATGAACTGACGGGCATTTAAATGAACATGCGTATCAAATAACATTTTTTCACCTCTGGTATATCATAATTTATTATCTTGCATCTAAAAAGTTAGTTTAATTAATTAGATATAGCAATTAAAATTTTGATCCTAATGGGGATACATATCGTGAGGAACGATCACGATTCATGATCCAACTTTTATGAGATTACGCATCATAACGGACGTTCTCACGATTCATGATCCAGCTTTTATGAGATTACGCATCATAACGGACGCTCTCACGATTCATGATCCATTTTTATGAGATTACGCATCATAACGGACGCTCTCACGATTCATGATCCAACTTTTATGAGATTACGCATCATAACGGACGCTCTCACGATTCATGATCCAGCTTTTATGAGATTACGCATCATAACGGACGCTCTCACGATTCATGATCTTATTTTTAAGAGATTATACATCATGACGAAGAACTTTTCAGTCTTAGCTGGAGCTGTAATTTATATTACTAATTCATTATGCACACAAACAATCAATTTTAAAAAAAGCCGGCTTGGTAAGTTCGCCAAGCCAGACCTTAGGTTAATCTTATTATTTTACAACAGAACCATTTGGCAAGGATTGATCGACGGTTGCAAGAGAAAGATTACCACCTTTATCTTCTCCAGATAACACCATTCCTTCAGACATTTCACCACGAAGTTTAACAGGTTTTAAGTTAGTTACGCAAATTACTTTTCTGCCAACTAACTCTTCTGGTTCGTAATACTTGGCAATTCCAGAGATTACTTGGCGTTTCTCGCTCCCAATGTCGAGCTGTAACCTAAGCAGTTTGTCCGCATTTTTCATTTTCTCAGCTTTCAACACTTCAGCGACTCTAAGATCAATTTTCATAAAGTCATCGAAAGCTACTTCGTTTTTCCCTGGCTTGTCTTGTTCAGGCTTCTGTTCCTCGCTGCCACCTGTTTTTTGCATCAAATTTTTAATTGTTTTAACTTCCTCTTTAACATCTAAACGAGGAAAGATCGGTTTTCCTTTTTCAACCTTTGTTCCCACTTTAATTGCTCCCAATTCATAAATACTATCCCATTGTTTCATTGCCTCATCGTTAATACCGAGTTGCTTAAATACTTCTTTTGGAGCTTCAGTTAAAAATGGTTGTAACAAGATAGCTATCACACGTAAGGTATCTGCTAAATGAGCTAAAACATTACCAAGACGTTCATTCTGCCCTTCATCTTTAGCCAATTTCCATGGTTCAGTTTCATCAATATATTTATTGGTTCGGCTAATTAACTTCCAAATAGAAGCTAGAGCAACTGAAAACTGCATATTTTCCATTGCCTCTTCAACACTCGTAACCGTTTCTTTTACCATCGTTTCCAGTTCACTATCGACTGGTGTTTCTGATGTTTGATATTGTTGTACTTCACCATCAAAGTATTGCGTAATCATAGCTACTGTCCGATTTAGCAAATTTCCGAAGTCATTTGCTAAATCATAGTTTGTTCTCTCAACAAATCCTTCTGGTGTAAAGACACCATCTGAGCCAAACGGCACCTCACGCAATAAATAGTAACGAAGCGCGTCAAGACCATAACGGTCAGTCAGTGAAACAGGATCCACAACATTTCCTTTTGACTTAGACATTTTCCCGTCTTTCATTAAAATCCAACCGTGTGCAAACACCTTCTTAGGGAGAGGTAAATCAAGCGCCATAAGCATAATTGGCCAATAAATTGTATGGAAACGAACAATTTCTTTACTCATCAAATGAACATCAGCTGGCCAGTACTTTTCAAACTTCTCAACGTTGTCCGTACCATACCCTAAAGCCGTGATATAGTTGGTCAGTGCATCAATCCATACGTAAATAACATGCTTGTGATTACTAGGAACTTTAATTCCCCAATCAAATGTTGTTCTAGATACAGCTAAATCTTCTAGTCCAGGTTTAAGAAAGTTGTTAAGCATTTCATTTTTTCGGCTTTCAGGTTGAATAAAATGAGGATGCTCTTCATAATACTTAATCAGTCGATCGGCATACTTACTCATTTTAAAAAAGTATGACTCTTCTTTTACCTTATGGACAGGACCTCCGCAATCCGGACAGTTGCCATCTTCCAATTGTCTTTCTGTAAAGAAGGATTCACATGACGTGCAATACCATCCTTCATACTCATCTAAATAAATATCACCTTGATCTTGTAATTGTTGAAAAATCTTTTGAACGATTGTTTTATGTCTTTCCTCAGTTGTACGGATAAAGTCATCGTTCGTAATTTTTAACTTCTTCCATAAATCTTGAATGCTTCCGACAATGTCATCAACATATTCCTGAGGTGTTTGATTATTTTCCTTAGCTTTCTTTTGTATTTTTTGTCCATGTTCATCCGTTCCAGTTAAATACATAACATCATAGCCGCGCATCCGTTTATATCTCGCAATAGCATCCCCAGCAATGGTTGAATAGGCATGTCCAATATGTAATTTTCCACTTGGGTAATAAATTGGTGTCGTAATATAAAAAGTCTTTTTATTCTCCGACATGGTTTTCCTCCTTAACAAAACTTAGATTATTCTTCTATTGTAGCGATTTTTCGTGGTAATTGCCATAACATAGCATTTTTCTAACAAGATCAGTGCAATTTCTTACCAATTCAATAGCTTAGCTTTTATGATTGACTTCTTTATCTTGAAACTTTCAAAAAACTTAAAAATATAGTTAAAAAAATATTGACACAATTGTAAAAGGTTGGTAAGATAAAATCAGTTTATGTCGAAATATGGCGAAAACAAGAAATTATTTAAGGGGGAAACTGAATGAAATCCACTGGGATTGTAAGAAAGGTTGACGAACTAGGACGAGTTGTCATCCCAATCGAACTGCGTAGAACACTTGATATTAATATTAAAGATCCTCTTGAAATTTATGTTGATGATGATAAAGTTATATTTAAAAAATACCAAGCGAATATGTCATGCTTCGTCACAGGTGAAACGAAAGACGAGAACATTACACTTGCAGATGGAAAACTTGTTTTAAGCCCCGAGGGAGCAAAGACTTTAGTTGATGAAATACAAAACAAATTTAATGAATAAATATAGATTAAAAAGAGTTGATCCCTTTAGTGGTCAACTCTTTTTATTTATCAATATGATAAGCTTGATAGACTTCTCGCTTTGGTAACTTTCTTTCTGTAGCTACGGTTTTTATAGCCTCTTTGCTTGATAAAGATTGTTCGTCCATATAGTGAGTAACATGCTCCACGACTGACAAGTGACTCCACCACATATCATCATGTTCCGTATTCTCACCAGAATCTCCTTCAATTACAAGACAAAATTCACCGCGTAATTCTGTCTCCTCTGTCCATGAAATAAGCTCTTCTACCGTACCTCGCACATATTCTTCAAATCGCTTTGTCAATTCTCTAGCAATCGCTATATTTCGATTCCCAAGTTGTTCTAGAATCACCTTCAACGTATCTTTCACACGAAAAGGGGATTCATATATTAAAAGAGTGGCTTTTAAAGAGCGGAGTCGCTCCAGTTCAGCCTGCTTTTCTTTCTTTTTTCTTGGCAAAAATCCATAAAAATAAAATTCACTAGAAGGCAACCCCGATCCTACCAATGCACAAAGAGCAGCATTTGCACCAGGTAGCACGACAACTGGCAAATCACTTTTAATTAAAGCGTGTACCAACTCATAGCCTGGGTCAGATATTGCCGGCATGCCGGCATCGCTCACAAGTGCCACGACTTGACCTTCCTCAACTTTGCTCACCATCATGTCTTCTCGTTCCCTCTTATTATGTTCATGGTAACTTATTAATGGTGTATGAATATCGAAATGATTCAACAACTTTTGGGTATTTCTTGTATCTTCAGCAGCAATTAAATCGGCTGATTTTAATGTATTTAATGCTCGATAGGTAATATCCTCAAGATTACCGATGGGCGTGGGAACGATATACAGCTTCCCCTTTAAATCATCATTAAAACTCTTTTGTATCATCATTTTGAATAACCTCTTTCAGTTTTTCACGAATTAAGAGCATTTTCCCTCTTCGTGTCAACTGTTTAATCTCATATTCACGTGTCATTGCCGATTCTTTTGTTGGATGTTTTTCGACAAACATCACTTGGAACGGGCCACGTCCTCGTGTGTATTTTGCTCCTTTTCCACTTCGATGCATCTCAAGACGATGTTCCAAATCATTTGTATATCCTGTGTACAGTGAGTTATCTTTACATCTTAAAATATATACTATATGTTCATCCATAAATTATCTCCTCAGCCTCTTTCGTATAGGTTCCATCATTATTATAGACATATAAAGGTGGAAGTATATGCAAATCCGCTTTTCCGTCTCTCATTCCCTCAAGCAATAACATGTTTGCTTGACGACCACGTTTCGGGTAAACGAGCCGCATCCGTTTCGGTTCTATCTTATAGGCACGATATAAAGTTAGCAAATCAACAAGTCTACTTGGACGGTGGACCATAGCTACTTTTCCTCCAGGCTTTACATGCAACTTACAAGCCTTAATAACGTCCTCCAATGTACAGTAAACTTCATGACGAGCAATCGTCAAATAATCATTTTGATTATGCTCTGTCTTAGACGGAGTCTTGAAATAAGGGGGATTACATGTCACAACATCAAAATGGCTATGGCCAAGCACAGGTTGCATTTCCTTTAAATCCCCATGAATCATTGCGATTCTTTCACTAAGATGGTTCAACTCAACATTTCTCTCCGCCATATTAAAAATACGTTCCTGAATTTCCACTCCCACAATAGACGCCTTTGTTCGTTTTGAAAGCAATAGTGGAATGACCCCATTACCAGTACATAAATCTAATATTTTACCCTTTTGAATTGGTATATTGGCGAAGTGAGCTAAAAGGACGGCATCAAGAGAAAAAGAAAATGCAGTAGGACTTTGAATGATTTTCATTGTTTGATCTGCCAATAAATAATCAAGACGTTCATCATCGATTAACTTTACCATTATATATGTTGTTCCTCTCCATTTACAAAATAAGCTGCCTTTTGTCATTCAGACAAGAGGCAGCTAGAGTTACTTCAAGATTATTTTGTTTTGCTTAAAAAATCAAGACAAAATATACAATCTTCATCTTTTCTCGGACTTCCAAATTCTAAATTACAGATATGAAACCCTTCATCATAAATACGAGCTAAATTATCATAACCTTCACTCGGAACATCAGATGCCTCTTGTGGCCTATCTGTCTCATCGTTTTCTTCTTGCTGATTTAAACGATTTCGAATATGATGATTTTCCATACCAAGACGATGATTTTCTTCTAATAAACCACTAATTTTATTTTTTAAGTCACCCAGTTGTTCATACAACTCGCCAATTTGTTGTTCCATATCTGATACTTGATCGAATATTTGCCTATACTTACTCACGCTTTTTCACCCCACTACCTTGTGGCTTGCGTCGTTAGGATACCTTCTTCTATCAATTCATCCACAGTATATTCAATCACACGGTCTTTTTCAGTGATTTCAATTTGAATAACCTTTTCTAAAATATTCAGTCCTACCACATGACCTTTGCCATACGGAGTTTCCATTTTTTGTCCCAAATCTGGTAATTCCTTTTTAGCATCTTCATATTGGTCATTTTCATATTTCAGGCAGCACATCAAGCGGCCACATAGTCCAGATATTTTAGCGGGATTAAGAGAAAGATTTTGATCCTTTGCCATTTTTATCGATACTGGTTCAAAATCTCCTAAGAAAGAAGAACAACATAGCATCCTTCCGCAAGGCCCTATTCCACCAAGCATCTTGGCTTCATCACGTACACCTATTTGTCTCAATTCAATACGCGTTTTAAATAATGCTGCCAAATCCTTAACAAGGTTACGGAAGTCAACGCGCCCATCTGCTGTAAAATAAAAAATAATTTTATTTCCATCAAATGTATATTCTACATCCACTAGATTCATATCTAATTTATGTTGGACAATCTTTTCATCACATATGGAAAAAGCCTTTTTCGCATATGTGTCATTATCTAAAACTGTACGCTTGTCCTCTTCATCAGCTATCCGCATCACTTTCTTAAGAGGTAGTACGACATCTTCCTCGTCGACACGCTTATCTGCAATGACGACTTTACCAAACTCAATCCCTCTGACTGTCTCTACGATAACATAATCATCAAGCTTGGGATTTTTATCAGCTGGATCGAAATAATATATTTTACCCGCTTTTTTAAAGCGGACACCAATTACATCTATCACTCTATAATCACCTCTGTATTTGAAGTGCTAATTGTTCCATGACTAAACTGGAATTGACATGTTGCTTTAAATGACGTTTAGCATCAAGTAAGTTATGTAACACTTTAATTAAATCTTCTTGAGAATATGATAAAACTAACTGTTTGAGCTGCTCATCATTTATATTGAATACAACCATTGATTCCTCTTTATCTAAATGAGCATAAAGAACATCTTTAAAAGCTAATAACAGCAAATCAATTCCACGTTCGAGTTGAGCTCGTTCTTTAAAATGCTTTAACCAATGATTATGAATAAATAAATATGCATCTTCTGAAGGTGCAATAAGTATTTCCATCAATTGTATCATTAATTTTCGCCCTTCTGCAAACCATTCATCATCGCTCCACTCTATAGCTTCATCAATATTATTGGTCAAAGCACTCATTAAAGCTGCATCCTTCTCAGACATCTCAGACGCCACTAATTGTTCTTGTAAATGCTTAGAATGAAGTGGCTTTAAGTCAATAAGTTGACACCGTGAACGGATGGTCGGAATCATTGATTGACTATTTTCAGTTAATAAAATAGCGGTTGTTCGCTGAGTTGGTTCCTCCAAAAATTTCAAAATACGGTTGGCAGCATTTAATGTTAATGTATCTGCACCTGTAATAATATAAACTTTTTGATTGGATTCAAAGCTTGAATACGTAAATTCTCTTTGTAAATTTTTAATTTGTTCTATTTTAATCGATTGTCCTTCAGGTTCAACCCAATGGATATCAGGGTAGTTTCTTGAATCAATACGTTTACACATTCGGCACGATTGACAGGGTTCCACACCTATTAGACGTTCACAGAATATACTCTTTGCAATCAATGTGGCAATGGCTTCCTTACCTGTTCCACGTGCACCTTGGATAAGATAGGCATGGGAAATACGGCCTTTTTTTATACTGTTTGTAATCATTCTGCTGGCTATCGGCTGAATTTTTTCAATCTCAGACCATGTTGTCATCTGTTCCCATCCTTATCTCTTATATGTTAAATCTACTCTTTTTAAATTCATAGGTGTTTATCAATTTTTTCGGTTATGCATATATATTAAGCAGCAGACCTTTAATTTCACCAATAATTCCTAAGAGGTCGACTGTCTTTTTTTCATTACTCATCATAGCTTCGGTTAACTCAATTAATTTCTCATCAACTTCTTTAACCAGGGCTAATTTACGACCTTGACCAGACGGATCAAAGTGGTGTCCTGATTGCCATTTTAAGCCTGAGCTCGTTGTTTCTTTTAAAAATCTCTTAATCATCTGTTTAAATTTAGCTAAATCACGTAAAGACCTGAAACTTGCTAATTTATTTCCTTGCTTACTTATATTATTAAGTAAGTTTTCTACTTCTTGATTTTGCAACTTGCTGGCTTGGGACTGAACGAGACCTTTAAACTTTTGGTGCTCATCAAGATTCACGCGCAGTTGCCTATTCGCTGCTTCAGATGTGGA
This sequence comes from Virgibacillus sp. MSJ-26, assembly GCF_018918075.1. Taxonomy (GTDB): domain Bacteria; phylum Bacillota; class Bacilli; order Bacillales; family Amphibacillaceae; genus MSJ-26. The sequence continues at coordinate 33,941 of NZ_JAHLPW010000011.1, forward strand.
TCTGATTTCTTGGTTAATTTTCATTCGCCCAGTCCTCCTTTTTATAATCATAAATTGTTTTAACTCTTAAAACTGGTAAAACGACTCAATTGGTAGAATAAAGACCGTAGCACCGCCTACTTCAACTTTTACCGGCTTAGGTATATAAGAATCTGCATTACCACCCATTGGAGAAATAGGAGCTACCATTTGCTCACGCTGTGAACAATTATCTCGAATAATATCAAGGGCTTCATCAAGGTACTGATCTTCACAACCAATCATTAATGTTGTATTTCCTTCTTTTAAAAATCCACCTGTGGTAGCCAGTTTTGTTGTTTGAAAGTTTCCTTCTCCCAACGCATCGACAAGGCGATTAGAATCCTTATCTTGAACAACCGCAATAATTAATTTCATTTTAAATAAGCCTCCTTTTTAAGTCGATTTATCTTAATTCAATACTTTTTTCTTTCAAATCGCGGGTAAGTGTAGTTATGGCATCCTCCTCAACCCTTTCTAATGGTTGATCTGCATTAATTACCTTTATCCGTTCAGGAAACTTTTCAACCAAAAGCTGGTAAGCTTCATAAACCTTCTCGTGGAAATGCATTTCTTCTAAATCTAAGCGATTTCTTTCCCTATCTTTATTCGACGAGATCCGCTTTAATCCTTTTTTTGGTGTAATATCAAAAAATAAAGTTAAGTCTGGCATACAATCTTGAATAGCGAATTGATTAATTGAGAAAACCTCATCCATTCCAAGTTCCCTTGCATATCCTTGGTAAGCTAGACTACTGTCGATAAATCGATCACATAAAACTATTTTCCCCTTTCTAAGTGCGGGGAAAACTTTTTCCACCAAATGTTGTCTTCTAGCAGCAGCATACAATAATGCTTCCGTTCGACCGTCCATTGTGGTATGTTCAGTCGCTAATATAATCTGTCTTATTTTTTCTGCGATATCAATTCCGCCAGGTTCTCTTGTTGTTAACACATCAAACCCTTTTTCTTGTAGTTCGTTTCGAAGAGATTTGAGAACAGTTGTTTTTCCTGCTCCTTCACCACCTTCTAGTGTAATAAAATACCCATTCACTTATGCTTTCTCCTTTAACAGTTCATAATAGTCTATGTTAAATCAAAAAAATTTGCGATTCTCGCGAAAATATATTGTATTGTTTACCTCTATTGTAGCATGTTATAGTTTATTTTTTAATTAATAAAAGTTATAGATATGCAATAAAAAAGTCTTTGCACTTATGAAGCAAAGACCCCTAGTCGAATTTCTATGAATATAATGTTGGTTGATTAATATTTTTTAATTTTCGTAAGTAGTAATTGTATTTTTCTTCTCTCGGCTCTGTATGAATAATATTATACTCACATTCCGTACAGATAAAAAAGTTGTATAGATGAATGCCTCGTTCCTTTCTTTCCTCACAAATGCCACAGCGTTCATTAAATGTTGTTCGATTCACATTAACCACCTCCGTTAGATAATAGTCTCTCCTAATCTAACGGTTTTTATACGAAAAAACTTTGAAACTTTCAATTTAATTTTCATATGACAAATAAGTGAATAGCAGCTAAAGATGCGACACCGAAGAGTCCTAAGAATCCTGAAATGGCAACGGTAAAAAGATTAATAGGTATATGCAATCCAACAGCTCCACCAAATACGTTCAAAAAGAATAATAGTAAAATACCAATTCCTAATTTAACCGTACTGTTAGCAATAAATCTTAACGGCTTAACCGGTGCACCTACAAATAAAAGCAAAATAATTAACCCAACCATAATAGAGATAACCCACGTTGAACCCAACACAATCAACTCCTTCTTCCTTGTCCTCTTATTAGTACATATGCTTGGACAAGCAAAAAAAGAACCGAAATAACATCTTGTCGATTGCATTAAAAGTAGCTCATGGATTATTTTTTGCCGTAGTTGATATAAAATGCGACAGAATTTCAACACGGACTCTCTTCCCATCCTGTTAAAGTAAGCAGTAATCCAAACGCTACGCTTTCCGTGGGCGGCTGATGGGCCTCCTCGAGCTACGCTCTGCGGAGTCTTATCTAGGCCTCTGGGACTGCGCTAAATGCTCGTCCCACCGAAAACATTAGCTCCCACAAAGGTTTTTGGTGGGGCGAAGCTTGCTGCAGCCCCAGGAGTCTCCGCATTTTTTCCTACGCTGATTTCAGCTTAATATCATTGTACAAAATTGACTTATAATAACATTAAATAACTTTAATAGTCTGGGTGAGCGCAGGGCGGTGACTCCTGCGGGAATAGCGTGAGTCTGAAGACCCCGCAGAGTGGTTTTCTCGAGGAGGCTGAAGCCGTGCCCGCGGAAAGCATCCGCCCAGAGCGATCCCAGACGGTCATGATTACACTTGCTTTGAAACCAACCCATTAGTTACTGCACATCATATGGTAATTGTTTACAAATACATTCTTATCTGCATTTTTACAAAAAGAAACTATTTTTCAAAGGGATGGTGCTTAATCTCATCCTTTTGAAAAATAGTTCTACTAAATGAGCCATCATGATGGCTATGGATTCTTGATCTTCGAAAGTGAATAACTAGTCTCTTAATCTATTTAAAGTCTATTTATTTATAATTCAAAGCATTGAGATTTCTGTGCCTAGCCTCACGTAATAAATATAAATACTTTGCTTGAGCAATAGATTCTCTGAACTTTCCATCCATAGATGGCTCAATACTTTTTTCAACGATTGAACTTATTTGTTTCCACTCTTGTTCTACTATATATAAGGCATCGAGCAGCTGTCGATCTATATCTCTTTTCTTTATCTTTCTAGCCATCATGTCACCTAAATTCTACAGTTCTCTTCTTCCCTCTAATGCTTTCGATAATGTGACTTCATCTGCATATTCCAGGTCTCCGCCAACCGGAAGGCCATGTGCTATGCGAGTTGTACGAATACCTGATGGTTTGACAAGGCGTGAGATATACATTGCCGTTGCTTCACCTTCAATATTCGGATTAGTGGCGAGGATTAACTCTTTCACATTCTCATCTTTTAAGCGATTGATTAAGTCAGGAACATTTATATCTTCTGGTCCAATCCCATCCATTGGAGAAATAGCACCATGAAGAACATGGTACTTGCCGTGGAACTCTTTCATTTTTTCCATAGCAATCACATCTTTTGGATCTTGGACAACACAAATGATTGAGTTATCCCTCGATGAATCTTGACAAATCGCACATGGATCTTGATCTGTAATATGACCACATATTGAACAATGAGAGAGTTCTCGTTTAGCATTAACAAGTGATTGTGCAAATTCGAGAACATCGTCATCATTCATATTTAAAACAAAAAATGCCAGCCGAACAGCCGTTTTGGGCCCGATCCCTGGCAATTTTGTAAAGCTGTCAATTAATTTAGATATTGGTTCTGGATAATACATTGAGGATGCCTCCTAGAACATACCTCCACCAGGTAAGTTCATGCCTTTTGTAAATTGACCCATTGTATCATTTGTTTTTTCGTCAATTTGATTTAGAACGTCATTTGTTGCTGCAAGAATAAGGTCTTGTAACATATCAACATCGTCTGGATCTACAACGTCCTCTTCAATTTTTACATCTGTAATTTCTTTCTTCCCATTAGCTGTTACAGTTACCATTCCACCACCAGCTGATGCTTCAAACACCATTTCGTGCAATTCATCCTGAGCCTTCATCATTTTCTTCTGCATTTTTTGCATTTGTTTCATCATGTTATTCATATTACCTTTCATGAAAAACGCCTCCTTATAATTTTAAAAGACAAAATGTTATTTCATTATAAATTTAATCTTAATCGTGTACCTCGATCAGGTCATCTCCGACCAATTTTCTGGCTTCTTCAACTAGCGGATCATTTTCTGGTTCTTGCTTTTGACTTGATTGATCTTGGTTCTTAACATACTCTTGACGCAATTCATGCCAGTCATTGATTGGAATTGGAATAATCGTTAATTCTTTATTAATCACACTTGCTAAAACAGATTCAATGAGTTCTTGGTTATCAAGGAATAATGCACAATGAATCTCATATTTAAAAGCTACAACGACTGCTTTATCAGAAGCGGCAGCTGGCTTACTATCTTGTATTGTAGCATGGGCTGGAGCATTCATGCTTTTTAGTTTATTTAAGAATGACGCCCATTGTCCCTGTACCTCTTTTAATGCTCCTTTTTCTGCTTCTTGTAATACATGACGAATTTTTTCGTACGGTATTTTATAACTGTTTTTCGTTGATCTCGTCTGCGGTCTTCTCGCTTGAGGAGCTGGTGTTTGTTCTTGAGATGCAAAAGGTCTTTGTTTTAGTGTTTCCAGTTCCTTTTCCAGTCGAGATAATTTAGAGGTCAGCTGCATAACAGCTTCATCATCAACAGCAGGTGCCTCTTGGGTTTGTTGATAGCGATTAGTAATTGTAATTAATGTAATTTCAATAAACACTTTTGGATTATTCGTCCATTTAATTTCTTGCTGACATTGATTTAGATGAGTAATGGCTTCCTGAATCCAAGGTTCTGATACTTCGTCTGCCAACTGTTTAAATCCATCATCTACCGTAGCCCGCTCTAAAATGTCTTCCAGTGATGGAGCACTCTTGTAAAGCAATAAGTCTCTTAAAAAGTAAATAAGATCGTAAACGAAACGGCCCGGATCCTTCCCACTTTGGATGAGATCATCAAGTAATGTTAATGTGTTTTTAATATCTTTGTCATGCATCCCCTTAACGATATCAGTTAGCAGATGCTGAGACACTCCACCCGTTACAGCGAGAACATCTTCCAATTCTACTTGATCGTCACTATAAGAGATAGCTTGATCTAGCAGACTTAACGCATCACGCATCCCGCCTTCAGCAGCCAAGGATACGGCTTCTAAAGCTTCTTTTGAAACAGACACTTCTTCAGCTTCTACAATCGTCTCCATCCGCTCGACAATCGCACGGGTCGAAATGGGTTTAAAATCAAACCGCTGACATCTTGATATAATTGTTAATGGAATTTTATGTGGTTCGGTTGTTGCTAAGATAAATACAACATGTTGGGGTGGTTCCTCTAAGGTTTTTAGTAGCGCATTAAAAGCACTTGTAGAAATCATATGCACTTCATCAATAATATACACTTTATAAGGTACAGAGCTTGAAGCATATTTTACTTTATCACGAATTTCACGAATATCATCCACACTTGTATTAGATGCGGCGTCAATTTCAATGACATCAGAAATCGACCCATTCTGAATTCCAATACAAGCATCACATTCATTACATGCTTCCTTTGTTGGGGCAGACCTGCAATTAATTGTCTTCGCAAAAATTTTGGCAGCACTTGTTTTTCCAGTTCCACGTGGACCGGAAAATAGATAGGCATGGGAAAATTTTTCTTGCGCAATTGCATTTTGTAGTGTTCTTGTGATATGTGTTTGACCGACGACATCCTTAAAGTTTTGCGGACGCCAAGTACGGTATAATGCTTGATAGCTCATATTACCCAGTCCCCTTCATGATTTCCCTCTAATTATACCGATTTTTTGGACGAATGTGAACCTAAAAGAAACAATTACTGTGGGATTTCAATTAATCATCTTTGCTCAATTTTTAAATAAAATAAAAAGCTGTATCAAAATTTTTATAAAACTTTGATACAGCTTTGAAGTCTATGTAAGCCGTGCACCCACTCTCGTTCAAGTGTCCCTATGCGTTACCCAAGTTCATGGCTCGGCCTAGGTTACCCCACGGCACACAAGAAGATCCACTTACTGCTGCTTCCTTCCGGACCTGACAGGGTTCATGGGTTCCTGTTGCGTAGGACCTCGGCGTCAACACCACTCCCTTGGGGCAGACCATAAAGGCACTTGACCTCAAATGGGAATTCAGCCTTGCTATAGCGGATTGCAAGTACAGGGCACCGCTACCTCCCCACCTAGCACGACATTGTTAATTATACAGATATTATGGTGACATTGCAATAGGAAATTATTACATATGCTTTATTGCCTTTTTCTTTTTCCACGCAAATCTTTAAAAAAGTCTTTCAAAAGCTTAGCGCAATTTTCTTCCAACACACCACTTGTCACCTCAACTTGATGATTAAATCGTTCATCCTCAAGGAAATTCATTAAAGTCCCCGCACAACCAGCTTTAGGATCAAATGCTCCGAAAACAACCCGCTTCATACGAGATTGTAAAATAGCGCCAGCACACATGGGACATGGCTCCAAAGTGACATAAAGCGTACAATCTTCAAGACGCCAGCTCCCTATTTTTTCATTAGCATCTTGAATGGCAATGAGTTCGGCGTGGGAAAGAGTCTTTTGATCCGTTTCACGAATATTGTACCCCGTTGCTATAACGTTATTGTTATAAACAATTACCGCTCCAATGGGCACCTCATTTATCCTTTCAGCTTTTTTCGCTTCTTCAATTGCTAATTCCATAAAAACGTCATCCATAACATCCCAACTTTCAAGGTAGTTTGAGAAGAATTCTATTAGGCAATAATTAGTTATATATTTAAGTGTAAAGGAGCCAACTAAATGACTCAAACACATAATAATACAGCTGTCCTATTCATCGATGTTATTAATCATTTTGATTTCAATGGTGGTCATAAACTAATCAAACATACAAAAGATATTTTACCCAATATGATAACCTTGCGTAATTATGCTAAAAAAAATAATCTCCCTCTTATTTATATTAATGACCATTATAGACTCTGGCAAGCTGATTTTAATAAAATTATTGAGCATTGTAAAAATGAGAGAAGTGAAGAAATCATCGAAGCATTGAAGCCAGATGAAGATGATTATTTTCTCATTAAACCGATGCACTCAGCTTTTTTTCAAACACCACTTCAATCACTATTAACAGAGCTGAATTGTGATCACCTGCTTATCTCCGGTGTAGCTGGGGATATTTGTATTTTATTCACAGCAAAAGATGCGTATATGTATGACTTTAAGATGCACATACCTAGTAATTGTATGGCCTCTGAAGAAAAGGATGGGAATGACTATGCACTTTACCTAATAAACTCAGTCATGAAAGCTGACGTTCATCCCTTTTTGAACCAATCCTTATAAATGAATAAATGATTCTCCCTCCTCATATAGTGTAAGGATGATTATGATTTAAATATACTTGGAGGGGGGATTTTTTGTGCAAATTCATGTTGTTTCTAAAGGTCAATCAGTTTTTAACATCGCTACTACATATGGAACTACTGTCCAAGCAATTGTAGATGCTAATGAACTAGAAACGCCTAACCAACTTGTTGTCGGGCAGGCCCTTGTCATTCCAATTATGGGTCACTTTTACTATGTTCAACCTGGTGATACCCTCTATGCCATTGCTCGTATGTTTGGATTAAGTACTCAAGAACTAGCACGAGTTAATAACATTTCTATTGACCGTCCACTTGACGTGGGCTTTAGGCTTTATATTCCTGCTCCTCAACAAAAACCACCGATTACTTCTATTGGTTATATTCAACCTACAGGGTCCACCGTATCACAATCACTCATTAACGCAGCAACAAATAACACACAATATTTAACTTACCTAGCACCTTTTAACTATCATGCTAATCGTGACGGGAGTTTAACCCCACCACCTCTCGATAACTTACGAGAAATAGCTAGAAACAATAATGCTCAACTAATGTTAGTTGTGACCAATTTGGAAAGAGGAAATTTCAGCAGTGAATTAGGCCATATTTTATTAACAGTCCAGCATGTCCAAAATAATTTATTAGACAATATTGTCAATACCGCAGTTACCGAAGGATATAAAGACGTACACTTTGATTTTGAATATTTACCACCTGAAGATAGAGAAGCATATAATTCTTTCTTAAGAAAAGCAAAAGAACGTTTTTCCCAAGCAGGGCTCACGCTATCAACTGCTGTTGCGCCAAAAACAAGCGCTGAGCAGGCTGGCACTCTTTACACAGCACATGATTATGCCGTTCACGGAGAAATAGCTGATTTTGTTATTTTAATGACGTATGAATGGGGGTATAGTGCTGGACCTGCTCAAGCAGTTTCTCCATTAGATCAGGTCCGAAAAGTAGCTGAATATGCGCTAACTGAAATACCTGCAGAAAAGATTGTACTAGGTCAAAACCTATATGGCTATGATTGGACACTGCCTTTTGTTGAAGGTGGAGAATATGCTCGAGCTATTAGCCCACAGCAGGCCATCACCATCGCACGTAAAAACAATACAGCCATCCAATTTGATCAAACAGCACAAGCGCCTTTTTTCACTTATTATGATTCTTCTGGAAGTGAACATGAAGTCTGGTTTGAAGATGCTAGATCAATTCAAGCTAAATTCGACTTAATTAAAGAATTAGATTTGCGTGGCATAGCTTACTGGAAACTTGGACTCTCATTCCCTCAAAATTGGTTATTGTTAGAAAACAACTTTACTGTTACTAAGTTATAATAACCAATAAAACTAAAAAGAAGTTTGAATAGAAGTATTAAAAAATCCGAACAATGATATGTTACTAAAAGTCATTGTTCGGAGATTTTTTTGCTTACAATTTTCTTCTTTGCAATCATGTCTTAACTTACTTTTATATTTTATTTCAATAAATTAAGAGATTCACGGTTAAAGGCAGGCAAATCATCTGGTGAACGACTGGTGACCAGTTGGTTTCTACATACAACAACTTCCTCATCTTGCACGTCAGCACCTGCATAATCCATATCCACATGGATAGACTTAAAGCCCGTTGCTTTTCTACCTTCAAGAGAACGAGCGGTAATTAAAAGTTGTGGACCATGACAAATGGCAAAGACAGGTTTGTCATCATCCATAAACTTTTTAGCAAACTTTACAAAACGATCATCTGCACGAAGCATGTCCGGTGAAAATCCACCTGGAATAAACAAAGCATCAAAATCATCTACGTTAACATCATCAATACCTTTATCAATTTTAACAGTTGCTTCTTTATTTTTACCTGTCACTTCTTTTCCTTTTTCTTTTTCAATCGTCACAACTTCATGACCTGCATCCTTAAAGGCCTTTTCAGGGTTCGTAAATTCTGAATCCTCAAACATATCAGTAATAACTGTTGCTATCTTCTTACTCATTTATAATCCACTCCTTAAGAGAGATTTTGTCCATATTCTATTGGGACTACATTAAAAACTATTCCCACTGCTCAAATATATAAAACATACAATGGATAAATCTGCTCTTAATGAAGATTATAACCCCATTAATTCCAGGAGTTCATCTTCATTAATAATTAAATCTTTTAAAGTATAACCATCAAGGACCTTAAAGAATGCTTCAAGCGCTTCATGCAAAGCGTGCTTTAATTTACAGGCCGGAGAAAGAACACAATGATTCGTTTCTTTACTAAAACATTCAAGCAAATTAAAATCTTGTTCTAAATCCCGTACAATTGCCCCAATATTAATAGTTTCTGGATCCTTTGCTAAACGAATCCCACCATATCTTCCTCTGATCGTTTCAATTAATCCTTGTTTATTTAACTCAAATACAATTTTTCCTAAATGGTGTTCGGATATAGAAAACGTTTGGGAAATTTCTTTAATACTCGCCAACTCATCCCCAGACTTCAATCCTGTAAATATCAACACCCGTAACGCATAATCCGTATATTTTTTTAGTTGCATTTTTCTTCGCTCCAAGTTTCATTAATTTGTAACAGTTGATACCTTTTTCCCTATTAAAACTATGATAACATTAAAAATAAGATAAAGGTGTATTTCAAATACATCTTTAAAATAACATTTATAAAATAAATTTTAAATTTAAAGGAGCGTCTGTTACTTATGAAAACGGCAACAAAGTTAGATAGTCAAACGATTGACATTGTGAAATCAACGGTGCCAATTCTTGAGGAACGAGGAGATGAAATTACAAGCCGCTTTTATCAAATGATGTTTGAAAACCATCCTGAATTAAAGAATATTTTTAACCAAACAAATCAACGTAAAGGTGATCAATCTAAAGCTCTTGCAAACACGGTTTATGCAGCAGCTGCTCATATTGACCAGTTAGAAGCAATTTTACCGGCAGTAATGCCAATTGCTGAAAAGCACCGTAGCCTCAACATTAAACCAGAGCATTACCCAATTGTCGGTAAACATTTACTTTTAGCTATGCAAGAGGTATTGGGTAAGGACGTCGCCAACGATGATGTTATTGGGGCATGGGAGAAGGCATACGGCGAGATTGCCAATGTCTTTATCTCTGTTGAAGCTGATATGTATCAGGATGTTAAAAACACTGTTGGTGGATGGATTGACTATCGTGACTTTAAAGTAACGAAAAAGGTAAAAGAAAGCGATGTTATCACATCCTTTTACTTAGAACCTGCCGACGGAAATCCTTTTCCAACCTTTAAACCTGGTCAATACATTACAGTCAAAGCGGATATTCCAGGAGAGTCTCACACCCATTTACGTCAATACAGTTTATCATGTGCCCCAAACCAAGGTGCATATCGAATTAGTGTGAAGCGGGAAGAAGCTATTGGGGATAATCCAGCTGGTATTGTATCTAATTTCTTACATGATCATCTTGAGGAAGGTAGCATTTTGCCAATTAGTGCACCCGGTGGTGACTTTGTTTTAGATAATCAAGACATGAGACCACTTGTCTTAATGAGTGGGGGAGTTGGCTTAACGCCAATGATGAGTATGCTGGAAACTGCTATTAAAGACCAGCCTGAACGGGAAATCATTTTCATTCATGCAGCTCAAAATGGAAAAGTTCATGCCATGAAAGAGCGTGTTAAAGAAATTACTGAAAATCATAATATTACCTCTTTCACCATTTATGATAGTCCTGAACAACAAGATGAAGGCACATTTGATAAAAAAGGGTATATTGATGCCGAATGGCTTTCTTCAGTTTTACCAACACATGACGCAGACTTTTACTTCTGTGGCCCTAAGGGATTCATGCAAGCAGCCTATCGTTATCTAAAAGAATTTGGTGTGGCTGAAGAAGATATTAATTTTGAATTCTTTGGTCCAGCACAAGAAATTGCTAGTTAATATTTTTTAAGCTCAATAATGAAGAGGCAAAAGCCTCTATAAAGTAGTTGAATAAACCTCTTTATAGAGGCTTTTTTATTTGAGTAACTAGCGTTTTTATACATAAATACACTAAGACACACTTTTTATTATGTGTAACTTTTTTATCAAAGTGTATGTTCAGTTAAAATTCTCGACCGATAAACATTCATTGCTGTTTCACCTAATGTGTCAAGAAGATTATGGTTAGCATAGGCTCCTACAATAGCTCCAAATCCCGGAATAAGCTGTAATAACTTTATCAGATCAATATAGTCGCGGTATTCCTGTTGGAACACACGCCAATCCATATCAAGTAATTTCTCCTTTTCAGTCTTCCAATTATCAATGATATATAGTGTTTCCTTTCTCTTTTTATCACTTGAAAAAGCTAATTGAAATACATGCAGAATAAAGAGACGTTCTTCATATTCATCTGTATTAAAACCATATATTGTCGCTGCTTCAAATAGGAACTTTATTTTAATTGATAATAACAAAGGAAAATCAGCAAGCCCTAAGAAAATACCACCTGCTCCTGTTCCTGCCCCTTCAATGACTGCTGTTTTTCGGTAAGAAACCAATTTTTCTTTAAGCAGGTCATCACGCTCCATAAGATTGTTATTAGAATTCTGCTCTTTTCTCGTTATGACATTTGATCCAATTAAAGTCGTCTTCACCATACTTTTCATGCTTTCAGTAATAATGTTATGGGCCTTTTCCGGAATCATTTCATTAATCCTTGTTTGTGCCTTTTTGGATATTTGATTAAACAGGCTGGGACGTTTTAGAATCTTTTTTCGCCAGTCATGTAACTCTTCTTCTACTTTTCTCTCGTACTCCCTCATTTAAACCATCCTTCAATTCCTTTTGTTATCTAAGTATACGATTGAGTCATGTTAAAAGATTCAACAACACATTTGCTAGTTCATAACTTTAGGACTCATTTGTCCATATAAATTTCATATCTTATTAAAAAACACCAGACCCTAAAAATTTGAACTCTCAGAGCCTGGCACATCATACTACTATACTTATTTTGATTGTTTTGCTTCACTTCGTATATCCGCTTCTGAAATAACATACGCACAGACAGCATCTCCACTGATGTTAACTGATGTTCTAATCATATCAAGCAAGCGATCTACACCAATAATTAATGCAATTCCCTCAACTGGAAGACCTACCTGCTTTAAGACCATAGCTAGCATTATCAATCCAACACTTGGAACACCGGCTGTCCCAATACTCGCTAAGGTTGCTGTTAAAATTATAAGCAATATTTCCGTAACTCCTAATGGAATATCATAAACTTGAGAAATAAATACAGTAGCCACGGCTTGCATGATTCCCGTACCATCCATATTTATCGTTGCTCCTAGGGGTTGAACGAAGCTGCTGATGGATTTTTTAACGCCTAATTTTTCTTGAGCAATTTGCATTGAAACGGGTAGTGTAGCACTTGAACTTGATGTACTAAAACCAACAGACATAGCTGGGAAAAACTCTTTAAAAAATTTAACTGGACTAGCTTTTCCAAGAACTTTGATTGCAAAGCTATAAGTAACTGTAGCATGAATAACCAAGGCAAGGATAACAGCTAACATATACATAAACATCGATCCAAGTGCATCGAGACCTGAATTACCGATAGCCGATGCGATTAAAGCAAACGCACCATAAGGAGCCGTTTTCATAATTAAATTTACAAGATATATAAAGATTTCATTAGCTTGTTCAAATAAATTATAGATTCCTTTTGTCTTTTCGCCTAGAATAGCTAAGGCAATTCCAATGAACAAAGCGAATGCAATGATTTGCAGCATATCTCCATTTGATAAAGCTTCAAACGGATTTTCTGGAATAATATTAATCAACGTATCCATAATTGGTGGAGCAGATTCCGCTTCAAAACTCTCTTCCACATTAAATACTCCTGCTTTACCTGGCTGAAATAAAAATCCAACGCCAAGCCCTATCAATAGAGCGATAGCCGTCGTCACTAAATAAAATGAAATTGTTTGAAATCCAATTTTCCCAAGCTTGGCTGGATCTCCCATTCCTGCTGTTCCTATTACGATTGATATAAATACAATAGGGACAACAATCATCATAATTAAGTTTAAAAATATTTGCCCAACTGGATCTAGTGCATATTTATCGATAACTGAAAACACATCGGTAGGTACAAAGTTTAATCCGACACCTACAACTATCCCTAGAATCAGGGCGATTAATATTTTTTTAGTCAAGCTCATAGTTATGTTCCTTTCTCTGATGACTTTCTTTTTTCTATTTATTCAACAAGATCTCATTAGGTTGTTTTCAAATGGTATTCCCCTTAAATTTGAACATAAAGCTTCCATATAAATATGCCATAATTTTTATTAGTATTTCCCATTAGACATCTTGTAATTTACCCCACACTATGTAAATAGATTTAAAAATAACTCTATATTAAAGTAACCCCATTTCCATGGGGGTTTGGCATGCTTTTTAATTTTTAGCATATAGGAATCCGTGAATGGCGATTTTAATAAGTTTTGAAAGAGAGGACAAACTTAAATACTTTATCACCGTAGATTTTGAATGGCTTTAATGGAAGCGCCCTCGGCAGGAATCGAACCTGCGACACATGGTTTAGGAAACCATTGCTCTATCCCCTGAGCTACGAAGGCACTATAATATTATAAAAGAAGAAATAAACAATGTGTCTATTATACAATATATAACATGAAAATTAAAAGTCATATTCCTATATAAATGACAAATTTTTTTCACTAAAAATTATCAATCTTTAACCATAATTCAGTTACTTTGATTTATATTTAAATAAAATGTCACTCAAAACAACCTGAATAAAAAGTTACTTTATGATAAAATAACTTAACGTCTACCAATTTTCGTCATGAAATGAGGATAACCAATGGAAAATGTACCATTTATAGCAATTGAAGGACCGATTGGAGCTGGGAAAACATCGCTTGCGTCAAAATTAGCGAACTACTTTAATTTTCAACTTTTAAAAGAAATTGTTGAAGAAAATCCTTTTCTTGATAAATTTTATGATAATATCGAGGAGTGGAGTTTTCAAACGGAAATGTTTTTTCTATGCAATCGCTACAAGCAATTAGAAGATATAGAGCGAAACTACTTAGATAATGGTAAACCTGTTATTGCAGATTATCATATACTTAAAAATATTATTTTTGCACGTCGTACACTTCAAAAGGATAAATTGGAAAAATACGAACAAATATACAAGATCCTTACCAAAGATGTAGCTATACCTAATGTCATGATATATATACACGCTAGTTTGGATACTCTACTTAAAAGAATAGAGTGCCGGGGAAGAGATATTGAACATAATATTCAACCAGAATACCTAATGCAGCTTTCAAACGATTATGATGAATATATGAATCACTTTGAAAGACTTCATCCCCATGTTCCGCTTATTCGAATTAACGGAGATGAAACAGACTTTGTCACACGTCAAAAAGATTTACTCGACATTATAGAACAAGTAAAAAATAAATTAAACAATATTAAGAGGAGTAAGCCGGATGAATCTAAGAGAAAAGTATGAAATACCGAGTGACAGCATCATTACGGTGGCAGGTACCGTCGGTGTTGGTAAGTCAACGATGACTAAATCCTTGGCAAAAGCATTAGATTTTAAAACGTCTTTTGAGCAAGTTGATGAAAATCCTTATCTTGAAAAGTTTTATCATGAATTTGAACGTTGGAGTTTCCATTTACAAATTTACTTTTTAGCCGAGCGATTTAAGGAGCAAAAGAAAATTTTTGAATACGGAGGCGGTTTTGTACAAGATCGTTCGATTTATGAAGATACTGGTATCTTTGCTAAAATGCATTATGAAAATGGAACAATGTCGGAAGAGGATTATAAAACATACCACAATTTATTTGATGCCATGGTGATGACGCCTTATTTTCCTCATCCAGACTTATTAATTTACCTGGATGGCTCGTTTGAAGAAGTCATTCATCGCATCCAACTACGTGGACGTGAGATGGAAAAAGAAACACCTATTGCCTACTGGGAGGAAATGTTTGGACGCTATGAAAAATGGATCAATAACTTCAATGCCTGTCCTATTTTACGAATTAATATTTCCGATTATGACCTATTAAATAATGAAAAATCGATTGAGCCCATTTTAGAAAAGATTGGACATTTTATTAAGCAATCACGAAAATGGAAATCAAGAGGGATTTGCAATATTTAAAGAAAAGATGGGGTTAACTTGTCAGGAACGGAGGTTAACCCTGTTATACTGTCCACCTACAAAACCTATGATGTGTTTTTGGAAAAATAAACTCAAAAATAAACCCACTACTGAATGTAGTGGGTTTATTGTATCTCCAATGTTTATGCGCTAATTTTTAAAATGGAGGAGGAAGAGGGATTCGAACCCCCGCGGGCTTTGACACCCCTTTCGGTTTTCAAGACCGACCCCTTCAACCAGACTTGGGTATTCCTCCGTGCAACATTTATTAATATACACTATTTATTTTAGGGTGTCAATAAATTTTATAAATTTTTTTAAATAAATATATCGATAAGGCCTTTTACTCTTATAATAATTATTTAAAATAGAATTTTATTGCGACTTATCGGCTGGCTAATAATCTGCTATATGCACACTCGTTTTGTTTTATGCGTGCTCGTCTTAAGATATGCACCGTTGTCCCAGTCTATGCAGCGACACCTCGGTCTATGCGCACTCGGCTCGGGCTATGCGCCGTCATCCCGATCTATGCGCACTCGGCTCAATTTATGCGCCGTCAATCTATGCTCCCACACTCATCACAGCATATCAAAAAACGCCTAGGAAGTAATTGTTCCTAGGCATTAACATTATTTAATTACTTTCTTCCCGCCCATATAACCTTGAAGTGCTTCTGGAACGATAACAGATCCATCTTCCTGCTGGTAATTTTCAATAATAGCTGCGACGGTGCGTCCAATGGCTAGACCTGATCCATTTAAAGTGTGGACGTATTCAGGCTTACCATCTTTACTACGACGGAAACGAACCTTGGCGCGTCTTGCCTGGAAATCTTCAAAGTTGGAACATGAAGAAATCTCACGGTATGTGTTTTGACTTGGAATCCAAACCTCAATGTCATACTTTTTAGCTGCAGTAAATCCTAAATCACCTGTACACATGCTCATCACGCGATATGGAAGATTTAATAACTGCAATACCTTTTCTGCATGGCCTGTCAATTTTTCTAATGTTTCATATGAATCTTCTGGTTTTGCAAAGTGAACCAGTTCAACCTTATTAAACTGGTGCTGGCGGATTAATCCACGTGTATCTCTACCGGCTGATCCTGCCTCAGAGCGGAAGCACCCACTAAATGCGACGTATTGCTTTGGTAAATCATCCTCATTCAGTATTTCATCGCGATGATAGTTTGTTACAGGGACTTCTGCGGTTGGTATTAAAAAGTAGTCCCATTCCTCTAATTTGAATACATCCTCTGCAAATTTTGGAAGTTGGCCTGTTCCTGTTAAACTGTCTCTGTTAACAATATAAGGTGGTAGCATTTCCTCATAACCATGTTCATCAGCATGTAAATCCATCATAAAGTTAAGTAAAGCACGCTCTAAGCGAGCACCAAGTCCTTTATAAAATACAAAACGGCTGCCAGTTACTTTGGAGGCATTTTCAAAATCTAAAATCCCAAGACCTGTCCCTACTTCCCAGTGTGGCTTAACTTCAAAGTTGAATGTCGGTAATTCTCCCCATTTATGTGCTACTACGTTATCTTCTTCATCTTCACCAATTGGTACACTTTCGTGGGGAATATTTGGAATAGACAGCATCATATGATTAAGATTCTCTTCTATTTCCTTCAATTCTTTATCTAAGTTTGAAATTTGCTCGCCCACTTCACGCATTTCTTTAATTGCTGGTTCAGCATCTTTCTTTTCACGTTTTAAAACAGAAATTTGTTTAGACGCTTCATTTCTCTTCGCTTTAAGGCTTTCCCCTTCAGTTATTAACTTCCTACGTTTCTCATCAAGTTCACCAAACTTATCAAGCTCAGACAAATCCTCCCCACGATGCTCTAACTTCGCTTTAACATCTTCAAAATTGTTACGTAAAAATTTCATATCCAACATAATAAATACCTCCAAATTATTTTTAGCTAGCCTAACAGTAGATATAAACAGCGACATAGTGACAATTAATAAAGTGTATCTTCTTATTCTGACAAATTGAGTGCGTACAACTCGCTTCAGCAGAATACTTCGCTTTCCATGGGCACGGCTTCAGCCTCCTCGCGGAAAACCCACCGCTACGGGGTCTTCAGACTCGTGGGACTGCACTATCGTTCGTCCCGTCGAAGACCTTTTGCTTTTCCCATAGGACAAGGAAAGCTTCGAAGCACTACATCGCACGAAGAAAATTGTTTTTTATTTTCGAGGAGTCTTCGTATTCTGCCTACGCTAGGATTGACTCTACGACTTATGATTACACATTCTCCGAAAGATTAACTATTACAAGCTCTGCTTGCCGTGAAAGTAGGCTATTCCAAGCGGAGGAAAAACGCGGAGACTCCTGTGGGAGCTGAGGCCTAGATGAGACCCCGCAGAGCGTAGCTCGAGGAGGCTCATCAGCCGCCCACGGAAAGCGTAGCGATTTTTCCGTAGCGTTCGGAGTATGGCTTACTTAAACAGGATGGAAAAAAATCTGCGTTGAAAGCATGTCGCAGTTTAAGAATAATATGAATTAGTTAAAGATCTAATAATTCTAAATACAAAAAAACTCTCATCCCTAAAAATAGGGACGAGAGTTTGGCTTCCCGCGTTACCACCCTTGTTGAAGAGTAAAGTCTCTTCCGGCTTTCAGTTTTAACGGTACCTCACCGGGTTTAATTAATCGGGAACTAGCCCTTTGCTTAAACCAGTTCAAGGATGGATTCACAGTGCTCTTCATCGATTTCCACCAACCATCGACTCTCTAAAGGAAAGAGACTCTGTTACTATTTCCTATCATAACTTTTCAAGTGGTTTCATTTAATTAAGTTATATCATAGCTAATATACTGCACATTTGCAAGTCTTTTATGCAAAAAAATTCCTAACTACATGTTTATTCACTGCGGTCTTGCATGCGTTCATCGCTTGAAAGTGTATCTATTTCAATACCTTTCATAGCTTGACCAAGGTCTTTGGAAAGTTCAGCAATCAAAGCATAATCCTGGTAATTTTCAGTTGCTTTCACAATCGATTTAGCAAATTTTTCAGGGTTATCTGATTTAAAAATCCCTGATCCGACAAAAACACCATCTGCTCCAAGTTCCATCATTAATGCTGCGTCACTTGGTGTAGCCACGCCACCTGCTGCAAAATTTGCAACTGGTAAACGACCTTCCGCACGAATTTGTAGTAATAACTCATATGGCGCTCCAAGTTCCTTAGCATAAACCATGACTTCATCTGCTGACATACTCATCAACTGTCTGATTTCGCCTTGTACCTGACGGAGGTGACGTACAGCTTCAACAATATTTCCAGTACCTGGTTCGCCTTTTGTACGAAGCATCTTAGCGCCCTCACCAATACGACGAGTTGCTTCACCAATATTTCGGCAACCACATACAAATGGAACATTGAACTCTGATTTTATTAAATGAAATACATCATCTGCTGGTGTTAAAACTTCACTTTCGTCAATGTAATCAACACCCATTGCTTCTAACACTCGTGCCTCAACAATATGACCAATACGAGCTTTGGCCATCACTGGGATAGACACAGCATTCATAACTTCCTCAGAAATTGTTGGATCAGCCATTCTTGCGACGCCACCTGCTGCTCGAATATCTGATGGGACACGCTCAAGTGCCATTACAGCCACTGCCCCGGCTGCTTCGGCTACTTTTGCTTGTTCAGCATTGACGACATCCATAATCACGCCGCCACTTCTAAAATCTATGTTAGTTATCTCCCCGTTAGTGCTCATTTAAACTCCCCCTGATTAAACTAATATATTTTAGAACCATCCTTTGATCATATCGATCAAAGATGAAAATAAATTAGAAAAAAAGTCTCCAATTGCATTTAATGTGAGCATAAACCAATTACTTTTTTCAACAGAATGCGTTGTGACTAGATTTATTTGTTCTGTATTTTCATCAAAAATATAACCAGAATCTTCTCCTTCAAACACAACTTCTGCTGTACCCACTTTCTCACCTTCTTTAATAGGTGCGGTAAGCTTGCCATCTTTATTCACTTTATCTTTATCAAGATGATATTTAATACTGTAATTTTCTTTATCTTCTTCTTTAATGAGCGTACTAAATTCTTGTTCGGTTGCAATATCTACTGTATCTTTTTTTCCTTTAGCAACTGGAAGAGTAGATTCATCTGAAAGTTGATATCCCGCTGGAAAAATTTCTTCTCTCTTAAAGTTATCAAATCCGTAATCAAGTAATTTTGCCGTTTCTTCAAAACGTGACTCTCGACTTTTCGTATTCATGACAACTGTGATAAAACGTTGTCCATCTCGTATAGCTGTTCCAGTAAAGTTATTACCTGCAAGCTCTGTGTAACCAGTTTTTAATCCATCGACACCTTCGTAATAAAATTGCTTAAGAAAGCTTGCGTCATGGTCTAACATCCAGTTCCAGTTACGGACTTCTTGTTCATCAAATTTTGTTTCTGGTATGCTTGAAATTTCTAATGCTTCAGGAAAATCTTTGACCAAGTAGTAGGCAAGTAGAGCTGTAGAACGTGCAGATAATAAATTGGTGTCATCCGCTTTAGTACCTTCCGGATGATTTCCATCAAGAGATTCATTATCAAGACCAGAAGAGTTTACAAATTCATAATCTGTCAATCCCATCTCTTCCGCTTTTTGATTCATTAACTTAACAAATTCACCTTCTGAACCTGCAATTAATTCTGCCAAGGCTACGGTTGTCGCGTTATCTGAGTTAATAGCCATCGCTTCATACAATTCACGTACTGTATAATCTTTATTTTGCTTTAGACCTACCCCAGAAAAAGCATTATTCTTTGAGAGTGCATAGGAGTAGTCACTGATCTCTGTTGTTGAATCCCAGCTGATTTGACCTTTATCAATGGCTTCCCATACAAGGTATTCAGTCATCATTTTAGTCATACTCGCTGGAGGTAATACTAAGTCCGGCTCTTTGGCAAATAGTATCTTTCCTGTTTCAAAATCAACAAGAATCGCCGACTCAGCTTCAAGATCAAATGACTTCGCATAACTGACACTAGGTTGTCCTATGATGGTCACTAGCATCATAATAGCTGCAAAAATAACGGGCACAAATTTCTTTCGTTTATTTGTCACTTCTTAATACCTCCAAATTAAAACATTCAATAATTTTTAGTCCCAATCATTTCAAGCAAAAAATCGATAGAGCCTTTTATATTCTACCATAATTAATAACAAAAAAATAGACAGGGAATCAGTCCCTATCTATTTAGTGATAATTCATTTTTATGCACTTTGGCAGGACATCAATATAGATTAGTATCTTTTAGTTAATTTGAAAATGAATGGACTTGCTAATAGTTCTTGATTGTCTATAAACATGTCACAAGTTTCATTTTCACATAGTTCTATAATGTATAATTCGGTGCTTCTTTTGTAATTTGTACATCATGTGGATGACTTTCGCGTAATCCTGCATTTGTAATACGAATAAGTTGTGCATCATTACGAAGGGATTCAAGTGTTTTTGTGCCACAATATCCCATTCCAGAACGGAGCCCACCTAGCAGCTGATGTACTGTATCTTCAAGAGGTCCTTTATAAGCGATACGTCCTTCAATACCTTCTGGAACTAACTTCTTAACATCTTCTGAATCCTGGAAGTAACGGTCTTTTGATCCAGCTTCCATTGCACCAACAGAACCCATGCCACGATATACTTTATACTGTCTTCCTTTATAAATTTCCCTCTCACCAGGACTTTCAGCCACACCTGCAAAAAGACTTCCAAGCATAACAGCATGAGCACCTGAAGCAAGGGCTTTAACAATATCGCCTGAATATTTAATACCGCCATCTGCAATAATCGGAACGCCATATTCTTGGGCAGCACGAGCACAGTCATATACGGCAGTTATTTGTGGGACACCTACACCTGCTACAACACGAGTGGTGCAAATTGACCCAGGACCTATTCCTACTTTAACAACTGACGCACCAGCTTCAATTAATGCTTTAGTCGCTTCCGCTGTAGCAACATTCCCTGCAATAATATTAAGTTCCGGATATTCTCTCCTAACCTCTTTAACTTGGTCTAATACACCTTGTGAATGACCATGAGCCGTATCAATAACAATTACATCAACATCAGCTTCTACTAATTTTTCTATTCTTTTCATGACATCGTTTGTAACACCAACAGCTGCACCTACTAGAAGTCGTCCTTGACTATCTTTAGCTGCATTCGGAAATTCGATTACTTTTTCAATATCTTTAATTGTAATTAAACCTTGCAGAATGTTACTTTCATCAACTAAAGGTAGTTTTTCAATTTTATATTTTTGTAAAATTCCTTCTGCCTCTTCAAGCGTTGTTCCAACAGATCCTGTAATCAAATTTTCACTCGTCATGACTTTTGATATTTCAAGTGAGTAATCATGAATGAATCTTAAATCACGGTTTGTTAAAATTCCTACGAGTTTTCTTTCTTCAATGGAATTCACGATAGGTACACCAGAGATACGATATTTTCCCATCAGATGTTCAGCATCATAAACTTGATGTTGAGGGGTTAGGAAAAAGGGATCCGTAATGACACCACTTTCAGATCTCTTTACTTGATCAACCATTTCAGCCTGTTCTTCAATGGACATATTTTTATGAATAACCCCAAAGCCACCTTGTCTTGCCATCGCTATAGCCATCCCAGCTTCTGTTACGGTATCCATACCAGCACTGATTAATGGTGTATTTAATTTTAACGTTGAAGTCAATTCAGTTTTCAACTCTACATCGCGAGGTAGCACATTCGACTTAGCCGGTACTAAAAGCACATCATCAAATGTTAAACCTTCTTTTGCAAATTTATCTTCGCGCATCTCTTATACCTCCCATTTTTTTATCTCATTTCATAAAATATATTGAATTGGAAAAACTATAAAGTAAGTCAATCGACTGATTTCTATTGTTAATTACAATACGTGATTCTATGTATTTTTTCAATTAGATTTCACTATGATTTTAAAGTAAAACCATTCTGAATATTTAGGAGAGGTTTGATGGATAAAGAAACATTACAAGCATTCTACATATATTTAAACTCGCAACAAACAGCTCAGGAGTATCTCTTTAACTGTTATCAAAAATTAGGGGAGGAGGACGCCGAAGCAAAAAGTTATCAAAACTGTAATGCTTTTATATATTACCTTCAACATAGTAAGGAATTTTATAAAAACGGCCGCAAGTTGGAAACACTTTTACAGCCCATCTTATTTTTTTATGGAATGGGACATTTATTAAAGGCCGTTTTACTAACTAAAAGGCCTTATTACCCCGAATCGACATCCTTGCTTGCTCATGGTGTATCAAGCAGAAAACGAAAAAAAAAGCATTACAAATTCATCGAGGATGAGGTTAAAGTTCAACATAAAGGATTATTTCCATACTTTACCGAACACCTTTATCAAATAAAATCCATCCCATTTGAAAAAATTTCAATGAAACATTTATTCAGCCTTATTCCGGAGTTAACTTCTTTATTTTATTTTGATGGCAAAAAGCATCTTATTGAAATTGGCAAACTCGAATCGACTTCACTTACCTTTCCGGAAAGCATTTTAGATGGATACCATCTAACAAAAAATTCATTTATTAAACGAATTGCGCCTTATTTACCAGACATCAAAAAAGTAACTTATAAAAACGGAACAATTCAGTTAAATCTTGATCGCCCATTTACTAAACAAACAGGTCCTTTCTTCATTCATACTAACCAAACGGTTCACTTTCCACATGAAAGGGAGAATTTTATACCCATTTCCGAGGTTATGATCCATTATCTTTTGCTTTATAACCTAAGTATGGTTAGTCGGTATGAAGCGGAATGGTGGGGGGATCTCCTCGTTACTAAACCAGAAATTGATTACCCACTCATCGCACAATTCTTAACTATTACGGCCAAAAAAATCCCTTTGTTATTAGGTGAAATATTAATTGATAATCTTAATATGACAAATCCATAATCAAATTGTAATCTAATTACCTCAACTTTCGCAGAATGAACTTAACATATAACCTTTGGGAATCATGAAGGAGGGGATAAATATATACAACACCAGTTGACTTTTTGATGAACTCCCCTTGAGAAAACCGGATTACCTAGCCCTCAAAATCTTTATAACTGCGCATTTGATATAAACAGCAACATAGTGACAATTAATAAAGTGTATCTTCTTATTCTGACAAATTGAGTGCGTACAACTCGCTTCGGCAGAATACTTCGCTTTCCGTAGCGTTCGGAGTATAGCTTACTTAAACAGGATGGGAAAAAATCTGCGTTGAAATTATGTCGCAGTTTAAGGATTTTGTGTATAAACAGCTATCTTAATCGTTCAACGGAGAACTATAGTTCGATTTTTTAGAAACAGCCCCATTTAAACGGATTGTCAAGAAGATGCTTAACCCTGTCCACTATTTGACCTTATTCTATTTATGTGAAAGTTGAATAATTAATTTAAGATAAGACTTCTAAAATATGAACATCTGGCATGTCTTTTAAGGGCAGTATTTCTCCGCTTGATAATAACTTTACCATCGGGCGGGTTGGTTGATTAGAGTCGGTGAAAATAATTTCAGCTTGTTCAGCATTGGATAGTTTTACTTTTGTTCCAATTGAAAAGTGAGCGATACTTTGTTTAAATGACTGAACAACAAAAGGATCAAGTCTTGTAAACTGTTCTGTTTCTAGCTCTTCAACAACTAAAAATGGTGAAGTTTTACTTTGAAAATAACGATCACAAGTCATGGCATGATAACTATCACATACAGCTATTATTTGTGCATATGGTTGAATTTTATGTCCCTTTAAACCAATTGGATAGCCACTACCATCTCTTCGTTCATGATGTTGTAGTACAGCAGTTTTAGCAGCTTGGGTCATCAACGGGCTGTTTTCAATCAAACGATATGAATAGACAGGGTGGCTCTTAATTTTTTCACTCTCTTTTTCTGTTAATGAATTGCTTTTATGTAGAATATTCTCATTAACTTTTGACATGCCACTATCACTCAATGCCCCTGCTAAGCCAACTTGGAGCCATTCACTTTCAGGATAGTCCATCTGCTTAGCCAAAAAGGCTGAGAGCAATCCGACAGATACACAATGATGATATATATAGTTATCCGTATTAGCATATTGATGCAAGGTAAATATACGATCTTTTAATTCATTAATTCGGTTGAGTAAAGGGATAAGTTGCTTTCTAATATTCACCATATCAATTGGAACATTCAATTGCCATTCTTTGAACACTGTTTTGAAGTAATCTACAGTTTTTAAATAATGTTCATCAAATGACTCTTTTGCTAGTGCCGATTCTTTAACTGATTCAACTATCTTCTTTTTTTGAGAAAACGATGGTTTAGGGATAAACCGTTCTCCAGAGGCTAATTTAGGTGAAACATTTACTTCTTCAATGAGGAATCTTTTAAGTACATGAATATGTTCAGCAGTAAGAACGGTATCTTTAGAAATTATAGGATGGGCTGTTTTCCCTTTTACATGATTTAATAATAAGCAGCCCGGTCTTAACTGGTCTGGAGTTACTCTCATTGAACTTTCTCCTTTTATTAAATGGCAATATTAAGTTGACGCCATATTTTTTACTATAAGTTTAAAAAGAAGGTGACTCTAAATTATATTATGGAGTCACCTATGTTAAATTAACTACTTATTCTATTCTTCGTCTGTTTCATCCTTTTGTTGTTCGTTCATTTCATTTAATTCATTTGCTGCATCGGACTTTTCTTGTCCTGAATCATTGTCACTTTCTTCATCAATACTTTCATTTTGTACATCATTATCTTCTTCATCCAGTTCTTCTTCCTCTGCATCAATCTTAGCTACAGTTGCGACTTCTTCATCGTCTTGGATACGAATGAGACGAACACCTTGAGTATTACGTCCTGTTTGAGCTATCTCCTCAACTGGAATACGTATTAAGACACCTGCTACCGTAATAAGCATAATATCTTCTTCACCATTTACAGATTTCACAGCAACGACATGGCCTGTTTCTTTACTAATTTTGCATGTGAAAATGCCTTTACCACCACGGCGAGTTACTCTATATTGTTCCTCAGGAGTTCGTTTACCGACACCCTTATTGGTCACATGGAGTACTTGATCGCCTTCATCCAGTATTTCCATTGAAACAACTTCATCGTCCTCCCGAAGAGATATTCCGCGTACACCAGCTGCTGTTCTTCCCATGGATCTTACTTCATCTTCTGGGAACCTGATGAGATACCCTTGCTGAGTCGCAATCATAATATCTTTATGACCATCCGTTAGGCGAACTGAGATCAACTCATCATTTTCTCTTAAGCCAACTGCAATGAGGCCACCCTTACGTATATTTCTGTATTGTGAAATTTGAGTGCGCTTAGAAATACCTTGTTTTGTCGTAAAGAAAAGATACGAATCATCATCAACGTCATTTACAGCAATTGCTGCCGTAATGGATTCATCTTTTTCAATTTGAAGTAAATTGATAATTGGTAAACCTTTCGCTGTTCGACTAAATTCTGGTATTTCAAACCCTCTTGTTCGATAAACCTTACCCTTGTTTGTAAAGAACAGGATTGTATCATGGGTTGTCGTATACAAAAGATGTTCCACAAAGTCGTCTTCATTAGTTCCCATGCCTTGAATACCTCTACCGCCACGACGTTGAGTTCTGTAAGTAGAAGCAGGGAGACGTTTAATATAGCCTTGATGAGTAAGGGTTAACACAATATCCTCCACTGGAATTAAATCCTCATCTTCAAAAAAGTCAGCGCCACCAATCATGATTTCTGTTCGACGTGGATCGTTGAAACGCTCTTTAAGTTCAGTCAATTCTTCACGAATGATTTCGAGTACTTTCTCTTCATCAGCTAAAATTGCTTTCAATTCAGCAATAAGTTTAATTAAATCATTATATTCATCTTCAATTTTTTCTCTTTCAAGTCCTGTTAAACGTTGCAAACGCATATCTAATATAGCTTGAGCTTGTTTTTCAGATAAACTGAATTGCTCCATTAATCCGTCTCTAGCAATATCTGCTGTCTTCGAGTTTCGAATTAATTCAATAACTGCATCTAAATGGTCGAGAGCAATTCGGAGTCCTTCTAAAATATGGGCTCTTGCTTCAGCTTTTCTTAATTCAAATGCTGTACGACGTTCAATAACTTCAACTTGGTGATTTAAATAATGCTCTAAGCATTGCTTAATCGTCAACACCTTAGGTTGGCCATCAACTAAAGCTAGTGTATTGATGCCAAACGTCGTTTGCAATGCAGTATATTTATATAAGTTATTTAAGACAACATTTGCATTAAAATCACGACGAAGTTCTATAACGACTCGCATTCCATTACGATCTGATTCATCACGTAAATCTGTAATTCCTTCTATACGTTTTTCACGCACATGGTCTGCAATGCGTTCAATTAATTTTGCCTTATTCACTTGATAAGGTAACTCTGAAACGATGATTGTTGACTTTCCATTTGAATGCTCTTCGATATCCACTTTCGCTCGTACAGTAATTGAACCGCGTCCTGTTTCATACGCTTTACGAATCCCACTTCTGCCAAGTATTTGTCCAGCTGTCGGGAAGTCAGGTCCCGGCAAGTGGTTTTCCATAATTTCATCAATGGTAATATCGGGATTTTTACTTAAAGCTAAAACAGCATCAATTGTTTCACCAAGATTATGCGGCGGAATATTCGTTGCCATACCAACAGCAATTCCAGATGTACCATTGACCAGTAGGTTCGGAAAACGTGCTGGAAAAACAATTGGTTCCCGCTCTGCACCATCATAGTTATCTTGATAATCAATCGTATCTTTATTAATATCTCTTAAAAGTTCCATGGATATTTTAGACATTCTAGCTTCTGTATAACGCATGGCTGCAGCTGAATCACCATCCACAGATCCGAAGTTCCCGTGTCCATCAACAAGCATATATCGGTAACTGAAATCTTGTGCCATTCGCACCATCGCTTCATAAACAGCAGAATCACCGTGTGGGTGATACTTACCGATGACTTCACCGACAATACGGGCTGATTTCTTATATGATTTATCAGCGTGCATCCCTAAGTCATTCATAGCATACAATATTCTTCGATGAACA
Source organism: Virgibacillus sp. MSJ-26 (assembly GCF_018918075.1). Lineage (GTDB taxonomy): Bacteria > Bacillota > Bacilli > Bacillales > Amphibacillaceae > MSJ-26. The sequence goes on from NZ_JAHLPW010000011.1 coordinate 61,430, forward strand.
GGTTTTAACCCATCTCTAACATCGGGTAAAGCTCTTGAGACAATAACACTCATTGCATAGTCAAGAAAAGAAGTTCTTATTTCTTCACTTATATTAACATCTTGAATTGGTTGACGTTCTTGATCCGCCATTCAATGACCTCCCAGTTTAAAGAAGAAAATGCTTACGTCTGAGTTAACTTCATAAGTACTTTCAACTATAAATCCGAATAAATATTTAACTATTTAAGATAGTTTAAACTCTCCAGTCGTACCGAATGTTTTCACTTTTCTGTTGTCTAGATTTTACGACCAGCAACTAGCAAACTTCGGATTCCTTCCTACGATAAGTCGACTTTGAATCGCTTCGCTCTTCTTGTCTCCTTTATCTCGTCAGGAAACCTTCAGTTTGTACATTGGTAAACAGTCATTATCACTTTTCTTATTTACACATCTAAGTTTTGGACGTATTGGGCATTTTCTTCGATGAAGGCTCGTCGTGGTTGGACTTTATCTCCCATTAGAACGTCAAAAATCTGGTCAGCTTCTATAGCATCAACAAGTTCAACTCTCAGTAAAGTTCTTGTCTCTGGAGACATTGTTGTTTCCCATAGTTGTGTAGCATCCATCTCCCCTAAACCTTTATAACGTTGTAGCCCTGGTTTTGGCGACTTTGGAATTTCTGCTAAGATTCTATCTAAATCTCGATCATCATAAGCATAGTGGGCTTTCTTTCCTTGTTGTACTTTATAAAGTGGTGGTTGTGCAATATATACATAGCCATTTTCAATTAATGGTCGCATAAAACGATAGAAAAAGGTTAAGAGTAAGGTACGAATATGAGCACCATCCACATCAGCATCCGTCATGATAATAATCTTATGATAACGTGCTTTTGATATATCAAATTCTTCTGCTATGCCTGTCCCCAATGCGGTAATGATTGTGCGAATTTCTTCATTGGAAAGAATACGATCTAAACGGGCTTTTTCAACGTTTAGTATTTTACCACGTAAAGGTAAAATGGCTTGAAAATGTCGATCACGGCCTTGCTTTGCCGAACCACCTGCTGAATCACCCTCAACAATATACAATTCGCTAATTTCCGCATTACGTGAGGAACAATCAGATAACTTTCCAGGTAAATTTGAAATTTCTAAGGCACCTTTTCGACGTGTTAAATCCCGTGCCTTTTTAGCTGCAGCACGAGCACGCGACGCCATAAGTCCTTTTTCAACAATGATTTTACCAACGGTTGGGTTTTCAAATAAAAATTTAGAAAAAGCATTACTGAAAACAGAGTCTGTGACAGTCCTGACTTCACTGTTACCAAGTTTGGTTTTGGTTTGTCCTTCAAACTGAGGATCAGGGTGCTTAATAGATACAATTGCGGTAAGTCCTTCTCTTACATCATCACCCGTTAGATTTGAATCGTTTTCTTTAAATAAATTACTCCTTCTTGCATAATCATTAATAACTCGTGTCAGGGCAGTTCTGAATCCAACTTCATGTGTACCACCTTCATGGGTATTAATGTTATTTGCAAAAGAGTATAAATTGCTTGCAAAACCATCATTATACTGGAATGCTACGTCAACGGTAATTTCTTGATCTTCGCCCTCTGCAAAAAACGGTTCATGGAGAACTTCTTTTGTTCGGTTAATATATTCAACGTAAGAGCTAATACCACCTTCGTAATGAAAAGTAACAGGTTCTTCATCAGTACGCTTATCTTGAATTGAAATTTTAAGACCTTTATTTAAAAAAGCTAATTCACGTACACGCTTTGTCAATACTTCATAATCGAATGTTGTACTTTCGGTAAAAATTTCTTTATCTGGTGTAAAGTGAATAACAGTACCAGTGTGGTCAGTTTCACCAATTACTTCAACACCTTTAACTTTAACACCTCGTTCAAAACGAATATGATGAATCTTTCCATCGCGATGGACGTAAACGTCTAAATTACTTGATAATGCGTTAACGACTGATGCTCCAACTCCATGTAATCCACCAGAAACCTTATAACTTCCACCACCAAATTTTCCACCAGCATGGAGTACCGTCATAATGACTTCAACAGCTGGTTTTCCTGTTTTATGTTGAATATCTACTGGAATACCTCTTCCATTATCTTGGACTGTAATACTATTATCTTTTTCGATAATAATTTCAATATGATCACAGTAACCAGCTAGTGCTTCATCAATACTGTTATCAACAATCTCCCATACTAGATGATGTAGACCTCTTTCACTGGTCGATCCAATATACATACCTGGTCGTTTACGAACGGCTTCTAGACCTTCTAATACTTGTATTTGGTCAGCATTATAATCATCTTTTTTCATAAATTCATCTTCTAATGTCATGTCTTCACCACATTCCTTTTCAGTTGTCTAGCTCCAATTCATCCGTATAATCATCAAGTTTGCTAATGGTTGAAATCATACTAGCTCGCTTTTTTAACGTTGCGACTGATAACGTACTGAAGTAAGTTACATCTTCTGTAATAACGAGTGACTTTGTCTCTTCATTTGGACCAATTATTTTCACATTGTTCATCATTTCTTCCATAACTACGGAAGATGAAATGATATCTTGATCGATTATAGTAATAATGTCATCGGTTTGAATCACGTTGCCATTTCCTATATGAATAAACATAATACGCTTCACCTCATCAACCTATCATCTTATTATGCGTTTTTATTTACAGTGCCTGCATGTACTGTAAATAAATCTGCTTCTTTCAACGTATCATGATGAATCCCTTCGACACTCGTTGTAGAAACAAAAGTTTGAACTTTTCCTTGTATTGTATTTAACAAGTGAGATTGTCTGAAGTCATCCAATTCACTCAGTACATCATCAAGGAGTAAAACTGGATACTCACCAATCTCGTTATATATCAATTCAATTTCTGCCAATTTTAAAGAAAGGGCGGTTGTCCTTTGTTGGCCTTGTGATCCATAAACTTGGACATTGCGGTCATTTACATAAAATACCAAGTCATCACGATGAGGCCCTATTAAAGTGGTTCCTCGTTCAATCTCTTTGTCTTTAATTTTACTAAATTCCTTTTGATAGATACTCTCTATTTTCTCCTTGTTTTCATCTTCTAATACTTCAATTGACGGAGAGTACCTTATGTCTAGTCGTTCTATCTTACGACTTATTCCATAATGAATAGGACTCGCCCATTTTTTTAGCAGTTTTAAGAAAGTAAAACGACGTTCTAATATTGAGGTGGCATGTTCAATTAACTGTTCTGTCAGCACATCTAGCATCACGTCATCTTTAGTTACCTTCCGCTGTAATTGTTTTAATAAATGATTTCGTTGCTTTAATATCTTTTGATAATGTGTAAGATGATAAATGTATCTAGGTTGGATTTGTCCTAACTCCATATCAATAAAGCGCCGTCTGATTTGTGGAGGACCTTTGACTAAAGTTAAATCTTCTGGAGCAAACATAACAACATTTAACATACCAATATAACCACTTAAACGTTGTTGCTCAATATGATTTAATTTAGCTTTCTTACCTTTTGCTGAGAAGATAACTTCAAGTGGAAATTGACGATTTCTCTTCGAAAGTCTACCCTCTATTTTAGCATACTTTTCATCCCATTGGATAAGTTCTTTTTCACGAGAAGTCCGATGAGATTTAGTGAAAGCTAGTAAATAAATAGCCTCCATTAGGTTTGTTTTACCTTGAGCATTTTCTCCGATAATCACATTTACTTTATTATCAAAAGAGAGCTCCAGCTCATCATAATTTCGATAATTTTTTAATTTTAATTGCTCGATATGCATATTAATTCCTCTTTATCAGGGATCTCAGTTTAATCTTTTTCTCGACCAACTATTATTGTACCGGCTTCTTCAATCTGAATTTCATCACCTGGATATAATTTTCGTCCACGACGATGTTCTTTTTCTCCGTTTACAATCACACCTACGTCTTGTAAATAAGTCTTAATCATACCACCAGTTTCTAATACATTTGCCAATTTTATTAATTGACCTAATGTAATAAACTCTGTGTTAATAGTTATTTCTTCCTTCATTTTCTCCACCAATCTCCTTACTTAATCTCAAAGGCATTTATAACTATTTTACTAAAGTTTTTGACTTAATGAAAGGATATCCCCTTAAATTACCCAAAAACCCCTCAAAAGTCCTTCTATTTGATTTTTAGACGCAGTAAAACATTAATTAAAGGTTAAAATTTTGTATTAATGAACTTTTAATTAGACTGGATAGTATGAAAATAGGGTATTTCTTTATCTTAAAATACATTTTTAGATATTCACATGTGGATAAGACAAAGAGAGATTAAAAATAAAATCCGAACAATAATGCAAAACCTTAGATAAGAGTTTCACATCTGTTCGGATGAAATAATAATTGACTTAGCACCTACTAGGACGACATATGAGATTCTATAAACATACTAAGTCTTTATCTATTTTTTGAGTGAATAGTTTTTAATAAGTTCGTACTGGTAAAATAAGCTGAATAATTGGATCATCATTTTGAGGACGGATAATAAATGGCCGCATCGCACCCGTAAATTCTATATTAATTTCGTCTACTTCAATGGCTCTAAGTGCATCCATCATATATTTTGAACTAAATGAGATTTTTAACTCTTCACCTTCAATTGATTGTACCGAAATATCTTCAACAGCTTGACCAATTTCCGATGAACTACCAGTGATTTCAATCGTATTGTCACCCTTTGTCACTAATCGAACAACATTATTATGTTCCTCTTTTGCAAGTAGGGATGCACGATCAATTGTTTGAAGTAAATTTCTTGTATTTACACTTATTTTCGTCAGACTTTCATCTGGAATTAATCGTGAAGTTTCTGGATAATTTCCATCAAGTAAACGAGACATGAATTTTAAGTGTTTTGTTCGAAATAAGATTTGATTATTCGACATGCTTATTTCCACTTTTTCTTCAGTATCATCTAGTATTTTATTTAGTTCATTTAAACTTTTACCAGGAATAACAACATTTGAAAATTCTATATTACTTGTTTCAATTGGAATATCTCTGGATGCTAAACGGTGACTGTCAGTCGCAGTGAAGTTAAGCTTTCCATCTTTTAGTGTGAGATTAACCCCCGTTAAAATAGGGCGTGTTTCCATAGTTGAAACAGCAAATACGGTTTGTTTAATTAATCCTTTTAATAAATCGATAGGTAATTCAAAACTCTCGTCTGCTTGAACTTGCATAATTTGTGGGTATTCTTCTGCATCTTGTCCATTCAAATTAAATTCAGCATTTCCAGATCTAATGGTGACTTTCATATTTTCATCTGTTTCTATCTCCACGGTATTCTCTGGTAGCTTACGAATAATATCCGGAAAATACTTAGCTTGAAGAATAATACTTCCTTCTTCTATATTTTCTATATTGATTTGTTCATCTTCTTCAGTAGGAATAAACGATTCAATTGAAATATCAGAGTCACTACCTGTAAGTGTTATTCCATGTTGTCTTACTTCTAATTTCATCCCCGTTAAAATTGGAATGGCAACTCTAGCTGAGATGGCTTTCATGACGTCTTGTATACTAGCCATTAATCTATCGCGATTGATGACGAATTTCATATTTTGGATCCTCCTCATAAATGATACATATATATATTTATTATTAATAAAATATAGTAACAGTAGTAATAAGCCCTGTGACTATGTGGATAACTCACTTTAAGCTTTTATATACGAAGTTATCCCCATGTGGAAAAAGTGTGCACAAGTTAGAACTGTTATTCAACCTATTCACATGTTAATAGATTCATATTGACTTCAGCTGTTCTGTTAATTCTTCAATTTCTTTATTTAATAAGGTATCCTCTTTAATCATTTTAGATATTTTGTCGTGGGCGTGTAGTACAGTTGTATGATCACGGCCACCAAATTCCTTGCCTATATTAGGTAAGGACGAGTCTGTTAACTCTCTTGAAAGATACATAGCAATTTGACGAGGCAGTACAATTGCTTTTGTTCTCTTTTTAGCTAAAATCTCATCTACTTTCACGTCGTACTTTTCTCCGACGAATTCCTGTATGGCTTTAATGGTGATTTCTTTCGGTTTATTGCTCGGAATAATATCTTTTAATGCATCAGCTGCTAAAGCAGCGTCGATATCTTGATTGACGAGAGAAGAGTAGGCAACAACTCTAATTAACGCGCCTTCGAGTTCGCGAATATTTGTATCGATTTGATTAGCAATATAAAGCATGACTTCATTTGGGATATCAAGGCCTTCAGCTTTGGCCTTTTTATTAAGAATAGCAATTCTTGTTTCAAGATCAGGAGGGGTAATATCTGTAATAAGTCCCCATTCAAAACGCGAACGCAAACGATCTTCCAAAGTTGGAATTTCCTTAGGTGGACGATCACTTGAAATAATAATTTGTTTATTCTCTTCATGAAGTGCATTGAACGTATGGAAGAATTCTTCTTGGGTTGATTCTTTACCTGCAATAAATTGGATATCATCAATCAATAAGACATCTACATTACGATATTTATTTCGGAAAGAGATTGTTTTATTATCCATAATGGCGTTAATAAACTCATTTGTAAATTTCTCAGATGATATGTAAACAACCCGAGCGTCTTTATTATGCTCCCGAACGTAATGACCAATCGCATGCATTAAATGTGTTTTCCCTAATCCTACACCACCATAAATAAATAAAGGATTGTATGCTTTGGCCGGCGCTTCTGCCACTGCAAGAGAAGCAGCATGTGCGAAACGGTTTCCTGATCCGATAACAAATGTATCAAAAGTATACTTAGGATTTAACATTGTTTTTTGTAAATCAGGTTCTTGATTAATAGTTTTACTTTGTTCTTTTACAGGATTGGTTTTAGTCGTCTTTTCTTCTTCAGGGATCACAAATTTAATATCTAAATTAGCTCCAGTAACTTCGATTAAGATGTCACGAATTAATTGCGTATATCTTTCTTGCAACCAGTCCTTAGCAAATTCATTAGGTGCCGTGATTGTTAAGGTGTTCTCCTGAAGGGATTTGGCTTTGGTGTTTTTTAACCATGTATCAAAACTAGGCTTACTTATTTTCTCTTCAATGTGTTTTAGTGCAGATGTCCAAAGATCATCAATATTTTCCAATAACTTTCACCCCTTTCAAAAGTACTGTGATAAGAATAAAAAGCCTCTCACAATGTCATTTGCATGATTACTACAAAGACGGAAAGGCAATAAATTAATTTTAAGTTAGTTTGTATGCGTTAATTTCATAATAAAAACTATAATGTTTTGAGTCCATAAAAATTTATTACTGTCTTATGAATAATTTCCGATCTGTTTGCATCTAATAGGGTAAGCCATTTTAATAGTTATACTCAAAAATAACATCTTGTGGATAGTTTAATAACAGAGTTGTGATTATCTATCCACAACTTATCCACATTATGTGCATAAGTATATTACTAAAAATAGTTTTACACATGTATAAGCATAATAATAATACCAAAATAAATGCTAGTGTGCAATGGATTTTAAATGCTTATCCACATTTTACATATGTTGTAGATAAAGGTAATCCACAGCACTATAATTTGTGGTTAAGTTGTCGATAATTGTTGTGGATGAAAAAATCTTGTCGAATTATAATAAACAAGGGATGTGGATAACCTTATAGTAGAGGTAATTCACTTTTTTGTGACAATGAATGATCATGTCGAATAGAAAAAACTTTAGGGTCTAGTTGACAAATGATTGTTTTTTTAAGTATAATTACAAAGACTGTCTAATGGATAGATGTTAATTTGGATGTTAATCCCTCGGGGAGGTGCAAGATAAATGAAAAGAACATTTCAACCAAATAATCGTAAGAGAAAGAAAGTACACGGTTTTCGTTCGAGAATGAGCACAAAAAATGGACGTAAAGTTCTAGCTCGCCGCCGTCGTAAAGGAAGAAAAGTATTGTCTGCATAGGCCACTGAAAAAGATCAGTGGTCTTTTTCACTATGGGCATTGTTTTTGATAAAATCTCATTTTAAAGCAAAATATGAGAGTATGTAATGAAGTAATGGTTCTTGTAATAAAAGGTGATATGATGAAAAAAGCATTCCGAGTGAAAGACAATAAAGAGTTTCAAGCAATTTTTAAAAAAGGAAAATCCTTTGCCAATCGACAGTTAGTTCTCTATTACAGGAAGAAGTCTGGACAAGCTCACTTTCGCGTTGGTTTATCTGTTGGTAAGAAAATTGGTAATGCAGTCGTACGTAATCGCATAAAGCGATATTTACGCCAATCTTTTCATGAATTGGAAAAGGACATACGGTCTGAATATGACATGATCATTATAGCTCGCCAGCCAACTAACAACATGGAGTTTAAAGAAGTGAAAAGTAGCTTAATTCATCTTTTATCTAGAGAAGGATTATTAAAACGTTCCAATAAGAAAAGAAAAAATTAATAGTCATTTTTTTCTTCTAATTTAGATATTTTTATGAGTTTATAATTGATGGCGTATTGATAGAAAATAGGGGCCATTTAAGATAAAATACACATAGTTACTAGTTATAAGAAATGTTATATTTATTTTTACAATGAAGTTTTATTAAAAAATTCAATTATTCAAGGTTTATCTGCGTTAGGAGGAAGTATGTTGCGTAATAAAAAGGTCTTATTGCTTGTGGCCTTAATTGGTTTGATTGTATTTCTGTCTGGGTGTACTCAAATTGACCAACCGATCACGCCCGAGAGTACAGGTATTTGGAATAAGTATTTTGTTTATCCATTATCGCAAGTCATTACATTTTTTGCTGATTTATTCAATAGTAGTTATGGATTAGCTATTGTTGTTGTTACTCTTATTATTCGTTTAGTTCTCGTACCGTTAAACGTTAAACAAATTAAAAGTACAAAGGCAATGCAAGAGGTCCAGCCTGAGATTCAGGCACTACAAAAGAAATATAGTTCAAAAGACGCGAACACACAGCAAAAGCTACAGCAAGAAACAATGGCATTATTCCAAAAACATGGTGTTAATCCGCTTGCTGGTTGTTTGCCGATATTTATTCAGATGCCGATTTTGATTGCGATGTATCATGCGATTATGCGTACTGAAGCTATTAAAGAAGGAAGCTTCTTATGGTTTGAGTTGGGAGCAGCAGATCCGCTTCATATTTTACCGATTATTGCAGGTGGAGCTACCTTTTTCCAACAAAAACTTATGATGGCCGATAACGCTGCTGTGTCACAAAATCCACAAATGAAAGTTATGTTATATGTTATGCCAATTATGATTACCGTCTTTGCCTTTATGTTCCCAGCAGCACTTGCCCTTTACTGGGTTGTCGGTAACGTATTTATGGTTGCTCAAACCTTATTTATTCGTAATCCAATGATGAAAGATGCTAGTACAGGAGGAGAGAAAAAGTGAGGGAAATAACTGCTAGTGGACAAACAGTAGATGAAGCGGTCCAATCAGCATTAGAGCAGTTAGACACAACGAAGGACCAAGTTGACGTAACAATTATCGATGAAGGTAAAAAAGGAATACTTGGTGTGTTTGGATCTAAACCAGCCATTGTTAAAGTTGTAAGAGTCAAAAACCAAGTTGAAGAAGCTGAAACCTATCTTCGTGAAATTATCAATCAAATGAACATTGAAATAGATTTGACTGTCACTGAGAATGAGAACGATAATCACGTTACATTTGATATGAGTGGTGAAAAGATAGCAATTTTAATAGGAAAACGTGGTCAAACACTAAATGCCTTGCAATATCTTGTACATCTAGCAATAAATAAAGAAGGTAAGCAATATTATACAGTTACAGTGGATGCTGAGGGGTATCGTGCACGACGACAGAAAACCCTTGAAACCCTAGCTGATAGAATGGCTCAAAAAGCAATCCAGATTAAGCGCAAAGTTGCTCTCGAACCAATGCCTGCCTATGAGCGAAAAATCATTCATAGCGCTCTACAAAAAAATAACAAGGTTTCAACTTACTCGGATGGTGTCGAACCCCATCGTCATATTGTTATTAAACTAGTTGAAAAATAAGACATTAAAAAACACTTACTAACTGATTTTTCAGTGTAAGTGTTTGTTTTTTTATAGATTCAAGTAACTAATTGGTTCAAATATGGTTTGATACCTGTTGAATAAAGAAGGTCACCATTTTTGGTGATGACAATACCCTCCACATGTTTTATTTGCTCTAAGCTGTTGATGATTTGTTCGGAAGGTTGTCCAAATAGGCGGCTAGTCCATATTTCTCCGTCAATTGACTTCTTTGATACCACTGTTAAGCTAGCAATATCAGTCGTAATAGGATAACCAGTATTTGGGTCTAAAATATGATGGTATGTTTGATTATCGATAATCGACTTTCTTTCATAAATACCGGAAGTGACAACGGATTGGTTTAATGCTTTAACAACCGCAATATAAGTTCCTCGGACTTGAAAAGGGTGTTGAATTCCTATTCTCCAGAAGTTATCCTCGTGTTTGGGTGCATTTCCATAGGTCATGACGTTTCCGCCTAAGTTAATTAACCCTGCTGACACATTCATCGCGTCCAAATCTCCAATAATAAGATCAGCAATAAATCCTTTTGCTATGGCACCTAAATCAATAAACATTTCACGCTGTTTTAAAAATACCGTTTGAGCTTGGTCATTAAGAATGATACCACGAGCGTTAATTTTACCAAGCAACTTTTGAATGGTTTCAGGTGTAGGGCGATGGGCTTCATTTGAACCAATTTGCCAGGCTTGAACGAGCGGTCCAATGGCAATATTCAAGTAACTATTATCAGCGGAGCTATGTTCTTTCCCGATTTTAATTAATTTATATAAATCTGGATGGACTTTCACTGGTTTGACACCAGCGTTATTGTTCACTTCCATTAATTCTGAACCGGGGTCATGGATACTAAAACGTTTATCAAATTCATGCAATCGCATGATAATCTCATCCAAGATGATCCGTGGTTTATTATGTTCAACTGATAATTGGATGTTCGTCCCCATCATATGTATTTCACAAGTTTGTATTGCCATCTCTATCACCTATTCATTTGGGAAAATATGTATTATTTTTATTATCTCTATACGGGGAGGAAGAAGAATTTAAAAAGCCAAAGAGGATGGGACATAAGTATTTTAGTTAATGTAAAAGCGAACGTATTAAAGTGTATTTCTTTTAATATACACTTTTAAAATCAGCGTAGGAAAAATACGTAGACTCCTTGAAAAAATCGCGATGAATCGCTGTCGAAGTATTCCTTGTCCAGCAAGATGAAAGGCTTAGATGAGACCCCGCAGAGTGCCATGAATGATGGAAGGCTAAATTCGCGACGTCCTGTGGGGGCGCCTTCATGACCAACATCCTGTTGGCTCGAGGCTCATCAGCAAAGAAGAATGAACTGCAATTCTTCTCCCCTGCGGAAAGCGAAGTATTTTTCCGAAGCGAATAACGCTCGCTTAAAATTGTTCGTCTTTTAATTACTAATACTTAGTTTTGTCCCAGCCTCCTTTGGTTATATTATTCTTTAATTGTTTAATGGTTAATTAGTATCTTCATTTACAGTGGCACCTGAAACGGTGTCGACTTGAGTCGTAGCTCCAGATACAGCATCAACACTACCACCGGTTAACTGTTGTCCTGTCTTTTCTAAATACCAATCAATAATTGGTTTAATATCTTGCACATATTCATTAATACCAACAAATTTTCCATCTTCATCATGCATGGACTGATAGCTATGAACCACATATTTATCTGGTCCATGTGTTGGCACATGAACTCTTACAACATCTTCATTCCCTTTACGTAATTGTTGAATAACCCAAGATACACTGCTGTACGTCCGCTCTGGATGACATTGGGCAAGAGGACTGCCTACTTGCCCGGGCCAACGAGAGGCAAACATGTCTTCTGCGTCAAGTGTACGGTTATAATATAAAAATTGATTGTTACTATCCGCATATGTTAATTCCATCGGCATTGACTTTAAAAAGTAGTCCAATTGATTGACTGTTAATACACCACGGTCTAACTTGACGTAGGTATTTCCTTCAACGGCTTCTGTTTCTTTTGCAGCTTGTTCAACCCAATCATCAGCTGATTTATCAACATTTTCAATCGTCGTATCAATGCTACCTGTGGCATATAAATCTTCCTCGGTTGAGACATCTTTCATGCCTTCAGGTGACTGTAAAATATTAACTACATTAATAAAACGGATAAATTTTTTAATGCAGCCTTCTAGGAATTCAGTTGTTTTAATATCTTTTAAATTATTTTCTTCATCAAAGGCTTCATGGACTTGTCCTAATAGAAACTCATTACCGGGCATAACTACAGCATTTACACCAGGTGCATCTAGTACTTGTCTTAAGTGTAACTGAGCTCGGGAAGACCCTTGAACATCATAAGAAGCGCCTACAATCATTACTGGTTTTCCATCTAAAGGGTGTAGGTTGAATGATAACCATTCTATAACACTTTGTAATGCTGAAGGAATGGAATGGTTATATTCGGGAGTTGCTATGATGACACCATCCGCTTCAGATATTTTTTTATTTAAATGTTGAATTGGTTCGCTATTTGTTTGATCGTCACTCTGATTAAACATAGGAATGTCTTTAATGTCTGTGACGTCAACCTCTATTAGTTTGTTAAATTGTTTTGCAATAAAATCCAATAATAAACGATTATAAGAAAAATCAGCGTTTGATCCAACTAGCCCAACTATTTTCATTTAAAGGCCTCCTTAATTATCATTGTTCTCCCAAGAAAAACTTTGCTTTTTTTGACGTGAATGATTACTTTTAACCAGGTGATTCGTTATATCAACAAATTGGACAAAATCATTGAAAAATTCCTCAAGTATTTCTATTTTTTTATAATCTTTGAGAATGCCATTTTCATCAAAAGCTTGGAGGGAATTGCCCAACAGGAATTCAGAACTAGGCATTATCCGCGCTTTTAATTCAGGTGCATCTAGTATTTGTCTTAAATGTGATTGGGCGCGAGAGGAACCCAATTTACCATAGGAAGCACCTGTTATCATCACCGGCTTATCTATAAATGGTTGGGATGTATAAGATAACCACTCGAAAGCACTTTTTAATATAGCTGGTATAGAATGATTATATTCAGGTGTACTAATGATGACTCCATCTGCTTCAGTAATTTTGTCTGCAAGATTTTGAACCTCTTTAGGAACTACGCTGTCTTCAGGTTTGTTAAAAGCAGGTAAATTCTTTATTTCACAAACGTCAATATTAGCTTGATTAGCAAAATGCTTTTGAATAAATTGTAGCAATCTGCGGTTAGTTGACTGGTCAGAGTTTGTCCCAACCATACCTATAAACTTTTTCATTTTATAGCCCCTTTCCAAATCTATGTATTGTTCACTCAAGCTTTTAAGTAATTCCTAAACTAAGTAACATATAACCGATTATGGAAGAATATAAACATTTTTACGTTAAGAAAAGTAGTCCTATCAACAAGCACCGAGTAGTTTTAAAAAAGTTATCCCAATGTTGATAAAATCAAAGATGAAAAAAGATAATTATTCACATGTGTATAATTCAGTATAAAAAGAGACGTAAAAAATTTGTGGATAAGTTTATTTTTGATTGATTTTGTGATATTCTATTATGTTAGTGACTGAAAAAGTGCTAACAAAAAATATATCCACAAAATAGTGAGTTAAAATATAGATATAAAATGTTTGGAGGTGACAGATATGGAAACAGATACGATTACCGCAATATCGACTCCAATGGGGGAGGGAGCTATTTCAATTGTTAGATTGAGTGGCCCCGAAGCCATTAGAATCACAAGTAGGGTCTATAAAGGAAAAGACCTGACTAAAGTTGACTCGCATACGATTAATTACGGTAAAGTTATTGATCCAAATACAAATGAGATAGTGGAAGAAGTGATGGTGTCAGTAATGCGGGCACCTAAGACTTTTACAAGAGAAGATATTGTTGAAATAAACTGTCATGGTGGAATGGTGGCGGTGAATCGAGTTTTAGAGATTATTTTATCAGAAGGGGCTAGAATCGCTGAACCAGGGGAGTTTACCAAGCGAGCATTCTTAAATGGACGGATCGATCTGTCACAAGCAGAGGCCGTTATGGATTTAATCCGTGCTAAAACAGATAAAGCCATGTCTGTCGCCTTAAAACAGATGGACGGAAGGCTTTCAAAGCTTATTAAACGCTATAGACAGGAACTACTTGAAACAGTTGCCCATGTTGAAGTTAATATTGATTATCCTGAATATGATGATGTTGAAGAAATGTCTCATGATTTGATGCGTGAAAAAACGAGAAAAGTCTATCAGGATATTGAAGAACTTTTGAGTGTTGCCAAGCAAGGAAAAATAATGAGAGAAGGTTTAGCGACAGCAATTATTGGACGACCAAATGTCGGAAAATCCTCACTTATGAACACTCTTGTTCAAGAAAATAAGGCAATTGTTACCGAAGTTCCTGGCACGACTCGTGACGTTATTGAGGAATATGTGAATGTTCGAGGTGTCCCACTGAGATTAGTTGATACGGCTGGAATTAGAGAAACTGAAGATATAGTAGAAAAAATTGGTGTAGAACGTTCTAGACAAGTTTTACAAGAAGCTGATCTTATTTTGCTTGTTTTAAATAATAATGAGCCATTAACAGATGACGACTTTGCTCTTTTTGAAGCTGTTAAAGATTTTGAATGCATCATTATTATTAATAAAACAGATTTGGAACAAAGATTAGATTTAAATAAGGTAAAAGAACTTGCTGGAGAGCATTCAATTGTGACGACATCATTGTTAAAAGAAGAGGGCATTGATCAATTAGAAGTTAAAATTTCAGAAACTTTTTTTGATGGTGAACTTGATTCAGGAGATTTAACTTACGTGTCCAATGTTCGACATATCCAGTTGTTAAATCAAGCCAAAGACGCATTAAAGGATGCTATGGAAGGTTTAGAAATGCAAATGCCTTTAGATATTATACAAATTGATGTGACAAGAACGTGGGAATTATTAGGTGAGATTATTGGAGATACAGCGAGCGATGCTCTCATTGATCAGTTATTCTCTCAATTTTGTCTTGGTAAATAGATCGAAAATGAATTTATATAAAAGTTTTTAGAAGGGAATGAAAAGAAAATGGTATACAATGCAGGTAACTATGACGTTATTGTTGTCGGTGCAGGTCACGCGGGTGCTGAAGCTGCGTTAGCGTCTGCCCGAATGGGTGCAAAAACGTTAATGCTAACTCTCAATTTAGATATGATTGCTTTTATGCCGTGTAACCCATCTCTAGGTGGACCAGCAAAAGGAATTGTCATTCGGGAAGTCGATGCACTTGGAGGTGTTATGGGTAAAGTTATTGATAAAGCCTATATCCAAATGCGTATGTTGAATACAAGAAAAGGTCCAGCTGTTAGAGCCTTAAGGGCACAAGCTGATAAGCCAGTTTATATACAAGAAATGAAACATCTTATTGAAAATGAAAAAAATATCACGCTTATGCAAGGTATGGTAAACGAATTAATTGTTGAAGATGGCGTTTGTAAGGGTGTTATCACAGAAACTCATGCGGCTTACTATGCTGATACAGTAATTGTTACTACAGGTACGTTTATGCGCGGAAAGGTTTTAATGGGCGATTTAGAGTATGAAAGTGGTCCAAATAACCAACGTGTGTCCATTAAATTATCTGAAAACCTAGAAGAACTCGGTATAGAACTAACACGCTTTAAGACAGGAACACCACCACGTGTCAATAGTAATTCTATCGATTATACAAAAACAGAAATGCAACCGGGTGATGATAAACCGCAAAGTTTCTCATATGAAACAACGGAATATATAACCGATCAGATTCCTTGCTGGTTAACTTATACGAATGAGTTCACCCATCAGGTGATAAACGACAATTTAAATCTTTCAGCAATGTATTCTGGTATGAAAAGAGGGACCGGTCCACGCTATTGTCCATCTATTGAGGATAAAATTGTCCGATTTAATGATAAACCTCGCCATCAAATATTTTTAGAACCTGAAGGTAGAGATACAGAAGAAGTATATGTTCAAGGATTATCAACTTCAATGCCTGAAGAGGTTCAGCAACAAATGGTTCATTCGGTTAAAGGGCTTGAAAACGCACAAATTATGCGACCGGGCTATGCAATTGAATATGATGCAGTTGTTCCAACACAATTATGGCCGACCCTTGAAACGAAAAAAATCCAAGGATTATTTACAGCTGGTCAAATTAATGGAACATCAGGCTATGAAGAAGCGGCTGCCCAAGGAATTATGGCTGGAATCAATGCTGCGGCTAAAGTACTTGGTAAAGATCCCGTCATTCTTGACCGTTCACAAGCTTATATCGGGGTATTAATTGATGATTTAGTTACAAAAGGCACAAAAGAACCGTATCGTCTCCTAACTTCTCGAGCAGAGTATCGTCTTTTACTACGTCACGACAATGCTGACATGAGACTGACAGAATTAGGATATAATCTCGGTTTAATTTCTGAAGAACGTTATCAAAACTTTGAAGAGAAAAAACGTCTTATCAAAGAAGAAAGAAAACGTTTGGATAAAACAGTTATTAAAGCAGAAGAAAATGTGCAAAATTTACTTGAAGAGGCAGGATCATCACGCTTGAAAGACGCTATGAAAGCTTATGACCTATTAAAACGACCAGAAGTTAACTATGAATTAATTGAAAAAATGATTGAACCTAATGAGAAATTAAATGATGAAATGAAAGAACAAGTTGAAATTCAAATTAAATATGAAGGTTATATTAAAAAGGCTAGTGAACAAGTTGAACGTATGTTAAAAATGGAAGACAAAAAAATCCCTGAAAATATTGATTATGATGCGATTAGTGGTATAGCTTCCGAAGCAAAAGAGAAACTAAAAGAAGTAAGACCATTATCTGTAGGGCAAGCCTCCAGAATATCAGGTGTTAACCCAAGTGATGTATCCATTTTACTTGTATATATCGAACAAGGAAAAATTGCCAAAGTAGCAAATTAAGTAAAAGATTGTTTTAGGTGGCTATAGTAATGGGGGAGTAATCATATTCCTCGTTATATTTGCCACCTTTTTTAACATATAAACTAAAAAGAGGGGATAATAAAATGAATGAAGAGCAATTCTTACAAACTTTAAAAGAAAAGGGAATCTCACTCAGTCCAGAACAAGTAAAACAATTTGAAATTTACTTTGATACTCTTGTTGAATGGAATAATAAAATTAATTTGACAGCCTTAACTGCTAAAGAAGACGTTTACTTAAAACATTTTTATGACTCGATTACGCCAGCGTTTTACTATGATTTTAATGACAATCTACATATTTGCGATATCGGGGCAGGAGCGGGATTCCCGAGTATTCCTCTTAAAATTTGCTTTCCAAATTTAAAAGTAACAATTGTCGACTCACTAAAGAAGAGAATCGGTTTTTTAAACCATTTAGCTTCAAGTTTAGATCTAACTGGTGTGGTTTTTCATCATGATCGCGCAGAAAACTTCGGTAAAAATAAGCAAATGCGGGAATCATTTGATATTGTTACAGCTAGAGCGGTAGCTAGGATGTCTGTATTAAGTGAATTATGTCTTCCTCTTGTTAAAAAAATGGGTGTTTTTATTGCTATGAAAGGATCAAAAGCAGATGAAGAAGTGAATATTGCTGACAAAGCTATCCGGTTGCTTGGTGGTGATATAAAAGAAATGAAAACATTCACATTACCTCAGGAAGATAGTGAACGCTCAATCATACTAATTGACAAAAATAGAAAGACACCAAAAAAATACCCAAGAAAAGCAGGTACTCCTGGAAAAGAACCCATCGAATAAGCTGTATCTGCTTAAATATTCGGGTTAAATATGATGAGTTTGTTTTCACTAAATGAAAAATAATATATGAATTGGATTATTACTAAGAGATAAGTTCATAAACAAATAGATATGATATCATACCTTTATCTTAACAAATATGGTAAAATAGCTGTGGATACGTTTATAATTGATTACTATAAAAGGTTACCTAATCTAATGAGCTAACGACTTATTTGATAGTTACATAAATGATATAATACAAAGGCCAACTTAATTGTACAATAACTACTACATAGTTTGCGATATGATTTTACTTTTTAACAAATGTTTCACGTGAAACATTTTCACATGAAAGGTATGGTAATTTATTTAATCAGATAAGTAATTGCAATATATACTTTTAATCATATTATTAGTTTAGGTCTATTTGTTTAGCTTTAAAAGTGGATATTATGTCCTTTTATCATATCAAAATCTTGAAATATATAAGAAAACTAATCTATTTAATATCGAAGGTGGTGTCAGATAGTGTTGCAACCTTTTAATAGGATTTTTGGTTTAGGTGATAAACCGGAATCTGAGACAGGTGAGGAAACCTATCACCCAGATGAAGTCGTTCAAATACCGGTTGCAGATATAGAACCAAATCGGTATCAACCTCGGTCTATCTTTAATGAGGAAAAAATAAGCGAGCTTGCTCAGACTATTCATACTCACGGTATGATCCAACCTATCATTGTTAGAAAAGCTGAAAATGAACGCTATGAAATCATTGCTGGGGAAAGAAGATGGCGTGCAGTTCAATCGTTGGATTGGGATCATATCCCTGGTATTATAAGAGAAATGACTGAAACTGAAACAGCCTCCGTTGCACTTATAGAAAATTTACAACGTGAAGAATTGACAGTTATAGAGGAGGCCACAGCGTATTCAAAGCTGATTGAAATGCATAGTTTAACTCAGGAAGCACTGGCTCAGAGATTGGGTAAAAATCAATCAACGATTGCGAATAAGCTGAGGTTATTGAAACTTCCAGATGCTGTACAAGAAGCGCTGCTAAATAAGGAAATAACAGAACGACATGCTAGAGCGTTAATAAAGGTAGAGGATCCTGAAAAACAGGTTCAATTACTTAAGGAAATAATAGAACAGCATCTCAATGTTAAACAGACAGAAGAAAAAATAGCTTCTTTAAATAAACCAAAGCAAAAGAAGAAAAAACCAAAACTTAAAGGTGTTAACAAAGATATTCGTATCGCTATGAATACCATTCGCCAATCACTTAACATGGTCTCAGATACAGGTATAGACGTAGAGTCGGATGAAGAAGATCTTGAAGATTATTACCAAATCACAATAAAAATTCCTAAAAAGAAATAATAAATATGTATATATATTAACATTTTATCCCTCACTAAAAGTTAAGGTGAGGGTTATTTATATTCATAACTTTGGTTAAATGTCGATTAAATCTAGCAATGAGAAGCCATATCTAGTAAAATGTAACAATGAAATCATTTAAAGTACCATTAAATTACATTATCCTAACATAATAGATTTTTAATAGTCAGTTGTTGTAAATGGTGATAGAATAGAAAGTATATATTTAGGTAGGTGAAAACATGGGAAAAATAATGTCCATCGCAAATCAAAAAGGTGGCGTAGGAAAGACAACTTCATCAGTGAATTTAAGTGCTAGTCTTGCTGAATTGAATAACAAGGTTTTACTCGTAGATATAGATCCGCAGGGCAATGCTACAAGTGGAGTAGGTGTCAACAAAGCAGATGTAAATCAATGTGTTTACAATGTGTTAGTTGAGGATTTACCGGCTGAAGAAGTTATTATTCCTACTGAAACAGTCAACTTAGATATCATACCTGCTACAATTCAGCTCGCAGGAGCGGAAATTGAATTGGTACCAACAATCTCACGTGAGATACGTCTAAAAAAATCTCTAGAGAAACTCAAAGAATCCTATGACTATATTATCATCGATTGTCCACCATCCTTAGGGTTACTAACAATCAATGCATTAACATCTTCAGATACTGTTTTAATTCCCGTTCAATGTGAATATTATGCTCTTGAAGGATTAAGCCAGTTGTTAAATACGATTCGTTTGGTTCAAAAGCATCTTAATAAAGAACTAATGATAGAAGGAGTATTGTTGACAATGCTTGATGCTAGAACCAATCTGGGCTTACAGGTGATAGAGGAAGTAAAAAAATACTTTCAAGATAAAGTATATAAGTCGATCATCCCAAGAAATGTTCGATTAGGAGAGGCTCCAAGTCATGGTAAACCAATTTCCACATATGATCCTAAATCACGCGGAGCCCAAGTTTATCTTGAATTAGCGAAAGAAGTGATGATGAATGGCGAGAGGGTTGGGTAGAGGACTTGATGCATTTTTTCCTGAAATAAAGGAAACATCCGATGACAATGTTCAAGAAATACCTATTGATGAGTGTAGGCCAAATCCTTATCAACCAAGGAAAACCTTCCATGCAGATGCTATTGAGGAATTAAAGGATTCAATACTCGAATATGGAATCATTCAACCATTAATTGTACGAAAAAGCATCAAAGGCTATCAAATTGTTGTAGGAGAAAGACGTTTTCGAGCAGCAAAAGAAGCAAAGTTGTCATCTATTCCAGCTATTGTCAAAGATTTAACAGACGAACGAATGATGGAACTGGCTCTACTCGAAAACTTACAACGTGAAGATTTATCCCCGATTGAAGAAGCTCATGCTTATTCTAACTTAATGAATGAGTTAGGGATTACACAAGAAGAACTTTCAAAACGATTAGGCAAAAGTCGGTCACATATTGCCAATATTACTAGATTATTATCACTACCAAACCAAGTGATAGCCTATATTAATAATGGTGAACTTTCCATGGGACATGGTCGAGCCTTATTAGCTGTTAAAGACGAGGATAAATTGTCATACTTTGTTAATAGAATCCGTAAAGAACATCTAAACGTAAGACAAGTCGAGCAATTAATTCAAGAATTAAATAAGAAGCCTGAACAAAAACCGGATAAACCCAAAAAAGATATATTTCTTCAAGAAAGAGAGTCAGTTTTGCGAAATAAGCTTGGGACATCAGTTAAAATTAATCGTGGTAAGCGAAAGGGTAAAATAGAGATTGAATTTTATACAGACGAAGACCTTAATCGCATTATTGATGTATTAGAAAATTAATATTGCTGACTGGCTTAAATAGCCAGTCAGTTTTTTTCCTTATATGTAAGTTGAATTTCTTGATATTAAATCGGGAAAATCACTAGTGCTTAGTTTCTTTCAAACTTTAAATTAAAATAATGAAAATATATCGATAGGGGGTTCACCTAATGATTTATTTTGATCAAGCTGCCAGTTCTTTTCCTAAACCTCCCGAAGTAGCAGATGCTATGGTTAAGGCCGTTAATGAAGTTGGAGCTAACCCAGGAAGGGGTGGGCATCAATTAGCTAGACAAGCTAATTATATTATTAATACGGCGCGTGAAAAAATCGCAAAATGGATAGGGTGTAATAATCCGAAACAAATTGTATTCTTTTCGAATGCAACACAAGCATTAAATCAGGCAATCAAAGGATTAGATTGGAAAGAAGGAGATCATGTCCTTACAACGTCTTTTGAACACAATTCAGTAAGGCGTCCATTAGAATTTATAAAGAGGACATATGATATTCATATATCATATATAGATGGTAAGGCTAGTGAAGAGATGTTTATCAGTGAAGTTAATAATTCTATAACAGATAAGACAAAACTCATGGTTATGACTCATGCATCAAATATAACAGGAGATATCCTCCCACTAAGGAAAATGATAAACATAGCTAAACGTTACGGTATCATTACACTTGTTGACGCTTCTCAAACAGCTGGCCACTTACCTATTAATATGGGAGAACAAGAAATGGATATGATTGTTTTTCCAGGTCATAAGGGTATATTAGGGCCTCAAGGGACAGGGGTTTTAGCAGTACGCCAACAAATAGACTTAGTCCCGTTACATCATGGAGGAACTGGGGGGGGATCAGAATTGATTGATCAGCCTCAGCAGTGGCCAGATCGGTATGAAAGTGGAACATTGAACACCCCTGGTATTGCTGGATTATCAGCTGCTATAAGTGTGCTTGAACAAAGTGAAAAAAATAATGTTCCACGTGAAACAATTTTAACAAATGAACTTTTAAAAGGATTACAAAGTATAAATGGCATTACTTGTTTTGGTCCTTCATCATCCGATAATAGATTGCCTATTGTAGCATTTAATATCAAAAATATACCATCACAAGAAGTGGCAATGATACTTGATTCTCATTATAACATTGCTGTACGAGCGGGATTACACTGTAGTCCACTAACACATGAGACTCTTCAAACCATGGATCAGGGGATTATTAGAGTGAGTTTAAGCCGGTATAATACAAAAGAAGAAGTTCAGTCCTTTTTACAAGCCATTGAGGAAATTGTTACAGCATATGATGAATTTTAATCTAGAATAGGGGATACACGGATGGCGCTATACGGAACAATTGTTGACGGGATACTAATAATTATTGGAAGTCTTTTAGGAATGTTATTTTCTAAAATTCCAGAACGCTATAAAGAAACGGTGATGCATGGAATAGCTTTAACCGTTATTTTAATTGGTTTTCAAATGGCTATGAAAACTGATGCAATTATTGTTGTTTTAATTAGTTTATTATTTGGCGCAGTGCTAGGAGAACTTTTTAGAATAGAAGACATGTTGAATCGTTTTGGAGGTTGGATGGCTAGTAAATTTCCGTCGAAAAATAGTGAATTCACCCTAGCTCAAGGCTTTGTGACGGCAACCTTAATGTTTGTTGTAGGTGCTTTGGCTATCATAGGAGCTCTTGATTCCGGCTTAAGAGGTAATCATGAAATCTTAATAACGAAGGGCGTTATAGATGGTTTTTCAGCACTTGTATTGACGACTACTTTAGGGATAGGGGTTCTTTTTTCAGTTATACCTGTTGTTCTTTATCAAGGAACTATTGCCTTGTTTGCCACCCAAATTGAAAGATGGCTTTCAGAAGATGTTTTAAATGGTCTCATCTTGGAGTTAACGTCAGTAGGTGGTATACTCATTGTTGCTATCGGTTTAAATCTATTGAATGTCGTCAAAATTAGAATAGGAAACCTTCTACCATCCATTATAATAGTAGGGGGAGTCTATTATATATATAATTTATTTTAACAGCAATCTATCAATTAAGTTAACGAAGCAACCATTAGGAAGCTTCGTTTTTTTAAAAGATAAACTAAATTGTTTCTTGATTATATTGTGGTGGTGTGATGACAGCCGGAATGGAACGGTGGTATGTGAGTCTGTTGTCAATAACAGTGAGCACAGCGGCGAGTGTTTTTGCCATATCCTTAACAATCGATAGTCTCGTATTTTGTAAAACGGAGTATTCCATAAAACCACTTACATTAACTACACCAGTAATATGCACATCACCGAGCTCGGGCAGTGATTTATTTAAAGCTGCCCCTGGCTTGAGTGGTCCATTATTGGCAATAATGCATCCCACAGAAGAAGACTTTCCTAAACAAGCATCAACAGCGATGATGAAAGGGTTATGATGTTTATCATTGATCACTTTTAAGCGCTCGTTTAAATTTGTTGCATGGACGGGTTCGTGCAAAGTCCCATAAACTGTCATATGCTTAGGTTTCGTTTCAGAAAACAAAGATCCAGTTAACGGTCCTAAAGCATCTCCTGTTGATCGATCTGTACCCACACAAACAACCACATACTCTTTAGGGAACTTGGGTAGCCAAGATATAAGCTTATCACTAATAATCTTATCTACATTCTTTTCTGTATGTAAGACACGTAAAGGTTTGTTTTTAGATTCAAAGTGTTGTTTTAGATTCATAGCTTATCCTCCGTACTCATATTGTTATAAGTATACGGATAAAACGTTAACTTTATACATTAGAGTAGGTAGAAGTTTTTCAATAATTAAATGGGGGAAAGCTACTATGTGGAGTGCGGGTTTAAAATGGATGTTTTTAATAATTGGAACGACCATTGGGGCAGGATATGCATCAGGAAGAGAATTATGGGAGTTTTTTGGTCATGAAAGCGGACTAGCTATTCTCCTATTCATCATTTTCTTCACAATATGTTGCATCGTTATAATGGAAATTAGCTATCGAAAAAAGTCATCTGAATACACCCCAGTTTTAGAAATAATAGTAGGGCGCAAATTGACGCGATTTTATGATGTTATGATTTTATTCTATTTATATACGACAACTGTTGTGATGATATCTGGTAGTGGTGCTACAGGACAGGCGTTTAACTTTTCTTATTGGTGGGGAATAGGGTTTATTGTACTTACATTGTTTATTTTGTTTATCCGTGACATTAATGGGGTGTTAATTATAAACCAATATATCTTACCAATCCTCATTGTGGGTCTCTTATTTGTTTTACTGCAGTTTACATTTGATCAAAAGTTGGCTCTCTTTTCACATTGGCATGAGCAGAGGAATTGGGTGGCTGCATTTCCGTTTACAGCTTTAAATATATTGCCTTTAATTGCTGTTTTAGGGGCCATCGGAAATAAGGTAGAGTCTAGAAAAGAGATATGGATTGGATGTGTTGGTAGTGGTGCTATTTTAGGCGTAGTGTCCTATATTTATAATAATAGTCTTATTCAAATTGCGGACGAGTTGTTATTATATGAGATTCCACTATTTGCTATATTAAAAGACTATCCTTTTATAATGTTGATATTCATGTCAATATTATTATGGTTTGCTATTTTTACTACAGCAGCAGCCGGGATACTTGGAATTGTCACACGTATTCAAAATTACTTTAAAAGTCCCTTATGGTTTCTAGTATTGATTATCTTATTAACAATGATTCCATTAACGACTTTCGGCTTTTCAACGTTAATTGGGTTTTTATATCCCTTATATGGTATTTTAAACTTATATGTTTTGACACGACTTCTTCTGTTTCCACTTTGGAACTATTTAGAGTCTAAAAAGACTTAAACCATCAAAAGCAATTCAAATTAAACTATAACAACGCAGAGAATGGGGGCAAACATGTTGTCTAGACTTAATAATCAAATAGAAAATTTTTGGGAATATATTTCAGGACCAGAATTATGGTTAGGTATTGGCTCAGCTGCTTTTAGAATTATACTTATTTTGATTTTGGCAATCATCGTTGTCAAAATGAGTAAAAAAATTATATATAAGGTTTTTAAAAGACCGAATGGAGATCGTGCAGCTCCAATTCGAATTTCAGTGCGTAGGGAAAATACATTGAAAAAATTAATAGCAAATGTCATTTCTTATGTTGTCTATTTTATTGCAACACTAATGATTTTAGATAATGTACTCGGCTTTAATGTGGGAGCATTGCTTGCTGGTGCTGGAGTGGCTGGGCTAGCTATTGGGTTTGGGGCACAAAATTTAGTACGTGACGTCATTTCAGGGTTTTTCATAATCTTTGAGGACCAATTTTCTGTAGGTGATTATGTTCTTGTGTCTGGTGTAGAAGGGACAGTAGAAGAGATTGGACTTCGAACAACTAAGATTTTAAGCTGGACTGGCGAGATGAATATCCTACCAAATGGCGATATCACTCATGTCACTAACTATTCAATGACTAATGGTTTGTCTGTCGTCGATGTAAACATTCCATATGAAAGTGATATTGAAGCGGCGGAGGAAATCATTGAGGAGATTGCCAAAACCTTGCCTGATAAATATGATGAGATTCTAAGTGTTCCTGAAATTCTTGGTGTTCAATCACTTGAATTGTCTCATTTTGTTATTCGAGTTGTCGCTGAAACAGAACCTAGTTTACAATGGTTTGGAGAGCGGATGATTAGAAAAGAAATGAAGGAAGGCTTATTTAAACAAGGCATTGAAATTCCATCCCCACGTCTTGTCATGTATTCTAGAGATGAGAGGGCAAATGTACTTAAAAAGCAAAGAGAACAAGAATAAATTGAGAGGAAAAGGACTATGGCTGACAAAGAATTTAGTTTAAATGATGTTGTTGAAATGAAAAAGCCACATCCATGTGGTGAAAATCGCTGGAAAATTATCCGAATGGGTATGGATATTAGGATTAAATGTTTAGGCTGTGACCATAGTGTGATGTTGCCAAGACGTGAATTTACTAAAAAGATGAAAAAAGTACTGGAAACAGCTGAAGAGTAGAATAGTTATAATGGACTATACGAGTGAAAACTGGTAATATAGACTAATATAGAGAGAAAAAAGTAAGAATAATAGGGTGAAAGGCAAGAAATAGGTATCATTTTGATGCCTATTTTTGCTTTTTATTGACTTGTCTTATTTTTAACTAGTATCTATAATTGAAATGACTAGTTCATATGAATGAATCCTTAAGGAGTTGAAAGTATAAATGTCGCTGACAGCAGGAATCGTTGGTCTTCCTAATGTGGGAAAATCGACATTATTTAATGCGATTACTCAAGCTGGTGCTGAAGCAGCAAATTATCCCTTTGCTACAATTGATCCGAACGTTGGGATTGTTGAAGTACCTGATGATCGCTTAAATAAACTAACAGAATTGGTGAAACCGAAAAAAACAGTACCTACTGCATTTGAATTTACAGATATTGCAGGAATTGTCAAAGGGGCGAGTAAGGGAGAAGGTTTGGGAAATCAATTCTTATCCCATATTCGTCAGGTTGATGCTATTTGCCAAGTTGTGCGTTGTTTTGAAGATGAAAATATTACTCATGTGTCTGGAAAAGTAGATCCGATTGATGATATTGAAATTATTAATTTGGAACTTATT
The DNA here is from genome assembly GCF_018918075.1 of Virgibacillus sp. MSJ-26. Lineage (GTDB taxonomy): Bacteria > Bacillota > Bacilli > Bacillales > Amphibacillaceae > MSJ-26. Next base: position 88,136 of record NZ_JAHLPW010000011.1, read on the forward strand.
TTGGCAGACTTGGAAACAATTAACAAAAGGTTTGATCGGGTTGAAAAATTAGCTAAGCAAAAAGATAAAGAAGCAATAATTGAGTATGATGCATTAGTTAAGCTTAAACAAGGACTTGAAGAAGAGGACAAGCCGGCACGTGCCATTGAATTCAATGAAGAAGAGGAGAAAGTGGTAAAAGGATTACACTTGCTAACGAGTAAACCTATTCTTTATGTTGCGAATGTAAGTGAAGATGACGTGGCGAGCCCTGAATCAAATGAGCATGTAAAAAAAGTAGAAGATTATGCGAGCAAGGAAGAGGCAGAAGTCATCGTAGTCTGTGCAAAAATCGAAGAAGAAATTTCTGAACTTGATGCTGACGAAAAGGATATGTTCCTAGAAGAACTAGGCATATCGGAATCTGGTCTAGATAAATTAATTAAAGCATCCTATCATCTATTAGGCCTAGGAACTTACTTTACAGCTGGTGAGCAAGAGGTAAGGGCATGGACGTTTAAAAAAGGTATGAAGGCTCCACAAGCAGCGGGAATTATTCATACCGATTTTGAAAAAGGCTTTATTCGTGCAGAAACAGTATCGTATGACGACCTCCTATCAGCAGGTTCAATGGCCGGAGCAAGAGAAAATGGAAGAGTCCGACTCGAAGGAAAAGAATATATCGTCAAAGATGGCGACGTTATTCACTTCCGTTTTAACGTTTAATCGTTAATAAGCGTAGAAAAAGGATCACTCGAATACTTGTTATTTAATAAAAGATTTGGTATAATTAATCGTCGTTGTGAGTAATTAAAAAATATTACTCCTTGCTCCATAGAAAAGCGAAAGAGACCGTTTAACGACGTACGAACTGCGCCCCGCCAAGCGGGGTGGGTCAATGTTGATGCGCAAAGCATCGGTTTTAATTGACCATACCTTCTGACTAGATAAAGGAAACACAGTGAGTGTAAGCGAACTGATGTTGACTTATCGCACGGAGGTGAAGGAAGTTACGCTAGTCGTTGGTCACTTGAGCTAGACACACAAAAAGCGAATGTGTCCAGTTTAATCGTAACTCGGATAATCCAGTTTATAAATGGAGCCGCTAAGACCAAAAGGAGGTGTAACGGATGAGAAAATACGAAATCATGTATATCATCCGCCCAGACATTGAAGAAGAAGCTCAGACAAGTTTGATTGAGCGTTTCAACAAGATTTTGACTGATAATGGGGCGGAGATTGACAAAGTTGATGAAATGGGCAAACGTCGTTTTGCTTATGAAATCAATAATTACCGTGATGGATTTTATATTGTCATTAAGTTCAGTGGAGACGCAAATGCAGTAGATGAATTTGACCGTCAAGCTAAATTCTCTGATGACATTGTTCGTCATATCGTTGTTCGAGAAGATGATCAATAAAAAGGGGTGGTTCTGATGTTAAATCGTGTCGTACTTGTTGGCAGATTAACGAGGGATCCTGATTTACGCTATACACCAAATGGAGTGGCAGTAGCTAACTTTACTCTTGCTGTCAATCGACCATTTTCCAATCAACAAGGCAATCGAGATGCAGATTTTATTAACTGCGTTGTTTGGCGCAGACAGGCAGAAAACCTAGCTAACTTTATGAAAAAGGGAAGCCAGGTTGGCGTCGATGGAAGACTTCAAACTCGAACCTTTGAAGGTCAAGATGGAAAAACTGTCTTCGTTACAGAAGTAGTGGCAGACAGTGTTCAATTTTTAGAGTCAAAAGGTACATCACAAAGTCGTGGTGGAGGACAAGACTCATATTCACCAGGATTCCAGCAAAATCAGAATCAATACCAACAACAAAATCAAAGCCAAAACCAAAACAAAAACCAAGGCAGCTCCAATCCATTTGAAAATGATGGAGAGCCAATTGATATATCAGATGATGATTTACCGTTTTAGACCATGTTATCCGCTGATTAGCAGATAGCAGTAATTCAGATAGGTAAGATCTTAAGTAAGGAGGAATAAAAATGGCAGGTCGTCGCGGACGTGGAAGACGTCGTAAAGTGTGCTATTTCACAGCAAATGGAATTACACATATTGACTATAAAGATGTTGATTTGTTAAGACGTTTTGTTTCAGAGCGTGGGAAAATTCTCCCTCGTCGTGTAACTGGAACTTCTGCAAAATATCAACGTAAATTAACTAAAGCTATCAAACGTGCTCGTCAAATGGCATTACTTCCATTTGTTGCAGAGTAATAAAACTTAAATAATAAAAGGGCCTTCACATAGTTATTTAACCTATGAGAAGGCCCTTTATTTTACTGTTTATTACGTCTACGTCGTTTTGGATAAATAGTAATTACTTTCACTAGAAAAGCCAAGGCATAGATAAAAATAAACCATAAAAATTGGTCATTGACAGTTTTAAAAAAGGATAGAATCATATAAATGAGAAAAGGTATTGTTGTTAGGTAGGCAGACATTTTCCAAAGAAGTGAAAAACGTAACTTGCGGTGTAAAAACTTTGCAATCCAAGTCCCTATATAAGCGACTATACTCAACAATAGAAAAACAATCATCGTTAAAGGTAAATACGAAAAAATAAAGAAATAAATCAAGAGAAAAACGATATTTAAGTTTGCTGTTGGTCCAGTCGTACTCATGATTTGATGAATTAATGTCGGTAAAGATATGAAAAATAATAAAATGAACATATAGATAACGGTTATATCCATACCTGTACGATTTAATTTAAACATAGCTTGTTTGCTTGGAAGTTTTAAACTTTGCAGAAATGTTCTCCAAAATATCATAGTTTTCATCCTTAAAGTAGTAATGATGTAATGTTTACATCTATTATAACGGAAAAAGATTAAAACATATATTGGAATGACAGTCACATGAAATGGGGCAATAAATTTTGTGTGCAAACGAGATCAGAAATAGCAGTCTTTAAGTGTAGTAAGCTAAAATTGAAAAATAAAAAGCAAAAGGGGAATTATTAAATCTTCCCACTTTGGTTGGTTCCTGTCCGCGTAGGTAACATAAACATGATAGCACGTTCCATTCCTGCTTCAAATGTATCAAACACAAAGGTTCTAGTATTTTTTCACTGGCTTCCTATACCAAATTGACCTATTATCGTGTTATCATATTGTAATAGACCTTAAAAATATAAACTAGGAGTATTAACTGATATATAACATACAGTCATCTATGAATGAAAGAGGTGTTACGTTTGAATGAATAGGTCGAAGTTAGTTTCTGAAGGGGCTGTTTATACAGCTGTATATATTGCAATTCTGTTACTTTCATTTATTCCAGTTATAAATGCGATTGCGATATTTCTAATGCCATTGCCATTTATTGTATTTACGTCTAGACATGGGTGGAAGCCAGCATTATTGATGACCCTGGCATCTTTCTTAATAGCCTTTATTTTTACCAACTTAGCGGCTATTCCATTTACTTTACTTGCTGCTTTAGGTGGGATTGTGATTGGTAATGCCATTCATAACAAACGCTCTGCCTATGAAACATGGGCGCAAGGTACTGCTGCCATAGCGGTAGCTTTAGTGTTAATACTTCTAATCATCCAATCAGTTTTTGATATTAATTTTTCTGCTCTGATTAATGAACAAACGGGAAATGCTGTTCAGCAATTCGAAAAAGTTATTGAGCAATTTGATATGGGTGAAGAAATGACGGATCAGCTTGCTTTAGTGAAAGAGCAGATGGGATTAGTGATGAATCTGCTCCCATTAGCTATAGTCATGTCATCACTTATTCATGCATTTATTAGTCAATGGCTTTCTTATAAAGTCATCAATCGTATTGAGCAAAAGGAATTTCATTTTCCACCATTTCGTAAATTGACTTTTCCAACAGCCATTCTTTGGGTATATTTAATTACTATGCTAATAACATTAACCCAGCCTGATCCAGAAGGTGCGTTCTTCATTGTTGTTCAAAATATCATGTTGCTAGCTAGTATATTAATTTTAATACAAGGGGTTTCGTTTATATTTTATTTCTTATATATTAAGAAATTATCTCCAGCGTTCTCAATAATTGGTGTTGTTCTTCTGCTCTTTTTTGCACCGATTGTTTTTCCTTTAGTACGTATTTTGGGTATAATTGATATTGGTTTTAAAATGAGAGAAAGAATGTCAAACAACAATCAAAAATAGGGTATAGTAATTCAATTAAATATTTTATTGAAAAATGGGGGATAAAGGGTTCTACCTTCATATCGCTTGAACGTTCAAGTTTGATTTGAGTAGGAGCTGAAATAAAATGCCAAATCTGCAAAAAAAACCAACACTGAGCAGGCATTTATGGATAATTTATTTATTATCTATCATCCTGTTAGGTGTTATATGGTACTACCAATGGATACTAGGGATATTGATGACCTTATTTATGGCCGTGTCCTTTTATTATAGTATCCGAACTGAAAAAACAATCATTGATGAGACGGAAAGATATATTACTACGCTGTCTCATCGACTGAAAAAAGTCGGTGAAGAAGCTTTATTAGAGATGCCTATTGGAATCATATTATTCAGTGAGGATTACCATATAGAATGGACTAATACTTATATGGGGAAATTCTCTGAAGGTGAATCATTGATAGGTAAACCGCTTGATCATATTTCCGATGATCTTATTCCGATTGTCAATGAAGACAAGACAGATGCCTGGATTGAACTAGATGGTTATAATTTCCAAGTAACACATAAAAATGAGGAACGATTATTATATTTATTTGATCGTACTGAGCAAAAGAAAATCGAAACGCTGTATCAAAATGATCGCACGGTATTATTCATTATATATCTAGATAACTATGAAGAAATTACGCAAAACATGGATGATACAGCGAAGAGTCATTTAAATTCCGAGGTGACTTCTGTACTAAATAACTGGGCACAAGAATGTGGGATTTATTTGAAACGTACATCTCAGGATCGGTTTTTGGCAATAGGAAATAATGAAATACTCAATGAATTGGAAAAAGCAAAGTTCGCCATCCTTGACTATGTTCGTCAACTGCACGGCGAAAAGAACAATCCAGTGACACTTAGCATCGGTGTAGGTTACGGCGAAGTTGATTTACCTATGCTTGGTGAATTAGCACAATCTAGTCTTGATCTTGCTCTTGGCCGTGGTGGTGACCAAGTAACTATAAAAGATGAAGAAGGCCGTGTCCGTTTTTATGGAGGTAAAACAAATCCAATGGAAAAACGGACTCGAGTAAGGGCACGGGTTATATCACATGCGTTGAAAGAACTTATTAAAACAAGTGATAATGTTATTATCATGGGACATAAGGCGCCTGATATGGATGCATTTGGTTCTGCAATAGGAATTTTAAAGATTGCGCAAGCCAACGATGTTGATGGATATATTGTTTTTGATCCTGACGATATTGATACTGGGGTTTTTCGATTAGTTGATGCGATTAAAAAAGACGAAAATTTATGGGCACACTTTATTGATCCTGAAGAAGCGGAAGATAAAATCACAAAACGTAGCCTCGTCGTTATAGTCGATACCAATAAACCATCAATGGTTGCAGATGAAGAGTTGTTAAACAAAGCAGAGTACAAAGTCGTCATCGACCATCACAGACGTGGAGAGGACTTTATTCAGAATCCTACACTCGTTTATATGGAACCTTACGCTTCTTCAACAGCTGAACTTGTGACAGAGTTAATCGAATATCAACCTAAAGTAGAAAAGTTAAGTACATTAGAAGCTACAGCTCTTTTAGCTGGGATTACTGTTGATACTAAGAACTTCACTCTTCGGACCGGATCGCGAACCTTTGATGCAGCTTCTTTCCTAAGAAGTCGTGGAGCTGATACAGTAAAAGTACAAGAATTTTTAAAAGAAGATATCGACCTGTATATAAGAAAGAGTAAGCTGATAGAAGGTGTAGAATTATATCGTGACCATATTGCCATTGCAGCAGCTGAACCAGGCGATGTATTTGGCACGGTATTAATTGCCCAGACGGCTGATACGTTGTTGATGATGGACCGAGTTGAAGCATCTTTCGTTATCTCTGAACGAGAAGATGGAGGTATTCGTATAAGTGCTAGGTCTCTTGGCGCATTGAATGTTCAAGTAATTATGGAGCAAATGCATGGTGGTGGGCATCTGACAAATGCAGCTACACAAATTAATGAAATGTCTATCGCGGAGGCAAAGGATTGGTTAAAAGAAGTTATTGATAATTATTACGAGGGGAGCGACTAATCATGAAAGTTATTTTTCTAAAAGATGTTAAAGGCCAAGGTAAAAAAGGTGAAGTTAAGGATGTTTCAGTAGGTTATGCACGAAATTACTTATTGAAAAATAACCTAGCTATCGAAGCAACAGCAGGTAATTTAAAAGCATTAGAAGTGAAAAAGAAAAAAAATGAACAGGAAGAACAACAAGAAAAAGAAGAAGCTATTGATTTAAAAAATAAATTAGCAGATCTTACTGTTGAGTTGAAAGCTAAAGCAGGTGAAGGTGGTCGACTTTTCGGTTCAATTACAAATAAACAAATCGCAGAGGAATTAAAAAAAGAATATGGATACAAAATTGACCGTCGGAAAATTGAACTTGATCAACCTATTAGAGCATTAGGCTATACGACAGTACCTGTTAAACTTCATCCAGAGGTTTCTGGTAGTGTGAAAGTCCATGTATCTGAAAAATAAATTCAAAAAGGTTAGTAGAAAAGCACCTTTAAAAAAAGGAGGTCAGCATGGCAATGAATGAAGGATGGAATGATCGCACACCACCACATAATATAGAAGCAGAGCAAGCCATCATTGGTGCAATCTTTCTAGAGCCAGAGGCCTTTTCGACAGCATCTGAGTTATTGATGCCCGAAGACTTTTACAGAGCAGGTCACCAACGCATATTCGAAGCCATGTTGAAGTTGGCTGATCGTGGTGAAGCTATTGATGTGGTAACTGTAACCTCTGCACTGCAAGACAGTAAACTCCTTGAAGAAGTTGGGGGTGTCAGTTATCTGACAGAAGTCGCAGGAAGTGTTCCTACGGCTGCTAATATAGGCTATTATAGTAAGATTGTTGAAGAAAAAGCCTTACTCCGCCGTCTTATTCGGACAGCTACCGATATTGTCACTGACACTTTTTCTAGAGAAGATGCAGTAGAAGACGTGCTCAATGAAGCAGAAAAAGGCATCCTAGAAGTGTCCGGTCGTAAAAACAGTGGGGCATTTAAATCAATTAAAGATGTTCTTATTGAAGTTTATGACAATATTGAACAGCTACATCAAAATAAAGAAGACGTCACAGGAATTCCAACTGGTTTTAGAGATTTAGATCGAATCACATCTGGATTCCAGCGCAATGATTTAATCATCGTAGCGGCTCGTCCTTCCGTTGGTAAAACAGCTTTCGCTCTAAACGTAGCGCAAAATGTTGCAGTCAATACCGATGAAAACGTGGCGATATTCAGCTTAGAGATGGGGGCAGAACAGCTCGTCCAACGTATGCTCTGTGCTGAAGGAAATATTGACTCCCAGCGTCTTCGGACAGGAACATTGATTGATGAAGACTGGAGTAAGTTGACAATGGCTATGGGATCCTTGTCAAATGCCGGAATATATATTGACGATACGCCTGGTATTCGCGTTAGTGAAATCCGCTCGAAATGTCGACGACTGAAACAGGAAAACGGTCTTGGCATGATTTTAATTGATTATTTACAGCTCATTCAAGGAAGTGTCAACTCTAAGGAAAACAGACAACAAGAAGTATCCGAGATTTCTAGATCCTTAAAAGGTTTAGCTCGTGAATTGAATGTGCCGTTAATTGCACTTTCCCAGTTATCTCGTGGTGTTGAGCAAAGACAAGATAAACGTCCGATGATGTCCGATTTACGTGAATCCGGAAGTATCGAGCAAGATGCTGATATTGTAGGTTTCTTATACCGTGATGACTATTATGACCAAGAATCTGAGAAACAGAATATCATAGAAATTATCATCTCCAAGCAACGTAACGGTCCGGTTGGAACAGTCGAACTCGCTTTTGTAAAAGAATACAACAAGTTCGTCGACTTAGATCATAGGTACGACACAAGTGATGTCCCGCCAGAACCGATGCAAGTATAATAGATTTGACCAATTACCGAATAATTAGGATTATATATATCCTGGTTATTCGGTTTTTTAGACTTTATAGTTTAAGTCGTCCCCCCTAAGGCAGAAAAAATAGCTTAGGGGTAACGCATTCTCTTTTCTCGTGCCCCCTAAGGTAGGAAAAGTGAGCTTAGGGGTAACGCATTCACTCTTCCCGTATCTCCTAAAGTAGAAAAAGAAGATTAGAGGGCATACAGACATTTAGTGAGACTCATCTAAAGCTAGACAGTCTTCGGTCCTCTAGCACTCCCTTTACAAAGTATAAAACACGAACAATAACGAATAATATAATTAAATCATTCGTAATAATCTTGACTGATAACATTATTATTGATAAAATACTCATGTAATTGATTAAAACACAAAAATTGTTATATAAAACGTGGAGGTGCACTATGTCCTCAGTAGTAGTAGTTGGAACACAGTGGGGCGATGAAGGAAAAGGAAAGATTACAGATTTTTTATCACAGGATGCAGAAGTCGTTGCTCGTTATCAAGGTGGTAATAATGCCGGTCATACAATTGTTTTTGATGATACAACGTATAAACTTCACTTAATCCCGTCTGGAATCTTTTTTAAAGAAAAAACGTCCGTGCTCGGAAATGGTATGGTAATCGATCCGAAAGCGTTTATGGAAGAATTGGCCTATCTTAAAGAACATAACATCAATACCGATAATTTACGTGTTAGCAACCGTGCTCATATTATTTTACCGTATCATTTAAAATTAGATATTCTCCAAGAAGAAGAAAAAGGTATTAATAAAATCGGAACTACGAAAAAAGGCATCGGTCCTGCTTATATGGATAAGGCAGCTCGCATGGGAATTCGTGTGGCAGATCTCCTCGATCGAGATACATTTAAGGCAAAATTGGAACAAAATTTAATTGAAAAAAATCGTTTATTTGAAAAAGTATATGAAGTTGAACCTACCAAGGTTGAAGATATTCTTGATGAGTATTATGAATATGGTCAGCAAATGAAACAATATGTTTGTGATACATCTGTTGTTTTAAATGATGCGCTTGATGCTGGACGCAGAGTGTTATTTGAAGGGGCACAAGGTGTTATGCTTGATATTGACCAAGGAACTTATCCATTCGTTACCTCGTCTAACCCAGTGGTTGGAGGCGTAACGATTGGTTCAGGTGTTGGTCCATCAAAGATTAAACATGTTGTTGGTGTCACAAAGGCATATACCACACGAGTTGGAGACGGTCCGTTTCCAACAGAACTAGACGATGAGGTTGGTAACCAAATTCGTGAAGTTGGTCGTGAATACGGTACAACAACAGGCAGACCGCGTCGTGTTGGTTGGTTTGATAGTGTCGTTGTGAGACATGCTAGAAGGGTTAGTGGTATTACAGACCTTTCGCTTAACTGCTTAGATGTCTTAACAGGCATTGAAACATTAAAAATATGTACGGCTTATAAATATAGAGGGGAGATTCTAGAAGAATTCCCAGCAAGTCTAGATGTGCTGGCTGAGTGTGAGCCAATTTATGAGGAAATGCCTGGATGGACAGAAGATATCACCCAAGTTAAAAGTTTACACGAACTTCCTGAAAATGCACGTCATTATTTAGAACGTGTTTCCCAATTGACAGAAGTTCCTCTATCCATATTTTCTGTTGGTCCAGATAGAACCCAGACTATTATCGTAAGGAATGTTTATCGAAATTAAAATAACTTAAAAAGGCTATCACCAGAAATCATCTAGTGGTAGCCTTTTTTTGTAGTTTAGCGTACTATAACATTAAAACTTCTGTGGATAACTATACACTAAAATTTGACCACGTCCAGCTCAAGCACCTAGCAACTACCAAGCTTCGAATACCTTCCTACGATAAGTCGAACTCGAATCGCTCCGCTCTTCGGTTCTCCTTTATCTCGTCAGGTTTTCTCCAGCTTTTGTTACGTCTAGCTTCAACACCCAGCAACTAGCAGGCAAGTTTTCGCATTAAAAAACTTGCGAGACTTTCTTCACCTCATGATACGATAAGCCAACATCGGCTCAAGACAATAAGGAGGGCCGACTAATTTCAGCCTTTGCGGCTAACGGGCATACCCCTTTTGCAGGGGCTTGTTTCCTTTATCTCCTTCGCCCCCGTCCAGTCCGTACGTTGCTAATCGGGCGTTTGCACTTTTGTTTCAAAAACAACTGGTTTTTATTAACATTACTTCAAGTCAAAAACTAACCTGCATTAAAAGACTTTTACGTTAAAATACGATAAAATGGATAAAGGGCACTAAATTAGTGACCTGCTTTTGTATATAAATATCGTTAAAACAAAATAAACAATCAAACAATGGTATAATAGGTAATTAAGAATAAAATTGTAAACATGATAAAATATATTGAAACTAGAATTGAAATTTAAAGACGTTTCATACTTAAACTATACATTTAAAAGGTTTTAGAATATATAAGGGGTGTTAAATAAATGGCACAAAAAATATTAGTTGTAGATGATGAACAACCGATTGCAGATATATTAAAATTCAACTTAGAAAAAGAAGGCTATGAGGTCGTATGCGCTTATGATGGTGATGAGGCAGTTGAGTTGGCGCAAGATGAGGAACCGGATTTAATACTGCTCGACATTATGTTACCTAATAAAGACGGGAATGAAGTTTGCCGTGAGATTAGAAAGACGCAAACGATGCCGATTATTATGTTAACGGCGAAAGACGATGAGATTGATAAAGTACTTGGACTTGAACTTGGAGCGGATGATTATGTGACAAAGCCGTTTAGTAATCGAGAAGTTGTCGCGCGCGTAAAGGCTAATTTACGTCGTCAACAGCAAGTTCCAGATGACACGGTCAAAGCTACAAAAGACATCGTCATTGGCTCACTTGTTATCCATCCAGATGCTTACACTGTTTCAAGAGACGGAGCGGAAATTGAGTTGACCCACCGTGAATTTGAATTACTACATTATTTAGCCCGTCATATCGGACAAGTGATGACACGTGAACATTTATTAGAAACAGTCTGGGGCTATGATTATTTTGGGGATGTTCGTACAGTTGATGTCACTGTTCGTCGCTTAAGGGAAAAAATTGAGGAGAATCCAAGTAACCCGATGTGGATTGTTACCCGTCGTGGTGTTGGATATTATTTACGTAATCCAGAGCAGGAGTAGGTTTTATGCATAAAGTTGGCTTTTTCCGTTCGATACAATTAAAGTTTATTGTTATTTATATCCTTCTAATACTTGTTGCTGTTCAAGTGATTGGTTCTTATTTTGTTTCGAAACTTGAAGGTGAATTGCTCGATAATTTTTTAGAGTCGGTCGAGGATCGAATTGATTTATTAGGATATAACTTAGAACAAGCATTTAATCGAGATAGGTCCGAAGATGGGGAGGAGGAACTCACTCTACAGGAAGAAGTCCAACAGATTGTTGAGGGTGTTGATACGGATGATATTGTTCGCTTACAAGTTGTCAATAGCCAGGGGCGTGTCCTTGGTACCAACGATTATTCTAACACAGAAATAATAGGAAAAAAGACAACAGAAGATGCAATTTTAAAAGCTCTTTTACTGGATATATCACCGGATAAAACACTTTATGATCCAGAAGGAGATAATCGAGTTTTTGTTAAAACAGTGTCTCTTTATGATAAAAACGATGAAAATAATATTATTGGTGTTATTTATTATGAAGCCTCTTTAGAAGGTGTTTACGGCCAAGTACAAAATATAAACGAAATCTTTTTTAGAGGATCTATCCTGGCCATGGTTGTTTCGGCTATTTTAGGTATTCTTGTTGCTAGAACTATCACTAAGCCGATTAAAGAAATGCGTAGGCAAGCAAAAACGATGGCGAGAGGCGACTTCTCACAGAAAGTAAACGTATATAGCACAGATGAAATTGGACAACTTGCTGTCACGTTCAATGATATGAATGACCGTCTCAGACTGTCATACGCGAGAAATGAAAGAGAACAGAGAAGATTGAGTTCAGTCCTTAAAAATATGTCTGATGGTGTCATTGCAACCGATTCTAAGGGTACGGTCACGTTGATGAATGATGCAGCCGGACATTTAGTTGGCCAAAATCCTGATGACGTGATGGGAGAGCTTATTTTAGATGTTCTTCATTTAGATGAAAAAGTCGTCGATGTCACTGAGTTGAAAGATAGCGGCTCGATGATTATTGACTTTAGTGAAGATGATTATGTTTATCTATTGCGGGCTAACTTTTCAACTGTTATGAACGAAGATGAACAAATTACAGGATTTATAACTGTGATTAGTGATGTAACTGAACAAGAACAATTGGAAAGAGAGCGTCGTGAATTTGTATCCAATGTATCACATGAATTAAGAACGCCTCTAACTACGATGCGTAGTTATGTTGAAACATTAACGGAAGGGGCTTGGCAGGATAAAGAATTAGCACCCAAGTTTTTAGAAGTGACGCAAAATGAAACAGATCGCATGATTCGCATGGTTAATGATTTATTGCAACTTTCAAGAATGGATCAAAAAGACTATTCATTGCAAAGAGAGCGTGTTGAATTTGTTCAATTCTTAAACGGGATTATCGATCGATTTGAAATGAACGTGCCTGAGCAAATTACCCTTTTACGGGAGATCCCTAATGAGTCCTTCTCTGTTTGGATAGATAAAGATAAAATGACCCAAGTATTGGATAATATTATTTCCAATGCCATTAAATATTCCCCTGAAGGTGGAAAGATTACTTTTAAAGTGACTAGACGGAACCACCAAATGCTTGTCAGTATTGCGGATGAAGGAATGGGTATTCCATATGATCGGTTGGATAAAATTTTTGAACGCTTTTATCGGGCAGATAAGGCACGAACGAGAAAGCTTGGCGGAACAGGGCTTGGATTAGCTATCACTAAAGAATTAGTAGAGGCTCACCATGGGACTATATGGGCAAGAAGTAGAGAAGGTAAAGGGACAACAATTTTCTTTACACTTCCGCTGATGAGTCGGATGCGGAGGAGATCTAAATGAATTTTGAGCTGATAAAATCCTACATTTTAACTGTTTTAATTTTAATAAGCCTCTTGTTAACATTCAGCTTATGGAATTATAAACCAAATTATGAGCGTGTGTTTGATACCAATTATGTCGATGAAGTCAACCTTGGTGGTACAGTTAAAAAGAGGACTGACGTGGTTAAACCAGAATCGATTATATTTAAGAAAAACGATAATTACTTTAGCTTTGATAATCCAGCTGATAAAAACGACTTTTATGAAGAAATGCAATCATGGGTGATGTATGATTTTAGGGATGGTGAAGCGAATAACCCTCCCCAACATAATTATCAAGTTGAAATTATTTTTCCAGACGCCATTTCTTTAGATATTTTACCGAGTTTATTTGATATGGATAAAGAGGCAGGTGATTTGCCGGAATGGTCCTTTAAACGTATGTATATTACATTGAACCAAGATGAATCGACTTTGAAAATCCATTTTCTTTCTATAGATGGTCGTTATAAAGCACAAGCAGAAGTGAATAATGCAGCAAAAGAAGCATGGGTAAAAAATCATCTTGATAATCTTGAAGGTATGATGGAATACATACCACTTACTCAAAGCGATACACCTGTTTATATACAAAAAGGTTCTTCGGTAATGCCTAGACATTCAGCTACAATTAACACTATAGATCCAGTTTCACTAGTGAATATCCTATTTACTGATCCGTCTGCTGTAAAAAGAAATGTTGTTGAAGATGAAACATTTTATACAGATGGCCAAAGGCAAATGCATATTTACCATAATCGTAAGCTGATGGAATATGTTAATCCTTATCAAGGTTATGAACGCATGTCACCGAATGATTTACTTGAACAGAGTATAGATGACATCAATGATTATAACGGATGGACTGATTCTTATAATTTACAAGAAATTGATCCCATTCAAAACCGAATTGTTTATCAAATGTATTACAAAGACTATCCGGTTTTTAATAATAATGACTTAGCTACTATTCAGCAAGAATGGCATGACCAGGATCGTATCAGGTATAAACGTCCATTGTTCAGCATTAATGATCCACTTGGTGGCGATGAAGTTGAATTACCACCAGGTACCACTGTGAAAAGTTTCTTAAAAAAAGAATCCAACTATAATATAGAAGATATTGAGAATGTCAAAGTAGGTTATCGTCTATCTTTTCAGGATTCCAGTTTTCCTACACTTAATCTAGAGCCAAGTTGGTATATAAAATATAAAGATAGATGGCAAGAGCTTAATATGGATGAAGATAAAATATTTAATGAAGAGGTGAGCTGAGGATGCAATGGAATCAAATAAAAACGCTTTTTATCCTCTGCTTCCTAATTCTAAATATTTATTTACTATACCTACTGCTTGATAAACAAAAAGAGGCAGATATAGGTGTTATTGAGCGTGAAGACGCAACCTTAGAAGAACAACTGGAATCTGAGGACATCACTTATGAAGATTTACCAGAAGCTGAAGGCAAAGAGGCTTTCTTATCTGTTAAACAGAAGAAATTTGATAGTGATGATAAAGATAAGTTAGATGACTTCAGTAATCAGGAATCTGTTATCCTCGATGAAAACTTTATTATCAGTGAATTTAAAGAGCCAATTAAAATACCAAAAGACGCGACATCAAGCACATTATCAGGTCTTGTTAAAGGCGATATGTTATATGCAGATGAGTATAAACTCTGGACATGGAATAAGGACTTTAATGTCCTAGTCTTTTTCCAAGAAAAAAATGACCGGCCGATCTACTTTAATCAGAATGGCATTGTCCTAGTCTTTTTAAATGAAGACAATGAGGCCGTTTCCTATATACAGACAATGCTTGGAGATACGGAAGAAGCGGAAGACAAGAAAACCCTTATCCAACCCATTAAAGCAATTGAAACGTTATACTTGACGAATCAACTTAATTCAGGTGAAAAAGTTACGGATACGGAAATGGGTTATCATACGAGAGTTCCGTTGGCTGATGGAATACAAGTTTTTGTACCTACTTGGAGAATGAATGTGGATCAAGAGCGTAATTACTTTATTAACGCGATTGAGGGTTTTATATTTTCTGGTAATGATGCTGAATTCCTGAAAGAAACATTTGAGACATTCAGTGGATCCATTCATTCTGCCTCAATAAAAGATAAAGAGTTTAAGAAAGAAATATTAGAGCAACTCTCTAATAGGATTGATGATAATGGGAGTGAGGAGTAAGATGACATTACGTTTTAGTGTCTTAGCATCCGGGAGTACAGGTAATGCTTTTTATATTGAATCAAACGAGCAGCGTATTCTCGTTGATGCAGGATTGAGTGGCAAGCAGATGGACAGATTATTTAGCGAGATTAACATTGATCCTTCTCGCTTAACAGGTATTTTGGTCACTCATGAGCATAGTGACCATATAAAAGGGCTAGGCATTATCGCCAGAAAATATAATTTGCCGATTTACGCTAATGCCCGTACATGGAAAGCAATGGAAGGTTCAATTGGAAAACTGACACTTGATCAGAAATTCCATTTTGAAACAGGTGAAGTTAAAACGTTTGGCGATCTTGATATTGAGTCATTCGGTGTCTCACATGACGCAGTTGAGCCGATGTTTTTCTCATTTAATAAAGGTGATCAAAAGGTAGCTCTCGTCACCGATCTAGGCTATGTATCCGAACGCATTAAAAAGACAGTTGAAGGTGCGGATGCCTATATATTCGAGGCTAATCATGATGTTGAAATGCTTCGAATGGGACGTTATCCTTGGAGTGTAAAACGGCGTATTCTAGGTGATTCTGGGCATGTGTCCAACGAAGACTCTGGTCTTGCTCTTTCAGATATTATAAGTAATAAGACAAAGCGAGTTTATTTGGCTCATTTAAGCCAAGACAATAACATGAAGGATTTAGCCCGGATGTCAGTAGACAACGTCTTAAAAGAACGTGGGATTTCATTAGAGCTTCATGATACCGACCCCAATTCACCAACACCAATTTATGAGGTAGGCTAAAATCCTGACAAATTTTTAATACTTCATTTAGTTTGGGTAACAATAGATATATAAGCAAGATATAACTTTACACATAAGATTAAGGTGACTGCTAACATAGATGATTAATTAATAACTGTCGCTCATAAACTATAAAGTGAACGGATGTCACCTGACTTTGACAGTAAAAAGGGGTATTAACGCTTAATATCTTAATGAAAGTTAAAGGGGTTGATGAGATGGATTATGGAGATGGCAATCAGTATCCACCAGAACCTGAACGGAGAAAAAGAGGTAACTGGCTTCTACCTATTCTACTCGGAGTTATTATTGGAATACTTCTTGTCGTAGTAGCTATGCCTGCACTATTAGACACGGGCTTTATGGAAGAATCTAAAGAAGGACAAGAGACGCCAATTCAATCAAATAAGAATTCCAATCAGAACGATGTACCAGAAGGTGTTATTAATGTGGATATTAATACACAACTGACAGAAATCGTTGAAAAGGTTTCTCCAGCGGTTGTTGGTGTGACAAATATTCAATTGGAATCAGATTTCTGGGAACAAGATGGTGGCAGTGAAGTGGGTACTGGATCCGGTGTTATTTATAAGAAGGATAAGGACTATGCCTATGTTGTAACTAACCATCATGTTGTCGAAGGCGCCGATGAAGTAGAAATCGTATTATATGATGATGAGTATGTCGACGCTGAGCTGCTTGGTAGTGATTTATTTTCTGACTTAGCGGTATTGAGAATTGATGCGAAAGAAGCCGATAAAGTGATTGAGATGGGTTCGTCAGATAAAGTAAAAGTCGGTGAACCAGCAATCGCTATTGGGAATCCTCTTGGTCATATGTTTGCGGGCTCTGTGACACAAGGCATTATCAGTGGAACGCAGCGTACAATTCCAATGGATTTCAACCAAGATGGCAGAGCAGACTGGCAAGCTGAAGTCATTCAAACAGACGCAGCGATTAACCCAGGTAACAGTGGAGGAGCACTCATTAACATGGATGGCTTATTGATTGGAATCAATTCCATGAAGATTAATGAAGCAGCGGTTGAAGGTATTGGCTTTTCCATTCCTATTGATACAGCCGGGCCGATTATCAATGAATTGGAGACAGAAGGAGAAGTGACACGGGCTTATTTAGGCGTTGAAATTTATTCCTTAGAAGAAGTACCACAAGCCGAATGGGAAAAAACATTAAAACTACCTAATAAAGTTGAAGGTGGGGTCTATGTTTGGAGCGTTGAGCCAATGTCACCAGCTGATAAAGCAGGGCTTAAAAGGCTAGATGTCATCACGGAACTTGATGGTAAAGAAGTAATGGATATGATCGATCTTCGAAAAATCCTTTACGAGGAAAAAGAAGTTGGTGACAAAGTCGATGTCGTTTATTATCGAGATGGAGAGAGTCACAAAACAACTGTTGAATTAGGCGTTCAAGATTAACAAAACTTGAGATTAAAAGAGAGAAGCAAATTAAAAGATGATTTCTGAACAAGACAGAAATCATCTTTTTTATTTAAAATAAAATGGTGTTTTCTCAATTAAAGGGTGACTTTCGACAATATTATTATTAACGAGTTATACATAATGTTGTTCACAAAGTTAGGAAAGTAGTCCACACAAATCAATTTTCATCCACAAACAGTGGATAACTATCTTAATAACTCTATATTTTGAGTAAAAATAAAATAGGAACACAAGATAGTTGCGAACACTTGTGCATATGTGGATAACTTTGTGGATAATAAGGTTGGGATGCTTGGCTAAAAAAAGAAGTTATCTATATTAATTATTATATAATAAATTTAACCTAAAATAGTTGTCGATTTCTGTATGAGGTGTTGAATTTAAGTGTCATATATATTGTGGAAAGATTAAAATAGAACCTTCTTGTTGCTATTTATGTAGATTATCCATATAATTTCTATATTCAAATGAGAAAAATGTGGAAGATTGTTTTGCACCAAACAATTTTTATTTCACTTGGATTATTATATTAAAGATATACAGATAGAAGGAAGTGTGACTATTGATTAAACGTTTTTTCTCTTACTATAAACCACATAAACGCCTATTTATTGTAGACTTTACAAGTGCTGTTATTGTGGCGTTATTAGAATTAGCTTTTCCAGTAGCAGTACAATGGTTTATTGATGATCTTTTACCAGGGAATAACTGGGATGCAATTATTACAGTTGGTGTGCTGCTTTTATTTATTTACTTATTAAGTACTGCGTTACAATATGTTGTTACTTATTGGGGGCATAAGCTCGGTGTAAATATAGAAACAGATATGCGCCAAGATTTGTTTCACCATGTGCAAAAACAGTCTTTTCGTTTTTTTGATAACACAAAGACAGGGCATATAATGAGTCGGATTACCAATGATCTTTTTGAAATTGGCGAACTCGCTCACCACGGGCCAGAGGACTTTTTTATTGCCATTATGACGTTTATTGGTGCGTTCTGGCTCATGTTTAATATCAATTTCCAGCTCTCGTTGATTATTTTAATTATTGTCCCGATTTTAATTTGGTTAATTGCTTATAGTAATATTCGAATGAATAAAGCATGGAAATCGATGTATGAAGAAATTGCTGATGTTAATGGTCGCGTAGAGGATGCGGTCTCAGGTGTCCGAGTTGTACAATCTTTCACTAATGAAAAGTTTGAAATGAATCGTTTCACCAAAGATAACTACAAATTCCGAACAGCGAAACTTGGTGCTTATAAAGTCATGGCGTTTGTTCAGTCAAGCATTTATATGATGATGCGTTTGATGGTGTTAATTGTTCTTGTCGTCGGTGCGTATTTGTCCTATAATGGCTTGCTCACATACGGTGAGTTAGTTGCATTTATTTTATACGTTAACGTGTTATTTAAACCAGTTGAAAAAATTAGTACCTTGCTAGAACTTTACCCTAAAGGCATGGCCGGCTTTAAACGTTTTACGGACATGCTGGATATCTCACCGGACGTAGTGAACAAAAAGAACGCAAAAAACGTCACATCGCTCAAAGGTTTCATTGCGTTTGATAAAGTCACCTTTGGCTATGAAAAAACTCAAGAGCCTGTTTTAAAGACGATGTCATTCATGATCAATGCTGGTGAAACAGTCGCACTTGTTGGTCCATCTGGTGCAGGAAAAACGACAATATCATCTCTCATTCCACGTTTTTATGATGTTGAGAGCGGCCAAATCACTATAGATGGTATTGATGTTCGAGACATGACCAAAGAATCGTTACGCAATCAAATTGGTATTGTGCAACAAGATGTATTCTTGTTTACCGGAACCTTACGTGAAAATATTGCTTACGGGAAACTCGATGCCACAGATGAAGAAATTGAACTAGCAGCAAAACGAGCCCATATGACAGATTTCATTAAAGAATTACCAGATGGATATGAAACACAAGTCGGTGAGCGTGGTTTAAAACTTTCCGGGGGACAAAAACAACGAATTGCAATTGCGCGTATGTTCTTGAAGAATCCTCCAATCTTAATACTTGACGAAGCAACGTCAGCACTTGATACGGAAACGGAAATGATTATACAACAAGCTTTATCGGAACTGTCAAAAGACCGGACAACGATTGTCATTGCGCATCGGTTAGCCACTATTAAAAATGCCGATCGAATCATGGTCGTCACAAAAAGTGGTATCGAAGAATCAGGCACACATGAAGAATTGCTTGAGCAAAATGGCATATTTGCAAAATTGCATTCAGTTCAGATGAGGTAAAAGACTGTGTACTTGAAAGGGTTCTTAACCCCTGTGGCCGACGAAACAATAAACATTTAAGCTCAACGTAAAATACCATCCCCGAACGAAATTTCGAATCCTATTTAAGAATATCGAAATATCGTTCGGGTTTTTAATCTATGAGTTACTTATGCCATTCTTTTTGAGTCTATGGAAATTGTTCCTTTGATGTAGTGAACAAATTCGACCCACTATGTTCTCTGTAGCTTGATTAAGTTTTATAATAATAAAGGTGAAAAAAAAGGAAGATTGCCGAATTCTTTATGGTGTTCATAGAAGAGATAATTTACAAGAATGGATGGAATATTGCTTGGACTTTTCTTAGCTATTTGTTTGCTTATGGAGTAGTCTATTTATATTATAAAATAAGTTATAAATTAATGTCCGGTTAAAAAGGGGCGGAATTTGAATCTAGGTTCAAGAGCATCTAGTTGAAGATGACTATGTCATTCTGGGGGAGATGATAATGGTGCTAGATAGTTTGTATATAATCCTGGTAATTGCCTTTATTTTATCCATTCCAATTATAATTAGAAAGAGAAACAAAGGTGTTACAGGAATTAAAAGTGCGTTAACTTCAATCTGTTTATTATTGATGGTCTTAATAAATATCTTGTCATATTGGTTTGACTTTATGGGATTATTGAGTTCGTCTATTAGCTTGATACTATTAATTTTAGCCGCTTACTGCACACGGTACATACCTTCAGAGGGTGCGAGCTAAGTATTTAACATTCCATAATCCCAATAGCATAATAAAACCTGGACCTTAAGTTAGTTAATTTTACATAAATACTATAGAAAATATTAAAATCACTAATTATGGACAATTAGGGGGAAGTCAATATGTGGTATGAAACTAAAGTAACACGGACTCTGAATATTAAGTATCCTATTATACAGGCAGGCATGGCTGGAGGGGTTACAACACCTGAATTGGTAGCTAGTGTCTCTAATAGTGGTTCTCTTGGAAATATAGGTGCTGGCTATATGAGTGCTGAACAACTCAAGGTAAACATTGAGAAGGTTAAACAACTCACGGACAAGCCATTTGGAGTGAATTTGTTTATCCCAGAGAGTCCAGAGATATCCGAAAAAGAAATTAATAAAGCGAACGAATGGCTTCAACCTTTTCGGGAGGAATTGAACTTATCGGAAGTGTCGGAGGTGAAAAAGGCTAACGCTTTAATTTTTGAAGCACAGATAAAAGTTATTATTGAAGAAGAAGTTCCCGTTTGTAGTTTCACATTTGGACTCCCTTCGAAAGAAATAGTTGAACGATTAAAAAAGAAAAATATAGTTATAATTGGAACGGCAACAACAGTGAAAGAAGCGGTTGCCAATGAAGAAATTGGTATGGATATGGTGGTTGTGCAAGGGAGTGAAGCTGGAGGACATCGGGGAACATTTATGGGCTCTTTTGAAGACGCTATGATTGGAACAATGGCGTTCGTTCCGCAAACCGTAGATCATGTTAATATTCCAGTCATTGCAGCAGGTGGAATTATGGATGGCAGGGGTGTTTTATCAGCTATGATTTTGGGAGCGGAAGCCGTCCAGATGGGAACCGCTTTTGTCACGAGTTTGGAAAGTGGAGCAAAGGAACAACACAAAGAAGCGGTTTTGAGAAGTTTTGAAGATCAAACAGTTGTAACATCGACGTTTAGCGGTAAACCAGCAAGAGGCATCCGAAATAAATTCATTACTAAAATGGAAAGTCATGAGAAAGAAGTGCCGAAATATCCGATTCAAAATACATTAACACAATCTATACGTAAAGAAGCTGCCAAGCAAAATCGCCCCGAATGGATGTCTTTATGGTGTGGTCAAAATCCAAGATCAAGCAAACAGCAGTCTGTTAGTGAAATGATGTCAGAGATACTTTCTGAAATTGATAGCATTGTTATTGGAAAAATTAAAGAATGGTAAGTGCTATCAACATTATTCTTTACTAGCTTCATATAAGCTACTACCGCAACCTTGTCCTATATTGGATGAGGTTTTTTATTTGGAAGGATTTTTTAAATATTATTATTAAAGTTCAATCACAAGATAACATCATGAATAGACGAGTTAAGTCGTTTATTAAACTTGTTTAAATCCTAGGAAATCGAAGCACTTAAGTTATTTTGTGCACAGCTAACGCGTACTATATATAAATATTTATATATAATCATTTACTTATAAAAGGTTTTGTGATAAAGTTTTCTTAATATTAATTGGACTGGAGGAGGAAGATATGTTACTTCGAAAGAATGAAGCATTTAGGAATTTGTTTTTTGGACGTATATCAAGTGTGTTTGCTGATGCAATTATGTTTTTTTCATTGTTGAAATGGGTGGAACTTCAAACTGGTGATAGTGATTCGTTTACCTTCTTTTATATAGCTTTTTATATACCGGTTGCTTTTTTGACACTACCTGTTGGGGCATGGATAAGTAAAAAAGTTTTACAAAAGGTTATGGTATATTCAAACATGATTCAAGCGACGACAATAGTTTTATTCATAATTTTTATGCCATTTGTCGCTTATGAATGGATTTATGTCTTTCTTATTGCTTTGAGCATTATTGGTATATTTTTCGTTCCAGCCAACCAGTCACTTCTTCCTTATATTGTCGAGGAAGAAGACCGCCCCAAAGCCAATAGTTTGCTTCAGTTAGGTTTTACCATGGTGAAAATATTGGGACAGATCTTCACGGCTGTTGCAATAAAGATTGCAATTCCTCCTAACTTATTATTAATTTTCTCCGCAGTATTAATGGTAATATCAGTTTTGTTTATTAGGTTAATCAAACCCGCTGTCAGGGATACTTCTAATGAAGAAAAGGGGCAATGGAAGTTAATTAAAGAGGGAGTTTTGTATATTACAGGTCAGCCCATTTTACGAGCACTTTTTCTCTTTTTAACATTAGGGATGTTTATTGTCAGTTCTGTAGATTTACTTTTAATTCACTTTTTGACAGACTATCTATCTACGGGTGTGGAGAATTTAAGTTTCATCGGAACAGCCTCATTGATAGGTATAACTATTGGCGCCATGTTAACACCGAGATGGTATAAACAAACGGATGAAAAGAAATGGTTGATTTTACCCTTGTTTTTCATGCTGTCCTTGAGTATTGGTAGCCTTTATTTTATTACAAGCTGGTATTACATTCTTCCATTTTTCATGTTGCAAGGCATTGCGCTTGGCTGTTTTAATATTTCATTTGTTACCTATTTGCAGGAGATTGTATCAAGTTCACACTACACAAGGACTTTCAGTTTGTATTATATGCTGACGGGATCAATGGCGCTTCCTGGTGTCTTGTTAATGGGCGGATTATTAAGTAATATTGGTATTAGACAGACCATTATTGTGATGGCAAGTATCCTTGCTATTTTAGGAATCGCAGGAACTATATTCATTCCTGCACTAGGTAAGAAATCTATTAAGATATCAAGTGATTCTAAATCCATCTAAAAGGAGAGATTACCTTTGTCACTGCGTTATGGCATACTTGGCATGCTGAGTAAGTGGGAAGCAACGGGATATGACATAAAAAAAGAATTTGATGAAGTCATGAGTGTATTTTGGCATTCGCATTTATCACAAATATACCCTGAACTTAATAAATTGGAAGAAAAAGAATGGGTAAAAAGTAGAATTGTGAAACAGACAGATAAACCTGACAAAAAAGTTTATTCTATTACTGAAAATGGAAAAGAGGCTCTTGTAAGGTGGTTGATGAAGCCACCCGAGGCTCCGAAGGTAAAAGATCCATTCTTGATGCAAACATTTTTCAAAGATAATGTGCCGGTTAATGAGGCAATTTTTCACCTTCAGGCACACATGAAACAACGTGAAGAAAGGCTCGATAAAATAAAATATCTTCTCGAAAGCAGATGGAAAGATATTAAGCAACGTGACGTGATGAAACCTAGAATTGTTTTGAGTTTTGCCGTTCTTAAACGTGGACTGGAATCGGAAATGAATTACATTAAGTGGTGCGAAGAAACTGTTCAATTATTAGAGGACTGTGCCTTTCTCTGGGAAAAAAATGAGGAGAAACAGCAATATTATACAAAGGACGATGAATTAGTTGAATATACAGCAAGTGCTTCTTATCAAGATTTAGAAACAGTTTTTGAAGATTATTTATTTAAGGATTAATTGATGAAAAACTTGATAGGATACGAGGGAATTAGAATAAATCCGCACCTTATTTGAAGTAAGGTGTGTGAAGAGCCTTTATTGGAGTTGAACTAGCTGGATTACAGTCGTAATTCCGCTAGTGTGTGTTATGATGATCCCTATAGATTTCACAAGCAAAGTGGAATGGAATGAAGTGGAAACAGAAAGATATGTAGAGGTTGAATATGATTATTTTAACGGTGAGCACTTGATACCTATCCATGGAGAGCAAGGTGAACAGATATTCTTTGAGATAGACATCATCTTGACCATGGTAATAGTCATGGTATGACTTTTTATGATGAGAATGGCAATCATGAAGAGATGAATGAAATAAATGATAACGTATCAAGCGTAGAATTTGAAAAGACAACGACGAAACACATTGTTGTTCGAGCCATAAATGGCAACCATGGAAAATTTCAGGTGAAATGGTGGAGGAACTCAGAAGAATAACTCTATTTGAATTAAAAGAGATCAGCCAAGAATCGGTCCGTCTTAAAACATAAAAAACGACAAAATAGTTTCTTCTTGTCGATATTTCCTGGGCAATAATTTTCTGTTGATTGGGTATATATAAAATAAGAGTCATGAAAAGCAAGGGGAAATTTCTACATTTCTCATCAAATTCTAAGACTTCTCACAGGATTTTTTCATTAAAAAGGTTTATTATTTATACCATCATCAAGAAAATAATCTAGTATTGGGAGTGTCACAAATGAAGAAAGTTCTATTAATTTTTGCAAGTATATTACTTATGGTTCTTGTTGCCTGTGGTAATGGTGATCAAGATCAACAAACAGATGATCAAACATCATCGTCCAATGAAGAGCAAACCACTGAAAATGAAACAGATGAACAAGCAGATGATATGGATGAAGATGTAGATGAGGATATCGAGAAATCTGAAGATGAAAGTGATGAAGATGCCGAAAAAGAAGATCAAGAAAGTGATCAATCTGATTTAGAAGAGTATAGTGTTGTTGAAGAACATATTGATTTGGACAAATATGAAATGGATATCGAAGAAGACAACCCTCATAAACGAGTTATCCTTTATAAAGACGACCACAATGAAAAAGATTATAAGAGTATTTATATTAAAGATAAAAACAGACTTAAAATTATCGAGTTTGGTCATGGTGAAATTTATGATGAGGTTATAGACTAAACATATAAAAGGAGCTTCCATTTTGAGAAGCTCCTTTTTCCTTTTAAATTAAATATCCACTTTTATATCAGTTAAAGCGCCCTTTTTAACATACTTGATTAGCTTTGATGCTTCATTATAAACTCGTTGTCTACCTATGTCACTCAAAAACCAGTTATCTTTTGTCGTATTGTTATCTTCAGCGGGGCATAATGTGTAATTGATCCAACCCGGCATATAAGTCAGTAAGGTTAAATGTAACCTTCTCATATGAAAAGAATTGGTTACCGCCAGAATTCGTTTTATTTTACATAGTTGAAATGCCCTATTTAAAATAAGGAGGGATGCTAATACATTTTCTAACGTATGCAATGATTGGTCCTCAACTAGGATATCTTTTTCAGGGATACCGAGAATCATTGCTTGATTTTTTAAATTGATGGCTTCCGGGGCATCATTATTATTCCACGTCACACCACCAGAAAATAATATTTTACTAGCTCGCCCTTTTTTATATAATTCCACGGCTTTTGGCAGGCGATACTGTGTTGCCTTACTGCTCCCGACAACAAAAATGCAATCCCCTTGTTTTTTATCATCCTCGATATCCGAAAACAGCAACTTTGTCAGCTGCGTATCTGAGAGTTTTTCAACTTCTATATTGGATATATACATAGAATTACACCCTTTTTTGATCATGATAGACACACTGTATTAAGTTTTACGTAAGACGTTCCACTCACGCGTAAGCATTCCATAAATAGCGTGGTCGACATAACGATCATACAACCACTCGGCCTCTCGAAGTTGCCCTTCAAATGTATAACCGAGTCGCTCAGGTATAGCTCGGCTTTTCAAATTTCCAGTGGCTGCACGAATGTCAATCCGGTTTAATTTCAAATCACGAAAACCATAACCTGTTAAAGCATAAACAACTTTGGTCATAATCCCCTTTCCAACATAACGGTCACCTAGCCAGTAACCGATATAGCCGATGCGATTTTTCCAGTCATATTCGTTGAAGCCCCCCACACCGGCAAGTTCACCTTTATAAAAAATACCAACAGTCAACCCTTGCCGATTGTTAAACAAAGTCATTGAATGCTCGATAAATTTTCTAGAATCATTAACAGTTTGCGTATCATCAAGCCACGGTAACCATTCCCGTAAATGATTTCTTGATTCATCGGTTAGTATAAATAATTCATCAGCATCTAGTCCGGATAATAATCTTAACGAAATGTCTTTGTCCACCTCATAAAAAAACATAGTTCGCGCCCCTAATCATATAATAAAGTAACTAAACGGTCAGAATCCTATCCTTCCGATTATTATATCATATGTAACTGCTTCTAAAAGGCTTTTTATCACGACCGCCCTTTCTAATTCTTACATCCATACTAGGAGAAATGAATTCAACACTTGTCCCCATAAAACTTTCCCAACCAGTCAATTAGCCTTATTTTGCCCGGAAACCATAACTTCAAAATAATATTTAACGTATAATTAATTGTGAATAAACTATAATTTATATAGGGATGTGATTGTTGTGTTTCAGTTTAGGCAGTTGAAGATGTACTTCTTAAGTTTAGCCATTGTAATGGTCTTATTTATGCCACAACCAGAGATGAAACAGACAACTTTTGTATCAGCATCCAAAGAAAAGACGGAAGAAACGGTTCGGCAAGATCTTCCGCTAGCCGAAAAAATTGATAAAGTACTCCAAGATGAGAAATTACGTGGAACAGTTACAGGTGTGACGGTGCGCCACGCAGATACAGCAGAGGTTTTATATTCACAATTTGGTGATAAACGCCTCCGTCCAGCGTCGAATATGAAACTGTTGACAGCGGCAGCTGCACTTGATGTACTCGGTCCAGATTACCAATTTGAAACAGAGGTCTTAACTGATGGGTCATTAAGAGGTATTGTTTTACATGGCAACCTTTATCTGCGGGGCAAAGGTGACCCTACCCTTTTAAAAGAAGACTTTGATCAGTTTGCGAAAGACTTAAAAAAGCAAGGCATTAAAAAAATTAAAGGAAATATTATTGGCGATGACACTTGGTATGATGATGTACGTTTGTCACAGGATTTAAATTGGTCAGACGAGCCCTTTTATACAGGAGCTCAAGTATCCGCACTAACCATGTCACCAAATGACGATTACGATGCAGGAACAGTGATTGTGGATGTCACTCCAGGTGATAAACAAGGTGATCAAGCTGAAGTCTCTGTCACCCCAGCGAATGACTATGTCACCATCAATAATCAAACTAAAACAGTAGCAGCTGATAAATTAAACGATATTAAAATTGAAAGAGACCATGGAAGCAATGAAATCATTATTGAAGGAAATATTCCTCTAGAAGACACACGGACAAGGTCTTGGGTTTCTGTTTGGGAGCCGACCGGTTATGCGGTTGACGTTTTCAAAAAAGCACTTGTCGATCAAGGTATCACCTTTGCTGGACAAGTTAATGAAGATGTCGGCAAAACTCCAAACAACGCAACGATATTAACAACAAAAAAGTCAATGCCACTCGAAGACCTCCTCATCCCTTTCATGAAGCTCAGTAACAACGGACACGGTGAAACACTAACAAAGGAAATGGGTAAATTTATAGAAGACGAAGGAAGCTGGGATGAAGGATTAGAAGTTATGGAAGACACCTTGAAAAATCTAGGTATGAACCCGGACACATTACAGCTTCGCGACGGATCAGGTATGTCGCATAAAAATATGGTGACGGCTGACGAACTCACTCAATTACTATATAATGTTCAAGAAAAAAGTTGGTACCCTGTTTATGAAGAATCCCTGCCAGTCGCAGGCTACGATGAACGCTTAGTTGGAGGGTCATTACGTTATCGTTTAACAGACCCAGCCACAAAGGAAAACGTCTTAGCCAAAACAGGCTCAATCAGTGGTGTATCTACCCTTTCAGGTTACGTCACCTCAGCGGATGGCGAAGAGTTAATTTTTTCTATTATGATAAATAGCTACTTAGAAGGACCTGTTACCCCACTTGAAGATGAAATTGTAACTATTTTGGCAAAGCATGAGTTTGAGTAAAAATAAAGTTTAACCATAGAAAAAGGACGTTCCTGAAATGGAACGTCCTTTTTCTATGGCCGGATGTTTATCCACCGTTTTATGACGATGAAACCGCTGAGATAACGTCGTTCAAAAGATCGTCATCGTGGTTATGACGATGAAACCGCTGAGATAATATTGTTCAAAAGATCATCATCGCAATTTTAAAAATTAAATAGCCATGATAAAAACCAATCAAGCTGGCATCGGATATCGTACTAGAACAAATTGCTCAACCACAAAAAAGGGAATAAGCTTTTCATCAGCTTATTCCCTTTTCATATGAAGGGGCGTTTCACAGTATTAAATTAATTCATCTCAGGTATTGATTCCGTGTATTGCTTTTCTTTGTCACCAGCTTCCTTAAAGCGGATGAGTCTTAAAGCATTGACGATAACAGCAAGGACGCTTAATTCATGGATCAACATGCCGGATGCTAGGAAGACTTTTCCAAGTAATACTCCTGCAAGTAAAAGTGCGACTGTACCTACTGCAAAGAACATATTTTGTTTCATGTTGCGGACGGTTGCTTTAGAGAGTGCGTAAGCATATGGGATCCGGTTGAGTTGGTCTCCCATTAGGACGACGTCTGCCGTTTCCATGGCTGCATCAGTTCCGGCAGCTCCCATAGCGAGCCCCACTTCAGCGAGCGCAATGGCTGGTGCATCGTTGATTCCATCTCCAACCATCGCGACACGGTAACCTTTTTCCTGAAGTTGTTTCACATGAGTCACTTTATCTTCCGGAAGCATTTCAGCATGAACCGTATCAATACCAAGTTGGGCGGCAACTTTTTCAGCAGTATGCTTATTATCACCAGTTAACATGATAGTTTCTTTAACACCGTATTTCTTAAGTCTCTTAATCGTATCAATGGCCTCAGGTCTAATCTGGTCAGCGATTGAAATAATTCCAGCTACCAAACCATCAATCCCAACGAAAATAGCTGTATTTCCTAATTTTTCTTCACCGATTGCGTAGTCATCAACTCCGCCTTCTAATTCGATTTCATTGGCAGCTAATAACTTTCGGTTACCAATGACGACGCGACGACCTGCGACGGTTGCATATAGACCATACCCTTTTTCGACTGCAAAGTCTTTTGCTTCGTTTGTTAAGTTAATGCCACGTTCTTCAGCCTCTTTAACAATGGTTTGGCCGAGATGGTGTTCAGAAATCAATTCAGCTTCAGCCGTCAATTTAAGAAGTTCATCTTCACTCATTCCAATCGCATGAATAGCTGTAACAGATGGTTTTCCTTGTGTTAGTGTTCCCGTTTTATCGAAAACCACGGCATCAATCTTGGCGAAATTCTCCATTACTTCTCCGCCTTTAATGAGCGTTCCACTGCGGGCGCCATTCCCGATTCCTGAGACGAGTGAGACAGGAGCTGAGATAACGAGAGCACCAGGACAAGCAATGACGAGGAATGTCAACGTCAACTCGATATTACGAGTAAAGATGAACACGATGACTGATAAAACTAAGATCCCTGGTGTATAGACATTTGCAAAGCGTTCTAAAAACTTTTGAGTACGCGCTTTTCCTTCTTGGGCTTCTTCAACGAGTTCAATAATTTTTGAAAAGGCTGTATCATCGCCTACTTTTTCTGCAATGACTTCGATATACCCATTATCAACGATCGTTCCACTGAAAACTTGATCATCAATTTTTTTACCAGCTGGAATAGATTCTCCGGTAATAGCTGCCTCGTTGATATGTGCTTGACCTGAAACAACTTTCCCGTCAATCGCCACTTGTTCCCCTGACTGGATTATAATTCGGTCGCCAGCTTCTATTTCTTCAACTGGCAGTGTCACGCGTTCTCCATTCTTTAAAACAGTTGCTTCGAGTGGTGCCATATCCATTAATGTTTTTAAAGAAGTACGTGTCTTTTCAAGAGAACGGGCTTCCAAATAGGCTCCGAAAAGGAATAAAAATGTCACAGCAGCTGACTCAACATATTCCCCGATAAATAAGGCACCAATAACTGCGATAGTGACAAGGAGTTCGATACTGAATGATTTCATCATGATAGACTGGATTGCCGTTTTGGCGATCGACCATCCAGCAACAACAGTAGCAACAATGAGTGCCGTGTTTTTCCAAAAATCCATACCCGCCAAATTAAACATAAATGCAGTGGCTAATAAAAGGCCTGAAATAATAACGATGTGAATCTTTTTTAGTTTACCCATTTTAATACGCCCCTTCAGTTATAGTTAGGAGCCGGATTACCGGCCCCCTTCCTTACGATACTTTCCTTTTCTTAACCGGATAACCTAGTTTCTCAATCATTTCAGATAAGTGATCAGCTGTGACGATGCCCTCATCAAAATTCGCTTTCACTTTACTTGAGTTGAATAACACT
Source organism: Virgibacillus sp. MSJ-26 (assembly GCF_018918075.1). Taxonomy (GTDB): domain Bacteria; phylum Bacillota; class Bacilli; order Bacillales; family Amphibacillaceae; genus MSJ-26. The sequence goes on from NZ_JAHLPW010000011.1 coordinate 118,824, forward strand.
TTTGCATCTTCCACACCATTTTCTTTGGCTAGTGCCTTTTCAATACGTTTAATACAAGATGGACAGCTAAGTGTTTCTAATTGCAATTCAATTTTTTTCATTTTAATCTCTCCTTTGATTTGTTCTACCTTTAGTATAGAAGGCCTTCCGATTGATTACCTTGACGTGGGTCAAAATTTAATAGTTAACTTTAAAGTTGTTCAATAGTTCACTTATAAAACAAGACTCAATGAAGGATGCCCAGCTGTCGTCAATAAATCCACTAGCAGTTCCTTAGAAATAACTGCATCATCGTAGTTCACTCTCACCCGATTAGAATGGAATAAGACTTTCGCGAATCGCACGCCTTCTTGCTCCATCAATGTTTCCTCAATTTCATGGATGCATGACGGACAGCCTAATCGTTCCAACTGAAATACAACAGTTTTCATCGCCAATCCCTCCTTCATTTGATCTATCTTAATTATAAAAAAGAAAGTGAAATACTTCCTTGACCTAGGTCAAAAATAGGAGGAAAATAAGCAATGGAATAATAAGATTTCAAAAGTCAGGGAAAATAAGAGAGAGGATAGCTGTTACTTTTATCTTTATAAGGAATAGTCATCGTAAAGATATTAGGTTCATACCCCCTAAAAGGGAAATCCATGTTTAGGGGTCATGCAATTGGCTTATTCGTCCCCCCTAAGAGGGAAATCCATGTTTAGGGTTCACGCTAATCGGCTTATTCGTCCCCCCTAAGAGGGAAATCCATGTTTAGGGGTCATGCAACCGGGTTATTCGTCCCCCCTAAAAGGGAAATCCGCGATTAGAGTTCACACAACCAGTTTACTCATATCCCCTAATAGGAAAATCACCATCGGGGGGCACGCAAACGCAAGACGTCCAAGCTTTTGTTTCAATCAGCCAAATTAAGGGAAAAATCAAATCAAATCAATTCAATTACCAACACGCGGGAGGCTCCACAATGTTTAAGAAAAAACAAGATAAGTTCTTAATGTACTTGGTAGACTTTGCAGAGCATTTAAATGAAACCATCAAGTATTTTGCTCAATATAAAATAAAAGATTTGCAAACAGTAGAAGAATTTGCGAATAAAATAAAAGAATATGAAACAGCTGCAGACAATAAAGTACATAAAATTATCAAAGATCTTAATGAGACATTCATTACTCCTATCGAACGGGAAGACATTCTACAGCTTACTCTGAACTTAGATGATATCATTGACGGCATGGAAGAGTTTACGATGTTATTAGACATTCATCAGATTCAATCTTCTGATGGTTATATTGATGGATTTACTGAAAATATCCAAAAATGCGGTGAAGAAATCCTAGCAGCCATCGATCTCATGGCAAATAGCAAGCTCGGAGAAATTGAGCCACATGTCATTAAAATTAAAGATTACGAAAGCCAATGCGATATATTGCACCACGATTCGCTCAAGGAACTTTTTAAAAAAGAATCCAATCCAATCACCGTCATCCAGTACAAAGATATTTATGAAACATTAGAAGGTATTGCTGATGACTGCCATGATGTTGCCAGTACTCTACAAAGCATCATGATGAAAAATGCGTAAAAGGAATCGATGATAATGGACACACTATTACTGACTGTCGTTATAATTGTAATACTTGCATTAATATTTGATTTTATCAATGGTTTCCACGACACAGCGAACGCTATAGCGACCGCTGTCTCAACACGTGCCCTAACACCACGAAGAGCGATCATCTTAGCAGCAACGATGAACTTCCTAGGCGCGCTTACTTTCACAGGTGTTGCTCAAACAATCACAAGCGGCATTGCCGATCCTTTTGAATTGGACAATGGCTTGCTCGTTATAGTCGCAGCTTTGATTTCCGCCATCATTTGGAACTTACTCACTTGGTATCTCGGCATTCCAAGTAGCTCATCCCACGCTATTATAGGTGCTATCACCGGAGCAGTCATTGTCTCAGCTGGTGCAGGAGCGGTTCACTTTAAAGGCTTCATTTCCATTGTCGAGGGACTCATTTTCTCTCCGTTTATCGCCTTTATTATCGGATATATTATTTACGCCATCATAAAAGTCATTTTCAAAAACGCGAAACTCGCCAAAACGAATAAACAATTCCGCCTTGTCCAAGTGATTACAGCGGCCGGACAATCCTACGCTCACGGCACGAACGATGCACAAAAATCAATGGGTATCATCACGATGGCACTCATCGTCGGCGGCATGCATTCTACCACCGAAGTGCCCTTTTGGGTCCAGTTTGCCTGTGCGACTGCCATGGCCCTAGGGACATCCATCGGTGGCTGGCGCATTATTAAAACCGTCGGCGGAAAAATCATGAAAATCCGCCCTGTTAACGGTGTTGCAGCAGACCTAACCGGTGCGACCGTCATTTTCGGCGCAACATTATTTCACCTACCAGTTAGCACAACTCACGTGATTTCATCCGCCATCCTTGGTGTTGGCTCGTCCCACCGAGTCAAAGGCGTTAACTGGGGTGTCGCCAAACGCATGGTCGTCACCTGGGTCATCACCCTGCCAATATCAGCAACTCTTGGCGGTTTATTTTATTGGATATTAAATCTATTTTTTTAATTGAATAAAGTAAATGAAGATGTCCAGGAGATTTGGTAAACTAAAAGAAAAAAGAAAGTAGCGACATCAAATGAACATCACGATCATTTCAGTAGGCAAACTCAAAGAAAAATTCATGCGCCAAGCCGTCGACGAATACATGAAGCGGCTCACAGCCTACGCCAAAGTCAATATCATTGAAGTACCCAACGAAAAAGCACCCGAAAACCTGAGCCACGCCCAAGCAGAGGCCATCAAACAAAAAGAAGGCGACCGCATTCTTAAACATATTAACGACAACACGTACGTCATCACCCTTGAAATCGACGGCAAAATGCTCACCTCCGAACAATTATCTAAAAAAATCGGAGACTTGTCCCTGTACGGTCAAAGCCGCGTCGCATTTGTGATTGGCGGCTCACTCGGCATCAGTGACGGCATCAAACAACGCAGCAATATGGCCCTGTCATTTTCTAAAATGACCTTCCCACATCAGTTAATGCGGGTTGTATTGTTGGAGCAGGTTTATCGAGCATTTAAGATTATGCGGGGTGAACCGTACCACAAATAGAGGCAAAAATTGTTGCAGATAAGGTGGTAATTCTTTATCGGAAGCGGGTATTGAAAATGTGTGTTCATTATCCGTTTCACGATATAGCAAATGGATAAGTGTAAAAGTTTTAGATATATTCATTTCAGTAAAGTCAAAATCAAGTTCTATGTTTTTAATCGATCTGGATTTATCTATTTCCTTGATTGTGATATTATCAATTAACAACTGCAATAATTGCTTTTGATTTTCCCTAGATGACCTCTTATAAACAGATAGGAATTTTTCCAACAACATTTCGATTAATTCTGGTTTAATTACTTTTGAATCGACAGAAGCTAATTGTATTATAACCTCATTTTTCTTTTGTTCTAACCCCCTTTTATCATTGGAGACCTTTTGCAATCTTTCTTGCAGAATATCTACAGGGAGCGTGTTTTTCTCAAAGGCTTCCATATACTTTGCTTGTAATTGTTCCATTTCCTTTAACTGTTTTTCAATCTCTTCTAGCTCTTTATTCAGTTGGCTTATCGAATGGGCAGAACTAGAACTAATGTCTGTGAGTGTCTTATATAGCTTCTTCTTATTAGAACTAAATTGTTCAATTTTCTTAATAACTGTATCTTCTGCTTCATATGCCTTAATGGAATTAGCTTTACAGGCAGCAGATCCTTTGTTATGAAAATCGCTACAGACGTAATAGCGATGTTTTCGTTTTGTTCCATCTTTTAGGGTGTATGTTGTAATAGAAGGAACCATTCCTTGACCACAATCTGGACAACGCAACAGCTTACTAAGTAAAAATGGCTCATTTGATTGTCGCTGCTTAAATGATTTACTTTTTCTTCTTGCTTGTACAACGTTCCATAATTCATCCGAAATAATAGCTTCATGTTTTCCTTCAACAAGGATAGGATTAGGATTTTTCCCTTTTCTCCGTTTGGTGTCCCAATTCTCAACTTTTAGCCAGCTGATTTTACCGTTATATATAACATTGTCTAGGATTTGTGCAACACCATTGATGGAAAAATATCGGTTACGTTTCGTCTTATACCCTGTTTTATTTAAGTGGTTAGAAATTGCTCTTAGCCCTTTACCATCTGCGTACATATGATAGATTAGCTGTACTACTTCTGCTTCCTTCTCATTGATAACAAGTTTCTTCTTTACAGTGTCATATCCAAATACAATACCACCGTTCCATCGCCCTTCCAATGCCCGTTGTTTCATTCCTAGTTTTACGTTTTCTGCTAAAGTATTACGCTCCATTTCAGCAATAGAAGCCATAATTTGAAGTACTAGACGACCTATAGGACTACTGGTATCAAAGTTCTCAGAGTAAGATATAAATTTCACATCGTATTTTTCAAACTTATCTAGAATCGTGAGCGTGTCTAACATATTTCTTGAAAGTCGAGAAATTTTCCATACTATTACAGCGTCGAATCTTTCATTTTCAACATCTTTAATTAGCCTTTTCATTTCCGGCCGTCCTTTTACGGATTTACCGCTAATTCCTTCATCGACATATTCATTTATAACTTCCATGTTATAAACTTGAGCATATTGTCGAAGTGTTTGAAGTTGTGCGGTTATACTAAAGCCTTCTTTTGCTTGTTCTTCTGTACTTACGCGGGCATAAATTGCTACTTTCTTAATATCCATATTAATCCTCCTTCAAACTGATATTACAATGAAATTTTAAATAAGGGAAATAGAACTTGAGTTATTTTAAATTAGCAATTTTAGAATCAAAGAAAGACGTTATTATTAGAAATGTTGTGACATGGAAGAGAGTTAATTAGTAGTAAATCGTGAACAACTTTTATTTAGGCTCATTTTTGTATATTTATCTATTGTCTATATAAGCAAATAGTTATATACTAATTTCATGATAAATAATAAAAAGGGGGATTTAAATGCTGCAAACATCTTTTGAAATAGATAAAGCTGCGAATATTTTAAAACTACTTGGTGACAAGACACGTCTAACGATGATGAAATTAATGGATAATCATGCTTGTTGTGTATGTGAATTCGTAGAAATATTCCAGTTCAGTCAACCAGCTGTCAGTCAACACCTGCGTAAACTTAAAGATCTTGGACTGGTGGAGGAAGAGAGGAAAGGACAATGGATTTTCTATTCAGTAAATAAAAATAACGAATATTATTCATTTATTCAACCAATTCTTGATCAACTTCCGAGTCAGGATTATAAAATAAAAGAACTAGAAGAAAAAGGTACACGAATCAATTGCTGTTAATATTGGAGGTATTATTTTGTCAACAACGCTTATACTCGCAATTCTTATTTTTGTAGCAACCCTAGTGTTAGTCATTTGGCAGCCAAAGGGTTTAAATATAGGCTGGTCTGCTATCGGTGGAGCTGTGATCGCTCTAATAGTAGGAGTAGTGGATTTCAGTGATGTAATTGAAGTAACAGAAATTGTATGGAATGCAACCCTTGCCTTTGTTGCTATTATTTTAATTTCGTTAATATTGGATGAAATTGGATTGTTCGAATGGGCTGCTTTACATATGGCCCGTTTTGCAAAGGGTAATGGAATAAAAATGTTTGTCTATATCAGTATATTAGGTGCGATTGTTGCCGCCTTATTTGCGAATGATGGTGCAGCATTAATTTTAACGCCAATCGTTCTTGCAATGGTGCGTAATCTAAATTTCAAAGAGAAAATGATTTTCCCGTTTATCATGGCAAGTGGATTTATCGCGGATACAACATCTTTGCCCTTCATTGTCAGTAACTTAGTAAATATTGTGTCTGCTGACTTCTTTGGTATTGGATTTGTTGAATATGCTTCACGAATGATTATTCCAAACCTATTTTCATTAGTTGCTACTATATCGGTGTTACTGATTTACTTTAGAAAAAGTATTCCTAAGTCATATGATGTAGCGAAACTAGCCGAACCTAGAAGTGCTATTAAGGATCATAAAATTTTTCGTCTATCATGGTATGTCCTTGGCTTATTAGTCATTGGTTACTTTACTAGCGAGTTTATCAATATACCTGTTTCCATTATTGCGGGAGCTATTGCTATCTTTTTCATCTTAATGGGAAGACAAAGTCCTGCAGTAAATACAAAGAATGCTATTAAGGGAGCGCCGTGGGATATTGTGTTCTTCTCTATCGGTATGTATGTCGTAGTATATGGATTAGGAAATGCAGGACTCACCTCTGCTCTAGCAAGTGTCATTCAAACTGTCGCTGAAGAAGGATTGTTTGTTGCTACCGTTGGAATGGGATTCATTGCTGCTTTTCTATCATCTATCATGAATAATATGCCTACCGTAATGATTGACGCTTTAGCTATTGCGGAAACGAATACTACTGGTGTTTTAAGGGAAGCACTTGTTTATGCTAACGTAGTCGGATCAGACTTGGGTCCAAAAATTACACCGATTGGTTCCTTAGCAACTTTAGTTTGGCTTCATGTTCTGTCCCAAAAAGGAATTAAGATCTCTTGGGGAACTTATTTCAAGACGGGTATTATTCTAACGATACCAATCCTATTTATCACGTTACTAGGTCTATATCTAACATTAACTATATTTTAATAAAGGAGTATTACTATGACGAAAAAAACAATTTATTTCTTATGTACAGGAAATTCATGTCGAAGCCAAATGGCAGAAGGTTGGGCTAAAGGGATTCTTGGAAATGAGTGGGAAGTAAGAAGTGCAGGTATTGAAGCCCACGGACTAAACCCTAATGCTGTGAAAGCAATGAAGGAAGTTGGAATTGACATATCCGATCAAAAATCAGAAATTATTGATTCGGACATATTAAATAATGCAACTTTAGCAGTTACACTTTGTGGTGATGCCAAAGATAAATGTCCTGTTACACCCCCTAATGTGAAACGAGAACACTGGGGATTTGATGATCCTGCGAAAGCAGAAGGGACAGACGAAGAGAAGTGGGCTGTTTTTCAACGAGTTCGTGACGAAGTTGGTGAACGAATTAAACGTTTTGCTGAAACGGGTGAATAACAAGAAGTTAAGCCATGAGAATATCCTCAAGGCTTAACTATCTGTAATATATAAGTATATAGTTATATACAAATGATTGGAGGTATAACGTATGAAAAAAATAGAAATCTTTGACCCAGCCATGTGCTGTTCAACAGGTGTTTGCGGACCAAGTATTGACCCAAATTTAACAAGAGTAGCATCAGCCGTTTATTCACTGGAACAGAAAGGTGTAGACATTAAGCGATTTAATTTAGCTAATGAACCTGCTGCTTTTGCTGAAAATGAAACAGTTAATCAGGTTCTTCAAGAAAAAGGAGCAGATGCACTTCCGGTTACTCTTTTAGATGGGAAAGTAGTTAAAGTGGGTGAATATCCAACCAATGAAGAATTTGCGGAATGGTTGGAAGTAAGTGCGGAGGAATTGACTCAGAAACCTCGTGTACGTGTTTCCGTAAAACTCGACTAAAGGAGATTTTAAAATGTATACACGTTATAATCCAAAAATGCATGTAGAAACACCTTATCTATTTTTCACTGGTAAAGGTGGAGTTGGAAAAACATCCGTAGCATGTGCAACAGCAGTCGCACTTGCGGATCAAGGTAAAAAAGTTTTGCTTGTCAGCACGGACCCTGCTTCTAATTTGCAAGACGTATTTGAGATCGAGTTATCTCGTGAGCCTGTTGAAATTCCAAGTGTGAAAAACTTATTTGCCAGTAATATTGACCCAGAAGAAGCAGCCAAAGCATATCGAGAAAAGACAGTTGGACCATATAGAGATAAACTTCCTGAATCGGTAGTCAATCAGATGGAAGAACAGCTTTCTGGAGCGTGTACCGTAGAAATTGCTGCATTCGATGAATTCTCTCATTTATTAGCAGATGATGGGATATTTAGCGAATACGACCATGTTTTATTTGATACAGCTCCAACGGGTCATACCCTTCGTTTATTATCCTTGCCGACAGCATGGTCAGGTTATTTAGAGGAAGCAACACATGGTGCTTCCTGCTTGGGTCCGTTGTCAGGACTTGATGATAAGAAGGATATGTACCAAAAAGCAGTTGAATCCCTTTCTGATGGTGAAAAAACAAAATTAATATTAGTTGCAAGACCAGAGGAGTCAACACTGATTGAAGCGAACCGTGCATCACTAGAGCTTGGAGAGATTGGCATTAAAAAACAAATGCTTATCATAAATGGACTATTGCAGTCTCATGACCAAAATGATGAGGTATCTACTGCGTTTTACGAAGGACAGCAAGAAGCATTAAATCAAACACCAGAAGAATTGAAAAAAATTAACACCTATTCATTACCTTTTGTATCGTATTCTCTAACTGGCATGGATCGTCTTCGTCAAATTGTTAGCGATGATCCTTTAGTTGAATTCAAGGAAGCTAGTGAGGATACGGAACTTGCACGACTTTCCGAATTAAAGGATGTTATTGATGACTTTTCCGCTAAAAATACACGTGTAATTTTTACAATGGGTAAAGGTGGAGTTGGAAAAACATCTGTTGCTGCAGCAATTGCGGTTGGACTGACGGAAAAAGGACATAAAGTTCATTTAACAACAACTGACCCAGCAGCACATCTCGATTATATGTTTAAAAACAGTGCGGTCAATGAGAAATTATCTATTAGCAGCATTGATCCAGAGGTAGAAGTGGAAAACTATAAAAAAGAAGTCATTACGAATGCAGGTGAGTTGAATGATGATGAACTTGCCTACTTACAGGAAGACTTGGAGTCTCCATGTACGGAGGAAATCGCAGTATTCCGGGCATTTGCAGATGTGGTAGAAAGATCTGAACAAGAAATTGTCGTTATTGATACAGCACCAACCGGACATACGTTACTTTTACTTGACTCATCAGAGGCTTATCACAAAGAAATGAGCCGTTCAACGGATGAAATTCCAGAAAGTGTCAAAAAGTTATTGCCAAGACTGCGTAACGCAGAAGAAACAGGGGTGGTCCTAGTTACTTTACCAGAAGCAACTCCTGTATTTGAGGCAACACGCTTACAGGATGACTTAAAACGAGCAGAGATAACCCCGAAATGGTGGGTGATCAATCGAAGCTTGTATGCAACTGGAACAACAGATCATGTATTAAAGGCACGTGCAGCATCAGAAAAGCAATGGATTAGGAAAGTGCAAGAAGAGCTGACAGATAACGCTGCGCTGATTCCGTGGATGAAGAAAGTAAGAATCGGTTATGACCAATTGAAAGAATTTGTTCAATCATAAATAATACGAGGAGGAATGAAAATGAATATTACAGAAAAGGCTAAAAATAAATTACAGGTTATTTTTGAAGAAAAGGGTGCAGAAGGTATTCGCTTTTATTCGATGGGAGCAGGATGTTGTGGACCACAATTAGGAATTTCCTTAGATGCACCAGAAGAAAACGATATTGTTGAAGAAATTGATGGAATTAAAGTAGCCATTGATAAGGATGTTAAAGATACTGTAGAAGGATTAACATTAGCTGACGATGAAACACCAAACGGATCGCAATTTGTGTTACTAGGAATGGATCAGTGCTGCTAAGCTTACAACAAGATACACTACGGAGGATTATAAATATATGAAGATAATTATTATTGGTTCAGTTGCAGCTGGTACATCTGTTGCTGCAAAGGCACGCAGAAACGACGAGAATGCAGAAATCACGTTATATAATGCAGACTATGATATCTCTTATTCCATTTGTGGAATTCCCTACTTTTTAGGAGGGGAAGTTGACGAATTAGAGACACTAACACCTAGAAGTGCTGCATGGTTTAAGAAACGTTACAACGTGGATATTCACACCCGTCATGAAGTTATCGAGATAGACCCAGATAAGAAAATAATTACAGTTAAAAATTTAGATACCAGTGAGACCAAAGAAGACAATTACGATACCTTAGTATTTGCAACTGGTGCGACTCCAATTACACCACCAATCAAAGGGGTAGATATGAATCACGTCTTTCATGTCCGCAATATCCAAAACACAGCATCTATAAATTCGTTTATGGTTTCTAATAATCCGAAAAAGGTGACTATTATCGGTGCTGGTTTCATCGGACTTGAAATGGCAGAACAGTTGACTCATAAAGGATTAGAAGTAACAATTGTACAGCGTAGCAATCAGATTATGCCACATTTGGATAAAGATATGGCATTCCGTGTAGAAGAGCATAGCATATCCGAAATAACGGAGTAAACTTGTTATTAAATGAAGAAGCAACTGTGATTACGGAGAATACTGTGGAAACGAAAAGTGGCAATGTCATTGATTCAGATATGGTTATTTTAGCAACAGGTGTTAGACCAAATACGAGATTTAGGCGTGGAATTAGGCATATCTGGAGCGATTAAAGTGAATACCAAGATGCAAACGAATCTACCTAATATCTATGCCGTTGGGGACGTAGCAGAAAGTTTTTCGGTTATAACTGGAAAACCTATATACCGTCCGTTAGGCTCTACAGCTAATAAAATGGGACGTATCGCTGGTGATGTTATTACTGGTGGAGATTTGGAACATCGAGGAATATTAGGTACGGGAATTTTGAGGGTGTTTGACTTAGCGGTAGGTTATACCGGATTAAGTGAAAAAGAGGCTAAGGAAGAAGGATTTGATATCGAAGTCCTTCACAATATTAAACCAGCCAGAGCAGAATATCTAGGTGGTAAAGAATTAGTAATTAAGGCAATTGCAGATAGGAAAACAAGCCAAATCCTTGGGGTGCAAATTGTAGGTGAAGATGGTGTTGATAAGCGAATCGATGTCTTTGTAACGGCCATTACCTTTAAAGCAAAAGCGAAAGACTTGTTCCATCTAGATTTAGCATATGCACCACCATTTAGTACAACGAAAGATCCGGTAATGTATACAGGTATGGCTTTACAAAATGCGATTGATAAGAAAAATAAACTGATTACCCCACAAGAATTAACGGACCGAATCGAGAATGGTGAAAAATTACAAATCATCGATACAAGAGCAACGAAGCAGTATGAGGTATCGAAAGTGGATGGAGCAGTTAATATTCCATTAGCAAAGTTACGTGAGGAAGCGAAGAAATTAGATCCTAATATCCCTACCGTGACATACTGTAATAAGGGTGTAACCGGAAATGCTGCACAGAATGTATTAATAAATATGGACTTTAAAGAGGTGTTTAATCTTTCTGGCGGGAATAAGAATTATCAAAGTTTTAAGCGAAAGTCATAAAAAGAACCTGTTTATACATCATTTTTGTAAATAGGAGTAAAGATGTTTTTAGTAGCTTGTAAGTAATGTTTCATGCAGTAAAAAATATTAGTAATATACTTGACCGTGTACTAAGGTACACGGTTTATTATGTTTAAAGGGGTGATTTACTTTTGAGTTACCGAATTAGTGCATTTGCAGAAAAATGCGGTGTAAATAAAGAGACGATTAGATATTACGAACATAAAGCATTATTAAAAGAACCTTCCCGAACCAATGCAGGTTATAGGATATATTCGGATGATGATGTTAAGCGTGTAAAATTTATCAAAAGACTGCAAGACTTGGGATTTTCATTGAGTGAAATCTATAAATTACTTGGTGTTGTTGATAATGATGAAGTTCGGTGCAAAAATATATTTGAATTTGTATCAAAAAAGGAAATAGAAATTCAAGAACAAATTGCAGACTTAAAGCGTATTGAGTCAATGTTAAAGGATTTAAAAAGCCGATGTCCAGACCAAAAGGCAATAAATCAATGTCCTATTATTGAATCGTTAATATTTGATTAAAGATACTGTAGATTGAGGAGGAGAAAATAGTGAAAAAATATCGGATTAAAATCAATGGAATGACCTGTACAGGATGTGAACAACATATTGATGCTGCATTAACAAGCATAGGTGCTAAAGATATCGAAACCAGTTTTCAACGTGGTGAATCGGTATTTGAATTACCAAATGATGTTTATGTTGAAAGTGTAAGACAGGCAATTAAACAAGCAAAATATCAACCCGAAGCCATAGAAGAAATTTCATTGCAGGACTTGAAAAATTTTGAGTTAGACAACAAAGATGATTATGATTTACTCATAATCGGCTCAGGAGGGGCAGCTTTTTCTGCTGCTATTAAATCAATTGGATATGGTGCAAAAGTGGGAATGATTGAACGTGAAATAGTTGGAGGAACTTGTGTAAATAATGGCTGTGTTCCATCAAAAACACTTCTAAGAGCAGGGGAAATCAATCATTTCGCAAAAGGAAATCCGTTCATAGGTCTACAAACATCTGCTGGGGAAGTCGATTTAGCCTCATTGGTTGATCAAAAGGATGAATTAGTTACCGAACTACGAAATCAAAAATATATAGATTTAATTGATGAATATGGCATTGATTTAATAAAGGGTGAAGCTAAGTTTGTTGATGAAAATACAGTTGAGGTAAATGGAGAGAAACTTTCTGCAAAACGATTTTTAATTGCAACAGGTGCTTCGCCATCTATACCAACGATTTCAGGACTTGAAGTAGTGGACTATCTAACAAGTACAACACTACTCGATTTAAAAAAAGTGCCTAAACGATTAACTGTTATTGGTTCAGGCTATATCGGATTGGAACTGGGGCAACTGTTTCATAATTTAGGTTCAGAAGTAACGCTTCTACAGAGAAGTGAGCATCTTTTAAAAGAATATGATCCAGAAATTTCCGAAGCTGTAGAAAGAGTCTTAATCGAACAGGGTATAAACCTTATTAAAGAGGTAACTTATGAGCGTGTTGAACAAGTTGGAGAGATAATAAAGGTTAATATAACGGTAGATGGTAAGAAAAAAGTCGTGGAGACAGAACATTTACTTCTTGCAACAGGAAGAAAACCAAATACGGATTCTTTAAATTTAAGTGCAGCAGGAGTTGAAGTCGGAAAACGAAACGAAATCCTGATAAATGATTATGCCAGAACAAGTAATGAAAAGATTTATGCAGCAGGAGATGTAACATTAGGACCTCAATTTGTCTATGTAGCAGCCTATGAAGGTGGAGTTGTTGCTGATAATGCGATTGGTGGTTTAAATAAAAAATTAGATTTATCCGTTATTCCTGCTGTCACGTTTATAAATCCATCAATTGCAACAGTTGGTTTAACAGAAGAACAAGCAAAAGATCAAGGCTATGAAGTAAAAACATCTGTATTATCTTTAGATGCCGTTCCAAGAGCATTAGTAAACCGTGAAACAACAGGTGTATTTAAGATGGTTGCTGATGCTAAAACATTAAAAGTTCTTGGAGTTCATGTTGTATCTGAAAATGCAGGTGATGTGATTTATGCAGCGACATTAGCAGTTAAGTTTGGCTTGACCGTGGACGATTTAAAAGATAGCCTTGCACCATATTTAACAATGGCAGAAGGATTAAGATTAGCTGCTCTTACATTTGATAAAGATGTTTCCAAATTATCTTGTTGCGCAGGTTAAAATAAATTAACATGCATAAAGCCTTTGTTAATTTTGGTATTTGTTGTTTTGTCTATTAGTAAATAAGAAATCCTTTATAATAGAAGCTTAATAAAAAATGAAGGTTAGCCTAACATTTTAGGGAAATCTTCATTTTTATACTTTTTTCTTGTGAAAAGCAGTATTTGGGAGACAATGGCAAGGACAGGTAATTCAATTAATGGTCCAATAACCAAAGCTAAAGCAATGAGTGGTTGATTCGGAAATGCTGTGACAGCTATAGCTAAAGCCACCGGTGAATTCCTAGCAATAATCGTCATACTTAAACTAACCGAATCTTCATAGGAAAACTTTAAAAATCTCCCAATCATTCGTCCTACTATATAATTAATAACAAAAAACAACAATACTGGAATAATTAAAATGTATATGACCTCTAGATTGTCAAGCAAGTAAGAACCTTGTGAAGCAAACATTGCCATAATTGCCAATGATAAAAAGAAAATCTGAGCATTAGCGAAAAAGGGGATAATCTTGATGTTTAACATAAATTCTCTATTTCTTAATAAGAATCGAGTAAGGTGAGCAAGTGTGAAAGGAATAACCAATACAATCAATATACTTTCTATAAGCGTTGATATTTGTATTGTTTCAATTGTTCCAGCGAATATCAGCAAATATACTGGCAAAAGTACGACTTGCAGAATTAAATTAACCGGTAAAATTGATGTTGAAAGAGATATATTTCCTTTTGCTATGCCAGTAAAAGCGAGATACCAATCTGTGCAAGGTGTTACCATTAGCATAATAAAACCAATCCATAAAGCTGGATAATCGGATAAGAAAAAGGATCCTAAACCCCAAGCTAATACTGGTGTCCAAATAAAATTAATGATGGTGCTAGATCCAAGGAATTTAATATTTAAAAAAGCCTTCTTTAATTGTTGCAATGGAATCGTCAAAAACAACCCATATAGCATCAAGAATAGAAATGGAATAACTAGAGAATCCGCATGTTGTTCTATGATGTTTACTTGTCCTAATAAAAGACCTAAGCCGACAGCAAATAAAATGATAAAGGTTTGTAGTTTTTCTAATATCCCCATAAGTCAATTTCCTTTCCTAAAAATAAGCGATTAGGAATACCCTTCCTATAGATTAGCATAATACACTCTATTTATTATTGCTAATTAACAAACTGGTGAATTTCTTAAAGAAAGGAGAAGTACTTTTATGAAGTTATTTAACGAATTGGAGGAACGGTCAGATAAGGAATTTAGCTTGTAGAGGTATTAGGGGAATTTTTCAAGTAAATGGTAGAGTAGTATTAGGAATTTAATATTTGCTAATGTGGTTCGGAATTATAAAGGAATTTAATCAATAATCAGAAATGGTGCTGATGATATGTTATTGAAACAAGAAATCCTCGATCAATTGTCAAAGCACTTAAATACATGGAGAGATAAATATGGTGTTAAGCGGATTGGCTTGTTCGGTTCGTATAGTCTTGACATACAAAATGAATCTAGCGATATTGATGTGGTTGTAGAATTTAACGACTCAGATTTATCCTTTGATAATTACATGGATTTAAAAATGAACCTTGAGGATCATTTTCAGAAAACAGTAGATTTAGTTATAATAAATGATATTAAACCTGCTTTAAAATCAAATATTTTATCGACCATTACATATGTAGAAGAGGACAAATAATCAGATTATAATTTAGCAGTCTATTCGTTAAAAATAGACTGCTAATTAGCTCAGACTAAAAAATTACACATCTGTAGTAAAATGCCAACAAGTTGTTAAACAACCTCACGACTTATCCCCTTAAATAACTCTTGATCAAACTCGTAGACTATTTTCTTGATTGTTCGATCTTTAGGTTTTTCTCCAGAATTTATTTGAATTTCCTTGATAAGAAACCGGAGTAATTCTTTTTTATCATAGTCATCTAATAGGTTATAAAAGGAATTAAAATCACTAGTAATGCGGTTAATTACTGGTAATAAGTCATTGTTTTTCTTTAGTTCGATCTGCTTTGTTAGTAGTATTTTAAATTCCTTTTGTTCACTTTCTTGATTCTGAACTCTTTTCATTTCATCACTAAGTGTATTTATGTCTACTATTTTCTTCGTATAGAGCTGCAAGAGTTCCTGTTTTTCTCTTTTTAGTTCTCTTAAACTTTTTTCTAGTGATTTAAGTTCTTCTTCAATTGGTTCAAGTTCACTTTTTAGATTATCGATAACAACTGTTTGTAATGGTACAGAAAGGTTTAGATTGTTAAGGTAATTCATAACCTGCGACAATACCTCTTGTTCTGCATACTCCTTTTTTACAAGATTCGAATTACATGCTTTAGAGCCACTGTTTTTAAAACGGCCACACACGTAATATTTGTATTTTTTGTTTGCATTCCCTTGTACCATTGCACCGCCACAAGTAGGACACTTTAATAGACCTGATAATGGAAAGGATCCGTTGTGTAATTTTTCTTGGGTATAACTACGAAGCGATAAAAGTTTTTGGGTTCTTTCCCAAAGTTCTTCACTGATAATCGGATAATGGTTACCTTTTTTATATTTACCTTTCCATTTAACATATCCAGTGTAGATTTTGTTATTGAGAATGGTTTTAACAGCAGTAATTGACCAATGATTATCCTTTTTAGTTTTGATACCTTGCATATTTAAATTAGTAGCTATTTTTCTATAACCCCACATTTTATTGGAGTAACAATCGAAAATGTATTTAACTACCTTTGCTTCCTCTTCATCAACTACTAATTTCTTGTTGATTAAATCGTAACCAAATACTCTCCCACCGTTAAAGTAGCCATTTTCAAATGTTTTCTCCATCCCTAGTGACGTACGAAAAGCGATTAGGTCTTTTTCTACCTCAGCAATAATACCTAATATCTGATAAATTAGTTTCGAGTTAGGGTCGTTTGTATCGATATTATCAGCAATGGAGATTAAATTCTTGTTAGCCTTTTTTAAACGACTGAAGATATATTGGGAATCTAAAGAATTACGTGATATACGGTCTTGTTTAAATACAATGATTGAATCAATATTATTCCCCTTTTGGAAAACATTATAAAACATCTCTTTAAACTCAGGTCTATTTGAAAAGCTTTCTCCGGATGCGGGTTCCTCTACAAATATTTTCACAAGATCAATATTATTTTCGTTACAATACTTTTCTATTGCCTCAATTTGTTGTTCAATAGATGTGTTATCTAATTGTTTATTTGTACTAACACGAACATAAGCATAAGCTCTTATATATTTTACTGGCATATTAACTTGCATCCCTGACATTTCAATCTTTGCTGTCATATTTCTCTCTCCATTTCAATAGAAAATGCTTCTCCTATAGAATCCGAATATTTAACCATTAGGTCAGTTAGGTAATTTAGAAAGTCATAGCCCTTTATTCTTGTTAACTCTTTATTTGTCGCAAGTCTAAGTCTGTAATCTTTATCGTAATCTAATATTTCATTTTTCATCATAATTTAATGAACTCCCCTTATCTATTTGTGGTTTTAAGACACAAATAACAGCCGGCTTGTCATTTGCTGAAACATGATAACCGCAGAAAAATGATATTTTAAGAGGAAATCAAAAATATTTTTATTTTATTTGGAAATTGGGGAAATATTTATATAAATTCAATTAGATAGCATGGGATAGTCATTTATAGGAAAAAAATGATATATATGGCAGTATCTTTTATGAATGCAAAAAGAGCCTAAAATACGCAAGTAGTTCATAAAAACTTGCATATTTTAGACCCTTTAATTTTATCCTGATTGTCTTAAAGTACCCATTTGTTAAAATAGGAATGCGAATAATGCATTTAATGTACCATTTTCAAACAAAATATAAATACCTAGCCCTATAAATACAATTGGTACAACCCAACGTTCATATTTCTCAATTTTTTCCGATACAAATTCTAAGGAAGCTAAGCGATAGCTAATAAAGCATAAAACCCCAACCATAATGAAAAAGACAATACTAGCAACAAGGATTTCTACCGTATTTAATGCCGTGAAATACGGTATATAAATAGAAAAGTCATCTGCACTGGAAGACAGGACAATAAATGTAACGGTTAAATATAATTGATTAAACCGATTGGAGGAAAATAAAGATAATATATTGCTTTCACTTTCATCCTCCTCTCCCTTGATCCAAATCTTAATACCAAGATAAAGGGGAATAAGACCAAGGAGACCTAAAACCCATTGCTCAGGAATTAACCATGTAATACCTAGAGCAACTAAAAGACTTGCAGCTATAATAATAGCCGTACCTATGTATTGTCCAATCCATATATGTTTTGCTTGTCCTTTTTTTATTTGCGAAAATAAAAGGATTAAAATAATAAGATAGTCAATCCCTGTTGCTACATAAACTGCAGCTGCTGTAAGTGCCGTTGTAATCATTATTTCATCTCCAATGCTTCTGGATAGGGCTTTTCAATGGGAAGAAAAGCCCTTAATTTTACACATATATTTATATATTAATTTTCTTTGACCTGCATTAACCTTAAACCGTTTAATGCGACTAAAAGAGTTGCTCCCATATCTGAAAGGATGGCAATCCAAAGTGTTAGCCAACCGGGGATAACCAATAATAAGGCAATGAATTTAATAGCTAATGCGAAGGTAATGTTTTGCTTAATTATAGTAAGTGCTTTTCGGCTTAGTTCCACAGAAAATGGAAGTTTCCTTAAATCATCTCCCATTAAAGCAACGTCCGCCGTTTCAAGTGCGGTATCTGTACCTGCTCCACCCATTGCGATTCCAACAGTAGAGGCAGCTAACGCAGGGGCATCATTGACACCATCGCCAACCATCGCTACGTTTCCATATTCGGATCTCAATTGTTTAATAAATTCTAACTTATCTTGTGGTAATAATTCTGCTTGAATATCTGTTACCCGAACATGCCCTCCAATTGCATTCGCTGTACCTTTGTTATCACCTGTAAGCATAATAGTTTTTTTGATTCCAAGTTGATGTAACTTTTGAATAACCTCCTTGCTTGAATCACGTACTTCATCAGCTACCGCAATGGCAGCAAGTATTTCTTTTTCAGTTCCAACAACCATTGCAGTTTTACCTTGATTTTGAAGGGTCTTAATAAGTTGATCTTGTTCATTATTAAAATCAACTGATAGATTCTCAAATAATTTCGGATTTCCAATGTAATAAGTCGTTCCGTTGATAGTCCCCTTAATTCCTTTTCCTGTAATAGAAGAGAAATCATCCACGATTATATGAGTGTAGGCAATGTTCTCCTCTTCTGCTCTTTTCATAACGGCTGAAGCTAGAGGATGCCCAGAACGATATTCTAATGCAGTAATGATGGACAACATTTCTTCTGCATTTACCTGATTGTTCAACACGTTAAAATCTGTTACAACTGGGACTCCTTTTGTAAGTGTACCCGTTTTATCAAAAGCAATTGCTTTTAAAGCACCCATTTCTTCTAGATAATTTCCGCCTTTTATAAGTACACCTTTTTTAGCTGCATTTCCAATTGCTGAAACAATTGAAATAGGAGTTGAAATAACTAATGCACAAGGACAGCCAACGACCAATACTGCTAACCCTTGATAAACCCAAGTTCCCCAGCTACCACCAAATAATAATGGTGGTACTACTGCAACCAACCCTGCGATAATCATAATAATAGGCGTATAATATTTTGCAAATTTATCTACAAACGCTTGAGAAGGCGCGCGTTCCCCTTGAGCTTCTTCAACAAGGTGAATGATTTTGGAGATTGTTGTATCTTCAACCAACTTTGTTACTCTAACCTCAAGTATTCCCTCTTCATTTAATGTGCCTGCAAAAACTTCATCTTCTACTGTTTTCTCGACAGGGACAGACTCGCCTGTAATAGCTGCTTGATTAACAGCAGAGTAACCATTTACTACTACACCATCCATAGCAAGCTTTTGACCGGGTTTCACAATCATAATATCGCCAACAGCAATATCATCAACAGAAATCATCATTTCTTGCCCATTCCTTCTAACAAGCGCCTCTTTAGGAGCAATATCCATTAGAGATCGAATCGATTGTCTTGCTCGGTCCATAGAAAATCTTTCTAGAGCTTCACTAATTGCAAAGAGAATAACGACAATTGCACCCTCTGCCCATTCCCCAATAATAGCTGCCCCAATAACAGCCACTGTCATAAGGGTTTTCATGTCAAATTCAAAATGTAGCAAGTTTTGAAACCCGACTTTAAAGAGTGAATATCCGCCAATTACTATCGCTGCTGCAAACAATAGGGAAGTAATAATATTTTCTTCTCCATTAGCAATCTGAGAAATATAACCAAAAACGATTAATAAAGAAGCATATAGTAACGTGTTGTGTTTTTTATAAAATAGCTCCTTTTTTTCTTTGGCCTCTTTCTTCTCTTCTCTTAATGGTTTATCAGTAGTCACTTTAAGATTTTCAAAAGCGCCAGCTTTTTCTAATTCGTCAATGGTTGTATCGCCATATACTTCGATTTTAGATGCACCAAAATTTACTTTTGCATCCTGAACACCTGATAAGTTTTTTACATTCTTTTCGAATTTACCCGCACAATTAGCACACGAAAAACCTTCAACCCGGTACACATTTTTATCTTGATGAACAACAATTGGCGCTTGCCGTTTTCGTTTTTCAGGCATTACTTTAAGACTTTCAAAAGCTCCTGCTTTCTCTAATTCATCAATAGTTGCATCACCATACACGGATATTTTGGATGCACCGAAATTAACTTTTGCATCTTGAACATTGGGTAGTTTCTTAACATTTCTTTCAAATTTTCCTGCACAATTCGCACATGAAAAACCTTGTACTCGGTAGGAAGTCATTTCAAATTCTGATCGTTCTGCTTGTTCAGACATTTACCTCCACCTCTTTCTTGTGTGTTAATGCAATCATCATAATTTGTTTGATATGTTCATCGTTTAACGAATAAAAGGAGAGCTTTCCTTCCTTCCGATATTTGACAATCCTTTGCTTATAAAGTGTTCGTAAATGATGAGAAGCATTAGCAACCGTAACTCCTAAGATATTTGCTATATCACAAACACATAGCTCATCATCTTGACACAGAGCATAAGTGATTTTTGCTCTATTTTCATCGGCAATTGCTTTTAACATTTGAGAAATACCAGAAATATCTACTGTTTGTAAATCACTCTGTATTCGATTAACCTTTTCTTCGTCATAACAAAAAACTTCACAGGTATCCTTCTTACTCATATTTTCACTCCTCATTATTCAAATATATACTTGAATATAGTATAACACTTTTTATTTTTCATTCAAATAATTATTTGAATGAAAAATAAAAGAAGAATCGGAGCTACATATTCCAATTCTTCTTCACCTATTCTGCTTTTTAATACAAAAAGCACTACTTTTTGTTACCGTTCATTTCTTATTTCTAAACCATTTATCCCATAGTTCATGGAATAGAAAGTTATATTTAATCATTACTCCGTATTCAACGACTAGACTAACAAGTTTTGATAAAGGCTAAGGGGAAATAGAAATAGGTAGTGTCATTTAGGAGGAGATTACATTGGGTGTAAGTATTGGTGACACTTGTAGACTCTATAAGACATGCAAAATATGTGGGGAAACTAAATATATTAAGAAATTCGAAACTACAGGTGGGAGAAGAAGTAATCCATCTAAAAGAAAATCATATTGCCCGGCTTGCAAAAAACGTAGGCATGAAAGAATACTAGATCTACGACTAGAATATAAATTCGATACGTCCCTATTAGATCCTTTTAAAGAAATTGTTATACGGGGGCCGTAGTGTAAGGGGTTATAGATATGAAAATATAATAAGCTATGACAAAGCAAAGAAGCTAGTGGAAGAAGGAGCGGTAGGTAAAGTACATAGTAATTTAATACACAATTTCTTCAATTGGAAATCTGTAAGGGAATTTGTATTGGAACGAGATGGTTATACCTGTCATTATTGCGGTTTTTACGGTGATACAATTGATCATAAAGTTCCTAATTCAAAGGGAGGAGCAAGAACGCCTAATAATTGTGTTTGTGCTTGTATCGAGTGTAATCGAAATAAAGCTGATATTGGGTATGAGGAATATATAAATAATGTGGAATTGATTGAACAAGGTTAAATGGATTAATTATTATATTGTTTTTTTGAACGTAGATAAGCGGTGAGTAGAATAGGAGGATAAAGTGATTTTATGACAGAACGAGAATGCAAGAGGAAATTCGAAAGGGTGGAAAATGGGCTAAGATGACAGGTGAACGTGCAAGGATCGATGCGAAAGTACATAAGACAGCTATTGTATATAACACGAAGAATGGTTGGGTAAAGGAGTTTTACGATGGTACATTGATACAGAAGAAGATAGAGGTGTTGAAATTCGGGAAAAGGAACGGATAAATCGAATTATGTCACTCTTACAAAGGATGGTTGATGGTCAGGGAAAGGACATAAACAAACTATAACCTATTGTATTGCTACGGCAGATTTAGGAACTGCAATGGGTAGAAGAAAGTAGAAGATGAAATTAATTGGAGTAATCCAGTATAAGATTAAATAAAAGGAATTTATAATTGAATAAAGAAAACGGAGGGAGTGTAAACTGAACTGTGTAAGTGAGAGAGCGTACGACTCTTGCTTCGCAGTTCAGTTTTTTTATTGTAAGATAAAAATATAACGATTGGGAGGTTATTCTATTGGCCAAGTCAAA
>NZ_JAHLPW010000012.1 GCF_018918075.1 Virgibacillus sp. MSJ-26
ATTCGTGATCCCTGAGGCTTCGGTCGGGCTTTCTTTCACTTCTCACTATACCTTATAAAAAGAAAATAGTGGGTAATGTCATCCGTCGATGACATTACCCACTAATCTTAGTATGTTTTTTATATGCAGTTTTTTTCATTAATCGGTATCATGTGATCGTTTGATCCTTCCGCACTTTTCTGAAACCTTTTCTCCGAATTTACGTATAACTATTTATACGAGAAAGGAGTTTTGTTAAATATGGAGCAAGCAGCAATGGAATTAATTAATGTCACAAAAACAATCGGCAAAAAGAAGATTATCAAAGGATTGTCTTTTGAAATAAATAAAGGAGAAGTATTCGGGTTTATCGGACCAAATGGTGCTGGTAAAACAACGACCATTCGAATGATGGTTGGTTTAATGAAACTAACTGAAGGTGATGTACTCATTCAAGGTCATAGTATCAAGACGGATTTCCAGAAGGCTGTTCGCGAAGTAGGAGCCATCGTAGAAAATCCGGAAATGTATCCGTTTATGACTGGTCTTCAAAACTTGAAACATTATGCCAATATGACTCCTGAAATAACTAAGGAACGGATTGACGAAGTGGTTGCTCTTGTAGGACTTGAAAAAGTACTTAAGGAAAAAGTTGGCAGGTATTCGCTTGGAATGCGGCAACGCCTAGGAATTGCACAAGCTCTGCTCCATCACCCATCCATTTTGATATTAGATGAACCAACAAATGGACTCGATCCTGCTGGAATTCGTGAAATACGACAGTACATACGACGACTTGCATCAGAAGAAAATGTGGCTGTTATTATATCAAGCCACTTATTATCAGAAATTGAACTGATGTGTGATCGCATTGGTATCATTAAAAACGGCGAACTCATTTCAACACAACAAATACACGGTTCAGACGCTGACAAACAGCTTCAACAATTGGAACTCATCGCAACTCCTATTGAAAAAGCCAGCAAAGTTCTAGAATCTGAACTTAATATTGAATCTTTACAAATCGAAGAATCACTAACCTTCCAATGTGAAAGAGAAAGTATTCCAAACATAGCCCGTACATTGGTTGCACATGACATCGCCATCTATCAAATAGGCAGAGCCAAAGCGAGTCTTGAAGATAAATTCTTTGACGTGATTGGAGAGAATGTCATTGAGTAGATTTTTAAAATTAATTTATAATGAGCAACTTAAATTATACATAAATAAGACAACTTGGATTATGTACATTATTCTCGCCACATTAATCATCGGTGGTGCAGTCATCGTTTCAGTATTTGATGATGATTTAAGTAAACCGACAGGAGACGATTGGCGCGAGGAGTTACAGGAAGAAAATGATTCTTTATTAAGGGAGATTGAGGAAGCTGGAGAAAATGAAGGTTTTGTAGCGACGATTAATGGGGATTTCATAGCGGAAAATGACTATTATCTAGAAAACGATATAAAACCTGAAAGTTACGGAGCATGGCAATACGTCCATGAAAATCAAGGATTACTCTCTCTTGTCAGTTTATTAACGATTATTGTAGCAGGAGGCGTTGTCGCTAATGAATTTAGGTGGGGAACGATTAAACTGTTACTCATCCGGCCTATCTCAAGGGTGACAATTTTATTATCAAAATACTTATCTGTAATTATTTTTGCTATCATAACATCGCTCTTTCTATACGTCTTTTCTTTCATTGTCGGGGCACTCTTTTTTGGCATTGAAGGAACGAATCCACATATTCTTTTACACAAAAACAATGGATTTGAATATGTATCTATAATAGGTGACCTTCTTTCAACGTACGGCTATCGATTAATTAACTTAATCATGATGGCGACATTTGCTTTTATGATTTCAACTGTTTTCAGAAGTAGCGCTCTTGCAATTGGGCTAGCCATTTTCTTAATGATGGCTGGAAATCAAATTGTTTTTGCTTTTGCAGAATATCCATGGGCTAAATATATCCTGTTCGCAAATACTGACTTACAACAATATGCCAACGGAAACGTCTTGATTGAAGGTATGACGCTTGGCTTTTCAATTAGCGTTTTAATTGGTTACTATGCGATCTTCATAGGATTATCCTGGCTCATATTCATAAAAAGAGATGTTGCCAGCCAATAGAATGGGAAACGTTTATTTTCCTGCCACAACTTAAAAGTTCAAAAAGTATGATATTATAATTAGTAAGTTAGCGTCATTATTGACCTTATAACAGAGGTGTCTCTCTTGAAAAGATATTTAACACTTATTTTTCTAACGTTGAGTATTCTTGTTTTAGTCATTGGTTTGCGGACTAACTTTCAGTTTAAAGGTGCGGTATCCTGGGGATTATCTTTTATATGTTTATCATTAGCAACATACTTCACAAGATATATTCCAGATGAAAAGAATACAAATAGCAAATCATTGAAAGAGGAATGAGCGTGGCTCATTCCTCTTTTTTTAATTAGATTCGCTTAATTTTGTATATTATTGTTAGAGGCTATGTGCTCTCATCCCGTTCTATGCGCCGTCACCGTCATTTTTATCTATATTTAAAACCAGAGGTTGGGACAAAACTAAGTATTAGTAATTAAAAGACGAACAATTTTAAGCGAGCGTTATTCGCTTCGGAAAAATACTTCACTTTCCGCAGGCGCTGATGAGCCTCGGGCCAACAGGATGTTGGTCATGAAGGCGTTGCGACAGGACGTCGCGAATTTAGCCTTCCATCATTCATGACGCTCTGCGGGGTCTCATCTAAGCTTTTCATCCTGCTGGACAAGGAATACTTCGACAGCGATTCATCGCACGCAGAAAAAGTGGTTTTCTTTTTCAAGGAGTCTACGTATTTTTCCTACGCTGATTTTAAAAGTGTATATTAAAAAAAATATACTTTAATACGTTCGCTTTTACATTAACTAAAATACTTATGTCCCATCCTCGATATGATGCTTACTTTTTATCTTTTTTAGCTGCTTTTTCACGCATGCTTTGATTTAATATTTTTTTACGTAAGCGGATGGATTCCGGTGTTACTTCACAGTATTCATCGTCATCTATATATTGAAGTGCATCTTCAAGTGACATTTTTCGCGTTCCTCTAATGGTAGCTGTTTGGTCTTTAGTAGAAGTACGCATATTGGTTAAGTGTTTTTCGCGCGTAATATTAACGGTTAAATCATTTTCGCGGTTGTGCTCACCAACAATCATTCCAGCGTATACTTCTGAACCTGGCTCTAAGAAAATCGTGCCGCGATCTTCAAGCTGCATTGTACTATATGTCGTTGTTTTACCATTTTCCATAGCAACGAGCACACCTTCTCGTCTGCCACCTACATTTCCTTTTACCATAGGTTCATAGGCATCAAATGAGTGGTTTAAGATTCCGTAACCATGAGTTTGTGTCATAAATTCAGTTGTATAACCAATTAATCCACGGGAAGGCACTTTAAACTCAAGGCGTACTTGACCGTTACCTGTGTTGACCATGTTCAACATTTCAGCGTGACGGGAACCAAGAGCCTCCATGACAGCTCCTGTATGTTCATCCGGTACGTCAATTTGCACACGTTCCATTGGTTCACAAAGTACACCGTCAATTTCTTTTACAATAACCTTTGGCTTGGATAGTTGGAGTTCATATCCTTCTCTACGCATATTTTCAATTAGAATAGATAAATGTAATTCTCCGCGTCCGGAAACAACCCAAGCATCCGGTGATTCTGTTGGATCAACTCGTAAACTAACATCTGTTTCAAGTTCTTTCATTAAACGTTCTTCAATTTGTCTTGACGTTAAATACTTTCCTTCTCTACCTGCAAATGGACTATTATTAACTAAGAATGTCATTTGTAGGGTTGGCTCATCTATTCTGAGTAGTGGCAAAGCTTCGGGATTTTCAGGTGAAGCAATGGTTTCACCGATATTTAAATCGTCAATTCCCGTGATAGCGACAATGTCACCAGCTTCAGCTTCATTGATTTCAACGCGTTTTAATCCGATAAATCCAAAAAGTTTTGTAATGCGTGAGTTTTTGGTGGTGCCGTCTTTTTTCAAGACAACCACATTATCTCCTACTTTGACTCTTCCTCTAAACACACGTCCAATTCCAACACGACCAACATAGTCGTTATAATCAAGTAAAGCAACTTGGAATTGGAAAGGCTCGTCCTGATTACTTTTTGGTGCTGGTATATATTTTAGGATGGCATCAAAAACAGGATCCATTGTTTCAGTGATGTCATCTGGATCTTCCCCTGACAAACCATTGATTGCTGATGCATAGACGACAGGGAACTCTAATTGGTCATCATCCGCACCTAAATCGATAAATAAATCAAAAACTTCATCGACGACCTCAGTTGGTCTTGCATTCGGTCGGTCGATTTTATTAACGATAACAATCGGTGTAAGTTTTTGTTCTAATGCTTTCTGTAAAACAAAACGTGTCTGTGGCATCGTGCCCTCAAACGCGTCAACTACTAAAGCCACACCGTCTACCATTTTCATAATACGTTCCACTTCACCACCGAAATCGGCGTGACCTGGCGTATCAAGAATATTGATGGTTGTATCATGATATTTGATAGCTGTATTTTTAGCTAAAATCGTAATTCCCCGTTCTCTTTCGATATCTCCTGAGTCCATGGCACGGTCTTCCACCTGTTCATGTTCCCGAAATGTCCCACTATACTTGAGTAACTGATCAACAAGGGTTGTTTTACCATGGTCTACATGGGCGATGATCGCTATATTACGAATATTTTCTCTTAATTCCATTAAGAACCGCTCCTCT
The DNA here is from genome assembly GCF_018918075.1 of Virgibacillus sp. MSJ-26. Classification (GTDB taxonomy): domain Bacteria; phylum Bacillota; class Bacilli; order Bacillales; family Amphibacillaceae; genus MSJ-26. Next base: position 4,773 of record NZ_JAHLPW010000012.1, read on the forward strand.
TTTCTGAATCAAACTTTGTTATTATACCACAAAAAGCCAATAAAATATATAACAGCAAGTAATTTTTTATTCTCCGTCTAATTTATTAAGAAAACCACTTTTGGTTTTGAAATGAGTAATGAACGACAATTTTCACTGGGTTCTCACAAATTTGGGCTTCATCACATTGATGAACGACAACTTCCACTGCGTTTCTCACAAATTTGGGCTTCATACCGTCAATGAACGACAACTTCGCGTAAGTTCCCCCTTAATTGTGGTCTTCATCGTCGGGAACTCCGCATCCCCAACAATTAAAACGTAATCTTAAATAACGCTCCGCCAAGTTCAGAACGTCCCACTGTTATTTTCCCACCCGATTGTTCAACAATTGCTCGGGCGATGGCTAATCCTAATCCTGTTTCACCACTCTTACCTTTTACAAATCGGTGGAATATATTAGGAAGTAAATCCTCTGGTACACCTTTCCCGTCATCTTCTACAGTCAAAACGATTTGCTCATTATTCTTGGTTGCAGTTAGTTTCACTTCAGCTGCTGCATACCTGAACCCATTTACCACTAAATTGAGAACAGCACGTAACATTTTTTCCTCATCAATCCTAAAGGTAAATTGCTCATTTATTTCATAAGTCAATTTAACATTTTCCTCATTCGTCATAGGCAGCGCGCGCTCCACGATGTGGTTGATAAAGGAATCTATGTCTACCAGCTCTGGGTGATATATTTCTTGCTCACTATCTAATTTTGCCAGTAGGGTCATTTCATTGATGATGGCTTTTAATCGAGCCACTTCCGTCACCATCACTTCCAAACCTTTTTCAGTTTCTGCTTCATCAAATACTTTCTCTTTAATTCCTTCTGCGTAGCCTTGAATTGTCATGAGTGGCGTTTTTAATTCATGACTTGCATTCTGGAAAAATATTTGCTGGGTGCTAATATAACGTTGTAGTTCGTTCGCCATATCATAGACGCTACGGGCTACATCTTTTATTTCTCCAGTTGCCTCGATCGGCTGAATTTCCTCGAACTTTCTTTCTTCGATTTTTTTCAATTGACGATTTAATCGCGTTAACGGTGTCACCAACCTGTTAGTGAGAAAATAACTGATAAATATAGCTGCCGCCGCCCCAACGATGAATACGATTAACAATCTTACAAAAAAGTTATGCTGGACACTACGTAAATCACTCATCGGGGTGAGCAATATTAATTCCAGATTTGTTCTTTCCGGGTAAAATAGAATCCTTGACGTCACAAACTTATCTGTTCCGTATTCCCACAATTGCTTTGACGTGTCTGCTAAATTATTTTCCCTAGTAAATCCTTGAACCACACGATCTGGTAAAGTGGATAATAAAATTGTATCTGTGGCTCGATCGTATAAAAATAGCTGCAAATCCTGTTCTTTTAGAAATTCTTGAAGTTGGCTTGGATGCTGATTTTCATAGCGGTCACTCAATGCATTAACAAGAATTTCTCCTTTTTGTTCAAGCTGTCTTTGCTCATCTTGGATAAGCAAATCCATAATAAGTGAGTAAATGACATAGCCGGTTACTGTCAAAATAATTAGCAGTAATAAGGAAAAAGCAGCGTTCAATTGGTTCTGTAATTTCATAGTGTCATTCCTCATCATGCCGTAATCGGTAACCAAATCCCCATACAGTCTCTAAAGGCAGACTCGCAAACTTTTTCCGGAGACGTTTAACTAAATCATCAACTGCTCGGTCGCTTCCAAAATAATCTTCTCCCCAAACCTTTATAAGCAATTCTTCTCTAGAAAAAGCACGGTTCGTATTTTCTGCAAATAAAAGCAACATATCGAACTCTTTCGTAGTGACATCTTGCTCTTCACCTTCCCAAAAAACGCGCCGTTCATTCCGATCGATTAAAAGATGATTAAGTTTCAATCGGTCTGGCGTCATGTCATCGTTATTATTACTATTCACGTTTTGAGTACGTTTAAACAAACGTTTCACTCGTGCAACCAATTCTCTCGGACTGAAAGGTTTTGTTAAATAATCATCTCCACCTAATTCCAGTCCCAGAATTTTATCGATTTCTTCATCTTTTGCTGATATGATAATAATTGGTACTTCACTTTTATTTCGAATTTCTTTGCAAAACTCATATCCGTCCATTCCAGGGAGCATAATATCTAATACCCACATATCGGGTGGATTTGTTTTCCATAATTCCATTCCATCTTCTGCTGAGTCTAATACTGTTACTTGATAGCCTTCTTTTTTCAAAAAAGCAGCAACGATATTTTGAATGTTTGCATCGTCTTCAACAATAGCAATTTGTTTCATCTTCTAAGAGCTCCCTTCATTTACTTTTTTACTAATAAACAGGCAAACAATAAAATTTTTCTATTCTTTTGCCACAATTATACCAAACCTCTGCCGAATCTTGTATGTATCATAAAGTTAAACTTTATCACCAGTTAGCTGGAAGTAAAACCTACGATAAAGATAACATATCAATAAGTAAAGGGTGAGACAAATGGAATTTGATGAAAAAAACAACAATCAAGAACAAAATGGTGAGCTTAAAGAAGATGACACAGATCAAACCGATAAAGAAACTTCGCCAACTGATCCGGTCCAATCAACACATCAAAATCTGGAGGATGATGAATCCAATCATCAGGAACATATAACTGAAACAGATAATACGTCGGAATACACACATAGTGATGAGGAAACATCTGAAAATCATTCATTTAACCAAACAGAAAATGAGCATCATGTTCCTAATCCACCGCAAAAACATAAAACGAAAAAGCGCCATATCGGCATCAGCGCCCTCATTGGTGGCCTGACAGGTGGAATCATTGCTACGTTAACTGTCTTACTATTATTCTCAAATCAAATCATTTCATTTGATGATTCAGCACCAGCAAGCCAATCAGAACAGCAATCTGACAGCCAACCTGTATCAATAAATGTATCAGATGACGATGATTTGTCCACAGATGTAGAAGAAACGTCCAAAGCAGTCGTTGGCGTTAGCCGGTTACAGAAAGAAAATATTTGGGAACCAAATCAAGAAACTGGGACAGGTTCAGGGATTATTTATAAAAAAGAAGATGGTAAAGCGTACGTCGTCACAAATCACCATGTTGTTGACGGAGCTGAAGAACTTGAAATCACATTAAATAATGATGAAACCATTCCAGGCAAAGTATTAGGATCTGATGAATTAGCCGACCTAGCCATCCTAGAAATTGATGGCAGTAAAATTGACACCGTTGCTAAGCTTGGTTCTTCCGAAGACCTTAATGTCGGTGAAACTGTCATAGCCATTGGAAACCCACTTGGATTAGAGTTCTCTAATTCACTAACTAAAGGTATTGTCAGTGGAGTAAATCGTTCTGTCAGTGTTGATACAACAGGAGACAGACAACCTGATTGGACTACAGAAGTCATTCAAACAGATGCTGCAATCAATCCAGGCAATAGTGGTGGTGCTTTAATCAATACAGAAGGTGAAGTCATTGGTATCAATTCAATGAAAATAGCCGAACAAGCAGTTGAAGGTATTGGTTTTGCCATCCCTATTGATTCGGCAAAACCACTTATGGAACAACTGGAAACAGATGGAGAAATCGCTAGACCATACGTTGGCATCAGTGCTGCTGCTCTTGAGGAAGTACCACCAGCCTATCAAGAAAATATCGCCTTACCGAAAGACGTCAAAGATGGCCTAGTTATCGCAAATGTTGAGGCAGGCTCACCAGCTGACAAAGCAGGGTTACAACAATTTGACGTCATTACGAAAATAAACGGAGAAGACGTTACATCTTTCTTAGACTTGCGTAAGTTTTTATACGACAAGGCAAACATTGGCGAAAAAATAAAAATAAACTATTACCGAAATGGTGAAAAAGACACAGCTAACCTGGAGTTAACCAAAAGAATAGCGGATGAATATTAAAGAAGGAGATGATTCTCCTTCTTTTTTTATTTTCGTATAATAAACATTAAATATGTTAGAATTAATTTTTCTACCAACATCCTCTTAGTGCTTTATGTTCATTTAGGATGGATTTTAAAGGGTTTTATAGCTTTTTGTCGAATATGTCATTTTTAGTGGTCGTACATACTAAATTATATAAAAAGGAGAAGTGACTAAATGAACTGTCCAAATTGTGGCGTTTTTATTGAAGAAGGAAAATTTTGTACCAATTGCGGGACGAAATTAGAAGAAACTACACTTCCTGGGAGTACCGATTCAGAAAACACATCTGAGCCACCACAAGAGACTATTGCGCAAGACACAGACCAACCGGCAGCTGAATCTGTTAAAGAGAAAGAAAGTGGTGGGCTGGATATTGCTGACTACTACGGAAGATTGGTCAAAAAACCGTCTCAAGCGATTGAAGCAACAGCCAATGACTGGATTCCTGGCTTGATTACACTGATTGTTTTTGCTTTACTTGTTGGATCTGAGTCCTACTATTTGATGAATGAGTTGGCTGGAGGTTATATTTCTGCATCCTTTTCAGAAGATTTCTTAGTACCCTTTTTAAGATTTGACCTTGTTCTTGTTGGAGTTGTTGCTCTTACTTTCTGGGGATTGAAATTCACCGAAAAGGAACTTACCTTTCAGGATGTTTTTGCAAAATATACAGCTTTTCTTATTCCGTTCGTTTTGCTTTTTACATTAGGTTTTATACTTGAACTCATTAAACTTCCAACAGTTCCAACTGCTATTATGGGGGCGAGTACAAATGCTCCACTTTTAGTAATTCCGGCACTCATTATTCTTAATAGCAAAAAGAAAGAATTCGATCTCGTATATATTTTAATTGCTGTTTTTGCTGTAGCCTATATTTTACGAGCACTCTTATTCGAAGCGTTAATGTCTATATTCACTTGATATGAAAGAAACAAGGCTTCTTCCACTTATGGGAAGGAGCCTTGTTATTCATCATCATCTAACTTTTCTTCATATCTTTTATGATTTGGGGTAACACCTGAAAAGTTTCCTTCAGCATCAGCGCCTAAAAAGCCTTCCAACTCTTCCACACTGCTCACAAGTTCATCACTATTAGGATACATTTCATCATAATTATCTTGATCGCCATAAAAGTCAGATGGCGTTTCACTTGTACCGTATCGGCTAATCTCCTGCCACGTATCTTCAGCGTCATAACCAACCTGAGTTTCTTCTGTTACTTCGTCTGGATTAATATTTGGACTAAATACTTGTTCTTCTATAGGTCGATTATGTTTGAACGTGTCTTTTTCTGCATGATCAAAACAGCGATCAGTGGTTGGCATAGCTTTTAAGCGTTCGAAAGGAATATCTTTTCCACATTTGCTGCAAATACCATAAGTCCCCTCTGCAATAGCATGGATTGCTTCATTAATATCTTCAAGTTCTTTTTCTGCATGTTCATTTAAGGCCACATCTTTTCCTCGCTCAAATTGCTCAGTCCCCATATCAGCTGGATGATTATCATAATGGGACAATTCACCTGTAGATTCCTGAGCCATTTCAAAGGACGTGCCATAATGATCTTTAACTTGTTTTATTAAATCATTTTGTCTATTATTTAAATCTCTTTTGATTTCATCAAGTTGTTCGTTCGATAACATGTTCATTAGCCTCCTTCTCGATTCATTTAAAATTTAAAAAAGGATTGCTAATTATACTATGTGTTATTGACCTAAGTTGATTCTTTATTTTCGCTCCCAATTCATGTCAATTTGTTTTGCCATATGGCCATTTTTTTAGAGTGCAAAAAGTTTGTCGCATCAATTTACTTTCAAAGCATTTTTGGGTGTGGTGTGTTTTGGTTTATGCGTTTTTTATTTCGATCTGTGTGCGGTCGTTCCGTGCTATGCGCTATCATTTCGACCTATGCGTCGTCGTCTCGTTCTATGCGTCATCATCCAGCTCTATGCGCCGTTTCATTGCGAGGACAGCTCATAATTCTTTTGACTATAGGAAAGATCAAACCAAACAACATAATCACTATCCTTTTAGGATCATGATATGTCGAGACATTCCACAGAGTCACTTATAGCTGTCTTGGTTAAATCATTTCTCTTTTAAATGGATTAAAATTGAATAGAATAAAATTACATATCCTTTAAAAAGATTAAATTTAACTAACCTCTCCCCTCCGGATCATATCAACATGTGCAATGTTATCTTCTAGGTAATCTTCAGATATTCTTTCAAAACCTAGTGAAGCGTAAAATTTCTCCAAATACACTTGAGCCTGAAGTTTAATTTTAGTTTCCTTCCATTCGTCGCGTATATACTGAATTGCCTTTTCCATGATATCACGAGCGTAGCCATTGCCACGACTTGCTTTTGTGACAAGTACTCTACCGATAGATGCTTCACTATAACGCGAGCCGCTCGGCAAAATTCTTACGTAGCCCATTATTTCTTCCCCATCACTTAAAAAGTAATGGATTGCTTCTTGATCATAATTATCTATTTCTGGATAAGGGCAAGTTTGCTCCACCACAAATACATCCACTCGTGCCTTCATAATTTTATATAACTCTTCGTTTGTTAAGTCATTAAATGTTTTAATAATATATCTCATGCCTTTATCACCTTTCATTAATTTTAAAGGAAATTTATATCCGTACGTCGAAATTATTATACACCAGAAAATTTAAAGGGGTTTAAATAATGACTAAAAATATGAAGATTGGCTTTATAGGTACGGGCGTCATGGGTAAAAGTATGGTTAGTAACTTAATTAAGGCGGGTTATCAAGTATCGGTTTATACTCGAACAAAGACAAAGGCCGATGAGCTGATACAACAAGGTGCTAACTGGGTAAATTCCGTTGCAGAATTGTCACGAAAAACAGATCTTGTGATTACGATGGTTGGCTATCCAAGTGATGTTGAAGAAGTTTATTTTGGAGCGAATGGAATTTTAGAAAATACAAAAGAAGGTACATATTTAGTTGATATGACGACGTCTAAGCCAAGCTTGGCCGAAGAAATTTATAAGCAAGCAAAGGATAAAAATTTATTAGCGCTGGATGCTCCTGTTTCAGGTGGGGATATCGGAGCTAAAAATGGTTCCCTTGCAATTATGGTTGGGGGCGAACAAGATGTATTCAATAAACTTTTACCTATTTTTCAAGTGCTTGGTGAAAATATAGTCTTACAGGGAGCAGCAGGAGCAGGCCAACATACGAAGATGGCAAATCAAATAACGATTGCTTCTAATATGATTGGTGTTTCAGAAGCAATTATGTATGCAAAAAAAGCAGGTCTTGATCCTTCACAAGTTCTCGACAGCATCACAACTGGTGCGGCAGGAAGCTGGTCATTATCTAACCTTGCCCCGCGTATGATTCAAGGTGATGATTCACCAGGGTTTTATATAAAACATTTTATAAAAGATATGAAAATAGCGCTTGAATCCGCTCAGGAGATGGGACTAGCGACACCGGGGCTTACCTTGTCGTTAAAGCTATATGAAGAATTAGCTGAAAAGGGTGAAGATGATAGTGGCACGCAAGCTTTAATTAAGTGGTTTGAAGAATAGATTGCCTGAGGGGGTTAACTAGATTCCCCCTTATTCTTTTTGCGACTTACTCTTTAACCGATCGATTTCACGCTGAACTATAAAGGCTAGATCATCGTTTCCATATAGCTGCAACATATTCAAAACTGTTTCATTCGGAATATGCTCAGATTCATTTTGAGGAACTGTTAATTCTAATACTTCTAACAAGATTTTATTTGTGGTTTGTTCAGGATACGCCTCCATGTAAAGTGATTGTGGATCAATATCGTTATTAATACACCACTGGGCATAAACCAAAATCATCATTTTTTCATCATTCTGGTAGCTTTCAATGACCTTTTTTTCCATTTGTTCTCGTTCCCTAGACATGACTTAACCTCCTACTCAAAAAACAAAAGCGCGGGGCGCCGTCTAGCCTCAGGCACAGCTTAAGCAAGAAACCACAGTCGATCTTTGCCACGTAGGATTATTGCTTAAGACCTTAGGCGGGCAGAACGCCTTGCACTGGACGTGCCCAATTTCAGTATAAATTATCCACAGAAGTTTTAATGTTATAGTTTCCTAAACGACTAAAAAAGGTTTATCTCAGAAAGAGATAAACCTTTTAATACGTTAATTTATTATAGAGCAACTACGTTAGCTGCTTGTGGACCACGTTCACCTTCAACGATTTCAAATTCAACGTCTTGACCTTCTTCAAGAGTTTTGAAACCTTCAGCTTGAATAGCTGAGAAGTGTACGAATACATCGTCTCCGTCTTCACGCTCGATGAAACCGAATCCTTTTTCTGCGTTAAACCATTTTACTTTACCAGTCATGTAGGATGACCTCCTTATACAAATATCGTGCAAAGTAATTGAATCATAAATACTTTTACACCACTTGTTAAAGAGATCGTAAAGTATTATTCAAACTTCAATTGCCATTTGCTGATTCAAGCATAACCCTTTTAATTGCAAATTGCAAGGATATATATAAATATTTTTCAAATAAGCTCTTAATCTTTTTGAAGTAAAGATTTTTGAGATGTTTTTTGATATGCTATGCTTAGAAAAACAAAGATTAAGGGTGACTCATATGAAAATACGGACTTTAACATTCATTATTAGTATTTTTATTTTTCTTTTGTTGCTAGGGTGTTCGGCAAATGAAACATCTATTGAAAAAGTTGAAGCAAACGACACGGCAGAACACTCATCTGAAAAAGAAGAACGTAATGCAAGCAAAACAGATGAAGAAAACATTAAGCAATTAACGATTGGTGAAAGCGTTAAATTTGAAGAAACGACCATTACTTTCAACGAAGCCAGGATTGAACCCGGAGGGGAGTTTGAAAAGCCAACAAACGATAACTTTTTAATCGCTAATTTAACTGCGGTAAATAATTCAAAAGACCAAGAATTCGTTATGAGCTCTCTTCTTAATGTAGAATTAGAAGATGCAAAGGGAAACACGTATTCAGCGACAATTTTAACTGAGGCCGGTGACCAATTTGATGGTAGCGTTGAACCAGGGGAAACTATGACAGGCGATATTCCCTTTGACGTGTCCAATTCCGATCAGTATGAGCTGCACTTTTCAAACCCTTTTCAATCAGGAGAAGCAACGTGGATCATTGACGCTGATGAGCTGGTAAATTAAATAACTGTGGCGTCACTGTTACCAGTGTCACCACAGCGTCTTATTCAGCAGTGAACTTCAGCATCTGCATACGTTGATTAAATAAAGTTGGATAGGATAAAAATCCTAATAAAATACTTGTTATGACAGCAGTCGTTAGCAAAAGAAATAAAACGAGTAGCTGAAATTGCACTGCTTGAACTGGATTAGCCCCTGCAATGATCTGGCCGCTCATCATTCCTGGCAGTTGAACAAGTCCGATTGTCTTTTGACTTTCAATGGTAGGAATGGTGCTCGCTTTAATCGAGTTAATCAATTGACGGTGAATCGCTTGTTTCGGTGTTCCTCCAAGTGACAAAATGAGTTCTGTTTCATTTTGGTGTGTCTCCACTTCTGCCGTAAATCGGTTTAAAAATAAAATGGATAAGACCATTGAATTTCCGACCACCATTCCACTTATCGGGATAATATATTGCGGGGTGGCTGGTGTTATTTTCAAGCCTAATAGAATACCTTGTGTCAGCAGTTCAACAAACACAAAGGTCAGCACGAGTTTCCAGGTCACACCTTTAATCGTGACACCTTTTTTTCTCGCATTTTGTGTAGCTGCTCCAATCATCAAACCTATCATTAAAATCATATAAATCATATTGTCTGCATCAAACACATATTGCAGGAGGTATCCTACAACTAATAGTTGGATAATAGAACGAATTGTAGCAATAACAGTGTCTCTCTCAAGGCCTAGATTGAATGTTTTGGACAGAAACAGTGGAATCAATACGAAAATTAATGTTAAAGACAGAGTGAGATAGCTCATTCCACTTCCCCCTTAATGAAACGTTCGACTTCTTTATTCTTAGGATTATCTAGCAAACCGATTTCCCCTGATTCAACGACACGACCATCCATCATTACCCATGTATGCTCCCCCATGGCTTGAGCTTGCTCTATATTGTGGGTGATCCAAATAATTGTTGTTTCCAGTTCTTTATTAATTTTCAATATGAGTCGTTCGATATCTTGACGCGAGATGCGATCTAGTGAAGATGTGATTTCATCTAACAGCAAAACTTCTGGTTGATTAATAAGTGTCCGAGCAATAGACAACTTCTGCCGTTGACCACCGGATAAATCCCTCACGTCACGAGTTAGAAATTCCGCTTTTAACCCTACTAAGTTCATATATTGTTCAGCTGTTTCATTAGACAGCTGCTTAGCTTGTAATTCAAGTGGCAATGCCAAATTATCCCTAACTGTGCCCTGTATCATCGTAGCGTCTTGAAGTGCAAGCCCAATTCGGCGTCGTAACTCGACAGGTTCATATGTATTCACTGGTTGTTGATTAAAAAGTATATTTCCAGTGGTCGGTGACTTTAAACCATTGCAAAGCTTAAACACCGTTGTCTTACCCGCTCCAGATGGTCCGACAAGAGCAGTTATTTTACCTTTAGGGAAATAATCATTAATATTTTGAAGAATAGCTAGTCCATCCGCCTGATAGTCAACATGTTCGAATTGAATTGCTGCGTTGTCTGTCACTATGTCACACCCTTTAAGAAAGTTCATATTTAGTCTATATTCTGCCTAAGAAACAAATTTATATAAAAATAAGCTATTTACCGTTTAAAGTATATCATTTAAAATAACAGATTGGGAATTTAGTGATAGATGACATAGTATCTTAACTCACCTTTATCCAATAAAAAGTTTCTATAACTTCCTCTTTAACAAATCAATTTCATAAGTTATAATCAATCTAATTGATATCATAAAAGCATAGGTCTTATGCCTTTTTGAGATTAATCAAGAAAAGTAATCTAATGGTCTTTAAGTATTTATAAATGGTGCTATTATTGTACGTGGGGGGATTATTCTGTCAATGTTTATATCAATGTTCAAACTGCTACCATACATCATGTTTTACGGAATTATTGCACTTATTATTTTCCTAATTATTAAAGACAAATATCAAAATCAACATGCTATTTTAAAAACGCATCCTTTATTAGGTCGGTTGCGTTATATCTTTGAAATGGTAGGTCCAGAGTTTCGACAATATTGGTTTTCTGGAGATAAAGAAGGTAAACCTGTTGATCGTGACACACAAGAAACAATAGCAAAAGCTGGAAAGTACGCTAATACGGTGATTGGCTTTGGATCTAAAAAAGATTTTTCCTTAACTAGCTTTTATTTAACGAACTCAATGTTTCCACTTAATATTGATGAATTAAGCGTTGATAACAAGTCACCGATTGAAACGTACACATATCAAATTTTAGGTGAAACTGTCACAAAACGAAAAGAGAAACGAAACCAAGTTCAAGTGAAACCATGGCACTTGTCTGATGAGAATCAAGTTGTCATTGGTCCGGAAAGAGAACATCCTTTCCATGTTAAAGGATTGCTTGGAGTCTCGGCGATGAGTTTTGGAGCTTTATCAAAGAGTGCTGTGAAAGCGCTCGCTCAAGGAGTCGCTATAAGTGGCGGAAGTTATATGAACACAGGGGAAGGAAGTATTTCACGTTATCATTTATCACGTGTTTATGAGGTTATCGATTATAGCATTGAACCTTTTGACCGTTTGAGTGAAAAACTTATTAACTATATTAAAGAACATCCCAATTGCTCTAATTTCGAAATGGAAGATCGTTTTGGGAAAAGAATTATGTCCCATTTAGATAAACTTGTGGAACAAGGTGTCCTTAAAGATAAAAGAGCCGATTTAATTTTCCAAGTTGGTTCAGGTCTATTCGGCGCACGAAAAGATGGTAAGTATTCTGAGGAAGTTTTCCTAGAAAATGCCATGAAACCTGAAGTAAAAGCCATTGAATTGAAGTTGGCTCAAGGCGCTAAAGTGCGCGGTGGTAAATTACCAAAAGAAAAAATAACAGAAGAAATTGCCAAGATTCGTGGAGTTGACATGGGCCATGACGTTGAAAGCCCGAACCGTTTCCCACTCTTCTCAGATATGGACGGCTTGTTCGAATGGGTCACACATTGGCAAAGCATTACTGGGAAACCTGTTGGAATCAAAGTTGTAGCTGGGGATAATGATTCTTTTGAAAGCTTAGCAAAGTACATGAAAGAAACAGGCAAAGAACCAGATTTCATTTCAATCGACGGTGCTGAAGGTGGAACAGGTGCAACCTATCAAGAAATGGCCGATAGTTTAGGAATGCCGATCTACTCAGGTATCCATATTCTTGATCAAACATTAAGAAAATACGGTGTCCGTAAAGATGTTAAAATTATTGCATCTGGAATGCTCGCGACAGCGGATAAAATGGCGATTGCCTTATCGTTAGGTGCTGATCTTATTTACGTGGCACGTGCCGCTATGAATACTGTCGGTTGTATTAATGCAGGCAAATGCCATACAAACCATTGCCCTGTAGGTGTTACGTCACACTTACCACATCTTGAAGCTGGCTTAGTTGTAGAAGAAAAAAGATTCCGTACTGCCAACTATTTAAGAACCATGCGTGAAGGGTTATTCATGCTTGGTGCATCATGTGGCATCGATTCGCCATCTAAATTCAGCACAGAGCATATTGCATTACGCGAATCCAATAATGACGTGAGCAAATATAGAAACAACGTAGCAAGACATATTAATAACTCATCCAGCGCTCAAATCACGCGAATAGAAGACGTCAAAAATAGTAAAGATAAAGAGAAAGAAAAAGAATTAGTAAGGAGTTAAGTTTTCGAATTAACAATATAAAGATCAACTTAAAAAGCACAGATTTAAATTAATCTGTGCTTTTTAATGTTCTGAGCATTATTTTAGTAGACATCATTGATGGATTCGTTATATCAACTGTATTGCCGAAACAAATTTGCAAAGTTTACAGTTTAATATTCCCTAGCGATTTACAATAATCTTGTTTTGTTCCATTTTCACGCATATTAATCGAATATTGTATTTCCCAAGCCTTGCTAAAATTGATAAATCAACTGGTAAAAACTCAAGTCTTTCTTGTTCATGTTTGTCGAGCATAATTTGTTCTGGCTTAATGCCCTGTTCACGCAGTACGTCAATGTTCTGCACAAGAAATTCATCGCTGCCGACAACGTAGAAAATTCCATCCTTATCTGCAGCAAGGTTTTTCACTTCTTCATAATAGTCTTGGCGATTATCGATGAACTGTGATGTGAATTTCTTATCAGGTGCAGGGTCAAAAATATGAGTGAATAAGAAATCTTTGGATGAATCGATGTTCAGGGAATGAATATGTTTGATATTGTCAGCACGTTCAAAGTAATCCAGTACGAGTGGTCTGAAAGTTGCCAAGCCTACCCCTTGTGACAGTAGGTAAACATTTTTGTCTTCTCTCCTAAGTGGAACATTTGTATATGTTTTAAAAAGGGCAACGTTACTGCCAACATCAAGGTTTCTTAAAACCGATTTAAATTCAGAGCAGTTCTCTCTAATACGAGTTGTAATACCGATTGTGTCTTCGTGTGGTAAAGTCGAAATTGACATGTGGCGAACTAGTTCGCGGTTTGGTTTATCTCCAGAATTAAACCCTTCCAGTGCAAAGTGAGTGAAGGACCCTTCTTCCCATGTGAAATCTTTAGGACAGTCGAGCAGATACGTCTTAACCTCAGGGGTTTCTTCGATGATCTCATTTATTTTAGTCCAGTATATTTTCATTATATATTCTCTCCTTAATCTGTTATATTTCGTTACTGTCCAATATACAGTAAATGATAATAATTCTCAATTAAATAGATTGATTATTTTAGATAATTGATTCAAATAAATCGATACTGGTTAAAAGGTGACAATCGTGGTAAAATATATTATTGCAAGAATATAAATTAATACCAAACCCCATACATTTGTATCTTGCAAATATAAATGATAGGTGGTAAATAAACATGGAGAACAGTAATAATTATCAAGTATTATTGTATTATAATTTTGTTGAAATTGAGGATCCTGAAACGTTTGCGGCTGAACATCTTCAATTTTGTAAAGAATTAGGTTTAAAAGGCCGCATTTTAATTGCTCCAGAGGGAATTAACGGAACCGTTTCTGGAACTGTCGAACAAACTGAAAAATATATGAAAACCATGCATGATAATCCTTTGTTTAAGGATATGATGTTTAAAATTGATGAGCATGATGGTCATGCTTTCAAAAAAATGCATGTACGTCCTCGTGAAGAACTCGTGACACTTCGTCTTAATGATGAAGACGTTAGTCCATTAGAGAAAACAGCTCACTTTATGGAGCCTCAAGAGTTTTTTAAGGCCATGCAAGATGAAGACACCGTTATCCTAGACACTCGAAATGATTATGAATATGAGTTAGGTCATTTTCGTGGCGCCATCAATCCTGATATCGAGACATTCCGCGAATTGCCTCAATGGATTAAAGACAACAAAGAAGATCTTAAAGATAAACGTGTCTTAATGTATTGCACTGGCGGTATCCGTTGTGAAAAATTTGGCGGATGGCTTATGGAAGAGGGAATTGAAGACGTCCATCAACTTCACGGTGGTATTGTCACCTATGGTAAAGACCCAGAAGTACAAGGTGAGCTATGGGATGGTCAGTGTTACGTATTTGATGAACGTATATCAGTCCCAGTTAATCAAAAAGAACATGTCGTGGTTGGAAAAGATTACTTTGACGGTGAGCCTTGCGAGAGATACGTCAATTGTGCCAACCCTGAATGTAATAAACAAATCCTTTGTTCAGAAGAAAATGAACATAAATATATGCGTGGTTGTACACATGAATGTCGCGTGAGTCCTCGTAATATGTACGTAAAAGAACATGATTTAGCAACTGAGGAAATTGAACGCCGACTTGATATTATTGCGAATGAGGAAAAAGAAAATATGAAACAAAACGCGTAAATAAAACGCTCATTAAATAGTTTCACTGTTTAATGAGCGTTTTCGTTTACCCTGGATGCAATCAATTTTAATATACTGCAATCCTTGTTACTATTAATATAATAGGAGGCTGAGTTAATATGACTGTATATGATTATTCGGCAGAGACAATTTCAGGGGGAGATAAGTCTTTATCAGATTTTAAGAGAAAAGTACTTCTTATAGTGAATACAGCAAGTGAATGCGGATTTACACCACAATACAAAGGGTTACAACACCTTTACGAAAAGTATCATGACCAAGGATTTGAAATTCTTGGATTTCCATGTAATCAATTTGGCAAGCAAGAGCCTGGTTCAGAGCAAGACATAGAGACTTTTTGTCAGAAGAATTATGGGGTCACTTTTCCTATGTTCGCTAAAGTCGATGTTAAGGGAAATGATGCCCATCCGCTTTTCAAATATTTAACCGAAGAAGCGAGCGGTATGCTTAATGATCAAATCAAATGGAATTTCACTAAGTTTTTAGTTGATCGAGAGGGACATGTAATTGATCGCTTTGCACCTCAAACGAAACCAAACAAACTAGAGAGCGATATTGAGCAAGCATTAAACAAAAGCAAGAGGCTGGGACAAAACTAAGTATTAGTAATTAAAAGACGAACAATTTTAAGCGAGCGTTATTCGCTTCGGAAAAATACTTCGCTTTCCGCAGGGGGAGAAGAATTGCAGTTCATTCTTCTTTGCTGATGAGCCTCGGGCCAACAGGATGTTGGTCATGAAGGCGCCCTCACAGGACGTCGCGAATTTAGCCTTCCATCATTCATGGCGCTCTGCGGGGGTCTCATCTAAGCTTTTCATCCTGCTGGACAAGGAATGCTTCGACAGCGATTCATCGCGATTTTTTCAAGGAGTCTACGTATTTTTCCTACGCTGATTTTAAAAGTGTATATTAAAAGAAATATACTTTAATACGTTCGCTTTTACATTAACTAAAATACTTATGTCCCATCCTCATTTTCAAAAAATTAATACGCTCTAGCCCAAACTACCATTTCTTTAGCATCTTTTCCACAGCAGACACATTTGTCTGACACTTCTTCCTGTTCAAATGGAATACAACGGGAAGTTGCGGATGTTTCTTCTCTGATTTTCTCCTCACATTGTAGTTCACCACACCACATAGCTTTAATGAACCCACCTTTTTCATCAAGCTTTTGTTTGAATTCATCAAGTGTTGTGGTGACGGATGTCTTTTCAGCTCTGTGAGCAGCGGCCTTATCATAAAGACCCTTTTGAATTTCATTAAGTAGTGCAGGTAAGCGTTCTTCAAGTTCACTCATAGCAACGAATTCTTTTTCTCCGGTGTCGCGACGAACAAGAACGACTTGATCTTTCTCGATATCTCTAGGTCCCATTTCAATTCGAACGGGAATCCCTTTCATTTCATATTCGTTGAATTTCCAGCCAGGCATTTTATCGCTCGCATCGATGTCGACACGCGCTATTTCTTTTAATTGGTCACGTAAGTCGTATGCTTTATCAAGCACACCTTCTTTATGCTGAGCAACCGGCACAATCATAGCTTGAGTCGGGGCTATACGTGGTGGAACGACGAGTCCGCGGTTGTCACCATGAACCATGATAAGAGCTCCCATAATTCTAGTTGATACACCCCAAGACGTTTGATGAACATATTGCTGTTTGCCCTCTTTATCTAGATATTGGATGTCAAAGGCTTCCGCAAATCCTGTACCAAGATAATGCGACGTTCCTGATTGTAAAGCACGTCCGTCATGCATTAAAGCTTCAATGGTTAATGTATACTCTGCCCCAGCGAATTTTTCCTTTTCCGTTTTCTTTCCCTTTAAAACTGGAATTGCCAAATAGTTCTCACATATGTCTGCATAGACTTCAAGCATCTGGCTTGTTTCACCTTCCGCTTCATCTTGTGTCGCATGACATGTATGACCTTCCTGCCATAAAAATTCTGATGAGCGCAAGAATGGTCTTGTCGTTTTTTCCCAGCGTACAACGTTAGCCCACTGGTTATAAAGTTTCGGTAAATCACGATAAGAATGAATGTTTTTTGAGTAATAATCACCAAATAACACTTCAGATGTCGGACGAACAACAATTGGTTCTTCTAACTCCTCATCGCCACCATGCGTAACCCATGCTACTTCAGGAGCAAACCCTTCAATATGATCTTTTTCTTTTTGAAGCATACTTTTAGGAATAAAGAGTGGAAAATAAACATTCGAGTGACCCGTTTCTTTAAACTGGCGGTCAAACTCCGATTGAATATTTTCCCAAATAGCAAAACCATAGGGCTTAATAATCATCGTTCCACGGACCGGACCATAATCCACGAGTTCAGCTTGCTTGACGACATCAGTATACCACTGTCCAAAGTCATCCTCCATCGCGGTAACTTTTTCAACAAATTGTTTGTTTTTAGCCACGTTAACACGTCCTTTTATATTTTATATTGAAATTAAAATTGAACACAAAAAATCCTCCATCCGATAAGGGACCGAGGTCTGGTGGTACCACCCTTGTTTGTAGCCGATATTCGACTACACACTTTATCATGATAACGGTATCGAACCGCGCACATTTTTTTAAGGCAAAGCCTTACTTCATATGCGAACTAAAAAGGCAGGTTCCAATTTCAGCCTTAGGAAATTCTCAGCACCATTTCCTCTCTGTATAAGACATCTCAAAAATTGTACTAGTCCTTTTTTACGTTTTAAATATATGATGATAGTTAGCTTTAAATATATATCGGACTTCTCATAAAGTCAAGTTTATTGGGATTAGGGAATCATCTACAGTCGATTCCCTAACCTAAGATTTCATATTACACGACTTTCGCACCCATTGTGTTTTCAAAATGACCAAGCGCCCACTCATGACCTGTCTGATTAAAACTGGCGACGCCACCTTTATGTACAATAATGTCAAAGCCTTTATTATAAGCATCTACGGCTGTATGTAGGATGCATATATCGGTACACACACCAACTAAGTGTAGCTCCTGAATACCTCGTTCACGGAGTTTGAGTTCTAAGTCAGTTCCGGCAAAAGCGCTGAATCTTGTCTTGTCATAATAATAAACATTTTTATTATCTTGATGCTTTTCATAAACATCAGCTAGCTTTCCGTATAGTTCCCGACCTGACGTTCCAATGATATTATGTGGTGGAAACTGTTTGGATTCAGGATGCAATGTATCCCCTTCTTCATGTGCATCAATAGCCAAAGCCACAAAGTCACCTGCTTCAATAAATTCTTCCGTTAAAGAAACAATATAATCTTCTAAAACCTGTCCCGGTGTTCCACATGTCAGTTTTCCATCTTCAGCTACAAAGTCATACGTGTAATCGATGTTGATTAATGCTCGTTTCCCCATTTATATCCCTCTTTTTAGATTTATAGTCAACATATAAACAAATATTTAATATGACTAACAAAGCAGCCATGACTAAAGGTATGAACCATAGTGCAATACTAGTTTGCAAGCTTAAAAGAAATATCAATAGTGACGTCACAGGAGCCAAAATATAATAAGCACGGACATTATAAAACCATCCATACGGGAGTAAGTGTGCTCCTGTAATAATAGCAAAAAAGACAACCATTTCAGATGGGCTTTTAATAAACGCCCAAAAAATAATCGGAAAGTAGATAAATTGAGCCAGGTTGAACAATAAGCCTAAATTTCCTAAAGGATGGTCAAATTTCCACTCTGCCTTAATAACTTTTGAAAACCCAACAGCTAAAGGAAGCATCAAACCTGTAAATATAAACATAAAAATATTTTTTGTTTTTATATCTAAACCTGACTGAAAATAAATGACGGTAATAATGAGCCATATTATAGTTGCAGCCATCAAAAATGGCAATCCATTTTTTCCTCTAATTGATAAGTCATTTCTCATCTTATCAATGTCCATTTCATTCCTCCCTTTCAGTTTGATTGTGCTTATTTCAATTAAAGAATTTTAAAAATAAACTACTCATCATCACGATGTTCAGCTAGTGGATCAAAACCATCGCCGACCATCTTAAAAGAATCTTTTCCTTCATTTAATTCAGCCTCGAAAACTTCCCAGTTTGCTGAGTTGACTGCGATTAAAAATAGTCTGTCCAACACATCCAAATCATCAATTGCAAATATCTTTTCATGAATCTCATGAGAAATATGACCAAATCGCATGTGCAAGAGACCTAGTAAATCTTCTTTTTCAGTCTTACTTATCGTACTGTGACGGTGATCGTGCCCGTGTTCATGTTCCATCTTGTCCCTCCTACTTTATTTTTTAGATTGTGTCATTTTAATCTTATGTGCTTCTCCACGTGTACGTAATGCTGCGTGATAGGTTGGCCCGACGGCTTCTGTATAGGTAAAACCATGCTCAATTGCTGTTGTGACAAAGTTTTTAGCTTGGAGCACTGCATCCACGACTGTCATTTCTTTCGCTAAATTAGCTGTAATCGCCGCAGAATATGAGCAACCCGCTCCACTTGTGTTAACGGTGTCAATACGCGGGGCTTCAAATTCGGTAAATACTTCGCCATCAAATAACACGTCAACGGCTGGTCCATCTAGTCTTCCACCTTTAACAAGTACATATCTAGAACCCAGTTTATAAAGATCTTCTGCTGCCTGGTATAAATCCTCAACGCTTTTAATTTCTCGTCCATCTAATAAGAAAGAGGCTTCAGGCATATTTGGTGTAATAATTTCTGCTAATGGGATCAACTTCTCTTTTAACGCTTCGATCGCTTCATCTTCTAATAACTTGGAATCGAGCTTCCCTACCATAACTGGATCAACAACAATATGCTTAATCGTTTCACTTTCAAGAAGTTCCGCTACTTTTTCAATCACAGTTTTTGAAAAAAGCATCCCTGTTTTCAAACTATCAATTCCAACCTGTTTCATAGCTGTATCAAATTGCGCTTCAATTGCTTCGATCGTCATAGGATGCACATTTTTATTTGTAACAGGATGCCTACCAACAATAGCTGTCACAACGCTCATACCGTAGACATCTAATTCCTGAAATGTTTTTAAATCTGCTTGAATACCTGCGCTTCCCCCAGATGCTGAACCCGCAATTGTCATGACTCGTGATGGATATGTCATTTTTTAAAAACCCTCTCTTTTTAGAATAAAATTGTGAACAAAAACCAGATAATCATAACCGTTTGGATAATTATTTTTACTATTGTTCCACCTAGAAATCCAAACAATGATCCAATTGCTGTTTTGAAAGATTTTTTAAATGTATTTTGTTGAATCATCTCAATCACTAAAACAGTTATAAAAGGAACGATAATAATTCCAAACGGTGGGATAATAAATGATCCAACAATCACAGCAATGGCTGCTCCACGCTCGCCCCACTTACTCCCTCCATACCTTTTCACAAAAAAACTATTCGCAATCACATCAGCAAACAATAATATAGCGGTAAGCCCTACCATAGCACTCCAAAAAAACCATCCTAGATTCGTGGAATCTATAAGGAAATGATACATCAAAAAACTAATCCATATAAATAAAGATGATGGAATAATTGGGTAAATCAAGCCAATATAACTCGCTATAAATAACAATATAATAACTATCCAAAGTAAAATATCTGTCATGTGACTACCTTCCAACATGTAGACTTTATATAATAAATTGTACTATAAACTAAAGCTAATTAACATTCTAGCCACTTTTACAAGAATAATAACAAATTATGCTGTTTACTCTTACCACAACATACACTTTCCTGTTCCAGCGGGAACTCAAACTACTTTTCTCAAACGAAATAACCACCAGTAAAAAAGTTCTTGATTGGTCTTTTCACTGGTGGTTTTCTCATTTAGTATTATTAAATTACACGCTACTCATACTTACTCCCCCGGAAAATAGATTCCAGCCTTATGTCTTGCTATTTCAGACCATTTGGCCACTCGTCTACTACGTTCCATCCATTTTTCATAACTTTGTTTATCCTCTTGATCAATCATTTGTTTGAATTTATCAAGCTCATAGATCATATCCAATTCGAGCTGTTCACCGGCTAATTCTTTAACTTCCTTAGTTTCTCGGTCTGTAAAAGTTAATTTTGAAATAGGGGCGATATGATTGATTGTGAGAGTTCCTTCTTCCCCGTGAATTTCAGATGGCAGCGTAGCGTCAGCTATTTTTGAAACGATGATAGTCACCTGGTGTTCCGAATAATTCAAAACAAGGGTACCACTTCCATCAATTCCATTCGACAGTTTGACTGGATGGTAATCGATTGCTTCTGGTTCTCCAAATAAATCAATCGCCATACTTAATGGATAAACACCCAAGTCCATCAATACTCCACCCGCAAACTCTTTAGAAAAGACGTTTGCTATTTGCCCTTTTTGATAAGCATCATAACGGGAAGAATACTGGATATATTGTAATAAGACACCTCGTATTTTACCAACTGTGGTTAAATTTTTCTTCAACTGTACATAATTCGGTGAAAACAAATGACGGTAACCTTCAAATACATAGACGCCATGTTTAGATGCTGCATCATCTATTTCAACAATCTGTTGTTCAGTATACCCCATCGGTTTCTCACAAAAAACATGCTTGCCGTAATTGACACAAGCAAGAACTTGTTCATAATGTAAACTATTCGGTGAGGCAATATAAACAAAATCACTCTCATCACTTAATAGTTCGTCTATTTGTGTATACCAATGCTCTGCCTCATGTTTTTCAGCAAATTCTTTAGCTTTTGTTTCAGTCCGCGAATATACCCCATTGAGTTTTGCTAGTTGAGTTTCTTTAGCCGCTTTAATAAACATTTCAGTAATCCAGTTTGTTCCTATAATTGAGAACTTCATCTAGTTTCACCTCGATGATTCTTTACTTGCTTCATATGTTGTACTTTGCTCTTCTTCCTCAGGAAGTTCATCAACCGTGTGTTTATAACCATAACCCTTTGTGATGGTTATGATGGTTAGAATCAACACAACAATTGTCCCTACAATCGATACAAACATTGAAATTCCCATTTACCATTCTCCTTATATTTGTATGTTTATAAAAAGATTCTATATAAATGACCTTGTATAAGATACATATAATTCACCTTCCATATTAACATGAATTCTTTAAAAAAGTGATTTCTTTTTATGTTTTCCTAAATAAGTCAAACAAATCGTATACTCCTACTACCTTTTTCCGTCGAAATTACCTAGTTTATCTGTAAAAAACTCATATATTAGCCAATATAAAATAGAATTTTTATGAAAATTGTGGATATACGAGTAAAGGAGAACATATAAGAGGATGTTTCAGTTAAAACTAGCTTGATTGTCCATATACTTTTATACGAAACTTTTTTCCAAATTATCTAAACATATTAGGTTTGAAGTGATATTTGAATATCGTTAACATAAGAATATGTCTATGGGCTTAGTCGGTCGAAAGTTGTGCGACTAAATTCTAGACAAACACTTTTACATTTGAGTGTTAATACAAAGGGGAGGTCTATTTTTTAGATGAGAAACTATTTATTAGCACCACTCATCATTTTTTCAATCATTTTCCTTGCTGCTTGTGGGTCAGACGAGACAAGTGGAAATGATGGAGAGAAAGGTATATTAGAAGAATTACAAGAAAAAGGAACAGTTAAAGTTGGATTCGCGAATGAGGAACCTTATGGTTATCAGAATGATGACGGTGAAATAACGGGAGCATCAGTTGAAACAGCAAAAGCTGTCTTCAAAGAACTTGGTATTGATGACGTTGAAGGTCACCTAACAGATTATGACCAACTTGTTTCTGGACTTGCTGCTAAAAAATTTGATGCAATTACATCGGGGATGGCGATCACACCGGATCGTTGTGAAAACGTCGCTTTCGCAGAGCCTGATATGAAATATGGTGAAGGTTTAATAGTTAAAAAAGGTAATCCACTAGATTTACACAGTTATGAAGATATTGCTGATAATCCAGATGTTGTTGTTTCAGTTATGTCAGGAGCAACTGAGAATGACTTCTTGAAATCTGAGGGAGTAGATCCTGATCAAATTCAAAGTGCACCGGACATACCTGCAACATTTTCAGCAGTAGAATCTGATCGTGCAGATGCTACAACTGGTACAGAAATGACTATTAAAATGGCTCTTGAGTCAGCAGATACAGAAGACTTAGAGTTCGTTGAAGATTTTGAGCAACCAGATATAGAGGGCGTACCTAGTTATGGTGCGGTTGCATTCCACCCTGAACACCAAGAACTTTTAGATGCATTTAATGAAAAGCTTCAGGAGTTGAAGGATGACGGTACTGTTGAAGAAATCTTAGAGGATAACGGATTCAGTGGGGAAATGAATTTCCCAGAAGATGATGTCACAGCTGAAATGGTTTGTGATGGTGAAGAGTAATTCTCGAGATTTTTGTTTCTTTAGAACAGACATTTAACTAACAACACTCCAAAGGGTCAGGCTCCCGCACCTAAGGGAGTTTGACCCTTTCTCATTTGGCAAGAAAAGTGGACTTGCTAAAAATTTAAAAAGATATAAAAAAGAGTAAGTTACAGGCTTACTATCATACAGATTAATATAGACAAATAATAAAAATTAAAGGAGTGATGACGATTAGCATCATTGATATATTTCCCGCACTTTGGAAAGGGATTAACATAACTATAACCGTCCTTATTGCTTCAGCCATTTTCGGTTATTCACTAGCATTCATTGCTGGGTTATGCAGATTATCAAGCAATCCTATTTTGCGTGGATTCACCACGTTTTATGTTGAAGTATTCAGAGGCACATCGTTAATTGTACAATTGTTTTGGTTGTTTTACGCCTTACCTATCTTATTTAATATTAATTTAGGGAACGAATTCTGGGCAGGTTCTCTAGCAATTGGCCTTAACTATGGCGCATATATGTCTGAAATTGTTCGTGGTTCAATTCTTTCCGTTGCGAAGGGACAAACTGAAGCGGCGACTGCCTTAAATATGTCACGTTTCCAAAGAATGCGCCTTGTCATTTTGCCTCAAGCTGTTCGTATGATGTTACCTGAATTTGGAAATTACTTGATTCAAATGTTAAAAGCAACATCACTTGTGTCTTTAATCGGACTTACTGACGTGTTATATCATGGAGACATTTTAAGAAGCTCAAACTTAGCAATGGCTCCAACAATTTATCTGATTGTTCTTCTGTTTTATTTCGTCCTTGCCTTACCTCTCATCTGGCTAACACGGAAAGCGGAAAGTATTTCTAAGAAAGGGGTGGCAAATTAATGAATAATTGGGATTGGAGTTATTTTCTCGAAGCATTTCCATTTGTCGTAACAGGGTTGAAAATAACTATTGGTTTAACTTTTGCCTGTTTTCTCTTTGCATTAGTATTTGGCTTTTTCTGGGTCTTTATGAGAAACATTCCTAGTAAGATAGTCCAGTGGGTTGTGGTCTGGACAATGGAGTTTATTCGTTCAACACCACCGCTGGTTCAGCTGTTTTTCCTTTATTATGCTTTTCCGATGGTACCTGGCATTGGTGTAGCATTATCACCGTTTACTAGTGCGGTACTCGGATTAGGAATTCACTTTAGTACGTATATTGGAGAAGTCTATCGCTCCGGTATCGAAGCAGTTGAAAAAGGGCAATGGGAAGCTGCGAAAGCTCTCAACTTTTCAACGCGGGAAAAATGGTTTAAAATTATCCTCCCGCAAGCAATACCACCGACCATTCCAATGCTTGGGAACTATTTAATCATCTTATTTAAAGAAGTTCCGTTAGCTTCAACCATCGGTGTTGTCGGTATATTACAATTGGCAAAGGACTTCGGTGCGCAACACTTCAATTATTTAGAACCTTTGACAATTGTGGCTATGTTATTCCTAGTTTTAAGTTACCCATCTGCTTTATTAATTAATAAACTGGAACAAAAGTTGAATCGACGTTTTGATAAAAATGAACCTACTGGAAGTAAACCACTTTCAGAAAGTAAAGGAGTAGTATCGTAATGGCAAAGCCAATCGTAAGTTATAAAGATGTGCATAAGTCCTTTGGAGATGTCAAAGTTTTGACAGGAATTGATTTAGATATTCAACCTGCTGAAAAGGTTGCGGTTATTGGTCCAAGTGGATCGGGAAAAACAACGATTATCCGAATGTTAATGACTTTAGAAGAGCCCACTTCTGGCGATATTATTGTTGATGGTGAAAATTTATGGAAGATGGAAAAGAGCGGTAAAATGGTTCGAGCCAATGAGAAGCACCTCCGTGAAGTCAGAGGGGACATTGGCATGGTGTTTCAGCATTTCAATTTATTTCCGCATATGACTATTTTAGAAAATTGTATGACCGCATTAACAAATGTTAAAAAAGTAGATAAAGAAACAGCAAAGAAAGATTCAATTGATATGCTAGAAAAAGTTGGACTTGGCGATCATGTTGAAAAGTATCCACAGCAACTTTCAGGTGGACAAAAACAGAGGGTCGCCATGGCGAGAGCTTTAGTGATGAAACCAAAAGTTATGCTGTTTGATGAAGTTACGTCGGCCCTTGACCCTGAGTTAGTCGGTGAAGTGCTTGAAGTTATTCGAGATATAGCAAAAGAAGGTGAAATGGCCATGGTGCTGGTCACCCATGAGATGGACTTCGCTCTTGACATTGCTGATAAAGTCCTCTTCTTAGACGGAGGAGTCATTGCAGAACAAGGCACACCACAAGAAGTCATCGAAAACCCAGAAAACGAACGACTCCAAGACTTCTTGCACCGATTTAATCGGTAAAAATACAAAAGCGTTTAGTTATCTCATTCATACATGTAGCCACACTTCTTGTGCAATATAGAAATAGTAGATATTGCACAACAGATGTAAACTACGACACAGTGAGAATTAATCATGAGGTTCTCCTAGCAAATTGAGTGCGTGCACTTCGCTTCGGCAGAATACTTCGCTTTCCGCGGGCACGGCTTCAGCCTCCTCGAGAAAACCACTCTGCGGGGTCTTCAGACTCGTGCTATTCCCGCAGGAGTCTTCGTATTCTGCCTACGCTAAGATATACTCTACGATTCATGATTAGACATTCTCCGGAAGGTTGATTATTACAAACATCTTCATACCATGAAAGAAAGCTATTATAAGCGAAGGAAAAACGCGGAGACTCCTGTGGGAGCTGAGGCCTAGATGAGACCCCGAAATGCGTTAGCATTCGGAGGCTCATCAGCCGCCCACGGAAAGCGTAGCGTTTTTTCCGTAGCGTTCGGATTATCGCTTACTTTAACAGGACGGGGAAAATTCAGCATTGAAACTATGTCGGAGTTTATGTGTTAAGTGAATTTATTAAGTTCCATACAGATGTTATACTAAAAAAAGCTGTTACAATCTCCTTTGATTGTAACAGCTTTTTTAGTTGTCCTACTTAGTCTTCTCCAATAATCCGCACTTCTCTTTCGAGGGTGACGCCGTATTTTTCTTTTACGGTGGCTTGCACAAATTTAATGAGTTCCATATATTCGTTTGCAGTGGCATGCTCTTTGTTAACGATAAATCCAGCATGTTTTAATGATACTTGTGCCCCGCCAATCTGCTTTCCTTGTAGCCCGCTATCTTGAATTAGTTTTCCTGCAAAATATCCTGGTGGGCGTTTAAAGACACTTCCACATGATGGATATTCTAAGGGCTGCTTAGATTCCCTCTTAAATGTAAGATCATCCATAACAGCTTTAATATTTTCATGGCTTCCATATTCTAAACCAAATGTAGCTTCCAAGACAATATATCCATGATTTGGAATGTTACTTGTTCTATATTCTAAATCAAGATCTTCGGCACTAAGATTTAGAAGTTCTCCTGCACGTGTGACTACTGTCGTCTTTAGAAGAACGTCTTTTATTTCCCCACCATACGCTCCGGCATTCATATATAAAGCCCCACCAACTGAACCGGGAATACCACAAGCAAATTCCAAACCAGTCAAGTCCTTTTTTAAAGCCGCTTGGGATACATCGATGATCCGCGCCCCACTTTGAGCGACAATAACTTTCTCATCTACCGAGATATCACTTAGTTTATGAAGGTTCATAACAATACCTCGGATTCCTCCGTCTTTAACAATCAGATTAGACCCATTGGCTAATAATGTAAAAGGTATGTTTTCTTGATTGGCTAAAATAATAGTTTGTTGAACCTGTTCATATGTTTCAGGTGTTATAAAATAATCAGCATTGCCGCCTAATTTGGTGTACGTATGTTTTTTCAAGGGTTCATCAACCATTACATTTTCCTCTGAAACAATACTAACCAATTGTTTGTACGTTTGATGATTCACCACTTAAATCATTCCCTTATGAAAAATTCCTTCACTTCTTGTGAAAATTTTAATCTCCTGTTTTATTGTAAGTGATTCTAGACACAGTTGCCACTTTTAATTGCTACTTTTCGTTTAAAAAGTCATGGACAAGTTTATCAACATGTTCATTTTCATGAAGAGCGCTATGACCCAGTTTTTCATTATCAACTATTACTTCGGTTAATTTATCATCAGTAACAATATCTTGAAGAGAGTTTACACTATCGGGAACAGCAATCAAATCTCCGGTACTCCCTACATTCAGCACATCAATATGATCTGGAAACGCATCCTTATTACTTCTTAATATATTCAGTGCAGCTGAATCCGGCATTAAATCTATTGCCGCAGCGTCACGGTGTAATCGAAAATATTCCTCACTGTATATGCCATCAAAAGGACTGCCTAATGTTATAAGCTTATTAATGCGAGGATATTTATTCTCATCTTGATAGTCTTCAATATACTTTAATGACACGACGCCACCCATTGAGTGACCCACTAAATTAATTGACTTAGCGTTATAATTTTTCTTCAGATGAGCAAGTACTTTTGATAGCCATTCGGATGTATCTTCAAAACTGGCTCGGTTATCTTCAAAAACAACTTGGATATATGCTGGACTAGCATCTATATCGCCTGAATGGGTCACACGGATGTTACCTTTTTTAGATATATGATAGACAAGTACTTTCTTTCCCCAGTCCTGGTCTTCAAATCGTTTCAACATATTAGCGAATGAATTAAAAGTCCCCTTATAGCCATGTACAAAAACAGTCGGCATTCCGGACAATTGTTTAGAATTAACCATTCCGAATAAGCGTGGTATGATTAAAAATAATCCCATAAGTAAAATCAAGACAGATACAGTAATTATAGTATGTTGTTTCCCCATAAATTTGACACCTCTAACTAAAAATTCGAGCTACTACAGTATACCCTGTTTTTCTAGTCTTATAGTGGAATTATACGTAAAAAAACCCGCCGTTTTATCGACGGGGTTCTTTATAATAATTTAGATTAATTTTTCGATGTCTGCAGAATCTTTAAGTTCTTCTAATTTAGCTTGAAGTTTCTCTTGTTTTTTCTGAGCTTCAATTGAGTCCTTTAATTCATCCTTAAGTTCATCATACTCAGCAATCTCATCGTTTTGCTGTTTTAAGTCCTCATACATTTCTTTAGCCTCATCGTCGGACACTTCTTCACCTTTTATTTCTTCGTCCATGTATTTATCAAGAACAAGACTAAAGAAAAGTTGTTCTTTGAATGTTTCTTCACTTATATCAAATTCATCAAGATAAGATTCGAGATCTTCATCATTTTCTTCTTTAAAATCCTCTAACTCTGTTTGTATTTCTTCATCACTTACTTTGACGCCTTTTTTCTCTGCATCTTGTTTTAATAACTCCTGTGCAATAAGTTCATCGAGAGTGTGTTCTTTCACTGTATCTAGATCACTTGTATCTTGGCCGAATTGGTGCATTTGCATTTTTGTTTGTTTATAAATTATATTATAATGTGTCCCTTTGACACCTTCATCGTTTATATTAGCAACAATGTCATCATCTTTAACTTTTTCCTCATCTGTTACTTCTACTTCGGCATTCGCCTGCTCAGCAACATCTTCATCAGGTTCTTGATTTTCTTCAGCATCATCATTGCCACATGCAGCAAGTACCATAGCCAAAGTTAAAGTTATTAAAAACATCGTAAGTTTCTTCATATTTGATTGACCCTCATTTCTAAACATTGTATTTCTATTCAACCATAGACCTTCATACATTTGCAAGTGACATGATTGTCGTAAAGGTCCTGTAATCCCGTTCACCACAGTCTTTATACAGCTTGTTTACATTTGAATAACAAAATCCCACCCTTTTCCATACTTTTGCCATAAACTATTAAAGAGCAACGCCTATAATTAGGGTTGCTCTTATTAGTTTCATTTATTCAATACTTTCATCAATTTCATTAAGCATTTCTTTGACAGAAATTAAACCGCCACCTGAAAGATACCATACATCAGGATTTAAGTAAATGATATCATCATTTTTATAAGCATTTGTACTTTCGACTAATTTATTTTCAACTATTTGTTCCGCCGCAGATTCTTCACCTATTGCAGCACTGCGATCAATCACATATAAAAGATCGGGATTTTGCTCTTTGACATATTCAAACGAAACGTTTTTACCGTGTGTAGATACTTCAATGTTCTCGTCTGATGCTTTAACTCCAAATACATCATGGATCAAACCAAAGCGTGAGCTAGATCCATAAGCGCTAATTTTATCATCATTCGCTAAAATAATTAAACCTTCTTTGTCACTGTCAGAAGCTTTTTCATGTATTGTATCGATTGAATCTTCTATATCTGCTAATTCTTTGTCAACTTCTGATTCTTTATCAAAAATTTCACCTAAAACATGCATGTTTTCTTCAAATGAATCCATATATCGTGTAGCATCAACACCTAGGTAAATTGTATTGTCTGTAATCTCAGTGAATTGATCATAAAGGTCGGACTGACGCCCAGATATAATGATTAAATCCGGATCAATTTCTGCAATCTTCTCAAAGTCTGGTTCTTTAAGACCTCCGACATTCTCATACTCATCACCCTCATATTTATCTAAATAGGACGGAAGGTTAGACTGTGGTACACCTGCTACGTTAATACCTAATTCATCAAGTGAATCTAGTACACCAAAATCAAATACAACAACTTTTTCTGGGTTTTTTTCAAGTTCTGTTGTGCCTAATTCATGCTCTACTGTCACTGTTTCGGGCTGTTCATCAGCGGCATCATTCCCCGCCTCATCTTCATCATCAGCTGACCCACATGCTCCTAAAACAAATAACAATATACCTAAGATAATTAACAACCTATGTTTTTTCATATAAAAAACTCCTTTTTATGCAATTTTATTTTAAATAACTAATACTGCATAAATATGTAACTTATAGTCAGTACTTCACGACTAAAGAGAGCGCCTTATTACTACCAGATGTAAAAGGCTTCTATAATAAAGAGTATGTTCATGTCCATTAATTAAACAGTGACATAGAAATAATTTTTTGCCTATATGATAGAGTCGATATTCTTTGTCACCATAACAGCCTTATTCTTGTATTAAGTAAAATCAATTACTTTACTAACAAAAGAAAATAAGGTACAGTAAAAGTAGTGGAGTTCCTTATATTAGTTTTGCCCCGTCCTTGGCTTTCTAATATTTGGGACTCTTTTTATTCTCTTTAACCATAATCATATATACGAAACATATCATGCAGTATTAGTGATCAAAAATAAACACAAATTCGTTTGTCTTCAATATGCTTAATGTCTATATCCATATCATAAATTTCCTTCAACACACATTTATCAATAACATCGCAAGCTCTTCCCTGTTTAACAATTCTCCCATCTTTCAAAGCTACAATGTTGTCAGAATAGCAGGAAGCAAAATTAATATCATGAATAACAATTAAAATTGTTTTACCTAGCTCGTCAACAAGACGGCGTAATGTTTGCATGATTTGTACAGAATGGCGCATATCTAAGTTATTTAGTGGCTCATCGAGTAAAATATATTCAGTATCTTGGGCAATAACCATAGCAATATGGGCGCGTTGACGCTGACCACCACTTAACTCATCCAAATATTTATGCTGCATATCTCGAAGTTCCATATAATCAATGGCTTCATCCACTTTCAGCCAGTCATCATCTTTAAGTCTACCTTGAGAATAAGGAAAACGCCCAAAAGACACCAATTCGCGTACAGTTAATTTCATTCTAATTTCGTTGGATTGTTTTAATATAGAGATTTTCTTTGCAAGTTCATTATTTTTCGACTCCATAATATCTTGGCCGTCAATTGTGATTTTTCCATCATCTTTTTCAATCAAGCGACTCACCATTGAAATCAACGTACTTTTTCCTGCACCATTAGGACCGATAAACGAGGTAATCGTCCCTTTCTCAATTTCTACAGAGACATCGTCAATAACCTTTTTTTGGTTATATGATTTAAAAAGATTTCTTATTCCTACCATGATTTATTCTCCTTTAACAAAAGATATATGAAGTAAATTCCGCCAACAAAATTAATAATGACGCTAATCGGTGTTTGGAATGCGAGAATTCTCTCAGCAATAAGCTGACCACCCACTAAGGCTATAATACTAAGAAACATTGAACCGAGTATAAGATAAAGATGGCGAAAAGTTTTTAAAAATTCATGTGCAATATTAACGACGAGTAATCCTAAGAATGTAATTGGTCCAATTAAAGCAGTTGAAATAGATATTAACATTGCCACGATAACAAGCAATTGCTTTACCACAGAATCATAAGGAACACCTAAATTAACAGCATGATCCTTTCCAAGCGCAAGCACATCTAAATACTTATAAAACCGTAAAAAGTAGAGTGTAATAACAATAATGAGTATGATTGATAGATAAACTAAATCACTATTAACATTATTAATGCTCGCAAACATTTTGTCTTGTGCAATCATAAATTCATTTGGATCAATCAGCACTTGCATGAATGAGGTGAAGCTCTGAAAGAAAGTGCCTAGTATCATTCCTATTAGCAAGAGAAAGTAAATATTATTACCTTCACCTCTAAATAACAGGCGATAAAGAATTAAAGAAAAGAGCACCATCACTCCAATTGATAATAAATAGTTGATATTACTATTCATCATGACAAGTGATTTAGAACCTAGGATAAAAATAATCATTGTTTGTGTTAATAAGTATAACGAGTCGAGACCTAATACACTTGGAGTTAATATTCGATTGTTTGTTATCGTCATAAAAATTGTTGTTGAAAAGGCAATAGCTCCACCTGTTATAATAATCGCTATGACTTTAATAATTCGTCTCGGCAATATGTATCCAATATTGCCTGTTAAGTTATAGAAAATATATAAAGCTGTCAAAACTACGGCAATGACGGCTAGGATGATTGTCTTTTTTTTATATCCCATATTTCTTTCTCCTTAACAGTAAATAGACAAATATCCCACTACCAATGACTCCAACTGTTAAACTAATTGGAATCTCATATGGATAAATGATGACCCTTCCGATAATATCACAGAGAAGAACGAAAACCGCGCCAAGCACTGCCGTATGTGCCAGACTCTTTTTCAAATGATCACCTTGGTAGATAGTAACAATATTAGGGATAATTAAGCCTAAAAATGGAATTGTTCCAATTGATAATACGACTGAAGCTGTTACTAACGCCACAATTATCAAGCCAATATTGACAACTTGACGATAATCGAGCCCTAGGTTTCTAGCAAAGTCTTCACCCATGCCTGCTATCGTGAACTTATTTGCATAAAAGTAAGCGATTAACAGGATAGGTATACTAATATACATTAGCTCATAGTTACCACTCATAATCATTGAAAAGTCGCCCTGCATCCATGACGTCATATTTTGAATCAAGTCATTTCCATATGCAAAGAATGTAGCGACTGAGCTAATAATACTACCAAACATTAACCCTACCAACGGAATGAATATAGCATCTTTAAACTTGATCTTCTCAAGTATTTTCATAAATATAAATGTACCCATTAGAGCAAATGCAAAAGATACTATGATTTTTATAATCGGACTGGATCCCGTGAAAAACATCATTGACACGAGAATACCAAGTCTAGCAGAATCTAATGTGCCTGCCGTTGTAGGCGAGACAAATTTGTTTTTACTTAGCTGTTGCATAATTAAACCACAGATGCTCATGCTCATCCCGGCAATTAGAATACTCATAAGCCTGGGAATTCGACTGATGAGTAAAACTTCTCTTTGATCTTCGGTGAGTTGAAAGATATCTAAAGGTGAAACATCAGAAACACCAATAAATATGGACACCAAGGATAAAATAACTAAAGATGCAATTAAGTAACGTAATTTCATAAGACGACCTACTTACAGATGCCCTTATTTCCACCTTTTTGGACGGGCTCTCATAATTTTGCCTAATAATAATGATTATTACATTTAAATAAATCTAATTAAGAATGAGATTCATTATCAATTAGATTCTATCTAAAGTATAGCATATAAATACATACAGTCAATGAAAAGTCGGTCTGCTCTTTTTATAATTATGGATAAATCCTAAACTCCATACCAAAATAATGAAAGCTTCATTAAATAGACATTCATGCTAACCATCATGCTTGTTGAATTAAATAACATGATTGCTTGTTTTATTAATGTGAGCTGGTCTCTAAATTTATTTGAAAGTAAACTGAAAAAAGGAGATTTACCTTTGCCCTTTAAAAGGATAGGGCAAGCTGATTGTGAGATAAAAAGCTTCTTTATACTACGCTTAGGAACGACTTCCAATGATTTTGGGAAGATAAAGGTTACCACAATATGAAAAAGCATATAATATCATGTCGAGATGTTATATGCTTTAACTAATTTATTTGAAGAGCTAAATTTTTTCGTTTTCCGTCTGTTAGCTCCATTCTTTATCGATTCTACATGTTTCACCGGAACAACAAGATGTCTCCGAGTTTTCTGTGGTCAATGATTTTAAGACTGGGTCTTCATTTTCCTCTTTCCAAACGGCATTGATTACTTCTGTGAAAGTTTCTACGGACTGAACTCCAGACACAGCGTAGGTTTCATTGAAGACAAAAAACGGCACACCTTGCACGTCCATTTGCTCAGCTTCGTCTTCGTCATCACGGACCATCGATGAAAACTTTCTTGATCCCAGAACTTTATCCACCTTGTCACAATTCAATCCCACTTCATCCGCAAGATTTCTTAGTACGTCTTCATCACTAATCAATTGACCCTCAGTAAAGAAAGCCCTGAACAAACGTTCAGCCATTTCGTCACCTTTTCCTTCTTTTGTTGCTAATTGTGTTACTCGATGTGCGTCAAATGTAGTTGTAGGTTTCAACGTATCAAAATTATATACCAAGCCCACCCTAGCAGCTTGGTTTGTTATATTTTCATTTATCTGTTCTACTTTTTTTAAAGACAAATCATACTTTTCAACTAACACTTCATAATATGTCTTTTCTCGTGTGTAATCAGAGTTAGGATTTAACTCATAGCTTTTATGTCGAATGACAATATTATCTTTAAAATCAATATTTTCAATAGCTTGTTCTAAGTTACGTTTACCGATATAGCAAAATGGACAAGCATAGTCTGACCAAATTTCGATTTTCATGCTATACACCTCGCATTCTATGATGTCATTCTAGCACAGCCAAAAGAAGTGTTAATAATTTTTTGCTTAATTTGACAGTAATTACAATTCAAACTAAAGATTGCATAAAGTTTATTTAACGAAAATAGTTAACATCTAAGTATTCAATTGACGTGTGAACAACTGGAAAGAGGGGTAATTACCATTTAGTAAGTTATCTAAGTGGAGGTTCAACATGATACAGGAGAAAATATGGTTAAAACTGAGAAGTAGTTTCTGGTTTTTACCTACGATATATGGAGTTATCGCTATTATCCTCTCCTTTCTAGTGCATAAAATCGATTCTTGGCTCATTGATGAATATAAGGATGCGCTGCCTAATATTCTGCTTACACATCCAGAGGTAGCAAAAGAACTGTATTCAGCGCTTGTCACTGCCATTTTGACGTTAACAACAATTAGTATATCAGTCATTATGGCTGTACTTACGACCTATTCTTCACAATTTTCACCCCGGACATTACAAGACTTTATGCGGAGTAGCTCAACACACCATGTCTTAGGATTTTATAGTTTCGGTTTTATATTTGCCTTACTTCATTTAATTATGGTTGATAAAAACAACCTTGTCGCAGGTCCTATCCTTATGGGCGTGATTGCGATAGTGATTCTTGGTATTTTTATTTACTTTATACATTATTCGTCCAATTGGGTTCATGTTAACCATCTCATTTCGAAGCTTCGAGCAGATGGGGCGCGCGTTATTAAAAATAATAATAAGCCGAGTAAACATTATTTAGGTTTCAAACATTGGAATCAAGCAGAAATTAAAACATATAAAAAACAAATTTCCGAAAAGCTTACGGCAAAAAAATCAGGCTACATCCAATCAATGGATTTTAATGACCTTGTTTCATGGGCTAAAAAATATGAAACTATAATATTTATGAATGTCCAAGTTGGTGCGTTTGTTTTCAATGATTATCCTTTAGCCTATATCGTTACAATAAATAACGACAAACCACCTATGAAGGAATTGCACGAGCACATCATTATCGACAGTGAACGAACGGATCTCCTAGACATTGAATTCTCAATTCAAAAGTTAGTGGACATAGCCCTTAAGGCAATTTCTCCCGCTGTAAACGACCCTCATACAGCGATCAACTGTATTAATCGGATGGGAGAGCTTTTACATGAACTGACAAAAGGTAATCCTGAGCTTCTCTATTTGGCCGACAAGCAACAACAGATACGTTGTATATTAAAACAAAAGAAATTTGAGGATTATTTATATAAAAGTTTTTACCAAATCCGCCATTATGGTAAACATGATATTTCCATCATGTATGGCATTTTGGAAGTGCTTTATAAATTGTCTGTGGTTAGTGATGAACAAACAAAACATAAAATATGGTCGTTCCACTTCTATATAATAGATGTCATTCAA
Organism: Virgibacillus sp. MSJ-26; assembly: GCF_018918075.1. Lineage (GTDB taxonomy): Bacteria > Bacillota > Bacilli > Bacillales > Amphibacillaceae > MSJ-26. Next base: position 40,776 of record NZ_JAHLPW010000012.1, read on the forward strand.
CTAAGTGAATTATCAGCGCTAGATGCCGTCCATTTCAATCACATGTACGACGCCTTTAAAACATGTCACGATAAAAAATAAGAACAAAAGCTGAAGCGCCCGGGTAGCCCCGACAAGCTTAAGCAAGAAGCCGTAATGGCAATCTATGCCATGAAGGATTATTGCTTAAGACCTCGAGGGGGCTGGGCGCTGAAGTTAGACGAACAAAAGCTGAAGCGCCCGGGTAGCCCCGACAAGCTTAAGCAAGAAGCCGTAATGGCGATCTATGCCATGAAGGATTATTGCTTAAAATCTCGAGGGGCTGGGCGCTGAAGTTAGACCAACAAAAGCTGAAGCGCCCGGGTAGCCCCGACAAGCTTAAGCAAGAAGCCATAATGGCGATCTATGCCATGAAGGATTATTGCTTAAGACCTCTAGGGGCTGGGCGCTGAAGTTAGACGTGGCCAATTTCAGTATAAATTGGCCACAGAACTTTTCCTGTTATAGTTTTCTAAAAAGTTATAAAAGACACCGACTAACCTTTTAGGCCGGTGCATCTACATCAAGATCTTAACTTTTTAATGTTCTTGATCAGGCGCATATATCCCGTAATCAGGCACCGCCACTTGATCAAACTCTTTTACAAATTGATGGAGTTTTTCAGCAAACCCATCTCCTTTCATCGCAGTGCCATGACCTGTGACAGCCATTTTAGGATGTAGATCTGCCAATTGCTCCACGGATTGTTTTGCAGCACTCCAGTCCGTTGTTAAATATCTTGGCGGACCGTTCAATTCAGTTTTTTGCGTTAATACTTTATAGAACGAATCTTGTTTAACTGTAATAAATGCATCTCCAGCAATGAGAAGTCCATCATCTTGTCGATAGAAGGTAACATGCCCAGGAGAATGACCTGGCGTATGCAACCACTCCCACCCTGAAAGTTCTGGAACAGTGTGATCGGCTGGCAACGGCTTTAAATAAGGCTCAACATTAATCGGAGCGTTTGGGTAGATACTTGAAATTTTTGCAAGTAATCCGCCTTCTACTGTAACATCAGGCTCAGGATAGCTTTGTTCACCCGTTAAATAGGGGAATTCTAACTCATGCGCATAAACAGGAACCTTCCAATCCTCGAGAAGTTCAACCAACCCGCCTACATGATCGAAGTGGCCGTGGGTAAGCAGAATTGCCTTTGGTTTTGCATCCTGTCCAAAACGCTCGTGAATAGCATTTCGAATCGCATCCTCTCTTTCCGGCAAACCCGTATCAATTAATACCCAATCATCTTTAGACTTACCAACTAGAATCACATTCGCAATTTGGTCTGTGAAGTAATAGACGTCATCCATTATTTTTCGCAGTGAACCACTTGAAATAGACGTCATCGGGATAAACTTTTCGTCTTTTCCCTGATGCATTTCTTTGTTCATTTGTCTACCTCCCTACTCATTTATTTTGGGCGAAAACTCTTATCTTATTATGGACTAATGACTTTGTTTTACCCTTAAAAGTTCACAAAGTATTTTAGAAGTTAGCTCCCATACTTGTAACCTTTAAAAGTTATCCTCTAACAATGAACGACCCATAATATTGACACGTTTTGTATTTTTTAACTCATCCAAGAACTTAGCGCCGATGCCAAACATTGTTGTTTTTAGTTCAAATTCAATTTGATCCATTTGTTTGATTACCGCTTCAGTCGATTCAGTAGCAGCTTGGAGTAGTTGCCTTGCAAAGCCGACAACATCAGCCCCTATTGTGAGTGCCTTAGCTGCATCAACACCCGTTTTCATACCACCACTAGCAACAAGGGGCACGTTATCCAATAGGCTTTTTACGGAAACAAGACAATCTTTTGTCGGATTTCCCCAATTATTAAATGCTTCAGCTGCTGCTTTTCGCATCGGATCTTCGGAACGCAGCTTTTCAACTTGACTCCAAGACGTTCCACCTGCACCAGCTACATCAATGTACGATACACCTACATCATATAATTTCTTAGCGACGGGCCCGTCAATTCCAAAGCCCACTTCTTTCGCCCCAACTGGAACATTAACTTTTTTACAAAGTGCTTCTATTTTTGGCAATAAGGTGTCAAAGTTCAAGTCCCCCTCGTCTTGGAAGACTTCCTGCAAGCTGTTGAAATGAAGCACGAGTGAATCGGCTTCAGTCATATCAACAATACGCTGTGCTTCCTCGGCACCATATCCATAATTAAGCTGAACTGCACCGAGATTGGCAATCAACGGAACTGTTGGTGCCTGTTTGCGAATGAGAAATGACTCTTGATGAGCATCACTTTCCAGTAAGGCACGAGTTGAACCAAGTGCGATAACCCACCCTTTTTCTTCCGCAGCTCGGGCTAAATTTTGATTAATATCAGCTGCAAGTTTTGAACCGCCTGTCATCGAACTTACTAAAAACGGTGCTTGTAGCGGTTTATTCAAGAAGCTCGTCTCTAAATTAACATCTTTAAAATTGATTTCAGGCAGGGCATTATGTATAAAAGAAATCCCCTCAAGGCCTGTTGACTTGTTTACACCTTCCACATTATCATTTAAACAAAGTCGAATATGCTCGGTTTTCCGCTTATTAATTCCTTCTTCCATTGTTTAGTCACATCCTATTTATTAATTAACGGCCTGCTGTGATGCTTTCATTTTTCGCACAGCTCGTTTATTTCTCAGATACTGATGAAACGTTACTAAATAAACACCTGTCAATACCATTATCATACCAAAAACTTGTGAAAAAGTAAGTGGAAAGCCATAAATCAATACCGCGATTAGGGCTGTGGTATTTTTCACGAAAAGCAACGATGACCATCAAAAAAATCCCGCAAGTCCAAATCGAAGGGTTGCCGCTGTTATAGCTAGTAACTCTGTAACAAGAAAAGTGGTAGTTTTTCCTTTAAAGAAGTTATTTTATAATAATTTAGAATCCTTCCAAACGAATGGTATTCTTAAAAGAATTCTTAATTACACTGACCAGGCAAGAGGGGGGGGGTTAAATGAATAATCAAAAGTCCATCTCCATTTATCTTCGATGCCCAGTAGGAATAAATTCTTTATATAGCTATTAATTTAATCTCTTAATGATCTACTCTTTTGTTGATGATAATTATGATGTATAATAGAATGATAAGACTGCAATAAGGAGGTGAATACACATGTTTTTCGATCTTTTAAGTGAGTTGATTAATAACACGTCACCATTTTATCTTTATGTTGGATTGTTATGGTCTATGGTTGGCGCTCTTCAACTAATCAACATGGACATGCATAAATTTAGAAAGAATCACTATTTGTATGTAAAAAATGTGAATACGTTCCAAGTTGATACCACATTAATTCAAGAACCTATGGTTGGAAATGATGCCGTCATAACGTGGCTAACACATAAAACAAAACGCATCGAAACACCCGATGATGATAGTGACGTTGATTCCTCCTCGATTTCAAAGCAAATTATAAAAATTAGAGGAGGACTATTTTGGAAAAACAAACTGTATTCACGTCCCTTAGAAAATATAGCTTTTTAGGAATTATTTTAATTCTACTACTGACTGGGTGTTCTAATATGAATGAACCGATTGATGCCCAGTCATCAGGTTGGTTTGACCATTATTTTGTTTACAACTTTTCAATAATCATTAAAGGACTTGCTTCATTTTTCAATGGTAGTTATGGATGGTCAATTATTCTAATTACATTAATCATTCGCTTAGCGATTATGCCGTTCATGATTAAGCAAACTCGTAATAGTTTAGAAGTCCAAGATAAAATGAAAGTCATTAAACCAGAAATGGATGCCATCCAAAAGAAATATAAAGGTAAAAAAGATCCTAAAGCACAATCTGAAATGCAGCAAGAGATGATGAAACTTTATCAAGAGCACAATTTTAATCCGTTAGCTTCATTCTCAGGGTGCTTGCCTATGCTGATTCAAATGCCGATCCTAATTGCTTTTTATCATGCTATTCGAAGGACACCAGAAATTGCGGCGCATAATTTTCTTTGGTTTAATCTAGGACAAACTGATATCATCTTAGCTCTAATTGCGATTACCGTTTATTTCATCCAATCACGAGTATCATTAATTGGACTTGACGAAGCACAACGAAAGCAAATGGCAGTTATGGGGATTGTTTCTCCCGTGATGATTGGGTTAATGTCATTTAACTTCCCCGCAGCGTTACCTTTATATTGGGCTGTTGGTGGCTTGTTTATGATTTTCCAAACATTGATTTCTAAAAAGATCTATTTATCACATAAAAAAGAACAAGAAGCGGAAAGTGTTAAAGCTTAAATCTCAATATAAAAAAGCCATAGAGTGGGCATCCCCTCTCTATGGCTTTTTCTCTATTAATCTTATCAGCAAGTTGGGAAAAGAATTGAACTCACTTCTTATTATGGGTAGAACAGAAAGTAACAATAGTCAGTTATACTATATTCGTAGCCGACTTAAATGTGAAGCAATCTGACAAAAAAGCCCCTGTCCAATCATAAAAAATAAGAGATTAGCAGTAGGCCCATTACAAATTTAATATTATTATTCCTGGCGAAAAGGGAGCATCGATTACTTTTCAACCAACTTTGCTTGAATGACTAATCTGCCTTCATTTTGGTCTAATTCATAATCACACGTCGATAATGTAATGATTCGGTCATCTGGAGTAATATCGACGTCTGTTTTAAACTTTGATACATCTTGGATATCTTTAAGTAATTGTTCATATTCTGCTTCATTTGCAAAATCTGTCTCGATATAATTGAAATCTGTCAATGTATTATAAACAGCAAAGATTTCTGCTTCATAACTGTCATATAACGTATCAACCTCAAATGTTCGATGTTCATCAAAAAAGTCCTTATCTAAAAACTTAGTGAGGTGCTGAAACATCGATCCGTCTTTCATACGGTGACCGTAAACAACGGTATTCAACTCGTCTATTCCCACATCATTACGATAATCTAAAAAGATACTCCCCGCACGGGACTCATTGTTATTATAATTCTTAGTTAGATAGGTTTGATTATTGCTTGATTGCAAGATTGGATAATCAATTTGTGTTCCGTCAATGGTGATCCAGCCAACAACATCTGGATTATGTTTAAGTAGTTCTTCAAATCCTGGACGGATGGTCTTGGACCCATCATCTCCTTCTTGTTGAGTACCTTCCTCTGCTGATACGGCATTATAAAATGTGTCTTGGACATTGCTCATCATTTTTCTATTTTGATAATAATCCATAAATATATCAAACAAACCATGTGCAGCAAAAGCGAACACACCTATACAAATGATGGTAACCAGTTTTGAAAACATTTTTTTGGTTGATTTACGTTTATCTTTCATCGTTATACTCCCCCGAACTTTCACCGTAAAAATATTAACTCTTTTGAAATTAAATCCCTGTTGGGACAATATATGTGCCTAAGCTATCATCTCTTTTAACAACGACATGAACACCATAGACATCATAAATTAATCGCTCAGTGATAATTTCCTTTGGATTTCCTTTTTGAATAATTTCACCTTGTTTCATGGCAATGATAGTATCACTGTACTGAATTGCTTGATTGATATCATGAAGAACCATACCAATCGTCAAGTTATGCTCTTCATTTAGTTTCTTCACAAGTTCTAAAATTTCATATTGGAAATAGATATCCAAATTAGATGTAGGTTCATCTAAAAATAAATAAGGTGTATCTTGAGCAAGAACCATAGCAATCCATACTCTCTGCTGTTGTCCCCCTGACAAAGTATCAATCGGCATGTCACGTTTTTCATATATCCCTGTTGCGTGAAGTGCCCAATCTATCATCTCTTGATCTTTTTCTGAAAGGGGAGAAAACGTTCCCTTGTATGGTAATCTACCATATTCCACTAGCTTTTCAACCGTCATATCTGAAGGAGCTGAGTTCTGTTGGTGTACGACACCCAACGTTTGAGCAAGTTCTTTTGGCTTATATTCATTAATACCTTTTCCTTCAAGTAGGATTTTCCCTTGTTGGGGTTGGTTGTTGTTTGTCATGACACTGAGTAGCGTTGATTTCCCAGAACCATTCGGTCCGATAATGGTCGTTATCTCGCCTTTCTTAATGTCCGTATCTATGTTATGAAGTCTTGTAATTTTATCTTGATAGGCAAAAGTTATGTTTTTAATTTCCATAAATACGATCACTCTTTCTAAGCAAGAAGATTAAGAATGGACCACCAATGACAGCCATGATAATCGAAGCTGGGATTTCAATCGGTGCTATAATCGTTCTTCCTAACGTGTCAGCCACAACGATTAACAAAGCCCCTGCCATAGCTGAAAAAGGAATAAGTACCTTATGATCTGTTCCTACCAGAGACCTTCCAATATGTGGAATCAATAGGCCAACAAACGTAAACATACCAGCAATGGCTGTAGCAATTGAGGCAAGCAAAACAGCAACAATTGAAATCACAAATCTTGCTCGATTAACATTAAATCCTAAGTTTTTTAATGTTTTATCTCTAAGTGACAAATGATTACACCAAGCAAAAAGGAGAAAACTCGCTATCAAACCGATGGAACCATATAGAACCATAATTTCAACGTCATCCCAAGTCTTCATCGACAGCGTTGACGTCGTAACAGAAATATTAGACATCATACTACTCGCTGCTTGCGCACTCATCAACTCACTTAATCCTGTGAACACCGCGTTAATCGCCACCCCGATGAGTATCATCCGTAAAGGGTCTAATCCAGATTTCCATGAAAAAAGATAGACGAGTAAAAAGGCAAGTGCCCCTCCGAGAAAAGCGAATAACGGACTAAAGAAAAATAACGTCGGGAATAGAGTCACCATTAAGATTGTAAAAAAGCCCGCTCCAGAAGAAACTCCAATAATTCCAGGTTCAGCTAATGGATTACGCATAACCGCCTGAAGCAAAACACCTGAAACAGATAAAGCAGCACCTGCAAATAAGGAAATGATAATCCGTGGAAAACGTAAATCTTGGATAATTGCAACATTTTCATCCGCTCCAGAAAATAATCCCTTTATCATTTCAAAAGCTGAAATTTCAATGCTGCCTGTAATAGCTGAATATATGGTAACTACCGGAAGTAGAATAATAATTGCTATGAAGCTAATGACCTTTTTGTTCATGTTAAAACCTCTTTACCAATATCTGTTTTATTCATTCTCTTTAGGGTAGAGCATGTCGACTAGTTCATCGAGCGCTTCTGGGGCTGCTAGATTAGCCGTCGTGCCAAATCTGGTTTCCTCTAAATCGTAGACACGATTATCTTGTACTGCTTTAAAGTGTTGCCAAATGTCGTTTTCCTTAAATTCTTTATCAAACATTTCCACCACTTCATCTGGCATGCCGTGAGCGGCCCGTAAAATGATATCTGGATTTGATTGTTGTAAGTGTTCTGTGTTTGAGGAGATATATTCGACGTCTTCTCCCTGAATGACATTTTCGCCACCAGCGCGTTTGACAAGATCACCGATATAGGAGTTTTCTGTTGCTACTAAGTAACTGCCAGGAACACCTAATAAAATAAGAACAGAAGGCGAATCTTTCCCTTCGACTTCTTTTTCTAGTTCAGACAGCTGTTGATCGTAACTATTGACAAGTTCCTCTGCTTGTTCGGTGCGATCATATTTTTCACCAAGGTCAAGAATAGCATCGTACATGCCTTCAACACTTTCAAGATCAATAAAAGAAACAGGTGTATCTGTTTTTTCAAATGTATCTTCTAAATCCGCTTCCAACGTGGTTACAGATAAGACATCTGTCGGTTTGAGAGATTTAATGATTTCCATATCAGGATCCATAGCCATCCCTACTTCTGTAGCGTCAGCATAGCGTTCGGGAAGGTCTTTGTAGCTAGTTGGTACACCAACTAAATCTAATTCTAATTTATCCATGATTTCCACCAAAGCCACTGTGGTAGCGATAATGTCACCGTCAGTTTCTTTAACATCTTCAGAGGTTGTTTTTTCTTCCTCATTGCTTGCTTCATCATTCGCTTGATCTTCTGCTGCACTTGAATTATCGTCTGATCCACATCCAGCAAATAAAAGTAGACCAAAAAGAATAATCATCAATAATGATAATTTATTTTTCATGTTGCTTTCACCTCTTTTTGAGATAGGACATGCCCCTATATAATTACCACATAAACATTAAACAGAGTCTTACAGTTTAATAAACTGTAAGACTCCCTTGCTCTTGATGTTCTTTTATAAAACTATTAGATGAAACGGCGTCTTAATTTGGCTACTAAAGGTAGTGCCGAACCTAAAAGTAAGAGTGTGTATAGAAGAATACCACTTGTGTCTCCTGTTTTAGGGTTCTGTGCTTTATTACCATTGGAGCCATTTGATCCGTTATCATCATTGGAACCGAATTCTGGTTTTTTAGGAGTTTTGTCATTCTCATCACCTTTTGAACCTAATTGATCCCCGTTACCCGTACCTTTGACTGTTGGACCATTTTCATTGTCTGAAGCTACTAATTTTGAGTTTCCTACGTCGATTTCTTTCATACTATCTTTATCAAAAACTAGAATAGCAGCATGATCTTCATCATAACCAGGGAAGCCCGGAATCGCACCTGCTGGAACCTTAACATGCATGTCTAATAGCATATCAGATAAGTTATCATTTACTCTAAGCTGAACAACAATAGATCCGTCGTCATTTTTCTCAACGATAACAGCATTACCGTATTTATTGCTTAACTCACTAATCATATCGCCATTCATAATTGTCATCTGTAAATATGTCTTACCGTCTTTTTCAAATAATTTTGCTGGTTTCTTAAAGAACTCATCTGATATAGATGGCTTATTACCGTCTTCGTGCATAATGGTATAGTTAATTTCATAGGCTTTGTCTGGAACAAGCTGATCGGATTTCTTCTCTTGCTTTGTTCCTTTGTTATCTTTGTTTTGATCTGATTCTTGCTTACCGTTATCCTTTTCATCAGATTTATCTCCATCTTTATTCTTATCAGAATCCTTATCAGCGTCTTGCTCTGCATCTATACCAGGCTTTAACGATTTTTTAGATTTTTCTACAGAATCCTTATCAAATGAAATACGAAATTCTGCATTACCTTTAAAGACATCACCCTGAAATGGTGCTTGATATTCAACATAAGCGTTTATAATTGAGTCTAATTGATCTAACTCGAATGTTTCGTGACGTTTTTTCCCATCCACGACCTTGTTCACAGCATTTTTACCTTCAACTTGCATCTTTGTTACAGTTTCATCTTCACTAATTGTGATGGTTGCAAGGACTTTTCCGTCTTTTACTTCAAGGAATACTGGTGACTCGAGATAACTCGCCATTGATGATTTATCATCATTATCATCTCGTAAATAAGAAGTATCGATTGTGTAATAACCTTTGTCTAGTTTAATTACAGAATCATCAGAGTCCTGTTCAGGTTCTTCCTCAGGTTCCGTTCCTTCTTCAGAGTCATTATTTCCTTTATCGTTATCTTCTTCTACACCATCTGTGTCATCATCTTCCGGTTCAGTTGCTTCCTCTTCTTTGACTGGAAGGTCATCTAAACCTTCTAGGATAAATCTAAAGGGAACATCATGATCCAAGCCGATTGAAGGAACTTCATATTGAACTTGTGCGTTTAATTCTGACTTCAGATTAGTTAATTCATAAGTCATGTCTTTAGCGTCTTGGCCTTCATTCACTACAGGCTCTTGCCCTTCTACTTGGAGACCTGTGATTTCAGCCCCGTCAGTTTTCGGTACTGTTATTGTCAATTGCGCTTTTCCATCTTTAATAGAAAGCACTGCTTCTTCATTAATAAATCCTGCAGCTCCTGATGCTTCATCTTTATCTTCATGCATTGCTTTTGCTGTTATGCCATAATCGCCATCTTCAATATCGTCAATATTTTTACCATCCGCTAAAACCATATTACCGCTGAATGGCAATGTGAAGAAAGCAATCGTTAAGGTTAATAATATAGATAAAAATTTCTTCATTAAAGTCTTCTCTCCTTTAACAATGATTTAGTTTTTTGCTGGGCGTAATTTTCTTGCAGCAACTAAAGCTACAACTGAGCCAACAAGTAAAATAGTGTACATGACAATTGGTGTACTGTCTCCTGTTGGTGGATTTTCTTCAGCTTTGTTAGATCCTGCTGCTGGTGTAGCATTATCTTCGTCTGAAGAATCTTCTTTAGATGCAGTTGACCCAGCTTGATCTAAACCACTGACATCAAAAACGGCACGTGCTGTGTGAGTTGTGTCATACAAATCAGGAACTTTGATATGCATTTCCATACTGACTGGTTGTGAAAAATCACCATCGACATTGAATTTAACAGTTCTTGTGTCGCCATTATCACTTACAACATCAACTGGCCCGTTTGGTGCACTTAGTGATTTAATCATGTCCGCTCCCGTTACTGTCAATTGAATAGTTTTAACTCCATTCTCAACCGTTAACGTAGCTGGTTTAGAAAAATAACCGTCAGCAATAGAAGTGTTGTCACTTCCTGCTTCTTTCATTTCATAATTGACCTCATATGTACCATCCGCAATGTCGGCAAAAATGGGTTCCTGAGGCAAGATAAATAATGAGAGCGTTAATACCATAGCTGTTAAAGCTATGAAAGATGAAAATCTTTTAGCCATTCCTTCTTCCTCCTTATAAAAATAAAAATGTCTTTATGGATAGAGATTTTAAAAGTTATCTAGCTTCAAGGTATTAATGGTATACTGGTAGATTCATATGTGCCCAGCATCCATGATCAAGCTGTTGAAGACTTACTCTTGTTTGAATAGTTATGTATCAACTACCGTAACCTTGTTTAATATTTTATTAAATTGAGCTAACCAACTTTTAATCCCCTTATTTCACACTATATTAAAGATACCAACAAACCATACATATAACAATGAACGGAAGATGAATAAAATGTGACTAATTATTGTCATAAATGTGTCTAAATTGTGAAATGTAAAGAAGTAACTTTTAAAAAATACACAAAAAAGATGTAGCCACAAGGTTTTCAAGCTACACCTAAAATAATTAATTTTTTAAAATTGTGTCATTCTATATGAACAATATGAACGAAGAATTCATATTATTGGCTGTCAAAATATAATCAAGCTTTTCTTTTTGAGCTTCCGAATTAATCTGGGAATATTTTAAATTTATAGATACGCTCCTGACACCATTCTTCCACAAATGGATACCTGCCCGTGATTAAAAGACTCTGCTCTCTCACTTTCTATCTAAACCTTATTTTCCCACATTCCAAGCACTTTTTATCTGGCTCATGAAATATGGCGGCTTTCTGACAACTCGTTGAAAACAACCCATTTTGTGACGGATGTTACATCTTTTGCAGCGTGCCATCGTTTACATTGAAGATAGTACATGAAAGAGGTGAGATTGAATGCTCAAACAAATGCTTGAAAAAGATTGGAATGAGCTGGCAGATCAACGTCTTCCCAACCCGGACGACGAACTTAAAAATTCACCTTACGACTCTGTCTTAGGTAAAAACATGGCTGATGATGCTCGTAAGGTTGTCGGTGGAAAACTGAATATCAAAGATTTCCATAAAAAATATTACTCGTCATTAGTGGGTGAATTTGGAGACGTTGTTGCGGAAGCAGCCCCTGAAGAAGATGGTAAAGATCAGCCTGTTAAATGGGGGATGGTAATTGATCTCCAGAAATGTGTTGGGTGTGACTCGTGTACGGTTGCTTGTAAAGCAGAAAACCGCACACCCCCAGGAATTTCTTATAACGTTGTCTTAGAAAAAGAAATTGGTAACTTCCCACATTTAGCTAAGGTCAACTTACCAATGCCTTGTATGCATTGTGACAATCCTCCATGTGTTCAAGTTTGTCCTGTAAGAGCAACGTTCAAACTTGATAATGGCATCGTAACAATTGATAACGATCGTTGTATTGGATGTAGATATTGTATCGTTGCCTGCCCATACGGAGCACGTTCTTATGACTTTGGAGAAACTTATGAAGATGAAATGCTTGGTTTTAATGATGTTACAAGTCCTGAATATGGAATTGAACGCGGGGAACGTGGTACACGAAAAACACCAATTGGAACAGTTAGAAAATGTAACTTCTGCCTGCATAGACTTGAACGTGGTGAAGAACCAGCATGTGTTGAAACTTGTATTGGAGACGCAAGATTTTTTGGTAACTTAAACGATCCAAACAGTACAGTTTCTAAATTAGCCAGCAGTCCACGTGCATTTACTCTAAAAAGTGAACTTGGCGCTGGACCAAACGTTATTTACTTAAAATAAAGGTGGTGTAAATATGCCAGCAATTACTGGGAATGCTCAATTAAATCAACATAATCAGCATAAAAAATTTTCTCCTATGTTTAAATGGTGGATTGGGATACTAATGGTTTTATTTGCCATTGGTGGTTACTTCATTATTGAACGATTGGTTGTTGGTCTAACAACAACAAATCTCTCATCATTCACTCCTTGGGGAGCCTGGATTGCTTTTTATATCTTTTTCGTCGGTTTAAGTGCAGGTTCCTTTCTTCTATCAACAATGATTTTCGTTTTCGGAATGGAACAGTATGAACGTGTTGGAAAGATGGCTCTTTTCACTGCCATTGTTTGTATGATTATTGCATTAACATTCGTACTAATGGACTTAGGAAAACCTGAACGTGCTATGAATGCAATGATTTACTGGAACGTTACGAGCATTTTAGCCTGGGAGATTCATTTCTATGTTGTCTATATTGCACTTCTTGTAACAGAGCTTTATATCGCGATGCGAGAAGATCTTGTTCGCCTTCGACCTGTCAATGATTTGAAAGGTAAAATCGCCCGTATGTTAACGTTCAAGAACAGTAAAATTAATGACAAAACTAAAAAACGGGATAATAAATGGATGAAAATTCTTGGAACAATTGGTATTCCATTAGCGATATTAGGTGTACACGGAGGAACGGGGGCTATTTTCGCTGTTGTCAGTGCGAAAGAATCATGGAACTCAGGGGTCTTCCCCATTATCTTCGTTGTATCAGCGATGGTATCTGGAACTGCTTTATTACTCGCAATCTATGTCATTAAAAATAAAGCAATGAAAAAACCTATTGATACACAAATGGTTGTCAGTTTAGCAAAAATGATGGCAGCATTCTTATTCGTTGACTTATTGTTGCAATTTTACGATTTACTAGTTGGTTGGTACTCTTTAAGTGAAACATCATTGCAAAGCTTGGGAACAATGATGGGAAGTGCTTATAGCTGGTCTTATTGGGGAGTTCAGATGGGGCTTGGTGTGGTTGTACCAATATTTCTAGTATTTTTCAAGAAAACATCCCATAACATTAACGCACTTTTAATTGCTGCTATATCAGTAGTTATAGGAATCATCGGTGTTCGATTTAATATTGTTGTCCCATCCCAAATTATACCAATTATGGAGGGTTTTCCAGCTAGTAACTATTTCCCTACAATAAGAGAATGGTTAGTCAGTGTCGGAATTGTTGCTATGGGATTATTAATTTTTACTATAGGAGATCGACTACTTCCTCTTGAAGAAAACGATCAGCTTGAAGAAGTGGAGGGATAAGCAATGGTTGATAAAAAGATGAATCGAAGAAAATTCTTAAAAGCACTAGGCGCTTTTGGTGCAGTAGCTGCTGTTGGTCCAGCCTTTATTGGTCCAGTGAATCAAATGATCAATGGAGTATTTGCTGATGAAGGTCACGGGGTTGGAACGGATTATCAAGATTACGGTGCTGAAGATGTTATCTTCTCAACATGTGAACAATGTAATACGTATTGTACGATAAAGGCTTATATAACTGGTGGAGATAAGGCCGGTCCTTATACATCAATTATTCGTAAACTTGCAGGAAATCAATATAGCCCACTCAATATGGTGCCAATGGGAGCTATCGCCTATAACACTTCTGTAGATGATGCTGTTAAAGGTACAGGTGATGTGAAGCGTGGTGGACGCGGTGCACGTGGTGGACGAATTTGTCTTAAAGGGCAAGCAGGAATTCAAACCGCTTATGATGCCTTTCGTGTGAAAAATCCATTAAAACGTGTCGGCCCCCGCGGTAGTGGAAAATGGAAGAGTGTTTCCTGGGATGAAGCCTATGAAGAAATTATTAATGGTAGCTCTGATCTTGGTACACCTGGGCTAAAGGAACTTGCACAATATATTCCTGAAGAAGAAGTCATGTCAGATTGGGATAAAGTGAAAAACGATGATATGACATTTGAAGAGTTTGATAAAAAATATAAAGATAGCTTAATTGATACGAAACATCCTGACTTTGGTCCAAAAGTAAATCAGATTAGCTTTATGGTTGGTGATCGTCGTGACTTCATGGAACGTTTCATTACGAATAGCCTAGGTTCCAAAAACTATTATCACCATGGGGGTATTTGCGGAATTAGTTCTGTTGTTGGTAATACTAGATCTTACTCTGCGAGTGAGAAAGCGAAAAAGCGTCAATATGCAGACATTGAGAATACCCTCTTCTTACTTGTCTGGGGAGCAAACCCGATGGTCGCAAATAAAGGACCAACATACCTAGCACCCAAAATAACAAATGCGATAATGGATGGTATGCAAATGGCGGTTGTTGATCCGCGTTTTAGTAAAACTGCAGAAAAAGCACAAATGTGGTTGCCACTTAAACCCGGAACGGATGGTGCTCTTGCACTAGCCATTGGTCGAGAAATTATTGAAAAAGAGTTATATGATGAAATATATTTAACAAATCCTAATAAAGATGCAGCGGAAGATGATAACGAACCAACTTGGAGTGATGCAACTCACCTTGTAAACCTGAGTAATCCAGAACGACCTAAACTACGTGCAAGCGATTTAGGAATTGGCTCAGAAGATCAGTTTGTTGTCATTCAAAATGGAAAACCAGTTCCACATGATAAAGCAAACGAGGGTGAATTAGAAGTTGACATGAAAATTGACGGCAAAAAAGTCAAGTCAACATTCCAAATGTATAAAGAACGAACAATGGAAAAAACACTGGATGAATACTCAGAGATTACCACAATTCCTAAAAAACAAATTAAACAAGTTGCAAAACAACTCACATCTTACGGAAAACGTTCATCAATCCTAACTTATCGTGGAGCAGCAATGCATGAAAATGGCTATTATAGTCAACGGTTACTTGCTATTTTGAATCACCTTATTGGAAGCTATGACTGGAAAGGCGGTAACATTACAACGGGTGCTTTCTATCAAGAGTTTGAAGGTCGATATGACTTAACAACTGTACCTGATGGACGTGAAGCATGGGGTATTCCAATTGGAAGAAACCAAGTAAATTATGAAGACACAAGTTTATTTGAACAAGACGGTTATCCCGCAAAACGACCTTGGTTCCCTTTCAGTCCCCAAACGGTTGGAGATGTTCTTCCAAGCGCATTGGAAAAATATCCATATGGACTTAAGGCGTTGATTACACACAGACTATCACCTGTACTATCTGCCCCAAATGGTCAGATACAAGAACTAGCGCTCAAAGATCCTGATATATTACCGCTATTTGTTGCTTCAGACGTACAAATTGGTGACTCAACTAAATATGCTGACTTTATCTTGCCTGATACAACTTATCTCGAACGCTGGGGAAGAGAAGCAATCTACCCTAACATTACAACGAAATATGCAAGTATTTATCAACCAGTGACAAGAGTCTATCCAAATGTTCGTTCATTTGAAGATAGCGCAATCGAAATGGGTAAAATGCTAGGTCTCAGTGGAGTTGGCGATAATGCATTTGCAGATGGAAGTTCATTACATTGTGAAGAAGATTTCTATATCAAGCGTGTCGCAAATATTGCTTATGATGAAAAGCCTGTTCCAGATGCCAATCAAAGAGAACTAGAAATTTTCGAAAGAGCACGTACAAAAGCTTTAGGTAAATTCTTTGATTTAGAAAAGTGGAAAAAAGCTGTTAAGCCTGAAGAATGGAAGAAAGTTGTTTATGTACTCAACCGTGGCGGAAGATTTGAAGCTGCTGGAAATGAGTATGTAGGAAACCACATTAAATATGGTCACGGTGGTCAGGCCGATTTTTATGATGAAGGTGTAGCAGCAGGAAAGAATTCATTTGACGGTGATTTTTTTGAAGGTATGCCACTCTATCAAGAAATCAAAACATTTGATAGAAAAGTAGTCGATAATAATCAACCACTTCAATTTATTAACTGGAAATCAAGAAATCTTGGTACGTATCGCAATGTGAGCAGTGCTTGGCTTCGTGAAATTCGCTCAGATAATTATATTTGGATGAATCCATTAGACGCCAATAGAGACCATATTAAAACAGGTGATAAGGTATCTATCTCGAATGGAAACATAGAGCAAGAAGGAACTGTCTATGTTACTGGAGGAATTGCTCCTGGTGTTGTAGGATCTGCATATAATATGGGACAGACTGGCTATGGTGTTACTCGAAATTCAATTGATGGTACAAAAGAGAAAAAGCTACCATCATACAACCATACACCTTATGCTTTCTCAGAAGTCATGCATGAAGAAGGCGGTTATCCAGGGCATCGTGGCGACGGATTCGTTGTTAATAAACTAACCGAAGTAGATGAAAACTTTGAAAATGGTGTTTTATTTGATGAAATAGGTGGGTCACCTGGTCAACTAGACATGTATGTTAATATCAAACGTAAAGGATAGATTTGAAAAGGAGGAAAGTCATATGCCAAATACAATTGAAGAAACTTATGGAAAGTTAGTTTTAACTCAGCTGTTTACGCATGTGTGGTTTGGAGATTGGGATGAATATGAGAAAGATATTAATCAGCTCCCAGATGAACTCATCGATGCATTCCCTTTTCACAAACATTATGATCGAGAAGAAAGTGCACTTTGGCATGAAAATTATTTTTCTATACCTGGACCACATTTTATACCTCCATATCTGTCGAGTTATACAGAAAAAACAGAAAATGAACAGGAAAAGGCAAAGCAAGATTTATTATATCTAATAGGTGCATTTGATAAAGTAGGCTTTTACTATCCACTTGAAAAAGAAGAGTTTCCAGATCATATTGGAAGTTTGACTGCCTTTATTACTGCAGCTGCTAAAAAAGAAATCGAAGCAGCTAAAAATGGCAACAAAGAGCTTGTTAAACAAATGAAAGAGCTTCAGCAAGAAATATATGAATCTTATTTAAGATTTGCTATTAATGAACTTTGGGCACGTTATAAAGAACACATCCAAGATCCCTTCTTTAAAGAATTCGTACCATTTTATTTAAATGCTATGGAAGATTTAAGAGATGAATAGATAGTTTACAACTATAGTAAATTTCAAAATATATTATGGAGTGATTGACATGGCTAATATTGGTATTCCTAGTTTAATTCTTATTCTGGTGATTGCTTTAATTATTTTTGGACCATCTAAGCTACCCGAAATTGGCAAAGCAGCTGGAAGCACCCTCCGTGAATTTAAAAAAGCAACCAATGATTTAATGGGTGATGAAGACACGGACGGTGAAGAAGAGAAGAAAAATTAAAACCAAAATGAAGGAGCTGACTTGCTTCATCATTGTAATTCGATGATGTAGAGTCAGCTCTTTTTATTTATAAATACCCTTGTGTACCCTACGAACGAATCCAAGTATGCCGAGCTTAAAGGGGCTTTATTTAATGAATGCTACACATTACAACTGGACAGTCTTCACAGTTAATTTCTGCTTTCAAATGTTCGATATTGTGAATGGTAATATACCCTTTATTTGTTGTCACGATATGATCTTGTCTTAGATCACTTAATAATCGACTGACACTCTCTCGTGATGTGCCACAGAAGTTAGCCAATTCTTGATTGGTAAGTTTAAAGTTTATTAAAATCTCATCATTTTCTACCGTCCCATAACTATTGGCTAGACGAATAAGTGTTGAATATAACGCTCCTTTTCTGCCATACATCACCAAGTCTCGGAGTTTTGTTTGATCTCTTAAGGACATTTCCGTAATGATATTAATGAACTCCATGGCAAGCTTGCTATTTTCCAATAGTTTTTGCTCAAGATCCTTCTTACTAATTTCAACTACTTCACTATCGGTAAGAGCCGTGGCGGTCAAAATATATTTAACACTATCGGTATAAAGTGCAATTTCCCCTACTATATCTCCCTCTTTACCAAGTCTAAGGGCAAGTTCTCGTCCATCAGCTGTCATTTTTCCAATTTGAATTTTACCAGACTTGACGATGAAAATACTTTCAGCCTTTTCTCCAGCCGTAAACAAACGCTCGCCTTTTTTTAAGAAGTTGATATCATCTGCTGCTGATAAAAGATCTTTTAATTCATCTGATAATGATACATTGTTCATTAACTGTGAAATGATAATCCTCTCCTTCTTACAAAAGTAAAGTTAATCGACGTTGCTTTTTTGATAAGAAGTTATATTGGTTTTATAAAATTTCGAACAAATACTTATAGTTTATCGTACCATACGAAGGAATGTCAGTCTATAGATGCATAGAGGAGGGCTAAATTATACTTTTTATTTATATTATAATAAGTTTCCTCACTTTTCGCATTTGACCTATCTAACAAATAGTTTCGCAAGTACCTAGTGTAAATCGATATATCATATAAATACACTCACTTACATAGAATCTACTAAGCTTCATATATTAGTTTCTTATTAGAAATTGTAACGTCTTTCTTATTTATTGGTGTAATTTAAAAGGGGGTATTTATATGGGACCAAGATGGATTAAAGTAGCCGCTATTTATTTTATTATTGGTATATCTCTTGGCATTTTTATGTCTTCCACCTTGCAATTGAACTGGGCATCTGCCCACGCACACATTAACTTAGCTGGTTGGGTTTCTGTTGCCATTATGGGATTAATCTATTCCGTTTATCCTGCCGCTGGAAATAATTCATTAGGAAGATGGCATTTTTGGCTGTATAACATCGGCTTGCCGTTCTTCTTTCTGAGTACATTCATGGTACAAATCCCTGATATGTTGGCCTTTGCACACGTGTTTACATTTGGCGGCGCCGGGGCAATGGCTGCCGGTCTAATTGTATTTGTTGTAAATATTTTCAAGAATGTTAATGGGAGAATAGTCTTTAAGGATAATTAGTAGCTTCTTAGCTTCAAAAAGCACTTGGTATAAAAGCAGTCACGAAAATTGTAGTGTCTAAGTTTCGTTTAAGTTTATTTGAAGTGGATGAAGGACAAAATTATGTAGTTTTATCAAAAAATGTCCTTCATAGGGCGGATGAGGGACATTTTTAAAGTTTTCACCCTGAAAATGTCTTTCACTACATCGATGAAAGACAAAATCACGTGGATTTTACTAAAAATGTCTTTCATAAACTAGATGAAGGACATTATTGAAGTTTTGTCCTTGAATATGTCCTTCATCACAGGAAGTCATCTGGATTGATACAGAAAACAATCTTTAGTATGATCATTCACCATACCGGTTGCTTGCATGAAGGCGTAACAAATGGTTGGTCCAACAAATTTAAAACCACGTTTTTTTAAATCCTTGCTCATTGCTTCTGATTCTTTTGTTGAACTTGGCACGTCTTCTTTATTTTTTCGTTCGTTCAAATGAGGCTTTCCGTCAACAAATTGCCAAATGTAATTAGTAAAACTACCAAACTCGTGTTGGACTTTCAAAAAAGCTTGGGCGTTTGTGACTACTGAATTAATTTTAAGTTTGTTCCGAATGATACCCTCATCATTCGTTAGTTTTTCAATTTTATCGCTTCCGTATTGACTAATTTTCTGTGGTTCGAAATTATCGAACGCATTGCGGTAATTTTCCCGTCTTTTTAAAATAGTAATCCAACTCAAGCCAGCTTGGGCTCCTTCAAGTGTCAACATTTCAAAAAGTTTTCGATCATCATGGACAGGTCTTCCCCACTCATGATCATGATAGTCAATATAAATAGGTTCATCTGTGACCCAGTCGCAGCGTTTGACCATATCACTCTTCCTTTGTTTCAAGCGGGTTTTCGTCGTAAGAAATCCAATCACTGAAACTTCCAGGATACAGTTTTACGTTTGTAAACCCTGCTCGTTTAAGTGCGAGGATATTCGGACATGCTGAGACACCTGATCCACACGAGACAATAATTTCATCACTTTTAGATAAATCACTAAAATGACGTTCAAGTTCCTCATTATCTTTCCAGTTTCCTTCAGCATCTAAGACATCTTTCCAAAAGTAATTTTTCGCACCTGGAATATGTCCCGCTCTTCCGTAGAGTGGTTCGGTCTTACCTAAATATCTATCTTTTGAACGTGAATCGATTAAGACGGCTGACTTGTCATCCATCTTTTGCTTAACATCCTGCATGTTAACTATTTCATTTTCAAACGACGACGGCTTAAATGTTTTTGCTTTTCTTTGAGGTGTGTCCGTGGTAATCTCATTACCCTCTTGTAACCATTTCGCCAACCCACCATCAAGAATATAGGCGTTTTCGTGACCTAAATAGTGAAAAAGCCAGAGGCAGCGTGCTGAGAACATATCATTTTTCTCACCGTAAATAACGACGAGTGTGTCATGATTAATACCTAATTCTCCTAGCTTACTCGCAAGCACATCTTTATCAGGCAATGGATGACTCCCACCATGTTGTTTAGCTTCACTTGATAAATCTTCTTTTAAATCTAAGTAGACTGCTCCTGGAATGTGACCTTTTTGATATGCCACTCTCCCTGCTGCCGGGTTATTTAGTTGGTACCTGACATCGACGATTGCAACATCCCGTTCATTGTTTTGCATAGAATTTTCCAATTGATTTACTGTCATTAAAAAAGACATAAAATCCCTCCAGATTTTCATTTTACATCTTAATTGCTTTATATCATATTTTCTTTATTATATGATAAAATAAGCGAAAGTTAAAAAATTGGAGATGATGGATATGAAAGATGATTTGATCAAACGTTTGATTACATATGCCAAAATGGATACCCAATCAAATGAGAATAACGACACAACTCCTTCAACACCTGGACAACTGGAATTAGCTCATTATCTCGTTGACGAATTAAAAAGCATCGGACTGGGGAATGCGTCTGTCGATGACAATGGTTACGTAATGGCAACCCTTCCAGCGACAACAGATAAAAATGTACCGACCATCGGCTTTCTTGCTCATGTTGACACGGCGACCGACTTTACTGGAAAAAATGTGAATCCACAAGTCATCGAAAATTTTGATGGCAACGATATTATCCTTAATAAAGAGCTTGATGTTGTTTTATCAGCGAAAGACTTTCCAGAACTGCCGAATTATGCGGGACATACGCTAATCACAACTGACGGCACCACGCTTCTTGGGGCAGATAATAAAGCTGGTATAGCTGAAATCATGACAGCGATGGCATACTTAAATGAACATCCTGAAATTGAGCACGGCGACATTCGTGTAGCATTTACACCGGATGAGGAAATAGGTAGAGGCCCGCATAAGTTTGATGTTGATCGTTTTAATGCAAAATTTGCCTACACGATTGATGGTGGACCACTAGGCGAACTACAATACGAAAGTTTCAATGCCGCAGCAGCGAAAGTGACATTTAAAGGAAGCAATGTCCATCCTGGCACAGCTAAAAATAAAATGGTCAATTCAGCTAAATTGGCATCTGAGTTTATCGAAATGTTTCCAGATCAGGAATCGCCTGAACACACAGAAGGTTACGAAGGGTTTTATCATTTAATATCTGTTAATGGTGACGTTGAATCAACACAAGTCTATTATATCATCCGTGATTTTGATAAAGATAATTTCAAAAAACGTAAAGAAACCGTTCAAGCATTTGTAGAAAAAATGAAGAACACCTACGGGGAAGCTTCCGTGGAATTGGACTTATCAGACCAATATTATAATATGCGTGATAAGATCGAACCAGTCAAAGAGATTGTCGATATTGCAGCTGAAGCGATGAAAAATCACCATATCGAACCGGTCATTGAGCCAATTCGTGGAGGTACTGATGGCTCACAACTCTCATATAAAGGTCTGCCGACGCCGAATATTTTCACAGGTGGCGAAAACTTTCACGGTAAATTTGAATATGTTTCAGTAGACAATATGGAAAAGGCCACAAACGTTATTATTGAAATAAGCCGCTTATTTGCAAAAAAAGCGTAAAGAACAAAAGCGCGGGGCGGCCGGTTAGGAAACGTACAAGCTGAAGCGATTCGAGTTCGACTTATCGTAGGAAGGTATTCAATGCTTGATAGTTGCTGGGCGCTTGCGCTGAACGTGGCCAATTTCAGTATAAAGTTATCCACAGAAATTTTAATGTTATCGTTTCCTAAGCAAAAATAAAACTCAAGTTCAAATACCATTTGTCTGAACTTGAGTTTATATTTTTGTCCAATTTTCATATACTCGAATATGAAGCGAAACATACCAGAAACCAGCTAAAAATAATGCTAAACTACTAACCTTCACTTTGAGACACTACGACTAAAGTCGATTTTCCACACTATTTTCCGAATACCCTTAACCTTTTACATACATATGTGGGACGATAACCCCATGTGCAATGAGACCTATAAGGAAAATATTTATATTGCTATTAAGGCCGTTTGTATGAGAAAATATAGGTCGATACGTATAGAATCTAAATGATTTCATCATGTAGTGAAGGATTTTATAGAGGGAGTGCGAGATTGTGTTTAAAAAAACAACATTGCTTACTTTGGGAGCCACCATTTTTTTCACTCTATCTGCATGTGATGCAGGTGATCTTTTTAGCATGCCACAAGATAAAGAGACAGCACCTGTAAATACAACGGGTAATGAGCAAAATGAACAAACCACAGATAATAAAGAAGAAAAGGAAGACGTCATTACTCTTCCACAAGGATTGCTACAAAAAGGCGACCAGGGAAATGACATCGAGAGCCTCCAAAAAGCTTTAAACGAATTAGATTATAACTTAGAAGAAACTTCTCAATTTGATGATAAAACAACATGGGCAATAACTGATTTTCAATTTCAAATAGATGGGTTAGATATTACAGGAATATATGATGATAAAACTAAGTTAGCACTTGAAGCACAGTTTGAAAGTGATAATCAGGTGAAACCAGGAGATGGTCTACCTCTTCAAAAAACTACAGAGACGGATGATGGGATAGAGGTAACTGGAAATCCATATGAAGTTCTTGTTCTTGTCAATAAGGAACATGCTTTGCCGGATGATTTCACTCCAGATGATTTGGTTATACCAAATGTACGTTTCCCATTTACAGAGGACTTGCCTAAAAAACAAATGCGAAAGGTTGCTGCTGATGCGCTTGAGGAAATGTTTGACGCAGCAGATGATAAGGGACTTGAGTTGTTTGCTCAGTCTGGATTTCGCTCATTTGATCGACAAGAAGAAATATTCGCAGCCAATGTAGAAAAAAACGGTGAAGAAGCCGCCAATAAATATAGTGCACGTCCTGGAGAAAGTGAGCATCAGTCCGGATTAACAATGGACGTCACGAGTGCTGATGTTGGCTTCGATCTCATTATTGACTTTGGTGAGACGCCTGAAGGTAAATGGATTGAAAAACATGCAAGTGATTATGGGTTCATTATCCGTTATCCTGAGGGTAAGGAAGATATTACTAAATACCAATATGAACCATGGCACTTAAGGTATGTTGGAGAGAAAGCCGCTAAAGATATTATGGACAAAAGCATTACGTTTGAAGAGTATTTGGAAAATCTATAGGGATTGACTGGAACGTATTAATGTTTAAGTTGGAATGCCGCGCGAGTTGGAGCGGTCGCCGCGCGAGTTGACGCAGTCCCCGCGCGAGTTGGAGTGGTCGCCGCTCTATTAAAATCAAACCCTAATCATTCAAAAACACGGCCATATTACCGTGTTTTTTTACGTTTGAGTTTTTATTGTTTTCATTTTGAAGTGTAAGTTAGAAGTTGGAATACTTAATTTAAGCCATTTTTTGTTGGTGGTTATTTTGAGGGTTTTCTTTTTGGTCAATTTTTATATCTAGAGCGCGAATCCGTTCTAGAGCAACATATTGTTCTATTTGTCGATAGTGATGATTTCCACCCGTTTCTTCATCCTTTTCATCAGCAAGCGTGACGACTTGTTGCAAAGGTTGCAATTCTAGATGACCTTGCGGCAAATAGGAATCCGTATGCAGTAAGATAGCAATGGCTATTTCTTTCGCAATATGTCTTTCTTCGCCAATTCGAATCAACAATTTATGTGCCCGGCTCGCCCCTTTAATAGCATGGATGTCATTTTCTTTATATAAATCATAATCCCACTTTCCATCACGATACCAAGTGTAATGTCCGATATCATGAAGTAACCCTGCTTTAGCCGCTTGATCTGGATTAACACCATATTCATGGGCAAGCAAAAAGGCATATTCAGCCACTGTAATGGCATGTGCAATACCGGAACGAGCTAAATATTTCTGTGTAATAGGATGAAGGAAAATATCTTCTAAGTTTACTTTTCGCATGGTGATCGCCTCCTCTTTTATTATTTTAAAATTTTATTGAAACTTAAATTGAATACACTACTCTAAATAAATTTGTACAACTATAGCATGTCCTTTATCTTTTTTCAATAGTTTAATATCACCTTTCCCCTATTTTTATCGTTATCAATCATGATTAATTATTTTCATAGGCCAAAAACGTCTTATTATAAATAAAATAGCCCACCCTATTCGATGCGCTAATTTTATCTACTTTATTAAAATGGTTTTAAAATCATTAACGCGATAATAATTAAAAATAAAATGTTCTCAATACGTTCATAAAAGAATAAATCTTTTGCTAAAATATGATATCTTTCTGGCACATCATCACCTTGATGTTCTTTCAGCATTTTTTTAATAGGTTTTGAGCGTGGTGACAGTGCAATCGGTCCAAATGCGAGAGCAACCAAAAATAGAATGAGACTTACAACATACCAACCTTGCTTTAACAAGTATGGATTGATCATCCCCATTAATACCCCTGTTACAAGCAGTAATGTTCCACCAACCATGACGAATATATGGATGCGATTACGAATCAGATAGGCATGTCTGAGTTCGGTCATTGTTTTCGCTTTAGTAACAACATAAATCATAATAAAACCAGGACCTAATCCCAAAATAGCTGAAAATATATGAATAAAAACGAGCAGTTTGTAAAAAGACATGATTGAAAACCTCCAACGAATAACCTTATCTTTATTATACAGCTTTTAGGGGAGGTATTATGTGATTAATATCACCATTCCTAAAAAAAGTAAATGAATCGGTTAAGTGATAAGGCAGTGTATAACTTTTTAATACAACTCATTCTTTAAATTTCTTAAAAGCAATTTTCATCATAGCTTAATATATGGAGGATGTCGAATAATTAATATGCTTTATCATAATCGTTACTATAAATGAAACGGTGAGATCTTCTCACGCTGGAAAAAACCTCACCATTCATCGTAAAACAACAACTTCACTAGTGATTTAATTCTGTTCTTTCCATAATTTCATTGGGTCTTCTTGACCTTCTTCAAGTGGCATGGAATACATTTGTACCGTTCTTTCCTCACGTGGTTTCTGGAAGTCCTCATATAAAGTAACAGAAGCACCCAATCCTACATCCGCTGTATCTTCAATAGATGCGCAATAATATCCTTTTTCAATTCCTACGTAGAACATAGCTGTTAGACACATTGGACAAGGTTCTCCACTGGCATACATGATAGCTCCTGATAGATCATTGGTTTGTAGCTTTTCCTGTGCTATACGAATAGCTACTAATTCAGCATGCCCACTCACATCATATTTTATATGTACTTCGTTCACACCCTCGGCAATAATTTCATTGTCCTTGACCAAGACCGCTCCAAAAGGCTGACCACCTTCACGAACATTTTCAGCTGATAATTCAACTGCACGTTTCATAAATTTATCCATCTCATATTCCTCCTATTAAAATTGATTAATCGATTCTTTATCATTTTAAAAGTTGAAATCTAAAGATCTTCCTACGCAAATCAATAAATGATCTTATCACCTTTCCTTTCTATTCGTAGCATGGCGCTGCCTTCTAGCTCCCATTTTACATGATTAGGAATAAATTGCCCATTATTCATAGTCTATCTTCATATCTCCCTGTTGGATCCATCCTTTCTTCCTAAACCATTCTGATAAACCAAGGCTGATAACGGCAGGAGCTACAATATGTAAGATTAACACGCTCCAAAAGATAGACATCGAAAACCCCATCGATTCGAATGTCATGATCTGTCCAACAAGCCCACTTGTCCCCATTCCTGCACCTGATGAATTGTTTAATAGTTTTAACCACATTGTTGCAAACGGGGCAAGAACAGCACCAGCAATAGTTGGCGGGATAATGATGATCGGCTTCTTTAAAATATTAGCAACTTGAAGCATGGAAGTACCTAAACCTTGGGCTAAAAAGCCACCAAATCCATTATCACGGTAACTTGACGTGGCAAAGCCTATCATTTGGGCTGAGCAACCAATCGCCGCCGCTCCTGCCGCAATACCGTCAATTCCAAGCATAAATGCGATAGCCACACTTGAGATTGGGGCAGTTAAAGCCCACCCCATTAATACCGCCACAAGGATTCCCATAAGAAGTGGTTGCTGTTCTGTAGACCAATTGATTAGTTCTCCAAACCAAGTCATAAACTGATTAATCGGTGGCCCAATGAATTTCCCCACTGTAAATCCAACAATAACCGTGACCATTGGTGTAATAATTATATCAATTCTCGTTAATTTATAGACTATTTTCCCAAACTCAATGGCAACTAAAGCCGCGATATAACTGCCGACAGGTCCACCAAGTTCTGACCCAAACGCACCTGCAAATAAAGCCGAAAACATAACGAGCGGTGGTGCTTTCAATCCATATGCGATGGCGACTCCGATAGCTCCCCCAACAATTTTATCGTCCATCGCGAATGTACCCATTTCTTCAAGATAACTTATATTCAGTTGTTCTCCAGCTGTGTTTAAAATCAACCCCATAATGAGCGAAGAAAACAGCCCTAACGCCATATAACTTAAAGCTGTAATCAAATATTCTTTAACTGAGAGAGAGACCCCTTTTTTCTGTAAGAACTTCCTCACTTAATTTCCCCCTTTTATATTATGTTGGATGTCTGACATAACGGTGGTTTCGATGAGTTTCCCCTTTCATGTGATTAAATTCACATAAAAGACCGATATTGCTCACAATCTCACTCATCTATTCTATACTATATTATTACGTTAAATAATTCATTATTGCAAGAACCTTTTGTGATTTTGCGATTTTTTTGGCAATGATTTATATTTTACGGTCTATTACGAAAAGATCCCCAATCTTAATTGTGACAATTAAGATTGGGGGCAGTATTAGTCAAATTATATTTGATACCTCGTGTCGACCGGTTTTTTCGGTAATCCTATTTCTTTATTTTTATAAACCGCTTTAATAGCTGTAGATTTAAGAAGATGTTTAATTGCATTTCCCTTAAGCCGCATCGCTACACCGTTAAAGGAGTCTTTATAAGTATGAATAACCGAGTATTTATTTTGTTGTTCATCCAAAATTTTTAGGTCACTCTGAAATGATTGATGACTCATGTCAACCTGCTTTTTAGCTTGTTCCATCGTTAGACCTAAATGACTAATCGCCATGGCTACTTTGGCAGGCTTTATTTTAAACTCAATAAGTACTTCAATGTATTCATCACTATAGATATCTATTTTTGGATCAATATATATGTCTGTCTGCATGCTTGTTCACCTTTTATATTTACAAGTTAGTTATTTCAAATTAATCGTACTTTGCACCATCATCGGTTTGTTTTCCAATCACATTAAGTTGCGCATTATAAGTAGCACTCTGGTATTCATTGCCTGCACTTTCATCCATCTTTACTCCGATCATCACGTCAATATATTGACCTTCTTCCAATTCCCAGAACGAATCCTCACTACCTTCGCCTAGTAAGATTTCCCCTGAATCAGACTCATTTTGGGAAATGATTTCCCCATGAACTTCTATCCCCTCTGATAAGCTCATATTAACGGTACGCTCATTCGTTGTTCCTTCAAAAAGGTTTTCAAGAGCGATTTCGGAGTCTTCATATGCATCTTGATTAGGCGTAATTGTATATTTCATCGCCATATACCCCACTTCGTAAGCATCAAGTGACGCTTTATCGATTGAATGAGTGTAGGTCGCCTTTAAGTGTGCGTCTAAATCTCCAGTATTTGACAGAGATACCCAATTACCATACTCAAGCTGAGAAGGAGTAAAATTCTCCCCCTCAAAAAGTGGCTCTTCAATATCCACGCCATTATTTATTTCCAATGCACCGTTTTTCATTTCACCATGTGCATTCGTTTCGGAAGTAAACCATGAGTGTGTTCCTAAGCCGGCCGTTGCAATTAACGCTGCCGAAAGTGACGTAGCAAGAAAAACTTTTTTAACTTTATTCTTTTTCATTTGTTATCCCCCATTATTTAGATATATTTTTTAACTAACTTTCTCATTGTCATCATTGTTTCTTATACGTTCATAGAACTCCAAACTGACATAACCAATTAGTGGGATTATTATCAAAAGTACAAAGCCTGTTTTACTAATAACAAAGTTTGCGATATATCCTAACTTCGGAATATGGAATAGTACTTTTCCAACCAAATGATTAGCATGAACTATTTCTTCATCAATAACATTGTTATTATCACCTTTTGTGACAAAGCTCGTTTCCCCTTTTTCTTTAATAGTGTCGACAACTCTATGGGTAATATAGGACGTATCTTTTACTTTAAATGTAATAATGTCATCTTTATGGATATCTGATGCACTCATTGTTTCTACAATAACAAGATCACCTGTTGCAAAGGTTGGATTCATACTATTTGATAAAACCGTAAGTCCTTGATAGCCCAAAATATGAGGGGGTTGGTTAGGATGTTTGCTCATTTGTACAAGCAACATCAGTACGAGCACAAATATGACAGCAAACAGCATCTTAAAAATTAATGTGATTATTTTTCTATACGGAAATTTATAGATTTTGCTCACCTAAAAGCCCCCAATCACTTATTTAGGGATTTTCGCACACATCAAACAGTGTGCGAAAATCTTATTTATCAGATGGTTCTAGACCAAGAGCCTTTAAGAAATCATCAATTCCTTTTGGTCCAAGTTTCTCAAGTGGCTTTTTATCACCTGCTGTATCGCCAATACTTAAGAAATTCTCTTCGATATACCGGACATCAATTTCGTCTACAATGCCGTCTTTATTGATATCTGTGTCATCATTTTCCTTACCATATTGAGCAACAATTCTCATGACGTCATGTATATCAATGACCCCATCGCCATTTAAATCACCAGCTTTGTTTATACCCAGATCTATTTTAGTTTCATGTCCAACTAATTCACCGTCTACTTCTTTTGCCGGGTTCAATGTTAATGTAGTGGTCAAATGACCAGGAACCTCAACATAAAACGTGTAATCGTCATCTGAAACTGGTAGACCATCTATCGTAAACACACCATTATTGTCAATTGAACCTTGATAAGTTTTGCCTTTATCATTTAATTTAGCATAGACATTTACGCCAATTTCCTCATAATCTCTCGTTTCCATGAATCCTTCTTCATGTCGGAAGGCTTCTGCATGAATAGAACCATTTACAGTAGATTTACTTGGAATTAACATAAAGGTATCATGATAAAACACAGGAATCGAGGTATATTCAGTATCTCCGTACTGTTTATATCCAAGGTCATTGACAGTTAAAACGGATAAGTCTTTATAATATTCATCATCGATTACTTTGAATTTCAGATCAATGAAGTCTGTGTTTCCTGAAAATCCTTCAAATGATTCATCCGCAATAGTGGCTCCTACTGTGACTGTTTTGCCAGAAAACCCTTCATCAAACGATGGTTCATGAAGGTCGACTTGTACATCATGTTCTTCGGCAAACTCTTTAAATTCGTTATTTAATTCGACACCTTCAAATGAAAAAATGTCTTCATTGTATTCTACTTCATATTCACCAGCGATAAGTTGATCGATGTTGTTAAGATCTAACGTCATCGTAAATTCATCGTCAAGTGATAACTTGTCTTGATCATAAGTCGGCAAAGCATAAGGCGATCCTTCTTTAATAAATGAATATCTTGGTATATCCATATTTGCATTTGTTGCTAAATCGACTGGAATTAAATCCAGATTCATCGGTCCATCTTCTATTTCTTCTGGAAGAACACCAACTTTCAAGAGGCCTTCAGAATCCACTCCAAGTACGCCCGGAAATGGAGATTTATCATAATAACCGACAATGTTTTCGGACTGATCGTAATTAAATCCTTTTGAGTTTAGCAAGTCGATTGTTGAATCATATACATTCATGTGCATCCAAAATGCATAATGACCATATTGATCTGTAAACATTGATTCATTCAGTTCAATAACACCTGGTTCATAATCATTGAAAGTCATTTCAGGTGGCGTATTATCAACGACAATGATTTCTTCTAAAGAATATGTTTCACCCTCAGCATCTGTTCCGATTAATTCGTAAATATAATCCCCTTCTGGTAATACAATTGGGTCAAATGATATTGGGTTGGCCGGGTCATCTTCAAAAGGATAGACATGTCCCATAAACCCTTCCAATAAAACATATTCGACATCGGCTTCTAAATTAGATAATGATCCAACAACTCCTAGTGACTCACCTGTTTCAGGATCATTTACGACAATATCGACTGTTTCCATTGGACTTTTTAAATTTAAAAATACGGATATGATTGGATTTAAAAATGGATGGAACTCCCAGTCATTCGTTACTGCTGGTCGGTCTAGTTCCGCATAATCAATTCCTTTATCAGAAATCCTTACAGCAAATGGGACCTGATACTTTTCAGATGAATCATCTACGTTTGTTATCCGAACATAACCTTCATACGTTCCAAATGCTGCATCTGCTGGAACATAAATAGTCGGATCTAGCGCTTTACTTGCCTCACCTGATACCGTGATAGAATTTGGCATATCCAATTCAACACCGTTAGCTCCTGCATCTTGACGATTATTTTCTGCTGGTAAAAAGTCAGCTTCAATACTATATGTTTTTTCTTCGTTAGAGGTATTTTCAATAATAGCTTGCTTACTCTCTTCAAGGTCTTCTTCACCCGTCATGTAGTAACTGCCATAACGTATTGACCCTGTTTCCCCATCAATTGTTACAACTTCGTCATCACTTTCAATCATGTCAACGTCATCAATAACAGTAATTATCGTATCTGTATGAACTGCGTCATAAACGTTAATTCGACCAGCTCCCACTTCATAAACGGAATAATCTTCTTGTAAATTTACAGATGTATTCATCAATGCTTTCTTTACTTCAAATGGCGTATAGTCAGGGTTCTCTTGTAAAACTAATGCCGCTGCCCCTGCGACATGTGGTGCTGCCATTGAAGTTCCATCACTACGTCCATAAGCTGATTCATAACTATTATTATCAGCATCATTAATAAATGATGGGAAGGTAGAATATATAGCTACACCTGGTGCAGTAACATCTGGTTTGATATCGTAACTGCCTGTAACAGGACCTCTTGAACTGAAATCGGCTAAATTGTCACCGATCGTTTTAGTATTCGATAGGTCACCAAATTGCAATTGTTCTTCTTCATCTAACGCTGATTTTAGCTTGTCTCCATCTTCTTTCGATAATCGAAATGTAGGGAGAATGTCTGTTGCTTCACCAAGATAAAATGGAATTTGTCCATCTTCATCGTTATAAATAATGGCTGCTAAAGCACCCGCTTCCGTTGCATTTTCAATTTTATCTGCAAATGCAAGATCCCCCCGTTCAATTAGCGCAATCTTTCCTGACAAGTCTTTATTTACGTAATCTTCTACTGTGCCAAGGCCGACATATTCAATAGGATAGGATTCGTCTTGGAAATCTCCTATGTCATCAGTGAAGTTTTTAGCTAGTAATTGTAAATCTGTTAATAATGTATCGCCTAGAGTTACTTCATAGGTTGGAATGTTCTGTGATACATCACTTGCTCCAACTGTAATCGGCAACGCAGCTGCCCCAGGAGTACCTACAGTTTTTGCACTTGGACCAGCATTTCCAGCCGCTACCACGGTTACTACATCTGATAACATTGCATTATTAACGACAATTGATGCAGGAGATAATGGATCATTAATGCTAGCACCTAAGGATAAGTTAATCACATCCATACCATCACGAACCGCTTTATCTACACCAGCAATAATCCAATCCATATCCCCAGTCCCATATGGACCTAATACACGATAATTATATAAATCTATCCCAGGTGCAACCCCTTTAACGGAATGGTCGATTTCATTTTCCTGTTGGCCTGCAATCGTGCCTGAAACATGCGTACCGTGGGCGGTATAATAAGAACTACCATTCATATCGAATTCAGGTTCCCCTGATTCTTGCCATTCTTGATATGTTGTTTCCATTGGATCCGCATCATCATCGACAAAGTCCCAACCTTTAACACTGTCTGGATCAATCGTTGTTGGATCTTCACCTTCTTTTGCACGATATCCGTCATATACATTGGTTAAGTCAGGGTGATTATAATCAATACCTGTGTCAACAACGCCTACTTTAATTCCTTCCCCTGTAATTTCTTCATCATGAAGCCTATCAACCCCAATTTGCGGGATGCTGTCAATCATTTTCGGTTCAATTTCTTTACTATTTGATTCTGGCAAATCTAGTGTTACTGTTTCATTCTTCCACACTCGTTCGATTAAACCAGATTGTAAAAGTGTTTCAATCAAAGTACCTGGTAGAGTCATAGAAACACCATTAAAAGCATCACGATACTCTTGTTTTATAATCATTTTAGCTTGAGATTGTTCTGATTTTGCCTTGGAGGATTTCCCATTTTCCGACTTCGTTTCATTTGAATGTTCTTTTTCGGTGGTTTTAATCAGCTTTTTAAATTCACTATGAGATTCCTCAACCTTTTCCTCTGAGTTTTGTAGAGACAAGATTTGCCCTTTCCCGCTCAGCTTCGTCTTAGCAACCTCTACTTTTGCTGGCTCTTGTTTAAATTCAATAATGACATCAACTGGACTGTCGTTTTCAACATTAATATCAGGATGTACCACGAAACTTTTCTGTG
Source organism: Virgibacillus sp. MSJ-26 (assembly GCF_018918075.1). GTDB lineage: Bacteria > Bacillota > Bacilli > Bacillales > Amphibacillaceae > MSJ-26. The sequence goes on from NZ_JAHLPW010000012.1 coordinate 73,990, forward strand.
CGTCTAATTGCTTTATAGCACTTCTTTGTTCTGCTGTTAAATTATTTAAAATGTCAGCTGCATCTTTTTTGTTCGTTTGTGCCTGTACTGGTTGGAATGAGGGTACAAACAATGAGCTTAATAGTAACGCAATAGATAAAATAACAGTTACTAGTTTTAAATTTTGTCTTTTTATCATAAGTCTCTCCTTTCACCTCTTAAAAGATAGTCAGTCAAACGTGCGTCATTATTCACCTCACTTAAATTTTAAAGTATACGGGTAGTTATCTAGCTAGCAGATAAATTTGTTATTCGACATTCCCCCCGAAAAAAGTCCTCTTTATTATAAAGTTCTTACTATTAAGACTATCACCGATACTCCATTTGTAAATTGGGGTTATTATGAAATGTTTAATTATTCAAATTAGTTATACAGACCTATTATTACTAGAAATAAACGATTTTCTTTATCATTTTAAGCAAAAATTAGTTGCAAAGACCTATCGCCAATAACCCCAATTTTGCCATATAATATGGTTATTGAGTCAAATTTCATTCTTTTCAAAATATTATGCACTAAATATAAAACTCGAGGGGGAAGGTGTACAATGTATGAAGGTAAAGTGATTAAATTTTACCGTGAACAGGCCAATCTGACACAAGAACAATTAGGAAGAGAAATTTGCTCTACCACTCACGTGAGTAAAATAGAACGTGGCTTAACTGAATATTCATCTGAAATTACAGATCTATTGGCTCATAAATTGGGAATAGATATGGATAAGGAAATTTCAAATATATCAATGATTAAAGAAAAACTTGATCTTTGGCATGAAATGATTATTGCCCAAAACACTTCAGCAGCTTCTGAGATTGAACTCGAATTAGATAACAATCCATTAATTGCCGTTTCTGAATATAAAACCCTTTTTAATTTGATAAAGCTGCAGCATAATATCAAACTTGGAAATTTTAATAAAATACAAAAGCAATTTAAGCACCTTCCGAAAAACATTGAAAAGTTACCTGATTTCGAAAAGAATTTATACAAGCATGTCCTAGGAAGTTATAATATGGTGATGGCAAACCATCTAACATCAATTCAATTTTTAAAAAGTATTGACTTTGAAAGTTATTCAAATCCACTCGTTTATTATGATTTAGCTTCAGCCTATCATCATAACAAATCACCTGTGTTAGCTTATTATTACGCTGAAAAGGCATTAAGTTTATTTAAAAAGCGTAATAATTTCCTTGGCATTATTGACGCTGAAAATCTTATGATTATTCAACTTGAGTCTGATTATGATAGAGAGTTTAGTGACACTGTTGAACAATATAATAATCTACTTTCACTCTGCGACCTTGTTCATGCTTATGATAAAAAGGCAAAGATCCTCCACAACTATGCATACGAAAATTTAAGAAAACAAAATTATCATGAAGCTAAAGAATTATATGAAAAATCAATGGATCTTAAAGAAAAAAACTCTGCTGTTTACTTACTTTCTTTAGAGGGGTTGGTTCGTTGTGGGATGGAAAGTAACTTGATACCTGAAGAAGTGTTATTAAAATATATAGATGAAGGTCTAGTAATCGCTAAAAAAATTAATGATACCTTGTATTCGACAATATTGATCTTGCATAAATATCAGATCTTAAAACAATATAGACACTATTATGGTTATTTGAAGGACAAGGCATTGCCTTATTTTAAATCTAATGGCTATATTATGATTGCTCAACGTTATGAAAAAGAACTTTTTACATATTATCTCGAAAAGGGGCAGAAAGAAAAAGCTCTAGAAATAGCCATCCCCATTTCCGAATATCTAGACGATTGATTAACTTTAACATATACTTACTAAGTGAGTTATTCCTCCCGTTACTCAGCTAGCAATAGTGAAAAGTTGATTTAACAGTATTTATCAGCTACAATTTATTTGATAATAGTTATCAGTTACTAAAATACTTTATCGGGTAATGGGAGGATTTCTTGATGGAACTCACTAAGAATCAAACGGATTTGGCACAAATCATTCGGGAGCGACGTGCTGTAAAAAAGGGGTATAACAATAAAGAAGTAACCGAAGAAGCGGTTTTAGAATTACTTGAAGACGCTGTCTGGGCACCCACACATGGAATGAGACAGCCGTGGCGTTTTATTTTTGTGGGCGCGGACGAAAAAGCCGATTTCGCCAAAAAAGTCGCTTCAACTTATCCAGAAGAACGACAAGAAAATCGGGAAGACTTTCTCAATGAACCAAATGCCTATCTCGTAGTTGTTATGGAAGAACCAGAAAAGCAAAAACAATGGGATGAAAATTTTGGTGCAACCGCTGCGATGATTCAAAACTTTTGGTTGCTTGCTTGGGAAAAACAACTCGGTGTTGTTTGGAGAACAAACCCACATATATATGAGAATAAAATAAAAGATATTCTTGGTGTGGAGGACAATGAGAAAGTTGTAGGCTTCTTACATCTAGGCTATTTTGACGAAAAGCCTATCGTGAAAGATAGAATCCCGGCACTAGAGAAGTTCAGCCGATATAAAGGTTAACCTGTACAATTAAGAACTAAAAAAAGAGGGCTCTCACGACCGATGACTTTACATCTTGGTGAGCCCTCTTTTGATTTAAACTTTATTAACTTAACTGCATTGTAGTAATACATGTTCTATCGTTATTAAAGGTTGAAACTTCCGATTCTACCTGTTTTCCTTCATGAGTAATCTTCACTTGGTATTTCTCTTCACGAGGGAGCCACAAGTCAATGAATCCATTGGCCTCGGAATTCATTGTCTCATCGACTATTACGTTTCCATCCATGTCCTCAATGTATACATCAAAATCTTCATTGTCTAACTCACCTTGGCAGCCAGTTAAACTGTGATCTGTACAAGGATGAGTTTCGCTAATAAAAGGCGCGATAGAAACAAAGAATTCATCCTCAGGCAAATCATAGATAGATTCGTTTTCTTCATTATCACTTACTATTAATTGGGTGGACGTGATAGAAGCTGATTCTCCCGTAAGTTCACCAATACTATAATCATTGACTAATTCCTTAATATTCTCAAGCGATTCATTGTCTGCTGATGTTTCATTTTGACTTTGCTGTTGACAGCTAACTAAAAAAATAGAAAAAACCAAGAGAATGACTGTAATTTTTAACCTCATCGTTTCTCACTCCAGTTAACTTTAGTATTACCATTATACTATCAAAAGCATGAGCAGAATCTTCTTTTCATAAAAAGTCATAATATAGTCATGATTGGTTATCTGTGAACGGACTTAATTGATTACTAATTTTTATCATTCAACCTACCGACTATAAATCACCCTCTATATAATAAAATATACTAAAACAGAGAGATGGGACTGCCTAAGTATTAGTTCTTAAAAGACGAATAATTTTAAGTGAGTGCTATTCGCTTCGGAAAAATACTTCGCTTTCCGTGAGCGGCTGATGAGCCTTGGGCCTACAGGAAGTTGATCATGAAGGCGTTGCGACAGGACGTCGCGAATTTAGCCTTCCATCATTCATGACGCTCTGCGGGGTTTCACCTAGGCTTTTTTTGCTGGACAAGGAATGCTTCGACAGCGATTCATCGCGACTTTTTCAAGGAGTCTAAGTATTTTTCCTACGCTGACAATGAGAAAGTGTATCTTTATAAAAATATATTTTATGCGTTAGTTTTTACTTATCTCACGTACTCAGTTTATGAAACGTAACTTTTAAGAATCTTTCAATTGAATTGCTTGATCTAACACTTTATCTCCCTGCATCATTCCATATGCCATTTGGTCAATTATATCCACTTTTATACCTTTAGGCTCTACAAATTCTCTAATTTTCTTTTCAAGAAAACGAACTTGTGGTCCAATTAATACGACATCAAGACCGTCAAGATTATTTTTTAATTGCGATTCAGCGACCGCTTCAATATCTGCATCAATATTTCTTTCTTCTGCAGATTGAATCATTTTTTTAACAAGCATTGAGGTTGACATACCAGCTGAACAAACTAAAATAATTTTCATTTACTTTCCCTCCGCTTTCTGAATTTTTTCATACATATCAATCATTTCGTTCGCTAAATCCTTCACGGTCATAGCGGTCATAAGATGATCTTGAGCATGAACAAGAATAACTGTAACTTCATGCTTGCTTCCTTTTGATTCTTCTTGTAGTAATTTCGTTTGCTCATGATGTGCTTTTGTGAACTCCTCTTCAGCTAACTCAATTTTCTCTCGTGCTTCTTTAAAATGGTATTCTTTTGCTTCATGAATCGCTTCCATTGCGTAGGAACGCGCATTTCCTGCATGAAGTATAATTTGAAAAGATAAAAGTTGTATATCTTGAGATATGTCTGTCATAGTTTAGTCCTCCATTCTTTGCTTCAATGCTCTAACTCCTGCCATCACAAACGGAATATATAATAAAGTCGCAATTCCTAAGTTGAAGATTTGCAATGCTACACCGCGCCAATCTCCACCTGTTACGAGATACCCACTTAAAATCGGTGGTGTTGTCCATGGTAAAATTGCAACCGTTTTCGGAACCAATCCCGTCGCAAGGGCGATGTAGGATATCACAGTAAGTAAAACCGGTATAAAGATAAACGGGATGAGCATCACAGGATTTAACACAATCGGAAAACCGAAAATAACTGGTTCGTTAATATTAAAAATTCCTGCCGGTGCAGAAAGCTTGGATACTTGTCGATATGGATGATTTTTTTCACGCCGAATTACGATAAAAACAGCAGCCATTAATGCAATAGTAGTTCCTGATCCACCCATATAAACAAATGTATCAAAGAAAGGCTTTGTTACTACGTATGGTACATCAAGGGCAGACATTCCGCTTTGGAAAAGTTGCAAATTCTGTTCAATTAATGGAAGATAGATCGGCTCAATAACAGAACCAAGAATGTTTGTGCCATGTAATCCGAAAAACCAAAGTAAATGGTTTAAAAATGCTACGAGCATGGCTGCTGGTAAAGTGTTTCCTAAGCCTTGTAATGGTTCTTGAATAATATTAAAAATCATTTCGAAAACGCTTAAATCAGATACAGCACTAATAATTGCTTGGAAAAGTCCAACTAACACTAAAATAATCGATGCTGGAATCAATGCTGTAAATGATTTGGCTACACCTTCTGGAACTCCTTCAGGCATTTTAATCGTAAATTTGGACTTCACAAGTACTTTAAATAACTCTGTTAATACTAATGCAAGAATGATAGCAATAAATAAACCTTGGGCACCTAACCAAGCAAATTCCAATCCCCAATCTGTAGGCGTTTCCGGAACAAGCATAATATAAGCTGCCGCTGAAATCAATCCAGCTGATAGACCATCAATTTCATATGATTTTGCTAAATTATACGCTATAGAGAAAGCTATTAATAAACCTAGAATGGCAAAGGATCCATTCCATATGCTCCCTCCAATTACTTGCCAACCTTCACCGAAGACTCCATTTAACCATCCAACAAGATCCACCTTTCCAAGAGGTGGGAAGTTATTAAGCAAAACACCAAGCGAACCAATAATTATGAGTGGCATAATAGCGACAAACCCATCACGGATAGCAACGAGATGCCGTTGTGCCCCAATCCGCCCGGCAATCTCAATAAACTTTTGCATGAATTTATTATTCATTTTAAATTCCCCCTTAAATATCAAATTGTGGTAAATAGGCTTTATGAGCTTCCAATAATTCATCCAACATCATTTTACTCAATTTTTCATCTTTGATTAGCGGATTCATAACCATTGCCATATAAGCATCATTGTAATCACCGCTAATTGCTGCTTCTATAACAAGTTCTTCAAAAGCCTTCATCTCAAGAGTAATTCCTTTAATTGATGACGGTAACTTTCCAAGAGCCACAGGTTCAGGGCCATGATTTGTTATTACACAGTTTGCTTCAATTACTGCGTCATCTGGTAAATCAGAGATCGCTCCGTTATTCAATGTATTAACTGTCTGGATGTCTTCTTTATTATTGTAAATTGAATCCATTAAACTACACGCTACATCACTATAAAACGCACCCCCTCTTTCCTCCAGTTCTTTAGGTTTAATATTTAATTCAGGGTTTCTATATATATCAAATAAAGATTTCTCTAATTCTGTAACTACCTCTGCACGTGTACCATGTTTTTCATAAGCTTCAATATCATTTGTCAATACTTCTTTTGTCTGGAAATAATATTGGTGATATGGATTCGGTAAAAGCTTCGTTGATTCAATAAACGTTTGTGACCAACCTAAATTAACAATATTTGCAGGTGAATAATCTAAATTGGCATTTAGTAGTTTATCTAAAGCCTCATCTGTTCTGTCCACGCCCTTTACATAAACGCGCCTTCCAAAGATAAAGTGGTTCATACCAACAAATTCAATTTTTACATCAGAGGGATCAACATTTAAAATTTCAGCTGTTGAATGACGCATATTGTATGGAATGTTACAAACACCGATAATTTTTTTATGTGGTGAATGCTTTAATAGCGCTTCGGTCACAATCCCAGCTGGATTTGTAAAATTAATAATCCAAGCATTAGGACAAATATCATGAACATCCTTTGCGAGATCCATTAAGACAGGAATCGTGCGAAATGCCTTAAAAATGCCTCCTGCTCCATTCGTTTCTTGACCAATTAAACCATGACTTAAAGGAATTCGTTCATCTTTTGAACGCGCTTCCAAACCACCTACGCGAATTTGCGTTGAAACAAAGTCGGCATTTTTCAGAGCTTTTTTACGGTCAAGTGTCCAAGATATACTTATCGGCTTACCTGATTTCTCAATCATTCTCGCTGAGAGATTCCCGATAATTTCTAGTTTTCCTTTACCAGCTTCAATATCGACTAAAACAATGTTAGAAACCGGAAACTGTTCATGTCTATTAATTAATCCTTCTATAATCTCTGGTGTATAGCTTGACCCACCGCCAACAACAACAACCTTCAATGTCATAATAATTCTCTCCTTTTCATGTACATACTTTATTGACTAAAAAGACTCCTGAGCATCAATTATAAACAAGTTGTAGTATGTAATTTTAATTGTATCGTACAACTCATTTATTGTTCATACCTATTTTATGTTTGATGAAATTTATACAGTCATCAATATTAATGCACTATCCTGGGTTGATATCGCTTACATAAAGGATCCAAAACAGGAGTGAAAACCATCAATTCATTATTCATACTAAATGTATCATACATTATATAATATGTCTATATCATTATTATGTTTTTTATAGATATGATATGACAATTGTTTAAAGTTGTTATTGATAGTTGTATCTTGTAAACTTAAAATAGAGTATAATTTGAGGAGTATAAACATGGAAAAAAACAAATCGCTACATGCTTATATAAAAGAAGAACTACTTAATAGCATTAAGGCCAATAAGTATAAAAAAGGTGAAAAAATTCCTACTGAATTGGAATTATGTGAAACTTTTAATGTGAGTCGGACAACGGTGCGAACAGCACTTAATCAGCTTACTTTAGAAGGATACCTTATCCGTAAACAAGGAAAAGGCACATATGTAGCTGATGAAAAAGTTAGACAAACTTTGACCCATACTGTTAAAAAATACAGTGACCAAATTGCTGTTCAAGGAAAGACAGCACAAATTGAGTTAGTCAATATTAGCGTTGTTCCTGCAAATGAATATATAATAAATTCCCTTGATGTATCATTGAAAGACCCAATTCAACGCATTGAGCGAGTGCGTAAAGCAAATGGGGCGCCAACCCAGTATGAAATTGCCTATATACCTTGGGAAATAGCGCCAGGGCTTACAAAAAAACATGCTGAAACATCACTTTATACTTCGCTAACTGATGAATTTGGTGTACAGATTGCAAAGACAACAGAACATATTGAAATTGCACTTGCAGACGAACGTATTTGTTACTATTTAAATTGTGAAGAAGGATTACCTTGCTTTTATATGGAAACGATAGCTGAAAATGAAAGTGGAAAAAAAGTAGAGTTTTCTCGCGCTTACTATCGAGGAGACAAAACAAATTTTCTAATTGAACGAGATTATCCATCAGAACATTAGAGTATTTTATATAGGAAAGACTAAATCATGAAGGTTGGTGTCAAAATGAATATTTTGTTTAATGCAGATGATTTCGGATTAACTAAAGGTGTGACTGACGGAATTATCAAGGCTCATTCAGAAGGTGTGGTTGGTTCAACAACATTAATGATGAATGGTAAAGCGACTGATTATGCTGTTGAACAGGCAAAACATCATCCAACATTGGATATCGGTATTCATCTTGTTTTGACTTGGGGAAAACCAGTTAGTCAGCGTTCTGTTAGCTCTCTGATTGATGAAAATGGTCGCTTCAAATATCGAAGCAATTATGTAGAAACGGAACCACCAAATCTAGATGAAGTAAAGAAAGAATGGACAGCACAAATTGAGGCTTACTTAGCGACTGGCTTGACACTTCACCATATTGACAGTCATCATCATATCCATGGTTGGGAACCACTTAAACAAATTATTATCTCACTTGCTGAAACTTATAGCGTACCAGTTCGTTACGTTGAATCATTAAAAGAGTATCCTAACTTACTACTCACAGATGCACTTTGGCTTGAGTTTTATGAAGATGGCGTGAATAGGGATATTTTTAGTAAACTAAATCGTTTGGACGTATCATCTGTTGAAGTGATGACACATCCATCTTTTGTAGATAATGATTTAAAAGACGTAAGCTCTTACACTGAAAAACGGAAAGAAGAACTTGATATATTAACAAATTTATCTGTTCCAGGATGGGTAAATTTACTTTAATAAATAATCGCTACTAAAATAAAGAAGGCTCCCACGATAAAAAGTGGAAACCTTCTTTATTTTACTATGGCCGCCCCATAAATTATCCCTCATCCCACACCGAACTTTTTAACTTTTCTTGGCGTTCATGCCTTTCAATCCCTAATTCTATAAGTTTACTGATGAGATCTGTGTATTCAATGCCACTTATTTCCCATAGTTTAGGATACATGCTGATCTTTGTGAAACCTGGTAGAGTATTCACTTCATTTACGTAAATTTGTCCATCTTCTGTTAAGAAGAAGTCTACTCGAGCTAAGCCTTCACATTGTAACGCCTTAAAAGCACTGAGTGCCACTTCTTGCATTTGCGCAGTTGTCTGGTCTGACAAAGCAGCTGGTATTGCCAACTCAGCACCATCTTCATCTATATACTTTGATTCGTATGAATAAAATTCTGTTTTAGGTAAAATTTCGCCAGGTAAAGAAGCAATTGGCTCCTCATTTCCAAGCACAGAAAATTCAATTTCACGTCCCACTAGCGTTTCTTCAATCATAACTTTATGATCGTATTCAAAAGCGATATCGATTGCTTTTTCAAACTCTTCTTTTGATGATACTTTGCTTACACCAACGGATGACCCTTGATTGGCTGGTTTGATAAACAATGGGTTACCGATATTTTCAACAAGTTCATCATAATCAATTTCATGGCGTTCAGCATGTGTATAAGCTTTGCCTTTGGCCACATTAATTCCTGCTCCACTCATTAATCGTTTGGCAATATCTTTATCCATACAAATGGATGAGCTCAAAACGTCTGGTCCAACATAAGGTAAATTGGCAATTCTAAGCATTCCTTGCAAACTGCCATCTTCCCCTAATGTGCCATGGACAATTGGAAAAATAACATCAAGTTGATCCATCATCCCCCCACCATCAGCATGGATGAGTTGATTATCTATCTCACCTGGCACAATGGCAATATGGTCATTTGATTTGTTTAATTGAATTAATTTTGGATTTTCTGCATTGATTAAATAGGAAGATTGATCGTTTAAATGCCATTTCCCACTTTTATCAATACCAATTAACACTGCTTCATATTTTTCTTTATCCATTGCTTCTACTATATTTTTTGCGGACTGTAGGGATACTTCATGTTCAGCAGATTTCCCACCAAATATAACGCCTACTTTAAGCTTTTTCATTTTAAGACTTCCCTTCCCTCTATCTTAATTATTCCCAATTTATTCAAACATACGATAAGTTGACACCTATTCATATAACACTAATTATAAAATACCATAAGTAAGCTTGTTTACAATACTCAAATATATATTATCACAATAAAAAAGGCATCTTCTCCTAACATTTTACTTTAATTGCAAGGAGAACATACCTATAAATAAATATTGAGCCATCAAAGATCTACTTCTCCCCTCGCCTTCTTTTAGCTTCGTCATAATCTTCCTTGGGTTATTTCTCCTTGCTCATAGCGTTTCTCTATAATATCAAGTGAATCATCTTTTGGATTTTTAGCCGCGCGAAATCTAAATAAAATATAAGCTAGTGCTATGATAACAACAACTGTCAAAATTGGTCGCAAATAAGGTCCAAAATATATCTCATTTATCATGATAATCACCTCTACATTAACATTCCCCCCATTTTATATTTTGAATCAAATAGAATTTATCCATTCAAAAAATAACTCACGAATGCTTACTCTAGCAGTTGACTATAATCCGACTTTCTTTACAATTTTCTTTTTTATGTTAATATGAGATTATAAAAATTGGATAAAGTTGGAGCACTAGGGGAGCTATTTTTTTAGCTGAGAAGAACATTTTTAAGTTCTGACCCTTTGCACCCGATCTGGATAATACCAGCGTGGGGAAGTGTGGTCGAGGTTGAACTCTTTATATTTTAAAACATACAACAAGACTGCATTCCCAAACGGGCTGCAGTCTTGTTCTTTTTGTAAAGAAATTTGCAAATTACTTAAATGGGGGCTTAAATATTATGAAACAAGTATGTGGAGATCATTCAATTACAGGGGTTAGTTTTTCACTTCATCCGATGTCAGATAATTTTATTGACATTATTTTGAGAGCCATTGAATCAACAGATACATCAAAAGTGTGGGTACACACCGATGATGTGACAACGACGATTCGAGGAAAAGCTGTTCACGTCTTTGATGTATCAAAAGCTATCTTCATGCATGCAGCGAAAACGGGTGAACATGTTGCCTTTAATGCAACTTATTCTGTTGGATGTCCGGGTGACACGGATGGAGACAAATATATTGCTGAAGATGACCATCCAAATAATTTAGACGAGATATTAGGAATTAAGCAACCCGTTGCGGCTAAGTTCTCACTCTACCCGCTTGGTGGTGACGATTATATGGACATGATTTACCAACAAATTGAAGCCATGAAAGAGTATGTAACGGTCACAAGAGCTCATTATTCTACGCGGTTAGATGGAAAAGCCATATCTGTTTTCAAAGGCTTGGAAAATGTTTTTAATGCCACAGTAAGAGAAGGGGCGAACCATATAGTGATGACGGTATCTATTTCTGCGAATAGCCCTTCTCATAAGGAGGATGGAGAAATTGAAGGAGGAATGGGGATTTCTTAATAGTGGATCAAACGATGCTGCTGTTAATATGGCTTTGGATGAAGCTTTACTATTATGGCATAGTAAGGGTGATATTCCGCCATCATTACGGTTTTATAGTTGGAATAATCCAACCCTTTCAGTAGGTAAGTTTCAAAAGGTGGAGACTACGATTGACTTTGAATCCCTTAAAAGGTATCAATGTCAATATGTTAGAAGACTGACAGGGGGCAGTGCAGTCCTTCATGACGATGAATTGACATACAGTATTGTTATTTCTGAAGCACATCCTGAGATACCAAGAACTGTCCGCGATGCCTATTACATTTTATCAAAAGGCGTTTTAGAAGGATATAAAAATTTAGGAATCTATGCTGACTATGCCATTCCTAAAGATAACCTCAAACCGAACTCACCTGTTTGCTTTGAAAAAACGGCCTACTACGAAATGATTGTAGATGAGAAAAAAATATCCGGCAACGCACAAACAAGAAAAAAAGGGGTTCTACTTCAACATGGGTCGATTCCAATGAGTATAGACACAACTATGCTCTTTGATATGTTCCTTTATCCAAATGAAGAAGTGAAATTAAAGAAACAAGACATATTTTTAAGAAAAGCTACAACAATTGATCAACTAACTAATAAGATTCATACCTACCAAGAGTTGGTGCAAGCATTTTACAAGGGATTTCAAGATGGGCTAAATATCTCCTTAAAACCGTTACACCTTTCTAAGGAACAATGGTGTGAGGTTTATGACTTAGCAATAAACAAATATCAGTCTGAAGCGTTTGTTTAAAAATACATATTTCTAAAGGGGTTACTTTTATGCAAAAACAAAAAGAGATCTTACGCAAACCAGATTGGCTAAAAATTAAATTAAACACAAATAAATCGTATACTAGGCTTAAAAAACTTATGCGAGAGAAAGGATTAAACACAGTTTGCGAAGAAGCTAAGTGTCCCAATATTCATGAATGTTGGAGCGAACGAAAAACTGCTACATTTATGATCTTAGGAGATACATGTACCCGTGGATGCCGGTTCTGTGCAGTTAAAACAGGGCTTCCAAATGAACTTGACTGGGGAGAACCTGAAAGGGTTGCAGATTCAGTTGCCATTATGGGGCTCAAACACGCTGTCGTGACAGCGGTAGCACGTGATGATTTAAAAGATGGGGGTGCTGCCGTATTTGCAGAGACTGTTCGAGCTATTCGAAGAAAGAATCCTGGATGCACGATTGAAATTTTACCTTCAGATATGAAAGGTGACTATGAAAGTCTATCAATGCTTATGGTAAGTGGCCCTGATATTTTCAACCATAATATTGAAACAGTCAGACGTTTGACGAAACGCGTGCGTGCTCGTGCTACATACGATCGTTCACTTCAACTTTTACAGAGAGTCAAAAATATCGCTCCACAAACACCGACAAAATCAAGTATCATGGTTGGACTTGGTGAAACTAAAGCGGAAATTATTGAGGCGATGGATGATTTGTTGGCTCATGACGTTGATATTATGACAATCGGCCAATACCTACAACCGACGACAAAGCATCTATTTGTTGAACGTTATTATCATCCAGAGGAGTTTGCTGAGCTAAAAGATATAGCTCTCGAGAAAGGGTTTCGCCATTGTGAATCTGGACCACTCGTTCGTTCCTCCTATCATGCAGATGAGCAGGTCAGCAAAACTTCCGCTCAACGTCGAATTAAATATATGAAAGGAATTGAACAACAAGAAAATAAACAGTTGGATATTAGTTTTTAGTTATTTCGTGAGTGTATATTGGCAGTTTAATTGACCGTATGATAGCTGACTGGTTGAATCAAAGTGGCCGACAATTTATCGTAGATAGGAAAATAACTATAACGAAAACTGTGAAATAATTATGGTCACCACCATTCAATATGCTAAAAAAATATCCCATTAAATTCCCTACTTTAATATTAAAAAGTGCTTATTAAGCTTTCCCAATGAAGTGTGCAAATAAATTGCACACTTCATTTTTTATTGAAACCTTTATTAATGTGAGTTCAACCCTGCTAGCATGTTTTTTGCATGTTATAAAGGCGAAAGGGAAAAGTAAGACTTATGTAGACTCATCCCCATCTATAAATATAATGGTTCCCTTTAATTAAAGGGATTTAATTAACTTTTAGCAAAAATGCTTATCTTATTCAAAAGGAAAGGAGAAAGAGAATGAAGAAGTTCCTATTTATATATGCCTTAGTGTTTACATTTATTTGGACAGGTTATGGCATTTATGCCGTTATAACCGATCAACCTTCAGCTGGACTGACTCTTGGTTTCGGCTTGGCTTTCTCTATTATTATTTTCACAGCCTCATGGTTTTCCTCTTGGCTAATGAGTCACTATAAAAAGATTGACACAATGGCTGAGAAAATAATAGGAAAAGAGCAAAAAAAAAGAAATGCCTAAGTGGACTTTTATCAAGGCATTTAATATTTAAAAAACATTCAAATTAGGAGATGATTTAAGTGTCAGAACAACCAAAAAAATTAATTATTCTTTGTAGCTGGGGTGCTACATCGAGTCAATTAGCAAAAAAAGTTCAAGATGCTGCAGAAAAAAGAGGATTATCATTCGAAGTTGATGCAGGAGGAACGGGTGAATTTAAACAAAAGGCTGACAATTACGATGTCGCTTTATTAGAACCTCAAGTCCGTCATTTAAAAAAGGAAGTAACTAAAACAGCTGATGAATTCAACATTCCCGTCGAGCTAGTTGATCAGCGTGCATTCGCGCTCATGGATGGTGACAAAGTGCTGGATCAAGCACTAAACTTACTAAAATAGGAGGAAAAACGTGTGAATATTGTAGAATGGCTTGAAGATCACCTTATGGAACCATTAGGAAAGATAGCACAAAATAAATATTTACAGGCAATCCGTGATGCGTTTGTCATCTTTGCCTTACCAGTTATAATTACTGGAGCTATTTTCCTAATCATTGCCAACCCACCGACTTCCCTCGATTGGGGAATTATTAATGCGTGGGAAAGGGTAATTACACCAATACAAGCACAATTGTTATTCCCGTTTAATCTCACCTTTGGCCTCATGGCTCTCACGGTTGCCTTTGGTGTTGGATACAGTTTAGCTATTCGAGAAGATATGGATGCTGTTATGGCTGGGATATTATCAATGTTAGCGTTTTTTATGACAGCATTTCCAGTTGTTGATATTGAACAAGTCGCCTTTGGAGATATTCTACAGTACCTTGGTGGTCAAGGTTTATTCGTAGCTATTATTCTTGGTATTATCACGACTGAACTGATGCGATTTCTTTTAAATAAAGGAATATCGTTTGAGATGCCAGCAGGAGTACCACCATATGTCATGCGTACTTTTCGTGCGCTTGTCCCATTTATGATCATACTACCCTTAGTTTGGGCGTTAGCTTGGATTGTGTGGGCAAACTTTGGTGTCACCATTCCGCAACTTGTCCTTGATGCCTTTAGCCCGCTTGTAACAGCATCAAACTCTTATTTTGCCGCCATAGGCATGATTTTACTCATGCAAATCCTTTGGACAATCGGCATCCACGGCATGAACGTTGTTTCATCTGTAGCATACCCATTTTGGATGACACAGCTTGCTGAAAACGCTGATGCGGTAAAGGCTGGAGCTGATGCACACGGTATTGTTACAGAACCTTTTTTCCATATGTTTACCGATGTAGGGGGATCAGGGGCAACTTTAGGAATAGCTATATTTATGTTGTTTTCAGCTTCAGTTCAAATTAAACAAATCGGAAAAACGGCGATCATTCCTTCCTTATTCAATATTAATGAACCAATTATTTTTGGATTACCCATTGTTCTAAACCCAATCCTCGTCATTCCATTTATTTTAGGACCATTTGTTATTGTTACAGTCAATTATATTTTATTTGCAACAGGGATATTGCCTCCAGTTATTATTCAACCACCTTTTACAGTTCCTTTATTCTTTGGTGGGTTTATTGCCACTGGTGGATCAGTGATTGCCGGGCTGGTGCAAATTATGAATGCTGTGATTGCAACAGTCATCTACCTTCCTTTCTTTAAAAAGTATGAAAAGCAACTTATAGAAGATGAAACAACTGAGTCAGCAAAGAGCTAAAAGAGGTGACTAAATTGAATTACGAAGAAATCACAATGCAACTCATTTTACATGGCGGAAATGCCCGTGGGGCAGCATATGAAGCCTTAGATGAAGCGGAAGAATATAATTTTGAAAAAGCGGAAGAACTACTTGAAGAAGCGCATGAGGAATTTGTACAAGCCCATAAATACCAGACACAAGTCGTACAGAACCAGGAAGAAGGCGTCGTTCCAAATTTTTTCATGATTCATGCTCAAGATCACGTTATGACGGCACAAGCGGAAATTCAATTGATCAAAAGATTGATTAACCAATTACACATGACAGAGAGCTTAGAGAAGCGAATTGAAGCCTTAGAATAGTAATCATTAAGATGCTCATCTTAAAGGGTGAGCATCTTTATAAAAAAACACTTGAAAAAGTGATGAAAAAGTATTATTATTTTTATGTGAATTAATTAACATATGCTGGTGTGGCACAGCTGGCAGCGCACTTCACTCGTAATGAAGGGGTCGGAGGTTCGAATCCTCTCACCAGCATTAATATAATAGTTTAAGTCCATTTGATTGGCTTTTAGCCTCTTTCTATTTACCTTCCTCTCCAAACTTCCTTAATCTTTGTTCAATCTCATCTCTTACTCTTTGAAAAACAATCCACTTTTCTTCTGTCCCGTCTGCTTTCGCTGGATCATCAAATCCCCAATGCCATCTTGTTATATGTGATGGTATTGCTGGACAACTATCCCTGGCATCACCACATAATGTGACCACAATATCCGCTTTATTTAAAATTTCTTGATCAATCAAATCAGAAGTTTGATTTGAAATATCAACCCCTACTTCTTTCATTGCTTTCACAGCATTGGGATTTAGTCCATGTACTTCAATCCCTGCTGAATAAACATCATATTTGTCACCTAGATATTTCCTTCCAAAGCCTTCTGCCATTTGGCTTCTGCAAGAATTTCCCGTGCATAAAAAGTAAAGTGTTTTTTTCGACATGCCCATTCTCCTTTAAAGCATAGTAAGTGTTAGATAAAGTCCCAATAAAGTAACGAACAAAATTGGTATTGTTAAAATAATTCCCGTTTTAAAATAGGTTCCCCATGAAATCTTAACCCCTTTTTGAGATAGAACATGAAGCCAAACTAAGGTCGCGAGTGAACCAATAGGAGTTATTTTTGGCCCTAAATCTGACCCAATCACATTTGCATAAATAAGTGCTTCTCGAATTACGCCAGATGTGTCAGTCTCAGCGATTGCCAAGGCATCAATCATAACTGTCGGCATATTATTCATAATTGATGACAAAAAAGCTGCGATAAAGCCCATGGCTACTGTAGCTATAAATAATCCTTGTTCTGCTGTCGTCTGAATAACGGCAGCTAACGCATCAGTAAGCCCCGCATTTCCGAGTCCATATACCACCACATACATTCCGATAGAGAAAAAGACGATATCCCATGGCGCCTCTTTAATAACAGTTTTTGTATTAACTGCTTGACTGTTTCTCGCCATAAGGATAAAGAATATAGCTATAACACCTGCCACAATAGAAACAGGAAGATTAATAAACTCACTTACAAAATAACCAACAACTAATAGACCTAGTACATACCATGATAATCGAAACATTTTATGATCTCTTATAGCATTTCTAGGTTCGCTCAATTTTGATACATCATAGACCTTAGGAATGTTTTTTCTGAAATAAATTAATAATACGGTAATCGTTGCCGCCAGTGAAAAGAGGTTAGGAATAATCATTCTAGATGCGTATTCCACAAAACCAATATCGAAAAAATCCGCAGAAACGATATTAACCAAGTTACTTACTATAAAGGGTAAAGAAGTTGTATCTGCGATAAATCCACTCGCCATAATAAATGGAAAAATCATTTTTTCCTTGAAATTTAAATTACGAACCATTGCGAGTACAATTGGGGTAAGTATTAATGCCGCACCATCATTCGCAAACAAGGCAGACACAATTGCACCTAAAATACTTATGTAGATAAACATCTTTATCCCATTGCCTTTTGCAATACGCGCCATATGAAGAGCTGCCCATTCAAATAAGCCTATTTCATCAAGTATTAAGGAAATAAGAATAATAGCAACAAAAGCCAATGTAGCATTCCAGACAATTTCTGTTACGGCAATGACATCACTGAAACCAACGACCCCTACTATTAAGGCGACGATAGCTCCACCAATGGCAGACCATCCAATCGATAATCCTTTAGGTTGCCAGATCACTAAAATAAGTGTTATTAAAAATATTAAAATAGCCCAATAAAGCAAAATAAAGTTCCTCTCTCTCTTAATTAATCACAAAGAATTCTTTTTCCATCTACAGTAAAAGATTGGATTTTCTTAATTTTAGAAGGCAGCATGCTCGCCAAATGAAGGATGAATGTATAAAATTCATGCTCTTTATTAAGAGAATAGAAAACCCATTTTCCTTTTCTTTCTTCCAAAATGATTTCATTCTCCCTCAATCTCTTTAGGTGTTGACTAATGGATGGTTGGCTCAGTTGAAGTAGTTCAACCAATTCACAAACACAGAAAGAATCAATCGTCAAATAGGAAACAATTTTTAATCTCGTTTCTTCACCAATTGCTTTTAATAATTGCTCAGCACCCGAATAAGTTAACATAAAGCTCACCACCTATTATATAAGTATATGCTAATGCCAACATTTAAACAATTTGATTCATCTCATAATAGTTATTTACCTTATGTATTGCAATAATATTATATTACCAAATAATCATATAAGTAAATGATTATATGGTATACTTTTAAAATAAAATTAATAACGCTCGTCATTTGTGATGAAGGGGGTGGAGATTCGAGTCTTCTCACCCAATATTTAATGGAGAAGTACCCAAGCCTGATTGAAGGGGGACGCACTCGAAATGCATTAGGGCGCCATTGCGCCGCGTAGGTTCAAATCCTACCTTCTCCGCTTATGAACGAGACGCTCTCTCTCGATTAAATTTCAGAATTTTGAGCGCATTTTGAACGAGAGACGCGCTTCCAAAAAATAATAAAGAACAAATTCCAAACGGCGGCCACGTAGCTAGTCGTTTTTTCGATTGTAGAAATGAAGGGAGATCATTCCGCTAATAGATGGGGTCAATTTCAGTATAAAATTCTCCACAGGAATTTTAATATTATACCCTAACGTTAAAAAGTCCTGACGCCTTAGCGTCAGGACTTTTTATCCTTCAGTCTCTACGTTGCTGGAGGTGGTGTTGGTGGAGTCATGTTAGCAGTTGTTCCCAAGTTAGGAGATAGATTTAATGGAGAGTTGATTGTACCAGGGTTATTTGTATGGTCGCAGCGTCGATAATCTAAATCGCAAATCTTTCCATCTCTTTCAATTCCTTTACGCACAATAGTCAAGTGTGAACGAATGACTGCTTTGAATAATAAAAGATTCAGTGAAGTACCGTTAGCTCCTGTTCCTATCAATGGTTCATTTAATACAGCTTCAATTTCTGGCTGAGACTCTATAACATGATCTCCCGGGCATACACCTGGACAATCTGTATGCTCTTGGAACAAAATTCTAATTGGGATTCTAGGGTTTGCTGGGAGCCCTGTAACTGTTCCTGTTACATCAATTGTTGCCGGAATATAACCAAAGTGAATCACCTTATCCCTTAGAACAGTTATTTCTTGTTGAATACCCGAATAATCTGGTGTAACGACAGCGTTAGTTACGTTGGGTAAGAGTGCCATCAATGCAGTAACAGCGGGACCTGGCTCAACAGTGAAAGGTAGTGCAAACTCTGCCGTTCTTTGAACATTTTCCGAACAAATTACTTTTTCTACCAATTCCCCTTTTTCATGACATACATCACATTTATCAAATTCACATTGATGTTCACAGTAATGTTTTTCCCTTCTTTGAGGATGCCTATGATAGAAGTTTCTTCTTTTTGCCACAGTAAAATTCCTCCTATTTTCATTATTTTTATTTGGAAGCTTTCTTTCTACTAGACTTTGTTATTAATCAGGTAGTGGAAAACTCCCTTACACTAACACTATATGTAACAGGTTTAATTTTGAATAGATAGATGTACACGCACAAACGCATATTTTCTATTATCTGCCTGTCTTCGCTTGTAAAAGTAGAAATTAGGATAATATAAATTATTGAAAGAAAAAAGAGAGAAAACCACTTATTAGGCGGCTTTCTCTACCTGAGAATCAGTCATGGGTCAAATCCTACAAAGCCCTACAAACCTTGAATTTGGATTTACATTTAATTTATGCCATCAAGTTTATCCCGCAACAGTAAAGCACCCACAAAATGGATAATGAGCGCTAATGTCTACTATATATGAACCATTTATACTAAAATTAGACTATTATACAACCACAACTATCTACTATACATATATTAGTATAGATGACTAAATCAATAGTTTATGTTAGGAGAGATTGTATGTATAGAAGAAGAGAACCCGTCGTTGAGAAGAAGCCGACTCCCCCACCGAAAACGGCTCCAGATAATTGTGTGAAAGCAGAAGTGGCTCGTATAATCAAAGCCCAAAACAAAGTAGAAGATGATTGTTATGTAAGTTGCGAAAGTTCAATTAACCAACTCCGTTCACGTCACAATCATTCAGATCTATCTCCAGCAAACACAACTATCCCGTTTATTCTTTATTGCAACCATACGTGTCAACCTTTCGTTGGAAGCGGCATATTTAAGGCTCCTGAATCTGATGGATGCAAGCCATTTTTCGGATGTGTTGAATCACCTATCTTTCGCGCTAAGAAGTTTACAAAAGAAAAAGGTAATTGTGTCATCCTTGAAATTCTGCTTCCCGTGACTGAAGACTGTGATATCCCCAGCTTATCAATGGATTCAGAAAGTGATGTCTGCCCGTTCTTTCCAAAAGACAATCCAGTAACCGATTTTCTGGCGACAGGGATTTGTTTAACAGTCGAATTAGATAGTTTTAATGGGATTACTTGTTTAGATGCACTTACGCCTATCCCGGCGAGTGAGTTTCCTCCGTTATAAAAATTCTCATCTCATCTGTTACGCTATCCTTAAAGAAAGATCCTCTAATTTTAAGAAATATGTAAGGGTGCTCACCGGCACCCTTTTTTTAGTTTGATTTTAAAGTAAAAGAATTTACTCTAGATATTTTAATCATTTATTTTTTTGGCCGGGTTCCCTACAGCTGTCAAACCACCAGCAATGTCCTTCGTCACGACGGCGCCTGCCCCTACGATTGCCCCTTCCCCGATAACTACTTCCGGAAGAAGCGAAGCATTGTTGCCTATCTTAGCTCCCTTTTTAAGAGTTGGACCTTTTAATTTTACCTTGCCCGTTCCCATATATTTATCATTCGATGAAGAAAAGCAAGGTCCGATAAAGACTTCATCTTCAATAATCATATCAGCTGTAACATAAGCAGACGTTTGAATGGTTACATTTTTTCCAATACGCGTGTTGTTTTCTACCATAGCATTTCTTCCCACTATACTATTCACACCAATGGACACGTTCTCTCTTACACTGGCTAAGTCTCCAATTAGTACACCCTCATAAATAACAGTTCCTCTATAAATAATCGTGTGAGAGCCAATATTAACATGTCTATCTATGATGAGGGGCGATAGCTTTAGATTAGGCTGCCTCGCCATGCCTTTACTCTTGGCTGGTAACTTTCCCACTAACGTAAAATCATCAATGCTTACCCCATCGCCAATGACCGTCCCCTCTTTAATAATGACATGATTACCAATACTCACGTCATTACCAATGACAACACCTTTTTCAATCACAACATAGTCACCGAGATGAATGTCTTTCCCAAACTTAACGGTTTGATCAATCATTTTAGTCACCCCATTTCCTTTTTAGAAATTATTAGTCACGCATGGATTTTGTTGTAAAGTCAGTAAGTGGCAATTGAATAGGTTGTTGATGTTTAGTTGCTTGATATAGTCCAAAAATTGCTTCTAAAGCCCGCTTCCCTTCTTGTGGAGTCATTAGATAGGGGGTATTGCTTTTTAATGCTTTTAAAAAGTCTTGATACATTAGATAATGTTCATCTGCATTGCTTACTTGAAAAAGCTCTTCCTTTAATTCCGGGGCATTCTCAAAATAAGCATGTTCTATTTTGTTCAGCCCTTTTCCACCAATACAAATTGATCCTTCTTTAGCAAAGATGGATAAAAAGTAACCAAGATTTTTTGGCTTCGTAATTGTATTGGCTTCGATAAGACCTTTGGCATCATTTTCAAATGAAAGTATACCTGCTGCTACGTCTTCAGTTTCTTTGTTTTTAATCTTTGTGGCAATTTCACCATAAACAGATTGAACATCACCCATTAGCCATATTAATAAATCGATTAAATGAATTCCTTGATTGACAAGCATGCCACCATCTTTATCCCATGTCCCTTTCCAAGCTGTTTCATTAAAATATGCTGATGTACGGTTAAGCCTAAGAGAGGCCATTCCGAAATAAAGATCGCCCAGATATCCCTTCTGAATCAATTCTTTCACCTTCTGCAAGAGAGGGCGATAGCGTAATTGATGGCATACAAACACTTTTTTACTAAAGGTTTTAGATAGTTGCTCAATATCCTCAATATCAGCTAATGATAAAGCGAGAGGTTTTTCAACAATGACATGCTTGCCATATTTTAAGGCATGTTTTGCAATTTCCGCATGAAGGCCTGAAATGACTGATACAATCACTACATCGATTTCCTTATTTTTTAACAAGTCTTGATAATTCTTAAAAAAAGAAACCGATAATTGTCGCTTTCCTTCTATCTGATATAAATCAACTGCTTCCCTCATATTTTTATGACTAAGATCGCTGACAGCTACAAGGGTCACTTCATCAAAACGGGTGAGTGTTTTTAGGTGTTTTTTTGCTATAAATCCGCAACCAATTAAACCGACCCGAATCATTATTCACTCACCTGCCTTTTAATCCTTTCTATAATATAATCTTGTTCTTCAAGTAATAGGCCAGGATATAATGGCAGGGCAAACAGTTTTTCAGAAAGCGACTCTGCGATAGGAAAGTCTCCTAGTTTGTACCCTAAATGCTCATAAGCCTTTTGAAGATGAAGACAGCGTGGATAATATACCCCAGTACTAATATTTTGCTTTGTAAGAGCATTCCTGAACTCATCTCTTTGATCTGATTCAACACAATATAGATGATATACATGGGTTGAGTCTAAGTCGCGATACGGTCGCCTTATAAAGGGGATTTCCCTTAAAGCATCATCGTACCGGGATGCCAAGTGTCGTCTATGGTCATTCCACTGATCAATATAGTTAAGACAAGTCGCAATCACAGCAGCATGAATTTCATCAAGACGACTATTATAACCAATTTCATTGTGATGATATTTTTTATAACTACCATGTGCCCGTAAGGATCGAATTCTTTTCGCTAGTTTGGGGTCTGATGTTGTAATCATTCCGCCGTCACCAATAGTCGGCAAATTCTTCGTTGGGAAAAAGGAAAAGCACGCTGCATCCCCTAGGGCTCCTGCTTGATTTCCTTTATACGTCGCTCCAAAAGCCTGACAAGCATCTTCAATAACATAAAGATGATGCTTTTT
Source organism: Virgibacillus sp. MSJ-26 (assembly GCF_018918075.1). Lineage (GTDB taxonomy): Bacteria > Bacillota > Bacilli > Bacillales > Amphibacillaceae > MSJ-26. The sequence continues at coordinate 97,155 of NZ_JAHLPW010000012.1, forward strand.
TGCGATTTGATTTATTTCACCCATTGCTGCGGGTTGCCCAAATAAATGCACAGGTAAGATGGCTTTAGTAACATCGGTTATTTTATCTTCTATTTTACTTGGGTCTATATTAAATGTTCGTTGATCCACATCAGCAAATACAGGTGTGGCGCCCACTCTTGTAATAGCTTCCGCTGTAGCAAAGAAAGTGAATGGGGTAGTGATGACTTCATCTCCCTTTCCAATTCCATAGGCATTAAGTGTTAAAATAAGCGCATCTGTGCCATTGCCTACACCAATTGCTTCCGCTGTTCCAAGTCGCTTGGCAATAGTACGTTCCAAGTCACTCACTCGAGACCCTAATATATACTGACCACTCTTTAATACGTCTTTCAATTCCTTTAGTAATTCATCTTGAATTGTGTCTAATTGACTTTTTGGATCACTAATTGGAATCATCAATCATCATCCTTTTTTAAAAGTCTTCTCATAGCAAACTATTCAAGAACTGAAAACAACTTAACGGCACTTCCATTAAATTGACACGAAATCTATTACAAAAGGCAAAAAGGTAATTCAGGTTTTTATTAATAGAGTGAATTTCATAAATGAATATCTGTCTAAATACCCATCATATGATAGCCTTTTTTAGCTTAAAGCACTGACTTACTCTTTTATCCTTGCATATACCATTAGTAAGTTATATAGAAAGGAAAATGATATATGATAGATGAAGATTTAACTATTTCATTCATAAGTCAGGACAGTTCCCTTGAAACTAAGTTTTCACACTTTTTATCAACAAAGGCCTATCAAATAAATGGTAGTGAGAAAGCCAAACCGGACAAAAACAGTCTAATAATCATCTTCTTAAACGATCAACAAACATCGGTAGATTCCAGATCGTATCTAAACCGAGTTCATGAGCAGTTCATAAAAAAGAGTAATTCCTCCTACCCAACTTTCATCATTAATATGCAATCAAACTCTATTAGCGATATGTTGAAGCGAGATACGTTTAATAGGATTAAACAAGATGGTACGTCTCTTGTCGAGATTCAAGTCGATAAAAAGTTCTTTCATCCATTTTCCTCCCCTTCCCAAGATAAACAGTTAAATAATAAACTAGAATTACTTTGGGACAAAATTCAACATTATCTTACTTCACCATTAAAATTTGGGTATTTAATCGATAAGAGGTTTAAATATATTAAGTCCACTGCAAAAATAGGAGTTGTCGGTCTCGGCTATGTGGGATTGCCTGTAGCGATGGGCTTTGCACAAAAGTTTGACGTCATTGGTTTTGACGTTAATAAAGAAAAGATCAATGATTTAAAAAATAATGTCGATCAGCAAGGACAATTTTCAGAATCAGACCTTGAAAAAAGCTCTATTGATTTTGTCACTGATCAAAAACGGTTAAAAGAATGTAATTATATTGTTGTGACGGTTCCAACTCCAATTACTAAAACAAAGATGCCTGATTTAACTTATCTTAAAAAAGCTGCTGCAACAATCGGCAAAAATCTCACACCTCAAACAACGGTTATATTTGAGTCAACCGTTTATCCAGGGACGACGGAAGAAGTCTGTGTTCCTATTTTGGAAACACAGTCACAACTCGCTTCAGGAATTGACTTTTTTGTCGGCTATTCCCCTGAAAGAATTAATCCTGGTGATAAAGAGCGCATGTTTATTAATAATCCTAAAATCATCGCTGGTCAAAATAATATTGCCTTAGAAAAAATTCACAATATCTATAGTCAAGTGATTGACGCTAAACTTCATAAAGCGCCATCAATTAAGGTTGCAGAGGCTTCAAAAATAGTAGAAAACACACAGCGGGATGTCAATATTGCACTCATGAACGAACTCTCGCTTATTTTTGAGGCAATGGATATTGATACGTATGAAGTTTTAGAAGCAGCAAAAACAAAATGGAACTTCATCCCTATGTCACCGGGATTAGTTGGTGGACATTGTATCGGGGTGGATCCTTACTATTTAATTTACCAGTCGAAGAAAAAAGGATATGATCCAAACTTTCTAGCTACGGCAAGAGCAATCAATGAATATATACCAGAACACGTCGTCCAGTCGTTGTTAAAATTGGTGATGACTCATAAACTAAACATCAATCAGCTGCAAGTAAGTGTACTCGGCATTACATTTAAAGAAAACATCCCCGATTTGCGTAACTCAAAAGCATTGACAATAGTGCAAAAACTAAGGCAACTCGGCATATCCACACAAGTATGCGACCCGCACGTTCAACTTGATGAGTTATCCTCACATGAAGACCTCCTATTATTCAAGAGACTCCATGAATTGGATAAAGTAGATATCATCATTCTGGCAGTCCCTCATGAAGCCTACAATCTTGATAAAGTTAGCCAACTTAAAAACCTATTAAAAGACCACGGTCAACAAAAAGTTATCATGGATTTAAAGGGAGCACTTGAAAAGGACACAAACGATGAAAATATTACTTTATGGAGGCTTTAGAAGAGGGTGGGACAAAGCGAACGATTATCTTAGCGAAGGAAAAACATGGAGACTCCTTAAAAAAGAAAAACACTTTTTCTGCGTGCGATGTGTTGCTGTCGAAGTATTACTTGTCCAGCAGGAGATAAAGCCTAGGTGAGACCCCGCAGAGCGTAAATATGAGGGCCGACTAAAACCGTCCTTTGCGGACAACGTCGGCATACCCCTTGCCGGGGCAAGGAGGCTCAGCAGCAAAGAAGAATGAACTGCAATTCTTCGTCCCTGCGGAAAGCGGAATATTTTTCCGTAGCGATGTTATAATATCATGTAAAGTAACCGAACGATAATTAACAATATCAACCAAGTTGTTCCAGTTTTATATTATAAACTAATAGCTAAACCTTTTTCTTAGAAAGTTTATTTTAAAAGAAAGGAGGTTGAAAAAAATGGAAAGAAGATTGAAAGTCCTCGTATTAATAAAACCATTTTGGGTTTATCCGACACACAAACCAAAGGGAGATATGATTAGGGCATTAGAAACTTACGCTGATGTTTATTATTGGGATAAAAATGGTCATATAAAGGATATTCTCAAGAAACTTAATTTTAAGCCTGACTTTATATTTCATTACGATATCGCTTGGAATTATGGATTAGCTCCGAAAATAGAAGGACTTGATCAAGTTGATATTTTAACAGGATGTTATGTCATTGATTTACACTGGAATCCTAAGCGACGAATCCATTATTTTGATCATAATAAGATTGATCTCATTTTTTCTGCCACAAAGCATCCATTTTTACAAGTGTTTCCGGAATATAAAAAGAAACTTCGATGGTTGCCTTGGTCAATTAATCCTAGAGTTATGACTGATTGGGGACTCAAGAAAAGTATCGATTCACTGCTGATGGGGTTAACCCATGTCGCGAAAGAGAGTCGTGGAAGATTTTCATTACCAAGGAAAATTCCTCCCAAAGGGCGCTACGCATTTAGAGATGCAGTCTTTGAAGAAATGAAAAGTGACCCTGGCTTCGTCTTTCACCCTCATCCCGGTCACTATGTTTCAAAATCTAAACAATTAATTGCCAATGAAGATTATGCCAAAGTACTAAACCAGGCCAAAATATTCTTTACTTGTGGTGGCCGTGGCCGTACTGGTGGTGTTGCAGTGCTTAAGTTTTTTGAGGCTCCCGCGTGTAAAACTTTATTAATCGCCGAACCAAATATGGATATAGAAGACTTAGGTTTTGTAGATGGTCAAAGTTATGTAGCTTGTAACCCAAATAACATTAAAGAGAAAGTAGACTACTATTTGAATAACCATAAAGAAAGAGAAAAAATAACTCAAAATGGTTTTAATTTAGTTCACAAATTCCACACCAATGACTATCGAGCCAAACAACTAATAATGGAAATTAAATCTAGTTTAGTGTAGCAGTTCATAGAACGTGAAAATACTAAGCTACTTCTTTAATTATAAATGTGTGTAAGTATTGGATAGTCTGCCTTTACGAGATTTGAAGATTTCCATAGAATATAGTGAGTTCAATAAATGATAGATTGTATTGAACTTATTATAGTAAAAGGAGGATAAATTCTTGGCCATAAATAACTTATTAACCAATGGTGGTTTTGAAACGGGGACATTTGAAGGTTGGACTCAAACAAATGCAGGACTAACAGCATACAATCCACACTCTGGAAGATATGCAGCATACTTGGCGTCCGGAGCAACTCCATCTTCACTGGTTCAAACAGCTCCCATTACCTCAGGACAAAGCTTACAATTAATTATCTCTTTAGGAAAATACGGTTTCTTCACAAGTCCAGATTTACTCATTCGAGTGACATTTTTAGATGACAATAATGCAGCAGTTGGAGATGGTCTAGCTGTTCAAATCCCAAGTTCTAGCTTGCCAAATGTTATGTCAAATTCGTGGAAAGAAGTTTATCAAACAACTGTTACCGCTCCAGCAACCGCAACGCAAGCTAGAGTGGAAATCAGTAAACAAGTAAGTAGCCTTTTCAGTGGCAGCGTGTTGGTTGATGATGTCGCTTTATTATCGGCTAGCGGTGGTGGCACTGGCATTCCAGGACCTACTGGACCTACTGGACCCACAGGGCCTACCGGGCCTACCGGGCCGACTGGACCTACCGGACCCACTGCTCCAACTGGGCCTACCGGAACGATAGGGACTTTTAACTTCTAGTTGTAAAGCCCACCACAAAAACTCCATGAATAGCAAGAAATCTAACTATCTCGTTTAAACTTCTTTTGTTATAGTTAAAACTTCTCTCCTTCTTTCACACCTCAATAAATATCTCCTAACGTTACTATTGAGGTGATATTTCGTATCGGCCTCCTAGAAGATACTCACGCCCAGAGTATCTTCTTTTTTTCCTATTAAATAACTTTAGTAACAAAAATAGGTCTTCATACAAGCATTAAAATAAGAGATTAATAACATATTATAAAAGTGTGATTTCATCCACGACTATTTAGGAGTGAAACAATGGTCACTATTAGCTTATGTATGATCGTCAAAAATGAGGAGGAAGTTCTTGAGCGATGTCTCAGATCCGTTAAAGATTTGGTAGATGAAATAAATATAGTAGACACTGGCTCAACTGATAATACAGTTGACATTGCTAAGAAATTGACAGACCGAGTTTATCATTTTAAATGGACTGGAAAATTTAAAGATGCAAGAAACGAATCTTTTAAAAAGGCAACAAAAGATTACATTTTATATTTAGATGCAGATGATGTTTTATTAAAGGAAGACAGAAAAAAATTTAAGAAACTAAAAAAAACTTTGGATCCCTCCATTGATTCTGTTTCCATGTATTATAATGCCGGCCTAGATGAATACGGGAATATAACTTTGAGGTATCGACGAAATCGCCTCGTGAAAAGATCGCGCAATTTTAAATGGAAAGGAGATTGCCATAACTATCTCGAAGTGTCCGGCAATATTGTTAACTCAAATATTGCCGTTACACATAAAAAAACGAGTCATTCCGTCGGCAGAAATCTTAATATTTATCAAAGTAAACTAGAGAATAAGGAAGAATTCACACCACGGGATTATTTTTATTACGGAAATGAATTACGTGAAAATGGTCATTACGAAGAAGCTATTAAACAATACACAAAACATGTTAGCTTAAATGAAGGATGGATTGAAGATAAAGTATACTCATGTATTTACCGGGCTGATTGTTATCGGTTTCTAGGTAAATCAGAAGAGGAATTAGAATCACTATATAGCTCTCTTCTTTTTTCAAAGACGCCACGCCCCGAAACGTGTAGTCGGCTTGGTTATCACTTTCAACAAAAAAGAGAGTTCGAATCAGCGGTGTTCTGGTATAAATTAGCAACGACTATTAAAGAAGACCCAAATAAATGGAGCTTCACCTATCCGGCTTACTCCACCTGGTATCCGCATCTTCAGCTTTGTGTTTGCTATTATAATTTACAGGATTTTGAAAATGCCTATAAGCATAATGAACTTGCACGAGAACATCGTCCAGGAGATGAGCAGATTTTATTTAACAAGGAGCTACTAGAAAAAAGACAACATTTAGTGTCAGGAAACAAATAACCACTCGCATATAAGTACGAGTGGCTCCTACTCCCATTTCTTTTCACTCTGAGACGTATTCTGTGTTTTATCTTTCTTACGTTCCTGTTTCATATTCACTTTCAGATCCTCTAGAGGTATATCGTCAGTGAAACGCTCTTCTTCTTGGTTTTTTATCGGTTCTTTTCTTTCTTGGCGAAAGTTTTCTTCACGATTTTGTTGGTTGTTATTGGTCATTTATCTCACCTCGTTTATATAATACTGTTTCCCTGTTTCTTAAGACGAATAAACATGGAAAGTGTATAGAGCCATTTAAAGTGGTAAACTTATTGTAAGAATGGAGGATACCGAGATGAGAGAATTTAAACAACTAACGACAATTGATGAAGTCGACTCATTTATAGATCAGCACCAACTCTCCTTTATCTATATTTCACGTCCTGACTGTAGTGTTTGCCACGGGTTACTTCCACAAGTTCAATCATTAATGAATAAGTATCCGGAGATTCAACTCGGCCATGTAAATGCTGATGAAGTTAAAGCCGTCGCCGGCCGATTCTCTATCTTTACCGTACCAGTGCTACTTTTATTCGTGGAAGGCAAAGAGTATATTCGCGAAGCACGGATTGTCCATATGGATCAGTTTGATGAAAAGGTTAATAAAATATATGAAAATGTCGTTAGGTGAAATCACATTTTTGAAAATTAAGCCTTGTTATTTTCACGACAAATCTTTTAACACTTTCAGCCAAGAAGTCTCCATCTTCAAGCTTAGCTAAGTGGAGAGTAGTTCACTGCACTTCACTTATTTAACGATAAGTACAAATGGTTTTATACAAAATAAAAGACTTCAAAATGATGAAGTCCTTTATTTTATCCATTCCCTTAACGTATCCGTATTTTCTGGGGACACAAAATACGCTGTGCCTTCATGCCCTATATAACTAAAAGAACTTTTTTCTCCCTTTTCTCCTAATATTAGATGTAAAAGATGTTCACCATCATTATATTGAATTAGAATATCAAAGTCTGGTTCATTTCTATTGGCTATCTTTTTTCCTTCTGCTTGAGTAAGCATTGACTGAAACTTTGCTATCTTGTCCTTTTCAGTTAGGGTAGCAAAGAATTGTTCATTCATACCACCACAACCATTTGATTTCGCAATAGAAACCTTTTCTATATCTCCCAATAGGTGCATCTCCTCAAGGTTTGATTGACAGCCTATCAACAGAGTAGTCCAACACACCAACAAAATACTTAAAGTTAGCTTTTTCAAATCATGATTCCCCCATTCTGATAACGGTCAAGACTTCCATTCAATATTCATTTAATCCTACTGTAAAAGTGATGTCATGAATGGCAAGTTCCCCTTTAACAGCTTTCATCTTATCATCTGCACTAATCTCCCCATCGTAAATTTTTTCGGCAGATTTTGGATCATAGATAATTATCGAAGCATCTGATTCATTAGTGATATATCGACCTGCAATTATTAAATAACCGTGTTCAATGCCATAATAAGTACTTTCTTCTGTATCTCTTTCTGGTGTTGAGAAAGTTTGCTCAGATGCAATAGTCTGCTCTGAGATATCATAACTAGACATGTCTAATTCATTATTTTTCAACTTACTGAAATAGAGATTATTTCCTTCCAAATGAAGACTATCGTCATAATCTTCAGGCTGAATCTCTTCTGGTATATCAAGTTTTGATTGTTTTTTAGACTCTAAGTTATAAGCAATGAACTCACTATCTTTCATAAAAATCCTTTCTTCACCATTCGGTAATGATTCAGCTTCTTGAACAGATTTCATAAAAACAATATAATTTTGATCATTTTCTCCCGTTTCAGCTGAAATGACATCAAGACTTTGCCACTCACTTTGTGACTCTGTTATATTCTCTTCATTCTCCAAAATCAGTTCATCGTTAATCAACTCTTGATTTTCAACGTCAATCGCAAATAGATGGTATTCTTCACTATCTATTCCTTTTTCATGGTCAAAAGAGGATAAGCTCGCGACGACTTGTAATTCATTTTCCTTAAGTTGAACAAACAAAATGTCACCATAATCAAAGTTACTATTTTTTGTTAACTTTAGTTCAAACGTCGTACGGTCTTTTGTCTCTTTATCCAATACATCTACCTGAAAAGACGGATTGATTGATTCATAACCTCTGAAATTTATATCAGAATCAATTTCGACATAAGCAAGTGTCGTATCATCTTGATAAAACGATTTAAGATCATAACCTTTACCTCTCATAAAGTTTCGGTAATCTTTTATAAGTTGCTCAGCTCCAGGGTTTGCATATAACATTTCTTTTTGAGAGAGATAAGACCGATCACTAAAGTAATCTGATCCTTCTTCTGAAATTGTTAAAAACTTACTTATATTATCATTATCACTGTAATCTCCTGACACGACTAAATGATGCCCGAGTTCTTTCTGATCATCTTGAGTTTTGATAACAAATTCTGGTTGGTTGCCTGAAGCTGGGATTGATGGGATAAAAAAACCTGCCCACACAACAATAGTAAATAAACTTAAACTTATTAATTTATAGTACCGCTTCATTGTTTTTCCTCCTTTCACACCGTTACTTTATATTTAAGTAATAAACGTCCAAGCCATATTGATAAACTTGAAATAATGACTACCATCGCTATTGCTATGAAAAACTTCTCTGATTGATAAAAGTAACCAGGTGAGATCAAGCTCTCTAAAACTCCAGGAAGGACATAGAGACCAATTGTAAAAGCACCATATAAAATACCAAGAAGAATCCCTTTCCATTTAAAACTTCTCTCAAGTAATATTGCTGTAAAAACAATAAATACAGACATGAAGCCAATCCCAAAGTTCCGTATGAACTGGAGAATTGATTGGGGAATTAAGACAGACATAACATGTAACTGTTCAATAATTTGATCAAGTGATAAATCATTTCTGAAATCAAGTGGAACCATCCACTCTAATACTCTACTTTCAATCGGAATTAATATAAGTTGTAAAGCGACCAGCCCAAGAACCATTAAAAATATTGTTGTAGCCTTTGATAAATAAACATTTAATCTTGCTGTCGGTAACGTTAATAAACGATAGATAAATGTATTTTTAGCAAACCAATCACGATACCAAATGAAAAATACATAAATCAATAAAACGACGATACTTAACGCAATAGGACCAACAAACCACAATGACATCCCAAAATCATAAAATGAGAATTGCCCGAATTGTTCGATGAAGCTTGATTGAGACATTCCATCTTCATATATAGCTTGGTTCACATCTTTTAAATACCTTCTTGAAACAAGAACTGCTCCCACCAGTTGGGATACAATGGTCACCCCAATCAATACCATATAAAGTTTAATAAAACGATTTAATTCAAAGTTTACGAGCTTTAGATAGTTACTCATTTTATATACACCTCTCTCATCACATCGATGACAGATTTCCCTTCCTGCTCACGAATCTCTTCAGCATTAAATTGCTTAATCACTTGACCGTCACCAAGCAAAATCGCCTTATCAATTAAATGCTCGATATCATTAATTTCATGCGTTGTAATAATAACGCCCCGGTCTTCAATCAAGTGACTTGTAAAAACATCTGCTATTTGCTCGCGACTGAAAATGTCAATACCTGAAAAAGGCTCATCCATCAATATGTAATCCACGTCAAGTGCTAAGCCAAGCAGTAGATTAACTTTTGCAGTGTTACCTTTGGATAACGTCGATATTTTGTCCTCTTTATTTAATTTAAAAAAAGAAATCATCTCATTCGCTCGTTGTTGATTCCAGCTTTTATAAAAATCCGCCATAAATTGCATGGCTTCTTTAATTCGCATTTGCGGAAGCATAGTGATAGCATCTGGAATAAAAGTAATTTTTTCATAACTTTTTTTATTTATTAATTGACCATCCATTAGGACTTGCCCACTATTCAAAGGAGTCAAATTCATAATCGCATTAAGAATCGTTGTTTTTCCTGCACCATTGACACCAATAAGGCATGTAATTTCTCCTTTATTCGCTGTAAATGATACACCTTGCAAAACTTTTTTTCTGCCAAACTTTTTCTGCATGTTAGTAACTTCAATCATTACTTCATCACCCCTATTCATTACTTTCTTCTTCATAATTTTCTTTAACGAGTTTAACGGCCTCATCTATAGGAACATTGATTGATCGAACGGAAGAGATGAAAGATTCAACCGCTTCTAAAATCAATTCCTCACGTACTGCTTTTAAGATTTGTTCTTCTTTCGTAATACGGCTTGGTAAATTTCGTTCGGTATAAATCAATCCTTGGCCCTCCATCTCCTTGTATGCCCGTTGCACTGTGTTTGGGTTAATTTTTAACTTATTTGCCAATTCTCTACGGGAAGGTATTTCTTCACCTGGTTCCAACAACCTTTTGGCAATCTGCTCTTTAAAATACCTAATAACCTGAACATAAACGGGATCCCGTGTGTTTAAATTCATCTTCATTAAACCAACTCCTATGGTTTCTTGCTGTTGATTTCCAACTGTACTAGTCAATTAATACACTACAATTAAAAAAATGCTGTATTAACTATGTAATACACCCTATGCATGTATTATACAGTTAATACACTTCATGTCAATATTTATTTTGAGAATCCGGAAAATAGTGTGGAAAGTTTAATATCTTTATATGAAATTTCAAAAAGTAAACTTGTATTAGCGAATGGAATATGCGAGACTCCAGTGGGAGCATAAGTTTTCGGTGGGACGAGCATTTAGCGCAGTCCCAGAGGCCAGACGCGCCCCCGAAATGCGTAGCATTCGGAGGCTCATTAACCGCCCACGGAAAGCGAGTATATTCCATGAGCGGCGTTTATTTATTATACGCTGCCTTTTAAATGTATGATAAAATAAATAGATGATTAAAAATGAACAGGGGATATTGAGATGAAACTCGTTTCTTGGAATGTCAATGGATTAAGAGCATGTGTACGAAAAGGCTTTTTGGATTATTTTCATGAGGTAGATGCAGATATTTTTTGTGTTCAGGAAATAAAATTACAAGCTGGTCAGATTGATCTTGATTTGGAAGGGTATTACCAATATTGGAATTATGCAGAGCAAAAAGGGTATTCTGGCACCGCTGTTTTCACAAAGAAAAAACCTTTTTCAGTGAGCTATGGACTTGGTGAAGAGTCAAGTCAATCTGAGGGGCGAATTCTCACATTAGAATACGAAAATTTTTACCTAGTTAATGTTTATACACCTAATTCTCAGCGTGATCTTGCACGTCTAGATGTCCGTCTTGATTGGGAGGATGAATTATACGCCTATTTAACAGAACTAGATGATAAAAAGCCAGTTATATATTGCGGTGATTTAAATGTTGCCCATCAAGAAATCGACCTTCGAAATTCTAAATCCAATAAGGGGAATTCTGGTTTTACCGAAGAAGAACGGGAGCGAATGACACGACTCCTCCAAGCTGGCTTTATTGATACACTACGCTATTTTGAACCAGATACAGAAGGTTTATATACATGGTGGTCGTATATGAAGACAGTGCGAGAACGTAATATCGGGTGGCGGATTGATTACTTTATTGTTTCTGAACGGCTAATTGAAAAAGTACAAAGCTCCACAACAAGCCCTGATATAATGGGAAGTGACCATTGTCCGATTATTTTAGAAATCGATTATAAAAAATAACCACCTACTTTGACGAGTAAGGTGATTATTTTTACACCTTGAAAACCTGTCCCTTTTAATAGCAATTGCACTCAGACTGGACAAGCTTATTATCCATTGTAATGTTGTAGCAAAAAGACTTTGCAAATGACAGGAAGTTGTACACCTCCTTTGATTGTGCCTACTTAATTAAAGTTAAAAGTTAATAAGAGGCTTGGTAGTCAGCTCCTTAAGTATAAAACGAGAAAGAAACCAATAGAGGTTTCTTTCCCGTAATAAAAATTCCTATTTCTCGTTAATCCTATTAATGGACCTCAATCCCCCCATCAATATTAATGGCCTGTCCTGTCATATAATCAGCGTCGGAGGAAGCTAAGTAAGATACAAGGTTTGCCACATCTTCAGGTGTTTGTGAACGCTGTAGCGGAATATTATCTACCTGCTGCTGCCATGCTTCACCCTTTTTCATGCCTTTATATTCTACCATGCCTTCATCGATACGATCCCACATACCGGTTCCGACAATACCAGGGCAATATGCATTTACCTTGATGTTAAATTGAGCCAATTCTTTTGCGGAAACTTGAGTTAATCCATGAACAGCAAATTTCGTAGCCGAATACGCTCCAAGTAATTCAAATGCAGTTTTTCCAGCAATACTGCATGCATTAATAATTTTACCGCCTTTGTCCTGTTTCTTCATTTGCTTAGCTGCCGCCTGGGTTCCATATACGGTACCAAAAACGTTGACATTAAAGATTTTCTCCAGATTCTCTGGGGTAATATCTTCTACTGCTTCCACCTGATCTATGCCTGCATTGTTTATGAACACATCCACTGACCCAAATTTATCTACAGCCTCTTTTACAACTGTAAATTGATCATCTTGTTTGGACACATTACCTTTGACTGCTAAGGCATCAATGTTTGCTTCTTTAAATTCTTTGACTGTTTCCTCTGCAAGATCAATATTCATATCGCTGATAACAATTTTAAATCCATCGTTTCCCAGGCGTTCTGCTATTCCTTTTCCAATTCCTTGCGCTCCTCCAGTAATGACTGCCACTTTTCCCATATTATCACCTTTTCTTATTCGTCTTTTATGTTATTAAGTACATTATTAAAGTTCCCTTGGAACGATAAAATATAACATGTAAGAATATTTGCTATACTGTTAACGGAGCGCAATTATCGCATAACGTTATTGGTATATAAATGACCTATAGAGTAGTCTTTTTAATGAGCTATTCTATAGGCCTTATTTTTTACTGTGCCACAATATTTATTATCAAAGGGGTCAGTCTTTTACACCTTTTAATAGCCTTAAACCATTAAAAATTACTGCCAATGTACTTCCTTCATGAAAGATTACCGCAAGTGTCATATTCATTTGACCAATCATATTTGAAATGACTAACAGAACTACAACAGCTAAAGCAAAAATTATATTTTGCCATACAACTTTGCGAAGTTTTTTTGCAAGTTTGTGCGTATAGGCAAATCTTGATAAATCGTTCTTCATTAACACTGCATCTGCAACATCAATTGCAATATCCGTTCCTTCCCCCATGGCAACACCAATATCTGCTGTAACAAGTGCGGGTGCATCGTTCACACCGTCTCCAAGCATTGCCGTTACTGGATAAGTTTCCTTTAAATCAGAAATAATCCCAGCCTTTTCATCAGGCATGACATTTCCACGCACCTCATCGATTTCCAGTTGACGACCTATTGCCTCTCCTGTACGCTTTGCGTCTCCGGTAATCATGACAGTATGAATGTTCTCTTCTTTAAAGTATTGGATAGCTTCTTTTGAAGTATCTTTAGGAACATCTTGTATGGCTATCAGTGCAAGTACTTCCTCTTCTGAACCGAAATATACAACTGTCTTTCCTTCATGTTCAAAAATTTCAGTTTGTCTTTTAATATCTTCCGGGATGACGTTATAGGAATTTGGCTTCCCAATTTTATATGTTGATTGACCGGATGTTGCAATTAATCCTACACCGATTATATTTTCAACTTCAATTTCTATAGGCGAAATGTCGTCATAATGGTTGATAATAGCTTGAGCAAGCGGATGATTTGCTTTGCTTTCCATCGAGACAATGATTGTTTCATATTCTTTTTGTTGTTCTTTCGTTACTTCCTCTCCGAAATACGTCTCTGTAACCACAGGTTTTCCTACTGTTAATGTTCCTGTTTTATCAAAGGCTACTGCTGTTAAATCGGAAAGATTAGATAAATAAGATCCCCCCTTAAACAATACGCCGCGTTTTGCTAGGTTACTAATTGCTGAAAGGGTTGCGGGAATATCTGTTACTGCCAAAGCACAAGGTGATGTAGCGATTAGAAAGACCATTGTTCGGTAAAAGCTATCGTAACCCGACCACTGGAAGATATATAAACCTACTAAAAAGAAAATCGGTGTCAACAAAAGAACTATAGTAACATAGATAGGTTCTACTTTTTTGATAAAAACAGCCGTTCTTGAAATATTACTTTGTGTTTGACTCACCATGTCAATTATTTTGGAAATAACTGTATCTGAACTATCTTTTGTCACTTCCATTACTAGAGTTCCTGCACCATTCATTGTACTTCCATATAACGTATCCCCTTTTTTCTTCTCTACCGGGATACTTTCACCTGTAATCGACGACTGATCAACCGAGCTATTTCCTGAAATGACAGTTCCATCTGTCGGGATTTGATCCCCATTTAAAATAGAAAGCTTATCGCCAATTTTCAATTCAGAAACATCGACAATTTCAGTTTCTCCAGTTTTCTTCATTCTTCTTGCTGTAGTAGGGTTGAGTTGAATGAGGTTGGTAATTTCCTTATTACTTTTATCTTCTGCATAATGTTCTAAAAAGTGAGCCCCACCAAATATAAGGATTAATAAGGCGGCCTCCATATATTCACCAATGATGACAGCTCCAATTGCTGCCAAAGTCATTAAAATATGAATGTTTGGCATGAATTTCTTTCTTTTTATCGTTTGATGAATCGTATCTGAAAAGCCTTCAATAATAATATGGTATCCAGATAAAACTAATGACGTTATATATAAGGTTGTTTTTAAAGGTCCAGTACCTACAAATAATGCAATTAAAAATGCAGCGAGACCAGCGAAAAATAATATAACTTCGGCTTTACCGCCGTGACTGTGATCATGGTCATGATTGTCATGTTTTGATTCACTCATCATGCTTCAACTCCTTTGATTATGTAAACATATAAATCGTCATACGCTTGCATCTAATACATGAACATATACTCATATATGGGGTAAAAATTATTACTAACTATGCTGAGCGTGCTGTATCATTTGTTCTAAAATATTAATGACGTGTTCATCGTCATGAGAATAAAACATCGTTGTTCCAGCACGACGGTTTTTTACTAGTCGTAAATTCTTTAAAAACCGTAACTGATGTGACACAGTTGATTGTCTTAAATCCAATGAATCAGCTATTTCATTAACAGAACATTCTTTTTGAAATAATAAGTGAAGTATTCTAATTCTCGTTGGATCACCAAGAGCCTTGAATGTTTGTGAAACAACAAATAACGTTTCTTTATCTAAGTCTTCTTCAGTTTGTATCAGATTATCCATATCTTTCTCAACCACTGTACATCTCCCCCCCCTTATATGAACATATTATCATATATACACACACTACGCAAGTAAAAGATATACAATATAAATATAGAACCTTATAAACAAAAATACATTTCACTTATAGCTAGTACTTATCCACCTTTAATGATTGTTGGAGTAACTGATTTGTTGCATATTTTTTAATTTCGTTCAATTTGTGAAATGTTGATCAATTTAGTGAATTTGCCTTTTAAGTGTGATATTATTAAATTGAATTCAAAGGTCTTAAACTTTATAAATCGATGACTAGGAGATGATTAAAAGTGGACAAGCGATTTGAAAATCAAGTTGTTCTTATTACAGGTGCTGGTTCTGGCTTAGGAGAAGCAACGGCTTTGCAAATAGCTAAAGAAGGTGCCAAACTTTCCTTAGTTGACTTGAATGAAGAAGGACTGGAAAAGACAAAAATAAAAGTTTTAGAAGTAGCTCCAGAAACCGATATTTTATTAGTTAAAGCAAATGTTGCTCATGAAGAAGAAGTAAAAAATTATGTTGATCAAACAGTAGATAAGTTTGGAAGAATCGATGGTTTCTTCAACAATGCAGGGATCGAAGGAAAACAAAATCTTACCGAAGACTTTGGCTCAAAAGAATTTGAAAAAGTTATTGGCATTAATTTAAATGGTGTATTTTACGGAATGCAATATGTGCTAAAAGTAATGAGAGAGCAAGGTTCGGGGTCAATTGTCAATGCAGCATCTGTAGGTGGTATCCGCGGTGTGGGTAACCAATCAGGATATTCTGCAAGTAAACATGGTGTGATTGGACTAACTAGAAATTCTGCAATTGAGTATGGAGAATATGGTATCAACATTAATGCTATTGCACCAGGTGCCATTATGACTGCTATGGTAGAAGGTTCACTTAGACAAATGGATGGAGACAACTGGGAAGAGGTTGGAAAGGAATTCGTTAAACCAAATCCAATGAAACGCTTTGGACGCCCTGAAGAAGTTGGCCATTTAGTTGCATTCTTACTTTCTAATGAAGCTACTTTTATTAACGCAGCAGTTATTACCATTGATGGTGGACAATCTTATAAATATTAAAAGAAGCCCCCCTGCTCACGCCAACCAGGAACAGGGGGGCTTGAAGTATCTAATTTCTTTTAGAGTTTAAATCGATTTACTAATCCAGCTAAGTCATTTGCTGATTCTGTCAACTGTTCTGAACTTTGTGCGATAGTATCCATTGAACTACTTGTTTGCTGAGAAGCTGCATTCGTTTGCTCAATTCCAGCGGCTGATTCTTCAGTGATTGCAGCCACTTCCTGAATAGAACTATTCATTTGTTGACTTTTTGCTTCCATTTTCAATACGCTATCAGTCGTCCTATTAATCGTATTAACCATTTCTGTGATGAACAAACGAATACCATCAAATGTTTCCTGGGTTGTTTTTAATTGCTTCGTTCCTTGTTCCACTTCAACATAACTCTTTTCAAGAGACGTAGATACAGTATGAGAGTTTTCATGGATACCTGTAACGATGTTCGTAATTTCATTGACAGAGTCGGAAACCTGTTCAGCTAACTGGCGTACTTCATCAGCTACGACGGAAAAGCCCTTCCCATGTTCTCCTGCGCGAGCAGCTTCAATCGCAGCATTTAGTGCCAAAAGGTTTGTCTGTTCAGCAATATCCTTAATCACCTTCCCTAAACTAGAGATTTCATTTGACTGTTTATCCAAAACTTTTACCTTTTCCACCGCATCTTTAACAATATAATCAATTCTCTTCATTTGATTTGCCGAAGATTTCATTAAGCCACTGCCCTCATTAGCCATCGTGAGTATTTCATTCGATGCTTTACCTATAATCCCACTTTCCTCGTTTACTTGGGTTACATACTTTGAAAATTCCTCCATATTGGTCGCTAATTCACTGGCAGTGTTAGCTTGTGTTCCGGCA
Source organism: Virgibacillus sp. MSJ-26 (assembly GCF_018918075.1). Taxonomy (GTDB): domain Bacteria; phylum Bacillota; class Bacilli; order Bacillales; family Amphibacillaceae; genus MSJ-26. Next base: position 114,460 of record NZ_JAHLPW010000012.1, read on the forward strand.
CCTTCCGATAATTCCTGCATCGTTGTAGCAACTTGCTCCGAACCCACTTTTACCTCATTGGCGGATTGGGATAACTCCTCACTTTGATCGTTGACCGTGCCTAATACTTGACTAATCTTCTGTAGTAAATCATGCATATGCAAATTCATTGCATTTGCTGCTAAAATTAGCTGACCAGTTTCATCTTTTAAATCCGTTTCCAAAGGTTTGTTATTAAGCTCGCCTTTTGTAATCTGTTTCATGCGGTTCATCACGACAACAATTGGATCTGTAATCATCCGTACGGTTTTCAACTCTACGAAAACACTTAGTGCGAATATCAATATTGTACCAACGACTGTTATTATTAACATCGTTTTTCCACTGGACAACACAGTTTTTCCTTCTCCGACGATAATACTCTCGCTACTCGCTTGAAGTGATTCGATGTTTGTTATAATGTTAGTTTCTAGCGGCTCAGCTTCTTCAGCAAACAATGTCGTCGCTGCCTCTATATTCCCTTTTTCAAACATAACTTTCACTGTATTTAATGTGTCTTCCAAGAGCAGTTTATCTTCCATCAACGCTTCTAGATTTTCATTATTTATTGATGTGATAGACTCATTTAGTTCTCGAGCCTCCTCCTTACTTGCTTCATATTCTGTGCTATATTCTTTATCATCATAAAGTAAATAATTCCTCATGGCGGTCGTTTGTTTCACCGTATTAGTCGCCATTTTTTCTTGAGTAACATATAGCGAAAAGTCTTCGTTGATTATTCCCTCTACATTACTATTCGTTTGATAGACTGAAACAAAGTAATAAATTGATAAAAGGACACTAGATAAAATAACGATTGAAAAACTTACATAAAGCTTATTTTCTAGCTTTTTGAAATTCATTAATCTCTTCAAATTATCCACCTCTTTATGAATAAGGTCTTTCCCTTCTTTACTATTATCGGTTAGTTTAGGAACTTTTGAATATGTCTTCAGTGAAATGGAATATTACCTCTTTTCACAAAATAGTTGCATTTAAAATAGTGAATTACTGGATGTCTTATAGAAAAGCGTTGTATCCTATAACTAACTTCATCATATTTGTTAAAGGTTGTGTATCATTGAACAGGACATACAAGGATGCTCGAGTTAAAAGAACCTTACAGTCACTGAGTAATGCTCTCATTTGCTTAATGAAAGAACATGTCATTCAAAACATTACAATTAAACATCTTTGTGAAGAAGCAAATGTTACGAGGCAGACATTTTACTCACATTTCCATGACCTTGATAATTTTGTTGATTACATTTCCCAAGTAATCTTGAAGGATTTTCGTAGCAAAGTGCATACCGCCGTTGCTAAAAAACCAAAGGACTTATTGAGTTTAAAAAATCATCAAAGCTTTATCAGTATTTTTGAACACATCATGGACAATCAAGCATTCTATGAATCATTTTTAGTAAAGAACCCCACTTCCCCATTTGCTGAGGGATTAAAACGTGAAATAAAAGATTTTATTAGAGATGGATTAAACATGGTTGCATCCGATGATACTAGCCTCATTCTACCTAGGGAGGTCGTCATCCAATACACCACTGCTGGAATTTTTGAGGTTATTATTTGGTGGATTCGGAATAACTATCCTTACTCTATAGAGGAAATGGCACAAATGTTACTTCAACAATCTATTAAGGGGCCATATAGTAACGAATTTTAAATTCATAACTACTACCATGTTTACTTGTGGTGCGATGTGAAAGGTTATCGAATAAATGTAACCTTTAATGATATGGTCAAGATTGTCACGCAAGTTAAGAGAATCATCAACAACTTTTTTATTCAGATAGGAAAGCATGACACTTTCCTATCTGAATGATATATCTAAAGTCATCTTTAATGATTTTTTATTTTATAACGCAGTCCAGCCACCATCTATTACAAGTTCTGCACCTGTCATAAATCGTGATTCATCTGAAGCTAAAAATAAAACTCCATATGCTACATCCTCTGGTTTTCCAAAGTACGGGAGTTGTGTAAATGTCTGAAAATAAGCTTGAGCTTGCTCCATTGCTGGGGCTGTCATTGGTGTTTCTACAATTCCTGGATGAACAGAGTTAACACGTACTAAATCCTTTGCATATTCAACTGCTGCTGCTTTAGATAAAGAACGAAGGGCGCCTTTCGCCCCAGTGTAAGGACTTGTCCCAGCCATTCCAACAATTCCACCAATAGATGAGATGTTAATAACTGATCCTCCACCTAACTTTTTCATTTCAGGAATAACTTGTTTCATACCGATAACAGGAGCGTTTAGGAGAACATCTTGTACTTTGTTCCATTCATCCATTTCCATATTTGCAATCGTTTTTTCTGTTGAAACACCAGCATTATTAACTAAAACATCGACTTTTCCAAAAGATTGGATGGTTTTCTCGACAACACTTTTCCATGCTTCTTCTGAGGTTACATCATGTTCTAATGCGAGTGCCTCCCCACCTTCTTTTTTAATTTCTTCAACGATTTGGTTAAGCCTTTCAATTTGAATATCAGTTGCAACCACCTTTGCGCCCTCATTAGCAAATAGTTTTGCTTCAGAAGCTCCCATACCATTTGCGGCACCTGTAATAATAGCTACTTTTCCTTTTAAACGACCCATCTTTCTCTCTCCCTTTTCATACATTTAATCTTTCATATAAATTATATAGAAGTAAATTTAAATTGACAAATAATTAACACGGTGTAAATTATCATGTTGAACGCATGCACAAAATAAACCTCGTTTTTAAAAATAAAATGCCTCTTTAATGGGCATCCCATTAAAGAGGCGTGTTAAAACAGTATGAAGGAAGAACATTCGGCTGTTACTCTTTCAGTTAAAAGAACCTACTTAAGCTTTTAACAATTTCGCGTTAATCGCCACAATAACAGTACTTAAGCTCATTAATATAGCACCAACTGCTGGACTAAGTACGATGCCAACAGGCGCTAATAAACCAGCTGCAAGTGGTATGGCCAGAATATTATATCCAGCAGCCCACCATAGGTTTTGAATCATTTTTCGATACGTTTTTTTGGATAAATCGATGAGTGAAACAACATCTTTCGGATTGCTTTTAACTAAGACAACATCGGCTGTTTCCATCGCAACATCTGTACCAGCTCCAATGGCGATGCCCAAATCAGCTGTGGCTAAAGCTGGGGCGTCGTTAATCCCATCTCCTGTCATAGCTACTTTCCAGCCTTTTTCCTTCACTTTTTTAATCTGATCTGCTTTTTTATCTGGTAAAACTTCAGCATATACTTCATCGATATCTAATTGTTCAGCCACCCAGTGTGCGACTTTTTCATTATCACCTGTAAGCATAATGGAATGGATGCCTTCCTCTTTTAAATTGGCAATGGCTTCTTTTGCTGTATCGCGAACAATATCAGCTAAGGCTATCATTCCGATTAGCTCGTCATTTAACAACACAAAAACAACAGTTTTTCCTTCTTCTGAAAGATTATTAAATTCTTCTTTATTATAAGCCATGCCTTCATTATCCACATACCCTGGACTAACGACATTGATTTTCTTGCTATCTATCGTTCCTTGAATGCCTTTACCCGTCAGGGCTTCAAAATCCGCAACTTGTTTAAGCTGTATATCTTTATCTTTTGCAGAAGAAACGATACCTGTCGCAATCGGATGTTCCGAATTTTGTTCAAGACTTGCAGCATAACTTAACACATCTTCTTCCTGGTAACCTTCATTTGGTACTATATTTGTTACGCCAAATTCACCTTGAGTTAATGTCCCTGTCTTATCAAATACAACAGCATTCAAATTTCGTGCTCCTTCAAAATTAGCACGGTTACGAATAAGGAGCCCATGTTTAGCTGAAATCGATGTTGACACTGCAATAACGAGAGGTGCTGCTAAACCAAGCGCATGAGGACAGGTAATCACCATGACGGTTACCATTCGCTCTAATGCTGTATCAAACGGATATCCAAGCAGAAGCCAAATAAATAGAGTAATAAACCCTGCTGCCAATGCTACATAGAACAACCATTTTGCCGCTCGATTGGTGATATCTTGTGTTTTTGACTTTGATTCCTGTGCATCTTTCACCATGGTAATAACCTGGGATAAATAGGATTCTTCCCCCGTTTTTTCAACTTGAACGGTAAGCGATCCCTCTTTATTCACCGAGCCACCAATCACTTCGTCCCCTTTCGCTTTTTCAATTGGAACGGATTCACCTGTCAGCATCGATTCATCAATCGCCGAGTTTCCATCCACAATCGTACCGTCAACAGGTATTCTTTCACCTGGTTTTACCAGTACTTTATCATGGTTTTTCAATTCAGAGACTTGAATTTCAATAACATTCCCGTTTTCGTCTAATTTATGTGCTTCACTTGGAACGAGTTTCACCAATTCTTCAAGTGCATTGGATGCTCCCATAACGGACCGCATTTCAATCCAGTGACCAAGGAGCATGATATCAATTAATGTGGCTAGTTCCCAGAAAAAATCCTGACCTTCCAAACCGAAAACTGTAAGAGAACTATACACGTAAGCAACTAGAATCGCCAATCCAATCAGCGTCATCATGCCGGGATTTTTGTCTTTTAGTTCACTTATACCTCCCGTAATAAATGGCCAACCACCATAAAAAAAGATAAATGTTGACAGCACAAATAAAATATATTGATTAAATGGCAGTTGAAAGTCAACACCGATAAACTCTTGAATCATAGGTGATAAAATTAATATAGGAATCGTTACGATAAGAGAAATATAAAATCGCTTCTTAAAATCCTCTACCATATCGCCGTGATCATGATGATCGTGTCCACCATGTTCATCGTGGCCATGATGTCCGTGATGTTCATGACCCTCGTCACCATGATGGTTAGAATGACTTTCTTGATTGGTATGTTTATCATGATCATGATGTTGATGATTTTCGTTATTATTGTTTACCATATTTTTCACTCCTTTACACCATTCATAATAAATAATTTTCCCTATATATAATTTTGTATGCCTCACAAAATCACTATACCCCTGTATCGTATAAGATAAACAATAAATAAGCTGATCCCTAAAAGGAATCAGCTTTTATTGTAGATAAGTAGAATATGGAATTAGATAGTAACTTCCATGTATCCATTTCATTAAAATTTTATATTCTCTCGTTAGGCAACATCGTACCCTTGATCCTCGACAGCTTCACGCATAGCGTCCGCTGAAACTTTTGCTTCGTCATATTTCACGTCAACTTTACCAGTATCTAAATTGACGTCGACATTTGATACACCGTCCAATTCTTTTAGTGCACCTTCCACAGAAGATTTGCAATGACCACATGTCATGCCTGTTACATCTAAAGTCATTTCTTTCATAACACTTCACCCCCTTTCAAATGAGTAGATTTTACTGAGAGAACAAGTTTAGCCTGTCTCCTTTTTGAAAGGAATTCTTTTACCTTTAGAATAGATCCTTTATCATCATAATATCTATACTTTTACCCTTTTTAAACGAAGGGAGTTGGAAACGACACTGACGGAACTCAATGCCATCGCAGCTCCAGCAATCCATGGGGCTAATAAACCTAGAGCAGCAATCGGAATTCCCGCGGTGTTATAACCAAAGGCCCAGAATAAGTTTTGGCGGATATTTTTAATCGTTGCTTTACTTAATTTGATTGCTTTAGGAATGAGTAATAACTCTCCTCCAAGAATCGTGACGTCTGCTGCTTCAATGGCCACTTCTGTTCCTGTTCCAATCGCAATTCCGATATCCGCTGTTGCAAGAGCAGGTGCATCATTCACCCCGTCCCCAACCATCGCGACTTTTTTACCTTGAGCTTGAACTTCTTTTACTTTTTCCGCTTTTTCCTCTGGTAACACTTGGGCAAAGACCCTATCAATCCCAACTTGTTTGGCAATCGCATCAGCCGTCAGTTGATTGTCTCCTGTTAGCATTAGAACTTCTAACCCTTGGTCATGTAACTCAGCAATCGCTTCTTTTGCCGTATCCTTGATTGTGTCAGCTACAGCGACAATGCCACGATATATGCCGTCGATTGCAATTAACATCGCTGTTTTCCCATCCGTCTCATAAGTTTTGAGATTATCTTCTGCATTGATGACATCAATGTTGTTATCTGTCATTAACTTTCTTGTTCCAACAAAAATTTCTTTACACGAAATCATCGCACGAATACCATGACCAGGTATCGCTTCAAATTCATCTGTGTCTAAAAGTTCAATTTCATTTTCTGTTGCATGGGCGACAATTGCTTCTGCTAAGGGGTGTTCTGATCCTTTTTCCGCACTAGCGAGTAATTGCAACGTTTCGTCATCCCCTGTAAAGTTCGTCACTTCTGGCTTACCTTGTGTAATCGTTCCTGTCTTATCCAGAATGACGGCATTAAGTTGGTGAGTACGTTCTAGGTGTTCTCCACCTTTAAAAAGAATGCCTGTTTCCGCCGCTTTTCCAGTTCCAACCATAATCGATGTTGGTGTTGCTAAACCTAAAGCACACGGACATGCGATAACGAGCACCGCTATGGAGGCAACTAACGCGGGTTCAAAATTACCGGGCTGAACGAGCGTAATCCAAATAATAAATGTTAAAACTGCAATCCCAACAACAATCGGAACAAAGTATCCTGAAATAATGTCAGCAAGACGTTGAATTGGAGCCTTCGAGCCTTGCGCATCTTCTACTGCCTGAACGATCGAAGCAAGAGCCGTATCTTTTCCTACTTTAGTCGCTTCCATTTCAATCGTTCCATTTTTGTTAATCGTTGATCCGACAACATCTGCCCCAATGTCTTTTTCAATCGGAATAGATTCTCCTGTAAGCATCGATTCATCGACAGACGTTCTTCCTTTTGTAACCACACCATCTACGGGCATTTTTTCTCCCGGCTTTACTAGCATTATATCTCCAACAACAACATCTTCCACTGGGATCATCACTTCGTCACCACTTCGAATAACCCGCGCTTGTTTTGCCTGTAAATTCAATAATTCAGATAACGCAGCGGTTGTTCTACTTTTCGCATTTGTTTCTAAATATTTTCCGAATAAAATAAGTGTAATTAAAATAGCACTCGTTTCAAAATAAAGATGTGGATCATATCCCGGATTTCCAATCGTTTTAAATCCTTCATATAAACTATAGAAATAAGCGGCACTTGTACCAAGGGCGACAAGAACGTCCATATTTGCCCCGCCATTTCGTAAGTTTTTATAAGCTCCATCGTAAAATTGCCAACCAATAATGAATTGAATCGGAGTGGCTAAAGCAAATTGAAACCAAGGATTCATGAAAATAGAAGGAAGGGAAATGCCTAATAAATGGTCGAGCATCGTAACTAATAATGGAATCGACAAAATTGCAGAAATAATGAGTTTCCACTTCATTTTCTGTAATTCTTTTTCTTTTTGAGACTGCTTTTCCTGTTTATCGGCTTTTACTTTCGCGTCATATCCAAGTTTTTTAATTCGATCAATAATTGCTTTTTCATCAATAAGACCAGGATTGTATTCAACTGTCGCGTTCTCTGTCGTCAAATTGACAGTAGCTTCTTTAATTCCTTCCTGTTTATTGAGTACTTTTTCAATACGCGATGAACAGGCTGCACATGTCATGCCCATAACGTCAAGCTCAGACTTTTCCATTTGAATCCCGTAGCCAACTTTTTCAATTCGATCGGTAATATCATGAATCGAAGTCGTTGTTGGGTCATAATCGACAGTAGCCTTTTCCGTCGTTAAATTTACTTGCGCTTCCACACCGTCCATTTTGTTCAAGACCTTTTCCACGCGACTAGAACAAGCTGAACATGTCATTCCTGTTACGCCAACTGTTGCATGTTTTAATTCGCTCATCTATTTCCCCTCCTATTTAGCAAAATGTTTCATGATATTGATCAATTCATCAATAGACTCCTCCCCGTCACCAGACTTCACCGCATGGCTGACACAATGTTTCGCATGTCTTTCTGCTACGGAAAAACCGACTTTTTTCAATGCGGCATTAATCGCACTAATTTGCACCAATATATCCACACAATAGCGATCATCTTCTACCATTTTCTGAATGCCTCGAACTTGGCCTTCAATTCGTTTTAAACGATTGATGACTGCTTGCTTCTCTCCATCCGATCTAGGCACAATGGGTTGATCATGAAGATAGTCTCCCATTTTTGTCACTTCCTTTTACATTTTATACTTTTACTATACCCCCCTAATGTATATTTGTCAACGATTTGATTTTCAAAAAAAGCCTTTCTACTGAAAGAGATAAAGTGGACCTTCATTTTGTGGGGTAAACTGCGATCATTATGCCCTAAATAAATTAGGTTTATGAGGTAGTTATGAGAAGTAATCATTAATCGATTATGTTAAAGTTATACATTTAAGGGAATAATATTTGATGCTAGAAAGTCTGCAGATATGGTCTAAGTAGACTGCCTAGATTTTGAAAGAAGTGGAGTTGTTACTTATGTTCCATGATATTGAAATTAAAGATTTATTACAAACAAAGGGGGAACATACGTTAGTCGATGTCCGTTCACCTAGTGAATATGAAGAGGCAACGATTCCGGGAAGTATTAATATTCCTATTTTTTCTGATAAAGAACGTGCTGAAGTCGGCACGATTTATAAGCAAGTAGGAAAAGAAGAAGCAAAACAAAGAGGCCTAGAAATATTCTCTGCCAAATTACCAGATTTTATTGAGCAATTTAATAAGATTAATACTCCAATGACTGTCTTTTGTTGGCGCGGGGGCATGCGAAGTAAAACAGCAGCGACTGTTCTCGACCTTATGGGAATCCATGCCAATCGTTTATACGGCGGTATTAAATCTTACCGGCAATGGGTTGTCCATGAACTTAAAAAACAAGATTTCCCACCAAATTTATATGTACTTAATGGATATACTGGTTCTGGAAAAACAATTATTTTACAAAAACTAGCTACTAAAGGCTATCCTGTCATTGACCTGGAAAAATTGGCCGGTCACCGCGGGTCTATTTTTGGACAAATTGGATTAAAGCCAAGCAAGCAAAAAAAATTTGATTCTCTTCTCGTCCAAGCGATGAAACGTTATGAACATGAGCCGTTTGTTTTTATTGAAGGGGAAAGTAAGCGTATTGGTCGTGTGGTTTTACCTGACTTTCTTTATGACAAAAAAGAAAATGGGAAACAACTTTTTATTCATCTTCCATTTGAATTGCGAGTTAAGATCATTTTAGATGAATACCACCCTACGATTTATTCAGAGAAGTTTATGGAAGCATTTCAACTTATTAAAAAGCGCATTCACACACCCATTGCTAAAAAAATTGAGGAAGCGTTACGAGCTAGTGATTATGCTCAGGCGGTTAAGCTGTTGCTTGAATTTTATTATGATCCACGTTATGAACATCATGCAAAAGATTATACGAATCACCAAAGGATCGATATTCATGCCAACACAATTGATGAAGCTGTTAGCAAAATTGAACATCTTTTTGCAGATCAAGATTGAACGTCTTCTTATGAATAATTATGCGACATGACGTGACTCAAATTAACTTTAAACATTAGTATAATCCTTTTCATCCTGCACTCTAGCCGATATAGATTATTCATATGCTATTCATAATAAAGTTATAGAGTAAAGGCGTATAAAGGAAAGAGAGGGATTTTTCGTGCAAAAATATAGTAAAACATTACTCCGTTTTTCAGCATTATTTGCTGTTATTGGAGCAATTTTAGGTTCGCATATGGCAGGTGCCGGCAGCTATGCTTTTAAAAGTGTGCACGCTCACATTTTAGTTGTTGGCTGGTTGTCACTTTTTGCCTGGGCTGTTTTCTATAAAATTTTTACTCCGGCCAAAACCGTGGTAGCCACACTCCATGTTTGGTCAGGTATCATTGGTGCATTTGGTCTAACGATAGGCATGTGGCTTTATTACGTGAATCCATTTAATATGAATGACGTCGTAACAACCGTATTCTTCATAGTCGGTGGAACTATTTTACTCATTAGCTTCATTTTATTCTTTATCTTAACGTTTATGAAAACTGAAGAAGAAAGATAGATAGTACTGTTTAGGAGTTATTCATAAAGGATAACTCTTTTTTAATGGATATTTTAATTGAATGAAAAAACCTAGCGTAATCAAAAGCCAGGTTTCTATCAATCTAATTTAATGTTGTATTTTCTTAAAGTAATCAATAATGCCAAGAGAGCTTACTTGCATGTCAAGGTTGATTAATATGTAAACTTTATGTTCGTCTGGGACATCTTGGTCTCTTAAATAAGTTCGAACACGTCCGAAAAGTCGCTCTGACAAGACCTCATAACTTTCATCCTCTGCAGCAACCTCTTCTGCTATTTCCATAAAAATATCGAGCCAATTAGAAACCTGCTTTAATGCACCTTTAGGACTTTCTGTCATCCCGAAATGTCCGAAGTATATTCTATCTAAATTCATGTCTGCTATCCGATTAATAGAGTCATTCATATCACTTGGGTTGAAATGGTTGGGTGATGTTGACGGTAAAAATAAATCAATCCCGTCTTCCACCAATTGTTCATATCTAATGCCTACTGTGTCCCCTGTAAACATGCCGTTACTCACCGGATCGTAAATACTAAAATGGTGTTTTGCATGTCCCGGTGTACTATAAAATCTCAGTGTACAATCCGGTCCAATTTCTAATGTATCTCCTTCGTCTTTAACAAGGAGGCGTGCTTGATCAATGGGATAAATTGGGTCAAACAACTCTGAAAAACTATCTCCATATACAGCACGTGCCCCAGCTACTAACTTTTTAGGATTTTCTAAATGCCTTTTCCCACGAGGGTGGACAACGACTTTAGCATTCGGGCATTTTTTTACTAAAACACCTGCACCCCCAGCGTGATCTAAGTGGATATGAGTTACAATAATGTACTTCACTTGGTTTAGTGTAAATCCTAGTTCCTCTAATCCCTTTTTAATATAATTAACCGATGGGCTAGGACCTGTTTCGATTAAGGTTAATTCATCTTCATTAATCACATAGGTTCCCGTACGACTTTCCACGCCTAAATCATAGCCGTCAATTAAATGGATCCGTTCATCTAATTTAATAGGTGCTTTATTTTGCATATAATCCCCCTTCACTTTAACTTTATTGCTCTTATCATAGCATAATCTTATTGTTTGATGAATCCTTCGTTTATTAAAAATTCTGCTATTCCTTCTATTAGTCCATCAGCTAATGGAAGGTCCGGATTAGTATATGTTTTAAGATTACCTTCCCTGTCTGTTGGCGCTTCTTTTAAAACGTGATTCATTTTTTCTATTAATAGAAATTCAGATGCATCACTCGCTTCGTGAAGCAGTTCAGCTTCATGTTCAGGTGTTTGCAAATCCCGTGTTCCATTGATGATCAAGGTAGGTGATGATAATTTTTTTAATTCTTCTGCTGGCTCATATGCCATCCACGATATGAGAAAAGGCTGAACGGACTTGTGAAACATTCCTTCTAATTCTGGAGATAACTCATCTACCATATGCCCTTTTTTTAATTGAGCAATAATCTCTTCACTTTCATTTAGAAGGTTTTCCGGCAATTGCTCTTCCAATTGATTATAAAGCGTTTTGTCTATAGAGTTTCCGACACCTGCTAGTGAAATAAATACGTCAATATCCTCTTCTTGTGCTGCCAATATTCCCTCGAGCGAACCTTGACTGTGACCTATTATACCAATTTCAGTAAAACGATCATCTTTTTCAGCTAAATCAATCCAAGCAACGGCATCTTCGACAAATTGATCAAATGTGATTTCTTCTTCAGGGATTTTTATATCAGTATTTTTCCCTGCACCTGGCTTATCATACCGAATACTAGCCACGCCTCGTTCAGCTAATTCTTCAGATAAATATTTTAAGCTGTTGTTATCCCCGGCCAACGTATTTCCATTTCGATCAGTTGGACCAGACCCAGGGATAATAATCATCACAGGATAAGGTGCTTCACCGGATTGTTCAGGAATTTCTAATTCTCCGTAAATTTTACCGCGTTCTGTTTCAACGGTTAATAAGTTATTGTTGTCTTCATCATCTTCGCTCGCTACTTTACCTTTTTCCAATTCAAATGGAAACGTCTGTCCATGTTGTTCAAACGAACCTTCAATTTTATCCTGTTCAACTTCTCCATCAAACGTGACGAGCTCGCCTTGAACATCCATTGCAAACAATATTTCCCCATCATCTAATTTCACTTTTGATAAAGGGTAGTCACTAACACCTTGAATAGGTATACTAATTTTTCCATTTAGGTGGTCCTCATTTCCGAACGTGACTTGTATCGGTAAAGGCTGATTGGGAACATCAATATTCCCATGCCAGTCTCCTTGGAGATTTTCAGCGTCTGTTTGATTGTTTGAATTGTCATTTTTACTATTTTTATTACATCCAGCTAAAACAATGAGTGATAAAACTAAAAGTATGAGCGATTTTGAAATTACTTTATTCAAACTTAGATCCCCTTCTTTCTTTAAAACTTCGTGAACTAATTATATAGTAAATTATGTTGTTTTATTATTCTACCTATTGGATGTATAGCTATTTAGAGTTGTAATGATAATTGTAGCGTTATCCCTAAGGCTGATTTTTTCGTTTAGAGTGTAAGAGAACGCTAGACGCGTTACCCCTAGCATGGATTTTCTCACCTAGGGGGGACGAAAAGTGATTGATTTCTCTTATTCAAAAAGCACTAACGTTTCTCTGCACGTTAGTGCTTCTGTCTACTACTTTTTGCTAAGACAATCATTTATTTCACTTAAACTTCTGTCGATGCTAATGAACCGAATATTTTTTCTTTCAATAATCGGCCTGTCGGTGTATCCGCAAGGCCACCTTCACCAGTTTCTCTTAAGGTTGATGGCATTGTTTTACCAATTTGATACATCGCACCGATGACCTCATCACACGGAATACGGCTCGTGACTCCAGCTAATGCCATATCTGCTGAAACGATGGCAAGCGAAGAGCCTGCTGCGTTTCGCTTCACACATGGGACTTCAACGAGCCCTGCCACTGGATCACAAACTAGGCCAAGCATATTCTTTAACGTCATGGCAAAGGCCTCTGCTGATTGTTGTGGTGTTCCACCAGCCATTTCAACAATAGCCGCTGAAGCCATTGCTCCAGCTGAACCCACTTCTGCTTGGCAGCCGCCTGCCGCACCAGAAATGAAGGCATTATTAGCTACGACAAATCCGAATGCCCCAGCTGTAAATAAGTAGCGGATCATTTGCTCACGGGTTGGATTAAGTTGATTTTTCACAGCAAATAATGTTCCCGGAACACACCCTGCACTACCAGCTGTCGGTGTGGCACAAATGGTTCCCATTGCGGCATTGACCTCATTCGTCCCCATTGCTTTACTGACTGCATCTAAAAGTAAATGGCCAGATAGAGGATTTTCATTTTTCATATATTCTTGAATTAAAACGGCGTCTCCGCCAGTTAATCCGGTAACCGATTGAACACCTTTCAAGCTATCTTCTATCGCTTTTTCCATTACTTCTAAGTTTCTTTCCATTTCAGCGTAAACTTCATCACGCGATTTTTCTTTAACATCCATCTCTTGACGAATCATCACTTCTGAGATTAAGATACCTTCTTTTTCAGCTATTTCAACTAACTCTGCTACTGTACGAAACATCAATTAACCTCCTCTCTGGAACTTCAAATTAACTAACAATTGTCGATATATGAATAATATGATCTGCATTTTCTAGTTCTTGTAACACATCATCATTTAAGTTCTGGTCTGTTTCAATCACCATGAGTGCTTCTTTACCTACGTCTTTACGGTTTACTTCCATATGTCCAATATTTATTTCATGCTTAGCTAATATATTTGTGACAGAAGCAATCGCACCGAAACGGTCATTATGCATAACTAAAATGGCAGGATGGTTACCAGATAAGCGAAGAACAAATCCATTTAGTTCTATGATCTCAACCTTCCCACCACCGATGGAAATACCGACTAATTCAACTTGCTCAGATTCATTACCAATAATTAAACGCGCTGTATTGGGATGATCTACTGCCGCTGTATCTTCAATAAACTCGATTTCCAAACCACGACTTTTAGCTAAATCGAGCGCCTCACTCATTCGTATATCATCTGTTTCAAAACCAAGTAATCCACCAGCCAAAGCATAATCAGTCCCGTGACCTTTATACGTTTTTGCAAATGATTCATATAAATGGATTTTAGCCCAAGTTGGTTCCGCGCCTAGTAAATCACGCGCTGCCTTACCAATACGAGCTGCTCCTGCTGTATGTGAACTTGACGGTCCTATCATGACGGGACCGATAATATCAAAAACTGAATTAAATTTCATTCTACTCACCGCCCTAAAATTTTTACTGACCTGAGTCGATGTGTTTCATCAATTCTTTATCTAATCACTTATTATAGCATAGTTAAGCAAGTTCAGCTTCAGGCTCTCGGGTAACTTCAGGCTCGGGTTTTTTGTCCATTTCAGCCAATTGGTCCACTCGACGAATTTTAAAGTTCTTAAAGATTAAGGAACCGACGTAACCCCATAATGCACTCATCGTTGCACAGAGAAGCGCGACAATCGTTACTTTCATCGGATCATTAAATCCGTACATAACAGCAAATCCTGCGATTGGCGTGGCTGTTCCCGTCGCTCCATTAACCAATCCTGCTAAAGCGATAATTATACCTGATGTTGCTCCACCAAGAAAGTTTGTTACATATACAGGTATTGGGTTGGCTGATATGATATCGACTTGGGATAATGGCTCAATTGCAACAGAAATGGTAGTTTTCCGATCGCCAAATTTCATTCGATGGAAAAATACGAAATTCATAAAAGATGAACCAAATACAGCTAACGCGCCAATCGCCATAGGTGTTCCAGTTAACCCTAACATTGCCGTTAAAGCCATTGAGCTTAGTGGTGCTGTTGCAACGACAGTGATGACTCCACCTAAAATAATTCCCATAACAATTGGGCTAGCATCAGTTGTTTGCGTAATAATTCCACCGATATTAAGTAGTGTTGCATCAACGAGCGGATCGACAAGCACGGCCAACAAACGCACAAGTGGTGCCGCAACAATAATGGCCACAATCAAATCTAGACCATCCGGTACTTTCGTTTCAATTTTCTTAACTAAAAAAGATAAAAGGTAACCTGCAATAAATCCTGGTAAAAGTCCCAATCCAGCACTAGAGACCCCTAACATAAGTGCATATACAGGTGATACACCCATGGCCAGTGCGACAAGTGCTGCAGCTGCGACACCGCCCATACCACCAGCCGCGTCACCGACCTGCCCTAAAAATTCTATACCTAATAAATCCCCGCCAACATAACGCTGAAACGCTTCCACTAAAAACGTAGCTATAGCAGCACTGGCTAATGCTCCCATCGCCTTCATCCCTCGCGGTGCTTTATAACTAAATAACGTGAAACCGGCTAAAACAATCAGTAGCAGCACGGTACCTTTTAGAATTTCCATGTTACTCTCTCCTCTTGGTGTATTTTTCTAAAGTTGATACTGTAAGATTTATTCTAAGTTATTGGTTAAGTACTCATTCGTCGCTCTGACTTTGTTCAAGTAATTGTAGACGGTGAATTTTGAAACGCCTAAAGCCTGTGCAACATATTCCGTCGCGCCTTTGATTAAAAACGTTCCCCTTTCATCTAATTCACCAACAACATCTATCTTTTCTTCCATAGACATATCAGAAGGCGCCTTATTAAACTGACTTAAAACTTGATGTGTCATATCATGAATGACATCATGTACAGATGTGAAGAATGTTTCTGACGGCTGCTTATCCTTGTTAAATCCAACGAACTCTTCAATTTTTCCATTTACCTGCATCAATAAACTTATATCGAAATTAGTACATAATGCTCCAATAATATTGTCATTACCATCCCTTAAGAACACGGTGGTGGACTTCATAATATTTCCATCCTTCGAGTTTGTCTGATAACTGGGAATATCTTTTATTTCTGAATGATCTTTTCTTAATTCTTTTAAAACTAAATCGGTAATCGGTGATCCAACTTCTCTTGAAGTGACGTTACCAGCGATATAAATTAACGAATGTTGTAAGTCCGAAAAATCATGTACAGCGACTTCACAGAGTGAACCAAACATTTCCACTAACATGTCCGCTGTCCGTATTGCATGATCAAAAATTAATTTATTTTTTTCCTTCATAAGAGAACTCCTCTTTGCAAGCGTTTTCAAAACTAACTACTACTACTTTAACATGGATTTAGTATAATTAAAATAGTTTTTTAAAGGTTAAAAAATTGTTGTAAAAATTTAAAAAGAGCAAATATAAAATAAAAGAGGCTGGGACATAACTAGCCCCAAATAAACAAAAACGGTTATGTTTATCAATAAAAGATAAACGCAACCGTTTTTTCTTTTGTTTTTATGTGAAAATGTTCCATTTTCATTGTTAA